>NZ_JBNILO010000003.1:0-444199 GCF_050107735.1 Jeotgalibacillus proteolyticus
CACCATCTGGGATCCACTCCTCTTTTCTTCAACTAGTCGTTTCATCGAAATGACGTCTCTATCTGAAAAGCGAAAAGAAGAGTGCTGGCTAAGCCAGCACTCCTTGCGACTGCCCGTCGCACAAAAGCCTGAGACAAGTGTCTCAGGCTCATTGAGGGTTTCACTCCGCTCTACTTTAGGCGGACGGTTTCACAGAGAAGGGGTTTTTGCATTTTATGGTTTTGTCCTGTAAAAGCTCAAGCAACTGTATCCTGCAGATGGCACCACCCTGCGCTCTCCTCATACCAGTAATGAATACCGCTTCTTCAATTTCTTGCATTTTATGCCAATCTCAATTTTATTTTACAAACCGCATTTCAATTGAGCATTACAATTTGTACAAGTGTTGCAGCCGCCAATTTCTTTAACCGTTCCTTTGCGGCAGACAGGGCAGGTATTGCCCAGTTCAGATCCGATCGTGACATTCGTGGACCGCAAGTCCTGAATCGTATCAACAAGCACAACGTTCTGCTTTGTCTTTTGAGTTGATTCATTCATATTGTTTTCTTCTGCTTTTAGCGTGAGCACCTGCGAATCACGGCTTCCATCTACATAAACCGTACCGCCTTTTGCTCCGCCTTTATAGAGTCTCTCATATACACTTTCTACCTGTTCTACGGCGTAGCCCTTCGGAGCATTCACTGTTTTTGAAATTGAACTGTCAATCCACCTTTGAATTACACATTGTGTATCAGCATGCGCTTCAGGAGCCAGTTCCATTGCTGTAACAAAAAAATCCGGCAGATTATTTTCCGAAGCAGAAGGATTGAGTTCCAGGTATTCACGGACGATATCTGCTTTTACTTCAATGAACTTGCCGAGTCGTCCGCTTCTGTAATAGGTGAATGAGAAGTATGGCTCAAGCCCTGTTGAAACACCAACCATGGTACCTGTACTTCCTGTCGGTGCAACAGTTAACAGATGAGAGTTTCTTATGCCGTACTCGCGTATCCCCTCTTTAATATCCTCAGGCATTTTCTTCATAAAGCCTGTTTCTGTAAAAGCATTTCTTAAATGTACTGTTTCTTCAGAAGTTGCTCCTTCAAGGAATGGGAATGCTCCACGCTCTTTAGCGAGTTCAATAGAGGTACGGTAAGCCGTCACAGCAATTGTTTCAAAAATTTCATCTACCAGTTTATTGCCTTCTTCTGAGCCATATTCTTTCTCGCAATAAATCAACAAGTCGGCAAGTCCCATAACACCAAGGCCTACTCTTCTTTCCCCAAGTGCCTGCGTTTGATTTTCCTCAAGAAAATAAGGAGTGGCATCAATGACATTGTCCTGCATTCGAACACCAATCTCGACTGTTTTCTTCAGCTTGTCAAATTGTACCTTCCTGGCTTTTTTATCAGCAAACTCAGCAAGGTTTACAGCTGCCAGGTTGCAGACTGAATAAGGCGCAAGCGGCTGCTCGCCGCAAGGATTTGTTGCAACGACCTGTTGACCGTAGCTTTTGGCATTTGTCATGTCGTTGGCATTATCGATAAAGAAAATTCCAGGCTCGGCAGAATACGTTGCACAGATATTAATTAGATTCCACAGCTCTTTCGCTTTAATTGTGCGGTACGTTCGGACCGCATTTCCTGCTTCTTCCCATTTACGCACATCTCCAACTTCATGCCAGGAATCATTGTATGCAGTCATTTGTTCTTTTGAATAGGATTCCACGTCAGGAAATCTAAGTGCATATTCTTCATCCTTATCCACTGCCTGCATAAAGTCATCTGTTAAACAGATGGAAATATTTGCTCCTGTAAGGAATTCAGGATTATGAACAGAATAAGTACCGCCAGTTGCCAGCTTTTCTTCTGCATCTTCGATGATTTTTTCATTAAATCCGCCAAATCCAGGAATCCCTTTATAGTTTACGATGCTCTGATACATGCCGACTTCCTGCTCAGTCAAGGGGGTAAACTTTAATTTTTCCTGTGCAATTTTCTTTATAAACTCATCCTCAGTTGTTTCAAGAAGAAAGCGAAGGATGCGGGGATTTTGCATTTTAGAAATAATAAATTCAATGATATCCGGATGCCAGTCTGAGAGCATGATCATTTGAGCTCCTCTTCTGGAGCCGCCCTGCTCTACCAAATGTGTTAATTTCGCGATGTCATCCAGCCATGATACTGAACCAGAGGATTTGCCATTAACTCCTCGTGCCAGTGTATTTCTTGGACGGAGTGTGGAACCATTTGTACCAACACCTCCACCGCGGCTCATTATTTCCATTACCTGCTTCCGGTGATCAGAGATGCCTTCTCTCGAATCTTTCACAAATGGCATAACGTAGCAATTAAAGAACGTAACATCCGTTTTTGCCCCTGCTCCGTACAGCACTCTTCCCGCGGGAACAAAATGTAGGCTGGATAATTCATTATAAAATTCTTTGGTCCATTTTATGCGGTCCTCCTCTGTTTTTTCAACAGAAGCAAGCCCAGTTGCATTTCGCAGGGCAATTTGCTCATAGAAGATTTCAAGCGGTTTTTCTATTACATCCAGCGACCGTACCACGATGCCCGTTTCGATTTCTTTTGGCGTATCCAGAGAGTTTCTAAACTCTTCTTCAATTAGAACATTTGCTTCTCTTTTTTCGGAGTTGATACTTTGTATGTATCCCAATCCTCTGGCAGGAAATTTTGGATCTTCACGAATTGTGAGCACAACAAAATCACCCGTTCGCAGTGATTTTTTTTCCGTATCCTTAAAGGCATAACGGTCGAGCATGACCAGACGCGAAACCCCTTTATGAGTAATTTTCATATCCGGAGTAATTGGGTGAACCGGGTCGAATTTTGCAATATCCTGATTTAATTGTTCTATATTTAGTTCTGTATGCTGAGTAGATAACGAGGTCATCGTTCTATCCCCTTCCATAAGATAATGATTGATTGTAGTGTACTCTTTTTTAAAAGAAAACACAACATATAGTACTTTCGAAATTTATTCTCATACTATATATAGTTTTTTCAGTCAATTAAAAAATAAATGTCAAATCGAAAAATACTTGATATTAAAAGAAAACAGCAGGTCTAACAGGTAATTTAGGAAAAATCAGCTTATTTTGGTCTATTTCAAGACTTGCAATTTACGACAAAGTTTTCTTGAAGATATTCATCTTAAAAAAACAAAAAAAACGAGCGAACTTGCCCGTTTTTTATTAATTATGACCCTCGTACATTTTTAATTTAAGATCAGCCTCTGAAAATTATAATTACCTTTTAAAATTCCATTCGTCATTATTATACCGTCTTGTCATGATCTCATTAACGTATTCAAGCTCTTCCTGATTTAATGCATACTCTTCCAGGTTTATTGATAACCCTTTTTCAAAACCATGCCGAAATGCTTCTTTAGCTTGTTCAAGCGTTACGGGGCTGTCAGCCATCTGGTTAATCGCAACGGCTTTTTTCTTAAATGCCTGCTGCATTCTTTCTTTCACGCGTTCACTTGGATAGTGAAACAGATTGAATAATTTTTCTTCGTCAATGTCGAGCAGGATTGAGCCATGCTGAAGTATGACGCCTTTTTGTCTCGTTTGAGCACTTCCTGCCACTTTTTTTCCTTCAACCACCAATTCATACCACGAAGGTGCATCAAAACAGACCGAGCTTCTTGGATTTTTAAGCTGATTTTTCTCATCCGCTGTCTTTGGTACAGAAAAATAAGCATCCAGACCCAAGTCGCGAAAACCATGTAAAATCCCTTCGGAAATAACCCGGTAGGCCTCGGTAACTGTTTGGGGCATGGCAGGATGTTCTTCACTAACAATTACACTATAGGTCAGTTCATGTTCGTGTAAAACTCCTCTGCCACCTGTTGGCCGTCTGACAAATCCAAGACCATGCCTGGCAACCTCGTCCATATTAATTTCTTTTTGGACATTTTGAAAATAACCAATTGACAGAGTGGCGGGATTCCATCCATAGAAACGAATGGTTGGCGGGATCTTCCCTTCACTGTGCCAGTCCAGCAGCGCTTCATCCAGCGCCATGTTGAAGCCCGGTGAAGCGTTTCCTGAATCAATAAATCTCCAAGTTTCCATCACACATCTCTCAATTCTTTTAAATTATGTCGATTTTAGTCTAACAGAAGAAGAAACTTTTTCAAAGAGCCGCGTTTTACAATAATTTTCTTTGAACTTCCGGCAAATGCACCCTATAATAAAAGGAGTGTTATAAATAGAAAGGGGTCAAAGAGTTGGAATCACTTTATGTCTTAATTGGTGTATTAGTTGCGATCATACTATACTCAACTTACACATATTTTCGTCAGAAACGCATTTTAAAACCCTTAACAGAGGAAGAGTTTAAGAGCGGCTATCGCAAGGCTCAGCTGATTGATATCCGGGAACAGCGGGAATACGATGGCGGTCATATACTGGGGGCACGAAACATCCCTCTTTCCCAGCTTAAAATGAGAATCGGTGAAATCCGTCCTGATAAACCGGTTTATCTCTATTGTCAAAACGGCATGAGAAGCGGACGCGCCGCTCAGCTTCTTCACAAAAAAGGAGTAAAGGACCTTTATCAGCTTAAAGGCGGCTTTAAAAAGTGGACAGGCAAAATTAAACGGAAATAATTCCTATATCACTTCCTGTATTTATACAAGACTCGCTTGAATAGGATTAATTCAACTATATTTTATAAAATGACAGCAAAAAGATCCAAAGATTACTCTTTGGATCTTTTTTTAGTGGGAGGATGTTATACTTCCACTGTTTCTTTTTTAATATAGCGAAGAACCGGCTGCCGCGCTGCTTTTGTTTCATCCAGACGTCCGATAATCGTTGTATGCGGAGCATTTTGAACGACTTCCGGTGAATCTTCTACTTCCTTGGCAATTTGGATCATTGCGTCTATGAATGCGTCAAGTGTTTCTTTTGATTCAGTTTCGGTTGGCTCAATCATCATGCACTCTTCGACATTTAACGGAAAGTAAATAGTCGGAGGGTGGTATCCGAAATCAAGCAGGCGCTTTGCAATATCCAGCGTTCGCACACCCAGCTTTTTCTGGCGTTTCCCGCTCAATACAAACTCATGCTTGCAATGACGATCAAATGGCAGATCAAAATGTGGAGCAAGTCTCCTCATCATGTAATTCGCGTTTAGTACTGCATACTCACTTACAGCCTTCAATCCATCGGGTCCCATGGTACGGATGTAAGTATAAGCACGGACGTTTATACCAAAGTTGCCGTAAAATGGCTTTACTCTGCCAATTGAATCAGGACGATTGTAGTCGAAGTCATAAAGATCCCCGTTTTTAACTAAGATCGGCTTAGGAAGATAAGGAATTAAATCTTTCTTTACTCCCACTGGTCCTGAACCGGGACCGCCTCCGCCATGCGGGCCTGTAAATGTTTTATGAAGATTTAAGTGGACCACATCAAAGCCCATATCCCCAGGACGCGCCTTAGAAAGCACAGCATTTAAATTCGCACCGTCATAATACAGTTTCCCGCCTGCTTCATGAATAATTGAAGCCATTTCCAGGATATTTTCCTCGAACAATCCAAGTGTATTCGGATTCGTCAGCATAAGTGCCGCAGTGTCCTCTCCAACAACCCGCTTTAAATCCTCAAGGTCCACTAAACCTTGATTGTCGGACTTCACTGTAATCGTATCAAAGCCTGCTACTGTTGCTGAAGCAGGATTGGTTCCGTGGGCTGAATCCGGTACAATGACTTTTGTTCGTTTAAAGTCGCCATTTGCTTCATGAAATGCCCGGATCATCATCAAACCGGTCCATTCTCCGTGAGCTCCTGCTGCCGGTTGAAGTGTTACCTCATCCATGCCTGTAATTTCAATCAGGTGCTGCTGCAAATCATACATTAATTCCATAGCCCCCTGAACAGATGAGGCTTCCTGCAAAGGATGAATATGAGCAAATCCTGCGTACCTCGCCACAGATTCATTTACCTTCGGATTGTATTTCATCGTACATGATCCAAGCGGATAAAAGCCTGAATCCACTCCATGATTTCGCTTAGATAATGCGGTATAGTGCCGCATTATATCAAGTTCTGCCACTTCAGGCAGTTCCGGAGCCCTTTCACGAATAAACCCTTTCGGTGCCAGTGAGTCAATGTCTACGTCCGGTACATCAAGCGGTGTTAAGCTGTATCCCGTTCGACCATCTTTTGATAATTCAAAAATAAGCGGCTGATCTTTTTTATGCATATTGAATCAGCTCCTTTACAAAGGTATCGATATCATCTTTTGTGCGCTGTTCCGTTACAGCTACAAGCATCTGATTTTTACGGTTTTCATAGTCTCGGCCTACATCATATCCTGCAATAATTCCTTTTTGTAAAAGCGCCTCATTAACTTCTTTTATCGGCCGGTTTAATTTAATGACAAATTCATTGAATGTATAGCCTTCTTCTGCAAGCTGAATACCGGCTGATACAAGCTGCTGTTTTGCATAATGAGCTTTTTTAAAGTTCTGTTGTGCAATTTCTGCAACTCCTCTTTTGCCAAGGGCTGTCATGGCAACAGAGGCAGCAAGTGCATTAAGAGCCTGATTGGAACAAATGTTAGACGTTGCTTTATCCCGTCTGATGTGCTGCTCTCTAGCCTGAAGCGTCAAAACATATCCTCTTTGTCCTTCATCATCTGTCGTTTCCCCTACTAAGCGGCCGGGTACTTTCCTCATCAGTTTTTTTGTAACAGCAAAATAACCGCAGTGAGGTCCGCCAAATGCTTGAGGCAGGCCGAATGGCTGTGCATCTCCAACAACAATATCTGCTCCGAATTGTCCAGGCGGCGTTAAAGCACCGAGGGAAAGCGGATTGGAAGACACTACAAACATCGATTTTGTACTATGGGTAATGGCCTCAATTTCGTCCAGACGTTCGATCTGCCCAAAGAAATTTGGATACTGGACCATTACAGCTGCCACTTCATCTGTCAGCATTTCTTTTAATTTTTCGAGGTCGGTTACACCATTTTTCTGAGGAACCGTTACAACTTCAATATGCTGTCCCGCTGCATATGTTTTGAGCACCGCTCTTGATTCCGGATTTACGGCTTCAGAAACGAGCACCTTCTTCCTTCTCGTCTGTCCTGCCGAAAGCATGGCCGCTTCTGCAAAAGAAGTACCACCATCGTACATTGACGAGTTTGCTACTTCCATCCCCGTCAGCTCACAGATCATGGTCTGATATTCAAAAATCGCCTGCAGCTCGCCTTGTGATATTTCAGGCTGATAAGGGGTATAAGCCGTGTAAAATTCCGAACGTGAAATAACATGATCTACAATAGCAGGAGAATAGTGATCGTATACACCAGCCCCTAAAAATGAAATATATTGTTTTGTATCAGCATTTTTTGCCGCCATGTTTAAAAGTTCTCTTGTCAGGGCAGTTTCAGATTTGGCCGGCTTGATGTTTAAATCTCCCTGAAAACGAACCTTTTCGGGTATATCTGAAAAAAGATCATTTATATTTTCAACGCCAACTGCTTCAAGCATTTTTTTTTGGTCCTGATCCGTCATTGGCAAATAACGATGATTCATAATTGTCCTCCTTCATAAATCCTATTTTCTTTTGTAAAAAGGTGTTTTTACGATTTCAGCTTTTACTTTTTTCCCTCTTATTTCAACCAGTACTTCATTTCCGATAGAAGCATATTCCTTTTTAAGTAACACATGGCCAATATTCTTTTTTAAAGTCGGCGACTGCGTCCCTGTTGTGACAAAGCCGATTTCTTCTTCTCCGGAAAATACCGGATAACCATGACGGGGGATTCCCCGTTCCACCATTTCAATGCCCACTAATTTTCTCGGTGCCCCATTTTCTTTTTGATTTCTAAGAACATTTTGCCCAATAAATGGAGTTTCCTTTTCAGTTCTAACAGCAAAACCAATTCCTGCTTCAACAGGAGTAATTTCTGCTGTCAGCTCCTGACCGTACAATGCGAGCTTGGCTTCAAATCGAAGTGTATCTCTCGCTCCAAGACCGCATGGAATAAGTCCTTCTTTCTTGCCTTCTTCTAGGATTTCTTTCCATAGAACAGGAGCATGATCCGCCTGGCAATAAAGTTCAAAGCCGTCTTCACCCGTGTAGCCTGTTCGGGAAACCAAAGCAGAGACACCTTTAATATGAACATCATTTTGAAAATGAAAAAATGGAATTTGGGATAAGTTCGTTTCTGTCATTTGCTGCAAAATGGCTTCAGCTTTTGGACCTTGTATAGCCAGCTGGGCAATTTTTGGCGAAATATCGGTAACCTGAACTTCTTCATTTACGTGTTTTTGGAGCCAGGCAGCATCTTTGTCAATATTGGATGCATTAATGACAAGAAGATAGTGGTCATCTTTCAGCTTGTAAACCAGCAAATCGTCAACAGTGCCACCATTTTCATAACACATCGCGGTATAAAGCGCTTCATTATTTTTCAGTTTTGAAAGATCATTTGTCATCATTTTTTGTAAGTATTGAAGGCTGTCTTTCCCTCTCACATCGACTTCACCCATATGAGAAACGTCAAATAATCCTGCTTTCGTTCTGACCGCTTCATGTTCTTCTTTAATACTTGAGAATTGAACCGGCAGAGCCCATCCTCCAAAATCAATGGTTTTACCGCCTGACTCTTTGTAAAGGTCAAATAAAGGTGTTTTCTTCAATGATGCAGTCACTTAATTGCTCCCTCCATTATTGTTTGCTGTTATGTATGCAAAAAAAGACAGGGCATCCCCATATAAATTAGGGATCCCTGTCCTTTCACCTGAAAGTTTACCAAAATTCGGCTGTCCTCTTTGGTGGTTTCATTACGAAACACTCTCCAGAGTTGCGTCCAGCAGGAGTCTTTTTGCCTGAGAGATTCACATGCATGCTTGCTCCTTCGGCGTCCTTTATAAAAAGGATCTCTCCCCCTGCTTTCATTCGCTCATATTTTCTTAACTTATGGGCATACTATGAACAACAAACAAAGTTTTGTAATGAAATGTTCGGTTTTTATTTTATTTTTTCTAATGAATCCCCTTTATCCTATCATTTATTTTGTTTTTTAGGCAATGTTTTTTTATTCAGAATATAAAAGATTCGTTTTTAAGCGAATTTATAAAAAGCTACCACACTTGAAAGGTTTGATAAATATGAATCATTCACTTCATTTTCAGGATTCAAATTGGCCAACCTCATTTTTATCCTGGCTGGACTCATCACAGCATTCCTTAAATTCTTCTTTACTGATGCATTCTATGGCTACAAGAAAAGAAGAATACCTTTATCCTGAAAAAACACTTGGCTGCTTAAAAGAACTTGATCATTTAACTTTACATCCCCATCAGCTTGATGCTGCCAAAAAGGTTGTATTTGAAATGGGCGGAAGAGCACTTTTAGCAGATGAAGTTGGTTTAGGCAAAACGATCGAAGCTGGTTTAATTTTAAAAGAATATATGTACCGGGGACACGTAAAGTCCGTCTTGATCTTAGTACCGGCTTCTCTTGGAGGACAATGGCAAAGTGAATTATTTGTTCACTTTGGAATTAATAGTATTGTGCATAAAGGAAAAAAAGAATGGCGATCATCTCCTGTAACCATCGCAACCATCGATTTGCTAAAACGCCCGCCTCTGCGTGAACAAATTGAAGAGCACCATTATGATATGGTCATCGTGGATGAAGCACATAAACTAACGAATCCAAAAACGCTGAACTATCAATTTATTCATTCTTTATCAAAGAGTTACTGTTTATTTCTAACTGCTACCCCAATTCAAAATAAATCAGAGGATCTATATCACTTATCTTCTCTTCTTCGGCCGGGGCTTCTGGGATCCTTACAGGAGTATAGAGAAGGCTGTAAAGATGAGAAAGAAAAATTAGTCATTAAAAAGAAGCTGGATGATTTTATGATACGAACCCGGAGGAAAGAAACTGATATTTCGTGGACAAAGCGTTCTATTCATATAGAGTGGATTGAACAGCTTCCCTATGAAAAAAAATTGTATAACTCAATTGAGCAATTCTATCGAAGTCAAAAAGAAATGAATATGCACGCCTTCTCTCACATCACCCTCCTCAAGCAGGGATGCAGTTCAATTATTGCCCTTTTAAAAGCTTTGAACAGAGAGCAGAATAAAGAAATCAGCAGCCAGCTGGGAATAAATTTAGACGTTACTCCTGATCAACTGATCACAGCAAAAGCTCAGCGAATTTTAGCCTTTATCCAGAATACAGAAGAAAAAGTAATCGTCTTCACTCAATATAGAGCAACACAGCTCTACTTAAGCTGGTTTCTTAAGCAGCACAATATTACTTCTGTTCCTTTCAGAGGTGGCTTTAAAAAAGGAAAAAAACAGTGGATGACCGATTTATTCCGCGAAAAAGCGCAGGTATTAATTGCGACTGAAGCCGGTTCAGAGGGATTAAACCTTCAATTTTGCAAATATATGATCCATGCCGATATTCCGTGGAATCCCATGAAGCTTGAACAAAGAATCGGACGTATACACAGAATTGGGCAAAAAGAAGATGTGGAAATATACTACCTTTTAAACAAAGACACGATTGAAGAACGGATCTGGCATGTATTGCAGGAAAAAGTTTCACTATTCCAATATATCATTGGTGAACACGACGATTTACTTTCTTCGACTACCAAAAAAGAAATAAACCGCTATCTTGAAGACGCTTTGCTTCACTCACGTTCAGAAAAAGAAATGAGATTGAAATTAAATCAGCTGGAACATTTTTATGAATTATCATCCGAAAAGGAGCAGTCATAATGTCTAACGCACTTCATTGGGAGCTTGTACACGAATTTTTAGATTACAAAGGAGTTCAGGTTACCAAAGGCCCTTCTCAATCTATGGTTCATTTAAATGAAGAACTGGACCGGAAGTTTATGAACCGGCCTTTTTACTGGCATTATCGTGATGCCACTAATCAGGCCGGTGAACCCATGACCATCTCTATATTAAAAAATGACGGGAGCTCGCCTCCGCCAAATTCTATAGTAGCCACACCGCTGAATCCGATTTTCAAGCAGCTGGTGGAGGCCGCTCATCTTGAAACACGTATGTTTAAAGGATATGAAACCGCAGAGTCGGCAACCTCTCATTACGCACCGCTTTATCCTTGGATTATTATTCAGGGTTTATTTACAATGGATCCTCCAGGAGCCCCCTCTTACTGGAGGGAAGCAGCAGTCTCCTTAACAACAGGGAGTATAAAAATCGGGGAAAATCTTTTTGACTACAAGTCATTAAAAGGTACGCTTCCCGACGGACATGTCACAATGTCCCCAATTGTACAGTTTGAAAGAGCGATTCAAAAAAGCCTGACTGAACTCGAAAGTACAGGCAAGACATTGTTTTCAAAAGAAATTTCTGAAGCAAGAGGGCTGAAGGATAAAATGATTCCGTTTTTAAACCAGCTTAAAGAAAAAAAAGATCTGAGAGAATATGAACATCTTTCAGCACTCTATGAACCCAAAATCAGATTTGACTATCCAATTGGCGGCCTTGTTTATGCAAGGAATAATTAAGAGTGCTGGCCTATCTTTTTCAAAATGTTAAAAATCGTTTCTTCAACGTCACAATGAGTTGAAACGCTTATCTCAGCCGCCCGCTGGAAATTAGTATGCCGCTCCATAAAGATTTTTTCCAGCTGATCTTTCGTACTGCGAACCGCAACCGGCCTGTTTGTATCCTGAGCAATGCGTTCATGCAAAACAGAAAATGGTGCGTGAAGATAAATGACTGTGCCATTTTCTTTCATCCAGGATAGTGTGTCTTCAAAGTAAAGAACTCCACCTCCCGTCGCAATTACCTTTTCCCCTTTTATTTCTTTAAGAGATTCAGATTCTTTTTCCCGAAAATACCGTTCTCCCTTTGACGAAAACAGTTCAGGGATTGTCATTTCTTCAGCAATCTCTATCGTCTTGTCCAGATCGATAAATTCCCTTGTCAGCTTATGAGCCAGTTTAGCTCCGATTGTCGATTTGCCTGCTCCCATAAAACCGATTAAAAATAAATGCTGATTCTTTTTCATTTTTAAACCTCCAAACAGCGTGCAATTTCCACTTTAATGAACTTGAGTAGTAGAACTGCTTTCTACTGATCTTATCCTTTTTACCTTATTTAATTCAACCATTGCTTCCTTCTTGTAGTATCCGCTGATTTTTTCGTAGTGAGTAATTTGCGAAATGCAGGTGGCTGAAATTCCTCCGCCGATAAATAAAACGGTGGCGAACAGGAGAATTGCAGGCAGCATCAGACTGCCGGATTGGCCTTTAATAATGGTCCATAAATCTGCCTTCTCTTTGCTTCTCATTTAAAAATTTTACCTCCAATCCGATCATTGCGTCCGAGGACGAGAAAGACAGTTCCTTTATTGAGGTTAAATAAACCTCGTGTCCTGTTCCGTTCACCTGACGCCTCAGCAGAGAACCATAGAGAGAGAACACAATCGTGTCCCCCTCCTTACTTTTTAACGTCAGTCTTTTTGGTTCAATCTTCTCAACATCGTGCAGCATGACTTCATTCCGAAATTGGATAGAAAACAAGTCCCATTCTTTATGAATAGATTCTTCTAGTTGATGATTTACAGAATAAAGATTTGCATATAGTAAAGGCATCAGCGCCGCAATGATAGTGAGAACGGCCAGACATAGAACTGCCTCCACAAGAGTAAAGCCCGCGTTATCCTTATTGAATACACGTTTCAGACAACGAAGACGATCGATTTTCATACCTTATACAAATCCTTTCATTTTCTGTCCAAGTTGTGGTATAAACGATACCGTCTCTATGGATATTTTCCTGGTAATCACCAGTGTACTGAATACTTTGTAATTGCTCTGTAAGAATAACCCAGGAAGCAGCTTTTCTTTTAGACTCATCCACTTTCATTACAGAGTGTGATAAAACAGGGATAATTGCAGCACAAAGAAAGACAATACATCCCAAAGAAACAATGGCTTCATAAACAGCAAAACCCCTATCACCCTTCAGCAATATAAAACCTCCCCCTGCCGAGAAAATAGTGAACACTGTAAGGATTACCGTTAACAGAAAAACGCAGCGAACCGAATGTATTTGTACTGCCGGAGGGTAAAAATTTAAATGCAGGCAGGGTTGTGGTATCCAATATTTTAATAGAATCCGGCAGCTCTCTTTTCGCTAGATACTTTTCCTGGGAACCGGAGCCTTTTAAGATATAGTAATAAGAGGTGTGAGGATAAAAATAGAGGCTTACATATTCTCCGCTCGTTAATGCAGTCAGCTGAGCATCGTGTAAATCCTGGGACAGCTGCTCTTTAAACAGTCTTTCTTCTTTTATCTGCATCGATTTGTATACAAAAGATCCACACACTGAAACCAGCACGGTCATCACCAGCAAAACGACCATCAGTTCAACCATCGTGAAGCCTTTATTGTGCAGCTTCAACAATCGCCACTTCCCCGGTACTTTTAATTTCAAGTGTTCTGCCGTCCGGGCAAGTCGTTTCATCTTCTCTCAGATATCCTTCTGTCTGCAGCGCTTCAATAGAGGCAGGCAGTGTATTGTTCGTTAACCGATAGGACTCTACCTGTGCCTGCACCATCTGCTCAAAAGCCTGACACCCTTTCCCGTTTATGGAACTGCTTTGAGAAGAAATATTAGGTAAACTCACTACCAGTAATATAGAAATAACTAATAAAACAATGACCATTTCAATTAAAGTAAAACCCCGGTTATTTTTCAATGCGTTCGTTAATTTCTTTTTCATTTTTTCCTCCTAAATTGTTTGCATAATTTGAAATAGCGGCAGCAGAATGACAAGATAAGCTCCAATAATAGCCAAACCAAGCAGTCCGAAAAGGCACGGCTGTATGAAAGAAAATATTTTTTCAGTTCGTTCTTCCAACGAATTTAAACAGTAACGGCTGTAAAAAAGCCATTCTTCTTCCAGCTGGCCGTTTTCCTCACCATGCTCTGTTATACTTTTTAATTCTTCAGTAAGATAAGGAAGCTGAAGCAGCGTCTGGTGCATAGACTGACCTCTGCTTAACTCGTCTGAGATAAATTCTCCCATATAATGATAAAGTTTACGGTAAGGCTGCGATACAAACACGTTAAGCATTTCCTGAAATGACATTCCTCCTTTCATAAGGTAGGAAGCTTCTCTTGAAAATACATAGCTGTGATAATGCTGCACATAATAGCCAATAAAGGGAATTCCAGCTAATGTTGTCCATCTTTCATGAGAATCTTTAGTACGAAAATAATAAAAACACCAAGCGCCAAAAAGCAGACACAGCATAGCCACTCCTGCAACGATATATGGAAGCTGACTAAACATAGAAGATATGACGGATACCAGACCATTGGAATCTTGTCCAAGAGAGGAATAAAGTGTGGTAAATCGAGGGAGTAAATAAAGGTTCAGGACAGTTAAGATGACCAGAAACAAACAAAATAAAAATAAAGGATAGTGTAAAAGCTTTGCCAGCCGCCTTGTTTCTTTTCTTTTATGCTCCATAAGAACGGCTGTATCCGCTAAAGTAGCTTCCACATTTCCAAACCTCTCTGCAAAATATATATGCAGGCATACAAAAGACGGAAACCCCAGCTTCTTTAACGTGTCACTCAGAGAATGCCCGTTTAAAAAATCCTTTAAAACCTCATGGTGAATGGCTGATAAATTAACTTGCTGGCTCAGCAGCAAAAATTCGATTGCGCGATCTAATGGATAGCCGTTTCCTTTGAGTTCGCCCAGTTTTTTAAGGAAGGGCCCTTGATGCTTGGGCATGATGAGCAGGTTCTTCTTCCCTCCACCGAAAATACTCCTCCTCAGAGACATATCCTAATGCCACTCCTTTCAATAGCAATTTATTCATTGTGCTTCTTTCTTTTAGCGGGGCTGAATGATTAATGACGCCCGCAAGTTCTGTTCCTGTGATAATTTCCAGGATGGATGCCCGTCTTTGAGGCTGCATAGATTCAGTAAGCTTTACGAGCCGCTGGCCAGTTACTCCTAAAAGCGTTTGCTTCAATTCCTCCAGAGTAGTTCCCAGGTCGAGCATACGATAAATAGCTCCTTGTGCATTTTTCGCATGTAGCGTGGAAAGAACCAAATGACCGCTTAAAGCTGCACGGACCGCTATTTGAGCAGTTTCGGCATCTCTAATTTCACCGACAATTATAATATCCGGATCATGCCTCAATACTGCTTTTAAGCCTGCTGCATACGTAATACCTGCCCGTTCATTAATCTGCACTTGTAAAACATGGTCCTGCTTTCTTTCAATCGGGTCTTCAAGGGTGATGATGTTGCGGTTTAAGTGGGTTGCACAATATTGGATGAGGGAATACAAAGTCGTGGTTTTTCCGCTGCCGGTCGGTCCGGTAAATAAAATTAATCCATGAGAGTAACTCACAAGAGATAAAAGCTGCTGGGCGGGTTTTGAGAAAAGGGAAAGACGTTCAATCGGGAGTGAAAAGGTTTGTGGAAGCAGCCTTAGTACAAGGCTTTCTTTAAAGGAGGAAGCGGGAAGGGTTGATATCCTGAGTGCGACTAATTCTTCATTCACCATTACGGAAAAAGATCCGCTCTGCGGTCTTCGCTTATCCCCGATGTCAAGAGAGGATTTAAATTTAAAATGCGAGATCAAGCGGTCTCCCATTGAAGCAGATAATGATTTATACAGAACTAGTTCTCCTAAAATCCTGAAGTGAATCACTATTTCCTCCCCTCTGGGTATCATGTGAATGTCGGAGCAATTTCTGGTGTACGCTTCTTTTAGCAGATGAGCGGCAAAGCGCTCTGTACCAAAAGTCATCTTTTCACATCCTTTCATTTTGGTTCCATTTCACTATACAACATCCCTTCAAAAAATTCTATCTTTTTTTGAATTATCTGAAGAGAATAAATACCCAAAGGAAATACTACCCCCATAAAAAAAAAGAAAGGCTTTGGCCCTCCTTCGCTAGCTAGTCATCATTAATACCTCTTTCTTATTTGACAAACTTCTTAAACCCTCCGGATTATAGCCGACGATCATGTTGCTGCCATCAGTCAAAATTGGTCTCTTAAGTAATTTAGGATCTTCTATAATCAATTTAACAACATCAGATAATGGAAGATCTTCAACATCCTGAGTCAGGTTCTTAAACGACTGGCTTCTTGTAGCCAATATTTCATCCAGGCCTTCTGTCGTAAGAGAAAGAAGTTGAAGTAGTTCACTGTAGGAAGGAGTTTCTCTGAAAAGGTGACGCTCGTTAAATTCGACACCGTTATCTTTAAGCCACTTTTTTGTTTTCCTGCATGATGTACAGCTGGGGTACGTATAGAATGTTATTGGGTTCATTTTATTTCCTCCTCTTTTTTGTATAACTTTAGTATAACTTTTGTATCGTATTTGTATATATATTATTGTATACCACCTATACAAAGGATGTACACCTGTTTTACATAAAAATAATAAAAATAGTTATTTTCTTTTTTTGTTGTGTAAAAGCTTCAATAAATCGCAACAAATGTCGGAACCTGAATATCCTTGTATAAACGTGGTAAACTAGCAGCATCCGGTTTAAAGCTGATCAGTAATAGGTTACCTGTTAAAAATCACGTTATTGTCACAATCCAAAGTGATGTGTTATTTACATTTCAATATGCTATCCTATATAATAAGATCGATGGATTGTTCGTATAAAGGAGGGATTTGGATGGATAAGATGTATCGTGTCATGGGCTTCTGGACTGGAATTTTTTCTGTACTATTTTATGTTGGACATATGCCTAAGACATCATTGCTTTTCCTTGCCCAGACGGGATTTTTCATCCTACTAGGGTATTTGAAATTATCTGAACGTATGTATGTTTATGTTTTCTTTGTATACTTAACGCTTTTCTTTGCAGGTTTTACTTACTATACGACCTTCAAGATGCCGCTTAACGGACCGCTTTAATACAAAATAAGCCTCCAGCACATATGCTGGAGGCTTATTTTGTAGATCTGTGCCTCTATTAAAAACCATTCAAAAATGGATTAGAGTCCATCTCGCTGCGGATCGTGGTCACAGGGCCATGACCGGACAGCACATATGTATCTTCAGGAAGACTCAGGAGTTTTTCATGAATGCTTTTTAGCAGAAGATGGTGGTTGCCTCCTCTTAAATCTGTTCGGCCTATGCTCCCCTGAAATAGTGCATCGCCCGAAATGACAAGTTCTTCTTCTTTAAAGTACAGGCTTACACTTCCCGGTGAATGACCAGGTGTAAATAATAGCTCGAACGTCCAATGTTCGATAGCCACAGCGCCTTCTTCTGAAAAGGTTCGATCAGGATCTGCAGCTTGAATTAATGGAATTCCCGCAAAATGTGCAGATCCGTTTTTCTCCGGGTCTGAAAGCCATTTACGCTCGTTTTCATGCAAGTAAACTGGAATTTTGTATTCGTTCCGCAATGCATCTACTGCACCTATATGATCAAAGTGAGCGTGTGTCAATACAATGGCTGCAGGTTTTAATTTCTTTTTTTCAATAAATAATTTAACTTTGCCGGGCTCTTCTCCAGGATCCACTATTAAACAGCTGTTATTTTTATCATATAAAATATAAGCATTGGTTTGAAGAGGGCCTAAAGGCATTTGTATCCATTCCATTTTCATCACCTCACCGTTAGTGTATCACGTACGTATGAAATATTGACTTGATTTTACACATCATCACCAAAGTGTCACGATTAGTTCTCGACATTGCTCAGAAAAAAATATAAAATATAAGTAGAGTTTGCATATAAGCAGCACTATTAACGATCATACTTATAATGAGTGAATGGAATGAAAGGAGTGCATAGAAATGAACGGCTTAACAATTATCTTAGCATTAGTCACGATATTAGCTGTAATTGGAACGCTTTCTTCGTTCAAGGGCAAAAACATCATGGGTATTGCATTTGGTCTTGCAACACTCGGCGTTTTCGGATGGTTCACGATCATGACAATTGTTTATGATGGGTATCCGGTTTAATTGAAGCAGATTATGGCTTTTCTCATAAGCCAATAAGAAAAGAGTTGACTTTAAAAGTCAACTCTTTTCTTATTGTTCCATTCGATGCTGAACCGAAGCCATCTTATTCTGCATGGAATGATCATTATGGTCTCTTCTGTCATCAATACGTATATTTGTGGCAACACGTTCAATACCCTCATTAAAAGGGGATTCATGAATTTCTTTTACTACTTCAAACAAAAGAGCTAATTCACCTTCGATTAACGTGCTCATTGGCGTCAGCTCATACGTGATTTCACCTTCTGCTGCCCATTTAGCTAAAATTTTCTGTATGTTTGCTACGTAGCTGCTTACACTTGGAGTTACGGTTCCAATTGGTATTACTGTAATATCTATAATCGCCATTTATTCTATTTCCTCCTCATATATAATCAGCTGCTTCGTTTCTCCGTTATTCATGTTAACTGCATAGGACAGCTTGTGCCCAGTAAGACAATATGAACCATTAGGCGAACAGGCAAGAGGAGCATGATCAGCTGTTTGCTTAATTACTTTTTCCTCGCCTGTATGTAAATCCATTCGAACCATTGAAAATGTTTTTTCTCCAAATTCTGATACCCCTTTTGTATTCGGTTTAAACATGATCAATTCGTTCGTATGAGGGATGAAATCATGCTGAGGAATTACCCAGTCAGAAAACACTTTAAATCCAGGTATAAAAAATTGTGAAATTTCTTTGCCTGATTGACTGATTTTGTAATCGTACATATTCGTTTCGGCATTTACATAAACAGTAAGAAGGTATGGAGCCATAAAATCAAATGCCAAAATAGCAGGGTCAATCCGTTCTACTTTCTTATTTTGAATATAGAGCTCCATTAAAGCAGAAGCAGATTCAGAGCCTCCTTCTTTCCATTCTTGATACATGACAGAGTCCTTGGTCTTCCATTTGTAAAAAGGGGGAAGATTCTTTATTTCTTTCCAGCTGCTAGTACGGCTGTCAGCATGCCACACTTTGTATTCCCAATCTTCCTGAAAAACTGTAAATAAAATTTGAGATTCATTAAATGGATTCCAGTCATAAGTCAAGTCATATGAACGGATTTCCTTTTCCCAAATTTCTTCTCTGTTCTCCATATCCATGATGATAACTTTTGCGGTTTGACTATCTACTGCCAGGTGAAGCAGTAAAAATTTTTTAGCAGGACTGAGCGAAGCATTAACGATGATTCCATCGACTGAGGATAATTTATGTACGTCTCCTGTATTAATATCGTAGGATTTAATGCTTGCTTGCGACCCTTCCTGCTGAACAAAAAGAAAGGATTCATCGTTCTCCCAGTCCACTACTTTGTAAAAAGTCTTAGCAGGAAGAATAATCGGCGCCGCCTGCTTGTCCATATAATCTGGATTGTTTTTTATAGGCAGCGGCGATTCCGCAGCGTCACTTCTGCAACCAGATACGATCAAAAGGATGAACCCTATCATTACCATTACTCTTTGCACACAATCCTTCCTCCTATTCGCATCCGTATCCATCCGGCTTTCTAATAAGCATATACTTATCTGGACGAATGCGAAAGGTGAAAGTTTCCCATATTCCATGTTTTCTTTTACGTAATACCTTTTATACTTCGAATAAAGACAGGATTCATTGCGTTGTAAATTTCAGAAAACTGATCCAGCGGAAGAGGATTAACCCCTTTGCCCAGTTCGAATGTAAAACCTGGTTTTCTAAACTCCAAAATAAACCAATCTTTATAACCTGCGTGGCTATCTACATAGCGAACTGCCCTGTACCCGCTAATCTCGCTGAACACGGAGGCATAGAGCTGGGATATGGCTGGTTCAAGACCTTCATATCCCCAATAAAATTCAGCCCCCTGAGTGTGCAGCGCTATCATCATATCGAAAGGGATTTGATTTGCTAGTTCTGCCATGGCTTGTGATTCAGGCTGGTCAAGAGGAGCATTCCCCGGGAAGTCTCTGGGGGAAGGAGAGGTCACGTTTGTTCGTTCTTTTTCGAGCTCCCATCCTGCAGGAAATTGATCATTTAAATCTACACCGTTAATATTTGCTTTCCAGCCAGAGAAATCTTCCGATCCATTATTAATCGCGACTACAGACTCTTCATTCGCTTCGGTTGGTCCTTTCACCACTAAATCAACACCATCCGGGTTAACCATGCCGATTATATAAAGAGAACACTCACTATAGGTTTTAATTCTATCACTGTGGCTGTTGGACTCTGTATTGGTCAAATGCCATAAATGTTCATTAAGAAGTGACATTAAAATAGGAGACGTAATCCATTCATTTGCATGGAAGGAGGCATTCCATTGAACCCGGCGTGAGCCTTTTCCTACCCTGATCATATAAATTGGCTTGCCTTCTACAGAAGTTCCTATTTCCGTAATTGTTAAAAATGGATACGCAGATTTTAATTGGTTTATATCCTGCTCCAATTCATCGAATGCATATTCTTTTGAACGAATAAGGGGCTGATTTTCGAGGCGCACCGGAACCCGTAATATGCTTCCTATCTTAAGGTATTGCGGCTGTACCATTGGATTAACAAATAACAGCCTTTGTAAAGGTATTGAAAAGCGATTATGAAGGGTCCAGAAAGTATCTCCCGGCTGCACTGTATACTGCCATATCATATATCCAGGAATTTTCACCGTTTGGCCAATTGCTAACAGATTAGGATCGGTATCCGCATTCGAGTCTACAATTAAATCAAGTGGAACTGAAAATAGCTGAGAATACAATAGGAAGGTATCCCCCGCACGCACAATAATCTCCATAATCTCCCCCCTTGTTAAACTTTATTCTATCTGCAGAAATTAAGCACTTCAAAGTACAAAAAACGGGCTTCTCACAATGAGAAGCCCGAAACTTTAAGATATATATTATTCTTCAATTAACGTATCGTCTTCAATTAAACGGCCGTTTTCTGCGTCATAGAAACGAAGCAGATCACCGTATATTATTTCATCATTATAGGCCAGTTCTTCATCAGCTCGTTCTTTAAAAGGTGCGCAGGCTTCCATATCTGTTTCTTCGCCGGTTTCTTTATCCCAGCATGTTTCGCCCGCATACACAAGGTCTTCAGTAATAAACCTGCCATCTCTCAAGATAACAAAATCATCGTTTTCTTCAGAAAAAATGTTTTGACCAAATTGAATGGAATTACCTGTTTCAATACCCATCAGGTTTTGAATTGTAGGCTTTAAATCAATTTGTCCTGCAAGAGAATGATCGGTCGTACCAATCCCTGAACCTGGCACATGAATAAACATTGGCACTCGTTGAAGCTGAGTAGATTCAAAAGGAGTAATTTCCTTGTCCAAATACTGACCCATTGCGGTATTATGATTTTCTGAAATACCATAATGGTCACCATACATTACGATTACGGAATCTTCATACAGACCGGATTCTTTTAAAGAAGTAAAAAATTCTTTAATCGCTTCGTCGGTATACCGAACTGTTTGGAAGTAACGGTTTAACGTACCTGAATTTGAGTCATACTCGTCAATAAACTTATCTTCTTCATCCAAATAAAATGGATGGTGATTCGTCAAAGTAATCATCTTCGAATAAAATGGCTGGTCCATTTCTTTCATATGATCAACTGACTGCTGGAAAAACGGTATATCCTTCATTCCCCAGTTTACAGCTTCACCTTCCCCCACAGTGTAGTCAGGAAGAGAATAGTATCGATCATAGCCAAAATTTTCATACACGATGTCGCGGTTCCAGAAACTCTTATTGTTAGCATGCATCGCTGAAGTGAAATACCCTTCATTGTTTAAGCTGTCTGTCAACGTCTGAAATTCATTTCCGCTGTGAGTAAAGAAAACGGCTCCCCGTCCGAGCGGATATAATGAGTTATCCAACAGAAATTCAGAATCTGACGTTTTTCCTTGCTCAGTCTGGTGATAAAAATTATCCATATAAATCGTATCCTGGTCCTCTGTTAAAGAGTTCAGGAAAGGAGTAATAGTCTCCCCATTCATTTCATTATTAATGACAAAATTCTGGGTGGACTCCAATTTTACAACAATTAAGTTCTTACCTTCTGCGATTCCTTGAAATTGATCGGCAGAGTTGGTTTGTTTCGTTTCAACGTAATTATTAACATCTACAAGCTCGCTGCTATCTGCCAGAGCTCTCTGTGCTGACTGCTTGGACTGCAAATAAATATCATATAGATGATAATTATATGTCCCGATATTCTTTACCAGCATTTCTCTGTCAAATGTTCTTGTCAGCAATTGCGGGCGTTCTGTTTCAGCAAGTCCTAAATTAAAGAAGAATGTAGCGATCGCCACAAGAAAATAAGCTCTTCTGTTGATTTTGGTTGTTTCTCTGAATCCAATAAATGCAGGCTTCAGTTTAACGATTGCAATCAGCAATAAAACGTCAATGAAGTACAAAGCATCTGTCCAGTAAACATTTTCAAGTGCACTTCCGCCTAAGTCGCCAAAGTTGCTTGTCTGAAACAGTACAGGAAGTGTGATAAAGTCATTAAAGAAACGGTAGAACACCATATTCGCAAAAAGAATAAGTGTAAGGACAGCTGAAGTCGCTATCACGTATATGTTTCTATTTTTCTCTTTTTTAATAAATAATGCTACACCAAAAATTAAAAGCAAAAAGCTTAGCGGGTTAATAAATAATATTATTGCCTGCATCATGTTATCGATTTGAATGCTAAACGCTGCATAATAAGACACATAGGTCTTAATCCATAAGAACGCAATGGCTATAATGACAAGAGAAAGCTTTGGCATTGACCATTTTTTGTTCATTCTCTTTCCTCCTCAAACAGTACGTAATTAGAATATTCTTCAATTAATTTCAAATATGTGGATGATAACTTCAGGTAAGTCATTATAATACCTCTATTTCTTCATAATTGCAAATCAATCTTTACACAACTTTAAGATCTTATTTACATTTCCACCTTTATAGACGTATTAAACCTGTAAAAGTTTCACTTTATGAGAAATTCATTAATATTTCCTTAATAAATAGCCGATCATCGCTCTATGACAACAATTATTCATTATACATAAAAAAGCTGCCATTTCAAGAATGACAGCTTGGATCAGTATCGTATGAAAGTATTAAAATATAAATACTTATTTTCAAGAGGTGAATATAGGAAATCATTTGTTTGAATAGTCTCAGCTGTTAATGTTTATATTTAATCAGCCAGGCAGCACCAATTACACCTGCATCATTGCCTAATGTTGCTACTTCTATCGTTGTAGATTCCGCAACAGTTGGAAATGCATATTCTTTAAACTTGGCTCTTAAAGGCTTTAACAGAGTGTCACCTGCATGAGATACGCCTCCACCAATCACAATCTTTTCGGGATTCAGTGCGCTCCCAAGGTTTGCCAGAGACAATCCCAGATAAAAAGTCAATTTATCTACAATTCTAAGAGCAGCCTGATCTTCTTTTTGAGCGGCTTCAAAGATTGCTTTCGCTGTTAAACGTCCCTGCTCATGGAGAATATCCCTTAAAACAGAAGGCTCATCATTCTGGTTAAGTTCATCCGTTGCCAGACGAATAACCCCTGTTGCAGATGCTACGGTTTCAAGGCAGCCATATTTTCCGCAGTTACAATAATAACCGTCCACTGGTACTGCCGTAATATGGCCGATCTCTCCCGCTGCTCCTTTGATTCCATGTGCAATATCGCCATTAACGATAACGCCGCCTCCTACACCTGTCCCTAATGTAACGCAAATCACATCTCTCGCACCGTCACCAGCGCCTTTCCACATCTCGCCAAGCGCTGCCACATTTGCATCATTTTCAATTACAACTGGCAGATCTGTTAAAGCTTGAAGTTCATCGCGTAAAGCAACCGGTTTCTCCCAGCCAATATTAACTGCTGTATAAAGAATTCCAGTCTGCATATTTACAGGTCCCGGAGCTCCTACACCTATCCCTAAAATGCTGGAAGGGTCAATGGACCTTTCCGTTATCTTGCTTTTTATAGCAGCTGCAATATCAGGAATGATTTGAATTCCGTTATTTTTAGTATTGGTGGAAATGACCCACTTTTCCATTATGTCTCCACTTTCCTGGATTAATGCCATTTTTACTGTTGTACCGCCTATATCCACACCTATAATCAATTTTTCCATCTTTATCGATCACCTGTCCGTCCAGAATTATTTTCATGTTGAATTTCACTTCTTAAAAGCAGGACTGCTTTTTGGAATTCCTGAATATTAATGAGATTGGAATGATAAAGCTCCTTTATTTCAACTTCCATCATTTCTAAATTCGTCTTGCGGTCTCCTATGTAAACAAATATGCCAAAACGCTTTAATAGCTGCTGCACATCCAAAATTGTTGCCAGGTCCATTTTAAAACTGTCCCCCGTTCAAAGATCTCATCAACAAGTATAATCGATTAAAACCACAACCTCAATAGCAATGCACGAAAGGGTACTGAAAGAGATCAACGTTCATCTTTTAACCTGTTGACCAACTCCTCATAGGGTTCATGCTCCGATTCAATGGATAAGGCTGCCTCTGCATGAGTCATTGCTTTTTCGCTGTCACCCATTTCCAAATACACCAATGCAAGGTTGTAGTGTGCCTCATGAAAATGACCGCGGCCATCTATTGCTTTTTCAAGATTAACTTTCCCATCTTCATAGTTCTCTTCCTGTAATTGAATAAATGCCAGCAGAAAGTAGGTTTCTGGTGTAGCTTCTCCGATTTTCTCCAAAGCGGACAGATGCCCATAGGCCATCTCGAGTTCTCCGTTTTTTATACTTTCCTGAGCAAGAGCGTTAACTGACATTGGATCTTTTTGAACGAATGATCCATTTAACCCTGCATAAACCGAAAGAGAAACCCATAAGAGTACAGTCAAAAAATAAAGAACTTTTTTTGCTGCATTCTTCTCATTTGGCAGTGAAACAAAACCGGCAGCGAGAAAACCTCCAACTAATCCTCCTATGTGAGCAGCATTATCTATACCGGGAATGGTAAAACCAAAGGCGAGATTAATTCCTATGACAACTAAAACGTTTGTACCCATTGTTCTGAAGAATATTTTGGTATGACGCAGTCCAAAGTAAAGAAGCGCTCCAAAACATCCAAATATCGCTCCGCTTGCTCCTGCTGATATCGCAAAAGAAAATACATAGCTCATTAGTGAACCTGTAAATCCGGCGGTCATATATAGTATAAGAAGGCGCCACCCGCCAAAAATCCTCTCAATCAGAGGTCCCAAATAAAAAAGAGCAAGTGTATTCATAAATAAATGCAGAAATCCAATATGAAGAAACATTGGTGTGATGAGTCTATACCATTCCCCTTCAGTAATCAGCGGGTTATACTTAGCTCCAAAATCGATTAACGTCTGGGTATTAGTGCTTCCACCATTTCTTTCTAGTAAATAGAAGATAATTAAATGAACAGCAATTAGCAAGTAGCTCCAAATAGGCTTTGAAGCATTAAATAACTCCTGCTCCTTTTTTTTCTGCTCTTTCACATGCTCCTGTACTAATCTTTTAAATATGTGGGCGTGCTCAATAACCTCTAGTTCATGATTAGCTTCTTCAGGGCTGGATCTAAACAATAGGTGATTATCCCCTGTCGAAACACTATCAGTAATTGGCGTTACAGTTACCGTACGAACAGTAATCCTTTCATTCTTTTCCACGAAATTCTCTTCTGTATTCCATTTTTCATTTTCACTCTCAGAGAAATGAAAAAATAAACAGTTTTCAATTGTGAGCTTGCGTTTTTTTAGGTGTTTTCGTATTTCCTCTGACTTGGCAAACAAAGAGGACATATCTTTTTGAAGAAATTCATTTAAGCTCTCTTTCGTTGTCAGCAATGAGCCGGAATAGTAAAGCCTGACTATTGCAGAGTCTTTCGCATCCCCACTCTCAAGCCATATTTCGTTGTGGTTGGGAGAAAGACTGATAAGGCGATACTGCTGGATCATAAGTAAGTAATAAGCTGCATGCCAAAACTCTTTATATGCTTTTTCAATCAATTAGCTCACTTCTTTCCGCTGCAACCATTGGTCTTATAACTATATCGAATGACTGGAAAAGATGTAAAGAAAGAATGCCTGCTCATTTCTGGTATCCCTTCCCAAAAGCAAATGACTCTCCGATGACGAGATCAACAGGCTGATCATGGGGTTCTATCGGAACACTTTCTATCAGCTGTTCATCAAAACATAAAGAAACAGTTGCCCCTTTGTAGTGCTGTAAATACCGGTCGTAATATCCGCCGCCATAACCAAGTCTGTATCCTTCCTTAGTATAAGCAATTCCAGGGACAATCATGAGATCGATTTGATCAGATGCAGTGGTCTCAAGTGAGTCTATCGGTTCAAGCAGTCCAAAAAACGAAGGCTCCACTTCAGTAAAACTTTGAATTTTGTAAAAACACATACTTCTGTCAACGCGCTGACATTTCGGGACAGAAACCATTTTTTCTTCCTCCCAGGCACGTCTGATAATAGAGAACGTATCGACTTCAGGAAATCGGGAAATTGTAATGCCAATGCTTTTTGATTGTTTCCAATCATTTGTTTGATATAAATTTTCTTGAATGCCTTTTGAACGGCTTTGTATGGATTCATTACTATTTTTTTTTAAGATCGAACTCATTTGCTTTCTTAGTTCTTGTTTACTCATCTTATTCCTCCCTCTTCATATGCATCTGGACAATTAAAAAATGCCAGAAACGTTGAATACAACATTTCTGGCAACTGTAAAACATTATTTAGTCTCGCGGTGAAGAGTCACTTTCTTCAAACGTGGACTATATTTTTTAAGTTCAATACGATCTGGGTTGTTACGCTTGTTCTTCGTAGTGATGTAATTACGATCACCAGTCTCAGTGCAAGCAAGTGTAATGTTTACACGCATGTCTTATCCCTCCAAACATTCAAATGCTAATTTAGCTATTCGATTTCATACGACTTTTCAATAATACCACTATTAAAATAAAAAATCTATACTGAAGAACCCAATTCATAAAATTAATTGTTGATAAATAATGATACATATTTTTAAAACTAATCACACGAACGAATAGGCTCATGTTACAATATTGTACGTATTCATATGGGGGTGAAACTATGCAGACAGCCGCTTTAATCGTCGCGGGAATTGTCATTTTGTTACTTGTACTGTCATTTTTTATTAAAGACCGTTCAAAATCAAACGAACAGGAAATTGAAGATTTATCCATGAACCTTTATCAGGAAATATCTCAGCTTAAAAAAAGAATAAAAGTACTTGAAGAGGAGCTGATGGTCGATACAAAATTTATTCCATCAAAAAAAGCTCCGTCAGCACCAAAAACGGTTCAAAAGAAACCGATCAATGAAATTATTGTAAATCAGGTACTTTCTTTACATAAGCAAGGCGTGTCCACTGATCAGATTATAACTTTGTCTTCTCTTCCAAAAGAAGAAGTACAATCCATTATTCAATCAAGAAAGTGAGGAAATAAAAATGGATCGAAGCACCATACGGGCTTTGGCTGCAGGAATGCTCGCAGGAGGGTTTATTATGTTTGCTGCGAGTTTATACTTTACTGATGAAGATCAGCAGACTTCAGCTTCCGCCAGCGCAGATTCGGCAAATACAGTAACATTAACCAAAGAGGAACATGATTCTCTCAATGCTCAGATCAAAGAGTGGGAAAACAGAGTAATTGAGCTTAGCAAATCTAAAGAAGCATCTGGCGAATCAAATGCAGCCCCCGCCACTACTCGATTCATCTTAACTATTGAGCCTGGAATGACCTCTCCTGAAATTAGTCAGGAACTTGAAGAATTTGAGATTATCGAAGAAGCTTCAAAACTGGATGAGTACCTGAACGAGCAGCAATTAACAGAAAACATTCAAATTGGTAAATATGATGTGAACTCTTCTCTTTCAATAGAAGAAATTGCTGAATTAATTACAAGATAAGATTTTTTCTTGTTTCATCATTTGGATTCTAAGATCCAAGCGTCCGCACGACTTCTCTTCACTTCTACAAAAACAATAACAGCACAAACCATTTCCTTGGTTTGTGCTGTTATTGTTAGTATGTTTCCGCAGGGACGAGGGCTAGAGCCTTATTATCCTGTTGGTGCCGCCACTTTCAACTCCGCTCACCTCTTACTACTATACTTTGCCTCATTTTTTTCTTTTCAGCTATAACCCAATTCCTTGATAAGTACATTTCCATTTTGAAGGACTCGCACAGCTTTATTCTACATATTTCCTTTTCTTCGAAGCCCCAAGTCTCTTTGATCAGTAACTGATTCCACTAAATTTAATGGCACTATTCACAACAAACGGTGGCTTATACACAATCATTTCGATGTGCCAGTTAATACAGCAGATAAAAAACCCCTGACAAAAATGATTGTCAGGGGTTTAAACTTTTTATGAAGCTAATATTATTTATTCAGTTCATATCTCGTACCTTTTACAAGGTAAAAAATATTTTCTGAAATATTCGTCACATGATCAGCTGCTCTTTCTAGATATCTGCAAATAAATGAAAGCTGCGTAATTTGAGACAATTTTTCAGGTTTGTTTGCACTAATGCTTAACAGGTCCTGAATCGTCTGACCATATAACGAATCAACCTTGTCATCCATATCGGCAATTTGCTTTGCTTTCACTATATCCTCATCTATGAAGGCTTCAAGAACAAGTGCGATCATTCTAGACGTCTCCAGATGCATTTCATGAATATGTTCAATTGGCTTAACAAATGGATCATCACCGATTCGAATAGTAGATTTTGCAATATTCACTGCAAAATCAGCGATTCTTTCTAAGTCAGCAGCAATTTTAATCGCTACAATGACTCTTCTTAAATCAGTCGCTACCGGCTGTTGTTTTGCAATAAGCAGAATAGCCTGGTCATTAATTTCTTCTTCGATTCTGTTTGCTTTAATATCTTCATCCATAATAAGCAAAGAATCTTCAATATCATGGTTTTCTAGGGCTTTCAGAGACCGGTCCAGTGCTTTTTGAGCAAACGTTCCCAGCTCTACGATTTTTCGATTCAATTCTGCAAGATCCGCTTCATATCTTTCTCTAACAGACATCTAAATTCCTCCCCAATTCTTTTTACTGGATTTTATTATCCAAAACGACCAGAAATGTAATCTTCCGTCCGCTTGTCAGTTGGGTTGGAGAAGATTTTATCTGTTTGATCAAATTCAACTACTTCCCCATTTAAAAAGAATGCAGTTTTATCTGAAATACGTGCAGCTTGCTGCATATTATGGGTAACAATTATGATACTGTATTCTTTTTTCAGCTCCTGAACTAGCTCTTCTACTTTTAAAGTTGAAATTGGATCAAGAGCTGAAGTAGGCTCGTCCATTAAAATAACATCCGGTTCAATCGCAAGACACCTTGCAATGCAGATCCTTTGCTGCTGTCCACCTGATAGGCTGTATGCATTCTCGCCTAAACGATCCTTAACTTCATCCCAAATCGCTGCGCCGCGCAGACTCTTTTCAACGATTTGATCAAGTATTTTTTTGTTTTTTATCCCATGTATACGGGGACCATAAGCAATATTGTCATAGATTGATTTAGGAAAAGGATTTGGTTTTTGAAAGACCATTCCAACCTTTGTACGCAATTCCTCTACCTTATAACCTTTTTCAAGAATATTCTTTCCACGATAAATGATTTCACCTGATGTTTTCACAGAAGGAATCGTTTCTGTCATACGGTTAAGTGTTTTGATATATGTGGATTTCCCACATCCTGAAGGCCCGATAATCGCTGTAACTTCGTTTTCTTTAATATCTAAATCAATATTTTTCAATGCATGATTAGTGTCATACCATAAGTTAAGCTGATTGGACTGATAAACAGAACCTCTGCTTGCAGATTCTTTCTTTTTTTCTGGTACTTGTATCTTCGGTTTCACTGTCGTTGTCATAGGAAAAGCTCCCTTCATCCTCTTTAATAATTAATATCTTTTCTGATATTTATTACGAATAAATACAGCAATTGAATTCATGATAATTAGCAGCGTCATCAGTACGATGATCCCCGCGGCCGCTACATCATGGAAAGCAACCTGTGGACGTTTCGTCCAGTCAAAGATTTGCATTGGCAAAGCGGTAAACGTACTCATAATGCTATCTGGGGTAAACATCAATATTGTTGGAATTCCCAATACTACAAGCGGTGCTGTTTCGCCAATAGCTCTTGATAAAGCCAGAATGCTTCCTGTCAGTATCCCCGGAATGGCTGCAGGCAATACTATACGCAAGATGGTCTGCCATTTTGTAGCGCCCATGGCATAGGAAGCATCCCTTAGTTCTTTCGGTACAGATCGTATAGCTTCCTGAGCCGCAACTATGATAATCGGCAGTATCAACAAACTCATGGTAAGACCCGCTGCTAAAATCGAGATTCCCAGTCCAAAGAAACGGGCGAAGATTGTCAATCCAAGTAATCCGAACACTACGGACGGCACTCCAGCCAAATTTGAAATATTAATGCGGATAAAATTTGTTAGTTTATTTTTCTTTGCATACTCTTCTAAATAAACCGCTGTTCCTACACCTAAAAACATTGAAATAGGAGCTACCACAAGCATCAGGTAAATCGACCCTAGAATGGCTGCCTTTATTCCGGAATTCTCTGGGACCCTAGACGCGAAACTCGTGAAAAATTCCAGGCTCAGATACTCACTTCCTTGAGTGACAATGCGATAAAGCAGGATTGCCAGTACAATTAATCCAAACATCGTTGCTGCTAAAAATATGCTTTTCAGCACTTTATTTTTTAATAAGCGGCTATTCGTCTTTTTCGCTACAGATTCATGATTAATGTAATTCATTTTAATACTCCTCTCTAAAGCGCTTGGAGATATATTGTGCAAGCATGTTCATGATCAGGGTGAAAATGAACAACGTAAATCCAACAGCATAAATACTGTAGTAAATCGTTGTACCAAACCCAGCATCACCAGTAGTAACTTGAACGATATATGCTGTCATGGTTTGAATAGAACCTGTAAGGTCACCATCAAACCTTGGAGTTGATCCTGCTGCCACCGCTACAATCATCGTTTCACCAATTGCCCTTGAAATTGCCAGAACGGTTGAAGCGACAATTCCGGATATCGCTGCAGGAAGAACTATTTTTAAAGCGACTTCAAGCTTAGTGGAGCCGAGGGCGTATGCCCCATCCCTCATAGAATTGGGAACTGAATTCATTGCATCTTCAGAAAGAGATGCAATCATTGGAATGATCATAATTCCGACTACTATCCCAGGACTGATCGCATTAAAAATGCTTACCTCAGGGGAAATGGATCGTAAAATCGGCGTAACGAATGTTAGAGCGAAAAAACCATACACGATGGTCGGAACACCGGCAAGCACTTCTAAAATCGGCTTAATAACTTTTCTTGCACGAAGGCTCGCATACTCACTCAAATAAATGGCAGTGGCAATACCTATCGGCACTGCTACCACAACTGCAATCCCGGTAATTTTCAATGTACCTATCACTAATGGCAGAACCCCATAGGTTGGCGTAGAATTTGCAAATGGATACCATTCGGTTCCTGTAATAAAGCCCCAAAACGGAACACGAGTGAAAAAAATGTAAGTTTCTACGATCAGTGTAGCCAGTATACCTATCGTTGTCAAAACAGAAACAATAGCAATTGCCAGCAATAACTTCGGCATTAGTTTTTCAACGAATGACAAGAGACCCCGATTGCTTTTTTGCGCAATCATTTCCTGTACATTTAATGTTGAATTTGATTCCTTCATCGACATGTGAAAACCCTCCTATATCCGAAAGACACAATGAGAGGAGAAGCGTGAATCTCACGCTCCTCTTCTCCATCCATTATTTATTTTAAAGATTCAATTGTTTCCATATCTTCATCGTATACATCTTGTGGAGCACGAACATATCCTACAGCTTCTGCAAGGTCTCCTGCATTTTCAATTGCGAAAGTAATGAAGTCTGCTGCAGCAGGATTTTCGCCAATTTCAGCATTGCTTACATACGTGAACAATGGACGTGATAACGGTGCATATTCACCAGATTCGATTGTTTCGTTATTTGGCTCTACCGGCCCGTCTCCATTGTCGATTGGAACGACTTTTAGAGTATCTTGATTTTCAAGGTAGTAAGCATATCCAAAGTAACCAATAGCATTTGGTGAACCAAGTACGCCTTGTACAAGTACGTTATCATCTTCTGAAAGAGTAGCTGAACGTACGATATCTTCATCTTCTAGAATAACTTCATTCCAGTAGTCATACGTACCTGAGTCTGTACCTGGTGAATAATACTCGATTGGCTCTTCAGGCCATCCTTCACGGATATCAGCCCATGTTTTTTCTTCGCCATCTTCAACCCACATTGCTTTTAATTCTTCAACTGTTAAATGATCCACCCAGTCGTTTTCTGAATTTACTACTACAGATAGCCCGTCATAGCCAAGCTCTACTTCTGTATATTCAATTCCAGCTTCTTCTAAACCAGCAGCTTCTTCGTCTTTAATTGGACGTGAGGCATTTGAAAATGCAGTCTCACCTGCGATGAATTTTTCAAATCCTCCGCCTGTTCCGGATACTCCGGATGATACCTGCACTCCAGGCTGTGCTCCAGCATATTCTTCAACAATTGCCTCCATAATCGGGGCTACTGTAGATGATCCATCTCCTGTTACTTGGCCTTCCATTTCTCCATCTTCGCCAGAAGTATCAGATTCAGCGTCTTCATTTTCTGAAGTTTCTACGTCAGTAGCTTCTCCATCTGTACCGTTTGTCGCTTCCTCTTCTTCTCCGCCGCAAGCAGCCAAGAAAATTGCTGACCCCAGCATAGTTGTCATTGCCAAGTACTTAAAACTTTTCATACTGTAATTCCTCCTAAAGTGTTGGTTGATTTGTCCTACAGGTAATACAATACTAGGAGACTATTAAGTAGATATAAATCAAATGTAAAGCTTTTGTAAATTAACTTTTGTTTTAGGTTTATCTGCTGAAAAAAAGGTTACAAAAAGAGCTTGAGACAAAAGTGTCTCAAGCTCTTTGACCGGTTCGCTGCGCTTCAGGCGGACGCTTTCCGCAGGGACGGTTGCTTGAGCCTCTCCAGGCCCTTGCCCTGCATAGTCTCAAGCAACCGTCATATCCTGCTGGAGTCGCCACCTTCCGCACCTCTTTCCTCTTACTATTTATAAAAACTTCTTCATTTCATTAAATTCTTTTATGCTTTGTCCTAGCCTCTTTTCAATCTCTTATAAACCTAGTTTCCGACATTTGCTTCTTCTTCAGCCAGTTCTATTTCAACTGCTTCGTCAGCGCCGTCTTCGTCCATCCGTTCTTCTCTCAGTTCAAAATACTTTTCGAGAATAGCGGTTCCCAAATCTTCATTTGCGTCTACCCGAAGCCGTTCTGTTCCATCGTTAGGATACAGCCAAGGTACTAAAACGGAAAAAGCAACTTCAGGTTGATCTGCAGGCGCATAGCCGACAAGAGTTGAGTTGATTGTTTCAGGGGGAGCCCCCAAATAGTCTTCGACGTATTTTGGCCCGAAGTAAACCACCTCTGCTGTACCGGTTTTTCCTGCAGCGACATAGCCGTTTCCTTTTAAATCCTGACCTGTACCATTAGCTCCATTGAAACTTGCAAAGAAGCCCCGCTTCACGTGGTCGATTTCTTCCTGGGTATTATTGAGTTTATTCAGCACTTCCGGTTTCATTTCCTGAAGAAGCGGGCCAAGCGTATCATTTTCCTGACTTGGTTCCCTTATTTGTTTTACAATTTTTGGTGCAATGCGGTTTCCGCCATTCGCAATCGAAGAGACATATTGGGCCATTTGCATAGCCGTGTAGGTGTCAAACTGGCCAATAGATAAATCCAGGTATTTACCCGGCCCAAAGTCATTGTTAGCCTGGAATCCGGTATTCTCTCCGGGCATATCAATTCCTGTTTCCACACCAAGACCAAACTGTCCAAAATAATTTCTGAATTTTGTAAAAGATGATCTACCAATATCAATTGGCTGATTTGGAGTATACTTGGCTCCAGCCATATCAATGGCCACTTTAAACATATATCCATTTGACGAAATCTCGAGCGCCTCTAAATCCGTCATTTGCCGATATGCTTCACGGTTCCCGTAATAAGAACCTTTTGGGGCAGTATCTTTAATTTTTATTACTTCATCCACATACCCTTTATAAGGAAAGGACACTTCATCCTGATACCCTGAGAGCACTGTTGCTCCCTTTACACTTGAACCGGCTTCATACGCACTGGTAAACGCACCGATATTGTAATCAATGATTTCATCTTCTTCTTCGTCAAATTGCTGCCCGACCATAGCAAGCACTTCACCTGTATCAGGCTCCATCATTACCACAAAAGCACGGTCAAAAATCGGCCGTCCTCCACCTCGTTTCAGATTTTCAACATAATCTCCAACGATTTTTTCTATTTCTTTTTGCAGCTCCATATCTATTGAAAGAACCAGATCTTTTCCGCGTTCTCCTTCATGAACTGTCTGACTGTCAATGACATTGCCGGCTTTGTCCGTTATCGTTTTAACTTTCGATTTTTGCCCCTGAAGGATGTCTTCATACTGAAGCTCCAGATAACTTGTTCCGACTCTGTCGTTTCGTGTATAGTCCCTGGCAAGATAGTAATCTATCTTATCTTGAGGAATGGATTTCACGCTGCCAAGAGCAGACCTGAAAACATCGCCATAAGCATATTGACGATTCCAATCCACCGTCGTATTTACGCCCGGCAGAGTATTCAAATGTTCACTTACAGTAGCAAATTCTTCATCTGTTACGTCTTCATTTTTAATAATTTGAGGAGAAAGATTGTATCCGGACTGCATTTCGCGGTAAATAGCCAGAACTTCTAATTCTGAGTCTGTGAGTGCATTCAGTTCATCTTCTGTAATTCTTTCTCTAATCAAATCGTCATATTCAGCCTGACTTAATTCGCCGTCACTAAACAACATTTGTTCTTCTTCAGTGATCTTTTCTTTAGCTGCTTCGGGATTTTCGCGCACCCAATAATCCTGTTTATCACGGGTTGTTACTTTTTTTGTTTCAACGGTAATTAGTTCAGCAAGCCTTTTTGCCACCATCGTCATTTCCTCTTGAGAAGTCTGCTGATTTTTTGTATATGTAATGGCATTGACAGGCTGATTGTCTACTACTATATTTCCATTCCGGTCAAAAATCTTTCCCCGTGGCACACTCGTATTTACTTCTACCTCTTCCGTTCTTTCTAGTTCTCTGACGTAATTTTCACCATTTACAATCTGGAGAACACCTAGCCGAAGAATCAAGAGAGAAAACATTAAAAAAACAGCAAAGAAAAGAACGTTCATCCGTGATGAAACGTGATTCTTTTTTTGCTTTTTTTCTCTGGTTCGTCCTGTTTCCTTTTTCAACCGCATACTTCCTTTCTATATATAAACCTGATTATATTCATTTTATAGAATCTGTTTGCTATCTTCTACAGTTTAGCACTTTTTTCATTAAAACGACAAAAAACCCGCACAAAAATGTGCGGGTTTTTTTATTCTTTATTTTGCTGCTACATAAAGTTTTTCAACTGCATTCCAATCTACTACATTCCAGAAAGCGTTAATATAGTCAGGACGCTTGTTTTGATATTTTAAATAATAAGCATGCTCCCATACGTCAAGACCGACAACTGGTGTTTTACCTTCTGTAAGTGGTGAATCCTGATTAGGAGTGCTTGTAATTTCAAGCTGGCCATTATTTACAACGAGCCAAGCCCAGCCAGAACCGAAGCGTCCAGCTCCTGCAGCTGCAAACTCTTCTTTGAATTTTTCAAAGCTGCCAAACTTTTCGTTAATTGCAGCCGCTAATTCTCCTGATGGCTCTCCGCCACCGTTTGGAGAAAGGATCTTCCAAAAGAACGAATGATTGGCGTGACCGCCTCCGTTGTTTCTTACTGCTGTTTGAACAGATTCAGGAACTGTATTCAAATCTGCCATCAGCTCATCAATTGTTTTTGATTGAAGGTCACTGTGGCCTTCAAGAGCATCGTTTAATTTTGTCACATATGTGTTATGGTGCTTCGTGTGGTGAATATTCATGGTTTCCTTGTCGAAATGTGGTTCAAGTGCATCATACGAGTACGGTAATTCTGGTAATGTATAACCCATGATTAAATTCCTCCTTATGTAAATTAGTCGAATCATCAAACGATTCGTTAACTTCAAAACCTAGCGTATCAAATCTTGAATCATTCTTCAATTTTTTTGCTTGCTTTTTACTCTTCCCTTTTAAATTACCCAAGTCAACTAAGATTAATCATTAAAGAACAGTAAATAAAAAATATGCGATCATGAATAACTGAACAGCCCCTTTTGTTACAATCGAGGTAACAAAGCCTAATAAAGACCCAAATCCAATTTTCACTGCTTGTTTCAAAGATGTTCGATTCACCAGTAATTCCCCGGCTACAGCTCCTATAAATGGACCTGCAATAATTCCGATCAGCGGCAAAACAAATGGACCAATCAAAAGGCCGATTGTGCTTCCCCAGATGCCGGCAGAAGAACCTCCAAATCTTTTAACCCCGAATAAGTTCGACACATAATCCGCTCCAAACAGCAGTATCACAAATAATAGCTGGATTGTCCAAAACAGCCAGTTAAAAGGAGAAAACGAAAAAAACAGTCCATATAAAATAAATCCTGCTAAGATAAAAATCACACTTGGTATTATGGGATAAATTAATCCTATAAACGCAATTAAGAACACAAGACTGATCAATACCCAGTACATAATTTCCAATGAATTTCCCCCTCTCTATGATTTAATATACCAGAAGCAGGATGAAAGCTGCATTCTAACTGACTTACTTTTACCATCTGCAGGTCAGTCTAGATAAAAAAAGAGAAGAGCTGAACCGCTCCCCTCTCTGCTCTTTTATTTTCTCAGTCCTAATACGGCTTCAGCGATATTTACAGCATGGTCGCCGATTCGTTCAAGATTCGAAACAATATCCACAAAAACAATTCCTGACTGGCCTGAACACTGCCCTTCATTTAGTCGTAGAATATGTTTCTTTCTGAATTTGCGTTCCATCTTATCAATAAGATCTTCCTTCTCAGCCACATCTCGTGCAATTGCCTGATCATTTTGGTCAAGTGCCTCAATCGAACTTGATACTGCGTCAATGGTCAGCGTAAACATTTCTCTTAGATCTTCCATAGCTTCTTCAGTCATTTTGACTTTGTTAGACTGCTGGTAATCCACTAATTCAATAATATTTTCGAAATGGTCGCCGATTCGTTCAATATCCCGAACGGAATCCATTAAATTGGAATGCCTTTCAGATTCAGCAGCAGATAAAGAAGCTCTTGACAGCTGCACCAGATAATCCGTAATTTTATTATCCAAATTATTAATCGCATCTTCAATCTGGTAGCCGAGTTCAGCATGTTTAGTATTCTTCGTTTTCAGGTATTCAAACGATTCATTTAATCCCTGCACTGCAAATGACCCCATTCGCAGCACTTCTTCTTTTGCCTGTCCAAGCGCAATAGAAGGTGACTGTTCAATAAAGTGAGGATCAAGATGTTTTGGCTTAAATTCAACCACAACATCTTTTCCTGGAATAATTTTTGTTACTAATACAGCAAGTAAAGCAATAAACGGAAATTGCAGTATTGTATTGGTTACATTAAAGGTACCATGTGCAAAAGCGATCTGCATAGCAGGTTCCAATTGCAGGAACTTGTCGATCCACGTTATGAACCAAGTAAAAGGCGCCAGCAGGAGCATAAAGATAATGGTACCAATAATATTAAAAAGCACATGAACTGCTGCTGCACGCTTCGCAGCAACAGAAGCTCCAATTGCAGCCAGTACGGCTGTAATCGTTGTTCCGATATTGTCCCCGAAAAGAACAGGAATTGCTGCATTAAGAGAAATCAAGTCCTCTGAATAAAGGCCTTGAAGGACACCAATTGTGGCGCTAGAACTTTGTACAATCATAGTAAATACCGTCCCAACAATAACACCAAGAACCGGTATTTCACTCATGCTTTGTGTTAAATCAATAAATGCTTGAAGTTCACGCAGCGGTTTCATTCCTCCGCTCATTAACTCCAGCCCGTAAAATAAGAGACCAAAACCAAAAATTATCTGGCCAGCATTATTTACTTTGTTATTTTTTATAAAGAACAGGAGCAGAGCACCAAGCGCCGCGATCGGCAGTGCATATTCTCCAATATCGATCCCTATAATAAAAGCTGTAACGGTTGTACCAATGTTAGCACCCATTATTACACCGATGGCTTGTCTCAGGGTCATAAAGCCGGCACTAACAAGTCCAATAGTTATAACTGTAGTTCCTGTACTTGTTTGCAGAAGAATTGTTACAAATATACCTGCAAGTACGCCCATAAAGGGATTTGTCGTAAATCGATCTAAAATTTCCCTTAGCCGGTCTCCTGCAGATCTCTGTAATCCATCACCCATATACTTAAGACCAAAGAGAAAGATACCCAATCCTCCAATAAATTGAAAGAACACTTCCTGCCAATTTACTTCCATCATTTCAACCCCTGTTAAACATATTTAGACAAATTTCTTGAAAACCCTCTACAATTATTAATTCTTTTTATGCTTTAAGTAAACACTTTTTCGATAAAATTTACAATTGGTTAATAAAGACCGATTAATGTTACATTTGTGTTACAAAAGGTAGAAAATTATAAATTGTTCACTAACTTTTTATGTTTGAATTCGTGCGTTGAACGATTAAAATATAAAATGGACTTAGAAAAGATATAGGAGGACGTCCTGTTATGAATTTGTTTACACAATTTTGGAAAAGCCTTTACTCTCCGAGGGATATTGCAAGGTTTCGGTTTCAGGGAATTGGTAAGACAATTCTCTTTTTATTTTTCCTTGCTATTATTTCTTTAATTCCCGTTATCATTCAAGTAACACAGCTTGGCAGCACGTTATTTGATGAAGGGGAGCAATTACTTCAAAATGAGCTTCCTTCTTTTGAGGTTCAGGATGGCACCCTTAATGCGTCCAATGAAGAACCTGTTACAGTTAACCGTTCGGATTTAACGGTTATAGTTGATGACTCAGGTACGATCGAAGCCGACGATTTAATAGGAGATGCAAATACGTTAGCACTTCTTCAAAAGGAAGCCGTTTTTTCTTTCGGTCCGCAAATTCAGCAATATCCTTATTCCATGTTTACAGGAATCAATTTCAGCACCGATGGTTTAACTGATTTACTATCGTCTTTGGACGGAGCTAAAGGGATTCTCTACTTTTTTATCTTTTTCGTTATGTACGTGATATCCACTGGATTCCTATTTATTAAAGTCCTTATATTTTCTGCAATAGGCTTGTTTATTGCAAGAATTCTTCAAAGAAAGTTATCCTATCGCCACAGCTTTCGCATTACCGCTTATAGCCTTACTTTACCTACTGTGTTCTTTACTATTTTCTCACTCATTGGCTCCACAATACCTGCCGGCAGCTTAATAAACTGGTTTGTAACATCGATCATGATTTACCTTTCCATTAAAGAAATACCAGCGAAAAAAAGCGTTTCATAATAAGAAAGAAAGCATCCTGTGTTCAGGATGCTTTCTTTAATAGGCTCCATTTAAATCGTTTCTTTGGATATTCGCGGGAAGGACCTTCCTCCTGCAGCAAATTTGATCTGCTTAACTCATCAAGTTCTGAGGAGATTTGAGCTAACCGATTTCCCAGCTCTGCTGCTTCAAGCATTCTGGTTTCCTGAGCAGCAAATTCTGCATCCACAAGCTCTGCATTATGATTTGCTGATTTTGCAATTGCAGAAACGGATTCTGTAGCTTCTTTAACTGCAGGCATCGTTTTTTGAACCGTATGAGTATGTTCTTTCAATTCATTCAGGCCGGATTCAGCAAGACTCATCTCTTCCATCATTTTATCAAACGCTTTTCTTTTCGAATGAGCATCACGCACCTTTGAAATCGATAATTCTTCTATTTCATGGAATTGTTCCACCGCATGACTTGTCATTTTTTTCATTTTAAATAAAGAATCAGTAATAGAATCTGTAGCCTCAGCTGCTTTTTCCGCAAGCGTTCGTACTTCTTTTGCTACTACAGCAAACCCTGCTCCTGCTTCACCTGCTCTTGCAGCTTCAATAGCAGCATTTAATGCCAGCAGCTTTGTGTTCTCAGCAATATCATTTATAAACGCAACAACTTTACTTACTTCTTCGGACTGCAGTTCAATATCATGGATAACTCCTGAAAATGGAGTCAGTTTCTGTACAAATTCTGTAAGCGACCCTGTTATAAGATCAATGCTCTGTTCTCCGGTTTTTCTCGAGTTTTTCATCTTTCCTGTATTAATTATTAATTGTTCCATTTGATTCATCATATTCGTTAAATGACTATTCATCTGATTAAAATGCTCCAGGCTTAAAGCTGATTGTTCAAAGGTTAACTCAGCCCCGCTTTTCATCTGAGAAACGTTTTTCTTCATGGGTACATTATTCAACACAAGTTCTTCTGATGCGCTTTTGAGTTCTCCTCCGACTGATGACAGATTCGTGCTTGTGTTTTTTAAATTACTCACCAGGAGTGAAATATGGTCCATCATGACCGAGAAGCTTTTATTAAGGGAAACAATTTCAGGTATTGATGTTTTGAGTTCGTCTCTATTACTATGTATAAACCCTTCTCTAACAGCTTTCATATCCTTTTGCAGCCGCTGAATAGGCTTAGATATGGAGTGAACAATCCAGGTTGTTAATAAGAAGGTAATTATTATTGCTATAAGAAGCAGGACCATAATAGATTTTGCAAGTTCCTCCTGCTGACTCAGGTAATTTTCTTGAGGAATGGCAATAACATATTCTCCTTTTAATTCCTGGACATTAAAAAATGCAAATGTATAATCTCTGCCATTTTCTTTTTTGTGAATAATTCCTTTCTTTTTCTCGCCAATACCATTTATTGTCTCAGCAGAAAGGGTAAAGTTAGTTGCTTTACGGCCTAAGCCTGAAGATACGCCTTCCTGCAACAGAAAAATTTCTGCAAATAACCCATCCTGACCCAAGTTTGCTTTTTGCTGTTCTGCAGCCTGGTTGACCTGTTTTATAAATGCTTCCTCATCTCCAACATGCATCATCATAGAATTGCGTATAATCTCATTGGATAATGTAACCTCTCTCATCAGCCTTTGCTCTACTAACTCAGTCGTTCTCTCTACAGACGATGAATAGCTCTGCAAGCCGATAATAGATGTTGAGACAAAAACAATAGCAAGCAACGGAACTAGGAGTCTGGTTTTTAGTGAAAAGCCGCCTCTTTTAGTTAATCGAATTTTATTAATAAGATCAGCTGCTTTTCTTCTTTTGAGTTTAAACTTCATGATACAAATAACCTCCCATTAGATATAGGTCTATTTTCTCATTAGTTTTTAAATTTTTGATGGCATAAATATTAATTTGCTGTAAAGAAGGTCTATAAAATCCGTTAAGCCATATCTTTCAGTAGAAAGATATCGGGGTGATGAGATGAAAAAAATGATCTTCGCTTTGTTGATAATGCTCATTATGTATATTGGATATGCGGATTTTACACAAGGGACGATCATTCATGAATTGGACAGTGAAACCATTGAAATAACAAGCATTGAGGCTGAAGCTAAGCCAGGAGATACGCTAATCACTATGATGAAACGTCATGATATATTGCCTGTGACTTTTAACATCGATACACTCTCTCAGGAATTCACAATGCTGAATGGCGGTTTGCCTCCACATAAAATCGTGGCCGGAGAACAGTATTTGCTTCCGATTGCAAACTGATGCTGCCTGCACTCTATTTCTTGTCATCCGTAATTGAAGACTGTTAAAATAATAAAGAATCAGCTACAATAGGAAAGCAAGTATACAAAAAGGGAGCGAATGACACTTGAGTGACATCATACATCGTTCAAAAACAAGACCAGTCAAAGTCGGTGATCTGACCATTGGCGGAAGCAACGAACTATTTATTCAAAGTATGACCACAACCAAAACACATGATGTTGAAGCGACAGTAGCTGAGATACATCGTTTAGAAGAAGCAGGCTGCCAGGTAGTCAGAGTCGCATGTCCTGATGAACGTGCAGCAGATGCTATTGCTGACATTAAAAGACAAATTAATATTCCTCTTGTTGTAGATATTCATTTTGACTATAAGCTTGCCCTTAAAGCAATTGAAGGCGGAGCGGATAAGATTCGAATTAATCCGGGCAATATAGGAAGAAGAGAAAAAGTGGAAGCCGTTGTGAAGGCTGCAAAAGCTAAAAACATCCCCATCCGGATCGGGGTTAATGCAGGGAGCCTGGAACGGAAGATTGTCGAGAAATATGGCTATCCAACAGCAGACGGCATGGTGGAAAGCGCCCTGCATCACATAAAAATTCTTGAAGATCTTGATTTTCATGATATTATCGTTTCCATGAAAGCATCGGACGTAAATCTGGCAATTGAAGCCTATGAAAAAGCGTCACGTGCATTTGACTATCCACTTCACCTGGGCATCACGGAATCAGGTACACTCTTTGCAGGAACAGTTAAAAGTGCTGCCGGTCTTGGCGCGATACTGAGTAAAGGGATTGGGAATACACTGCGGATCTCACTCAGTGCGGATCCGGTTGAGGAAGTTAAAGTAGCACGCGAATTGCTTAAATCCTTTGGTTTAGCGTCAAATGCTGCAACACTCATTTCATGCCCTACATGCGGACGCATTGAAATCGACTTAATTTCCATCGCAAATGAAGTGGAAGAGTATATTTCAACAATTAAAGCCCCTATTAAAGTTGCCGTCCTTGGCTGCGCTGTAAACGGGCCAGGTGAAGCGCGGGAAGCAGATATAGGAATTGCCGGTGCTCGCGGCGAGGGTCTCCTTTTTATGAAAGGAAAAACGGTTCGCAAAGTACCTGAAGAAACAATGGTCGAAGAATTAAAGATTGAAATTGACAAACTGGCCGAAGAGCATTATAAAAAGCAGCGGGAAGAAGCTGAAGCTGCCGCTTTGTCTTAAATTACGGGAAAAAGCATTCTCCTGAATGATGAATAGATTAATCAATCGGACTCGACGGTGTGCTGTCGGTCCGATTTTTATTAGAAAAAAGGGGCAATCAAAAATCCAAAAAACACAGCTACTGTTCCAAGGCCGATCCCCCAGCCGGACGCTTTGGTGCTTCCCGCTTTTCGTGCAATAAAACCAAGAACAATCGCAATTAAACCAAATATCACCGGTGAAGTAAAGAAAGCAATGATACCCGAGATGAGGGAAGATAACCCGAGCCATGTTCCTTTGTTTGTATTCTCAATCTTCCCATCACGCGAGGGTTCATTATTATTCGCATAGGACTGCTCTCTTCCAACATCTACTTGAGCCAGTTCACTGGCCATCTCCTGGTTGTAGGCAGTTCTTTCAGGAACTTTTTCCAAACCCGTCTGATTTTTTTCTTCTTCATACATTCACGTCTCCTCCTTTCCTGCCCGTTCGGCAGTCTTAGTATGAACAAAAGATCGCTCTCCTATTGATGAATTTTTTCAGGAGTGTTTATGCTACAATAAATAAATGAATACAAAGGAGTTTTGATGAATGACTAAACGATTTGGAATAGATATTGACGGAACTGTAACTTGCCCTACATCTCTCATCCCTCATATTAACGAAGCGTTTGACAGAACCTTGTCTCTGGATGATTTGACAGAATATGATTTAACCAAAGCGCTGCCTGATATTTCGCCGGATGCCTTTTCAAAATGGTTTTTAAAAGCAGAGCCAGCCATTTACTCTTCCTCTCCAGTTGTGCAGCATGCAGATGAAATTTTAGAGCAGTGGAAGGACGATCATGAATTATTTTTTATTAGCGCTAGAAGCTACAAGCATATTGATTTAACGATGAACTGGTTCTTGGAAAAAAATATTCGATACGACCATATAGAATTGATTGGTTCGCATGATAAAGTAAAAACTGCGCAGAAGTTTAACGTGGATATTTTCTTTGAGGATAAGCATGATAATGCAGTCATGATTCATGAAGAGTGTGATATTCCTGTAATTCTGTTTGATACCCCTTATAACCGTGAGCCCATACCTCAGGGTGTTATCCGGGTAAATAACTGGCTGGATGCAAAAAAGTGGGTTAACGAGTGGCTGATAAAAACAACATAAAAATGAGGCTGGGACTAAACTAAAAAAAGTTTAAAAACGAGGATTTTTATTACTAGTACTAGGTGAGCGGAGCGGCAGGTGGCGACTCCTGCAGGATTTGACGGCAAGCTGAGACTAACCAGGGCAAGGGCCTGGAGAGGCTCAAGCCCCCGTCCCTGCGGAAAGCGTCCGCCTGAAGCGCAGCCGAACCGGTCAAAGAGCTTGAGACACTTTTGTCCCAAGCTCTTTTTTATTGTTGACATTCTGGACATGTACCATAAATTTCAAATTTATGACCGGAAACATTATAACCATTCAGGTTTTCGCTTAAATCAATCATCGGACATGTATGAATTTCCTTTGTCTTTCCACAGTCCATGCAAATAAAGTGATGATGATGTTCGTGGCTTTTGCATGTAAAGCGAAAGTGACGCTCTCCCGACAGTTCCGTTTCTTCTAATATTCCCAGCTCTTCGAACAGGGAAAGATTTCGGTAGATCGTGTCAAAGCTCAGCCCTTTATAATCATGATTCATCGCTTCAAGTACTTCTCTAGCTGTCATGTATCTGTCATGCTTAGCAAAATACTCAAGCATAAATTCCCGCTTGCCGGTATGTTTATATCCTTTATCTTTTAACAGCTGCATCGCATAGGTTACATTCATTTGTGCATCACCCCTGTCTTATTTTCTCATGGCCTGAAGTTTTTTAAAAGCAATGGCTGCTAATAAAATCAGGATTGAGGACAAAACGATCGTTCCACCAGGTGCCAGATCAAGATAAAAAGCACTGAACAATCCGAAGATAACCGCTGTTTCTCCAAAAGCTATGGAAAAGAATATCGTCTGCTTAAAGCCTCTGGCTACTCTCATGGCAGCAGCTACCGGAAGTGTCATTAAAGAGGACACAAGCAGAATTCCCACAATCCTCATAGATGCCGCAATAACCAGCGCCACCATGATCATGAATACAAGATGAAGGAAACGGGTGGATAATCCGGATGCTTTTCCGTACTCTTCATCAAAGGACAGCAAAAATAATTCTTTATATAATAAAATTACGACTGAAATTACGGTGACAGCAATCGCAAGTATCAGCCAAAGATCGCTTCTGCTGACTGCACTGACACTTCCAAATAAGTAGCTGAATAAGTCCGTATTAAATCCATCAGCGAGAGAAATAAAAATGACGCCTATCCCGATTCCCCCGGAAAGGATGATCGGTATGGCAAGCTCCTGATAATGTTTATACACCGTTCTGAGCCTCTCTATAAATAAAGACCCTGCTACTGAAAATCCCATTCCGAGCCACAATGGGTTCAGGCCGTTAAAAACAACAAACGTTTTACTTAAAAATAAACTTGCTGCAATTCCCGACAATGTTACATGGCTAAGGGCATCTGCGATCAATGACAGTCTTCTTACTACAATAAACGCGCCTAACAAGGGAGCGATCACCCCAATAATTAACCCTGTCAAAAAAGCATTTTGTAAAAACTCATATTCAAATATCGCCTGAATCATAAGGTCTGCGCCTCGCTGGAGTGATCATGGTCGTGATGAAGACGCTGAACGTCATGACCATAAAACTGTGAGAGCTCATTGTCTTTTACTTGTTCAAAATCCTCCGTGCTTCCATGAAAATGCATCGTATTATTTAAGCAGGCAACGTGTGTAACCTTATTTGTAATCGTGCCAATATCATGTGTAACAAGCATTAATGTTATGGAAAGCTCTTTATTAAGCCGCTCGAGCATATCATAAAATGTTTGCACATTTTTCGAATCTACTCCAACTGTTGGTTCATCCAGAATTAATACATCGGGTTCACTTACGATGGCACGCGCAATAAACACCCGCTGCTGCTGTCCTCCTGATAATTCACCAATATTGCGGTCCTTGAAATCCTCCATGCTGACAGCCTGGATAGCTTTTTCAATTTGAGGTCTTCTTTTGTTCCCGATCATTCTAAATAAACCCGCCTTTTTTGTTAGCCCGCTTGCAACCACCTCATATACAGTTGCAGGAAATCCTGTATTAAAGGCATTTGCTTTTTGGGATACGTAGCCGATTCTTTCCCAGTCACGAAATTTAGATTGCGGCTGGCCAAAAAGCACGACAGAACCTTTTCTGGGTTTTTGCAGACCAAGTATTATTTTTAGCATTGTCGATTTTCCTGATCCGTTTGGTCCGACAATTCCTAAAAAAGCTCCTTTAGGAACAGCCAGATTAATATTTGTCAGAACCAGATCGCGATCATAGCGATAGTGTATATTTTTTAACTCGATTACATTGGATGACTCCATAGTAACATCCCTTTCGAACAAGAATCGTTCCGATTTACAAATACTGAGTATACACAAAAACACACCGCTTGTAAATGATTTGATTCTATTCTCACCTTATAGGCGCCTTGTGCATACAGTGACGGTAGGAGGCGATTATAATGAAATGGCTGCAAACATTTGTGAACACAAAACTGCATCAGCTGACGGCTGAAGAGCTTAGACGATATGCTGCTCCTTTTGACTTGAAACTTACCAATAGAGAAAGTGAAATTTTAGCACGACTTTTAAAACAGAACAAAATTGATTTTTTTAATGAGAAAGAACGCTCATTGCTTTTTAAGCGGACAGAAGAAATCCTTGGAACTGCCCGTTCACGCAAGTTGGAAACGATTGTTCAAACATTTTTGCATGAAAATAAGCTGTGAGTCTCAGCTCACAGCTTATTTTTTATTGGTTAAAAATTTCTTCGAGTACTTTAGGGTTAAACGTTTTTTCTTTTAACATGCTGATTTCGAATTTATAAGGAGGCTTTTTATCTTTTTTATCTTCACCGACATAAGGAGTTTCCAGGATCTTTGGGATATCTTTAAAGGCTTCATGATGAACAATGTAAGATAATGCATCAAAGCCGATATGCCCAAAGCCGATGTTTTCATGGCGGTCCTTGGCAGCGCCTCTGACATTTTTACTGTCGTTGACATGGACGACCTTAATTCGGTCAATACCGACCATTTTGTCAAATTCATTTAAAACACCATCAAAATCATGAACCAGGTCGTAGCCGGCATCATGGGTATGGCAGGTATCAAAACAGACGGAGAGCTTTTCATTATGAGTTACTCCATCAATGATCCTGGCAATTTCTTCAAAACTCTTCCCGCACTCAGAACCTTTTCCCGCCATCGTTTCAAGCGCAATCTGAACTTCCTGGTCTTTGGTTATCACTTCATTCAAGCCTTCAATAATTCTTGCAATCCCTGCTTCTTCCCCTGCACCTACATGAGCACCTGGATGCAGAACAATTTGTTTAGATCCTAGAGCTGCTGTCCGCTCGGTTTCAGAACGAAGAAAATTGATGCCGAGTTCAAATGTCTCGGGCTTTGAGGTATTGCCGATATTAATAATGTAAGGGGCGTGAACGACGATATCCGTGATTCCGTTTTCTTTCATATGCTTTGCGCCCGCTTCAATATTTAAATCTTCAATTGCTTTCCGGCGCGTATTTTGAGGTGCGCCTGTATAAATCATGAATGTTGAAGAGCCGTAAGATGCCGCTTCTTCACTTGCAGCCAGCAGCATTTTTTTACCGCCCATAGATACGTGGGAACCGATTTTCAACATGATGATCTCCTTTCAGATAGATTATTTAATCGTTATTGCGGCGTTTGATGCGGCGTTCTCTTTTTTTAATTTTATCCATCTTAAATTGCATTTTCTTCTTATATCCCGGTTTAACTTTTTTCGGTTTTCTGACAAGTGATTTCGCTTTTGCATCTGTTTCATTTTCAGTTTTCTTACGGTTTGTCCTTTTATGACGCTCCGTCAGGTCTACCCATTCGCCATTTCGAACTTCCTGATGCTTGAAGCTGATTCCTTTTCTCTCAATCTGATTCAATGCATCCTCGTCACTTGGTTCATACAATGTAACAGCAACGCCTGAATGACCAGCACGCGCCGTTCGCCCTACACGGTGTGTAAAAAAGTCCAGATCTGTCGGCAGTTCAAAATTAATAACATGGCTGACCCCTGGAATATCAATTCCTCTTGCGGCGAGATCAGTCGCAATAATGTATTGATACTCAAGATCCCGAATCTGCTTCATCATTCTTGAACGTTCACGGGCCGGCAGTCCTCCGTGAACTCTTCCCACTTTCATACCTTTAGAAAGTAATGCATCTGCCACTTCATCAGCCTTAGCTTTCGTGTTCGTGAACACAATTGCCAAATATGGATTAAATGACTGCAGTACATCATGCAGTACTTCAATTTTACTCCGGCTCTTTTTAGGAACGAGTACAAATTCAATATTCTGTGCGAGAATCTGTTTAGGTTCAATATGGGCATATTGAGGATTTTCCATATATTTTTTCAAGAAAGGCTTTAGTTTTTCAGGTATAGTCGCAGAAAAAACAAGGATTTGAAGATCTTCCGGCATTCTCGCTGCAATTTGGTCTACGTCTTCAATAAATCCCATCTCGAGCATTAAATCTGCTTCATCAATAACAATAGATCCGGCTGTGTGAACAAATAGTGCCTGTTCTTTAACAAGATCATTAATTCTTCCAGGTGTCCCTACCACTACCTGAGGCTGCGATTTAAGCTTATCAATGGCGCGCTGTTTATCTGTACCGCCAACAAAACATTTGCTGGAAATGGATTGATTAAAGCGATCTGTAATTTTTACTACTTCATGATGGATTTGTTTAGCTAATTCCCGTGTGGGTGCGGTAATAACGACCTGAACTTCTTCTCTTTCGGAATCAATCTTATCCAGAAGCGGAAGCAGATAAGCATGTGTTTTTCCGGTGCCAGTCTGGGATTGCCCAATTGCACTTTGGCCCTTCTTAATCATAGGGATCATTTTCTCTTGAATAGGTGTTGGTTCATGGAAACCTAATGCGTTAATTGCTTCATCTATAAAAGGTTTAAATTCATATCTTGTAAAACCGTGCGACATTTGTCAATCACTCCTTTTTCATTATCCTCGATCAAATGAATCTTGGATGTGTCCAAAACTCTATTATAGTCAAGTTTATCCCAAAACACCAGAAACGATTTTTGAACATCCATAGATGGACATCCCTTCCTCTTTTTTTAAAATTGCATATACTGAATTAGTCATCCATGTAAAGCGAGGCGAAAATAATGAATCGGAGACAAAAAATTTCAAATACAGGGTTTCAACTGCCCGCTGGTTTACGCTCTCAGCATCAGCCTTTTCATTCAAATTACTCCAGGCAATCCGGCTTTCCTTTCGGAGGAATATCTCCTTTTACACAAGGACAGCAGCCTGCTCAAAAAAAGGGACTTTTTTCAGCTTTCGGCCGTCAAAAGCAGCAAAGCCAAGGGGGGCTGAGAAATCTATTTCAGGGAGCAGGAAACTCCACAGCAAATCAAATCAACCCCTTTTATTCCGGTGTGACTGAACCCGCTTCCGCTTCGAGGGGAATCGCCTCATTGCTGTCTCCAGGAGGGGCTGGCTCAGGCAGCGGGGCAGCAGGAGTCTTTTCGATGGAAAGCATCCAGAAATGGGTCGGCAGTACTCAGCAGATGATTCAAACAGCTCAACAGGCCCTTCCAATGATTCAGCAATATGGACCTCTTGTAAGGAATTTCCCTGCTATGTGGAAGCTTTACCGCAGTCTAAATAGCGAAGATAAAGAAAGTGACACGGATGCATCAACTGAAGTGGAGGCAAAGGACAGTCTGCTGCTTATTGAAAAGGACGAGAAGCTGTCTCAAAAACAGTCCGCTGATATACCAAAGCCTGCAAAACCAAAAACCTCAGTGCCCAAACTCTATGTGTAAGAACGACGAATATTATTTGTAGGCAGTGGATAACTCCTTTATAATGGTCGTATACAGATCGTTCAAGTAGGAGGATTTTAATGAATACAATTAAAATAACACCAAGAGGCTACTGCTACGGCGTAGTGGATGCCATGGTGATCGCCCGAAACGCAGCAATGGATAAAACTCTGCCAAGACCCATTTATATATTAGGCATGATCGTGCATAACAAGCATGTTACAGACGCATTCGAAGAAGAGGGCATCATCACATTGGACGGTGAAAATAGAAAAGATATTTTAGAGAAAGTAGAAAAAGGAACGGTTATCTTCACTGCGCACGGTGTTTCTCCTGAAGTTAGGGAGATCGCGAGGCAAAAAGGATTAACTTCAATCGATGCGACTTGTCCCGATGTGACCAGAACTCATGATTTGATAAGAGAAAAAGAATCGCAGGGCTATGATGTTGTTTATATCGGCAAGAAAGGACACCCGGAGCCTGAAGGGGCTGTTGGCGTGGCTCCATCCATTGTTCACTTGATTGAAACCCCTTCTGATGTTGACTCCCTTGTCATTTCAAATGATAAAATTATTGTCACAAACCAAACGACAATGAGTCAATGGGACGTACTAGAAGTAATTGAAAAAGTTAAAGAAAAGTATCCTCAGGCTGAGGAGCATAAAGAAATTTGTCTGGCTACCCAGGTAAGACAGGAAGCAGTAGCTGAGCAGGCAGGGGCTGCAGATGTACTTATTGTAGTTGGGGACCCAATGAGCAATAACTCCAATCGGCTGGCACAGGTTTCACAGGATATTGCAGGTACTCCAGCCTACCGGGTAGCTGATGTAACAGAGATCAAATCCGAATGGCTGACAGGTGCTCAAACAGTTGCGGTTACTGCCGGCGCCTCTACACCAACCCCAATTGTTAAAGAAGTGATGAATTACGTAAATCAATTTGATCCAAATGACAAAACAACCTGGCAGAACGAAAAGAAAGTGCCGCTTTCCAAAATACTGCCAAGGATCAAGACTCCATCTAAACCGATAACAATTTTGCCGTATTCTGCTCAGACGCAGGATATAAAAAAGTAACATTTACAACAGGCTGGCAGACGGACTTCTTTTCCATCTGCCAGCCTTTTCAATTTCCCCTGTTTATTTAAAAGAGAAAGGATCCGTATGAATGGATGATGCGACAAATTCCACATCATACCCTTTTTCCTCACATCTCCTCTTCATTTCCTCTGCAGTTCCATTTTTCATGACTTTTTCGATATTATGACCTGGATCAACAATACACAGACCCAGAGCAGCAGCGTCATGTGCTGTATGATAATCCACATCACCTGTGACGTAAACATCGGCGCCGCTGAATTTTGCTGCTTTCATGTATTTGTTTCCGGTTCCTCCAAGTACAGCGACCTTTTGAATAGAAGCTGCAGGATCCCCTACATATCTAAGAGCAGGAACATTAAATTGAATTTTAGCAAAATCTGCAAATTCATTTAGCGTCATCTTCTTATCCAGCGTACCAACCCGGCCCAGCCCCAGTTTCGGACCTTTTCTTGATTCTTCAAAAACATCATAAGCCACTTCTTCATACGGATGGGCTTTTAGCATTGCCTGAATAACTTCTTTTTCTATTGACTCAAACAGAATGGTTTCAATTCTTGTTTCTTTCACTTCTTCCAGTTCATTCACTGATCCAATATAGGGATCCGATCCTTCTGCCGGCATAAAGCGTCCTGTGCCAGTAGAAGTGAAACTGCAGTGAGAGTAATCACCTGCCTGTCCCGCTCCTGCTTCCGTCATTGCTTTCCTGACTTGTTCTGCATGGCTTTCAGGGGAAAACACAATTAATTTCTTCAAACGATCCTCTGTGGTTGGAACCAGAACTTTTGTATTTGTCAGCTTAAGTTGTTGTGCCAGCCAGTCATTTACACCGCCATCTGCCACATCCAGGTTTGTATGAGCAACATACACCGCAATATCATGCTGAATCAGCTTAGCGATGATCCGCCCTGAAGAAACATCAGTTTGAATGGTTTTAAGCGGTCTGTAAATGATGGGATGGTGCGCAATAATCAGATTAACACCCTCTTTGACCGCTTCATCCACTACTTCCTCTAATACATCAAGCGCTGTCATCACCTTTTTTACCTTTTGATTTAGTCTGCCGATCTGTAAACCACCTGGATCTCCTTCCATCGCTAGATTTTTAGGTGAGAACTGCTCAAAAAGCTCAATTATTTGGTGTCCGTTTGCTTCTACTTTCAACGCAATACCTCCTTTACAATCTTCATTTTCACTCTAAGTTCTTCTTTCTTTGCATCAATCATCCCGGATGGCTCCGCCTGTGTCAGCTGTTGCAAGATCCTCTCCCACTGCTTGTATTCCTCTCGCCACTTTTGCTGAAACACAGCAGAATTACCTTTTACCAAAAATGGTCCAAGAAGGCGGTCTGTATACGTAAGTTCAATTGCAGACTCGGATGGTTCTGCCACCAGAACCTCATAAACCTTCCCATCTTCCTCAAGAATTTCTTCTGCAGTCAATTTCCATTGATTTTGGGTCAGCCAGTCTCTAATGGAGATAGCGTTTATATTTGGCTGAAGAATTAGCCGTTGTACACCGGCCAGTTTACTTTTTCCTTCTTCAAGTATTTGAGAAATTAGCGGTCCCCCCATACCTGCAATCGTGATGACATCTGCTTCGCCTATTTCTAAAACAGAAAGACCGCTCCCCTTTCTCACGTTAATTAAATGCTTCAGACCGTCTTCCTCTACTTGATTAAGAGCAGACTGAAATGGACCTTCAGCCACCTCGCCTGCAATTGCTGAAACAGCTATTTTTTTTTGAACTAAATAACATGGCAGATAAGCATGATCGGAGCCAATGTCTGCGAGTACAGATCCTTTTGGAACAAAAGATGCTACCGCCGTTAATCGTCTAGAAAGCTGATGGCTATTCATTCTTTCACCTCTTAACAGTATAAAAAGATAAAGGGGCGCACCACTTGTTATGGCCGCCCCTTTTAATCGTAATTGGAAAATCTGATCGTTTAAGTCAAGAGAGATTAAGCTCCTTCTTCCTCAGAACCTTCTTCTCCGCCTTCTTCAGATCCTTCTTCGGATTCTTCTTCAGATCCTTCTTCTTCTCCGCCCTCTTCTGAGCCCTCTCCTCCGCCTTCTTCAGAACCGATTTGAGCCACCCATTCGGCCATGGCATCAGCATTGGCTTCATCCACTTGACCGGCAGGCATTGAGCCTTGTCCATTTACCAAAATGTCAGCTATTTCTCCTTCATCAAGTCGTTCTCCGACTCCAACAAGTGAAGGACCACCGCCGCCGCCTTCGTAGTTCTCACCATGACAGCCTATACACGTGGACTGGTAGTGAGCTTCAGGATCGAAGTCTCCCCCTCCTGCTTCTTCACCGCCGCCTTCTTCCTCTTCAGCTGCTTCTTCGGATTCATTAAGTCCTTGAATAGACATAAAAAACACCACGCCGAATCCAAGAACCATGATCAGTAGAAATGGTATAATAGGATTTTTATTCATACAGTACCCTCCCTTTTTTAAAAAAATTATGTAGCAATCATTCATATGAAAGCAGTTTGAACACTACATATTTTACTCTACTATTCGACAATCGGAAAGACCCAATACTCAACTTTTCCCTTTTTGTCGCATTTTAGACACAAAGAAAATCATTTTTTTAAAAAAGGGTTTATTTCCAACTCGTTTACTGACAGCCGATTTCTCGTGAAATGACCATTCTCTGGACCTCAGAGGTTCCTTCTCCAATTTCAAGAAGTTTTGCATCTCTTAAGTATCTTTCTACATGATACTCTTTCATATACCCATATCCGCCATGAATTTGTATAGCTTCATTACAAACCTCCATACAGATTTCTGATGCATACAGCTTCGCCATTGAAGCTTCCTTAGTAAATTTCTTCCCCTGATCCTTCAGCCAGGCTGCTTTATACGTCATGGTCCTTGCCAGTTCGATTTTCATTGCCATATCTGCCAGTTTAAATTGTGTTACCTGAAAGGACGAGATCGGGCGGCCGAATTGATGACGTTCTTTAGAGTAACTGAGCGCTCGCTCGTATGCCGCCTGTGCGATTCCTACAGCCATAGCAGCAATTCCAATCCGTCCCCCGTCCAACGTTATCAAAAACTGCCTGAAGCCCTCACCGCGCTTTCCTAGAAGGTTTTCGCGGGGTACTTTAACGTCTTCCAGCACAAGTTCCGTTGTATTAGATGAATGCAAGCCCATTTTTTCATAATTATCAATTACTTTAAAGCCTTCTGCGTCCGTCGGCACAATGATGGCGCTGATTTCTTTTTGTCCATTGATCGTTCCGGTAATAGCAGTTAAAGCAAGATATTTTGCCCAGCTGGCATTTGTAATATAGCTTTTATTTCCATTAATAATGAAATCAGTTCCTTCTTCTTTTGCACTCGTCTGGGTCCCCCCGGCGTCTGAACCTGCATTAGGCTCTGTTAAACCAAATGCCCCCAGCGATTCTCCAGAACAAATCTGAGGTAAATAAGCTTCTTTTTGTTTGTCCGTGCCAAACATGTGAATAGGGGCTCCCCCCAATGAAATATGGGCTGAATATGTAATACCGGTTGATCCGCAAGCACGGCTTAATTCTTCTGTTACGATTGCAAAGCTTGTTGTATCTGCCCCAGCACCTCCGTACTCCTCAGAAAACGGCAGCCCCATCATTCCCAGTTCCCCAAGCTGCTTCATCACATCTTTTGGAAATGCTTTGGTTCGGTCCCGCTCCAATGCACCAGGTGCTACAACTTCCTGGGCAAATTCACGTATCGTACGCTGAATCATCTGCTGTTCTTGTGTAAGTTCAAAATTCATATTCATCCCCCTTGTTTGTATCCGCTTTCATTTCTATTATAAGAGATGACAAGCCTATTCTACAAGTTTATCTCAATCAGTTACCTATATTGATAGATACAAATCATTAATACAGCCAATCCCAAAAAGCCGCCAGCACTTAAATAGCTTAATTTAAATTTCCACCCCATGACCATCCAGATTACACATTGAATCCCTATTAAAAAAAACAGCAGGGGCAGATTGTCTGAAAAATATTTTTCCCAAATCTGTAAACTTTGAAGAAGAAGGATAAAAACTGCCGTAATAATAGATATATGCCGTACCCATTTATTTGTTTTCTTTTTGAATCCCTGAATGAAAAGCAAAACGACAAAAATCGATAAAAACGCTGTTTGCAATATTACAGATAACTCAGTAAAATTGAAAACAACAAAAGAAATTAACGCCATCCATACGGTAATCATGGAGTAGAAATTCGAGGTTGAATGATTAAGAGACAATACAGCGCGAGTCTTTGAAATGGGAGACTTCTCACTGACCGCTTCCCCTTCATTGTACAATGCAAGTAAATAATCACAATAATGGGAAGGAAGAATCTTATTTGCTTTCCAGTACAAAATTTCATTTGTAATGATTTCTTTTCTTTGTTCTCTCATGAACACCGCTCCTATTTAAGATCTTATAAAAAAAGCCAATCCTCTTTTTTCAAAGAGAATTGGCAGTATGGCCTATTCCAAAAAGTCTTTTAATCGTTTGCTTCTGCTGGGATGACGAAGTTTTCTGAGGGCTTTTGCTTCGATCTGACGGATACGCTCCCGTGTAACGCCAAACACCTTCCCAACTTCTTCCAGAGTGCGCGTGCGGCCGTCATCGAGTCCAAATCGCAGTCTGAGTACGTTCTCCTCTCGGTCTGTTAATGTATCCAGTACATCTTCGAGCTGTTCTTTAAGGAGTTCATATGCAGCGTGCTCAGAAGGGGATTGAGCTTCTGAATCTTCAATAAAATCTCCTAAATGGGAGTCATCTTCTTCACCTATTGGTGTTTCAAGCGATACAGGTTCCTGCGCAATTTTTAGGATTTCTCTTACTTTTTCAGGAGTAAGGTCCATTTCTTCAGAAATTTCTTCTGGAGATGGCTCCCGTCCTAAGTCCTGCAGAAGCTGCCGCTGAACACGGATTAATTTATTGATCGTTTCCACCATGTGAACAGGAATCCGGATCGTTCTGGCCTGGTCCGCAATCGCACGTGTGATCGCCTGTCTGATCCACCATGTTGCATACGTACTAAATTTAAATCCTTTACTATGATCAAATTTTTCAACAGCTTTAATCAGGCCCATATTGCCTTCCTGTATCAAATCTAAAAATAGCATGCCACGCCCGACGTATCTTTTCGCAATACTTACAACGAGTCTAAGGTTTGCTTCTGCCAAGCGCCGTTTGGCTTCTTCGTCCCCTTGTTCAATACGGGTTGCAAGTGAAATTTCTTCCTGCGCGGACAATAAATCCACTCTGCCGATTTCTTTCAAATACATACGGACCGGATCGTTTATTTTAACTCCGGGAGGAACACTTAAATCATTTAAGTCAAATTCTTCCTCTTCTTCTTTCCCCAGTTCAGTTACACTCGGGTCACCTTCGTTGCCTTCTTTTACAACTTCTACTCCCTGTTCACCCAGCTGTTCATAAAACTCATCCATCTGGTCGCTGTCAAGTTCAAAACTCGCTAACTTTTCCGCAATATCCTCAAGGGTAATTTCACCATTTTTTTTACCTGCTTCCAGCAGCTGGGCTTTTATAACATCAATCGTAATTACTTCAGTTTCTGATTGTTTGGAACGTGTTGACTTTTCAGCCATTGGTCCCCCTCCTTCCAAGCTTGCACGACTTTATCTTTTCAAAGCTTTCCGCAATTGAATAATTTCCATTCCAATTTCGGCAGCTTTTCTGAAATCATTTTTACGTTCTGCTTCTTTTTCTTCAACTTCTTTTTCCTTTATCTTCAACAACTTTTGATATTTTAACACTTCTGCCACATAATCATTCAGTTCATCGCTTCCCACTTCGGGGTTGATATCCATCATATTGATCTCTGTGGCAATTGCCCGCAGATGTCGGTCAGGAAGCATATGAACAAATGCCCCTGCGTCAGAATGATGACCTTCTTCGTAATAAGCAAGCAGATAAGTGAAGATGGCCTGATGCTCATCTTTATTCATCGTTTTGCCGCTTAAAAGGTTCTGAACTGTATAAGCTGTATCTTCATTGGCCATCATATGAGCTATAAGATGTCTTTCTGCTGTAAGGTATGCCGGAAGAAGTGTTGACCTCCACTGAAAGACGCCCGACGGCTTGGGCTGCTGAATTTCTTTGGCTGTCTCGTCTTGGGGCGTAATACTCATCATTTGCTGAGACAAGCCTTCTACCGACAGATTAAATTCATCAGACAGCTGCTTAATATAAAATTCTCTGTCAATTGTCTCTTTCAAGGAAGAAATTTCCTTTAAAACAGACTTAATATAGGACAAGCGGCCGTCTTCAGAGGATAAATTGTTTTTTGAACGGAAATAATGCATTTTAAACGCCATTTCCGAAACGCTGGAATCGATGATCTCCTGTTTAAAGGCTTGCCCGCCTTTTTTTTGAATATAATCATCTGGATCCATACCGTTCGGGAGCAATGCGACTTTGACTTTCAGGCCTGAAGAGGCAAGTTCCCTCGCTGCTTTAAACGCTGCTTCGTACCCGGCCTTGTCTCCATCATAGCAAATGATGACCTGGCCAGTCAGTCTTTTGATCAGTCCGATATGCTGTACTGTAAGGGAAGTCCCCATTGTAGCGATTCCGTTCGCGGTCCATTCATTAGACGAAATTACATCTGCAAATCCTTCAAAAAGGACAACGGACTGCTCTCTTCTGATGGCGCCTCTGGCCCTGTGGTAATTAAACAAAATCTTATTTTTCTGAAACAGCGGTGTTTCCGGAGAATTCAAATACTTTGGTTCATCTTTTTTATCAGAATTGATAATTCTTCCGGAAAAAGCTACAGTTTGTCCCCGGTCATTTTCAACCGGAAACATAATACGCTCCCTGAATCGATCAAAATATGATCCATTATCCCGCTTTATAATTAGTCCTGCCTGCTCCATTGAAGAAAGGTCAAACCCTCTTTTTTTAAGCAATTCAGAAGTAAAGTCCCAGCTGGGCAAAGCCCAGCCAATACGAAACTGCTTAAGCTGCTCTTCTGTGAAGCCTCTTTGAAGCATGTATTCTAATGCATGCTGACCTTCTTCGGTATTCATCAGTAAATGGTGATAAAATTTGGCGAGAAGCTCGTGAGCATCTTGCTGGTCCTTGTAGAGCTGCTTCGTATTTCCATCCGTTTCATTTGCTGTTTCATCCTGCTGCAAGCTGATATCCATACCAATTTTAGATCCAGCAATCACAACTGCTTCTTTAAAAGACACACCATCATGGTCCATCAGAAAACTATAGACGTTTCCTCCTGCACCACAGCCGAAACAGTGAAAAATCTGTTTTTCAGGAGAAACAGAAAATGAGGGTGAATTCTCGCCGTGAAATGGACAAAGGCCAAAATAGTTGCGCCCCTGTTTCTTCAGCTGAACATAGTCGCTGATTACATCGACAATATCCGTTTTCTTTCGTATCTCCTCGACCATTTCTTCCGGAATTCTGTCAGACACAAAAAACACCACCATTTAGTCTAGTGTGATAATAGTCATTTCGCCATAAATCAATTTTTTCCTGCATGGCGCGCTAAATATTTTATGAGGCGGTCTGAAAAATTTTTAACATCCTCACTTGAAAGCTTTTTGGGACCGCCACCGTAACGCCCTTTTTTGCGTTCCATTTGATGTAAATAGCGAAATGCCAAACTTGTATCTATTGTGTCTTCTTGATACTGCTTTCCCCTGGTTGACAAGGCATAAACTCCCTTTGGAAGAACTAAAGAAGCTAGTCCAATGTCCTGAGTTATGACCAGATCACCTCTTTTAACATGATTTAAAATATATAAATCCACTGCTTCTTTTCCCTCATCAATGAAGGTCCATACCTTTTGATCAGCGTCCGCACTAAAGTGCTGAAAGGAAGCTACAAAAAGGTAGCTTGTACCATAGGCAAGTGCCTGTTCTTCAATAATTTTCTTCAGTTCTTTCGGGCAGGCATCGGCATCAATAAAAACCATTCTATCATCTCTTTGTATCTCCATGAACAAGGTATTCTACATAAAAGATAGAACTCCTTTTATTCAGAAAAATAATTAGTAAAAAAATTTTTTATCACAATTTTTTATTATAGTATATTTGCTCTATTTTCGCCAACATTTTATTTTGGGTTAAATTAGTTGGTGTGTTTAGTTGAGGATTGAAATGTGGGGGGGCGGGTTTATCAGTACTGTCCAAATTTAAAGAGCCTGTGTCACAGGCTCTTTAAACGATTCACTGCGCTGCAGGCGGACGCTTGATTCTGTCACATCCTGTTGGATTCGCCGCCTTTTGCTGAGTTAAAAATCACCAAAAGAAGTGCCTCCATTTTCTAAACGCATTCAGTTTTTTTTCTATTGAAGGCAGCAGCATAACTCCATATTATCTATTAATTAAAAATATCATTTAGAATAATATTAGCCGTTTCTTCAACTGCTTTATTTGTTACATCAATTACAGGACAGTTTATTTTTTTAACAATTGCTTCGAAATGATCCATTTCCTCTTGAATTCTTTCCATTTTTGCATATGTGGCATCATCATTTAAACCCAATGCAATAAGTCTTTCTTTTCGTATATAGTTAAGTTTTTCAGGGCGGATCTTCAGTCCGTAGCATTTGGATGGGTTGACTTTAAAAAGCTCTGCTGGAGGTTCAATTTCCGGTACCAAGGGAACATTGGCAACCTTCAGCCTTTTATGAGCAAGATATTGGGACAATGGCGTCTTGGAGGTTCTAGACACTCCCACTAGTACAATATCTGCTTTTAAAATGCCCCTGGGGTCCCTGCCATCGTCGTACTTTACCGCGAATTCAATCGCCTCTATTTTTTTAAAGTAGTCTTCGTCGAGCTCATGAACCATACCGGGTTCATTAATAGGCATCTCTTCACTTGCAGTTTGAAGAGAGGTTATAATCGGCCCTACGACATCGTGGGCGGTTATATTAAAACGCTTAATCTGTTCTTGAATGTAATGGCGAATCTCAGGTCTTACAAGGGTGTAAACGATAATGCCTTCGTCATCCTTGGCAAGTGCAATGACCTCATCCACATTTGCTGTTTCTTCTACATAAGGAAATCGTTTAATCGATATTGATTTTCTGGATTGTCTGAACTGACTAACGCAGGCCTTTGCCACAAGTTCTGCTGTTTCACCTACAGAATCAGAAACCACGTACACATTAATTTCATTCATTTTTCCACCACCCATAGACTACGACTCATCCTTTGACAAGCTGACAAAGGCTTTAGTGATATTTGTTTTCGTGATTCTGCCAAACACTTCATATCCCCGTTCCACTTTTCTCACAACCGGAAGAGAATCGATTTGCTTATCAATTAATTTTGTTGCTACATTTACTAAAAGATCGTCTTTTTCACAATACGTCACGTTTGGCATCCTGGTCATAATAACATTTACCGGTAAATTAGTTAAATCCTGCTGACCAATGCTTGCGCGAAGCAAATCTTTACGTGACAGCACACCTGCGAGCAAAGCATGCTGATCGACTACGAATAACGTCCCGACATCCTCTAAAAACATATGACATATAGCGTCATACACGGATAAATTATCGTGCACGACCACTGGAAGTGATTGATAATCTTTAACGTACAGCTTTTTTAAATTCTCGGTCAGAAGCTGTGTTCCTGATTTACCGGTATAAAAATAGCCTACCCTGGGTCTTGCATCCAAAAACCCCGCCATAGTTAAAATTGCTAAATCAGGACGCAGAGTTGCTCTAGTTAAATGCAGTCTTTCTGCTATTTGTTCTCCAGTTATCGGACCGTTCCCTTTAACAATCTGCAGAATTTCTGTCTGTCTTTTATTAAGTTCTATTATAGTCACCACCTTAAAGCAGTACATTAAGTCATACTTATTCTTAATATTATATACTATAAGTGATAATTTTTCGATCACTGCATCATAATATAATAAGCATTTATTTTACAACTTTAAAACGGATATCCATGAAGTGCAACTGATTCGATTTTTTGAGCGAATAGATTATATTGTGAATCGTAATTAATCATGGTAGGATAGATATACATTACCCATATATTAGCGCGATGAAGGATCAATAAGTACCTGCTGCAAAAAAGAAGCGACCGGAGATGGTGAGAGCCCGGAAAGCAGGGAAAACGGCAATCCTGAGCAATGCATGCAACGAAGGTGAATGCACATCGCATTAACTAGGGTGGAACCGCGGACGTCAAATCCGTCCCTGGGCTATTTACTAGCCCAGGGACGGATTTTTTATGTGGACTTTCGCAAATCAAATAAAAGGAGTGCTGGTTATGTCTTCAATGGACGAAATTGTGCAATTAGCAAAACATCGCGGATTTGTTTTTCCGGGATCAGAAATTTACGGAGGGCTCGCAAATACATGGGACTATGGGCCGCTTGGAGTAGAGCTTAAAAATAATATAAAAAAAGCCTGGTGGAAGAAGTTCATTCAGGAATCTCCATATAATGTGGGATTAGATGCAGCCATTTTAATGAATCCAAAAACCTGGGAAGCTTCCGGTCATATTGGCAATTTCAATGATCCAATGATCGACTGTAAAAGCTGCAAAGCCAGACACCGGGCTGATAAATTAATCGAAGAAGCAATTGAAGCTAAGGGCGAGGAATTAATTGTAGATGGACTGCCTTTTTCTAAAATGACAGAATTGATTACTGAACATGACATTGCATGTCCAAACTGCGGAAGTAAAGATTTCACTGAGATCCGCCAGTTTAATTTAATGTTTAAAACTTTTCAGGGTGTAACAGAAGCAACGACCAATGAAATTTTTCTGCGTCCGGAAACGGCTCAAGGTATTTTTGTCAATTTTAAAAATGTTCAACGGACGATGAGAAAACGTGTGCCATTCGGCATCGGCCAAATTGGTAAAAGTTTTCGAAATGAAATTACTCCCGGGAACTTCACATTCCGGACCCGTGAATTTGAGCAAATGGAAATCGAATTCTTCTGTAAGCCTGGTGAAGATCTTGAATGGCATGCATACTGGCGCGAGTTTTGTAAAAACTGGCTGCTAAATCTGGGCATGCGTGAAGAAAGCATGCGACTGCGTGATCATGATTCAGATGAGCTTTCTCATTACAGTAATGCAACAACTGATATTGAATACCGCTTTCCTTTCGGATGGGGTGAATTATGGGGAATTGCTGACCGGACAGATTTTGATTTAAAGCGTCATATGGAATACTCCAACGAAGATTTCACTTACCTGGATCAGCAGACAAATGAGCGGTACGTTCCATATTGCATTGAGCCATCCCTTGGTGCTGACAGGGTAACACTTGCCTTTTTATGCGATGCATTTGAAACAGAAGAGCTCGAAAACAATGACCAGCGGACGGTTTTACGCTTCCATCCTGCCCTCGCACCATTTAAAGCTGCGGTATTGCCGCTTTCAAAAAAATTAAGCGAGGAAGCAATCAAGGTACAGCAGGAACTTGCTGAGGATTTCATGGTGGATTTTGATGAATCCCAGTCTATAGGCAAACGTTACCGTCGTCAGGACGAAATTGGAACTCCTTATTGCATCACGTTTGATTTTGACTCTTTGGAAGACAAACAAGTAACGGTGAGAAATCGGGATACAATGGACCAGATTAGAATGCCGATCTCAGAAGTAAAGGCCTTTTTAGCAAACGCAATTAAATTTTAACGGTTCTGCAGCGTTATTAATTCAGACGCGGGTAGTAATGCCTGACACCGGGTATGCTAAAGTCCCTGTGGAAAGCCTCCGTCTGAAGCGCAGTGAACCGCCCAAAAAGCCTGAGACATTTTGTCTCAGGCTTTTTATACTTCATTCATCTTCAATTCGCCGCTTATTTTGTCGTGTTATTCTTGTTCTCTTCCGGACTATCGCCATGTAAAACGGTTTTCATTCTATCCAATTGCTCTAAAAATGATTTTGATTTTATAAAGACGCCTACATATTCATCATAATAGGTTCTGATGACAAGCCTAAGCTCTTTCTTCGTTTGTTCCTGCAGTGAAACGGAACCCAGTCGGTTCAAGTCGAGAAAATAAAACAGCTTCAATAAACGGACTGTCTGCGGTGTAATTTTTAAAGCATATGAATCATTAGACCAGCAGCGGTGACAAAGCAAACCATTTTCTCTTATGGAAAAGGAAAAATGACCTTCTGTTTCACCGCAATGAGCACATCTGTCAAGCACTGGCTGAACCCCGAAAACAGGAAGCAGTTTCATTTCAAATATCAAACAAATTACTTCTTCATCATATCCCTCATTAAGATAAGATAAGGATTGCGCAAGCAGCTCAAATAAATAAGGGTTTGTTTTTCGGTCTTCAACTGCTTTATCCAGCAATTCCACCATATAAGCAGCGTAGGCCGATTTAAATAAATCTTCTTTTATTCCCCTCTGAGAAGCCACAAGGTCTCCTTGCTGCAGACTTCCCATGCCATTTCCTTTACGAAACAAAAAATATGCATAAGTGAAAAGCTGGGAAATAGAAGAAAGCCGGCTGTTAGCTTTTTTTGCACCTCTGGCCATAACTGCAAACTTACCAAATTCTCTTGAATAAATAGTCACAATTTTATCTGATTCACCATAATCACTTGTTCGAACAACAATACCTTCACATTTTTGGAGCATATAGTATCCTCCCTGCTGCTATTCCTGTTCGATGATTACTTTATATTTGGATCTGAGAGCCGGATAAGTACTCTGATTCGCCCTGGGATGCGGTTTCTGGCTTCAGCTCTTCACCTTGACCTTCAATCTCTTTAAACAAAAGATAAAGTTCTACATTCCCGGTTTGACTAAAAACTTCCCACGTAAAATCCAACATACGCTTCACACCTTTCATGTTGTCCATGAATGTCAGTACGTTTTTAGTGTGCCACTTCTTCCATAGAATGATGGCTCGTAACATTTCCCAATCCTGTAGTCAGCATCCAGCTTTAATAATCATCTTCCTTAAAACCAAAGTCTCTTAAGTTGCTGGCTTTATTTCTCCAGTCTTTTTGAACTTTCACCCACAGTTCAAGATAAACCTTTGAACCAAGAAGATTTTCAATATCTTCCCTTGCCCGCTGTCCTATTTCCTTAAGCATCGCACCACGTTTTCCAATAACAATTCCCTTTTGAGAATCACGTTCCACGATAATCGTTGCCATGACATTAATTAATTCTTTCCCTTCCTCCTTGCTGATTTTTTCAATTGAAACAGCGATAGAGTGAGGGACCTCTTCACGAGTTAAATGAAGCGCTTTTTCACGAATTAACTCAGAAATAATAAAGCGCTCCGGATGATCCGTGATTTGGTCTGCGGGATAATATTGAGGTCCTTCAGGCAGATTGGCTTGAATTTGCTCAAGCAGCGTTTCTACATTCTGGCCCTCAAGAGCTGAAATGGGAACTACTTCCTGAAACGTTTGACGGGAGCGGTATTGATCGATAATCGGCAGCAATTCATCTGGATGAACGGTGTCTATTTTATTGAGCACGAGAAAGACAGGTGTTTTCACATCTTTTAACAGATCCATGATGAACTCATCACCGCGGCCCAGCCCTTCGTCTACATTCACCATAAATAAAATCAGGTCAACTTCCCGAAAAGTATTGGTTGCCATTTTGATCATAAAGTCGCCAAGCTTATGCTTAGGCTTGTGTATACCAGGTGTATCTATAAAAATCATCTGGCTGTCATTAGTCGTGAGAACTCCCTGTATCTTGTTTCGTGTTGTCTGTGGTTTATCACTCATAATGGCAATCTTCTGCCCAATGACTCGATTTAAAAATGTAGATTTCCCGACATTCGGTCGCCCTACAATGGAAATAAATCCTGATTTGTGTTTAGTTTCTTTCTCCATTTAAATCCTCCGGTAAAAAAGCGCCAGGAAGTAATTCTGCTACCGTCAGTTCCTGAACGTCTCCTTTTAAATTTGTTAAATACACCATCATATCCTGACTGCATAATTCTGCAATAACTTGTCTGCAGGCACCACAAGGCGGAACCGGGCGCTTTGTATCAGCTACTACCGCAATCGCTTTAAATTTACGATCCCCTTCAGCATACGCTTTAAACAGCGCTGTTCTTTCAGCGCAATTACACATGCTGTAAGCAGCATTTTCAATATTGCATCCATGATGAATTTTTCCGTCCTCAGTAAGCAGCGCTGCTCCTACCTTGAATTTCGAGTATGGCACGTACGCTTTTTCACGGGCGGATTTTGCTTCATTCACCAACAATTCTAAGTTCATTCTTCAGCTCTCCTTTAAGATAACTACTTTCTCTTCATTGCATATTCAATGCGTGGAATTCGAATGATCCCTTGAAGTATTTCTTATTGTACTATATTTTCATCTAAAAAAGCGCTCTTAGAACGAAACGATTGTTAAGCCTAAAGAAAAATGTTGATTATTTTCGGCAAAAAGATGATGACACCTGTAATGCCTGCGCCTGCAGCACAAACAAAAACTGCAGCTGCTGAAGCATCTTTCGCTTTTTTAGCCAACGGGTGCCGATCATAAGTAATCAGATCCACAGCCCTTTCAACTGCAGTGTTCATTAATTCCATTGCCAGAACACCTGAAACCGCTAATGAAATAAACAGCCATTCCAGTACAGATATCTGCAGGTACCATCCCGCCAGAACAACTGCACAGGCAGAAATTAAATGAATTTTAAAATTTTGCTCGTGCTTAGCTACATCTTTTACTCCATCCCAAGCATAACGAAAGGAGGAAAATAACCGCTTTAGATTCATACTATGACCTCGCCAAACCAAAATCCTCTAAAATCACATTTTGTCTGCCAAACATGACCGCTTCATCCGACTCTTTTATATGGTCATAGCCGAGCAGATGCAAGAAACCGTGTAATGCCAGAAATCCCAGTTCCCGTGAAAAAGAATGTCCATATTCAGCTGCCTGGTCTTTTGCAACTTGAACGGATATCACAATATCTCCGAGCATTCGCGGCATCCCTTCACCGATGACTGCTGCATCACCTTCCGTTTCATCTTCCATTGCAAATGAAATTACGTCCGTAGGCTGATCTTTTCCTCTGTAGGTTTTATTAATTTCCTGAATTTTACGATTGGTTACAAAGGTGACTGAACACTCACCGTTTTGAACTCCTTCTTTTTCTGAAGCAAAAAGGAGAAGATCTTCTACTAATGTAATATCTTTGTCTGTGAGAGACTCCGTTTCATCAAAAAAATCAATTTGCAACGTCATGCCTGCTTCTTCCTTTCCTGCTTTTTTGTGAATTCAGGGTATTCAATTCTTGAATGAAAGATCCCGTTTAGTGTTTCACAAAAAGCTGTTTTAATGATTTCAAGTTCTTTTAGAGTCAGGTCGCATTCGTTAAACTGTCCGTCCTGTAAGCGATCCTGGATAATGGATTGAACAAGCCCCTTAATCTTTTCAGACGTTGGATCCTTCATTGAGCGCACCGCAGCTTCAACACTATCAGCTACAGAGATTACGGCAGCCTCTCTTGTCTGCGGTTTTGGCCCAGGGTAGCGATAATCTTCTTCCCGAACCTCTTTACCAGATTCTTTTGCTTTATAATAAAAATATTTTAAAAGCGTCGTGCCGTGATGCTGCTCAGCTATATCGATAAAATCTTTTGGCAGTTTCCATTTTCTGAGCATTTCAGCTCCGTCCAAAGCATGTGAAATAATAATATCTCTGGAAGCCTCAGGACTCAGCCGATCATGAGGATTTTGAATGTTCATCTGGTTCTCAATAAAGAAATGGGGACGTTTTGTTTTTCCAATATCATGATAGTAACAACCTACCCGCGCAAGCAACCCATTTGCTCCTATTGCTTCGCAGGCTGACTCTGCAAGATTTGCGACCATTACGCTATGGTGATACGTTCCGGGTGCTTCAGTTAAAATCCTTTTCAAGAGCGGATGGTTGGGATTTGAGAGCTCCACCAGCTTCATTGTCGACAAAATTCCGAATCCGGCTTCAAATAGAGGAAGTAAGCCAATTGTAAGGATTGATGCCAGAATTCCTGACACTGTCGCAAAAATAAGGTAAAGCGTCCAATCAAGCAAACTGTACTGAGCGTTTTCAATTAAACCCATAGAGAGCAATACCAGTACATTTGCCACTGCGACAAACAACCCCGCACGAAGCAAATACGTACGGTGCTTTGTATGAGAAAGGAACAAGACGCCTGCAAGCCCGCTGAATAGAAAATAGAGAGCAATTTCAACATTAATGGAACCGGTAATACTGTCATTAAAAATAATGCTCCCACAGGCTGCAAGGAGTATCGTGGTGACAAGAGCCAGCCTCGTATTGATCATGCTTCTGATCAGCATCGCTGCCATTGCAGCGGGGTATAGGTACTGAATTTGAGCAATATCCAGCTCTCCTACCAGTTCGGTCACCTTCATTAACCCAAGTGAAAGCAGAAAAATAATACTGACTAAGGTCAAATAGTTTTGCTTTTTTTCTTCTTCAATCTTCCAGGAGGAAAACTGGAAATATAAAACCAAAAATACCAGAAGTGAAAACAAAATCAAGCCTGCAAAAGGAGCGATGGTATCATCATTCGTCGTAAGACCCAATGCTTCTAGCTGACGGTATATATCTCTGTCAATCAGGTACCCTTCCTGCACAATGACCTGCCCTTCAAGTATTTGAACCGGCTCAACATCTTCCCTGGCCTGATCTCTCCTTGCTTCTGTCTGTTCTTCATCAAAAAGATTGTTTTCAACTACTGCAAAGCGGCCTAATTCAATGGAGGCTGTTTTTAAATCATCTTGAATAGCCAGGCCTGCAAGACGTTCCTCAAGAGAATCTTTGGTTCCGTTTACTTCAGACTGTGTAATGGGATTGGACATCGTGGATTCAAGCTGAGATACCAAAATTCCTTTTGTCCTTTCCAATTCACTGTCACTAGAGGACAAGAGTTGTTCAAAGACTGAGTCATCAATAGCTGTGGTTACATTTTCTGATACATCTTCAGACAGCGCTTCCTTCAAATCAGTCATCATGTCATTTGTTACGGTTACAGTATTTTCTGGTTCTTCAGCATCATCCGCTGAAGGATTAAAATCCATCGCAAATTCAAAAATGGAAGAAATCAGCGAAGTACGGTTTTCAAGTATTTCCGGCCGGTAGGTGTACACTTCTGAAATTTCATCCACTGCCCGTTGCTGTTCTATTTCTGTACGTCTTACGTCTACAATGGTTTTGGGTGATCGGATTGTCTCCTCGGCTACAGAAAATAATCGGATATCGTACGTTTCAAGACGGACGTGACTGAATAATAAAACAAATGTCATCAAAGCTACAATACTAAGCAATAGCCACTTAAACAATCGATAGCTTAGCAGAGTTCGTATTCTTCTGATCCAATACTCCATATATCCCCACTCCTCTTAGCGAGTAAGCTCCCCGGTTTTCTTCATTAAAACAGTGTTTTATGTATAAATAAGGGACCCTTTAAAACTTCTAAATCATGCCATTCTTTTTTAAGTATAGCAGAAATTTCTTCAATAAAAATGAAAAGTCTGTCCTGCTTGGGAAAAAAGCAGGACAGACTTTTTACTTCTCTTCTTTTTGTTCGTAAGCTCCGATAATCTTTCCAACAAGCGGATGCCTGACCACATCTGCCTGTTCAAGATAATTGAAAGAGATGCCTTGAACATTTTTTAAAATCTTTTGTGCTGCTACCAGGCCTGATTCCATTCCCTTTGGCAGATCCACCTGACTCTGGTCACCAGTGATGACCATTTTCGAACCAAAACCAAGCCGCGTTAGAAACATTTTCATCTGAGCCCTTGTCGTATTTTGCGCTTCGTCTAATATTACAAAAGCATCATCCAGCGTTCGCCCTCTCATATAGGCAAGTGGGGCGATTTCAATGATGCCTCTTTCAATCAGCCTTTGAGTATGGTCCGCTCCCAATACATCGTTTAATGCGTCGTAAAGAGGTCTGAGATACGGGTCCACCTTTTCCTTAAGATCTCCAGGAAGGAAACCCAGACTTTCCCCTGCTTCGACAGCTGGTCTAGTGAGAATAATTCTCTGAACATTATTTTTCTTTAAAGCATTTACAGCCATGACAACTGCCAGATACGTTTTTCCTGTACCAGCCGGCCCAATGCCGAAGACCATATCATTTTTCTTAATTTCTTTAACATACTGCCGCTGACCCATCGTTTTTGCACGAATGGATTTTCCTTTTACACTTTTAGTGATTTCTTCATCATAAATTTCATCAAAATATTCTATTGTACCCCTTAAGGCCATTTGTGTCGCATAAATTACGTCGCGTTCACTTACTTGAATTCCCTTGCGGATCACACTTAATAATTGATTAACCACCTGCTTGGCCTGTTCCGTTTTCTCTTTCGCTCCGGTTATTCGTATAGTTTCACCACGGGAAAGAAGAGTGACATCAAGTTCATTTTCAATCGTTTTTAAATGCGCATCGGATGTGCCAAACAAAGAAACAGCTTCATTTGGATCTTCCAATGGTAAATCGATGGTGATTCGTTCATCAGTCATTCGCGTGTCTCCTCGCTAAAAGGTTGTACTTTTGCTATGTCCTCTATTGCTTGAAAATAGATGGTTAACTTTACTTTACCATTGTCAATTTGTTCATGCAAAAATTTTTCCTGTTGAATACTGCCAGTCCCTCCGATTAGCGATAAAACTTCTTCTCTTGCCACCCTCAGAGCTACTTCTCTTGCAGCCTCGCGGTTAACTTTTGTACTCGTTCTTTCCGTTTCATAAATATGAGTGGTTTTTTTCTGAACAGGGAGACGCACACCCGCAATTTCGATGTCATCCGTTTTTCTTTCTTCAACTGCCTGATCAAATGAGTCTCTTGAGAAGGATACGGACGGGGTTGTCCAGTTAAACAATTGAAGCGACCATTTTCTTTTATAATTTCCGGTTAAAGTTTCTCTTACAAGTTTATCAGGAACCGTTACATTTACTTCGTACCAAGTTTCAGCCATGACAACGCCCTTCGAAGGAACGGGTTTCTTGTCTTCCTCTCTCCCAACAAGACCTGACACGATCAGCTGTCCTTTTTTTACTACGCTATTTACATTTTCAACTGCTTGTCCCGATTCAATCTGCATCGATTGAATCGTTCCCTTTTTAGCTGCAACTATATGGGAAGGAGGAAGTTTTTCGGTCTGAGTAGTTCCCTTTTTTTCTTTTAAATGAACGATCAGCTTGGTACCCTGCCACTCGAGCCCCATCCATGAAAGCTGTTCTACCTCCTTGTACAGGACGGGTGATATCTGATTTTCAGCAGGCAGCGACTGTTTATAAGTTCCAGGTGTAAAGCCCAGCTTTTTCAACGCAATTTCGACTTCCTGCCTTATTTCAGGAGTGGCCCCCTGCATTTCAACCGACCAAAGAAATCTCGTACTAGCCATTACGATCACAATTGCGATCACCAGCCACAAAATAAAAGAACGAAATTTAAGGGCATTCTCAAGCTCATAAGCAAGTCCTGTTCCTTTTTTCAGACTGACTTTGCAGCCTGTTTTAAAAACAGCTTTACGGATACGGGATAGCTCATTGTGAGAAATAAAAAAATGAATTTCGTCATCACCAGATGAAGTGATAGAGTGAAGAACTACCGATTGCTGATGAAGCCTTTGAAGAACCACTGGATATCCTTTTCCTTTAACGGTAACACCGATCGTTCCGGGTAATGTTGGTTTCATACGCTTTCTCCACCTTGCTGCCGGTTATAAATAATTTCAGACACATTCCCTTTTATGGTCATTTCATCTTGAAGCATGGATTGTATTTGCAGAGAATCTCCATTGATTTCCACAAGCCCATCAAAAACTTTTACAACAATACTGTGATGCTCCACTTTTAATAGCCCTTTATGATTTTCAATATGCAAAAGAAAGGAACCGATCCATGTCACTCTTGGCAGATCGAGCAGTAAATCATCAGGAAGTTGAAGGGTACTGCCTATCCAATGTTTCGTACGTGTCAGCCACCTTGACATAAAAAAGCCCCCCTCTCTTTTCATCTATATGAAAAGAAAGGGGGGCTCATAACTATTTTAGCGTGTCAGCCTCTTTGAATGTAATTTTTTTGCTCTCGGCGGCCCTAAAATTTCAGCCAGGACAATACCGTTTACAAGATCTTTTTCTTTGAGACCATTTTTAAGAGATAGTTCTTCAACTTTTGGGCCTGCAGGTTTGGCAGCTGCCTTCTTTTGGCTGCTGCCGCGTCCAGGGCGGGCCTGTTCGATGCTGACAGTCAAATCAGCTGCTGGAGTTTCAATTTTTTCTATACTTGGCTGGTTCCGCTGAGGTTTAGCCGCTTCAATATCACTTCTTTGACGCTGATATTCTGAAGCTAAATCTTTTGCCCTGCGATCAAAAGCTTCTCGAGCGTTTTTAACCCGGTCTTTTCTGGGTTCACGCTCCACTTCAGCTGCTGTTTGATGCGATTCAGCCTGCTGTCTGGAAGGATTCTCGCGCTGCTGAGAAGAAGACGGCTGCTGTGTTTGTGTTGGCAGGTCTTCTCCTTTTTTCTTTTGATTCCCGATCCAGCTTACAATACCAGCAAGAATCGCCATAATGATAAGTTCCATGGAGGCACCCTCCCTTTTAGGATCTATAATAATTTATTGTCAGCAAATTCATGCGGACATTCGATTATTTTTCCTTCTTATCTCCTGAGAGTTTGCCAATGGAATCACGCATATCTGTGTCCGCATCAATATTTTTTATGTTCATATAGTCCATAACACCAATATTGCCTTCACGCAGTGCTTCAGCCATCGCTAGTGGAACTTCCGCTTCTGCTTCCACAACTTTTGCTCTCATTTCTTCTACACGGGCTCTCATTTCCTGCTCCTGTGCAACAGCCATCGCGCGGCGCTCTTCTGCTTTTGCCTGAGCGATGTTTTTATCAGCTTCTGCCTGCTCTGTCTGGAGTTCTGCACCGATATTTTTACCGATGTCAACATCGGCAATATCAATTGAAAGAATTTCAAATGCTGTTCCCGAGTCAAGACCTTTGCCAAGAACGGTTTGAGAAATTAAATCCGGATTTTCAAGTACTTTTTTATGATTATCGCTTGAACCAATCGTACTGACAATCCCCTCTCCAACCCGGGCTACGATCGTGTCTTCACCGGCTCCCCCGACCAGACGTTCAATGTTTGCACGAACTGTAATTCTGGCTTTGGCCTTTACTTCAATTCCATCCATAGCCACACCGGCAATAAACGGTGTTTCAATCACTTTAGGATTAACACTCATTTGAACTGCCTGCAGCACGTCACGGCCTGCAAGATCAATCGCAGCACAACGTTCAAACGCCAGCTCAATATTTGCACGCTGAGCAGCGATCAGAGCGTTTACTACTCGGTCTACGTTACCACCCGCAAGGTAATGGCTTTCAAGCTGATTAATCGTGACATCCACACCAGCTTTTGATGCTTTAATCATCGGATTAATAACTCTGTTTGGTATAACACGTCTTAATCTCATTCCAACTAAAGTAAAGATGCTTACCTTTACTCCTGCTGCAAGAGCTGAAATCCACAGCATTACCGGCACGAATGTAAATAATACACTAAGCGCGATAACGACTGCAATGATAATGACAACCAACATTATAGCTTCTGTTCCCATTTACTGATCCACTCCTTTTACTCTGCTTCCCGGACAACAATCCGCGAGCCTTCCACTTTTACCACCTTGACTTGCTTTTCTTTGTCAATGTAGCCGCCTTCGGTCACTGCGTCGATACGTTCGTCATCTATAACAATCGTCCCAGAAGGACGAAGTGGAGTTCTTGTTACACCTGTTTTGCCTATAAGCTCAAGTCTGTTGACATTGGAAACATAGCCGCTTTCCGTATTCGTTGAATCACTTAATATAATGCGTTTTAAAACGTGAAGATTTTTACCGAGAAATTTCACCATAACCACCATCCCAATTACAGCCACCAGCAACGCAATGGAGAGGGCTATACCCATATACACAACGCTGTCGCCGGATAGCAAGATACTTGCAACGATTGCAGTTAATCCAAGTATGCCCAGAATACCTCCCGGGACAAAAAATTCAGCAATGATTAATGCAACTCCTATTAGAAACAATATCAGCACTTCAAATCCTGCCAATCCCGCTACTAAGTGGCCAAAGAAAAACATCATCATGGCACTCAACCCCATTATTCCTGCTACACCGAAGCCAGGAGAATATAATTCAACAATTAAACCTATGCTGGCAATGGAAAGAAGTATAGGTACAATAATTGGGTTTGTGATAAAGCGCGCCACATTTTCCAGAAAACTTGGCTCAATGCTGCGTACCTCTGCATTTTCCATTCCAATTTTTGAAAGAACGCCCTCAAGATCATTTACAGTTCCATCAGAGTAGCCTGCCTCTGCTGCCTGCTCGTCTGTCAATGTCAGCAATCTTCCTTCTGGTGCATTGAATTCAGGCAGATCAATGGTTTCGTCTACCATCGCCTGAGCAATTTGTACATCCCGGCCTTCTTTTGATTGCGCTGCGTTCGTCATCGCAGTGAACCATGAGCTCCTGGCTTTTTCATCCGCCATATTGCCTGCAGCATCAATTACTGCCGCCGCCCCCATTTTTCCATCAGGGGTCATATAAATTTCTTGTGCATACAGGGCAATGAAAGCGCCTGCAGAAATGGCATCATCATTTACAAACGCGACTGTCCTCAATTCTGTCTCGCGAAGTGTTTTGGCAATTTCATGAGCAGCATTAACTGCTCCGCCAGGTGTATTTATGTCGAATATGATGGCATCGGCACCGGCTTCTTCAGCATCTGTAATCGCCCGATCAAGAAAGGAGGCCAGCCCCCGTTCCACTTCTTTTTCCAGCGGCACAACGTATACAACTTCGTCTGCTGCCTGAGCTGGTTGAAAAGGTAAAAAGAGTGAAAGAAAGAATGCAGCGGCAAGAAAAATGACTGTTCCTTTACGAATCATTTTCAACCTCCTCTCTTAAATGTACTGTCGCTTATCTTATATACGAGTGGGACAATAAAAAGTTTCAAAAAATAAAAAAAAGCCTCTCTTACATTGTGCACTAACAGCTGGAAAATAATCAAGCCGTGATGGGTTTACCATCACGGCTTGTTAGTTAAACTGAGAGCACAAATTGGTGGTCAGCTTTTTATGATAAGTGTTTAAGGACAAGAGCGTTCACTCTTCCTCCATCAGCCTTGCCTTTCACTTTAGGCATAATGGCACTCATAACCTTGCCCATATCAGCTTTTGTAGAAGCGTTTGTTTCAGTAATCGTTTCCTGAACGACCGACTCAAGTTCTTCTTCTGTCAGCTGCTGCGGCATGTAGGTTTCAATTAATACAATTTCGGATTCAAGTTTTTCAGCGAGATCCTCTCGGCCTGCAGCTTTAAACTCCTGGTATGAGTCTTTCCGCTGTTTTAATTCACGAGAAAGTACAGTTAACGCTTCGTCATCACTCAATTCCTGCCGTCCGAGTTTATATCCCTCATTTTGCATAGAAGCTTTGACCATACGAATAACGGAAAGATTATCTCTTTCTTTGTTTTTCATCGCTGTTAACATGTCCTTGTTAAGACGCTCAAGAAGACTCAATACCGGCACCCTCTATTCTTAATTAGAACTTACGCTTTCTTGCTGCTTCAGACTTTTTCTTACGCTTCACGCTTGGCTTTTCATAGAATTCACGCTTTCTGAACTCTTGTAAAGTACCAGCCTTTGATGTAGTCTTTTTGAAGCGGCGAAGAGCATCTTCAAGCGATTCGTTTTTGCGAACAACTGTTCTTGACATCTCTCTTTCCCTCCCTCCGAACACACTACACTTACAAGTTCAAGCAAAGAGAACAACAAAAGCTATCCTTCATTGCATGCAGTAAGATAGGGATACTTACTGGCATTCACGGGTAATATCCCATGTACTTATCTAGTATAATATAATGGGTTGTTTCGGTCAACCATATTTAATACAAAACAACTCGGGAATCAAATTAAGAAATACTTGACCTGAGAGCAGTTTTAGTAATCGCTGTCCGCCGTTAATCCTTGCAGAATTTTAACCCCTGAACTTGCACCGATCCGTGTTGCACCGGCTTTAACCATATTCGCAGCATCTTCTGTTGAACGCACACCGCCAGAAGCTTTGACTCCAATATCTGGACCGACTGTTTTTCTCATCAGTTGAATGTCTTCAATTGTTGCGCCGCCTGTTGAAAAGCCCGTAGATGTTTTAACAAAATCTGCCCCTGCTTTGACTGCAAGCTCACACGCAATAACCTTTTCCTCGTCTGTAAGCAAAGATGTCTCTATGATCACTTTAGTCAGCGCTTTTCCTTTAGCAGCAGCTGTAACAGCCTGAATGTCCTGCTGTACCTCTTCATATTGACCGCTTTTTAGTGCGCCGATATTGATGACCATATCAACTTCAGAAGCTCCGTCTTCTATAGCCTGCTTTGTTTCAAAAGCTTTGGTTTCTGTTGCAGATGCGCCTAATGGAAAACCAATAACTGTACATACTTTTACATCTGTTTTATGAAGAATTTCACTTGATAAACGGACCCATGCAGGGTTTACACAAACTGAAATAAAACCGTGTTCACTTGCTTCTTCACATAGTGCAGTAACCTGTTCTTTCGTTGCTTCCGGTTTAAGCAAAGTATGATCAATCATTTTTGCAATATTCATTATTAAAATCAGTCTCCTTTGATTAGATGTCCGTACCTATTATACCATTTGACATAGGAATAAGCCATTAATGATAACATTGCCAGAACGAATATGCGGAATATAAGAATGAGCCTGGACATAAGTCTCAGGCTCTTTGACCGGTTCCTTGCGCTTTAGGCGGACGCTTTCCGCTCAGCTCTCCTCTTACTATTTATCAAAACTTCTTCATTTCTTTGAATTCTATTATGTTTCGTCCAAGCCTCTTCGATCGGTTCATTTCAGGAAAACGGCACTGCTGGGAGACGATTCACGGCTCCTCCCCCTTAAAGTACATCAACTTTCAAGCTAGTTTACAACAAGAGAATCTGTGTCAAGCACACGGACGAATTCAGCCTTGTTGTAAGGATATCCAGCTTCACTGATTTTAACTTTAACTAATTTGCCAATCATCTCTTCTGTGGCCGGGAAAACGACTTTAAGATAATTATCGGTATAGCCCACAAAGAGATTTTCTTCTGAGGCTTCTTTAAATGGTTCTTCAGGAATAACTTCTAGGATCTCATTTTCAAAACGAGATGCATATTCCTTGGCAAGCTGATTTGACAGCTCAATCAGACGGTGAACCCGCTCATTTTTCACTTCTTCGTCTACCTGGTCATCCATGCGTGCTGCAGGAGTTCCTGTTCTTTTAGAATAAGGAAAAACATGCAGCTCTGAAAATTTCTGATCATTAATAAAATTAAAGGTTTCCATAAATTCTTCTTCTGTTTCACCTGGAAAACCGACAATCACATCAGAAGTAACGGCCAGACCCGGCAGCGCTTTTTTAAGTTTTTCCAATCTCTCTGCAAAAAACTCCATCGTATATTTGCGGCGCATTCTTTTTAAAACAGTGTTTGAACCGGACTGAAGCGGAATATGAAGGTGACGGACTACCATGTTGGAACGGTCAATTACTTCAATTACTTCGTCAGTCAGCTGACTTGCTTCAATAGACGATATACGAATTCTTTTAAGGCCTTTAACTTCTTTTTCAAGATCTGTTAACAGCATGGCAAGATTATAATCTTTCATGTCTTCCCCATACCCGCCGGTGTGAATGCCTGTAAGCACGATTTCTTTATAGCCTGCATCCACAAGCTGCTGAGCCTGATGAAGAACTTCTTTAGGATCTCTTGAACGCATAAGTCCGCGAGCCCAGGGGATAATGCAAAACGTGCAGAAATTATTGCAGCCCTCCTGAATTTTCAAAGAAGCACGAGTACGATCCGTAAAAGCAGGAACATCAAGCTCCTCGTAGACACGGTTTTTCATAATATTGGTTACACCATTTATGGGTTTCCGCTCGTTTTTGTACTGCTCAATATAATCCAGCATTTTTGTACGGTCCTGTGTACCGACAACTACATCTACACCAGGTATTGCCATAATTTCAGCAGGGGAGGTCTGTGCATAACAACCTGTCACACAAATGACCGCATCCGGGTTTTTCCTGATGGCCCTTCTAATCACCTGACGACTTTTTTTGTCGCCGGTATTCGTTACTGTACACGTATTGATTACATACACATCCGAGGAATGATCATATTCGACACGATCATACCCATTGGATTTAAATAGCTGCCAGATGGCTTCTGTTTCATAATGATTTACTTTACATCCCAGTGTATGAAAAGCAACTGTAGCCATTATTTCACCTCATTAACTCAAATTGATACGAGATAGCCGCAAGCGCGTATAGCGGAGCCGTCTCGCTTCTTAATATTCTCGGTCCAAACCCGCAGCTTACAGCCCCAATTTCTTCTAGCTGGTTAACTTCCCTTTCAGAAAGCCCGCCTTCCGGACCTATTACCACTAAAATGGATTGTCCGTCCGAAACTGCCCCCAGTGCTTTTGCAAAAGAAGAAATATTCCCTCGCTTCGCCTGTTCCTCGTAAGCAACAATGACTGAATCAAATGATTCGGCAGCTTTTAACAGTTCATTAAAAGTATGAGGCGTTTCCACCTGCGGTAAATGAAGCCTATGTGACTGCTCAGCTGCTTCTTTTGTAATTTTGTTCCATCGATCTACTTTTTTTGAGCCTTTTTTTTCATCCCATTTTACAATGGAACGCGCTGCTAAAAAGGGAATCAGTGAATAGGCGCCAAGTTCAGTCGACTTTTGTATGACCAGTTCAAATTTGTCCCCTTTCGGCAGTCCGTGAGCGATAGATACCTTCACAGGGAGCTCCGGCGAATGATCTAAATAGTCTTCAGCACAACAGAGTATCTTCAACTTATCCAATCTGACAATCCTGCAAGCAGCAGCCTTGTTATTCTCAAAGACAGCTATAAACGCACTTTCCGGCTGCATTCTCATTACATTGGCCATATGATGAGCATCCTCACCACTTACAGTAAATAAACCTTCTTCATTGGGAAGCTCTTGTACAAAATATCTTTGCATAATCAGCTCTCACGCACGACTTCAGATGGTTTTTTTGCAATAATGGCTACCCAGTCTTCCATCGTCACGACTTCCTCAATCCTGAAGCCTGCTTGGGTAAGTTTATCTTTTACAAGCTGTTTTTTAGCCTGAATAATACCGGATGTTATAAATGTTCCACCCGGTACCGTAAGTTTAAAAGCATCGTCTGCAAAAAGCAAAATGACTTCCGCTAAAATATTTGCCACAATGACTTCTGCTTTTTCTGTTTGTTCATTAAGCAGATTTCCTTGTTCAACAGTCACCTTGTCAGATACACTGTTTAACTCAATATTCTGCCTGGCCGCTGTCACAGCTACATCGTCCAAATCCAGTGCGCGGATATGTTCTGCTTCAAGCAGGGCTGAAGCTATAGAGAGGACACCGGAACCTGTGCCGACATCAATCACCCGATCGCCTTTTTTTACCGTGCGCTCAAGCGCCTGAATGCACATGACCGTTGTTGGGTGGGTACCGGTGCCAAAAGCCATGCCCGGATCAAGTTCTATAATTAATTCATCACTTGATACCGGCTCATATTCTTCCCATGTTGGCACAATCGTAAAAGTAGAAGAGATCTTGACCGGATTATAATATTTTTTCCAGGCAGTAGCCCATTCTTCCTCGTTTACTTCACTGATTTCCACTTTATTTTCACCAATGTCAATATCAAAGGAAACCAGGTTGCTGACTGCTGTTTTAATGCCGTCTACCGTTTCTGCCAGAAAACTATTGACGGATAAATACGCTTTTACAAGCACGCCTTGGTCGGGGTAATCCTCGGGATCAAGCTGGTAGATCTCACCGAATTTGTCTATTCGTTCTTTCGTAAGTTCTCTCGGATCTTCAATCACTACTCCGCTGGCTCCAGCTTCATGCAAAATATTCGAAATTGGCTCAATTGCTTCGTTTGTTGTATGGATGCTTATTTCAGACCATCTCATTCTACCAACTCCATTCCCAGTTTACTCACCCTTGAATGCGCGCTTTACTTTATCAAAAAAACCATCATGCTGTTCGTCAGGAACATCACCACTGATGTCAGCAAATTCTCTCAGCAGATCCTTTTGTTTTTCTGTCAGTTTTTTTGGTGTGATGACTTTTACGCGAATATGCTGATCACCTGTACCATATCCATGTACATTTTTCACGCCTTTTCCTTTTAATCGGAAGGCTGTGCCGGACTGGGTTCCTGCTGGCAGTTTCCATTTCACTTTGCCGTGAATCGTCGGAACTTCAAGTTCATCGCCTAAAGCCGCCTGAGCAAATGTAATAGGCATATCTAGGTAAATATCGTCGCCTTCACGCTCAAATATCTCATGCGCTCTTACTCTGAATACCACATAAAGATCCCCTGCAGGTCCTCCGTTAATACCCGGTTCACCCTGACCGCCTACTCGCATTTGCTGTCCATCATCTACGCCGGCTGGAATTTTCACATGTATCTTCTTGCGTTTTTGCACTTTACCTGAACCGCTGCAGGTTGAACATTTGTCTTTAACAATTTTCCCTGAACCTTCACAGTAATGACATACTCTTCGATTCACAATTCTTCCAAATGGAGTCTGCTGTTCAACGTTAAGCTGACCTGCTCCTTTACAATGCTGGCATGTTTCTGGTTTAGTACCTGGTTTTGCTCCGCTGCCATCGCATGTCTCACAGGTTTCTTCTCTAGGAATTTCAATATCTGTTTCTTTTCCAAACACTGCATCGTTGAAAGTAATCGTCATTGTATACTGAAGATCATTTCCTTGTCTTGGGGCATTTGGGTCACGCTGTCTTCCACCGCCGCCAAAAAACGAACTGAAAATATCTTCAAATCCGCCGAAGCCTTCAAATCCTGCTCCACCGCCGCCAAATCCCTGATTGGGGTCTGTATGGCCAAACTGATCGTAGTGAGCACGCTTTTGATCATCACTTAAGTTTTCATAGGCTGTCTTAATTTCTTTAAATTTATCACCAGCATCTGCATCCTTATTGATGTCCGGATGATATTTTTTTGATAAACGTCTATACGCTTTTTTAATTTCTTCTTTAGAAGCACTTTCTGAAACACCAAGCACTTCATAAAAATCTCGTTTACTCATCATCTGCACACTCCCGGGTCCTTTTACATGAAGGTTATTTTATCACTACACAGCTCTTCTGTACAATGGCTTCCTTATAAGTGTGAATTTTTTTAATAATTCACCTTTTCTGTCTGCCATGCAAACTCCTGCTTTGTTTCAAGAAAAAAGCCAAAGCCATGCAAACTGCGGCTTTGACTTTTCCCTATACTATCTATAAATTATTTTTTATCTTCGTCTACTTCTTCAAAATCCGCATCTACAACGTCGTCATTTTTAGACTCTGCTTCTCCGCCTGCAGCCTGCTGCTCTGCTTCAGCTTTTTTTGCAGCTTCTTCATACATCTTCATTGTAAGTGCCTGAATAATTTCCTGAAGGGACTCTTTCTTGGTTTTAATTTCTTCGTATTCATTTTTCTCAATCGCTTCTTTCAACTCGTCGCGAGCTGCTTCTGCTTTTTTCTTCTCGTCTTCATCAACATTCTCACCAAGATCAGCAAGTGTTTTATCTGTTTGGAATACCAGTTGATCGGCTTCGTTGCGTACTTCAGCTTCTTCTTTGCGAGCCTTATCAGCTTCTGCATTTTCTTCAGCTTCTTGTACCATACGCTCGATCTCATCATCAGATAACCCGGTTGACGATTTAATTGTAATGGTTTGTTCTTTACCAGTGCCTAGATCTTTAGCACTTACATTAACAATACCATTTTTATCAATGTCGAACGTTACTTCGATTTGAGGAACTCCGCGCGGTGCTGGAGGTATATCCCCAAGCTGGAAGCGTCCAAGGGTTTTATTGTCTGCTGCCATTGGGCGTTCACCTTGCAACACGTGAATATCTACAGCGTTTTGATTATCGGCAGCTGTCGAGAACGTTTGAGATTTAGAAGTCGGAATCGTTGTATTTCGTTCAATAAGCTTTGTTGAAACGCCGCCCATTGTTTCAATACCAAGTGAAAGTGGTGTGACATCCAGAAGAACAACATCTTTTACATCTCCTGTAAGAACTCCACCCTGGATCGCAGCACCCATAGCTACAACTTCATCAGGATTTACTCCTTGAGAAGGCTCTTTTCCTGTTTCTTTGCGAATTGCTTCCTGAACTGCAGGGATTCGCGTCGAACCGCCGACAAGAATAACTTTGTCGATTTCAGAAGAAGATAATCCAGCATCTTTAATTGCCTGACGTGTAGGCCCCATTGTACGTTCTACTAGTTTTGATGAAAGTTCATCAAATTTAGCACGTGACAAATTCAATTCCAAGTGAAGCGGTCCAGCATCGCCGGCAGTAATAAATGGCAGTGAGATTTGTGTAGATGTAACACCTGAAAGGTCTTTTTTCGCTTTTTCAGCAGCATCCTTCAAACGTTGAAGAGCCATTTTATCTTTAGAAAGATCAATGCCATTATCTTTCTTAAATTCTGCAACTAAGTGATCAATGATGACCTGGTCAAAGTCATCTCCTCCAAGACGGTTGTCACCAGCTGTTGAACGGACTTCAAATACACCGTCGCCAAGTTCAAGCAAGGATACGTCAAATGTTCCGCCGCCAAGATCATAAACAAGGATCGTCTGGTCCTGATCCATTTTATCAAGTCCGTAAGCTAATGCTGCTGCAGTCGGCTCGTTAATGATACGCTCCACTTCAAGACCCGCAATTTTACCGGCATCTTTAGTAGCTTGTCGTTCTGCGTCATTAAAGTAAGCAGGAACAGTGATGACCGCTTTTGTTACTTCTTCTCCAAGATAGCTCTCAGCATATGATTTCATGTATTGAAGAATCATGGCAGAAATTTCCTGTGGAGAATATTCTTTTCCTTCAACTTCTACTTTGTGATTTGTGCCCATATGTCTTTTAATCGACATAATGGTGTTTGGATTCGTAATCGCCTGGCGCTTGGCTACTTCCCCTACCTGCTTTTCACCGTTCTTAAATGCAACAACAGAAGGTGAAGTGCGGTTACCCTCAGGATTTGCAATTACTTTTGGCTCTCCGCCTTCTAAAATAGAGACACAAGAGTTTGTTGTTCCTAAATCAATTCCAATAATTTTACTCATAATGTAAACTACCTCCTAATCAGTATGTAACGAAATTATTCGTTTACTTTTACCATTGATGGACGGATTACCCGGTCTTTTAGCCGGTATCCTTTTTGGAATTCTTCCACTACAGTGTTTGACTCAACTCCTTCTTCAGATACCTGCATAACAGCCTGATGGAGATTCGGGTCAAACGGCTGTCCAACCGCTTCAATGACTTCAAGTCCTTCTTCTTTTAATGCTTGAAGCAAACTTGAATGGACCATTTGCATTCCCTTAAGCAGGGAACCAGTTGAATCATCGGATGAATCTATTGTAAGCGCCCGTTCAAAATTATCTAAAGCAGGTAAAATATTCGTGATCAGACTTTGTGCACGATACTTTTCCTTTGCTTCTCCTTCTTTTTGAATACGGCGGCGGTAATTGTCAAAATCAGCACGCAAACGTAAATAGCGGTTTTCTGCTTCTTCAGCCTTAGCTTCGTAGTCTATTTCAACTTCTTCACTTCCGCTTTCAGTCGCTTCCTCAGAAGACAGTTCTTTTTCAATTGTCTCTTCTGTTTCGCGGGTTTGTTCTTCTGCGTGTTCGCGATTTTTGATTTGTTCGTTCTCTGACATTTGTTTCACCTCCTTGAAATGACTCGTGTTCTTTAGCCAAACAACCTATTCCCTTATCTTTAAGCTTTAAACGTCGGATTTTAAGACAGAAACTGATCTCAGTCTCTGTCTATACGTTAAAGGCTCTTACTTTTCCTGCGATTTGCCGTAAAGATTGGACAGAGCTTTTGATAAATCACCACTGAGCATATTCAGCAGGCTGATCACTCTGGAATACTCCATTCTTGTAGGACCTAATATTGCAAGCGAGCCTTTTTGACCACTGGCAATGGGAAAAGTAGCGGTAATTAATGAGCAGTTTTCCATTGCAACATTATCATTTTCTTTTCCTATTTTTACTTGTATGCCTATTCCTTCAGTCGGGCGAATTAAATGATACAAATTATCTTCACGTTCAATCATGTCCATAAGCAGTCTGAGCTTCTCAATATCGCTGAACTCAGGCTGATTCATCATGTTCATTTTGCCACCGAAAAATAACTTGTCATGAACCGGAACATTCATGATCTCTGCAAAAGCCTGAAGCATTAAATCATAATTAGCAATGTGCCGCTTCAGCAAGATGGCCATTTCTTTGTAAAGACGGTCGTGAAGCTCCATCAAAGGAGTTCCAGCAAGCCGGTCATTCAACAGGCGCACCATCCCTTCAATATCTTCTGCTTTCATATCTTTTGGAAATGAAAAGCGCCGGCTTTCCACATGACCTGTATCCGTTACAATGATTGCAATGGCAGTCCCCTCAGACAGTGGGACCACTTGGATTTGCTTAACTCTGTTTTCCTGCAGGTTAGGACCAAGTACAATCGATGTATAATTCGTTAGTTCAGATAATATTTTAGCCGACCGCTGCACGATATTTTCCATTTCGAATATTCTTTCTGCAAATATCGAATGGATTTGTGAAATATCCTGCTGCTGCAAAGCTTGCGGAGAAAGTAAATGATCTACATAAAAACGGTATCCTTTCTCAGAAGGGACTCTGCCTGAAGAAGTATGTGTCTTTTCAATAAAACCCATTTCCTCTAAATCAGACATCTCGTTTCGAACTGTAGCCGAACTAAATTGAATTTCATTTTTCTTCGATAGACTCCTCGAGCCCACAGGCTGAGCAGAACGAATAAAGTCATCAATGATCACTTGCAAAATAAGTAATTGTCGATCCGTTAGCATCGTTCATCACCCCTGTTAGCACTCTGTTACCCCGAGTGCTAAATCTAACACTAACTTATCAAAACAGCGTTTACCTGTCAATTAGTTCGTTTCGATTATTCCTATAAAAGATTGAAAAACTTCATTCCCTAAAAATTTCCCCTTATGTGTCAGCATTAAATGGTCATTTTCGATTGTCAGCAGACCCTTGTTTTGGGCATCTTCAACCGCCTTATCAAACCGATTCAGTATATCTTCATTATATCTTTCACTAAATTTAGTGATTGATACTCCGTTTGTTTTTCTTAAACCCAGAAACATCTCCTCTTCCATTTTTTCATGCAGAGGAACTTTTTGTTCATTTAACGTAGGAAGGCTTCTGCTGCTTACCGCCTCCATATATTTTGAAACGGGAGCTATATTCGAGTACCTGATTCCTTTTACATACCCATGGGCGCCCGCTCCAAATCCGTAGTATTCATCATTATTCCAATACACCAGATTGTGCCGGCTTTCATAGCCTTCTTTAGCAAAGTTGGAAATTTCGTATTGATTTAATCCTTTTTCTCTCATTTTTTTCATTAGCAGTTCATACATGGCTGCTTCGGTTTCTTCACCAGGAAGCGGGAGCTTACCTTTGCGCATGAGATTATAAAAGACTGTTTTAGGTTCAACAATTAATGAATAGCCTGAATAGTGCGGAAGGTCGAGCTCTAATGCTTTATCAAGCGTTTCTTCAAAATCAGCAAGAGTCTGGGTTGGCAGTGCATAAATTAAGTCAATGCTGATATTTGAAAACCCGGCCAGCTGTGCATCTGTAATTGATCTGTACACATCTTTGCCTCTATGATTCCGACCGATCTTATGAAGCAGTTCATCATTAAAAGATTGTACACCAAAACTCAGCCGGTTTACTCCGTATTTCCGGAGTACTTGTATTTTTTCCAACGAAAGATCTCCAGGGTTTGCTTCAAATGTATATTCAATGGTTGAACTAAAAGGGAGAATTTCAGAAATTCCCTTGCACAACTGTTCAAGCTGATTATGATCAAGCGCTGTAGGGGTCCCCCCTCCTACAAAAATACTTGTAAGAGGCTGCTGGTCCACATCTTTGCGCAATCTGATTTCGTCAAGAAGCCGTTCAATATATAAATCTACAGGCTGGTTTTTCATAAACACTTTGTTGAAATCACAGTAGTGGCAAATATGGTGGCAAAAAGGGATATGAATATAAGCTGCTGTTGTCATGATTTCACCTCTGCTCATGCAAAAAGGGGATGAGTATCGCTTCATTACAAAGCACTCTCCCCATTTGCTTGTTTCATTTATCGTGCATTTATTTCTCTGAGTCGTCCATTTGAAGAACGGCCATAAATGCCTCCTGCGGCACTTCAACTGATCCTACCATTTTCATTCGTTTTTTACCTGCTTTTTGTTTTTCAAGAAGCTTTCGTTTACGGGAAATATCTCCGCCGTAACACTTGGCAAGTACATTTTTTCTCATCGCTTTTATTGTGGATCTTGCGACAATTTTTTGACCGACCGCTGCTTGAATCGGAACTTCAAACTGCTGTCTTGGAATTAAATCCTTTAATTTATCTACAATTATTTTACCTCGTTCGTATGCAAAATCCTTATGAACGATAAAGCTGAGTGCATCGACCTTCTCTGCATTCAACAGGATATCCATTTTAACGAGCTGGGACTCTTTATAGCCGATCAGCTCATAGTCAAAGGAGGCATAACCTTTTGTACCGGATTTCAGCTGATCAAAAAAGTCATACACGATCTCTGCCAGCGGCATTTCATAAATAACGTTTACGCGCGAATCGTCCATATACTGCATATCTATGAAATTCCCTCGTTTTGCTTGAGACAGTTCCATTACTGCACCGACATAATCGTTTGGAACCATAATCGTCGCTTTTACGTATGGCTCTTCTACATGGTTAACAGATTGGGCTTCAGGCATCATCGAAGGATTATCCACCATAAGCTGCGTTCCATCTTCAAGATGCACATCATAAATAACACTTGGGGCTGTTGTAATCAGGTCAATTTTAAATTCACGTTCAATTCTTTCCTGAATAATCTCCATATGCAAAAGGCCGAGAAATCCGCATCGGAAGCCAAAGCCCAGAGCCTGGGAGGTTTCAGGTTCAAATTGAAGAGCCGAATCGTTTAACTCAAGCTTTTCAAGCGCTTCCCGCAAATCTACATATCGTGCAGTATCGATTGGGTACAAACCGCAATACACCATCGGATTCAGCTTTCGGTAGCCCGGAAGCGCCTCTGCTGTAGGTTTGACTGCACTTGTGATCGTGTCACCAACCCGAGTATCTCCAACATTTTTAATCGCCGCTGTTAAATACCCTACATCGCCTACCGTCAGTTCTTCCTGAGGGGTTGCTTTAGGGGTGAACACGCCGATATCGTTGACTTCAAATTCTTTTCCAGTCGCCATCATGCGGATTTTGTCACCTGGTTTAACTTTTCCTTCAACGATCCTTATGTATGCAACTACTCCACGGTAAGGATCATATAAAGAGTCGAATATGAGCGCTTTTAGCGGTGCCTCCGGGTCTCCTGATGGAGCAGGCACTTTTTCAACAATCTGCTCTAAAATTTCTTCAATTCCGATCCCCGCTTTGGCAGAAGCAAGCACTGCCTCTGACGCATCCAGACCTATTACATCTTCGACTTCCTTGCGAACTCTTTCAGGGTCTGCTGCAGGAAGATCAATTTTATTAATGACCGGCAAAATCTCCAGGTCATTATCCAATGCCAGGTAAACGTTGGCTAATGTCTGCGCCTCAATACCCTGAGCAGCATCTACTACAAGAATTGCTCCTTCACATGCTGCAAGACTCCGGGAAACCTCATAGGTAAAATCCACATGTCCCGGAGTATCAATTAAATGAAATGTATATTCCTGACCATCGTTTGCCTGATACTTAAGCTGAACAGCATTCAGCTTAATGGTGATGCCTCTTTCACGCTCAAGGTCCATAGAATCCAAAAGCTGGGCCTTCATTTCTCTTGATGTCAGGGCTTTTGTTTTCTCTAAAATCCGGTCTGCTAAAGTTGATTTCCCATGATCAATATGGGCAATAATAGAAAAGTTTCGGATGTTCTTTTGTCTGTTTGATCGTTGCTCTTGATTCATTCCATGTCCACTCCTGTTTTTTCGACGCAATTCTGCTAGGATACAGTATAACAGGTTCATGGCAACGTTTCAACGCACGCTTTACATAAAGCTAAGGCTGACTGACCGCTTCCGCTTCGAGGACAATTCCTGAGAGAACCTCAGCAAATATATCTGCAGACAGCTGCATTTCCTCGAACGTATTATCAACCCCGCCCAGTTCAAGTAGAAGGGAATTGACAGACAGGTCCTGATTGAATTTGCCGTTGGTGCCTGCCCCTTCCTTCAAATACACATCCCTCGAAATCCCGGGAATCTTTTCGTTCATTTTCTCGTGGACTTTTTTTGCCAAAGCTAGATTTTTATCACTCTCAGCGTGTTCTCCTCCAACTACAAAAGCGACTCTTGCATAAACTTTGCCTTCATGCTCAAGTGCCGTGACATCATGTCGTGCAGAATCACGATGCACATCTATAAGATAGGTCAAACCGGGCAGGGAAGCAGTTGCTGTCTGCACGACTTTTCTCGATTCATCATAGGCATGGGCGTAATAATCCAGCCCATTATCCTTTAAATTTCCGACAACATCCGTTCGATCCAGAACGGTTCCTACTCCTCTTTTTTCAAACGCAGTTTTTAAGAACGGACCCATTTGCGTAATATTTACCTTTGAATTGTGAGCAAGGTTTGGATCTTTTGTATCCGGCAAATAAGGAAGAAATGACTCTCTTGAATGTGTAAAATACAAAAGAACTTTATTTGGCACAATCACAGATGCTGCAGGACTCTCCTGGAGTTCTGTCACTGGTTCAAGAGCATCCTCTTCCTCTCCATTTAAAAACCAATCCGTAGGGGGAACAGATTCAAACGGCTCAGGAAAATTGGAACCGTGGCTCGATTGCGCATAAACTGTTGAATTTTTTATTAGCATCCCTTCTGTGGTAAGCCACCTTGAAGGATCGGAAACAACCAGTGAAAAATCTTTAAGCCATAGTTCGAGCTCTGTCGGACCTTCTCCTGTTATAGAGGAGGTTTCCATTTGAACAAACGCTTTTGTCCAATTTTCCGGCAGTCCTTTCTGCCACTGGCTTGAATGACTATCAGACCAATTGAGCACATAAGGCATAGAGATTGCAGTTAGCGTCAGCGACAAGAGTAACAACGTAGTCCGGACAATGGAATGTACCGTTTTAGATAAAACGGGTTCTAGTAAGATCATTTTTGTTTTTTTCATCGTTTCTCCCCACCTCGCATAAAAGACTCTTTTAATTTTATGCTTGCCGGAAAATGAAAGAACTGTTCTTTTGGATTCTCAACATTTTAAGATCATTTTAAAGATTTTATGGACCTATAAAAAAACAACTTTTGAAAATGAGTTTTAGGAGCATGTTTTAGTTTTAAAACCCTGAACGGTGCGTGAGGTTGATAAAGAAAGAGGCGGGACAAAAATCAATAAAGTCTAAAGAATAAAGAAATTTTATAAATAGTAAGAGGAGAGCGGAGAGGAAGTCGGCAACTCATGCAGAATTTGACGATAACCTGAGACTTTTCAGTGCAAGGCTCTGGAAAGGCCCAGAGCCTTCCCTGCGCAAAGCTTCTGTTTGAAGCGCAGGAATCCATAAAAGAGCTTGGGACACGTTTGTCCCAAGCCCTCTTTGGTTAGCAGCCAATTTTCATCTAATGAGTAAAGGTTGATCCCTGACCATTTGATAAACTTTCATGAAGGGCACTGTTAATTGCCATTGCAATAACATTTGCCGCCTGTTCCATAAACAAATCTGTATCCTTTGGTGTAACAATGAGATTATGTCCAAGTGGAGCCAGCACTTCTTCAAGCAGCTGTCTTTTTTCTTCTTCTTCCAATTCACCCATCATTCCCAGATAGAATTTTTTTTCATCTTCAGAAGGTTCATCTTCTTCTGTCAGCTTTTTAGTTCCGGGAAGAGCTCCAACTGACAATGAATTTGAGGCATTTCCCTTCATTCTTCTTTTTTGTCCAAGCGTTTTTAAATAGTAGTTCAGTGTATCCTGCGTAATCGTAACGGCATCTACTACGGTTGGAATCCCGATTGATATTACAGGTATTCCAAGGGTTTGTTTACTGATTTCTTTTCTTTTATTACCGACACCTGCTCCTGGCTGGATACCTGTGGAGGAAATTTGAATCGTGGAATGAATTCTCTCAACTGCCCGGGCAGCTAATGCATCGATAACAATCACAGCTTCCGGTTTGATTTTTTCTACAATCCCATGAATAATATCACTGGTTTCCATACCGGTTAACCCCATTACACCAGGCGCAATAGCGGATACCTTCCGATAGCCATTTTCAACTGCGTGAGGTTCGTGCAAAAATAAATGATTTGTAATAAAAACATTTTCACACACAAGAGGTCCAAGTGAATCAGGGGTCACTTGCCAGTTCCCAAGACCCACAATCAAAATATGTGCTTCTGAAGAAATCTGTGACAATGGGAGAAACTGACGGATCACTTTTTCAAAAGCGGCCGACACAGACTGCTGAAGGGTTTCATTCTGTGTTCTGAGCTGTGGAACTTCAAGAGTCCAGTAATGGCCTTCTTTTTTTCCCAGCAATTCTTCAGCCTGCTTGTCGATAATGACTTTGCTTACGATGAACTGGTCAATTTTGTCTTCTGTTATTTGTATCCCCTCTTTAATTGAAGGCTCCTGAACCAGTTGTTCTTCAACTGCGGTTTCAAAGGCTTCTATCGCTAAATCAGTACGCATGGAAATCATATTATCCCTACTTCCGTTTTTTTATAGGATTCACAGAGTAAAACCATTCCATGCACTTTCAATATTTTTTATTCTTCTTTCCGCTGTTCTTGTGACTAATTTTCTTTACATCTATTGCATTTGTTCTTGCTATTTGATAAAATATCCCTTGTTCTTATGTAAAGGTAACACATTGTTCTAAACTAGTAATTCGCATAGCGAGTGAACTAGTACTCGCAAATGCGGGTGTTGAATTGTTAAATCGAGTCATATAGAACCTCGATCCAATTTGGGAGGTGACATGAATGCCAAATATTAAATCTGCTATCAAGCGTACGAAAACAAGTGAAGCACGCAAAGCAAAGAATATTCAGCAAAAATCAGCTATGCGTACAGCAGTTAAACGTTTTGAAACTGCTGCTGACGAAAACGCTGAAAACAAAACTGAACTTCTTTCCAGCGCTGTTAAACAACTGGACAAAGCTGCACAAAAAGGCTTAATCCACAAAAACAACGCGGACCGCAAAAAAGCGAGCCTAATGAAAAAAGCTAACGCATAATTCTTCCAAACAAAAAACCCTCAATTTTATTGAGGGTTTTTTGTTTTGGTTATTTTACTGCGTTTGAATTTTGGTTAAAAAAAGTTCGATGACCATTTCTTTGTTTAAACCGGAGGATTTCATTTCAAGATCGGATTGAGCAAGTGACAGCATAATTCCGGTTAATTGTTCATCAGAAAAAGCCTGTGCATGCTTAGCGGCAAGCTTTACTCTAAAGGGATGAACTTTCAGCTGCGACGCAATCTGCTGCTGTCCATATCCTTTGGATCCCAGTGATTTGACCTGGTAGATTAATCTGAATTGTGCGGATAGCAGAGCAAGAATTTTTAATGGCTCTTCTTTTTGCTTTAATAAGTCCCAATAAAGCCTGAGCGCCTCGTCAATTTTATTATGTACTGCACGATCAATTAACTCAAATACATTTTGTTCAATAGATCTTGCCGTCAGTTTGTCCACCATTTCAAGCGTAATTTGACTTGATTCATATGCGTACAGGGCAAGTTTGTCAATTTCACCTGAAAGAAGAAATAAATTGGTTCCCGCCAGTTCAATTACCTTACTTACTGCCTGGTCATCAATTTGCACTCCTGCCTGACCAGCCCGCTGTTTGACCCACGTAATAATATCCTGCTCCTTTAATTTTCTTGCCTCCAGGACGGTTGCAGCCTTTTTGAGCTGCTTGGTGATTTTTTTTCTTTCGTCCAATTTATCATAAGGGGCAATAAAAACTAAAATAGTATAAGGGGCAGGGGAATCAAGATAAGACTGAAGCGGTGCTACATTGTGTTCAGCCTTTTCCTTCTTTTTTTCAGCAGTCAAAAACATAGGGTTATGTATAAAGACAAGCCTTCTTTCCCCCATAAACGGGAACGTTTCAGCGTCTTCCATGGCCTGATCAAGCGTATCCCCGTCCTCTAGATCATAGGACGAAAAATTAAAATCCATTTCCTCTTCAAGAATAGAGTGTTTCAGCAGTACCTGTTTCGTTTCTTTTATTAAAAAAGGCTCATCTCCATATACTAAATAAACCGGAGCGAATCTTTTTTGCTTCATGGCGGTCCATTCTTTTACAATCATCCTGCACGCTCCATTTCATTACAGCCTGCTACTATCGTAAGAAACTTTCGCTTGTTTGACAAGAGGCAGCATATGTAAAGGGAACCGCTTAGGCTGGACCACCAGCGTAAGCGGGTATTTAAACGCTTTACTCAGGGTCCTAGGAAATCCTGATTAAAGCGGAGCACCTAAGCTTATTATCACCTCAAAAACATGAACTATTTGTGATAAACGGTACCAGGACAGGAAAAAACTTTTCTGGGTATGGATTTTTTTTTATGCATCCTCTATACTAAAATAGAAATAGGAGGGGTATTTATGAACGAATTCGAAAATAATGTCCAGTCAAAACGGAACGATCTTATTGACTCCGGTGTAGCGTTCGTTGTATCTTTTGGCTTTTTTACAGTTCTATTCGCTGTAGGAACCATTATCTCAGTTGTAGGATCTTGATTTTTATTTAAAAAAGGGCCGGCTTGTTGCAGGCTCTTTTTTTATTGTTAATAAAAACCCAATCAAGAAGCAGGATCATGTTGAATGGTCTTTATTCTTCATCGTATGGAAGTACCCATTGAAAGGTTCCCTTTTTTCCTCTGAACCGATATTCTATCGCACCGTGAGTATGGGTGCCTAACACTTTTATCCGGCGGGCCTTCAGTCGTTCAGTGACCTCATGATGCGGATGATTATAGCGATTGTTTACACCTGCAGAAATAATTGCATACTCAGGGGAAAGTTCCGTTAGAAATTCGTCAGCTGTTGAGCTTTTGCTTCCGTGATGACCCACCTTTAACACATCAGCATGCATAGAATAATGATCAATAATGTCCAATTCACCCTCAGTTTCAAGATCACCTGCGAAAAACCAGGTTAAACCTCCAATGGAAGCCCATAGCACAAGCGAATCGTTATTGCCTTCATAGACCGCATCGAAGGGGTAGATAATTTCAAATTGATTTCCTCCTTTTTCCCACGACGGAGCGGCTTTTTTCTCTACTACTCCAATCGACCGTTTTTGAAGTTCTTCCAGTAATTCTTTAACAGTATCTTTTTCATACGAGCTCGGGGTAATCCATACCTCATGAATCGATATATAATCTGCCAAATCTGATGTGCCTCCAATATGATCCCAATCTCCATGTGTAAGAATAATTGTGTCTACCGAGGTAATTCCTTTTCCTTTTAAAACCGGCCAAACAATGTCTTTTCCTACAGAAAAATCTACATTTTCAAATTGAACCGCTCCCCCCGTATCAATTAAATACGTACCCTGCCCCCATGGAAGATCAATCAATATACTGTCCCCCTGACCTACGTCAATAAACAGAACAGTACCTGTTGGGTTAAACCGGCTTGAAAGCCAGTCCATGCTTAAAAGCAGAATAAGAAAGATGAAAGGCTTTAACGATTGAACGATCTCCATTCTGTAAAAGAAGTAAAGAGACAAACAAATATAAAGAAATATTAAAAACGGAGAAGGCTGCCCCAGAACAATAGAAGCAAATGGCAAGGAAGCAAGATGCAGGGTTAAAAAATCCAGTATAAGAACACCCTCAGCTGCCCATTGTAAAACATGGGACGCAAATTGAGGTGCTGGAAAGGAAACCAGATATAAAAAAAAGAGACCCGGCAATAATATGATGGTAAACACGGGGATGTAAAATACATTTACAATGAATGCTGCAATCGATAATTCATGAAAATGATAAAGTAAAATAGACATTGCCCCAATTTGCGCTGCAACTGAAACTTTTAGGATGGAGAGCACCCCGGAAGCACCGGCAAGAATCCGTGGTGCACTTAGAAGAATCGTCAGACTGACGGCATAGCTTAACTGAAATCCCACCTGAAGCAGATTCATTGGATTAATGGCCAGCTGAATCATAAATGTGACGGATAGAGCTTGCAGCAGCGGAGTTTTTCTAGTGATGAAAGAAAGCAGCAGGACAATTAGAACCATACTGACAGCTCTGATTACTGGTGGTGAAGCACCTGTAATCAGTGCATAAAACGGCAAACCGATCAAAATAATAATTCTTGCTTTTTCCCGTGTGAGCCCTGCGCGCAGCAATAACCACCAAATAATGGCTGTCATCATGCCGACGTGCATGCCTGATATCGCTAAAAGATGTATAACTCCTATTTTCTGGTAAGACTCCAGCAAATCATCATCCATATTTTCTCTTGACCCAAAAATGAGCGCTTCTCCAAGAGGAGCCAAATCTTGCGGAAAAATCTTTTTCAAATGCTCGATGCCTCTTTGCCTCATAAATCCAATTTTTTCTTTTGGTGTCAGCAGGACCTCATAGCATGGTCCATCAGGAATCAATTCTTTAATTTGAAACGTCCAGTGAATATTCTGCTGTTTCAAGTAGGCTTGATAATCAAATGAATGGGGATTACGTGCAGGGGAAGGGGGTTTTAGCGTTCCTTTCCATGTGCACCAGCTTGGAGAAAGTGCCTGGAGTTCAGATGAGGGGATTTCAGAAGGAAGGATAAAGCTTATTTGCAATCGTTCACCGTTCAAGGTGACGGCCTGTACTCCCGCCGTCTGTCCTTTGTTTATTACTGGTTCTGTGATACGGAGCGGCAGGTCAGTTTCTGCACCGCTTAAAGTCGTCTTGAGACCTTTTATTTCAACTTCGGTCATAAAAAAAAAGAGAAGACCACATATGACAAGTCCGGCAAGCTGAAGGCGTCCCGGCGCATATTTTTTCCAGGCGAGGATGTAAAAGGGTAAGAGCATAGCTCCAAAAAGAGGAGAGTGCGCAAGAGAAGCTCCCAAAAGAGCCATCAGCGCACCGGGAATGGTCCATTTCATTACTGGGATCCGGGAACTGTATATGATAATAATGGTTCAAGCGATTGAGCATCAAATTTAACCTGCTTCACTTCAACATCTGCCTGATTAAAAAGATCAATAGCATATGGATGATTCTTGTAATTTTCCGAGTAATATAATTTCTTTATTCCGGCCTGGATAATGGCTTTAGAACATTGCAGGCATGGAAAATGGGTGACGTATATTTCAGCTTCTTCTGTAGGAACTCCAAATTTAGCACATTGAAGCAGGGCATTCATTTCGGCGTGTATAGTCCTTACACAGTGCTCATCGATAACATAGCAGCCCTCATCAGCGCAATGAGTTCCTCCAGCAATTGAACCGTTATACCCTCCCGCGATAATTCGTTTTTGCCTGACAATGGTTGCACCTACAGCCAGCCTGGTGCACGTGCTTCTCAGTGCAAGCAAATGGCTTTGAGCCATAAAATATTGGTCCCACGATATTCTGTCCATATAGAATGCTCCTTTCTAATCTCCCATGACATTTTTTATACTTATTTTACATCAATTGATTCTTTTAGTTTATCAAATGTTTTGTCCCCGATGCCGGAAATGTTTTTAATGTCCTCTATTGATTGAAAGTTTCCTTCTGTTTCCCGGTACGCGAGAATGGCTTCAGCTTTTGCGGGGCCGATTCCGTTAATGGTTTGCAGTTCTGCAGCATCTGCTGTGTTAATATTAATTTTTTGAGACTGCCCCCCTGCTCCCGTTCCAGTGATTGCTTCAGGAGAGACAGCCGGACCAGAAGTGACCTCTTCTCCAGCTTCTGGTACGTATATAACCATTTCATCCTGGAGCTTTTGAGACAGGTTAACAAACTTCATGTCCGCTTCCTCGGTTTCCCCGCCGGCAAGCTTTAATGCGTCTGTCACCCTGTCCCCTTCTTTCACTTCATATACTCCGGGTGAATGGACAGCACCTTTAACATCCACAATCATAGTCATGGTTAAAGAGGGTTCTGCTGCAGGTACAGCCTCCTCTTTTACTATAGTCGGCTGAGCATCGGCATTTGCAGATAATGGAGAGGGAACGGAATTGTTTGAGGAAAAATCCAGAGGATTAACTAGGATGAGGATAATAAGTGAAACAGGAATAAGAATAAGAAGTGTGCGGATATTATTTTTAAGCCAGACCATTGTACAATACCTCCCTGAAATTCAGCAGGGAGAAAAAGAAAGGGGCAAAACCATTATTTCATAATTAATTGTAAAAAACAGCTTAAAATAAAAATAGTCAGGGACAAATTTGAAAAAAGTTTAGAACATAAGGTGATATCGATCTTATGAAGGGATTGAAATGGATGCAAAGACTCCAGCTCCTGTATACATCTCAGGGCCGTCTCTGCGAAAAGTCCGATTGAAGGTCATTGAACAGACGAAAGAACCTGAGGCATCTCTGTCTCAGGCTCTTAACATGAAAATAGTGGTGTAAGCTGGCTGAAAATATCCCTTTTAAGAATTGAAAGGGATAATTAACCCTGCTTTCTGCATGTAAAAAATATCCTTTCACTGGCAGCAGAGGGGCTTAGTGAAGTTGAAAAATCCGCATTTACAGCTTCAATCTTAAAGCCGGCATTTTCAAGCAAAGATTTATAATAGTCAACCGGATAAGTTCTTTGTTTATGAAATTCATCAAAGCGCAAATACTTGTCCTGGCTGGAATCTTCAAGTACAAAAAAAGATAATTCATGTTCTACACTGAGGGGATGGTCCCCTTCAAAAGAATTCCAAATATAAGCGACTGCACCGTCATCGTACGTAAATGTTTGATCAATAAATAGTTCCTGAATTTTATAGGGAGAATGAACATCAAATAACAGCAGACCGCCATCATTTAATAGGCTGGCCATATTTTGAATGGTTTTTTTTAATTGTTCCTCAGTCTCAAGGTAGTTCAGTGAATCGCAGAAAATGGTAATAATATCAAAAGGGTCAAACCCTCCAGCTTCAGCCATATCCTGCTGATAAAGCGATATCTCAACACCGGATTGCTGTGCTTTATGCGAGGCTACTGCAAGCATGGAATCGGAAAGATCAATCCCTGTAACCTCAAAACCATGCTGGGCAATTTGAAGCGTCCATTCTCCAGTTCCACATCCCACATCGAGCAATCTGTTTCCTTGAATATGGAACTGATCTTTCTTTTCCAAAAGGAACCGCGTCCACTGATCATATGGCATATCACTCATTAACTGATCGTAGATTTGGGCAAAACGGCCGTAGCTCATCCGTTTATGCTGCTCGTCAGGTCTTCAAGCGGAGCGTCTCCCCAAAGCTTTTCAAGTTTGTAGTAGTCCCGTTCTTCTCTGTGAAAAACATGAACGACTACATCACCAAGATCCACTAGCACCCATCTTGCCTCGTCATAGCCTTCCATCCGTTTGATCGCATAGCCTTCTTCCTCTGCACGATCTTTAACTTCTTTGGCAATTGCCTGAACCTGCTTGTCCGAATTACCGTGGCAGATCACAAAATAGTCCGCAATAAGGGAAATGCCTTTCATGTTTAATGCAACAATATCCTCTGCCCGCTTGTCATCTGCAGCTATATAAGCAAGTTTTAATAGTTCAGTTTGGTTCATATTTATCTTTCTCCTTTTGTAACATCACGTCGTTATAACACTCTAAAGTATCAGGAAAGATGCGCTGTTTTTTTTGTAGTAAAAATAAGATCGATTGTTTAACTGCTTTTCTGAGTGCTTTTTCCAGATCTTCATGAGCGAGTGCCCTCACTTCTTCTACGCCTGAAAATTTTCTTCCAGGCTCAATATAATCAGCAAGATAAACAATTTTTTCAAGCAGACTCATATTTGCTCTTCCGGTCGTATGGTAGCGGATTGCATTTAATACATCCTGCGATTCAATATTCAGCGTTACTTTGGCTAAATAAGCTCCAACCGGCGCATGCCATAATTCATGATGAAAAAGCAGCAGTCTTGAATCGAAATTTTCCTGCTCAATAATCTTTTTCATATCGTCTCTGCTGTGATGTTTTGCAATATCATGCAAAATGGCTGCCATTTCTGCTTTACTAACATCTGCTCCATGCTTTCCAGCCAAAGATTTGGCTGTTTCCACGACTCCCAGGGTATGTTCGTATCTTCTTTCCGGCAGAATTTCTTTGACATAAGCCAGCGCTTCTTTACAATTCATATAATCCCTCCATGTTTATATAGTCATAAACCTTTTGCGGAAGTAAGAAAGTAGCATCTTTATTAAGATTCAGCCTGTTTCTGATCAGTGTAGAAGAAAGTTCTATCATTGGAGATCGAAGCATAAGCACCGGATAGTCTGTAGTTCCAGCATAACCGGGGCGCATGAAACCGGCAAAACGGATTTGATCAAGCAGATCTTCAATTCTGTACCACTTGGGGAGATAGTCGATCATGTCCCCGCCAATCAAAAATGTAAATTCAGTTTCAGGTTCTAAATTCTTTAACTGTATTATTGTATCATACGTATAAGATAAACCTGAACGTTCGAATTCAATTAATTCCAATTTAAAATGCTCCATATTTTCAATAGCAAGCTCAATCATACGGATCCTGTGAGTATCCTTCACCTGCAGATCACTTTGTTTATGAGGAGGCTTTGCACTCGGCATGAATCTGACCTCATCGAGCTCCAGTTCATGATAGGCTTCATTCGCCATAATCATATGACCGATATGCAGCGGGTTAAACGTTCCTCCGAGTAGTCCCACTTTTTTCGGCTTCATTATTTGACCTTTGGCAGTTCCAATTTTTTGTTCTCTCTAGATTCCTTGTAGACAACAATAATATTACCGATCTGCTGAACTATTTCACCCTTTGTTCCCTTATGAATTACTGCTGCCACTTCGTCTTTATCCTGCTCACAATTTTGCAGAATGCTCACCTTAATCAGCTCTCTAGCTTCTAATGCTTCGCCTATCTGCTTAATCATATTTTCGTTAACGCCGCCTTTTCCCACTTGAAAGATAGGGGAAAGATGGTGCGCCTCTGCTCGTAAAAATCTTTTCTGTTTTCCTGTTAACATGATGGTCCTCCTAATTCTTCTGTTATCCTGCTGATCGCTTTTACTGTGTCCGGTCTGGTGCCTGTCCATTGATTGAACGACATAGCCCCCTGATGAACAAACATCCCCACACCGTTTAATGTATCAGCCTTACATTTTTTTGCTTCCTTTAAAAAAGCTGTTTCAAGCGGATTATAAATGATATCAGCCGCAAGTGCGTTATTCTTCAAACCTGAGACATGAATAGGCAGCCGTTCTGTATGGGGAAACATACCGACTGAAGATGTATTAATCACAATATCATAAGATGAAAGTAATTTCTCACACTCCTGAATCGTGACAGCCTGAGCCTTAACCGGGGTAATAATGGATTGAATCAAAGATACGGCTCTTTCCTCTGTGCGATTAGCGACTGTAATACTTGCCGGAGTCAGCTTGGTGAGAGCATAATATATTCCCTTTGCCGCTCCACCCGCACCAATAATCAGGATAGAGGACTGTTTGATGTCCTCTGTTGTTCTTTTTTCTAAAAGGGACGCTGCAAAACCTGCGCCATCTGTATTACTGCCGACCAGCCTGCCCTTGCAATTTTTAACGGTATTGACGGCACCAATCTTTATTGCATCATCATCAACTTGGTCAAGCAGGGGCATAATTGCTTCTTTAAAAGGAATCGTGACATTCCAGCCCGCAATATTCAGCGCTTTCATGCCTCTGACTGCTTCTTCTAAACGCCCCGGCTCGATATCAAAAGGGAAATATTGACCATCGATGCCCTCCTCAGCAAACCAGCGATTATGCATTTGTGGTGATCTGGAATGTGTGATCGGGTTTCCGATCACTCCATACAGCGAAGTCATTCTATTCCCCCTGACGTTAAATAAGTGACTTTCGAATTAGTACGCTGACTCCTTTAGGTGCGTATGCAGCGACTTTTGCCCCTTTTTCATTAATTGTAATCCAGCCTAATCCGGAAAAAACAATGTCCATTTTTTCTTCTTTAATCATGAATTCGTGCCTCATAAGTTCCGGAAAGCTTTCAATATCTTCGAGACGCGGCGGTGAGAGCATTTCTCCTTTATGCCTGGAATAGAGATCATCTGCTTTTTCCAGTTTTGTACGATGAATCTCCAATTCGTTTGATACATAGCAGGTAAACGATTTTCTGCCACCACTAAGATAATCAAACCTCGCAAGTCCTCCTATAAAAAGAGTCTGCTCCTCGTTTAATTGAAAGATTTTTGGCTTCATTTCTTTTCGGGGCATAACATGCTTAAGATCTTTTTTGTTAATAACATGAGCCATCTGATCTCTATTGATAATTCCCGGAGTGTCTATAATCGCCTGGCCGTCATCTAAGGGAATTTCGATCATATCAAGAGTTGTACCCGGAAATTGAGAAGTCGTAATAACATCTTCTTCTCCTGTGACTTCTTTTATAATTCGGTTTATAAATGTAGACTTGCCCACATTGGTGCAGCCGACAATATAGACATCTTTTCCTTTTCTGTACTGTTCAATCGCCGCAAGTGCTTCTTTTATGTGGTGGCCTTTTTCAGCACTGCATAACAAAACATCCACCGGCTTTAATCCATGCTGCTTCGCTTCATATTTCATCCAGTTGATTAATTTATTCGGTTTTACCGACTTCGGTAGAATATCTGATTTATTTCCGATTAGCAATACCGGATTTTTGCCTACAAAACGATGGAGTCCGTGTAAAAAGCTTCCGTTAAAATCTACAATATCCACCACTTTAACGATAAGTGCATCTACCTGGCCGAGACCGTTTAAAATTTTCAGGAAATCATCGTCTGTTAAAGCAACATCCTGAACTTCATTGTAATGCTTTAAACGGAAACAGCGCTGGCAAATCACATGTTCTTTTTCGAGACTTGAAGGGGGAGCATAGCCTATGCCCTCTTTATTTTCTGTTTGTATCTCCACGCCGCAGCCGATACAGCCTATAGTTAGTTCACTCACTTAGGGTCCTCCCATTGAATCATATTCTTGCGTTTAAAAAATTTCAGAATTCTTCTTTCAACTCTTCTATTAATTCTGGTAAAGAAACCATCTGTCTTGGCCACAGGTACAACTAAAATTGTATACAGTTTATTTCTGTTGCCGCCAAGCACATCTGTGAGAAGCTGATCCCCGATTACAACCGTTTCTTCTTTCTTAACATTCATATCTTTAATTGCCTGTCTGAAAGCTTTGCCTCTTGGCTTTCTGGCATGATAAATAAAGGGAACGCCGATGGGATCCGAAAATGCAGAGACCCTCAGCTGGTTATTGTTCGAAACAATCGTTACGAGAATATCATTCTTCTGCATGGACTCCAGCCATTCTAAAAGCTTTGGGGTCGCATTTTTTCTGTCCCATTCGACAAGTGTATTGTCAAGATCTGTAATGATTGCTTTAATCCCTTGTTCTTTCAGTTTTTGAGGAGTAATTTCAAACACACTTGCGACAAATTCATTTGGCAAAAATAATTTAATCATTTCGATTCACCTCTTTTAGCTTTAAGTACTAATAATACAGTATCTTTATAAGGATATCAAAACCCACTTAATTAGTTGAAATGATAAGAATCGTTCGACAAATTCTGACGGTTTTTAAAATTGTGGATAACTTGTCCCTTAAAATTTCCATGAAGCCATTGAAGACAGCATAGATATCTACATGTTTTACACAGCTTATCCACTATATGCTGTGGATAAGAGGAACGCTTGTTCTTTCAAAAATGATCTGCTACTCTAATATTACCAGCTAATTTGAAAGGAGTAATACTTGTGGATAAATTACCATTGCATTTATTAATCGAAGCTCTTTCAGAAGCAAAAAGACTTAATTTATCTGATGACTTTATAAAACTTATTCAAGAAGCAATTGAGAAAAGATCGATGACATTAACTCTTTAACCCACACAGGGCTGATTGAAACGTGCGATCCTCCGCCTGTTTGATCATTGCTGCCGGAAGTTTTAAAATTCCAAGGGAATAATTTATACAACAACTCTGGCAGAACCAGACTATTCAAGCCCTGATTTCCCCATCACTTTTACAAATGACATCGACTATTTCAGCCCAGCTCATTTTTTAAATTTAAACGCATTAAACCTGGATACCGCCGCTCTTCTAACTGACCGATCACCTGATCAGGTAAACAGAGGCTCTAACTGAAAGATTTCATCAGTCAGGACAAGTGAATCAAAGTTACGGCTTTACCGCAGAAAGTATATCTCCCCGCTCAATACTCCAAGCCTAGTAAGCTACCCTGTTATTTCTTTTTAAAACAGCTTATTTACTTTCAGTTTAGTTTTACATCCAGCTATTCTTTCACAACTTTGAAACACACAAAATGCACGACCTTATCCATTCTTTTATACTTGAGATGTGCAGCAAGTATAGAGTGGAAAGCGCGAGCCTGGAACAGAAGAGAAGATTATACAGAGTAAATTTGTCCTGAAAAATCGGAAGATATGAAGCTCTTGATAAGAGGTTGGAAAAATTGCTAATGTAGTATCTTGTCAGGATCTGTCCATCGTATTTCAAGAAATAAACATATTGCCTGAAATTTATGAAAATACGAGAATAAAAATACGGGAGTGTTTTACTTTCTGTTCGCTATTTGGACAAATTTCCCGCAAATCTGCCTTTACAGCCTGCATTAACTCCATTTTCATAATAATTATAGTCTTAACAATTCTTAACAAAAAGGTTACAATAACAATACTACTATTATTACGGTTATGAGGAGGACCCGCGTGTCTTTAATGCAGGTAATAGGTTTCACCTTTAAAAAAGTAAAAGCGCAGACCGCAAATGCATTGACTCTCTCTAATCTTGTCCTGGGGGGATTCGCTGCTTTATACAGCACTTCCGGTCAATTTTCTTTAGCAGCTCTTTTGATTTTTATAGCAGCCTTTATGGATCGGTTTGATGGCATGGCAGCCAGACGTTTAGGAATTGAATCCGAAATGGGGCGTCAGCTTGACTCAATGAGCGATCTTGTATCATTTGGTGCAGCACCAGCACTCTTACTTTACCATTCTTTTTTATACGATTATGGAGTCAGCGGTATGGTACTAGCCGTTTTTTATATTGGATGCGGCGCGTATAGACTGGCGCGATTTAATGCTAAGGAGCCCTCGCCTTATTTTGAAGGGCTTCCGATCACAGCAGCCGGATGTCTACTCGCATTAAGCTTTCTTGCGGCTCCCTTACTCAGTCCCGCTTCACTTATCACAATCATTTTTATTTTATCCCTTTTGATGGTAAGCCCTCTTCGAATTAAAAAAATGTAGGTAAAGTGCCTGGGACCGTGTCCCAGGCTTTTTGACCGGCTCACACCGCTGCAAGAACGGGAGCTTAAGCCTTTCTGGACAATTCCCTATTGAGATCTCATCCTGCTGCTGCCTTCACCTCCCACTCCACTCCGCTCACCTCATATTACCGTAGAGACCTTCTCAATTTCTAACCTTTTCAAGTTATTTCACATAGCAGATTGCAGTAGGACTGGCAAGTTTCTTCCCCTTCTTTCATATAGTCTTACTAAGACATGAAAGGGGGTTAGATTATGTCCAGTATCTTATTGGCGCTACTAATGGCGATAGGTGACGGAACCGCACTCATGGGCTATTTTAAGCAAAATGCATTCCCGCAGCCTCTTTCTAAGGAAAAAGAAAAAGAAATGATTGAAAAAACGCTGCAGGGTGATGATGAAGCAAGAAAAGTACTGATTGAGCATAACCTCCGGCTCGTAGCCCATATCGTGAAAAAATTTGAAAATACCGGAGAATCCAATGAAGATCTTATTTCGATTGGGACAATCGGGCTCATAAAAGCGATTGAAAGCTATTCCTTTGAAAAGGGGACGAAATTAGCAACTTATGCTGCCAGATGTATCGAAAACGAGATCCTTATGTTTTTAAGGTCGTTGAAAAAAGTAAAAAAAGATGTCTCTTTAAATGATCCCATCGGTGAAGATAAAGATGGAAATGCCATTAGCCTTATAGATGTCCTTCGAGGGGAAGACGATGAGCTGGATCAATTGATTCATAATAAAATGAATCAGGAGAAAGTGAGGACGTTTATTCAATCTTTAGAACCAAGGGAAAAAGATGTCATTACCCAAAGATTTGGCCTTAACGGACTCGAAGAAAAAACGCAGCGAGAAATTGCCAAAGAACTTGGCATTTCAAGAAGCTACGTTTCAAGAATTGAAAAAAGGGCCTTAATGAAGCTTTTCCACGAATTTTCCCAGGAAGAGCGGCTGACCGACGAATCGTGACCATTTATCTTTTAAACGTTTCAAGCGAAAGGTTTTCAACCATTGCTAATACAAGATTAGCAGAATTTACGGCTGCTTTTTCCAAATATTGATCAAAGGACAGATCTGATTCTTTCCCAGCAATATCAGAAAGCGAACGGATGATAACAAAGGGTGTTTCATATTGGCAGGCTACCTGTGCAATAGAAGCTGCCTCCATTTCAAGAGCCTGTAAATCAACAAATTTATTCCGAAGTGCTTCAACTTTCACAGGATCATTCATGAAAGAATCCCCCGTTGCAATTAATCCGCTGACCACTTGAATACCGTTTATCAATGCCGCATGTTCTGCCGCTTGTGCCTGAAGCGTCGGATTTGCTTTAAATGCCGCAGGAAGATTAGGAACCTGCCCATACTCGTATCCAAACGCAGTAACGTCTACATCATGATGGCGTACTTCTGTGGAGATGACTATGTCTCCAACATTTAATGCAGGGTCAAACCCCCCGGCAGAACCGGTATTGATAATGACGTCAGGCTGATACCGTTCGTGTAATATGGTCGTTGTCATGGAAGCATTCACTTTTCCAATTCCGCTTTTTACCAGTACCACATCAATATTTTTGATTTTTCCGCTGGTAAATTCGCTATTTGCAATGACAGCCGTTTCAGGCTCCTGTATTTTCGAACGAAGTAAAGCTACCTCTTCTTCCATTGCACCAATGATCCCGATTTTCATCTTTTTCCCTCATCTCACATCATAATCAAAACTGACTTGACTTTACCACAGGAATCTCATTATTTCAAACTCATTGTTCCCTGTACGTGGTAAAATAAAGAGATTGAATCGCTCCAGGGAGGAAAGTGTATATGTCATTTCAAATCGAACTTATTCAAGATAAAGTAGAATTTTTTGAAGCGTATGTTTTAAAGGAGCTTGAAAGAAAAATCGAAGGTAAAATTGAACAGAATCAAGCCATTATGCTTCATGTGCATTCTGTTTCTCACGCCGTAACGCTAGATGGCAAAGGGAGAATCATGTATACCGCTGTAGTGCATTTTAAAGCTGATTAGCGGCTGTTCACGCTTGGAGCATTATAACTAAAACAGAGCCTGAGATAGACACATCTCAGGCTCTTTAAGAGATTTAGGTTCTTGAGTTTAATCAGTCCTTGCCCTGTTAAGGCTCATCCTCTTGCTAATTACTATGCACCTGGAACGAGTTTTTCCATTGTCACCGGTTTCCACCCTTGTCCATCAATCCATTCCAGGTAGACCCGGTATTTAGTTTCTGAGCCGGAAGCAGAAACAGTACCTACCGATTTTTGAGGATGTCCCTCATGGTTGCCGATGTGCCAGATTGTCATATCATTGACACCAATTCCTGTTGCATACGAAATGGCTTCCACCTTTTCATCCCAGTCCACTCCGTCTTCATAAGATGAAACATGGTCACCTGTCTGAGAAGTTCCTATAGGTTCCCAATTTTTATTTGTTATAACTTCTGCCACCTCTGGATCATCACTGGACTCAGTTGAAGTCGCATCTGAGTCTGAGTCTGACTCAGCCTCTTCTTCCTCTTTTTCTTTTCGTTCTTCTTCCCTGCGTTTTTCTTCCTTCTCTTCTTCTCTTTTTTCTTTCTTAGCTTCTTCTTGCTCAGCTGCTTCTTGTTCAGCTTTTTCTTCTGCTGCTTCTTGCTCAGCCTTTTCTTCTTCCGCTGCTTTTTCTTCTGCTTCTTCTATTGAGGCTGTTTCACTTTCTTCATCCGCTTGTTCACGATCCTCATTTTGAGATGAGCCGTTTTCTTTATTTTCATCACCACTGTTTTCACCTTGAGAATCGTTTTGTTCTTCATCCGATTGATCAGATTCCAAATGCTGCTCTGCAATGGATTGCTCTTCTTCCTCTGATGCAAGATTTGAATCCTCGTTGCTAAAGAATATAAAAGAACCTACTATAATAATCAACCCCACGACGATTGCGATTGAAGAATTAAGGATCAGATTGCTTTTTCGCTTCTTCTCCTGAAATTGTAATCTTGAATTTTTGCCCTTAGCCATTGTTAATCACTCCTGTATATGGTTTATCCAAAAAAGAATCTAGACAAGCATATCATGCTTATACATGCCAAAAGCAAGTGAAATAGATCCCTATTCAGGAAAGTAGACCTGTATACCCAGTTAGACGCACGAGTGAAGCTAAACGTTTCAAAAAAAACTCCAGATGAATTAATTTACTTCATCCGGAGTATAAGAAAGGGCATTATTTAATTGAAACAATTTTTACGTCCATATCTCCGCCTGGAGTCTGAACCTTCACTTCATCGCCTACCACCTTGCCTAGGAGGCTTTTGGCAATCGGAGAGTCGTTTGAAATACGTCCTTCAAATGGGTCCGCTTCCGCACTTCCAACAATGGTATACGCTTCCTCATCGCCGTTTGGCATCTCAACGAAGGTAACCGTTTTGCCAAGCGTGACCACTCCATCCATTGATCCGTCTTCTTCAATAATTTTAGCATTGCGGATCATGGCCTCAAGTGTAGATATACGTCCTTCAACAAATGCCTGCTCTTCTTTTGCTGAATCATATTCTGAGTTCTCTGATAAATCACCGAAGCTGCGTGCGATTTTTATTCGTTCTACTACTTCTTTACGTTTTACGGACTTTAATTGCTCTAATTCCTGTTCAAGCTTTTCTTTTCCTGCTTGGGTCATAGGAAATACTTTTTCTTTTGACAAAACCCTTCACTCCTTTGAATGCATAAAAACCAATTTTTCTTCTTTGTCATGCTATGTGTTCATTACCTCTTTTATGAAGTAAGTGAAAAAAGAGGATGATTGTGGAATCCCCTTTACATTCTTTGCTATCATATTACACAATTGACTTTTGTTCAAGAATCGTTTGAATTTTCGTTACCATAAGATCGATGGCCACATGATTTTGGCCGCCTTCAGGTATGATAATATCAGCGTATCGTTTCGTTGGTTCAATAAATTGATTGTGCATAGGTCTGACAACATTGATATACTGGTCAACTACAGAATCGATTGTACGGCCTCTTTCATTAATATCCCGCAGCAGCCTCCTAATGATACGGAGATCTGAGTCTGTATCCACGTAAAGTTTAATATCCATCAAATTGCGGAGCCTTTCGTCCTCAAGCACTAGGATGCCTTCAAGAATGATAACATCTTTAGGCTCTACCGGGATAGTACGGTGGGCTCTTGTGTGGACCGTGTAGTCGTAGACAGGCTTTTGAATCGCTTCTCTTTCCTGAAGTGCTTTTATATGTTCAATTAAAAGGTCGTTATCAAATGCCAGAGGATGATCATAATTTGTTTCCAGACGTTCTTCATAAGGTATATCACTTTGATCCTTATAATAATAATCCTGCTCAATCATTGCAATAGAATGTCCTTGAAAGAAATCATATATTGACTTTGTCACTGATGTTTTACCTGATCCAGATCCTCCGGCCACACCGATTACAACTGGTTTATTTCTCATTGTTCTTAAACGAGCTCCTTTCGCATCATGTTGTGCGCACGCAAAGGTCGCTCAACTTTAAATTGAATGATTTGTAGCGGGTGACGGGCTGCTTCAAGTTCATTGCCCTTCAGATCCCAAATTTTATCGATTTTCTGTGAGAAATTTTCCATATCCGGCCCGAAAAATTCAACTTCTTGTCCTGGTTTAAAAAAGTTCCTTTGCTGCAGCGTAACCGTTTTAGACTCTTCGTTATAGTCGAGAACATAGCCGGCGAAATCAAATTTCGTTTTCTTGCCGTGTTCGCCAAACATCTGCTCTTCATGCCCCGGTCTGCCTTCAAAGAAAGCTGTAGCCGTTTCACGGTTTGCACATTTATCCAATTCGTTCAGCCACTCTTTTTTAATTATAAAATTTTCAGGATCCTCACAATAGGCATCAATCACTTTACGATACACACTCACTACGGTAGCAATATAATGAATGGATTTCATCCGGCCTTCAATTTTTAAACTATCCACTCCAATTTCAATCATTCTAGGAATAGATTCTATCAGCTTAAGATCTTTCGGGCTCATTGCAAATGAGGCATCATCGTGGTTGTAGAGGGCTTTTTCCTGTCCATCTTGCGTTTCATATAAATCATAATCCCACCGGCAGGATTGACAGCAGCCGCCTCTATTAGAATCTCTAGCAGTCATATGATTACTCAATACGCATCTCCCGCTGTATGCAATGCACATTGCACCATGAATAAAACTTTCGACCTCTATATCGACTTTTTCTTTAATTTCCTGAATTTCATCGCCGCTGGTTTCCCTTGCAAGAACGACCCGGTGAAGCCCCTCTTCTTTCCAAAATTGAACCGCTTTCCAATTTGAAAGGGATTGCTGAGTGCTCAAATGAACCTCCACATCAGGAGCGACCCGTTTGCATGTTTCAATAATTAAAGGATCGGCTACAATAATACCTGCTACTCCAGCAGAAGCAATGCCGCGAAGATACTCTTCCAAACCGTCGACATTTTCATTATGGGCAAAAATATTTGTAGTCACATATATTTTTGCTCCGTACTGCTTTGCAAACTGGACTCCTTCCATCATTTCTTCATGCGTAAAGTTACCAGCGTTTGAACGAAGGCCGTATTCCTGCCCGCCTATAAAAACAGCATCTGCACCATAATGAACAGCAATTTTAAGCTTTTCAAGATTTCCTGCAGGGGCAAGCAATTCAGGCTTCTTTACGATGACGCGTTTGCCATCCTTCATCGCTGAAATTTTTGTATTTATCATGATCGCCATCTTTTTTCCTCCTATATTAATAAACGGTTTCTTTAAAGAAGAATCCCGTGTCAAGCGGACGGTGAGGCTGCTGAATTTGCTCAATTGCTTCAAGCCACTGCTCTTTTTTTTCCTCATAAACTTCATTTTTCTCCGCACAGAGATCGATGGCTTTTCGATAAAGTGAAGTAACCGTTGTGGTATATGCTGGCGTTTGAAGAATACCATCAATTTTAAATGAATCCACTTCTGCTTCCATCATTTCGGTAAGTTCATCAATTATGCACATATCATTCGGGCTCATGATGTGTGTGCCATTTTCATCTTCAAATATGGGATACTTATTACTTCGTTCTACATCATGCAGCAGCATGTTTTTACTGTCTTTACGATTTTCAATTTCAAGTGACTTGCCCTGATAAAGAAAGTAATTGCCAAGTAAAGACCGCTTGGACTGAAACATACATGTCATCCCGTGAACCTGAACTTCTATTTCAACTTTTGCTTTTTCCTTCATTTCAACTATGGCATCCATGGATAGCTCTCTAGCTAACACTGCTCGCTTTGCCCCTTTTTCTCCCCAATAATTGCAGGTGAAATAGTTCGTAGCTGTTGTTTCGGTGTTCCAGTGCAGCGCAAGATTGGGTGCGGATTCACGTGCCGCCATTAAGACAGCCGGATCTCCAAATATAACGGCGTCTGCACCTGCTTTTTCACAGAAGCTTAAATAGTCATTTAATTCATCCACTTTATCATTATGAAAAATGGCGTTGACAGCTATATATACTTTTTTGCCATATGTGTGTGCGATGGAGATCCCCTGCTTGCATTCTTCTTTTGAAAATTCACCCGCCAGGCGCAGACCATATCGCTGCTCACCGATTACAAAGGCGTCCGCTCCCGCTTCACACAACTCTTTAAGATGACCTACTGAAAAAGGCGTCACAAGCAATTCCGGTTTTTTCATTTTTTCACCTCTTTTTACTTATGGCCAGACCATCGCCAACAGGCAGTATGACCGTTTCGAAATCTTGGTTGTCCATCAGCCAGTGATTATACCGGTCAATTTTACGAAGAAGCTGTTTTACATTTCTGCTTACTTCAGGCTGCGCCTCTGCAACCAATCCTTTAAACAAAACATTATCCGTATAAACTGCCCCATTTTGAGTTAGAAGTGGAGTATAAAGCTCAAAAAAACGTCCGTACTGACTTTTGGCTGCATCAATAAAAATAGCATCGAACGGTCCGTATGAAGCAACCTCTTCTGTTATTTCCAGTGCGTCTCCGTACAAGGTAATAATCTGCTGATTTTTACCAAATTGCTCGATGAATTGTTTTGCCTGATCCAGTCGTTCTATATCCCGCTCAATCGAGACAATCTGGACATCCGGCAGCGAATGCGCCATGCGTAGAGCTGAATAGCCTATTGCCGTTCCCACCTCAAGAATTTTTTCCGGCTGTTGAAACCGGAGCCATTGAAGCAGGGTTTCTATGCCGTCCAGTTCCATAATAGGCACGTCATGCTCGTCTGCGTATTCTTCCATTTTAATAAAAAATGCCGGGCGATCATTGTAGAACTTTTCTATATACTCATATACTTTTTTATTCAACTAAACCCCGCCTTTACATCCATCCATACACATAAAAAAAAGCGTTCTTTTCTAAAACCGCCGCTCTACATGAAAAGAAGAAAGCCAGTGAATGCTTTCCACTTTTACCGACATTTAAAGTACGCCTCAAAATACTTGTTCTATTTTAACACAAATGCAGGAGGAAAGTGAATAACCTTTCCTCCTGCAGACCTCTACTCTTCTGTTTCGTCAGCTTCTTCCCGATTTACACTGTAAATGTATTGCTCCGCCTTTTCCTCATGCTCTTCAAGCGTTTCGGAATAATAAACGACACCATCTTCAGAAGCAGCAAGAAAATAATAATAATCTGTACTTTCAGGGTTCAATGCTGCTTCAATGGACTCTATCCCTGGAGCAGCAATCGGACCAGGCGGAAGCCCTGCATTTTGATACGTATTATAAGGGTGATCTATTTCAAGATCTTCATAAAGAACCTGGTCTTTCCACTCACCCAGCGCATATAAGACACTAGGATCTGTCTGCAGCGGCATTCCATCCCCAAGGCGATTATAAAATATACCCGCAATTATCTCCCTGTCTGTTGAAGCCGTTGCTTCTTCTTCAAGCAGGGAAGCAAAAGTCAGTGCTTTGTGCACCGTCATGACATTCGGGTCTTCCCCTTCAGAAGTAAAATTACCTGCAGTAAAATCATTTATCGATTCAAGATAAGGAGCAAAAGCAGTATTCGTTCCTTCTACCATCTGTGTAATGATGACTTCTAATTCAGGATTTTCTTCATAGAATGGATAAGTGGCAGGGTAAAGATAGCCTTCTAGTGAATATCTAATAGAATCCTCAGTAACTTCCTCTGTAATTAATTCAGGGAACTGCTCTTGAAGTGAAGCGATAAATTCGGGATCAGTCGCTGTTTCCATAAATTCATCTTCTGTATAGTCCGTATGCTCTTCTACAATCGATGCAATCTCTTCAAGCCGGAGACCTTCCGGAACGGTTACTGAAAAAAGCGGTTCATGATAAACTTTTCCTGTTTTAAGACTTTCAGTTATTTCTGACAGTGTCATGGAAGGGGTTAACTCGTAAGTACCTGCCTGGAATTCAGACTCATTATTAAATTTCAAATAGTATTTATACACTCTGGCATCTTTTACAATATTATTTTCTTCCAGCGCTGCCGTTATCGTATCGACTGACGATCCGATCGGTATTTCAACCGTTACCGGAGTATTATTATCAGCATTCATAGGTTCTAAAGCAGATGAGATATAAGAATAGCCCCCAATGCCTGCGCCTAAAATAAGCAGAATCACTACGATCATTGAGAAAAAAACAATTTTCCTCACATGTCTGGCTTCCTTCTTCCGTTCTTGTAAGTTTTGAATCCATTGTTGGTATTTTGACCGATTGTCGTTCAAACGCTTTCCCTCCACATAAGACAGCAACAAACAGAAGCTGATATTGTTCAATAGGTCTATTATACAACAAAATTTTACACAGGCAACAATTGCCTGTAAGCAAAGAAAAGAGGCTGGGACAATAATGTCTCAGCCTCCTTGACCGGTTCGCTGCGTTTCAGGCGTACACTTTCCGCAGGGACGGGGCCTTAAGCCTTTCAAAAGCACTGCCCTGTAAAGTCTCAAGCAACCGCCATATCCTGATGGAGTCGCCGCCTTCCGCTCACCTCTTACGATCTATTATGACTACCGAAGCGACGGTTACTCTTCTTCCTCTTCATCAAGGAATGTATTAAGCATCTCTTCAATCATATCCCATTCTTCTTCTGTTTCGATCGGCTTCAATTCGCCTTCTGCATTTTGGTCGTCCTGTTCAAATGAAGAAGCGTGAATTTCAATTTCTTCTTCTTCAGATTCTCCTACCGGAAAGTATAATACGTATGACTTTTTAAACTCATCTGAATCAAATGTGAACAGTACTTCACATAGTACTTCATTTCCCTGTTCATCTACTACTGTAATATGTTTTTCTCCATGTTCCATTGTAAGCACCTCTTCATTTCCGGCTGTTTAAATAGCCTTGTAGTATCATCACTGCGGCCATTTTATCAATGACCTTTTTTCTTTTCGCACGACTGACGTCTGCTTCAAGCAGCACTCTTTCAGCTGCCATTGTACTTAATCGTTCATCCCATAGTTTTACTTCAATTTGAAGCTTTTTATGCAGTTTTTCTGCAAACTGCTGGCAGGCTTCTCCACGGGGACCGATCGTATTATTCATATTTTTCGGCAAGCCAACGATTATAGAAGAAACCTCATGCTCATCTACAAGCTCCTTAATCCGCTTAAATCCGAGCTGACCGCCGCGCTCATCAATTTTTATGGTTTCGATTCCCTGAGCGGTCCAGCCAAAAGAATCACTGATGGCTACACCCACTGTCTTTGTGCCGACATCTAGTCCCATTATTCGCATATTATTTTTCCTCTTTGTGCTGGTGTAAATAAAATTTCACAAGCTCCTCAATGATTTCATCTCTTTCAAGCTTGCGGATAATGTTTCGTGCATCATGATGTCTTGGAATATAAGCCGGGTCGCCGGATAAAAGGTACCCTACAATTTGGTTGATGGGATTGTATCCTTTTTCTTCCAGTGCTTCAAAGACCTGTATCAGCACGCGCTGAACCTCTTTGTCTGCGGAATCATCCCCAAAATTAAATCGCATCGTTTTATCAAATGAGCTCATCTTCAGCACCTCATTCCGGAATATCTATTTATTCCTTTTGTTCAACATGTATTTATTGTACACCAGTTTAGAAGAGAATCAAACGGATTTTACCCACTTAGGAACGAATTGAAGAGCCTCATCCACTTTCGACGGGTTCTTACCGCCGGCCTGAGCCATATCAGGACGGCCGCCTCCTCCGCCTTCACAAATCGCAGCGACTTCTTTAACCAGCTTTCCGGCATGGTAGCCCTGATCAATTAAATCTTTTGTTACGCATGCTATAATTTGTACTTTTTCTCCCTGAACAGCAATCAGGACTAAAATTCCCGAACCCAATTTATTTTTAACATCATCAGCCATCGTCCGCAAGCTATTTACATCCGCAGCCTGTACTTTTTGAGCCAGGACAGCTATTCCCTCTACAGAAATAACCTGATCCATTATGCTTTTAGCTTCAATATTAGACATTTTAGCATGAAGAGAGTCATTTTCTCTTTGCAGCTCTTTCAGCTCCGTTTGCATGCTTAAAATTCTTGCAGGCAGATCACCAGGGTTAGATTTCACAAGTGCAGCTGATTGCTGAAGCACCTGAATCTGGTCATTCATGTGACGGTATGCTGCTTCGCCTGTCACCGCTTCAATACGGCGTGTTCCTGCACCTATGCCGCCCTCTGATACAATACGGAAAAGACCGATGGAGGAAGTATTGCTGACATGGCAGCCGCCGCAAAGCTCGAGACTGTAGTCACCAATTGAGACAACACGGACCTTTGAACCGTACTTTTCACCAAACAACGCCATAGCGCCCATGGATTTTGCTTCCTCTAAGGATTTTACAGCAGTTTCCACAGAGAAGCTCCCCCATACTTTGTCATTGACAATTTCTTCAATTCGTTTAAGCTCATCTGCCTGAACTTGTCCAAAATGAGAGAAATCAAACCGGAGCCGGTCTTCCTGAACGAGTGACCCTGCCTGATTAACATGATCACCCAGCACGTCTTTTAATGCCTGATGCAGGAGATGAGTAGCTGTATGATTTTTAGTGATTTCCGTTCTTGACGCTGGATCAACTGCTGCCAGGACCTGATCCCCTTTTGCAAGCGATCCTTTTTCAATAATAGCCGTGTGAAGATGCTGTCCATTAGGTGCTTTTTTTACGTCTTTTATTCGCAGCAGCACCTGATCATTGGATATCGTTCCTTTGTCTCCAATTTGACCTCCGCTTTCAGCATAGAAAGGTGTTTCCGCCAAAATCAGCTGAACTTCCTCCCCTTCTTCCGCTGATTCAGTCATCTCCTGGCTGCTGATGATAACCTCAACCGTGGATTCGTGAAGCAGGCGCTGGTAGCCGACAAATTCACTGGATACTTTAATATCTCCGAGAATGCCGCCCTGTATCTGCATGGAGCCGCCTTCCTGACGAGCTGCCCGCGCTCTTGAACGCTGAGCATTCATTTCTTCTTCAAATCCGGCTGCATCTACCCGCAAACCATTTTCCTCAGCGTATTCTTTAGTTAGTTCAACAGGGAAGCCAAACGTATCATACAGTCTGAAAACATCTTTGCCGCTGATTTCACCCGATCCATCTTCCTTAGCTTTATTCATTAGACCGGAGAGTATGGAAAGCCCCTCGTTTAATGTCTCATGAAATCGCTCTTCTTCGGTTTTAATCACTTTTTGAATAAAATCTTCTTTCTTTTTAACTTCTGGATAAAAATCAATCATAATATCGCCTACGACCGGCACCAGTTCATACATAAATGGACGGTCAATGCCAATTTGTTTTGCGTATCTGACTGCCCGGCGAAGAAGTCTCCTTAGTACATACCCTCTGCCCTCATTGGACGGGAGCGCCCCGTCGCCAATTGCAAAGGAAACGGTTCTGACATGGTCAGCAATGACCTTAAACGAGATATCTTTTTCTTCTGTCTGCTGATATTTCTGTCCCGAAATACTTTCGGTTGCTTTTATGATCGGCATGAACAAGTCTGTTTCAAAATTTGTGGGCACATCCTGCACCACACAGGCCATTCGCTCAAGTCCCATTCCTGTATCAATATTTTTTTTCGGGAGCGGCGTATATGAGTGATCCGGGTTATGGTTAAATTGTGAAAAAACAAGATTCCAGATCTCAAGATAGCGATCATTTTCTCCACCGGGATACAGCTCTGGATCGTTTACGTCATTTCCAAAAGCTTCTCCCCGATCAAAGAAGATTTCCGTATTTGGTCCACTCGGTCCTTCTCCGATATCCCAGAAGTTGCCTTCGAGGCGGATAATCCGTTCTTCCGGCAAACCGATTTTCTGTTTCCACAAATCGTAGGCTTCATGATCTTCCGGGTGAACCGTAACGGAAAGCTTTTCTGCATCAAACCCGATCCATTTTGATGAAGTAAGAAATTCCCAAGCCCACTCAATGGCTTCTTCTTTAAAGTACTCTCCAATTGAAAAATTCCCGAGCATTTCAAAGAACGTGTGATGACGGGCAGTTTTTCCTACATTTTCAATATCATTCGTACGAATCGATTTTTGTGCGTTTACAATCCTCGGGTTCTGTGGGATGACCCGTCCATCAAAATATTTTTTCAGTGTTGCAACTCCGCTGTTAATCCAAAGCAAGGATGGATCTTCATGAGGGACTAGAGAAGCGCTCGGCTCTATATCGTGGCCCTTTTCCTTAAAGAAATCCAAAAACATTTGTCTGATTTCTGCACCTGACCATTTTTGCATCTAAATTCCTCCTTTTAACTATGTATATATCTTAAGAAAACACAAAAAGGCCCTCATCCCCCTGCAGGGACGAGAGCAAACTCGCGGTACCACCCTGGTTATAAACTGTACTGCAAAATTCAGCACAACTTATCACTTTGAGCGCCTTAACGCGGCGAACGGCAGAGTTTATCTGCACTCCGGATTAGCTTTCCATTACAATGTATGCAAATTCCCTTTCAGCCGAGGGGGAATTTTCTCTGACTTTGCTGTTGAACAGGTTGTAATGTACTGGTTCCATCTTCGAGTTGCTCTTATTTTCCTACAGAAAGTATAGATAAGGAAGCCGTCATTTGTCAATCGGTACTTCGTTTCCCCGTTGTTTGAACGAATGAATCATCATTCCAATAATCATATACACCGGCACTACAGCAATTAAGCCTGCCATTCCGCCAAGCTCTCCACCTATCAGTAATAGCAGCATAATCATAACCGGATGAATATGAATGGTTTTCCCCATAATCCATGGAGCAAGAAGATGACTCTCAACCATCTGAATGCCAAATGCAGCAATAATTACCCATATGACCATATTTCCTGATAGGGTGCTGGCTACAAGCAAAGCGGGAAGTGCCCCAATAATTGGTCCCAAATATGGAATAACATTAAAAATCCCGAGCAGAAGAGACAAGGGAAGTGCATACGGAAGCTGGATTGCATATAAGACCACAAAAGAAAATGCGGCCACAGCTGCGCTAAGCCACAGCTGCCCCCTTATATAAGACCCAAGCTTTTGGTCTAGATCCGCTGCCAATAGGACTACCTGCTTTTTTCTGTCTTGAGGCACGCGCTTCATAAGATAATCTCTGATTAGGATGCGGTCTTTTACCAAATAGAATGTCATAAATGGTACGAGTGAAAGGGCAATGATCCACTTTAAGGAGTGATTCATTCCCGCCAGCAGTTGTTCTGCACGCTGCTCGATCGTCATTTGAATAGATTGTATAAAATCCTGTATTCTTATGCTCACCGGCTGGGGCATAGATGAAAGCCATTCTGCCATTGCAAGATTCCAGGCAGAGACCGTGTCAAGCAAATCCGGAAGATGAGTGAGAAAGTGATTCCATTCTCTTATAAAAGCCGGTATCCCCCATTGAAACAAAGCGCCTGCAACAGCAGTCAGCACTACAAAAACAATCGAGACAGCAAGCCTGTTTGAACATTTTGCCCGCATTAAGAAATGAACCAAAGGAAGCAGAAGGTATGCAAACAATATACTTATCAAGAGCGGTACAATCGCAAGCCAAAGCCCTGCAAAAACCGGTTGTATATATCTCCATAAGTAAGAAAAAATCCACCCGCAAAGCAGCAGCAGCAGGAAAAGGATTAGACGCGGCAGCCACTTTTTTATAAGTGAATCCATTTTTGTTCGCTCAAAAGTTCCGCCTCATTGAACAGGTCATTTAAACTTTCTATCGACCCATCTTCAGATATTTCATATAATACAAGCTTGCCTCTATAGACTAAAAATTCAATACAGCATTGTCTGCAATAATAATGCTTCGTTCCTATTTTTCCGATGTCACGATGGTTACAGCAAGGACAATTCATGAGAAGCCTCCAATTTTAGGATCTTTTCTCCCCATCGTTGCCCTTATATCTTTTTTTTATTCATTTATGCTATGCGGGATGAGTACTATTTGATCAAACACCTCATCCACTCTGCGCTGCTTCAACTTGTTAAACTTATTCATTTTTGTTGAAGTCCCAATGTGTACAGACTCAGCAGCTTTACATACTTCATTAAACACAACATCTTTAAGCCTCCATAAAATCATACGGAGAGATTCCTTGCATTCCAATCAAAGGATCCGCTTCTTCAATCCCCTGTGCATGAGGTTTTTCAGCAGGAGAATCTTGTTTTTCATCTGCCAGTTTCGAGCGTAATGTAGTGAGCCGGACAGTATCATCTTTTCTTTCTACTCCAAAACGGAAAGCTTCTTCTTCCCCGCACATAATTAAAAATCGCTTGCTTCTTGTAATGGCGGTGTAAAGCAAATTTCTTCGAAGCATTCGATAATAGCTTTTTACTACAGGAAGGATCACAATAGGAAACTCGCTGCCCTGTGATTTATGTATGGAGCAGCAAAAAGCATGTGTAATTTGATTTAAATCCTGACGGGTGTATGTGACCTCCACTCCATCAAAAGAAACCAGCACCATATCCTGCTTTTCGGTATTTTCCTTCGCGTAAAAAATGGAAATAACTTCACCCATGTCTCCATTAAAAACATGGCTTTCAGGCTGATTTACAAGCTGAAGGACTTTGTCGCCGATTCGATACGCAATATCTCCCCACTGCAGTTCTTTTCTTGTTTTATCAGGATTGGGGTTCATTAGTTCCTGCAGCACTTTGTTCAGCCTGTCTATGCCGGCAGGTCCTCTGTACATCGGCGCAAGCACCTGTATGTCTTTTGCCGTATACCCCTTTTTAATTGCATTTTTCACTATTTTCCCCACAACTTCATCCATTTGAGAAGCGTGGCAGGCAATAAATGAGCGATCAGCATGCTGCTTTCTTAAATCCTGCGGCAGCTTTCCTTCTTTCATTTGGTGGGCCAATTCAATGATGGAAGACCCTTCTTCCTGCCTATATATATCTGTCAATTGCACGGTAGGAACAAGCTTAGAATGAATAAGATCCTGAAGAACCTGTCCGGGGCCAACAGATGGCAGCTGATCCTGATCCCCTACAATAATAACCTGCATGGTATCCGGCACGGCCTGTAAAAGCTGATTAGCAAGCCAGGTGTCAACCATCGACATCTCATCGACAATAAGAAGCTTGCCCTGTACCAGCCGTTCTTCGTCATCCTCCATATCTTCCTGTCCTGTAAAGCCAAGAAGCCGGTGAATGGTCATTGCCTTGAGTCCGGTTGATTCAGACATTCTTTTCGCTGCCCGGCCGGTAGGAGCAGCCAAAACGATTGGAAACGGTTCTTCGCTTCCATATGCATCCACATCCAGGGATACACCATGAAGTTCCGAATACAGTTCGACAATCCCCTTAATTACAGTCGTTTTCCCGGTTCCAGGCCCCCCGGTCAAAATCATGAGTGAAGAAGTCAGTGCGGTTTGAATGGCTTCTTTTTGAGAAGCAGCATACGAAACCCCGATCCGTTCTTCCAAACTGCCAAGCGCCAGTAGAAACTCAGACTCCGGAAATTGATCTTCATATTCCTTATGCGAAAGAAGCCGGTTAATATTAGTAACAAGTCCTTTTTCAGAAAAATAGAGAGAAGGAAGATAAATCCGTTTCTCTTCTCCAATGACCTTTCCTTCTTCATGCAGTTCAATCAGCTGATTTGAAATATCGGTATATTCTATTTGTTCAGGCTGATGTTTCTGCAGGAGCTCTTTCACTTTGATCAGCAGGTCTTTTGATTGGGCATAAACGTGGCCTTCCTGCATGGAAAGCTGCTGAAGACAAAAGAGGCAGGCTGCTTTTATACGGTCCGGATGGCTGCCGGATAAACCTAGGTGTCTGCCAAGCTCATCCGCCTTGCCAAACCCTACACCCTCAATGTGATAAACAAGCTCGTAAGGGTTCTTTTGCAGAATTTCCAACGTAGCTTCCTGATAATGCTGATAAATCTTCATAGAAAGCTGAGGGCCAAACCCCCAGTCATTTAAGTGAACCATGATCCGTTCTAAACCCTGATGTTCAATAAGGACATCATAAATATGCTTTGCCTTTTCCTGCGAAAGCTTTGGGACCTCGTGCAGTACTGATTCATCATTCATGATTCTTGAAATGGCTTTTTCGCCCAGTGTATCTACAATCTTTTCAGCTGTTCTTTTTCCAACTCCCGAGAAAAGATCGCTTGATAAATAATGAACAATCCCCTGTTTCGTCTGCGGCAGATCCTTTTTGAACCGATCCGCAAGAAATTGCATCCCAAATCGCGGATGTTCTTTAAATTTACCATGAAAAATATAGGTGTCTTCTTCCTGCATTTTAGGAAAATGTCCTGTAACAACCGCTTCTTTTTCCTGATTTGACGTATTGGTTTCTTCGACCCGTACGCGGACGACTGAATACATATTGTCTTCATTGTGAAAGATCGTCACAATATGCCTGCCTTTTATATACGGCTCTTCTTCGTTAAATAAATCCATGGATTCTTTGCTCATCAGGTGTTCCCCCTGCTCTTACCCTTTTGACTCCAAAGCCTGCCTCATAATTTCCCGGCCATTTAAAGCTAAATAATGATCCGGCTGGGCAGCTATCGCCTGCTCAAAACAGCTTAGGGCTTCCATTGCATCTTCCTGGAATCCTGCATACGCGACTCCCAGATTGTATAACGCATCTGCGTGCTGTGGATTAAGCTTTACTGCATGCTTTAGCTGCTTTAATGCTTCATCCCCGATTTCAAGCTGTGCGAGTGCGAGCCCGAATTGAAAATACGCTTCAGCATCCTCCGGTGAAAGCTCTGCAGCACGCTGCAAATAAGGGAGTGACAGCTTGACTTTCTCCTCGTTTTTCAAGGACATTCCGAGCATAAAATAAACGTCGGAATCCTCTACTCCTTTTTCAAGTGTTTTCTCATAGAGGCGGGCACTCTCTGAAAACCGCTCTTCGTTATAATACAAATTTGCCAGAGAATAATACGCCAGACCCGCATCTTCGTTTAAAATTATCGCTTTTTGAAAAAAGCGTTCTGCTTTTTCCGTTTCGTTCATTTGCGCAAGTACATTGCCGAAATTAATATAAGCTGTTTCATCTTCCGGCTTCTCTTCAATCGCCTGATTTAGAAGTTCTATGGCTTCCTGATATTCGCCTTCTTGCAACTTTTTTATGGCTTGTTCATTTAAATTCATGTAAGACTCATCTCCCTGCTGTTGCTGTTTCTGTTACCAGCTTTAATCATGTGAAATTCTTTGCTAAAGCTCTTTTTTAAGCAACAGGATACTGCTTAAAAGTATAACATACGTGCTCATTTGAACCGAAACGAAAAAAGAATGCTTCAGGGAAACTTTTACTCTCTTTCTCAAGTTTCAGAGCGAAAGTAAAAGAGTTCCCGAGCATTCCTGTCCTCAGCCTACATATTCAAGCTGCTTTTGTTCCTTATAAATTTTATCGATCGTTCCTCCGCCAAGACATTCGTCGCCATTGTAAAAAACAACTGCCTGTCCCGGGGTAATAGCTCTAGAAGGTTCGTCAAAAACCACCTCTGCCAGACCGCCGTCTTTCATATGAACCGTAACGCCATGATCGGACTGGCGGTAACGGAATTTTGCTGTACAGCGGAATGTTCCTTCCGGTTCTTTACTTGATGTCCAGCTGAGATCAGCCGCGATTAAAGAGTGGGAGTATAACGCTTCGTGATCAAAGCCCTGACCGACAAAAAGCTGATTTTTCTCTAAATCTTTTCCAAGTACGAACCACGGCTCTCCGGAACCACCGATGCCAAGCCCGTGTCTCTGGCCAATCGTATAATACATTAAGCCATCATGCGATCCGACTTTCTTGCCTTCCATCGTTACCATATCCCCCGGCTGAGCAGGCAGGTATTGCCCTAAAAATTCTTTAAAATTTCTTTCTCCAATAAAACAGATGCCCGTGCTGTCTTTTTTTGAAGCTGTAGCAAGTCCTGCTTCCTCGGCAATCCTGCGTACTTCTTTTTTATTGATCCCGCCGATCGGAAACATTACCTTCGCAAGCTGCTGCTGGGTCAGCTGATTTAAAAAGTACGTTTGGTCTTTATTTTCATCCAGCCCCCGGAGCATTTTAACTTCTCCATCTCGCTCTTCAACCTGCGCGTAGTGGCCTGTTGCCAGGTAATCCGCTCCAAGCTTTAACGCGTGCTCTAAAAAGGCATTAAATTTAATTTCCTTGTTGCACATGACGTCCGGATTCGGCGTGCGTCCTGCTTTGTACTCTTCCAGAAAATACGTGAACACTTTATCCCAATACTGCTTCTCGAAATTAACCGCATAATAGGGGATGCCGATTTGGTTGCAAACACGAATGACGTCATTGTAATCCTCTGTTGCTGTACATACACCTGCATCATCTGTGTCATCCCAATTTTTCATGAAGATTCCGATCACATCATAGCCCTGCTCTTTAAGCAAAAGAGCAGCGACAGAAGAATCGACTCCTCCTGACATTCCTACCACTACACGGGTATCTTTCGGTGATTTCTTCATTTTCCTCACCACTTTATCTATTATTTCATCAGCTGATCTTTATTTAAAACGATTTACGATTAGAGCAACCTGATCAGCTATTATGTCAGCATCTTCTGTAGTACTGCCGAGTCCGAAGCTGAAGCGGACAGAATTTTTCAAGCGCTCATCATTTTTGCCGTACATGGCAGAAAGGACATGCGAGGGCTCAAGAGATCCGGCTGTACATGCAGAACCGCTGGATACCGCAATACCTGCCAGGTCCAGATTAACAAGCATTGCTTCAACATCTGTTTCTGCGATGCTTAAGTTTAGCACATGCGGAAGTGAGTGCTCAAGAGATCCGTTCACTTCATAAGCGACTTCTTTTTCGCTTAGCTTTTGCAGCAAATGGTTTTTTACTGACCTTAATTGCACTGTTTTATCTTCTCTTTCTTTACATGCAATTTCGACCGCTTTGGCAAAAGAAGCAAGAGCTGGTATATTTTCAGTGCCTGCTCTTCTCTTACGTTCCTGCTCCCCTCCAAGAAGTCCTGGTGAAAGAGGTGTGCCGTTTTTCACATAAAGAAAACCGACCCCTTTAGGTCCGTTAATTTTGTGAGCCGAAACGGAGAGCATGTCAACGTTTAAATCTCCAACATTTATGTTCTCGAGTCCGTAGGCTTGTACAGCATCCGTATGAAAAGACGCCTGATGCTCCTTCAGCAGCTCGCCTATTTCCCGGATCGGCTGAATGGAGCCTACTTCGTTATTTCCAAACATAACTGTGACCAGAATGGTATCCTCGCGCAATGCTTTTTTTAATTCACTGATCGAAATCTGACCAGCCTCATCCACATCCAGGAATGTAACTTGAAAACCCTGCTCAACCAATGCTTCACAGGGGTGCAGGACAGCATGATGCTCTATTTTTGTTGTAATTATATGACGGCCCTTGTCCTTAAGAGCATTTGCTGTTCCAACAATCGCAAGATTATTAGCTTCTGTACCACCGCTGGTAAAGATAATTTCATTAAAATGCGCCCCAATACTGGATGCTAATTGACTTCGTGCTTCATCCAGAAGGTGGCGGGACCTGCGGCCGACAGAATGAATGCTTGAGGCGTTTCCGTAATTCTCAGATAATGTTTCTGTCATTACTTTTACAGCCTCAGGATGCATCGGTGTTGTCGCAGCATGGTCTGCATAAATTTGAATCACTCTTTTTCCCTCCCGTTTTAAATGTAGAACATGTAAGCATCTGACTGGCCTTCATCCGTGTAATTTGCCAGATCTTCTATTGTCGTGTGGTCGAGTACATCTTTGACGGCATCCCGGATTCTCATCCATAATTCCCGCTGAGGAGGCGCTTCGTCTTCAATTCCTTCTACTGGAGAGATCGGCCCTTCAAGCACCCGAATAATGTCTCCTGCAGTTATTTCATTCGGTTCCTTTGCTACAATATATCCGCCATAAGCCCCGCGAATGCTTTTCACATAACCTGCATTTCGCAAAGGAGCGATTAGTTGTTCAAGATAATGCTCTGATAAGTCGTGCGTTTTAGCGATTGCTTTTAAAGAGGTAGGACCCTCTCCATATCGTTTTGCCAGCTCAATCATAATGGTCAGGCCATAACGGCCTTTTGTTGATATTTTCATTACAAAATCCACCTCTGCCCCTCGATGTTTAACTTTTGATATTATAGCATAGAACTGCAATCGTTGGCATTTCAACTGTTTTACTACTATGATTAGCAATAAGATAGACTATTAGTATGGAGTGATCATATGAGCATTAAACCACTGGCTTTTCGTATGAGACCGAGAACGATAGATGAAATGATAGGACAGAAACATCTGGTGGGAGAAGGCAAAATTATTCGCAGAATGGTTTTAGCAAAGCAATTGTCCTCCATGATCCTTTACGGACCGCCGGGGATTGGCAAAACCTCTATTGCATCAGCTATAGCAGGCAGCACGCAGTATGCTTTCCGCACGCTGAATGCCGTCACAAATAATAAAAAGGATATGGAAATCGTTGCTCAAGAAGCGAAAATGTCCGGTAAAGTCATTTTGCTTCTCGATGAAGTTCATCGCCTCGATAAAACCAAGCAGGATTTTCTTCTACCCTACCTTGAAAACGGCATGATCACCCTTATCGGCGCGACTACAAGCAATCCGTATCACGCGATTAATCCCGCCATTCGAAGCCGGTGTCAAATTTTCGAGCTACATCCATTATCCTCTGACGATATGAAAACCGCTATTTTAAGAGCATTGGAAGATGATGAGCGCGGCCTGGGAAAACAAAAGGTAATCCTTGAGGATGAAGCGTTGGAGCTATTAGCCCACGGAAGCAATGGAGACGTAAGAAGCTCACTTAACGCGCTTGAACTTGCCGTGAAATCAACTTTGGCTGAGGATGACAGCATAAGAGTAACCGCAGAAATTGCAGAAGAATGTCTTCAGAAAAAAAGTTTTTCTCACGACAAAGACGGGGACGCTCATTATGATGTCATGAGCGGATTTCAAAAATCAATCAGGGGCAGCGACGTGGACGCATCCCTTCATTACCTGGGAAGGCTGATTGAAGCCGGGGACCTGCCGACTATTGCCAGAAGACTTTTGGTTATTGCTTATGAAGACGTTGGGCTTGCGAGTCCTCAAGCGGGGCCAAGAACGCTTGCAGCAATTGAATCCGCTGAAAGACTTGGTTTTCCTGAAGGGCGTATTCCGCTTGCTAATGCTGTAATCGAGCTTTGTCTTTCACCCAAATCAAATTCTGCCATCAGCGCAATTGATGCGGCTCTCGGAGACATTCGTGCCGGAAAAAGCGGGTCAGTGCCGGATCATTTAAAAGATGCCCATTACAAAGGAGCAAAAGAAATGGGAAGAGGTGTGGAGTATTTGTACCCTCACAGCTATCCAAACGGATGGGTCAAACAGCAGTACCTTCCCGATTCATTAAAAAAAGCAGCTTACTATCAGCCCAAAACAACGGGAAAATTTGAACAGGCATTGAAGCAAATTTATGAAAAAATGAAATAGTCGATTTCGCCCGGTATGCCAAATTTAAAGACGGTGGGATAGAATTAAAAAAAGATTTAAAAATTTGGACGTATTTATATGTAGTATGAGGTGAGCGGAGCGGAATGTGGCGACTCCTGCAGGAGATGACGGCAAGCTGAGCCTTTACAGGGCAAGGCCCTGAAAAGGCTCAAGCCCCCGTCCCTGCGGAAAGTGTCTGCCTGAAGCGCAGTGAACCGATCAAAGAGCATGAGACATATTGTCCCATGCTCTTTTTTTCAAAAGAAATGATGTGGTTTAAGCGGCGATATCCCGTTTAGTAAATACCGTAAACGCTAATGCCACAAAAATTGTGAAGTAAATCAAGATCATGATAATGGAAAACGTCATCGTCATGCCTTCTACTAGGGGCATTCCCATTTCATACATCGTCAGGTTCGTATTGGCAAACAGACTGTACTTAGCCCAGTCATAGTACATCGCAATAAAGCCCGTAGCTGTTCCGCCGACAAAGTAAAGGAATAAGCTGATACCGATCGCAAGAGAGCTGCTGCGAAAAACAGCTGAAATCATAAATGCCATTGTGGTAAGGAGTATAACATCGATTGAATTATACAGGTAAACTTTCATCAGATAGAAAATCATATTGCTTTCCCTTACTTCTCCATCTGAGAAGGTCAGTTGAACTGCTGATCCGGAATCAAAGAATATAGCACCTAGGATCAATGACAGGACAGTTAAAATCCCAATTAATGATAGACCGAAAGTCGCAACCGTGAGAAATTTAGCTAAAAGAATTTTCCAGCGGGCAATCGGACGGATCATTAATAATTTGACTGTTCCCCATGAAAACTCACCTGCAACAATGCCGGAAGCTACGATAATGGAGAATAAACCTACCAATGAAATCATAAAGGAGTTATTTTCCATGTATCTCCACATTGAATCACCGTTATTTGGTTCGATATCGTTTTCAAGACGATATTCGTTTAAGGCTAGTTTTCCTTCGGGACTTGGCGTGTAAAAGCCTTCTTCACCCGACTCGATCGTCATTTGAATCTGTTCGTTCTCCGTCTCCAAAACCTGACGCCAGTCATCATCCGTCGCTAAAGTGGAATTTATAAAAAGAGCAATAACAGCTGAAGCGATGACCGCTAAAATCAGCAGTCCAGCCATCACATATGTACCCGGGCGGTGCAGAATCTTCATCCATTCATTGCGGATTAAATTACCCATGCTTTACCAGTCCTCCCTCTGTCGTTACTTCAAGGAACCTGTCTTCAAGTGTTTTAGCTGCCGGAGAAATACCGTACACATCTATATTCTCCGCCACACAAAAACGGATAAGCTCCGGAATTTGTTCTTTAGTCATATCAATCACCAGTGATTGTTCCACTACCTCTACCGTCCATTCAGCATGATGTGTAAGAACTTTCTTCTTCACTTCATGAGGCTCTTTTACTTCAAGTTTGAACAGCTTTCCTTCAGTAGAAACAAAGTCGTCCATAGACTGAACATCAATTAATTTGCCATTTTGGATGATTCCTATGCGGTCACACATCATTTCCATTTCTGAAAGCAAATGACTGGATACAATTACCGCCATATCCCGTTCTCTTGCCAAGCGTCTTATGTAGTCGCGGATTTCACGAATGCCTGCAGGGTCTAGTCCGTTGGTAGGCTCATCTAAGATCAGTACTTTTGGATCGTGCAAAAGGCTTTGAGCAATCCCCAGCCGCTGACGCATTCCAAGTGAATAGGTTTTCACCTTTTCGTGAATCCGTTTTTCAAGTCCTACCAGTTTGACTACTTCATTAATTTTCTCTTTAGAAATTCCTTTGTACATTCGTGCGTAGTGAACTAAATTTTTATAGCCGGATAAAAATTTATACATTTCCGGGTTTTCAACTATCGCCCCTACATGCCGCACGGCTCCTTCAAAATCAGTTTTAATGCTTTTTCCTTCGATCAGAACATCACCATCTGTTAATTTCATTAATCCTACAATCATTCGGATAGTGGTAGTTTTTCCTGCTCCATTAGGCCCGAGGAAACCAAACACTTCTCCTCCGTATACGTCAAACGAAACTTTATCAATGATGGTTTTCCCCTTGATTACCTTCGTGACATTTTTCAACTCTACAATCGATTTTTTAGTCATGCCTTCCCTCCTGTTTTTTCTCATTTAATTTGGCTTGTCTTGTAATTTACGTGTGAATTGGAAGAAAGTTTCACCTATACTAACAGATTAACTAGAAAAGTTGTTTCAATTTTCATCTGTTAATGGAGCATAGCATAAGAAAAAACCAGTCCGTTTTGTATTAAGGACTGGTTTACAGATTATTGGACGCGTTTAATCATGATATCTTTTAACAGCGTATTTATGACATAGCTCGCCGCGATTAACCCTGCGACTGAAGGAACAAAAGCATTAGAGGACGGCGGCATTTTAGCTTTTCTTATCGCAGCCTCGTCATTGCCAACCGTTTTTCTGACTTCTTCACGTATAATAATAGGGCTCTCATCTGAGAAAACGACGGGAATGCCTTTAGGGATGCCTTCTTTACGCAACTGTTTTCTGATTACTTTTGCAATTGGATCTGTATGGGTTTTTGATATGTCTGCAATTTTAAAACGGGTTGGATCCATTTTATTGGCTGCTCCCATACTTGAAATAATCGGAATCTCTCTTTTCAGGCATTCTTTCATTAAATGAATTTTATAGGAAATTGTATCAGAGGCATCCACTACAAAATCAAGACCGTGGCTGAAAAACTCTTCGAAGGTTTCTTCTGTATAAAACATTTTCAGTGAAATCACTTCACAGTCAGGATTAATATCTTTAATTCTGGTTTTCATTAGGTCTGCTTTTGGCTGACCTACAGTAGAAAGAAGTGCAATCACTTGACGGTTTACATTTGTGATATCTACATCATCTTTGTCTACGAGAATTAAGCGGCCGACTCCGCTTCGTGCAAGCGCCTCAGCGGCAAATGAACCCACACCGCCAATGCCGAGCACTGCGACTGTTTTTCCTTTCAGAAGGTCAATTCCTTCTGATCCAATAGCAAGTTCGTTTCTTGAAAATTGGTGAAGCATGTCAATCAACTCCAAATTAGTTTAGGATAACGAAACTAAGGATAGCTTACTTTCTTTGTTAAATCAATGAGCCTTCATAAAAGCATAAAAAAACCGCCGATACGATCAGGCGGTTTTAAAAGTATGTAAGTGCTGGCAAATCCCAATCGTGCCGTCTCATTAAAGATCTATTGTTTTGAACCCGCTCTCAGCAGGTGGGTGCCCTGTTTTCTGCTTAATGCGTCCTCGCAAAAGGCATGCACGGTGCAGAAAAACGCAGGCTCCCAATAATAGAAGTGTTCGGTCAAAACGAATTGAGCAGATAACGTACACATCAGGACTTGCCTTGTTTGTAAATAATAGCATACCTTTTCTTAAAGATCAATCTTTAACAACGGCAATTTATTTATTATTCTGAAGATTCAAAGATAACTTTAATTCATCCAGCTGAGCTTCACTTACTTCTCCTGGTGCGTCTGTTAAGACACAGCTTGCACTTGCTGTTTTTGGAAATGCAATGGTGTCCCGTAAGTTGGTGCTTCCAGACAATAGCATAACAAGTCTGTCAAGACCGAGTGCAATTCCTCCATGCGGCGGTGTACCGTACTCAAAGGCTTCAAGCAAAAATCCAAATTGCTCTTTAGCTTCTTCCTCTGAAAACCCAAGAACTTTAAACATTTTTTCCTGAATCCCGCGCTCAAAAATCCGAAGAGAACCTCCACCTAATTCATACCCGTTCAGTACAATATCATATGCCTGTGCTCTTACAGCTGCAGGATCCGTTTCAAGAAGCGGAATGTCCTCTCTTACAGGCATTGTAAAAGGATGATGGGCAGCATAATAACGGCCTTCATCTTCTGCATATTCCAGCAGCGGCCAGTCTGTCACCCAGAGAAAATTGTATAGAGAGTGATCAATCAGCCCAAGCTCTTTTCCAAGCTTTAACCGCAGCGCACCCAGGGCATCAGCGACAACCGGTTTTTTATCTGCTACAAACAGAAGCAGATCACCTTCTGCTGCATCTGTTTCAGCCGCAAGACGGGCCATCTCATCTTCTCCAAAGAATTTAGCAATCGGTCCGGCAAATCCTTCTGAGGAGGTTTTAAGCCATGCAAGACCCTTCGCGCCATAGCGGGAAACGAATTCGCCAAGTGCATCAATATCTTTTCTTGAATAGCTGTCTGCTGCGCCTTTTACATTTATCGCCTTAACCTGGCCTCCATTTTCAACTGCACCGCTGAAGACCTTGAACCCTGAAGTTCCCATCGACTCGGATAAATTAATTAGTTCCATTTTAAAGCGCGTGTCGGGCTTATCAGAACCAAACCGCTCCATCGCTTCGCTGTAGGTGATTCGCGGCAAAGGAAGTGCAATGTCTATACCTTTGACGTCCTTCATCATGACTGAAAGCATATTTTCATTCATTTCCATGATCTCTTCCTGGCTCATAAAGCTTGTTTCAATATCAATTTGCGTAAATTCAGGCTGCCGGTCAGCACGCAGATCTTCGTCTCTGAAGCAGCGGGCAATTTGATAATACTTATCAAATCCACCGACCATAAGCAGCTGCTTAAATAATTGCGGCGACTGCGGAAGAGCGTAAAATTCCCCCTCATGCACTCTGCTTGGAACCAGATAGTCACGTGCGCCTTCAGGTGTACTTTTCGTCAATACTGGCGTTTCCACTTCTATAAACTGATCATCGTCGAGAAAGCGGCGAATCGACTTCGTAATGTTGTGACGCACTTTGAAGGTTTCGGTCATAACAGGACGGCGCAGGTCTAGGTACCGGTATTTTAAGCGAATATCTTCTGCTACTTCTGTTTTATCTTCAATGGCAAAAGGAGGTGTTTTCGCTTCACTGATGACAGTCACCTCTGTAGCGTGAACTTCAATTGTCCCTGTAGCAATATTGGAGTTTATAGTGCCGGCTTCTCTTGCCTGAACGGTTCCTTCAATGCTGAGCACATATTCGCTGCGGATGGCTTCCGCCTTTTTTAAGGCATCTTCTGAAATAGCAGGGTTAAACACAACTTGAATAATGCCCGTTCTGTCACGCAGGTCAATAAAAATCAGACCACCAAGGTCACGGCGCTTTTGCACCCATCCTTTTAAAACTATTTTTTCGTCAATCGCTGAGGCGGGTACTTCCCCGCAATAAAATGATCGTCCAAACATTGATTTTCCTCCTTAAGATTGCGTTAAATAATCAAATAATTGTTCAAATGGAACGTTTTCCTGCGTGCCGCTCTCTAAATTTTTCACGACAACCGCTCCTTCACTGAGTTCATTTTCTCCAATAATGGCTACAAATTTTGCCTTCAAACGATCTGCGCTTTTAAGTTGTGCTTTCATTTTGCGATTTAATGTATCCATCTCAGCACTCAAATTATGCTTTCTTGCTTTATAGGTCAGTTCAACGGCTTTATCCTTTGCCTGTTCACCCATCGTGACAAAGTAACAGTCCAGGGAAGTTTCAGCAGGCAGCTCGATGCTCTCTGCATCCAGAGCAGACAGCAGACGCTCGATGCTTAAAGCAAATCCGATTCCTGGTGCACTCGGGCCTCCGAGGTCTTCTGACAGCCCATTGTATCTGCCTCCCCCGCATAGTGTAGTAATGGCGCCAAAGCCCTCTGCGCTGCTCATAATTTCAAATGCAGTGTGGTTGTAGTAATCCAGCCCCCTTACAAGATTTGAATCTACTTCAAATTCAATCCCCATCAAGGTCAAGTAGTGCTGCAGCTTATTAAAGTAAGCAGAGGACTCTGCATTCAGGTAATTAGCAAGTGAAGGCGCAGTTGCCATTAATTCATGATCCCGGTCTTTTTTGCAATCCAATATTCGAAGAGGATTTTTTTCAAGACGCATCTGACAATCGTGACAAAACTCGTTGATTCTCGGTTTAAAGTGATTGATTAATGCTTCTTTGTGGGCAATCCGGCTTTCTGTATCACCTAAACTGTTAATCACGAGCTTCAGCTTTTTCAAGCCAAGACGCGTATACAGTTCCATAGCAAGCGAGATCACCTCTGCATCAATGCTAGGATCGTCGCTGCCAATTGCTTCAACACCGAATTGAACAAATTGTCTGAAGCGGCCAGCCTGGGGCCGTTCATAACGGAACATAGGGCCGTTGTAAAATAATTTGACCGGCTGATTGACCTGGCCGAACAGTTTATGCTGAACAAAGGAACGAACGACTCCTGCTGTTCCCTCCGGACGAAGCGTCAAGCTTCTTTCGCCACGGTCCTGAAAGGTGTACATTTCTTTTTGGACAATATCTGTCGTATCCCCTACACCACGTTCAAACAATTCTGTATGCTCAAACATAGGCGTGCGGATTTCTTTATACTGATACTGCTCACAAAGTTCTTTCGCCACTTTTTCAATGTACTGCCATTTTTCAACGGTTCCAGGAAGAATATCCTGTGTGCCTCTTGGAATTTGAATAGACATGAAATTTCCTCCTTCAACTATCAATTCGGATTAAACGATCGACAAAGACCGGAAAATATGAACACAAAAAACTCCCGTCCCTTGTCCTAAAACAAGGGACGGGAGTTTATTCCCGTGGTGCCACCCTAATTGAAGCATAAAAAGCTTCCACTCAAGGCAGTTAACGCCTGCATACGTCAGTTCCTACTAAGAGACCTTTTCAGAATTGAACCTACGGGGTGTTCATTCAATAAGTCGTCATGCAAAACCGCTTGCAGCCTTGGCGGTTTTTCTCTGTTCATGCGTATTCTTATTTACTGTTCCCCATCATTGGTTGTTTTACGTTTTTTATAATGTAATCAATCATAATAAGCCGCCACATGATTGTCAAGCTTAAATGAAAAGACTTTTTATTTGAATTTTCTAATGACGGATACCTTTCATCAGTATAAGATAGAGGAAAGACAAAACAGAGAGGTGTTGTGAATGAAACTGATCGGTTCCATTTTGGCCAGCGTTCTGTTTGCTTCTTTTTCACTTCCGGCTGAAACGGTTCTTGCAACAAGCAACAGTGCTGTTATTGCCTCGGATCATGTAAACATGAGAGAAGGGCCCGGACTTGCTTATGCGACTGTTGCAACAGCAAATGATGGGGATACATATGAAATTCTGGATGAAGAGTATGGATGGCTTAAGCTCAGACTTTCCGGTGGAAAAGAAGGCTGGGTCGCTGAATGGCTGACGGTACAGCAGGAATCGGCAGAACCTGAAGCAGCGGCTTCCTCTCAAATTGCAAAAGTTACGGCGGATCAATTACGAGTAAGAAGCGGACCTGGAACAGATGAAAGCATCGTTCGATCTCTTCAGCATGGAGAAGAGGTTGATATCGTTTCAGAAGAAAGCGGCTGGGCAGAAATTATAATGCAGGATGGCACAAATGGCTGGGTGACCTCAGACTATTTGTCCGAGGTCACTGCCGAAACAGATTTACCTGGATCCGACGCTGCAGACAGCTCTGAGATGGCAACGATTTCAGTTGACCGGTTAAATGTGAGGGATGATTTCTCATCAACCGGAACGGTGATCGGGTCGTTGAACCAGGGAGACAGCGTCAGAATCATTGAAGAACAGTATGGATGGTATCATATTGAAGGAAATGGACTAAACGGCTGGGTCAGTTCTGCTTATGTGCAGGCAAATACACCTTCAGCACAGACTGATCAGCAGGCCTTAAATGGGGATGCAGGCGTTGAAGATGCCGTCATCACCATTATGGTGGACGCATTAACTGTAAGAGAAGAACCTAGTCATGCAGGCAGCCCTTTATCAACAGTGAACTATGGAGAATCTTTTATGATTGAAGAGCGATCCGGGGACTGGTTTAAAATTGCTTCGCCCTCCGGAGAAGAAGGCTGGATCGCCAGCTGGTATACAGAACCCGGCGGAACGGTAACCTCCGTGGATGCTTCCACGGATGACGGCAGTCGGTTAACAGTTTTATACAACGGATCGAATGTTCGAAGCATGCCGTCTGTTCAATCGGAGGTTGTTGCACGAGTCAACTCAGGTGAACAGTATACAGCTGTATCTCAAAATGGGGAATGGTTTGAAATTGAACTTAATGATGGCTCCTCAGGATTTATAGCCAATTGGATTGTTTCTACAGAAGAAGCTGCAGAAAACCCGGCAGAAGAAGAACCAGAAGAGATAACTGAAGAAGATGCACAGGAAGAAGGGGCGGATCTCCCTGCAGCCTCTCTAGAAGAAGCTACGATCGTCATTGATGCCGGTCATGGAGGACGGGACAGCGGGGCAGTTGGTGCAAGCGGATCCTATGAAAAATCGTTGACGCTTAGAACGGCTGAAATCCTGTATCATAAACTTTCAAGCACCGGTGCCAACGTCATTATGACCAGACAGGACGACAGATATATTGATCTGCACACCCGTGTAGCTTCATCACAGCAAAACGACGCAGATTTATTTATATCGATTCATTATGACTCAATAGATGACAGGAGCGTTCGCGGATATACGACTTATTACTACGGAGATATGGATCAGTCTTTTGCCCAATCCGTTCACACCGGACTTCAGGAACAATTAAATCTGCGTGACCGCGGCGTGCAGTTCGGCAATTACTTAGTGCTGAGGGAAAACTCCATTCCCGCCATTCTTCTTGAATTAGGATATATCAGCAACCCTTCAGAAGAAGCAGTCATCACGAATGATCAGTTTAGAGAAATCGCAGCAACCGGTATCTATAATGGAGTTGTAGACTATTTTGAATGAAAAAGGAACCGCCTGGCCCCTTTTGGGAGTGCTGGCGGTTCCTTTTTACTTACGTTTTTAAGGAGTTTCCACTATTAATGTAACGGGACCATCGTTCACAAGAGACACGTCCATCATGGCTCCAAATACGCCTTTTTCCACGATCACACCTTTTTGCTCAAGTAAACTGTTGAACAAATTATATACTTTTTCAGCATGGTCAGGCTTCGCAGCACCCATAAAATTGGGTCTTCTCCCCTTTTTTGTTTCTCCATATAGAGTAAACTGGGAAATAGATAGAATTTGACCGCCTCGATCCAGCAGGGACTCATTCATTTTCCCGCTGTCATCTTCAAAAATTCGAAGATTCACTATTTTTTCTGCCATATAGGCTGCTTCCTTTTCCCCGTCCTCATGGGTGATTCCTATTAAAAGAACGAGACCGTTATCAATCTGCCCTGTAACTTCTCCATTTACAGAGACAAATGCCTGCTTACTTCTTTGCAGAACGACTTTCATGATCCTTACATCCCCCTCCGGTCATTAGTTCACAATCCGCTGAACGGAGTAGATATCTGAAATTTGCTTAATTCGTTCAACCACACGCTGCAAATGATTTACATTTTTAATCATAATGGACATATTAATTGTAGCCATTTTATTGCGGTCAGTTCGTCCGCTCACAGCTGAAATATTTGTTTTCGTTTCATTTACCGCCTGCAGTACCTCATTTAAAAGCCCTCGTCTATCATAGCCGGATATTTCAATATCCACGTTATATTCTTTTTTGTCCTGCGGGGTGCCCTCCCATTCAACTGGAATGAGCCGTGCATTCGCATTTGCATCATCCTGTATATTAGGACAGTCTGTCCGGTGTACAGAAACTCCCCTGCCTCGTGTTATAAAGCCGATAATATCATCTCCCGGCACAGGGCTGCAGCATTTAGATAAACGTACCAGCAGATTATCAATTCCTTTTACCGTTACTCCCGCCTCGCGTTTTTTTCGGTGAGAAGGAGGCTTAATATCCGCCATTGCTTTTTCAAGTGTATCTTCTTCATCACGGAGCTTTCTGAGCTTTTCGGTTAAGCGGTTGGCAATCTGCACTCCCGTAATTCCGCCGTATCCTACAGCAGAATACATATCCTCCACATTTGTAAAGTTGAATTTCTCTGAAACTCTTTTGATATTTTCTTCTGTCAGTACTTCTTTAGGATTAAATTCAAGCGACCGGATTTCCCGTTCGACGATATCCCGGCCTTTATCCATGTTTTCGTCTCTGCGCTGCTTTTTAAAGAATGCTTTGATTTTATGCTTTGCTTGGGAGGTTTGGGCAATTTTCAGCCAGTCCTGGCTCGGTCCGTACGAATGCTTCGACGTCATGATTTCAATAATGTCGCCCGTTTTTAAGGTGGCATCAAGCGGAACCATTTTACCGTTCACCTTTGCACCAATGGTCTTATTGCCGATTTCTGAATGGACCCGGTAAGCAAAATCAATTGGAACAGAGCCAGCCGGCAGTTCCATCACATCTCCTTTTGGTGTGAACACATAGACCATGTCAGAAAAAAGATCAAACTTAAGAGCATCCATAAATTCTTCTGCATCGGAAGAATCCTGCTGGAATTCAAGAATTTCGCGGAACCATGTCAGTTTATTTTCAACTGATGCCTTATTGTCTTCACTTACAATTGTTCCCTCTTTATAAGCCCAGTGCGCCGCGACACCAAACTCTGCAATGCGGTGCATATCCGATGTTCTAATCTGAACTTCAAGGGGATCTCCTTTAGGGCCGATGACGGTCGTATGAAGAGATTGATACATATTAGGCTTTGGCATGGCAATGTAGTCCTTAAATCTTCCAGGCATTGGCTTCCAGCACGTATGGATGATGCCGAGAACTGCATAGCAGTCCTTAATGCTGCTTACGATGACTCTGACTGCAAGCAGATCATAGATTTCATTAAATTGTTTATTTTGCATCGCCATTTTTTTATAAATGGAATAAATATGCTTGGGGCGTCCATAGATATCTGCATCTATATTAACATCGGTCACCTGGTCCTTAATTTCCCGGATGACCGTTTCTACATATTCTTCACGCTCATTGCGTTTTTTCTTCATTAAATTAACGATTCGGTAGTATTGCTGCGGATTTAAATAGCGAAGAGAAGTATCCTCAAGCTCCCACTTAATCGTTGAAATTCCAAGCCGGTGCGCTAAAGGGGCAAAAATTTCAAGTGTTTCATTTGAAATGCGAATCTGCTTTTCAACCGGCATATGCTTTAACGTTCTCATATTATGAAGACGGTCAGCGAGCTTAATTAATATCACCCGGATATCCTGCGCCATTGCGATAAACATCTTTCGGTGATTTTCTGCCTGCTGCTCTTCTTTTGACTTATATTTTATTTTTCCAAGCTTCGTCACACCATCAACAAGCATCGCCACTTCTTCACTAAACTGCTCGGCCAAATCTTTATAGGAGTAATCTGTATCCTCCACTACGTCATGTAAAAAACCGGCAGCAACAGTAGACGGGTCCATTTGTAAATTTGCCAGGATACCCGCCACCTGAATCGGATGAATGATATATGGCTCCCCGGATTTGCGAAACTGTTCCTTATGAGCTTCAGCTGCCAGGGCATATGCTTTTTTCACTATATCCACCTGACTATTGTTCATGTAAGTTGATGCAATCACGAACACTTCATCCGCGGTAAGTACTCGTTCGTTCGCCATACGCTATATCACCTTTATCGTTTGAAATAAATTTTTTGTGTATTGTACCTATTATTAAAAAAAATCGTTCGTCTGTAAAGCGATTATGACTTTTTTTCATGACGAATGGAGTAAAAACGGCTTATTTCGACACAAACTGTATATAAAAAGAGCCCCGATTGTGGGACTCTCATCATTTATTAGTATTGCATTAGTGTAAGCATATCATATCCTTCTAATTTGTCACGCCCATCAAGGTAAGTGAGCTCAATTAAGAAAGCGATTCCTGCTACTACTCCGCCAAGTTCTTCAACGAGCTTGATGGTTGCCTCAATGGTTCCGCCCGTAGCAAGAAGATCATCTGTAATTAAAACCCGCTGACCAGGCTTAATCGCATCACGGTGAATGGTTAAAACATCTTTTCCGTATTCAAGTCCGTAATCCACTTTAACCGTTTCACGCGGAAGCTTGCCTTCTTTCCGGACAGGAGCAAAGCCGATTCCAAGTGCGTAAGCAACAGGACAGCCAATAATAAATCCTCTTGCTTCCGGACCTACTACTATATCAATATCTTTATCATTCGCATATTCTACAATTTGATCCGTCGCATAGCGATACGCATCTCCATTGTCCATAAGAGTCGTAATATCTTTAAATCGGATTCCCTCTTTAGGCCAGTTTTCCACGATTGTTACATACTGCTTTAAGTCCATACCTTTTCTTCCTCCTCAGGTCTCTTCGCCCCGTCTATGTGCTGTTCAAACCAGTTTTTCAACTGTTGAAAAGACGAATATAACAACTCCTGCTCCAGCTGAACCATTCTTTCTTTTGACTGGTAGGCAGGAGAATGGGATAAATCACGTTTTTGAACAGAATTGTTCACCGTAACGATTCCATCACTCATTGTAACAAATTCCAGCTCAAAAAACACCTTTGTCATAAAATTAATCGTTTCTCTTGTCCATCCTTTATGACCTGCAAGAGCATCTCCATTTTTATGAAGGTCGAAGGACTGCCTCTTCTTAAGGAAACCATAATACCAGGCAAATTGATCTCTTTTAGGCATGCCGCTAAAAAACTGAGGATTTTCCTGATAAAAATGGACGTAAATCCGGGTCGGGAGTCCGTTGCGAATTAAAGACAGAATTTGTTCTTCATCCTGCGGGAGGTCAAGAAGTATAATTTGCTTATGATCTATGGAGTGTTCCGCCGCTTGTTCCCGGTTTTCTATCACCTTGATCTGTTCCTCGTCTATATACTGCAAAAACTCTTTTTTTGTTTTTGGATCAAATGCAATAAACTGGCGTTCTTCAGGCAGAGTCGGAAGCCATCTCTGCGGCTGGGAAATTCCTCTTACATCGAAAAGCTGCCACTCATTAACCTGAATATCCTGAACAAAAAGCTGAGGCTTTCTGCTATTATTCCATTCATTAATTGAAAGCTCCCCAATCACATCCACTTTTGCCAGCGGTGAAATATGATCGGCAATTTCTCCCAGACCAAAAGCAATACCGTCGAGCGTAGACTGATCTTTTTGAAGCGTTAGTTTTAAATGATTGTGGCTTGCTCCTATTTTCCGCAGCGAAGTCACTGATGATTGTTCGATCAGAACTTTCGGTTTTGGATTTTTCATCCCGAATGGTGCAAGGAGCTGAACTTGCGAAATTGAATGTAAATCAATTTCTTCCAGGGAAGCAACCGTATCAATCGCTGTAATGGGAATAAAGTCTTCATCTGAAAGTTTTCCCGCCTGGTGATTCAGACGCTCCCTCAGTTCGTCTACTTGTTCTATTGGAAGAGTCATTCCGGCTGCCATAGGGTGACCGCCAAAATGCGGAAGTATATCACGATTACGTGACAGTTCCTCAAACATATTAAACCCTTCAATGCTTCTAGCTGAACCTTTTGCTTTATTTCCATCAGGGTCCAGACACAGCATAATAACGGGACGATAATAGCGATCTACTAATCTTGAAGCTACAATACCGACTACACCCGGGTTCCAGCCCTCTTTAGCGATAACAAGCACCCGGTTTTCTTCGAGGGGATATAAATTTTCAACTTGTTCAATTGCTTCTTTTGTAATATCACTGACAATGGTCTGACGTTCTTTATTTATCTGATCAATTTCCTGTGCGAGTGCTTCTGCTTCTTCCATCTCTTCAGTCATCAGCAGTTCGACAGCAGGATCAGCATCCGCAAGCCTTCCAACTGCGTTTAACCGCGGTCCAATTACGAAACCAACGGATTCTTCATTCAGCTCTGCCAATGAAGCACCTGCAATTTTGCAAAGTGCCTGAATTCCCTTACGGCGGGTTTGGCGCAGCTCATGTAACCCTTTTTTCACCAGAAGCCTGTTTTCATCCCGCAGCGCAACTAAATCTGCGATCGTTCCAATGGCTGCAAGGTCAAGGAGATGAACGGGCGGTTTTCCCAATAGGGCATGCGCCACTTTAAATGCTACTCCAACACCTGCCAGCTCTTTAAAGGGGTAGCTTCCATTCGGATGGTTAGGATGAATAATGGCAAGCGCTTCTGGCAGCTCTGGACCCGGTTCATGGTGATCGGTGATAATTAAATCAACTCCAAGCTCCTTTAATACCTGTGCTTCCTTAATGCCTGAGATGCCATTATCTACTGTGATCAGCAATGATACTCCCTGCTCGGCTGCAAATCGAAACGCATCCTCATTTGGTCCGTATCCTTCTGTAAAGCGGTTTGGTATGTAGAATTCAACATTCGCCCCTATTTCCTGCAGCACGCTCAGCATAACCGAAGTACTCGTAACTCCATCGGCATCGTAATCACCATAGACCATGATGAGCTCCTGATTAGTAACAGCGTGTTTAATTCGTTCAACAGCCTGTTCCATTCCTAATAGCAGAAATGGGTCATAAAAAGACTGGCTTTCAACATATAAAAACGATTTTGCTTCTTCAACAGCCGTGATTCCCCGCTGAACAAGCAATTGAGCTACAACAGCCGGTATGTCGAGAGCTTCTTGTAGTGTAAGGACATGTTCATTATTAATGGGATGAATATTCCATCTTGTTTTAGATTGTAACATTTTCTCACCTCTTTAGCGTTCTTCATTATACAGCAGGTTTACCTCCTATTCAATGAGCCATGGTCACTCCTTTCCATAATAAAAGAGCTTGGGACAAAAATGTCTCAAGCTCTACAACCGGTTCACTTTGCTTCAGGTGGACGCTTTCCGCAGGGACGGCGCTGAGCCCTCCTCAAGGCTCTGCCTATAGGAGTCTCTGCTTGCCGTCAAGTCCTGCAGGAGTCGAAACCTTCCGCTACGCTCACCTTATACTTACGGTACATTATATTACTTTCTCTAAGGCTTTTAGTTATGCCCCAGCCTCTTTTTTGCAGTTATTATTCTCCTGATCCATCAGGCGCTGTTCTGCGGTAATCTGTGCGCGAAGGAAGCGGTTCTGTACGATTTTCTTCTGCTTTCGCCAGCTGCTCGTTCAATTTCAGGTTTTCACTTTCAAGATGCTTCACTTTCCGCTGAGTAACAAATAAACGGAAGAGGCCGACTGATCCAATAATTAGTCCCCCCATTAAAACGGAGCCTAAAATAACCAGAATTAAAGGCATTTCTGTTTCAGCAAAACCAAAATTTACAGTTACAGGATCGACATTAATAACAGCAAAAATTGCTACTAGAAGAGCAAATATAATTCCTAAAATCAATACCCACTGAAACTTCATAGCATGTCCCCCTTTCTTAATAATACTTGGATACAGGTAAATTACCCTTATTTCTAAATTACTAATCCTCTGATAGCAAAGCCCTAGCCTGAAATTAAGAAGAACCTGAGACAACTGCCTCAGGTTCCTTCTTTGTGCGGTTCACTGCCTTCAGGCGTGTGTTATTCGCAGGGACAGCTGCATGAAACCACTCTCCTCGGGCTTAGCCTTAAGGGGTCTCAAGCAACCGTCATATCCTGCAGCAAGCCGACATCTTTCGCTCAGCTCAACCCATATTGCTACTACACATTACACAACTGGCTCATCTGACCATTCTTTTTTCTCTTTATACGTAACTAACGAACCTTTTTTCTTCAATTCGCGTTTTTTCAGTACATACCAGAACTGAGTGGCGATAAAAACAGAAGAATAGGTTCCTGCGATTAAACCGATTAACAGGGCAATAGAGAAATTCAGAATGGAAGTGGCTCCAAAGAAAATCATTGCAACAACGACCAGAACGACTGTCAGAACGGTATTAACCGATCTGCCCAGTGTCTGACGGAGTGACTGATTGACCACTTTAGCCAGCTGTTCTTTTGATTCCACCAGCTTCAGTTTTCTTAAGTTTTCTCTAATTCTGTCAAACGTAACAATCGTATCATTAATTGAATAACCAATAATCGTCAGCACGGCCGCTATAAAGGTAATATCGACTTCAAGACGCAGAATGCTGAAAACAGCGATAATGAAAAATGCGTCATGAACGAGGGCGATCACGGATGCAAGAGCCATGTATAACTCAAATCGAATTGAAACGTACAAAATAATTCCAAGCGAGGCAATGGCAACTGCGTATATCGCGTTTTGAGCCAGCTCTTTCCCTATAATTGGATCTACTGTAGATATATTTGGATCAGAGCCATACTTGTCTTGAAAATATGTCTTCAACTCTGCAATTTCTTCCTGATCCAGTGACTCTGTAAACCTTGCGACTCCAGTTTCCTGATTTTCACCGGATATCACAATGCTGCTCGCCTCAAGTCCAATTTCAGCCAAGTCTTCCTCAACGGTCTCTTCAGTGAGCGACGTATCCGCAAGTACATCCATTCTCGTACCGCTCGTGAAATCAATACCGAGATTTAAGCGGAATATAATTAGAACCGCCAGCCCTGCCACAATAAGCACACCGGATAAGGCGAAAAATTTATTCCGGCTGCGAACAAAATCAAAACGGTCAAATCTAGTAGGCAAATCCAGTGAATCTACCTCTTCATTGTAATCATTAATTTCAGAAGCCTTTACGCCAAACCAGCCTTTTTTATTGTCAAGGAATTTACTTCTGACCCAAAGACTCATGAAAAGACGAGTTCCAAATACAGCAGTAACAAAACTTACAATTATACTGATTAACAGCATGGTCGCAAATCCTTTTACTGAGCTTGTTCCAAAGTAAAACAGTACTATTCCAGCTAATAAGGTTGTAATATTCGCATCAAAAATCGTCCATAAAGAGGATTTGCTTCCTTCTTCGTATGCCTGACGAACAGGCTTGCCGACTTTCAATTCTTCTTTAATTCTTTCGTAGGTGATAATATTGGCGTCTATCGCCATCCCGACACCAAGAATCAGTGCCGCAATACCCGGCAGCGTCAGGACACCATTCATCCAATCAAAAATTAATAAGATCAGGTAAATGTAAACGGATAGTGTAAGAACACCAATTAAGCCTGGGAAACGGTAAAAAGCGATCATAAAAAGGAAAATCAATGAGATGCCGATAATACCGGCTAATATTGTCTGATCCATTGCCATTAAGCCAAAGGAAGCACCTACAGAAGTGGAATACACTTCTTCCAGTTCAACAGGAAGTGCACCTGCATTAAGCAGATCTGCTAAATCCTGAGCTTCTTGAGGAGTAAAGCTGCCTTCAATAACAGGTGTAGTGGTTGAAATAACCTCAGATACATTCGGTGCTGAAATAAATTTCGGCTCTTCTTTACCGGCTTCTTCAGCGTAGGAATCTCCTTCTTCGTAATCCAGCCAGATGACCAGCTTATTGTTTGGCGGTCCCATTTCAAGAACTTCCTGTGTTACTTCCGCAAACTTTTGTCCGCTTTGCAGCTCCAATCGGACGATTGGCTGATTCTCTTCATTAAATGTCTGTGTAGATCCTCCCTCTACTAAATCAGACCCGCTGAGCATTTCGTTATCATTTACATCACGGAATGTAAGGTTTGCTTCTGTAGAGAGGATTTCTCTTGCCTGATTCTGGTCTTCCACTCCCGCAAGCTGAACGCGTATGCGGTTGCCGTTTTCAACTTGAATGACCGGCTCGCTTACGCCTAAAACGTTGACTCTGCGGTCAAGTGCCTGGGCTGTGTCTGATACAACATCCGGAGGGACTTCTTCACCGTCCTCTCCTTTAACCTGATAGAGAACTTCAAAACCCCCCTGAAGATCCAGACCCAGCTTAATATTTCCTAAAATTGTCTGGGTAGTCATCCCCATTGCGCCACCAATTAAAACAATCAGTAAGATGAAGGTGACGATTCTGCTTCTTTTTACCATTATGTATAAGTCCTCCTCAAGTTTAAATGCACATTAGCTGTTCGTTAAAAATGCTATGAAATTCATTTTTTAATCAATCCATACTAGAGAAAAATTATCCGAATTTTAGCAACAGATTTATTATGAATTACTTATTATTGGGTGTCAATGGCTTTCAGATTCGTGTTCTGATGACTGATCTTTATTCTCGTCTAACTCCTGTTCACCGTGCAGCAACAAATGAAGCTCCTCTTCATTTAACTCCACATTTTGTGAAGAAGTCTTGTATTCATTGCGCGTCGTCCAGTTCATATAATCTCCGGCCTTAATAGTAAGAATGTCATTTACCACTGCATAAAGGGGAATTTCATCATTACACTTCCTCCATTTTTTCTGCACCAGGTACTGCCAAAGGGCTTGTTCTGTCACAGAATCGTAACCATATAGATGAAGTTCTTCCCTTTTACTGCTAAGTGCAGGTCCTAATTGAACGACCACTTCTTCAAATGAAGTATGTTTATCCATTTTTCTCCCCCTATAAATTGGCCTATCTTTATATTTTCGTCATAGGCTGTCCTATTACGAGCATATGGTTAATTGTACCGAAAAAAGTTCTCTTTGAGAAGGTGGATTGCCAATTGTCTACATTTATAAGAGGAACCTTGATTCTTATTTTTGCAGCTATGCTGACGAAAGTATTGGGGTTCATCCATCGTATGGTGCTTGCAAGAATGGTCGGCGAAGAAGGCGTCGGTCTTTATATGATGACCTTTCCTACATTAATGCTTGTCATTACGATTACACAGCTCGGTCTTCCTGTTGCAATCGCAAAATATGTATCTGAAGCGACGGCAAAAAGAGATGAACAGGTTGTCCAGCGAATCCTGAACGTTTCCCTCATAATCACGGGTACTCTTGCTTTGACCTTTACTCCAGTGATGTTTTTACTTGCTCCATTTCTAACGGAAACATTATTTGCAGATGACAGAACCTTTTGGCCGTTCGTCGCCATTCTTCCCGTTGTGCCTATTGCTGCATTTTCAGCTGTACTAAGAGGGTACTTTCAGGGGAAACAGCAAATGGGTGTCACGGCAGTCGGGTCAATCATTGAACAGCTTATCCGCCTTGTCCTGCTTTACATACTCGTTGGAATGCTTTTGCCAATGGGCATTGAATATGCTGCTGCCGGTGCCATGCTTGCCTCAATCGGCGGGGAGTTATTATCGCTTGGTTATTTGTACCTTCACTTTGTTTATTCCAGAAGAAAAATACACATTCAAGCCGGGAACGGGGGGCAGCCTCCACGCAAAACCATTGCAAAGCAGCTTCTCAGCATTGCCCTTCCTTCCACCGGCAGCCGGATGATTGGATCGATCGCCTGGTTTTTAGAACCGATACTCGTGATGCAATGTTTGACAATGGTGGGCTTCACAGCTGCATTTGCCACAAAAGAATACGGGATGCTGACCGGTTTTGTACTGCCGCTGCTCTTGCTGCCTTCTTTTATCACCGTTTCACTCAGCACAGCTTTGGTTCCTGCAATTAGTGAAGCGAAAGCAAAAAATCAGTTTGTAACCGTCGAGCACCGGATTCAGCAGGCACTGAGAATTTCGCTTGTGACCGGCGGACTTTTTTCAATTCTTCTGCTGACACATGGGACATACCTTCTTGAGGCTCTCTATCATTCCACTAATGGTGCAAACCTGCTGCACTTTATGGCAGTGCTGTTTATTTTTTATTACTACCAGGGCCCTCTTCATGCAGTTCTCCAGGCATACGATGCGGCTGGTGCGGCCATGATGAACAGTCTGATTGGTGCTGTAGTAAAGCTTGTCGTAATGGCTGCATTAATGCTGCAGCCCGGTATGGGGATAACCGGGGCGGCTATTGGCATTATGGTGGGGCTGGTAATGGTTACACTGCTTCATTTTTTCACTATGAGAAAGCTTGTACCGATCAAAATCCCTTACGCACAATATGGAGCCGTTGCCTTGTTGATGCTCTGCATGTATGTACTTGAAAAAAAGCTTTTTTCTTCACTTCTTCCTGATTATTTCATGCACCCGCTTATCACAATGGTGATCCTGATTGGAATCTATCTAGTTCTGGGGCGCTTTTTAAATGTCATTAAACAAGAGGATTGGTCATTTTTTTCAAGCTGGAGAAAAAAAGGATAAATTTATTGTCCCGTGCTGACATACCATTTTCCGTCCTCAAATGAACAAAAGAATATTTTATCCAATTGATCATATCCTTCTTTTTTCAGCTCAGCCCTAAGCCATTGTTCATCTCTGTGTATGCTGGATAAATGGTCTTTCTGTATTATACCGTCCATGACAAGTGGAAGAGACAATTCACCTTCTTTTCTTCCTTTTCTCAAAACGGTGAGAATCCCGGACGGTTCAAGAATGGCAAATTCCACATCATGCAGATTGAAAATTTCTTTTTCACGCAGCTGCTGCATTAAGTCATCAATGTTGTAACGGTTTCTGCGCATTTCGTCTTTCATTAACTGTCCGTTTCTAATTAGGACAGAGGGTTTGCCGTCCACTAAATCCCTAAACGACTTATTTCTTAATGAAAACCAGGAAAGCAGAACCTGAAGAGACATGAGCAAAAGCATGGGAAAAACAGCTTTAAACATATTGACATAAGGATCTTCAATCGCAAAAACAGCTACTTCACCAATCATCATAAAAACAATAAGATCCAATAAGCTCAGTTCCCCCACTTCACGCTTGCCCATTAATCGAAAAATAAGCAGGACAAGGCCATATAAGATAACGGTTCTAATTCCAACCAAAATATATTCCTCCGCCAATGGCCACACCCTCTCAAACACAGCTTTTTATCATTTAGTATGACCTGCTTAGCAGATCCTTACACAAAAGAACAGGAGGATGGATATGTCTGAATGGCTTAAGATCGGAAAAGGAATTACGTATGGGGTAATCGTCATTGCCATTGCTGTTCTCACCATTTCAATCATTATGGCTACTTTACTCGCGTTAACTCCATTGAAAGAACTTGAGATGGAAAAATGGCTGAACGGGTCTATGTTTGCAGTAGTTTTAACAGGCTCCATCGTGGGCGGCGCTGTCTCAAAAGTAAAAGGGCTGTTTGTTGGAGGAATCATTGGCGTGATCATGGCCGCACTTTCGTTTCTATTATCCGCTGAAGGGGCAGCCTGGACTGAGTCTATTCTACATGCCTCACTCACATTGTTTATCTCTCTTGTGGGGGGGATTGCGGGAGTGAATCTTTTTGGAGGAAAAGGAGAAAAAGCCTGATAAAAAAGCTGACGAGTTTTCACTCGCCAGCTTTTTTTATATGGGATTACATTCCCGTTTGCTTGTCTACAACCTCACGCACTGCATTTCGATCGTACGTTAGACGGCTGCCATCGCCGCATTTTAAGATAACCTGTCCTTCGTCAAGTGCATCAATAATGCCATGAAGGCCACCAATCGTCACAACTTTATCACCTTTTGCAAGGCTGCTTTGCATTTCAACTACCTTCTTCTGACGCTTTTGCTGCGGGCGAATCAAAAAAAGATACATTAAGGCAAACATTAAAATAAGCGGTACTAAAGTAATCAACGTTTCCATATTGCTTTAACTCCTCCTTCCTGCCGTTCAATCTATTAAAAGTTTTTTGCGTTCGGCTTATTGAAACCGTATTGTTCAAAAAACTCTTCCCGGAAATCGCCCAGACGGTCTTCTTTAATCGCCTGGCGAACTTGCCCCATTAAGTTTATCAGAAAATGCAGGTTATGATAAGTAGTAAGTCTAATTCCGAACGTTTCTTCACATTTAATCAAATGCCTGATATAGGCACGGCTATAGTTTTTGCACACGTGGCAGTCACAATTCGGATCGATCGGTCCAAAATCACGGGCATATTTCGCATTTTTCACGACAAGTCTTCCTTCACTTGTCATAAGCGTGCCATTCCGGGCAATTCTTGTTGGCAGGACACAGTCAAACATATCAATGCCTCTCATTGCTCCATCAATCAATGAATCCGGTGATCCTACCCCCATTAAATAGCGCGGTTTATTTTCCGGCATCCATGGAGTTGTAAACTCAAGCACTCTGTTCATAACATCCTTCGGCTCTCCTACTGATAATCCGCCAACCGCATAACCGGGGAAATCCATGGAAACTAGATCCTTTGCACTTTGCTTTCGCAGCGCTTCATATTCTCCGCCTTGTATAATGCCGAAAAGACCCTGATCCTGCGGACGCGAGTGTGCTTCAAGACAGCGCTCTGCCCATCTTGTCGTCCGCTCCACGGAATCCTTCATGTATTTTTCTTCGGCAGGATAAGGCGGACATTCATCAAAGGCCATCATAATATCAGAGCCAAGTGCATTTTGAATTTCCATTGCTTTTTCCGGACTCAAAAACAACTTGTCTCCGTTAATATGATTTCGAAAATGGACGCCTTCTTCTTTAATGTCGCGAAACTTGCTAAGAGAAAATACCTGGAAGCCGCCGGAATCCGTTAAAATCGGTTTATTCCAGTTCATAAACTTGTGCAGTCCGCCAGCTTCTTTAATAATATCATGACCGGGGCGAAGCCATAAATGGTAGGTGTTGCTTAAAATAATCCCAGCGCCAAGCTCGGTTAAATCCTCTGGAGACATTGTTTTCACAGTCGCCATTGTTCCTACCGGCATAAAAGCAGGTGTTTCAAAGGAGCCGTGCGGAGTATGCACGATGCCGAGCCTCGCTCCAGTTTGCTTGCATGTTTTAATATGTTCATAACGTATAGCAGTCAATTTAGTTACTTCCTCTCTATTTAATTAACATGGCATCGCCGAAGCTGAAGAAGCGGTATTTTTCTTTAACGGCTTCCTCATAGGCCGCGAGCGTTTGATTTTGGCCGGCTAGTGCGCTCACAAGCATGATCAAAGTTGATTTCGGCAAATGGAAATTCGTCAGCAGAGCATCCACTGCTTTAAATGTGTAACCTGGATAAATAAAAATATTGGTCCACCCGCTCGATGCTTTAAATCTTCCATTAGCATCCGCAATCGTTTCGAGCGTTCTCGTCGAGGTCGTTCCAACGGTTACAATTTTTCCACCCGAATTGCGCACTGCATTTAATGTCTGAGCCGTTTCTTCGCTCAGCTGATAATATTCACTGTGCATATCATGTTCTTCAATTGAATCAACAGAGACCGGACGGAAGGTGCCAAGTCCAACATGAAGAGTGATAAAGGCAATATTTACCCCTTTGCGCTTTAACGATTCAAGAAGCTCATCTGTAAAATGCAGTCCAGCCGTAGGGGCAGCAGCCGAACCTCTTTCTTTGGCAAAAACCGTCTGGTAGCGGTCACGATCATCCAGTTTTTCTTTTATATATGGCGGAAGCGGCATATCACCGAGCTCATCAAGCAGCTCATAAAAGATTCCTTCATACATAAACTCCATTATTCTTGAGCCCTGCTCGCCAATGGCCGTGCAGACTGCTTTCAGCTGACCGTCGCCAAATACGACAGTCGTGCCTACTTTCAACCGTTTTGCAGGCTTGGCAAGCGTTTCCCACTGATCACCTTCTATTTGTTTCAGCAAAAGCAGTTCGATTGCTGCACCCGTGTTTTCCTTTTCACCGATTAAACGGGCTGGCAGAACTTTGGTGTCATTTAAGACGAGACAGTCCCCTTTTTGAAGATAGTCTTCAATTGAGCGGAATGATTCGTGTGAAATACTGCCCGTCTTTTTATCGAGCACCATTAAGCGGCTAGATGTGCGGTCCTGCAGCGGCACCTGGGCAATTAATTCTTCAGGCAAATAAAAATCAAAATCTTGTATATCCAATTTCATTACTCCTAACTTTAGCGAAAACGACCGATAAGAAAGAAGATTCCTGTCAGAATCACACTAATTACAATTGACGTAACAATCGGAAAATAAACAGTCATGTTTTCACGTTTTATAACAATATCACCAGGCAATTTGCCAAGTTTAATAAATTGCATTACAAATCCTGCCACCAGAAGGACTGCACCAATCAGCATAATGGTTTTAGGTAAAGTCATTGGGGCAGCTCCATATTAAAATAATGATATACACTGTCTGTCACCATTCTCCCTCTTGGGGTACGCTGCAAAAATCCGATCTGCAGCAAGTACGGTTCATAGACATCTTCAATGGTGGCAGACTCTTCCCCAATGCTTGCAGCGATGGTGTCAAGACCTACCGGACCTCCCTTAAAGCGCTCGATGATCGCCAGGAGAAGTTTATGATCGATGTGATCGAGTCCAAGCTGATCTACCTGAAGAAGTTCAAGCGACTCCTGAGCGATAGGAAAAGTGATCGCCCCCTCCGCTCTGACCTGAGCATAATCCCGCACTCTTTTTAACAGGCGGTTTGCAATACGCGGAGTTCCACGGGACCTTCTGGCAATTTCAAGGGCGCCCTCGCGATCGATTTCGGTATTAAAAATGCTCGATGTTCTCTCAACGATGGTTATTAAATCTTTTTCTTCATAATATTCAAGTCTGCTTAACACCCCAAAACGATCCCGAAGCGGCGCTGAGATGGCCCCCGCTCTTGTCGTGGCGCCAACCAGAGTGAACGGCGGAAGATCAAGCCTGACAGAACGGGCACTGGGTCCGGTGCCGATTACAATATCAAGGCAGAAATCTTCCATCGCCGGGTAAAGAACTTCTTCAATTGCCCTGGGCAGACGGTGAATCTCATCAATGAACAGTACATCGCCTGGCTCCAATGAGGACAATATAGCGGCAAGATCCCCCGGGCGCTCTATCGCCGGTCCGGCGGTCGTACGCATATTCACGCCCATTTCGTTTGCAATAACAGATGCCAAGGTTGTTTTCCCCAGACCCGGAGGACCATAGAGAAGAACATGATCAAGCGTTTCTTCCCTGTTTCTGGCTGCTTGTATAAAAATCTCGAGGTTGCTTTTCACACGGTCCTGTCCAATATACGTTTCTAGAAGCTGCGGCCGCAGTGTTTGTTCAAACGATTGTTCTTCGGTATCTTCCGCTTCGCTTGATAAAATCCGGTCTTCCATTCTTCGGTCCCCCCTCCACTTTTTCGGTTCCTTACGACAGCTTCAGCATCAGCTGCAATCCTTTTTTAATGTATTCGTCGGTCGTTAATGTTTCTTTACGCAGCGCAGGCTCCAATTTCTTTACCTCGCGCTCTGAGTAGCCAAGGGCTTTTAAAGCAAGAAGCGCTTCTTCCAGTTCTTTTTTATCAGTGAAGACATTACGGTCAGGATCTGCAAAAAGGTTTGGAAAATAGTCAGGCACAACATCCTGAAGATTCCCTTTTAAATCCAGAATCATTTGTCTGGCTGTTTTCTTGCCTACACCTGGAAACTTCGTTAAGAAGGTTTCGTTTTCATTTTCAATTGCCTGGATAACCTGCTCAGGCGCACCGGAAGCCAAAATCGCCAAAGCTCCTTTTGGTCCAATGCCTGACACGTTGAGAAGTTTCATAAACAGCAGCTTTTCTTCCATCGAAGGAAAACCAAATAATGAAATCTGGTCCTCGCGTACATGCTGATAGATGTATAGTTGAGCAGGCTTCCCCTGTTTTGGGGACATAACAAATGGATTAGGCATAAATAGCTGATAGCCAATCCCCTGATGGTCAAGCACAATATATTCTGTACTAATAGATGCGATTTCACCCTTTATGTATTCATACATTTCTAAATTCGTCCCTTCAAGTCCATTCTTCATTGTATCATATTTTTATCTGAAGATAATTTAATGAATTTGTGACAGAAAAACAAAACGTCTGTTCTTATCTTAACAGACCTTTGCGTTTTCTTCAGCAATTATAGAACCTAAGGGACCATTTTAATTCAAACAAAAAACAGCCGGCATCACGAGTCGGCTGTTTTAAGGTGATATAGTACTGTAACCACTGTAAATAGCCAGCGGGGATAATTCTTCTACCTGTGATCGGAAAACCACTTCTTCTTTTGACATGGTGACAAGCTGCCAGGCTGTATACTTCGCCCAGAAGTCCTCCATTGCCATTACTTCCTCCGTTCGTGTCTCTACTTTTTTGTCTCCATCCTCATAAATGGTCTCAAGCGTTACAGAAATGGTGTGTACTTCTTCTCCAAAAGCAGTGTGGTATGTTAATCCATTTAGTAGGAAAAGCGCAAAAGCTGCAAAAAGTACATTTGATACAAGCTTGATCAATTCAAACACCTCCTTAAAGGTAGTGTCCCTATAGAATCACTCCTTTATACATAAAAAGGCATCTGAATTATGACATTTTTGTCATTAGCTCTTTTAATACTTCCATGTTCTCATGTTCCCATTTTTCATCATAGCCTATGCGCAGACCCCGATCCACTCCCTGAGCTGCCCGGTACGCTGCTTTATCCTGTGACACATAAATCTCATAGTCATCTCCTGCATGATCTCTCACCACGTTATATACTTGTGTTTCAACATCTTCATCATTTGAGTGGGTGACTGCTGCAGCTATTTCCTTTTCATGAACGATCACTTTCACATAATCCACACCGTCTATTTTTTCCACCAGCTTGGTCAGCTGATCTGAAAATTCTCCTTGATGGATCTGTTCCCTTGCTCCTGAATTCTGTACCCATAAACCATCCAGCTCCTTGATATCCCGATCTTCATTTTGATCAAACCGGTCATTTTCTCTTGAGAGTACAGGCGGCTTCTGGTGAGGATCTGCTCCTTGATAATCTGAATAACAGCCTGACATAATAAACATGAAAAATAATAGTCCTGCATATTTTTTCATTTGATTGCCCTCCATTTGTTTATGGATAGCTTTTGATAAAATGATAAGGTTCATTCCTTTGTCACCTGTCCAATTAATACCGTTTTTTGTATGTAAAAAGAAGACGAAGGGATCGTCTTCTTGATTGGAAAATCTATGTTACTTACCTTCGTCTTTTTCTTCATAAAAACGCGGCATTGGCTGCATCATGCCCGGATTCATTCCCGGCATTCCGTATGGCTCAAACCCCTGACTGTTCATCATTCCAGGACCTTGATTCATCATTCCAGGACTCATTCCCTGACCATTCATCATCATTCCATTCATTCCCTGGCCGTTCATCATCATTCCAGGATCCATTCCCTGACCGTTCATCATTCCATTCATTCCCTGGCCGTTCATCATCATCCCAGGATCCATTCCCTGGCCGTTCATCATCATTCCATTCGTTCCCTGACCATTCATGCCAGGATCCATTCCTTGACCGTACATCATGCCCTGAACTCCATTCTGTTCAGGCTGGCCCATAGGCATATTGCCCATTCCCATAAAAGGCTGATTCATTCCAGGTCCATAGCCTCCCATATGCGGGTTATTGCCATATGGCATCTGCTGGCCCCATGGATTCATCTGGTGCATATGGTGCGGATGATGCATTTGATTTCCGCAGCCGCATGGTTTTTTCATATGCTGGCCCGCTCCTGCAGTCTGCTGAGGATTCCATTGAGGCATTTCCATGCAATCATGTGGATGCGGCATCATTTGCGTACCTTGAACCTGAGGAGAGGGCATCATTCCGTGATCATTATGCATTTCGTGATGTGGATGCGGCATCATCTGGGCTCCCTGAACTTGAGGCATGCCCATAGGGTGAGGAAACGGATAGTCAAAGCCATCTCCCGGCATAATAGGCGTTACAGGCTGACAATCTTCCGGCATTTGCGGCATCCCTTGCTGTACTCCCTCTACGGCAGGCTTTTCTTTCATTTCTTTTTTCGTCTCTTGCTTTACTTCTTTTTTCACTTCTTTTTTAGGCGAAGGGGCTTTGGGAAGCTCCGGTAAAGGCATATGAGGCATCGGCATTTGAATTGGCTGCTGATGGTACTGCGGCTGAGATTGGTGCAGCTGCAGGTTATATGTTTGATGAATATCAATCTCCGGCTGCATCATAATTGGTTTTTGCTGCGGAATGGGCATCGGCATTGGCTGAAACTGCATTTTAGGTTTCTGCTCTACATAAGGATGCTCAACCACCGATTCTTTTACTACCGTTTCTTTTACCACTACTTCTTTACTTGCTTTACCATTTGATGGCACCTTGATCTTCATGCCAGGCATTATCATATCCGGATTAGAAAGCTGCGTGTTCGCTGCTTTTAATTCTTCAAAAGAAACATTATATTTTTTGGCGATATTCCATAATGTATCTCCTTTTTGAACAACATGGATCTTCACACTATTCCCTCCTTTATGGATCATTCTTTATATCCTATGATTAACGCGGATATTTGCCACTTTTTTATCAAACAAAAGGGACCTTATGATACAATTACGACAAACATTATCGTGAAAGAGGTTGAAGAAATGCCAAGGGACAGGAAAATAAATGGGGATATTCGCAGACAAAAGATTTTAGACAAGCTAAGGAACTCTCAATCCCCTGTAACAGGAGGAGAGCTTGCTTCAGTCATGAATGTCAGCAGGCAGGTGATTGTCAGTGATATTACACTATTAAAAGCAAAGCAGGAGCCGATACTTGCGACCAGTCAGGGCTACCTTTATATGCCTCAGCCGCAGACTGCAAAAATCACAAAAACCATTGTCTGCAAACATACGCCGGAGCAGTCTGAAAAAGAGATGCTGATAATAGTGGAGGGTGGTGCATCCATCAGGAATGTGTCAATCGAGCATCCGGTGTATGGAGATTTGACTGCTTCCATGATGCTTCATACCGTAACGGATGTGAAGAATTTTATGGAGAAAATTACTGCTACAGATGCCTCTTTTTTATCCCAGCTGACCGACGGGATTCATTTGCATGAAATTGAAGGTGAGTCTGAACCCTTGCTCCAGAAAATTGAAGATGCGCTGGATGAAGCAGGAATCCTGGTTAAAGATTAATAAGCAGCAAAAAAGCCGCCGAATCCTTTGCAGCAGGAAGGACTTCGGCGGCTTTTGTGTTTTTCAAGCTGTTTAATTTGCGGGTATAGAGTATTTTTGATAGCTTCCAAGCACTTTAACTGTGCAGCCAACGGCTTCAAGTTCATCAATAGCGCCTTTCATCAATACTCCTTCCATTGCCTGTTCAACATCAATAATAAAAAAATAATTGCCAAGACCCGTCTTAAGCGGACGGGATTCTATTTTGCTTAAATTTAAATGACGCCAGGAAAAAGCGGAAAGGACCTGATGCAGTTTCCCTGGTCTATCATCAGAAGGCAGCGTCACCATAAGTGTTGATTTTTGAGAACCACCTTCAAGAGCCAGGCTGTCTGCTGAGGACTCCCTCGAAAGCACGACAAATCGAGTATGATTAAAGTGAAAATCATGTATGTTTTCTTCTACAATGGTTAACCCATATGTACGCGCAGCAAGAGCATTCCCAATCGCACCCACGTTCTCATCCGGATGCTCACTGACGTAACGGGCCGCGGCGGCTGTTGACGTGGACGGTTCAAGCGTCCTGCCTCGAAAACGGTAATAAAGATACTTATGGCATTGTGCAAGTGCATGGGAATGGGACTTTATTTTACTCACACTCTCCCACCTGGATTGATTTAACGGATGCACCATTAAATGCTGTTCAATGGGAGATACGAGTTCTGCTGTAATATGAACGTCCACATCATGAAAAAGATAATCCACTGTGATCGGGACAGACCCCTCAAGCGCATTTTCCAGCGGGACAACTGCTCTGTCTGCCTGAGAAGCAGTCAGGGCTTCCAGACAATCAGGGATTGTATCGTAGGACACAAGTTCGGCCTCTGCAAATGCTTTTTTTACTGCGTGGTGCGTAAAAGAAGCTTCAGGTCCTAAATATGCAACTTTCATCTGATCACCTCTTTTAAGGATGTTTAAGCACCTGACCCAAGCACTTCTACTTTTTCCACAAACTCAAGCCGCTTCAATCTCGACATCATTTCATCCAAAGAAACCGCCATATCTGTAACATTCAGTGATAACGTCACATTTGCTCTTCCCTGCAGCGGAATCGTCTGATGAATCGTTAAAATATTACATTGACAGGTAGCCACAACACCAAGGAGTTCCGACAAGGTGCCTGATCGATCCTCTAAATGAAAGAAGAGCGTGATGATTTGCTCCTTTACCACTGTATGAAAAGGAAAAACCGTATCACGATATTTATAAAAAGCACTTCGACTAAGATCGACTTGTCTCACCGCTTCCCAAACTGAATCGGCTTTCCCGCGCTCAAGCAGTTCTTTAGCATCGAGCGTTTTTTTCATGGCTTCAGGAAGGATATCTTCCCTGACGAGGTAAAATTTTTCATCCAGGACTTTTTTTGTCACCGTCTTCACTCCCATATAAATGTGTCAGTTACTAATCTACAAAATCAAATTCAAATTCAACAATTTTAACTGTATCGCCATTCTCAGCTCCACGGTCGCGCAGCGCATCATCGATTCCCATAGCACGCAGCTGGCGGGCAAATCGGCGTATGGATTCTTCACGGCTGAAATCAGTCATTTTAAACAGACGTTCAATTGAATCACCGGTAATGACAAAGCTGCCATCCGGATCACGAGAAATTTTAAACTCTTCCTGCACACCATCGTGTTTATATAAAACGCGATTGATGGTCTCATCCACTTCTGCTTCTTGAAGAGGGAATTCAGGCGTTTGTTCAATTAAATCTGCCACTGTGTATGTTAAATCTTTTAATCCCTGTCTTGAAATAGCGGAAATCGGAAACACTTTTACATCCGGTCCCACTTTTTCCTTGAAGATCTTCAGATTTTCTTCAGATTCCGGCATATCCATTTTATTGGCGACAACCACTTGGGGACGCTCTGTCAAACGAAGATTATATTCTTTTAATTCATTATTAATCGTTACATAATCCTCATATGGATCGCGTCCTTCCAGTGCAGACATATCCACCACATGGACAATTACACGCGTCCGCTCAATATGGCGGAGAAATTGATGACCGAGTCCGACTCCTGTATGTGCTCCTTCAATTAAACCTGGAAGGTCGGCCATAACAAAGCTTCTTCCATCCTCTGTTTCCACCATTCCCAGATTTGGGGCAATTGTCGTAAAATGATACTCTGCAATTTTCGGCTTAGCAGAGGACACAACTGAAAGAAGAGTGGACTTTCCTACACTCGGAAAACCAACAAGTCCTACGTCTGCCAACAGCTTAAGTTCCATAATCACTTCTCGTTCCTGGCCAGGCTCCCCTTTTTCAGAAAGCTCAGGCGCAGGGTTGGCAGGTGTAGCAAAGCGGGAATTTCCCCGGCCTCCACGGCCGCCCTTCGCAATAATTGCCTGCTGGCCATGCTCTGTTAAATCAGCGATGACTTCTCCGCTGGCTTCATCTTTTACCACCGTGCCGGGCGGAACTTTTACAACCATATGCTGAGCGCCGCGGCCATGCTGATTTTTTGACATGCCATTTTCGCCTTTTGGGGCTTTAAAATGGCGCTGGTAACGAAAGTCCATTAAGGTTCTTAATCCTTCTTCCACTATAAAGACGACATTTGCGCCCTGTCCGCCGTCTCCGCCTGCAGGACCGCCTTTTGGTACATATTTTTCACGGCGGAATGCAACCATTCCATCCCCGCCGTCTCCACCTTTTACATAAATCTTGACCTGATCAACAAACATATGTGATCCTCCTTATTTCTTTAACGATCGTGGTTTTCAGCCCAGTTGAATGAAGTCTGCACGATAAAAGAATCCTCCGAACAGTCATTCCATTTTAATTGCGGCCCTTCTGATTCAGCCAAGACAGCGGCAGGCAGAGAGCTCAATGGTCCGCCTTCATATTCGAGTGTAATGATAAATGACGAACTGTCTTCATTCACTTGGAAAATTAAATATAATTCGTTTCCTGAACGGTCAGGAACCATCGATTCTATCTTGCCAACTGTGCTCTCTAACCATGAAAAAATAGGAGAATCCATCTCATGGGGGATTTTCCCCTGATTTAATAGCTCAAATTTTAAACATAGATTAGAACGCCGCTTCCAATTGTAGGTTAACAGCCATTCGCATAGCATGGGTGCACCAAGCAAAGACAGCTGCGCTTCCTGTCTCGCCTCAATGATAATTTCTTCAATAATTTCCTTTGCCCGATCAATATTCTCTAATTCTAAATTGCCCTTGATCATTTGCAAACGATTCATCCAATCATGCCGACTGTGCTGAAGTAATTCAAGAGCATGAGTTGCATCCTTCATCAGCATCCCCCTACCATCACCAATTATCCTGTACTTAAGTATACCAAAACCTTGGCCGGACTTCTAAAAAAGTTGCCGCTTCCTGCTGTTAGAAGAATTCTTATCATTTCATAGATAAGCGTCCTTTTAGCAGCAGGAACCATCACTTGCCGGCATGGCCACTGTACAAAACTTTTAAGGATTCACTCATCCTCTCAGCACGAAAGCGGTCGTCTAATGCACTGAAGAAAACCAGCGGTAAATGAAAGCTGAGCTGAAAAAAAAGAAAACTCTAACCGAATACGGCCAGAGTTTCTTATACCTTACGCTTCCTGAACTACAGGATATACGCTGACTTTCTTCTTATCGCGGCCTACACGCTCGTAGCGCACTACGCCGTCTGCTTTAGCGAAAAGAGTGTCATCGCCTCCGCGTCCTACGTTAGCTCCAGGATAAATCTTAGTTCCACGCTGACGGAAAAGGATTGAACCACCCGTAACGAACTGTCCATCCGCACGCTTAGCGCCTAGACGCTTTGAGATTGAATCACGACCGTTCTTAGTAGAACCTACTCCTTTTTTCGATGCGAAAAATTGAAGATCTAATCTTAACATTTACTCCACCTCCCACTTATTTGAAGGTTATTTTGATATATTGTCCATACTCACGTTCGATCGATTGCAGCGATACAATCATTCCTTCAAGCAGGAGCTGAACCCGCTCATCATCAGCTTTTTCAGCATCAGAAGGAAGATCTATCCGCAAATAGCCTCCGCCAGAGGACTGCTCAATGATCGGTTCTACAGCAGTAAGCGCATAAATTGCATTTACCGCTCCGAATGAAACAGCAGAAGCACCGGCACAAACCAGATCCTTTCCTGACTCATCCCAATCAGCATGTCCATCCATCTGAAAAGCTTTTATACGGTTATCGTCACGTTCTATGATCACTTGTATCATATCATCCAGCCTTATGCGTTGATTTTGCCAATCACAACTTTCGTGTATGGTTGACGATGTCCCAGTTTACGATGTTGGTTTTTCTTTGGCTTGTATTTGAAAACAGTGATCTTTTTAGCGCGACCCTGTTTTTCAACAGTACCTGTAACCGTTGCTCCATCCACTAGTGGACTTCCAACTTTCACATCACTTCCGCCTACGAATAAAACCTTGTTAAACGTTACTTCTTCGCCAGCTTCAACATTCAGCTTTTCGATGTAAACCTCTTGGCCTTCAACAACTTTAATTTGCTTGCCGCCAGTTTCAATAATTGCGTACATTCTCCTGCACCTCCTTAAATCACTCAGACTCGCCATCTAACAGGTGATCTTTTAAGATACTTAAACCTGTAATGCGCGGTTGTAGCACGGGTGCTACAAACAGTAACATATGAATGTTATCACAAATGAATGGCGCATGTCAACGGTTTTTAAGCGTATTTCTTACTCACGAAATCCGTTTAATAGAATAAATAGGATGGTTGTGAGAAATCTCTTTAAAATCGATTGAAAAACCAAGTAATTCCTCTAACTCTTTTGCAAATGAACCATTTTTCCCATTAAAGGCAGCAATAATTTCTTTTGTTGCTTCCACCTCGACTTCAACATCAATTTCCCTTCTTTTCTCGAATAGTTCACGTTCCAATTGAAAGGCAAGAGATTCAGGAGAGAGCACTCTTCCTTTACCACTGCATACAGGGCATCGGACCGTTCTTAATTCCTCTGTCGAAGGCCTCGTTTTTTTGCGGGTGAGTAAAAATAAACTTAGCGGCGTAAATCCTATTACTTCTACGTGCTTAAAGTCTTGAGCTGCACGCTTTTCTATCAGCCTAGTCACAGAGTTAATATCTTCCTGCTCATTCATGTTAATAAAATCGATCGCGACGATGCCGCTGATATCCCGAAGCTGAAGCTGATGCATCAATTCAAGAGCCGCCCGCTCATTTATTTTCCGGATCATATCCCGATTGTTTCCCGACCGCGCAAGCTTGCCTGAATTCACATCGACAACAGTCATGGCCTCAGTGCTTTCGATTACAATGGAAATCCCATCATTTAACCATACCACTTTTTTTAACACCTTTTCATCAATAGAATGGAAGCCTTTTGAGTGAAAGATATTTTCATCGCCTCTGTAGTGCTCACCTTGCCATTGCACCGATGGATTGGATAACAGGATTTCCTTAACAGCCTGATGCATCTCCGGATCGTCCACCCATATCGTACCTTTTGAATGCTGCCCGATCAGTTTTTTAATGCTGTCGTTAAAGGCAGACCGTTCAAAAACTGCTGTGGTTGAAGAATTGGATGTACTCATTTTTTGTTCCCATTTTTTTATGGTTCCTCTTAGATCCTCTATTTCCTTAGACAGATCTTCGTCGGTCATTTCTTCAGCCTCGGTACGGAAAATTAAACCTCCGCTTTCTTTAAGCTGAATCCCTGCCCAGGCCGCCAGCTTTTGACGGGCAGAGCCGCTTTCAATTTTTTTCGAAATGGTAACACTTTGTCCATAAGGAAAATACACCATGCCTCTCCCTGTACATTCAATATTGCAGGTTAGCAGCGCTCCTTTAGTTTCGGATTCATCTTTACGGACCTGCACCATCAGCTTCTGGCCCTGGTGCAGCACTGAGTGGATGGGTTCTTTTTTAGCTGCCCATGGAATTTCCTGGAGAGAAAGATACCCGTTTTTTCTGCTGTCAAAAGAAACAAACGCTGCGTTTAAAGAAGATTTTACAGAGTGCACGACCCCCGCATACACATTGCCGACCTTAGACGGTTGATCAGGAGGGTAAATCTCGTACCTCATTGCTTTATTTCCCTGTAAAAACAGCCATCTTTTTTCACGTTCTCTGGCATTAATAATAATCTGATTTTCCAAAGCTTCTTTTCTTCCTCTCAAATTAATCTGTTGATTGCAGTATAGCATGATTGCTCCAGGCAGCATACGCATCAACTGAAGAGGCTTATTTTTGAAGAAGGGACGACAGCGTCCTGGACGAGTTTCCATGTTTAAAATAATATTCAATAACGGAATGATCCGGAACCAGACCGATTGTTTTTTGATTATTTTTTATAATAATCATGTCCCTTTGACCTTTCTTCAGTGAGTGCAATACTTGGCTGATCGGGTCCTGCAAGGTGAGATGGATCATCCGCGGCAGATGTGCCGGCGGAGCACGTTTAGATAGCCGTTCGAGCCAAAATTGTCTTTCAAGAATATGACGGTGCTTCCAATGTAAAAAGCAGCTAAATACCACGTAAACTAACACAAACACCCATTGAACTGTCAGTCCGAGGTAAAAAAATACAATTAAAAATGTGACCGCTGTACCTGATAAGCTGATGAGAATTGTTTCCTTCACCGCCTGCTTATAGGAGGTGATTTTAGCTAAAAGTAAAAAAAGGATTCTGCCCCCGTCAAGCGGCCAAATAGGAAGAAGATTAAATAGAAGCAAAGTAAGATTAATTTGCTGGAAAAGTGCGTAGTACGACCACTCTTGAAGAAGCCAAAATGCTGCCGCCCCAATAAAAACATGCTGTATAGGGCCCGCCGCCACGACTGCAAGCTCTTCTGCAAGCGGACGGTCCAGTATGCCTTCCACTTCCAGTTTCCCTCCAAAAGGCAGAAGTGAGATGGAAACGATCTTCCAGCGAAAGTACCAGGCAGCTGCTGTGTGGCCGCATTCATGAATCACGATAATCAGAAATAACAGGAAAAAGGAAATAAACTGACCGGTTACAAAAGAAATGCCGGCCAGCGACCAGGTTAAAGGATGAATGGATAGTTTGATCCTGACATTACTGTTCATTTTCTAAAAATAATTCAGACGGATCCAGGAAGCCCTGCTTATCCCGAACTGAAAACATGAATCCCCCGTCCCCCACAACTTGTCCGACTATTTGGCCGCGCTGCACATGATCAAATGGACGAAATGAGGCAGGATCAATCCCTTCGTAAATTGTTTCCCGATCATCAGCATGCTGAATCACCATCATCTTTTCATCTTCAGCTGTGCTTATGTAAAGAACAATACCTGATTCAGTTGCGTATACATTTTCTCCTTTTCCTGCTGAAATCACCAGCTGATCGCCTTGCTTGGACATAGTTGAATCAGAAAAAGAAGAAACAGGGGCGGCATACAACAATTCTGAGCTGTATACGGCTGATTGCGGCCCGGATTCAGAGTAGCCAAGATAGCCTCCCCATTTTTCCTGGAGAGAAGCAAAGGAAAAAGTAGTAGCAGCTAATGTAATAATTGGTTCCTTTACTTTGTCAGGAATTGATTGCGGGTGGTCGTGAATCCAAAGAGCAGCGGCAACGATTACTACTGACACGATGGATTTAACTAGCAGCCGGTTCACAAACCAGTATGCATGATCTTGCGGAGAAGATGAAGAGGGCTCCTGCTTTTGCGCTGGCGCAGTTCTTCGCGGAGTACTTTTTCCGATTCTTCCCTTTCTTTTTTCAGCAGCTTGCATTTTGATCAATGATGGATGCCTCATCTTTTCACTCCTCTTGTTAAGCAGTTTCTGTACTCTAACCATATGGCGAAGAAAAGAAAAATATGAAAAAACTGACCCCCGCATCCTTGAGGGTCAGTTTGAAAACCTTGTCTATAAGATAAATGATTATAATGGCTTTCCGCTCGTATACATCCATTATTTTTTGGACATAAAACCAAACAACTTTTGAAAAAACGTTTTTTTCTCTTCTGTTAATGACATGAGTGGAATCGATTCACCGAGGATTCGCCTCGCAATATTCCGGTAAGCTAATGATGCTTTATTGTCGGGGTTCATTGCGATAGGCTCCCCCTTATTCGAAGCTGTTATTACCTGGTCGTCATCTACTACAATCCCAAGAAGATCGATGGACAAATGTGTGGTAATTTCGTCAATATCAAGCATATCGCCTGATTCCATCAAGTGGTTCCGGATCCGGTTAATGATCAGCATGGGAGGGTCAATTTCCTCCTGTTCGAGCAGTCCGACAATCCGGTCTGCATCACGCACAGCAGAGCGTTCAGGTGTGGTGACCACAATTGCTTTATTCGCACCTGCAATCGCATTTTTATAGCCCTGCTCAATTCCTGCAGGACAGTCAATCAAAATGTAGTCATAGTCCTGCTTCAACTGATCCACAAGCTCTCTCATTTGAGCCGGATCGACAGCTGACTTGTCACTCGTTTGAGCAGCCGGAAGAAGATACAGAAGATCATCAAAACGTTTATCTTTTACAAGCGCCTGATGCACTTTGCAGCGTCCTTCAATTACATCCACTAAATCATAGATGATTCGGTTTTCAAGACCCAGAACCACATCCAGATTACGCAGGCCGATATCTGTGTCAATCAAACAAACTTTTTTTCCTTGCATCGCTATAGCGGTTCCAAGGTTTGCGGTAGTGGTCGTTTTTCCTACTCCGCCTTTTCCAGAGGTAATAACGATTGCATCGCCCACTTTACATTCCCCCTTTGTAATTCGTGATGAACGGCCGTATATGCCTTAACACCTGAAGCCGGTCCACCACGATTTGTTCTGTTTCGTCTATGTAGGCGCATTCCATTTCATGTGAATCATAATCATTTTTGTCCAAATCAGGCGCACGGTTTAAATATTTGGATATTCTTAATTGGGACGGTAGCATTTGTGAAGCTGCGATAACAGCATCTTCATTTCCGTAACATCCGGCATGCGCGATTCCTTTTAACGTTCCCAAGATATAAATATTCCCGCCGGCTCTGATCATTCCTCCCGGGTTTACATCACCAATCAATAGGAAGTCACCTTCCACATCAATGACCTGACCGGAGCGGACGATTCCTGCAATAGTCGACATCTCGCGCTGACGGATAATTTGTTCAGCGAGATCGACCGTAATCACATTGCTTTGAATCTCATCAACTATAAGACTTTTTTGGCTTTTCACAATTTCTCTTAATTCCTCTTGCTGGTCTTCGGTTAAAAAGCGGTTACCTGCTTCAATTTTCACAGATATTACATGCTGATCATCCATCGCCTTGTATTGTACAGCTAATTTTTCAATCAGCTCTTCTTTTAACAGGTCATACCCGCAACGATCATCCAGTTTTAGAATGAAGCCGTCTTTTGTACCTTTAATCATGACATTTTGCCGATTACCCATTTTTTCACCTCAATACCCTTGCATTCACTTTCTTGTTAGTCCTCCAAATGTGCATGCTGCAAATTCCCGATCCATGATTTTAAAGGATAAGCAAGCAGCAGCAAAAATAGAGAATTAAAAAGGAGTGTGGAATATAATCGCTGTGTCAGAAACGTCTTAAAGTCTATACCAGCAACCCCGATCAGTACATTAAACTGGTAAACGGCACATTCCATAAGTGCAATAAGGAAAAGTCCGAGCAGTCCAACTACGATTAGGTTCTGAGTAATAAATTTCAATATATATAAAGCTATATATATCAATAAAGGAAATAAAAACATATAAATGCCGATAATACCTGTAAAAAACACGTCGTATAAAAGCCCGAAGGTAAATCCATAAATATAAGCGGTTTTTGGCTTATAGTACACGCTAAGAAGCAGGATAAATAAAAACAAAAAGCGCGGAACGAGAAATCTGGTTTCGCCATACGCTTCAATTGGAGAAAATGTTGCAAAAATACTCTCACTGTAAAAAATAACAACGCCAAGAATCGGAAGAATTAAACGCGTCATTCTTCTTCCTCCTCACCCTGGCTGTCCTCTTCAATTTCATCCTGTCCTGCAGCTGTCCGCTCAATGACCATTACATGTTCCAGGTCATACAGGCTTGACGCCGGCTTCACATAAGCTGTTTGGGTGAGTCCGTATTCATCGGGTGACACCTCTGTGACTTCCCCGATCAGCAGGTCTTTAGGAAAGACACCGCCTAACCCGGATGTGATCACTTTTGATCCTACTTCAACTTCCTGATCGAACGGAATTTTTTTTACCATCAGCTCATCCCGCGAAAGATCAAAGCCTTCCACAAGTCCAAACACATTGGATTCCTCTGACTGAATTAAAGCAGAAACGCGGTTATTAGGATTTCTGGCACTTAATAGTTCCACCGTTGAAGTAAACTGGCTTGTATCTTTTATTCTGCCGATCATACCGCTTGCTGTCTGAACAGCCATGTCTTTTTCAATTCCGTTAATCTGGCCTTTATCAATAATAATAGATTCCTGCCACTGATCAGGGTTTCTTGCAATAACTGTTGCATTTACAACGTTAAAATCCCGTAAATTCTCTTCAATCTCTACGATTTCACGCAGCTCTTCATTATCACGGGTTAAGTCCGTCACCTGAGTTTGAAGAAGCACCAATTCTTCCAATCTCGCTTTCAGCGTTTGATTTTCAGAGTAGGTATTTGTCAGGTCCTGTACATTTTCGATGATGCCTTGCGTGAATCCGGCTGGCTTGGAAGCGATATTCTGCCCAAAACCTACGATGTCCTTTGCAAATTGCTCCGGCCAGGAAATTTTATCTCTTTCGCCTAAAGAAAAGCCAATTAGCGCAACCAGCAGAATAATACTGAGCAGGAGCACAATAAGCCGTTTGTTCATAAAAAATGGGGGCATGATTTAAAACACCTCAATTAAAGTAAACGCGATTATTTTTGCTTTTTAAAGTAATCAATATTGTCCAATGCTTTTCCGGTTCCGATTGCAACACAATCTAAAGGCTCTTCGGCAATATGCACAGGCATTTCTGTTTCCCGTGTAATCATTTCATCAAGCTTTCTTAGCAGTGCGCCGCCGCCTGTCAGTACAATCCCCCGGTCCATGATATCAGCCGAAAGCTCCGGCGGGGTTTTTTCAAGCGTGCTCTTCACTGAATCAATAATCGAAGTAACGGTATCTGATAAAGCCTGTGTAATTTCTGTTTCGGCAATTTGAATCGTCTTAGGAAGACCTGTCAGTAAATCACGGCCCCTGATGTCCATTTCTCTCGGCTCATCCGATACAATAGCCGAACCGATTTCAATTTTGATCATTTCGGCTGTCCGCTCACCAATCATTAAATTATACTGCTTTCTTATATAGGAGATAATCGAATCATCCATCTCATCCCCTGCCACGCGGATCGACTCGCTTGTGACGATACCGCCGAGTGAAATAACAGCTACTTCTGTTGTTCCGCCCCCGATGTCCACAACCATGCTTCCAGTTGGTTCCCATACAGGAAGGTTGGCGCCTATAGCTGCAGCAAAAGGCTCTTCAATCGGAAATGCATCACGCGCTCCCGCCTGTCTTGCTGCATCAATAACGGCTCTGCGTTCAACCGAAGTGATTCCTGAGGGCACGCAGACCATAACATAAGGCTTGCGTGAAGAAAATCCGCTGTTTTTTAATGCCTGATTCATGTAGTACTTCATCATCGTAGATGTTGTTTCAAAATCAGCAATTACGCCATCTTTCATCGGACGAAGCGCGACAATATTCCCCGGCGTTCTTCCGATCATGTTTCTCGCTTCATTTCCCACCGCAACAATATCTTTTGTATCCTGGCGCAAAGCCACAACGGACGGCTCGCGCACAACAATACCTTTTCCTTTTATGTAAACGAGTGTATTTGCTGTTCCTAAATCGATTCCAATATCTTTTGATCCAAACATGGAGTATCTCCCTTTCTAATTCCACTGCTAAAAAGTGCCTGACTTTATTCTAGCACTCTTGCAAAAACCATAGCTTTTATTATATATCACCCAACATTAAAATAACAGAGTTACATATACCCTTTTTCCTTTAAGCTGACATACTTCTTATCTCCAATGATTAAATGGTCAAGCACTTCAATGCCTATCATCTTTCCGCACTCTACTAATCTTCTAGTTACATCAATATCTTCCTTCGACGGCGCCGGGTCTCCACTCGGGTGATTATGTGCACAAACAATCGAGGCAGCTGAACGTCTGAACGCTTCTTTAAAAACCTCTCTCGGATGAACAATGGAAGCATTAAGACTGCCGATAAAAATGGTCTGCTGATGCATCACCTGATTTTTTGTATTCAGATAAAGGCAGACAAAATGCTCCTGCTGCAAAAACCGCATATCATTCATTAGAAAATTCGCCCCGTCTTCAGGCGAACGGATTACGTAGCGGTCTTCAAAGGTCAGGTTGGAAATACGCCGGCCAATCTCAATCGCTGCCATTACCTGGACAGCTTTAGCCTGACCGATCCCGCTGATTGTCATAATTTCTTCAAGAGAGGCCTCTTTTAATAGACGTAAACCCTCGAACTGATGTAACAGACGATTTGAAAGATTTAAGACAGATTCTTTTCTAGTGCCTGTTCGGAGCAAGATAGCAATGAGCTCCTGATTGGATAAACTTTGGGGGCCTTGTGTGATGAGGCGTTCTCTGGGGCGGTCTTCTTCAGCAAAATCCCTTATCATTAATGTTGTCTGAGGCTTGGTAATCAACAGGTATCCTCCTTAAATTTCCGGGGAAAAAGCTGCATCAGCTTTGCATAAAAGCTGCGATCTCACGATGTAGTCTGGAAACAGGCAGGCCCATAACGGTGTAATAATCTCCTTTTATATGCTTCACAAACAAAGCTCCTCCGCTTTGAATTCCATAGCCGCCAGCTTTATCATAAGGGTCAGCTGTTTTAGCATAGGCAGTAATTTCTTCTTTGCTAAGCGGCCAAAATGTTACATCAACCCGCTCAGCGAATTCAACTTTACGCAGCGGTGAAACGATGCAGACGCCTGTCCATACAGTATGAGTGTTACCCGACAGCTCTTCAAGCATGCTGACTGCCTCTTTTTCATCCCTTGGTTTTCCAAGTATTTTTTTGCCTGCAACAATCGTATCGCAGCCAATCACAACCGATTGCGGAAATCGGCGTGCTACTTCCTCCGCCTTTCCTTCTGCGAGGCGGAGGACTGTTTTTTCAGGGTCTTCATCTGGTGAAAATGTTTCCTCATAGGAACTTGGGTGAACTGAAAATGGGAAGGGTAAGTAGGAGAGTAATTCTTTTCTTCTGGGTGAGGACGAAGCTAAAATGATTTGGGACATGAATGGCACCTCTTAACATGGAATTAGAATGGGAGATACGCTTATTGTAGCATATCCCCCATTGTCTTCCTATTGATCCGGATCTTTTTTTTGCGGCAATTCCCACGCCATTTCCACTACACTTAGAGATGCCCGTGACTGATCAAGCTCTGATCCGCCGGCAGATTCTGCAAGAGAGGTCATGGACGCAAACAAATCCTGAAGAAGTTCATTTTCTGGAGGAGAAGCTATAAGTTCATTAATTGAGTCGTAATTGAGATCCTGAGCCAGAATACTTTGCGTAATGGCAGCTGCAGATTTCACCCATTGGGCATCCTTCTCGCTGAGTTGAAGCTCTGATTCTCCACTTGACACCTGTTTCACGTACAATGGAAGCTGTTCTGTCTGGTACTTTTCTGCAATTGCTTTGGCTGAAGATTCATCAGATGCGGCACCTACCCACAAAGCAATAAAATCTTCATTTAAAGTTTGAATAACTGGCATTTCAGCGGTAATAGCACGGAAATTCGTTTCAGCCGATGCTGCTTCCTTGAAAACACCTGCTTGTACGACCCACATAGACAGTTCCGGCAATGGAACCGCCTCCCCTGAACTCGCGGCTTCTGCGGCTTCTGCAGCCACAGGATCCGTCTGCTCGGTCAGTGCGGTCTGATTCACCCGTTCCGGATCAATGACGGTGAAAGCAATCGTGGCAAACACCGTTGAAACGAAAGCCGCGAAAATAATGGGTCTTCCTTTCTTAATGACACCCTTTATAGAAGAAACTCCTTTCCCCATTTTTTTCTTAGTCAGTTTGGGCAAATAAATGACGGCATTTTGACTCGGCTGATTTTCAATCGGTTGTTCATCTTTTTTTGGGTTGTGCTGGCTCGGCTCCAAATGCATCCTCCTCATGTCCTCTTTGTCCATCAGCCTATCACGGACAAGCCAAAAAAGAACAAGACTTGTGTCGTCCTGTTCCTGAAAAATAGTGACATGATTCGATTAATAAAATAGAAGCTTGAAATAAAGGTCGATCAGATCCTGTCCCCAGAAATACGTAAGGATGGAAGCTGCTGCAATTGACGGCCCGAATGGAACCGGCTCTTTCCTGTTTTTACTTTTCCAGACGATACCCGCAAGCCCTGCAATGGTTCCGATGAGGGTTGCGAGAAAAAAAGACAGTAAAGTCAGTTTTACACCTAGCACCAATCCGATTACAGCGTATAATTTTATATCTCCGCCTCCCATGCCCCCTTTTGACACGATGGCAATCAGCAACAGCAGAGTAAACCCAACACCAGCCCCTAAATAAGCATCCCACCAGGGCGAAAGAGGCTCCACTATTCTGACTGCAAGCAGAGCGATTCCAAAAAAAAGCAGGATTTTGTCAGGAATAATCATATAAGCTAAATCAGATACGGTTATGATGACGAGCAGTGAAATAAATAAAATGGCCGCCGCGAATTCAACCGAAAATTGGTGCACCCAAAACGCATAAGCAAATAATATCCCTGTCAGCATCTCCATGGCGGGATATAAGACAGAAATCTGTGACCTGCATTTTGAGCAGGAGCCTTTTAAAAATATGTATGACAGGACAGGGATCAATTCAAACCATTTTAACTGATGATGGCATTTGGGACAGCTGGACCCGGGAAAAACAATGGATTTCTTCTCCGGCAGCCTAAGTCCTACCACATTATAAAAAGAACCTAGAATTGTTCCGTAGAAAAATAAAACACTTGTGTATACTATCGTCATAACATTCGAGCACCCCTCGTCGACCAGCGTTCAGCTTATTCCATCCTGACAATTCTCTCCCGCGACAATAAAGAAAAAGAAAGGCCTTCACCATTCGAATCCCCGCAGCTTTCATGTGTATATCCTTTTAAGCAGATCAAAAGCGGCTCATTGTTTTTAAAGCTGATAAAGGTAGTATTATCATCCTCAAAAAGGTCGCCGGTATAAGGATCCTTCACCCTTTCAATCAGTCCTTCCCCAATCAGCTCACTGTATGTAACGCGCTCTGTTTCTTCCTTGCCTATTCGGTGGTGATAGGAATACTGCCGTGCTGCCTCTTCTAAGGAATGAGCCGTAGCAAGAAAGGAATCGTGCCTCGATATCATAATGGTTGTCTGCATCATCGCCGCCCCTATACTGAATAGAATTCCTGCAATGACAACGACCGCCAGCACTTCAATAAGTGTAAAGCCATTTTTCTTCCTCATAACGACTCGTCTTCTTCCTCCTGTTCTTCAGGAAACGTTGAAAGTGGCGTTTTCTTTTGAGCCGGGGCTGGAGAATCTATGGACGGAAGGTCCTCTATCAATTCTTCTAAGCCAGGGTAGTAATACGCTCCAATTGTAATAGAAAATGACAGCGTCTCAGCAGAGTCATTGAGCGAAATAACCTCCCCTCTATCGTTAAAGCCAATCTGTTCCACTTCCATAATGCGAGGGAGTTCTTCGATTACAGTTAAAAACCGCTGTAGTTCAAAGTATGTGGGAGACTGCACGGTTAGACTCACCGAAACCTTATGCAAACCTTCCGGGATAAGCGCGAGTTCCTCGGGACTTACAGCCGGAACCGCTGCTGCTTCCTCTTCAGGTTCATCCAGCGGGTTCTCCATTTGAGGCTCTGACTCAGGCTGCAAAGAGGTTGGCGATATTTCTGTTTCTGCAATGGCAATGGATTCAATGAAACTGTTTGATAAGAGCTCCGCTTTCTCAAGATCAAGGATTAGCTGCTCCGTTAAAGGTTTAACCGGTATTTGTGTCTGCAAAGAGGCGCTGTCTGTTAAAACATCTTCAGTTGGACTCTCAATCTGAGTATCAAGCAGGGCGGATACGAGCGCCTCCTCATTTTTAACCAGCTTTTTCTGCTCCGTAATCTCGCTGTTTACCGGGTGAAGCCAGTTTAAATATAAAAAGAGCGGAATGAAAAAAGCTGCTGCTCCAAGCAAAAGGGTAATCAGAAAAGGACGGCTAAATTGACTATTCATCTGTCTCTTCCTCCATCCCGATAGTTTCAGAAAGCTCAATTGTATATTGAGCTACATAACGCGGAAGCACAGCTCCTTCATCATCGCTTGCATCAGTGGTTTCAATCGACTGGATTTCTGACGTTGTGATGCTTGAAACAGCTGCGTTTGCCACCCATTCTGACTGCTGCAATTCAGAGAGGTAGAAAGCCGCTTCTCTGCTTGAATCAAATTGAACACTCAGCACAATAATTCCCGATTCATTATATTGAAAGGATTGAAAAAACCCTCTTTCAGGCAAGCGTTCCGTAAAATGATCCAGTATCGGCACCGTATCAATCGGGTAGGTTTTCATAAATTCGATCGCCATTTCAAGCTGTTCCACTGAACCTGTGCCAGCATTTGCGGTCTGCTGCTGTTCAAGTATTTCTCTTTCCTGAACCACCTGGCTGTATGCCGATTCTGTTCGGTTCAGCTCCTGGGATTTAGTATAGTGGAGAACAGTAATGAAAACGGTAGAAATGACTAAAAAAGCAGCGAGCGGTCCCACAACCCACAGCTGTAACCGCTGCCGGCGCTGTTTTTTCGGCAGAAGATTAATTGAGATCTGCTTCATGCCTCCACCTCTTTTAAGCCCAGCCCTGTCACGATTTCAAATTGATCCGGAAGCATTTCCAGGTCATCCTCAGAATACTCTGGCTGAAATGGATATTGAAATTGCAATGTCAATTCCTGCTTCAGTCCTTCTGCAAAAGCATCCAGATCAGACCAGTCTCCACTTACGTAAACCCGGCTGATCTCCCCGCTTCCCTGATGAATGGAGTAGCGGTAAAAGCTCAGGATCTTTGAAATTTCGCTGTACAATTCCCCGTAGGCTTCTTCTCCACGATCTTCTTCAAATGCAATAGGACGCATAAAATATGGATAGCCCTGATGAAAAATGGAAATTGTCAGCTGCCGTTGGTCAAATCGTAAAATCAGCAGATGATCTTCTTCTTTAATCTCACTATAACGGTCATAATACCGATATAGGGCTAACGGAGAAATATCGGCTGTAACCGGTTCAAGCCCTGCCTTTTCAAGCAGGTCCCGATAGCTTTTGACAACGTCTTCAGGGGACGCAAAAATCAGCAGATCTTTCCCGCTTTCTGTCGGCAGCTTCGCAAAGTCAAAAACTGGCTCATCAAAGGGAAGCTGAATGCGATTCCCAAGCTCCATATATAAATAGCCCTGTATTTCCTGCTGGGACAAATTTTCCTTTAATTCAATCTGCCGGATAATGACAAACGGATCCGGCACAATAAATTGCACTTTTTTATGCTTGATTTTCCAATCAGCCACACACTGCTCCACGATGGATTCCAGCAAGGACAGGTCAACAATTTTCCCTTTTTCAATCACACCTTCTGGAAGAGGGGTGTGAAACGTGTGCTTCGCCTCAAGCGGACTGATCGATTTAAACTCGACCATGCGGATCGCTCTTTCAGTAAACACCATATGGACAAGCTGGTTCGAGCGCTTAAACAATGATTTGAGCATGAGATGTAACTCCTTTGTTGGAAAAATCTGGCATAGTGACTGCAATTTATTGGGGGTAATAGAATAGTAGAAACAGGAGAAAAGCTGGGTGGCTTTTCTCCCTAATTTACTTTCTAAGAATTATCTTCTACAGAATCTCTATCTAAATCTTCTTCAGCCGCGTCAATATTTCTTTCGTCTCCCACTAGAACCACAGAATATTCAACCTGATTAGTTGTATCGTTTTTAGTAGCCTCCACATAAGAACCATCGGGAGCGGCGGTTGCTATTGTAGCGGTGCCTATGTCATATCCATCAGTTTGTTCATCCGGATCTACTAATTCTTCTATATATCCCTCATCTTCCAAATAAGCAAGCGGAATAAATACGTCACCAGTTGTAGGTAAAAGGGTACTATCACCCGCTAAAGCAATCTTCGCCGAACTAATCATCTGCTGAGCATTGGCAACGTGGGCGTCTTTACGTGTATTGTCGATGATTCCTCCAATGGCAGGGATGGCGATTGCGGCAATGATTCCAAGGATAACGACTACGGCTAAAAGCTCAATCAGTGTAAGCCCCTTTTCGTTTTTGAGCATTTTCTTCATTTTCTTAAACATTTTATAGCCTCCATTTCAATTATTGTATCTTTTATACTACTTTATACTACCATAAATGAACAATGAAAAAATACCTATTTTACAATATTTTAAAAATTTTGCACATCGTTAAATATCTCAAACATCGGCACCATGATCGATGTTACGATCGTTCCAACCATGCCTGCCAGTACAACGATCATGATAGGCTCAATCAGGGATTTGAGCTGTTCGGTAGCGTTGTCGACTTCCTTTTCATAGAAGTCTGCGACCTTTCCAAGCATTGAGTCCAAAGCACCTGTTTGTTCTCCGATTTGAATCATCTGAGAAATAAGAGGAGGAAAGGCCCAATGGTTTTTCATCGGTTCTGTTAGCGAATTTCCCTTTTCAAGCGATTCTCTTGATTGCTTAACTACTCTTGCCATCACTTCGTTTTCAACGATGGATTCTGCAATGGTCAGTGCCTGAAGGATCGGAACTGAGCTTGAGAATAAAGAGCTCATAGTTCGGGTTAATCGGGCAAGCACCGCTTTTTGAATTAACTTTCCAAAAAGCGGAATTTTAAGAACAGCATAATCAAAATGATACTTGGTGGACGGATGCTTTTTTACTGCCGACACTACAGCAGCTAGTCCGATCATTGCAGCCACAATTAAATACCACCAGCTGACCATAAACCCGCTCGCGTTTAAAACAAATTGAGTGATCAGCGGAAGCTCGCCGCCGAAGTCAGCAAACATTGTAACGAATGTTGGCACAACTGAGGTTAATAGAAAGATCACGACACCTATGGCGACAAGCCCAACGACGATTGGATAGGACAGCGCTGACTGGATTTTCTTTCTTGTGTTGTACTGCTTTTCATAGTGATCACCCAGCCGTTCCAGTGTCTCATCCAGATTACCGGTTGCTTCTCCTGCCCGTATCATATTGATAAAAAAAGGTTCAAAAATGCGATCAAACTTAACACTTGAATCAGAAAGTGTGTTTCCTTCCCGCAATTCAAGTTCGATGGCAGAAAGAGCTTTTTTCAGCGCCTTGCTTTCCGTTTGCTTCGACAGGATTGCTGTGGCATCAACGACGGTCACACCTGCCTTTAAAAGAGTGGAGAACTGACGGACAAAAATAACCAAATGCTGAAGCTTTACTGGATTTCCGATGGCAAGATCTTTATTTAACAGCGTCTCCTGCTGTTCCTGGATATCCAGCACACGAATGCCGTCTACTGCAAGCTGCTGGATGGCTTCTTTTCGCGTGACCGCTGTGATGATCCCTTTTTTTTGCCCGTATTTTGTTTTGCCTTCGTATTTAAATCGAGCCATTTATTCCGCTCCTTACATATAAGGTTTTGCCGTTTCCAGTGTGATCTTCTCTTTTTGGTATAACTCATTAACACTCGATTGGATCAGCTGCATCCCTTGCGCCATCGAGGTTTGAATCACGGAAGGCAGCTGGTGTATTTTTTCCGTGCGGATTAAATTGGCTACAGCTGAATTGTTCAGCATAACCTCAACAGCAGCGACCCTTCCCTTTTTTTGAGCAAGCGGAAGAAGACGCTGGGAAATGACCGCTTTCAGAACAGATGCAAGCTGAATGCGGACCTGAGGCTGCTGGTCAGCTGGAAATACGTCAATAATTCGTTCAACGGTAGAAGCTGCACTGGATGTGTGCAGCGTAGCCAGAACCAAATGACCGGTTTCTGCTGCGGTAATGGCTGTGTGGATGGTTTCAAGATCCCGCATTTCTCCTACTAAAATAATGTCTGGGTCCTGGCGCAGGGAGCTTCGAAGGCCATTTGAAAATGATTTGGTGTCATAGCCGACCTCCCGCTGGTCAATTAAGCACCCGCCATGACTGTGCAGGTATTCTATCGGATCTTCTAAGGTAATAATATGTTTTTTCATGGTGTCATTCATGAATTGAATCATGGAAGCAAGTGTGGTGGACTTGCCGCTGCCGGTTGGTCCTGTCACTAAAATAAGCCCCTGAGAAAGCTGGCAGATGTCCTGAATCACAACGGGAAGCTGAAGACTTTGAAGAGTTGGAATGGAGGAGGGGATCACACGAATCGCCATAGAAATACAATTTCTTTGATGATACGCATTAATCCGGAAGCGCGACACTCCAGGGAGCCCGTATGAAAAATCAAGCTCCCCATTTTCTTCAAACTGCTCCCATTTCCCTTTTGGAAAAATGGCTTTTGCCATATTTTCTGTATGGCCACCGGTCAGTTTTTCTTTTCCTAATCTTTTCAGACTTCCATCAATGCGAAGGACAGGCGGCGATCCAACAGTTAAATGCAGATCAGAGGCATTCAGTTCGAAGGCGGATTTTAAAAGATAATGGATTTGCTCTATCATGTTCGATCTCCTATTCCATTGCGACGCGCAGAATTTCTTCTGTCGTTGTGATCCCCTGTTTTACTTTTAACAGACCGTCATCAAGCAAAAAAATGGTTTTATTTTTAATGGCAATTTCACGAAGCTTGGAAAAAGCATCATTATTTAAAATAACTCTTCTCATTTCTTCGTCAATTTCAAGGACTTCATGAATCGCAATCCGCCCCTTGTAGCCTGTCATATTGCAGGAAGCACAGCCGCTGCCTTTAGTGACGGTTTCAAGGGTGAGGCCCCTTTTAGCAAAAATGTCTTTTTCCCGTTGAGAAGGCTGCATTTTTTCAGCACAGTCCCGGCAAACTTTACGTACAAGCCGCTGAGCAACCACTCCGCTTAATGACGAAGCGATAAGAAACGGCTCAACATCCATATCAAAAAGCCGCGTGATGGTGCTTAGTGAATCATTTGTATGGATGGTTGACAGCACAAGATGGCCGGTTAAGGAAGCTCGTATCGCAACCTCTGCTGTTTCCTGATCCCGTATTTCCCCCACCATGATGATATTGGGATCCTGACGCAAAATGGCACGCAGCCCCGCAGCAAATGTAAGTCCCACATTGGAATTCATCTGTATCTGATTAATTCCTTCCATTTGATACTCAACAGGGTCTTCCACGGTAATGATGTTGACATCTTCACTGTTTAATTTGTTCAGCGCTGCATACAATGTGGAGGATTTACCCGATCCAGTCGGTCCAGTAATCAGGACAATGCCTGTCGGTTTATCGATCATGGACGTGAAGCGCTTTAGATTTAAAGGGTTAAAACCGAGTGTATGCAAATCATTTAATGAACTGCTAAGATCCAAAATACGCAGCACAAGCTTTTCTCCATAAACCGTAGGAAGTGTAGATACACGCAAATCGATCGGCTTATAATCCACATTAATTTTAATCCGTCCATCCTGCGGTACACGCTGCTCTGTAATGTCCATATTGGCAAGTATTTTAATGCGAGCGGTCAGCATGCCCTGAATATGCTTCGGGAGTATTCGTTCTGTTCTAAGTACACCATCCACTCTGATCCGGAACAGAACCTTTGTTTCCTGCGGATCAATATGAATATCACTTGCTTTTTGAGAGGTTGCAGAAGATAAAAGCTGGTTTACAAGGCGGATAATCGGGGATTCCATATCCGTTAAATCCTGATTGGTAATCTCCTGCTTGTCTTCAAGCTTGAGTTCCTCGAAGCCCTCTTCAGTCTCATAATATTTATTAATGGACCGGATGATATCGTCTTTCGTAGAGATAACAGGTTTTATATTGAAGCCTGTAGACAGCCGCAGATCCTCTATTATGAAATAGTCCATCGGATCCGCCATGGCAACGTAAAGCTTGTCTCCTTCTTTTTTCAAGGGGATGATTAAGTTGCGCTGCGCCTGCTCTTTCTGTATGAGCGTAAAGAGATTCGTGTCTATTGGGTAGCGGTACAGGCTGACCTGTTCAATTCCAAGCTGAATCTCAAGTACTTCAATAAGCTGCTGTTCGGTGATAAACCCTCTTTCAAGAAGCGCATCTCCGAGTTTCATATGCTGCTGCTTTTCAGCAAGCGTGACGGTAAGCTGCTCAGATGTTAAAACCCCTGCTTCAATCAGCATATCTCCAAGCCGTTTCCGTTGCTGTATGGACATTATGACACCCCGATTTCAGTATTAATCAGCTATTTATCTTCTTCGTCTTCTTCATTCTCAGATTTTTGAGAAGTTCCCTGATCAGATCTATCTTCTTTTTGTTCCTCTTGTTTTTCGTTTTGTGACTCATCACCGGCCGGACCTTGAGGTTCAGGTGCTGATGAACCATCTGCTGATTGTTCTTCCTCTGTCTCACCGCTTAATTCTGTATCCTGCGTGTCATCGGATCCTGACCCATCTACAGGGTTCTCACTTTCTACTGAAACAGAAGGAGAATCATCCTGTTCGATCCTGATTTCAGGACGCTCCAGGCTTTTGATTTCAACCCGGTGTACTGGCGGATAGAAGTCCTCATACAACAGGTTTTTTTCAACCTCTGCTCCTGCTGCGTCCAGCACCCGCTGATACATAGGAATCAAATATCCATCGCTGCCCTCTTCTGATATTCTTGTGACATTGGACTGAACAAAGGGACTGTACTGGTTAATAATTTTCGGTTTGATCGTTTGAATGTCATCTGCGGCCGACTCATATGAATGAGAATGCTGCTGTCCATTAATCCGTACATAAAGCGACTGCTGTACAATCTCCATTTCCAGGGTGACCGGTGCTGATGAATCATTCATGAATTTATAATCACGGCTGGATTCTCTCTCTACTTTAGCTTCTTTGCCCCTTTCTGCCCATGCAGGCAGGGACAGAGAGATTGAACGCTCTGTAACCGTCAAAGGTGAATCGATGACAGCACTGTGGATAACACTTGCCAGCTGGGAGAATTCCTCATCGGTTAAAAACTCCTCGCCATAAGCAGATGCGAGAGAAAGTATGGAAAAGGTACCGCCGGATTCAATCGGCACTATTTTATGTTCTTCCACAAAAAGCTGCTGGTTTCCCGAGAGTGTAAAATCACCTGCTTCTTCTGTTATGATTGATTGTTCTTTGTCATCCGGCAGAAGGGCGGTTAAGGGAATCATCACTGTTTCCTCAGTAAAAAGAACCTGTACATTCTTTTCAATTTCAAACTGCAGCTTTGCAGGATCCACCCACTCAGACGCAGGGACAGAAAGATCCTGTTCAATGCCGATTAAAATCTCCTGAATATCCAATTTGACCTTTAGCGGGTTTGACTGTTGATCTAAAGCAGCTTCAACTGACTCCTCGAACAGAAAATGAACCAGGGACAATTCGACGGGGCTTGTTTGTTCGTTTTCAGCAATCACTAAAGATACTTGTTCTTTCCAGGTCTGGGTGTCATCAATAAGAGCAATGACCGCTTCATCCCGGTTCATACCTCCAACATCTACTCCGCCTATTTGGGTATCCTCTTCAAAAACGCTTGAGCCGCCGGGCAAGCCGGGAAGGATTTTAGGACCAGCCTGTGAGGTTCCGTAAATAATGAAGAAGGAAAGAAATCCGGTAAGCAGTAATTTTACAATCTGGCTGTTCCCCATTCCCAACACCCACTTTCCTTTAGTTTACTGAGGTAGCCAATTTGGCAAAAACTGCGGGTCCTTTGCGCTGGGCAAGCTCAATATCTGCTTTTGTCAGCTCACTGCCTGCATGCAAAATGGAAATCCCCTTGTCATCCTTCACATCGGTCGTTAATTTACGGCCCACCAATAAGCTGCTTTGCTTGTCTTTGATCTGAGAAAGCAGGGTAACACCTTCCGGCTCCTGTTCAGCTGCAGGTGCTTCTTCTTCAAAAAGAGAAGATTGAAATGAACTGTAGGCCGCTTCTTCAAGCACGATAATGTCTTTTCCGTACGTAATAACCATTTCCGCTTTCAGGTAGCCTCTTTGCTGTGCGGATTCTATTTCAAGATGCTCTATCAAGCCGCTGTCTTCATTGAAATAATAGTCTTTTATTTCTCCTATTAGCCTTCCTTTTTTACTCATTGCTTTTGTTTCTGTAATGGAAATTTTCCGGTTTAGCAATTGATTAGCTAATGGAATTTCATTTAAATCAATAATGGCACTGCTTTGCTCAACTGTTACAGCATATTCACCAAGTCCGATAATTTTTTTGAACGGAATCGCCCGTACACTTGTCTGCCAGTCCTCGTGCTCAATTGCAATAAAGTCCACAGATCTTTTTTCAGGATTCACGACAATCGACTTCACTGTTCCAATTTCCAAACCGTCCGTGATGGAGATAACGGGAAGACCGATTAATTCTGTACTGTTTTTCATAAATAACCACACCTATTCTTTTCAATTTTTAATCTATTATCCATTGACCTTTGAGTGAGCGATAAATTCTCCGAACATCTTAATTTCCTCTGTTACTGCAGCGTAGATGCTGAACTCATCAGCCATTTCTTCTGCAATCTGTGCTGCGCGGTTCATTTCCTTCTTTTCAATCAGGTAAAGCAGGAAGTGGCGGTACAAAGCTAATTTTTGTTCCTGGGCAAGCGGCAGCACGATGACGCTTCTGATTGAATCTTCGTATTCAGAAGCAGAAAGCGACGCCTGCATGAAAGAAAACTGATCAAGAATGGTTTGGAACAACTCAGGACCAATAACAGCCGGCTGAGGTTTTGCTGCAGAGCTTTCCTTAGAAGCTGGAGCCATTACCTCTTGTTCAGTAAATACTTCCTGTGCTTCGCTTGCAGCTTCAATTACTGGTAAAGGTTCGGTTTCCGCTCCGGCAGAATCCTCTTTGTACGGTTCAGACAATGGTTGTTCCAAGTCAGGCTCAGCTGTTAAATCAGGCTCTGATTTTTGCGGAGAATAATCTTCCTTCAAATCAGTTTTATCTTCTTCGTCTTTTTCAAGATTAATAGATTCAGCTTCTGCCGCTTGAGGCTGATCACTTTCGTCTTCTTTCTTTTCCAAAGAAAAGGTAAAGGAATGCATTAATTCTTCATTATCTTCAGCTGCAAATGAGATACTTTCTTCATCAAGTGCTGAATCGCCATCTTCTTTTTCATCAGCGATGGCAGTTTCGGATGAAACAGCAGCTTCAAGCCATGAACGGTTAAAGGCAGTTTCATCCATTCCCTCATTTGGGTTTTCAGCGGTCTCTATTATATTATCGTCTTCTTTCGGCAAATCATTGAGCATTATTTTATTTCTTGTATCCAAAAAGGAAGCTACTTCGTCCTCCTCTTCTTTTGTTTCCGGCTCATAATAATGATCAATTTTTTCCGCTGTATTCTTCTCGATTTCTACATCCTGACCTGGGTTTTCATCGATCTTGCTTGCCGGCTCTACGATACCTATTTCTTCATCGGCTGAAGGATTCAGCTCTTCCTCCGCAGACTTTTCTTCTTCAGGGGCAGGAGCTAAGAACCAGTCTAACTCACTTTTACTAAGCTCTTTGGATTCATATGATTCTTTTATCCCCGTATTTTCTTCTATCTCTTCCTCGTAGTCCTTGTATCCTTTTGGTGCGTAAGGTCCAGCAGGAATGGGTTCAGAAAAAGAAAATATATCCTGATCCTCCTCCTCTTCTTTAAAAATCCCTGCCGCTGCACGGGGAAGCAAAATGGCAGCCGCAATCGTTAGCATGGAGCCGATCAGCACACTTTGAAGGGTATTTATAAATGGCTGGAGAGCAATCGCAGCAAACGCTGATAAAAGAGCTGCTCCTGCAAGCAGCAATCTTCCTGCAACTGAAAAACCAATAGGAATAAAATACAATACAGGGATAAGCAGTAGCATGCCGACAGCAGCAAAAATATATGAAGCCATTACTTCACTCCTAAAAAGTAGAATTAGTACTTATGATTTATATATAAAATATTGTATAATAAAGTTAACTAAATTGAAAGAAGTGAAAAAGATTGAAAATAGAACTTTTTTCAAATAATAAAGCGTTCTCACTGCTTGAAGTGCTGGTATCTATCACATTACTGAATATAATTGTTTTTTCTTTACTAACCTTCTTTTTAAATTCCTACCAATTTACTTTTTCCAATCAAGACAATACGGTCGGCGTGAACGTAGCTAAAAATGTCGTTACTTATATCGAAAATCAGGACTTTCAGCATGTAAGGGATTATTTTCACCAGCAAGGATTATCGGAATTGGAACTGACTATTGATTCCTGCAGCGCTGTGATCAACGGATCTTTATTATTTGGCCAGGAAGAAATATGCCGTTCCAATTTCAGTCCCGTTATTAATAATCAGACCTATTCCGTTTTTGTTACACTCACTGAATTTGAAGGCTCGAATGAACAGGAGACAGAAGAGATGAAAAGCGAATTGATTCCTATAGAAGCTTCTGTTCAGTGGGAAAGAAAACGCATGGAGGAAGTACTGGTTAGAGGAGTGCTGCGGAATGAATAGGATGAACAACAAAGGAATGACCCTAGTAGAACTGCTCACAGGATTGGCCGTATCTTCCATCTTCATAGTGTCCATTTATGGAGTGTTTATTTCCGGCTACAGCCTTTATGAAAAAACGTCTTCCTTGGGTAGTGCGCGGGATGAGACGGACTATATCGCTACGATGATTTTTAATGAAATGTCTGAACAGAAACCTGATTTTGTTGAACCTTATTCAAACGGGAACCAAAAGGGTGTAAAGCTGATCCGGTTATCTGACAAGGAAGTGGAAAGTTATTTAATACGTCAGCCTGATACTTCTGATGATACATATATCTACTTTGAAGAAAACAAAATCTGGATTGACACCATTACCAAAGAAGAAAAAGAAACGTATGGTAGTGCGATTGCTGCGGGTGATGAACCGGAGCTTGTATTAGAGGGGGAAACCATTCAGATTTTAACCGGATCAGATCAGAGCTTTCTTCAGCTGCGCTGCTCATCAGAAGCGTGTAATGAGCGTGAATCAAATGGGATTATTGAACTTGAGCTTGCTATTTTACCTCAAAACGAACGGGTGGCGGAGCGTATGAATCCTGTGACATTGCAATCGAGTTTCGGCTTTTAAGAAGGAGGGATTTCATTGAAAAAAGAAGACGGCTACACCCTCCTGACGGTGATGCTGATCATACTGGTATTCACCACACTAGGTGCAGCCATTTTAACAGCGACAATAGGCGGGGCAAAAAGAACCGAGATTAGAGAGGAAACCATCGTACAGGATTCTGAAGCGATAAAATCAATTGAAGAAGGGGTGGCAGTTTTAAAAAACAGAATTCAGCAATTCCCATTTTCTCCACCTGGGCCTTTTTATCAAAACGAACTTGATACGATGATCTCAGCTCTTCTAACCCAACACTCTACTCTGGAAATTATCGATGCTTCCTCCGAGCACACTCTCGATCCCGTCACAGAGTATACGAGAGTTTATGAGGTAAGCAGCAAAGGATACAAGCAAAACTTTTCTAAAACGATTTATATAACAGCTATGCCCGGTTTTTTAAAGTATGGAGCCGGTGCCAGAGATACGCTGAGCCTGCATGGGGGAATGTACATTGATGGGGACATCTATGCTGACAAGCAATTGTTTATTTCTGACGAAGCAAAGTATAAATATGAAGGAAACAGTAAAACGGTTGTGAGTTACTTTCCTACTGTAGAAAAAAATTCCCAGTTGATTGTAAATGGGGTTGCGGCAAGCTGCAAAAGCGGTCCTGCCTCCCCTTGCTTTGATTCAACTTTAAAAAGATCCGTTCACTGGCTGCCGAAAACGGCTGATGAAATGATCCGTGATGCGTTTAGCGTACAAGCTCCTGCCATAGGCTCAGACAGCGGCTATATTGATGTCAGACTCCTTCCCACTGTTACTTCCAAATTAAAAGAAATGGATTCGTCTTTTACAGAGGAGCAGACGGAGATGCTTGCTGCGGGCGGGGACCTGCTGACTATAAAGGGGCAGGAGACTGTCGGGCGGACGCTTACAAAAAATGAATATCAGAACCAGCTGACATCAGATACGGTGCTGCATGAAGAAAATGTGATCGGCGAGCTGGAGCCTGAAAAAAACCACTTGTTTTTGAAAGACTCTTATCTGAATACTGACTCTGTAACACTGAACAATGATAAATGGATGGTTGTCATGGGTGATCTTATCCTAGAAAGTGCTGCTCAGGAGGAGGCACTTATTCAGGCTAATATGATTGTATTTGGCGATGTGGTGATCAGAGGGGATCATCAAATGGATTCAGTTATGTATGTGTTGGGTTCCACCACTATTTTTAATGCAAATATAAAAAAAATAAACGGAGATGGAGAGCTTATTTTAATGAGCAGAGGAAGACTCGATATTGCCCTGTTAAACTCTTTCAGCAATCCGGAAAGCTTTAATGAATTTCCCAACCAGCTGAATGCTTTTCTTTACACAGATGAAGATGCTGAAATATATTCAGTCGGATCATATGTTTATGTAGAAGGCGGAATCTTCAGCAAAGGCTCTCTTGAATTTAACAGTTTCAGAGGAGATACGGTCCAGGGAGCGGATGATATTTTATTTTCCCTGGCAGACCCGGAAAATGAAGGAGAGGATTACTATAGCAAATCCCGCTTATTTATCCGCAATGATCAGCGCCTTTTTATAGATAAACAGCAGGCTCTCCCGGCAGTAGAAAAACTGGATGTTATAGAGGAGCCTTATAGAAAAATAAATTAATCTCCTTCAAGAACATGGGAGTGCATCGTATGCAAGCAAAAAGAGGCTGGGACACAAAAGTGTCTCAGCCTCTTTTACTCATCTACAAGTTCAATAATGGTTTTATTCTCCCACTTCCGCGCTAAGGTGACAGCGGTATCTCCGTCCTGATTTACCAGGGACAAATCAGCTCCTGAATCTATTAATTCCTCGACGATGGACTCAAACCCAAAATCTACAGCAAACATGAGGGGTGTCCATCCCATTGCATTTGGTTTATTAATATCTTCAACCTCTTTTAACAGCGGAACCCATCCTGGCTGACCTGATTTTACTGCTAAAGACAGCGGTGTTTCCATATCTGCATTGGCAGTACCCCTTGTATATTGAGCTGCCTCAAAATAAAATCCTGTTTGATCCGCCGGGTATTTAACGGCTGCATGAAAGGTCGTTTCCCCGTGATCATTAATTGCATGAGGATCCACCCCTTTTTCCAGAAGCCATATTATAGTCGGTTTATGCTGGTTACGAATCGCTTCAAATAAGAGGTTTTCACCGTTTGCCGCTTGAAATTGAAGAATCCCGGGCTCTTCTTCAGCCATATCTTTCAGGAATTCAAACATAGAATCGTTTAAGCTGTTTTCTTCCCCAAGTGCAGGGTCTACCATCGCCTGTAGTGCAGTTAGGGACAAATGCGGTTCTACATCAGCCCCCTCTTTCAGTAACAACCTGGCAATCTCAACTGCATTAAGCTCGATTGCTGTTTCCAGCGCGGTTTGATCCATTTCATCTTTAGAATTTGGCGACATGCCGTTGTCCAGCATCGATTGCACTTTTTCTTTATCCTTTTCAAATATGGACTCAAAAAAGGCAGACGGCTCACTTTCCCCCTTGAGATTTTGAATCTGCATATAGCGGATTCCACCGGCAGCCGCTATCACAATAAATAGCGCTGCCAGAGTCATCAGTATCTTTTTTTTCATTTGTTCACCTCATTTTATAAAAGAGAAAAGGACCGGATTCTCAGTCCTATACAATTTTAATAGCGGTCGTCTCCGTTTTCATTGTCTTCATCATCCGTATCTTCTTCTCTTACATGAACAAGAATCGTATCTTTGTATTCGTTCCCTGATTGATCTATAACAATCACTTCAACCATACTGCCTTCCCCTATTCTTTTTCCAAATACAGAGCCATCCGGTTCCACAAGAATAAATGGGTTGTCAGCTGACGTATCTTTATAAACAATACTCTCGACTGTAGAAGCATCCGTCGGGTTTAGTAAAAGATTTCCTGAAAGTGAATAGGTCTCCCCTTTGGAAATGACGATATAGTCCTGGTCAAACGCTGCGTCGGTAAGCGGTGAATGAACGGTTACCTTTATTTCTTCTGTCACCCCGCTTGGAGCCTGAAGAAGTATGGTAGTAGTTCCTGGCCGCATTCCCCTTATGACTCCAGGCGATACTACCTGCGCTATCGAAGGATCTATTGAAGTCCAAGTAATAGTCGCACTATCCCCATACTCCGGTAATACGTTTAGCTCAAAATCACTGAAGGTTTCAAATTTATTGATCGTAACTTCCTTGGGATTCACCATGATTTTTTCTATTTCCCGGCTTTTTACCGTGACGAGTGCTTCTGCTTCCACAATGGTTCCATTTTCATTTACCCCTCTGGCAACCACTCTGGTTGAACCCGGTCTTATTCCAGTTATTTTTTTTGTGGCCGTATTAACTGATGCAATACGGTCATTTTCAAAGATAATTTCCACACTTCCAGATGCATCTTCCGGATTTACTTTAAGAGGGAGATCAATTGTTTCTCCTGCAAAAAGTTCCATGCTTTCAAGTGAAATGGACTCAATCGGAACGCGCACCGTGACAGTAGCTGTTTTGGTTATCTGATTTCCAAAAACATCTTTGACTGTGACTGTGATTTGGGCCGATCCTTTTCCCGCAGCCTTTATCACTCCATTTTCCGATAGGCTGACAATCGATTCGTCACTTGATGACCATTTAATTTCCTGAACCGCTGCATTAGATGGTGAATACGCAAAATCTCCTGAAGCTCTTAAATTGCGTTCCAGTCCTTTATCCAGAACCATTGATGGTGTTAGCTTCACTTCATTAAGTGCATAAGCTGCTGACAGAGAAAGCCGGTTAAACTCTGCTTTTTTTTCTTCAAGAAAAAAGTCCTTGTAGGTTAAGCTGGCTTGCTGCAGAAGATAAGTTTCGCTTTGATCTGCACGAATTTTTAGAGTTAAATTAACAGGCTTTGCTGTATAGGTTTTGTCGTCTTTCGTTTCGTACAGTATATTTTTAATTTTTCCTTCTACCGTTATACCGGATTCTTTAGTACCTGATTTCCTGAAACCGTGGGGCACTTCCACTACCTCAATTCCCGGTGCAAACGTCTCGCGAAAAGTCAGGTTTGACAGCGTCTGGTCTCCTTCACCTGCAGAAGAACTCCGGTTGATCTCTTTTGGAGTGATGCTGTATTTCACATTAATTATATCTTTGGCTGCCTCGTACATTGATTTTTCTGGTTCAAATGATCTTGCCACTTCCAGCAAATCTTCATTTTTTAAAATTTCAAGTGTAACATACTGAACAGATTCTGCACCTTCCTGATCCTGTGCTGCAATTTTTATTTCTACAGCACCTCCATCTTTCAGATCATGGTCAAGCTGTAAATTAAATGTCTTTCCATTTAAGCTTTCATTTTCTTCGTATTGCAGTTTATTATTCACATAAACTTTTACATCATTGGTGGTAGAAGTAAGATCGAAATCTTCTACTTTAAATGACAAAGGAATCTTTTGATTAGATGGAATTGTTTCGTTATTTTCAGGCGACAGCACGGTGATAACAGGTGCATGATTGGAACCTGCAAATGCACGATACATAGTATTTACAAATAGGCGCTGTTCTGAATCCGGAAAATTTGAAGAGGTATGCCCTGTCCCTGAGTACGTAATATTACCTTTGGAATACGTATAATAATGATTCCAGCTGTCATTTGTATCTCTTGCACTGCCTGTGATGTTATACCAGGGAATTACATTGGGATCTTCTAAATCCAGTGTATAGTACTGATTATGTGTGGTTTGAATACCAACATTTTCTGGCAGGTCAAACGGAAAAGTCGTAACAAGCCCTTCATTAACTTTTTTCGTCGTTTTGGACTGATTCGGAGCATTAAGACCTAAATTAGTCTCAGGATCCTTTTGACCGGTTGTGGTTTTGAAATTATTCACCCATACATTATTGCGGTTAAAAATCGTATCATGCGTAAATAAAATACTTTGCTTTGAATCAATGAACTTTTTTAATGAGTTTACGGCACCCTGGCTTAAATTGGAGGTGTTGTACGTATCCGCAAAACCGAAAATCACCATATCATACTTACCGTTGATTAGTTCATGTGAATACAGCCGGCTGCTTTGTGAAGACCCTGCCCCGGAATTGAAAACAGAAAAATCTGTCGCATCAATCGAAATTGCGTATTGCTTATCTTTAGAAAGATAGCTTTGATTCATGTTTTTTGAATTTTTTAAAGAACTGTTGCTGCCTTTAAATACCTGGAGCACATTTATCTTTATCGGCTCATCTTCAAATAAAAATTGACCGATTTCATAATCTTTTAAAACGGTATTCGTTTTAACTTCAATTAGTTCAAGCTTCCAGGTACGGACTCCGGAATAGCCAAGGGGAAGTTCGTACGTGAGTGAAGGTGTTTGAGAAGCTACATTGACTTCTTTTACAATTTCAGAGGATTGAAATCGGTCATTGAAGTCCCTGTCGATGTATAATCTGAGTTTCATTGAACGGCTCGAAGCAGAGGATGGTGCATCTATATTTAAGTCAAATTGCACAGTCTCTCCACGCTTATATGCTTCAAGTGAATTGTATGAAATAGGTTTGGGCTTTGAAGTTAATGTAAAAGAAGGTTTTTGCTGATAGGTACTGCTCATTAGCTGTTCAAAATCTTTACCCAGATTGTCCCAGTCTGCTTTTTTATAATAGACCACTGAGGGCTGCTGCAAACTGCCAAGCCGCTTTTGAAGAATGGCCCCATTATTCACACTGTCTTTATGAATCAATAGAGGCTGTCCCTTATTTACAAAGGTTTCAATCAGTTCGTCTGCTTTAAGATTGGTTAAATCGTTCTGCACCGATGAAGTATTATGATTCCGGCCATTTACTCCGGCAGGATTATAAAATCCTTCTCCTATAATGACAATGTCGTACTTTCCGTCAATTTCTTCACGCAAAGCGACAAAGCGTTTCATTGCCATCGTCTCAATGTCAATATCATATCCATCATACTGAAAAGAACTTTCCGCTGTCAGACTGGATAAAGTAGTCTGTCCATCCGGAGTAATTTCAAGCACCTGTAATTTTTGAAGAGGTGTTTCTGCCTGCACAGAGGTGCGGGGAGCTGAAAAAGCAGACGTGAACATTACGATTAAAGCAATGGTAAACAGCAGTACTTTTCTCATGCGTCTATCCTCCTTTAGTTCTAGTACCTTCATCATAGCATATCGCAGATGAAATGGAGAATATTTTTTACGCACCTGCAGCCACCCGATTTCTTCCCGCTCTTTTTGCTCCAATATAAAGTGCTCGATCTGCATTTCTCATTAAATTTTGAGCATCATCTGTATCTTCCGGTGCTGTTGAAACCCCAATGCTCACCGTCATCTTTACATCAATCGTTTCCCTATTATCACTCAATTCATGAAATGTTTGGAATACAGTCTCTTCTACAGTTTTTCGTATATTTTCTGCTATTATGAGTGCTTCCTCTTTTGAAACATCGCAAAGCAAAACGACGAACTCTTCTCCGCCATATCTCGCAACTACTCCCTTGTCTCCTACAAGTGTGTAGAGAGTTGAAGCAAGGGCACGCAGCAATTCATTGCCGCTTTGATGACCGTATGTATCGTTGATTTTCTTAAAATGATCAATATCGACGAGAAGTAAGGACAGTTCCTCTAAACTGCCATTTTCCATCTGGGAAAATTCAAGCCCCAGCCTTTCATCAAAATAGCGGTAATTATACAGCCCTGTTAATGCACACCGCTCACTTCTCGTAATGGTTTTTTGATGATTCCGCGCATTTTGAATCGCAACCGCAAAATATGAACACAAAAGATCCACGATTGGAACCAAATGTGGCCGGTATGCATTTTTTCTTTTGGAGGCTACGAGCAGCACAGCCACGGTTTTATTATTCCGTTTGATCGGCACAGACAGAATGCTTTCTGTGTCTTGGGGCATATAGCCCTCCACCACTTCGTTCCATTCAATTTTCTTATTATAAAGGACAGATTCTTCGCTGACCCATACATTTCCGCTAATACCTTCACCTTTTAATACAGGGGCAAGATTATTAAATTCAATTTTTTCATTTTCATATCTGCGCAGCAGCTTCAGCTTCTGTTCCTTTTCTTCCACATCAAGTATGTACGCATAATCCACCGGCATAAGCTCTGTTAATTTCTTAACAAATAAGTCCAGGACTTCATTTACTTCAAGCTGGGCTGCGAGCTGATGGCCGATTTTCCCCGCTTTCCCGAGATCTTCATTTACCTGTTCTGAATTGTTATACAATCTCAACACAGTGGCTACCGCCAAAAATGGCAGACCTAAATAAAAAACTGCAGCTAAGCCCACCTCGTTTAACAGAAAGTAAAAAGCGAGTCCATATGGCATGCTTAATAAAGTGGCCAGATAATCAAACAATGTGTCCCTCGAGAAAAAAGGAAAGCCGTTTTTCACTATTAAACTGAAAAAATATAAATAGAAGTGATTAAAAACGATGTGAATTAATATATACAGGCCAGCTCCGGCCGTTATCCTCCATAATGAATCCTCCGTTACAGAAAAATCATAAAAATAATAGGTTAATCCTGCAATGATACTAATCATCAGCATCATAGCTGAATTTAAAGCGTATCGGTAAGACGTATTCCACGTCATCCCCGACCTCAGCAGGAGAGGAATCAAAACAATCTGCATCAAAATTAATTCAAAAAATAGACCATAAGTTAAAAATGCAGCAAGATTAATCCAGTGAATAATGAAAATGGTCGTGCTGTCTACTGTAAAAGGCAGAAAAGAAAAAATGATTGCAAGAGCAATCAAACTTAACGGAATCCATAAGGAATCAAAAGAAGGAGGATCAATTTGATAGGAGTAATAAAGACCAGCGGGAAAAACACCCATCCAAATAAGCCATAAAGCCCATTTTATTTTGCCAGTAACTCCTTCCATCCTTCACCAACTCCGCCTTCATAAGTTAATAGTCACAATATACGCATAATATTACCAAATTTTACTGCCAAAGTCACTTTATATTTTTCTTTCTAATCTGTTTTTTTACCTCCTGAGCAATGGAAGATAAGTAATATAGAGAACCCGTTATAATATAAACATCGTTGTTCTCGCTCTTAAAAGCCTCTTCAATCCAGTCAAAGGAGTCCTTACTATCGCGCTTTTTATGAGCTGACAGCTTGAGCAGGTCTTCTGCTGAAGCAGCTCTTGGCATGTCAAACGTGTCAAAAGCAATACTTTCTGCCGACTTTTCCAGTTGTTCAATCATGTTCTTTAAATCCTTATCTCCTACAGCAGCAAAAAGATAATGAATGTTTCGGTCAGAAAATTTCTGTTTAACGGTTTTTAACAGTGCTTCAACTCCCTCTTTATTATGAGCGCCGTCCATCATAATCAGAGGGTTCTCTGACAAAAGTTCCGTTCTGCCCGGCCAATACGCTTTTTCAAGTGCAGTCTGCAACGTTTGGGCTGTTAACTCAAATTCAAGCTCTTTTTGCAGAAGATGACCGGCAAATATTGCTAGACTAGCGTTTTCTGCCTGGTGTTCCCCTGTCATGTCCATTTCAACCGGCACCAGCCGCGCAGAGTCCTGATAAATAAATTTTTCGCCAACTTTATTTGATTTTTCTACATGCACCGAAAAATCTTCCCCTAATTCGAAAATAGGAGCATTCTGCCTTTTTGCTGTTTTTTTAATCACCTCGTTTGCCTCTTCATTTTTTACATTCCCAATCACAGGCACAGATTGTTTAATGATACCAGCTTTTTCAAATGCAATTTTTTCGTATGAATCACCAAGAATTGCTACATGATCAAGTCCAATCGAGGTGATGATGGAACAGATCGGCTGAACGATATTGGTTGAATCCAGCCGGCCGCCCAGTCCTACTTCAATCAATACGGCATCGACTGTCCGGCACTCTCCAAAATAAAGAAACATCATAGCCGTAATGACTTCAAATTCTGTAGGACCGCCTAACTCCGTGTCTTCGAGCCGGTCTGCCAGAGGTTTGATTTTTTGTGCCAGCATCAGCCACTCAGAATCCGTTATCGGCTGTCCATCAACAGCGATCCGTTCGTTAAAGGTTTCAAAATATGGAGAGGTGAAGGTTCCTGTTTTCTTTCCTGCAGCGCTCAATATGGACCTTAGGAATGTAACAGTTGATCCCTTGCCGTTTGTTCCTCCGACGTGAACGGCTTTAATGTTTTTGTGCGGATTCCCCAACTCCTCCATCATCCACTCCATTCTGGCAAGTCCGGGTTTAATTCCAAGTCGCAATCGCCCGTGAATCCACTCAATCGCTTCTTCATATGAATTCATTCTTTCCATCGTCCTTTCTATTAAAAAAGCGAGCCTGGGACAAAAATGTCTCAAGCTCTTTGACCGGTTCACTGCGCTTTTAGGCGGACGTTTTCCGCAGGGACGGCGCTGAGCCTTTACAGGGCCGTCCCCTATAAAGGCTAAGCTTGCCGTCATATCCTGCAGGAGTCGCCGCCTTCCGCCCGCTCACCTCATACTATAGATAATTATTTATTAAACTGTTATAAGTTTAGTCCCGATCTCGTCTCTGATAATTTTTTATATATTTTTCAATTCTTCAATACGGGATTGAACAGCCTTGTGCTTCGCTTCATAGTCAAGCTTTTTGGCTTTTTCTTCATCTACCACTGATTGAGGGGCCTTGCTTACAAAGCGTTCATTGCTTAATTTATTGTTTACCCGTGCTACTTCTTTTGTCCATTTGACAAGCTCTTTTTCCAAACGGGCTATTTCTTCCTCTACGTTTAATAAACCTTCCAGCGGCAGAAACAGCTCTGCTCCTGTTACGACTGCACTCATCGCTTTTTCAGGGATGACAATTGACGTTCCCATGGTGAGCGTTTCAGGATGACAGAACCGATCTAAATACGCTTCATTTTTTTCGAGCTGGCGAAGTACTTTTGCGTCCTGGGCTCTAATCAGCAATTTTATCGGCTTACTCATCGGAGTATTTACTTCTGCCCGGATATTCCGAACAGCACGAATAATTTCAATTAATAGCTTCATTTCCTCTTCAGCTTCACGATCCGTTAATTCATGCTTTTCTGCCGGCCATGAGGATTCTGTAATGGATTCGCCTTCGTGGGGAAGGTTCTGCCATATTTCTTCTGTTATAAACGGCATGAATGGATGCAGCAGACGCATCGTTTGATCAAGTACGTAAGCTAAAATGGAACGGGTTGTCTTTTTAGCTTCTTCATCTTCCCCGTTTAACGGAAGCTTCGACATTTCAATATACCAGTTGCAGAAATCATCCCAAATAAAATTATAAAGCGTGCGGCCAACTTCGCCAAACTCATAGCGGTCTGCCAGACTCGTTACATTTTTAATCGTGTCATTCAGACGGGTAAGAATCCAATGATCTGCCACTGATTTTTTTCCGGACAAATCAATTTCTTCAAACGTCAAGCCATCCATATTCATCAAAGCGAAACGGGAGGCATTCCAAATTTTATTCGCAAAGTTCCATACAGATTCTACTTTTTCCATTGAAAAACGCAAATCTTGTCCTGGTGATGAACCAGTTGACAGGAAGTAGCGAAGAGAATCTGCACCGTACTGCCCAATTACATCCATCGGGTCTACTCCGTTGCCAAGCGATTTAGACATTTTTCTGCCTTCCGCATCCCGAACCAGGCCGTGAATTAATACGTCCTTAAATGGTCTGGTTCCAGTAAACTCAAGCCCCTGGAAAATCATTCTTGAAACCCAGAACGCAATGATATCATAGCCGGTTACAAGCGCTGCAGTCGGATAATACCGCTTGAAGTCTTCAGCATTTTCATCCGGCCAGCCCATTGTGGAAAATGGCCATAAAGCAGAAGAGAACCATGTGTCCAGCACATCATTGTCCTGGTTCCAGTTTTCAGGGTCTGCAGGAGCATCTTCTCCAACATAAATCTCGCCTGTCTCCTTATGGTACCACGCAGGTATACGGTGTCCCCACCAAAGCTGGCGGGAGATGCACCAGTCTCTGATGTTCTCCATCCAGCGAACATACGATTGTTCAAAACGGTTTGGAACAAAGTTTACCTTGTCATCACCGTTTTGCAGATTGATCGCTTCTTCAGCAAGCGGCGCCATTTTCACAAACCACTGAGTCGATAAATAAGGCTCTACTACTGCTCCGCTTCGTTCAGAGTGGCCAACCGAATGAAGATGCTCTTCAATTTTAAACAGGACGCCCTGATCCTGAAGATCCTTCGTAATTTGTTTCCGGCAGTCAAAACGGTCCATTCCCTGATACGCACCTGCCTGCTGGTTCATCGTGCCATCTTCATTCATTACAAGAACACGTTCAAGATTATGACGATTGCCAATTTCAAAATCATTTGGATCATGAGCAGGCGTTATTTTAACCGCACCGGACCCAAATTCCATATCCACATAATCATCGGCTACGATTGGAATTTCACGTCCCACAATCGGAAGCGTAACCGTTTTTCCGATAAGCGCTTTGTAGCGTTCATCTTCCGGATGAACGGCTACAGCAGTATCACCAAGCATGGTTTCAGGCCGCGTCGTGGCAATTTCAATGGCTCCGCTGCCATCTGTTAATGGGTAGCGCATGTGATAGAAGGCTCCCTGCACGTCCTGATGAATCACTTCAATATCAGACAAAGCTGTTTTTGTAGCCGGGTCCCAGTTAATAATGTATTCACCCCGGTAGATTAATCCTTTGTCATACAAAGAAACAAACACCTTTTGAACTGCTTTAGACAGACCTTCATCGAGTGTAAAACGTTCACGGGAGTAATCAAGCCCTAGACCGAGCTTTGACCACTGCTGGCGGATATGACCGGCATATTCATCTTTCCACTTCCAGCTTTCTGCAATAAAAGCTTCCCTGCCAAGGTCATAGCGGGATGATCCTTGTTCTTTCAGCTTTTGTTCAACCTTAGCTTGTGTGGCGATTCCTGCGTGATCCATTCCCGGCAGCCATAGCACATCATAGCCCTGCATTCTTTTCATACGCGTTAAAATATCCTGAAGCGTCGTATCCCAGGCGTGTCCAAGATGCAGCTTTCCAGTTACATTTGGCGGCGGAATCACAATTGTATAAGGTTCTTTCTCCGGATTGCTTTTTGCTTCAAAAACCTTTTTTTCCAGCCACCATTCATACCGGCCTTTTTCAATGGACAATGGATCGTATTTAGTAGGCATTGACAGTTCTTTTGTATCCAATTTTCTTCCTCCTCAGATTTTATAATCGTTGTCTGGTTTTCAATGCACTTTCAGGGATTCCCTCATAATTGTTAAATACAATAAGTAAAAAAACAAAAAAACTCCTCTCGCCTGTAAAAGGACGAAAGGAGCGAATTCGCGGTACCACCTTTTTACACAAAATAACAATCATTTGTGCACTCAATTCCGTTAACGGTGTTTAACCGGCTATAAACTAATTAGGATGCATTCCTGTTCATTTAAGCAGCTCATGGGGGACTTCCACGGATTCGATTCTGGAAATTCTCTCAGCAAATGAATTTCTTCTCTGAAGAACGAATGATCGTGTACTCTTCCCAATCAACGCTTTTAGTATGTATTTCTATAGTAGCGGATGTTGGACATGTACGTCAATATTTTGATGAAGAATGTCCAATTTTTCAGTCTCGCATATACTATCAGATGTTGATATATGGAAAGGAAGAAACAAAATGGCTAAAAGAATGTTTCCAAAGCCCATGCCTCCCTGGTGGAAAAAATGCCGCACGAGCTGTCAGGCGCTGATTATTCCCTTTTGCTGTTTCCAGACCGTGCGGCTTATTCTGCTTCCAACTACTTTTGACGTACTTCTTCTCGGAATCTTAATCGGGATTGCCTGCGTTCTTTATTTTGAATGGATTTAAGGGATCCACACGAGCTTGCCTTTTTCAAATGGCGCCCTGGACTCAAATTGATTGCTCTTCATCAGTTGAATCATAGAAACACCATAGCGCTCAGCAACCATTTCAGGCGTTTCATCCTGCTGGGCAATATGAATTCTGATTGTGGTCATTTCTTCTTCGAGCAAAGATACAAAACTCATTAAAGCCTGATCATCACTGCGCTCTGAAGAATTCTCTTCACTATCAGTTTCAGTTTCACTTGCAGAATCAACCACTTCTTCAGTTTCAACCCCATTATAATAGTCAGTAGATGTATAATCCTCATTATAAGGTGCATAGAGTGACTCTGCAGCTGGGGTCGCTCTTACTTCATTCTCCGGTATAACCATATTTTCAGATGAGATGAACGGCTCGATTTCACTCGGGTCATTCTTCTTCACCGAGCTTGCTTGATCATCAAGGTCAAACTCTACCTGCTCCTCCTGCGGCAGCTGGCCATTCCATTCGTTCAGCGGATTAGGCAAAAGCCTGATAGGCAGTTCATGCACTTCCTCCCGATCTTCTTCGAGCGATTCGGTCCCCTCTTCAGTTTCTTCTTGCGTCTCGTAGGCAGCAGGTTGGACCGTTTCACTCTGCTGTGATACCCCATCCACAACAATATCAGCCTGGATGGACAAAAGGCGTTCGTCCTTTAATTCATAATCGATATGCTCAATATAAACATCCAATAAATGAATATTAGAGACACGAGAAGAAGATACCGCTACCGTTATAGGAAAGTAGTGTTCAAACTCAAGCTGCTCGTCCTGCGGTTGATTGATAACCTGAATGCGGTCATAGCCTCTGTACTTATGTTCATCATAGCCCGACTGCGTACTTGCGATACCTTCTCCAGCCAAATAAAGCGATCCTTCAATCAGAATATGGTCAGCATGCTCAGTAATTGAAACACTCGGTTCAAAAGAAAGCGAACGAATTTCTTTTAAGCCGATTTCTCCATCAAGAACAATTGATTCATTCAGCGATAGGGGCATGTGATTTTTCTTCATCGTTTCCTCCCTCATTTCTCCATTTGCAAAACTCCTACTCTTGCTTTATATGCAAATATCAAAAAGAATATGACGGAATACTCGTAGGAAAGGGCAGATACATTCTTATCCCGCTCTTTTTAAAGACCTCTTCAGCAGGAAAACTGTAGCGGGTGCAGCAGCAAATAAAATAAAAAAGATCCTGAACAAGTGAAAGCTCGTCACTGTTGAAACATCTGCTCCAACAGAATAAGCGGTTATCGCCATTTCTGCGACTCCTCCAGGTGCAGCGCTTAAAAACAGATCAATCAGCGGAAACGAAAAAACAGCGTTTAATGCAAAGGACAGTCCTATGCAAAACAAAATTAACGCCAAATTAATCCCTACAACAATTACCAGCGGCTTTATCGATAATAATCCTCTCACTCCCTCCATCTGAAGCCCAAGATGAGCCCCAAGCAGAATCTGGGCAGCTGCAACAATGGTCTCAGGAAGAGCAAACGGGGAGGATGTGAGTACGTTGTAAGCCACTACACAAAGCAGCGGCGCGAGCATAAATGGAATGGGAAAATGTACTTTCTGCATTCCTTTTAAGACAGCCAGCACTGATGCAGCAAGCAGGAATAACCACAGGAATGGCAGGCTGGTGATCAGGGGCTGTACAGATCCGGTTGTCTCTCCTTGTGCAGCGGGGAAAAAGAATGTAACTAAAAATGGAACCACTGTTATGACGAGCAGTATGCGGATGGTTTGCATTAAAGCGACCGCTGAAGGCTGTGCACCCTTTACTTCTTCACTAAGCAGCACCATCTGGGACAGCCCTCCCGGAAAACTTCCAAGTAATGCGGTCTGATAAGGATATTCTGTATTTTTTGAAAGTGTGAGTGCCGAAACAGCCGTAAATCCTGTGATCAGTAGTGTTAAAACCAGCATAAGAGGCAAATAAAGCACCATAGTCATTAGCGCTTGTGAAGTAAAGGAGGTGCCCATCTGAACTCCAACAATTAAAAGGCCTGTATTTCTTAACCAGCTTGGCCAGTAAAATGGCCAGTCCGTCACATTGCGCAGGATCATCATAATGATCAATGGTCCTAATAACCACGGAAGAAATATTCCACCTGCGTAAAAAACGAAGCCCATTCCAGTGGAAAATAAAGCAGTTAAGAAAAGCCACTTCCATTTAGAATTTGCCATACTCTCCACCTTCTTCCTGCTTTAAAGTATAACAAAAAACCGGTCTCAGGCTGCTAAACCCTGGACCGGCAAAAGAATCATCTTGTTGAAATAGCTTTAAATGAAGCCTCTACTGCCTGAAGTGTTTTTTCTACATCCTCTTTTGTGTGGGCAGTGGATAAAAACCACCCCTCGAATTGAGAGGGAGGCAGAAAAACACCATTGTCAGCCATGTGACGGTAAAATTCTGCGAATAGTTGTAAATCTGCTGATTTAGCTTGATCAAAATTAGTTACTTTTTCATTTGTAAAGAAAAAGCCCAGCATGGAGCCCGCACGATTGACGGTGTGCGGGATCGAATATTCAGCAGCTAAAGCAGTGAACCCCTCTTCAAGAAGATCACCGAGCTCAATAAAATAGTCATAGGATTCAGGGGTCAGCTGTGATAAGGTTTCGAATCCTGCTGTCATGGCAAGAGGATTTCCTGATAACGTTCCAGCCTGATAGATCGGACCTGTTGGTGCTATTTGATCCATAATGTCCTTACGTCCCCCAAAGGCACCAACAGGAAGACCGCCTCCAATTACTTTGCCAAGGCACGTCAGATCAGGGGTAACCCCAAGATGTCCCTGTGCACAATGATAGCCTACCCGAAATCCGGTCATGACTTCATCAAATATCAGAAGTGACTCGTACTCTGTTGTTATCTCTCTAAGCTTTTCAAGAAATCCCTCAACAGGAGGGACTACTCCCATATTTCCTGCAACCGGCTCAACGATGACAGCTGCAATCTCGGACCCGAATTCATTAAATACATATTGAATTGATTCCAAATCATTATAAGGAACTGTGATCGTATTTTGCGCAATACTTTTTGGGACACCGGGGCTGTCTGGAAGACCAAGCGTCGCCACACCGGATCCTGCTTTAATCAGCAGACTGTCTCCATGCCCGTGATAGCAGCCTTCAAATTTCACAATTTTATCGCGGCCTGTAAACCCGCGCGCCAGCCGGAGAGCACTCATCGTAGCTTCGGTGCCTGAAGAAACCATACGGACTTTTTCTATAGAAGGAACCCGGTCAATGACCAGTTTCGCCAGCTTATTTTCAAGCGTCGTTGGTGCACCAAAGCTTGTCCCTCCAGCTGCGATTTCCTGAATAGCAGAAACGACCCTGTCTTGAGCATGGCCCAGTATTAACGGTCCCCAGGACAGGACATAATCAATGTATTCATTGCCATCGATATCATAAATCTTCGAGCCTTTTCCTTTTTCCATGAAAATGGGATCCATGTTTACAGATTTAAATGCGCGGACAGGGCTGTTGACGCCACCCGGCATAAGTGTTTCTGCTTCAGTAAATGCCTCTTTCGAACGGTTGTAATTTGGCATATTCATCCCTCCATATCGATTAGTTTGACAGCCAGGCTGCAGCATCTTTTGCATGATACGTAATAATCAAATCTGCTCCCGCTCGTTTCATGCTCGTAAGTTTTTCCATGACGATTTCTTTTTCATTTACCCAGCCGTTTTGTGCAGCTGCCTTTATCATCGAATATTCACCACTTACATTGTAAGCAACTACAGGAAGCGGAAAACGGTCTTTTACATCTCTCATTATATCAAGATAGGATAAGGCAGGCTTTACAATCAAAAAGTCCGCTCCTTCGTTTACATCGCTTTCTGCTTCGCGCAGAGCCTCGAGGCGGTTAGCAGGATCCATTTGATAGGTCTTGCGGTCGCCAAACTGGGGAGAACTGTGAGCAGCGTCCCGAAAAGGACCGTAAAAGCTAGAAGAATATTTAACTGCGTAGCTCATGATTGGAACATCTTCAAAACCTGCATCATCGAGACCGCTGCGGATCGCTGCCACAAAGCCGTCCATCATATTGGATGGGGCAATGATATCTGCACCCGCTTTTGCTTGGCTGACAGCTGTCCGGGCCAATAAATCAAGAGTGGGGTCATTTAGTACTGAACCGTTTTCGATAATTCCGCAGTGACCGTGATCTGTGTATTGACACAGGCAGGTATCAGCAATAACGACTAATTCAGGAAACTCGCTTTTAATCAAACGGGTAGCCTCCTGCACAATTCCATGATCATGGTAAGCCTGTCCGCCAAGGGGATCTTTTTCTTTCGGTACACCAAAAAGAATAATTGATTTTATGCCCAATTGAACAAGCTCTGTCATTTCTTTTACGACCCCGTCCAAAGAAATGTGATACACGCCAGGCATTGAAGAAACTTCGTTATGAATATTATCACCTTCTACAACAAATAAAGGATAAATTAAATCTTCTTTACGAAGCCAGGTTTCCCGCACCATGGACCTTAGTGATTCTGACGTGCGAAGACGTCTGTGCCGATCGAATTGTATCTCTTTCATTTCTACTTCCTCCTAAACTCCCTTATTTATATACGCAGCGATGGCTTCTATCATCGCTTCCATTGTATATACCCCGGGTTCAACGTGAACCGGCAGTTTAAATCTTGCTAATTCCTCTGTTGTTGTCGGCCCTATGCTGGCAATGATCCATTTTCCTTGCTTTAAGGCTTCATAAAGACGTTCATCTTCCTTGACGATCCCGACAAAATTCCGGACAGCAGAAGGACTGGCAAATGTAATAACCGAGAAGTCTTTTTGTTTAAAAGCTGTCAATAATTTATTTCTGCTTTTCTCCGGTTGAATGGTTTTATAAAGGACCCATTTATCACATGGAATTTTGCGCTGCTGGAACGCATTTAAGATCGTGGGGCGGGCCAGATTTCCCTGCGGAAACAGGACGCGCCCTTTCGCTGCCCGGTCATAAGGGAATTCCTTAATAAAATCTGCCGCCCGGAAGCTTTTTGGACAAAAAGCAATAGCATACCCCTGGCTTTTTACGTACTTCGCTGTTTTCTCTCCGATGACTGCAATTTTAATTGATTTCAACCAGTCATTGTTTTGCTTCTGAAGCCATTTAATGGCATATACAGCACTGTTTCTGCTGGTCAATACTATCCATGAATATAAAGGGAGTTTTCGAATAATTTCATTTTTATCATCGTATTCGATTGCTTGTGTCTCAATCATCGGGACAATTATTGAACGACCCTGCCGTTCAGCTGCCAGTTCATGATCCTCCAGGGCGGAGTGATAGGGCCTGGTAAGCAATATTGTCTTCCCGTTTAATGAGCTTTTCATTTTATTGTCCTTCTTGTTCAGCTTTCACCTGATCAATCAGATCCTTCGCACCTTGCTTCGTTAAAATAGCTGCTGCTTCATGACCGATTGCCATTGGATCTTTGCCGGTGACCACTTCTTTATAAACCGTTTTTCCATCCGGAGAGGCAACCAGTGCAGTCAAGGAAATCATATCATCCTGAAGAGTCGCGTAGCCCGCTATGGGAACTTGACAGCCGCCTTCCATTTTATGTAGAAAAGCGCGTTCAGCTACGACAGTCGATTCTGTTTCAGGATTCGTAAATTGATCAAGGAGCAGCCGCAGTTCAGCATCGTTTTCACGGCACTCAATTGACAAGGCACCCTGCCCGATAGCTGGAAGGCACACAGACGGCTCTAAAAATTCTGTTACAATATCAGCGGACCAGCCCATTCTTGAAAGGCCGGCAGCGGCGAGTATAATGGCATCAAAATTTTCTGTTTTCAGCTTATTAAGCCGCGTGTCGATATTTCCTCTGATCCATTGGATTTTCAAATCCGGACGATTCATGAGAATTTGAGCACTTCTTCTTAAACTGCTGGTTCCAATAATTGAACCGGCCGGCAGCTGAGAAAGAGTCTGGCCGCCAGTTGAAATTAATGCGTCCCGTGGGTCCTCGCGATCCGGTATACTCCCGATCACAAGCCCTTCAGGAAGTTCAGCCGGCATATCCTTCATACTGTGGACCGCCATATCAATTTCTCCATCCAGCATCGCCTGCTCGATTTCCTTAACAAACAGACCTTTTCCCCCTACTTTTGACAGCATGACGTTTTGAATCTGATCCCCTTTTGTTACAATTTCTTTTATCTCAAAATCAGTGGATGGATCCAGCGCTTTTAATTGATCTATAACCCAATTAGTTTGAGTCATTGCCAGTTTGCTTCTTCTTGAACCTACAATAATTTTTCGCATTCTGCTTAATTCCTCCTATGTACAGGGGCGGTGATGCACTTGCCCTTTACTGCCTGTTCCTTTACTTCTTTCCTGCCGTGCCTCATTACAGGCAGCGCAGCTAATCATTCATTTACAGATGTTTGGCATTATGAGTACCAAAAATGAAAAGAAGACCATCTGCCTCCGAGCAGGAAATTGATCAAAAGGCATAGAAACGCTGCTATATTCAGCATTGCCAATGTTTTTCCTGATAAACCCTTTCCTACCTTTACATACAAGAATACCCCGTATATAGCCAGTAAGAAGAAGGAACCAACGATTTTAACGTCGTACCAAATCATATAGGGAAGCGTGATGATTGCCCACTGAACACCCAAAATCAAGCTGAGCAGCAGCATTGGGAAACCAATGACGTTCAGAATAAAGGATCCTTTTTCAAGCCTTGATAAATCTGTGATTCTCTGAAGCTTCTGTCCCCACTTCTTTTGTTTCAGCATCCGATATTGCAAGAGATAGAGAATGGAAAAAACAACAGAGAGAGAAAATGCCCCATATGATAATAATGCGATCGTGATGTGAATGAGCAGCAGCTCTGACATCAGTCTTTCTGCAGCAGCATTGGTTGAAGCCTGTATAGGGGCAAATGTGTGAATAGCCATAAAAATAAAACCGATTACATTGACAAAAAAAACGGTGAAGTCTACACGCATCAGGCGATTAATCGCTAATGACAGTGTAACCAACACCCACGCATAAAAATAAATCCCTTCAAAAAGGGTAAGAACAGGGACTCTTCCTGTTCTAATCATATATAAAATTAAAAAAATGGTTTGAAGTACCCAAACAACTGCTAAAAGCCAGAAGGCAAAACGGTTTGCCTTCTGGTTCTTTTGTAGAAAATCCATAAAATAGAGCAGGACACTTACTGAATAAAGGATAATCATTACCTCATGGAGACGAGTCATTGACAATTCAAACATCTGTAATCCCCCGCTCAGGGCTGCAAGGAAAGCTGCGGTTCAGGCTTTGCCAACCAGTCTGATTCTTTTGCTTTTGCATCAGAAGTATGGAGGGAGCCTTTCACCTGTTCTTCCAGGTTAAAAATCTTCATGAAAAGCTCCAGTTTTTCATCTCCATCCGGTAAAGCTGCCAGCTCCTTCGCTTGTAAAATCGGATCCTTTAACAGCTGATTAATAATACTTTTTGTATGCTTGTTCAGGATTTTACGTTCCCGCTCGGTTAAGCTTGGCATCTTCCGCTCAATGCTTTGCATGGTTTCAGCCTGAACTTCCAGCGCTTTCTCACGCAGTGCAGATATAACCGGCACAACACCAAGCATATTAAGCCATTCCTTAAAATTCACAATCGTTTCTTCCACCATGATTTCAATCGCTTCAGCAGCTTGCTTTCGCTCTGCAAGATTCGCCTGAACGATTCCTTCTAAATCATCTATATCGTACAGAAATACATTATCAAGCTCGTTGATTGCAGGATCAAGATCCCGCGGAACTGCAATGTCCACCATGAAAAACGGACGACCTTTTCGCATCCGTTCTACGTATGTCATCGCTTCTTTATCAATCAGCGCCTCTTTTGAGCCGGTGGAAGTAATTAAAATATCAGCTTCCATCAGTGCGCACTGCAATTCACGCATTTCTTTAGCCTGTCCATCGAACTTAGCTGCCAGCGTCTGTGCTTTTTCAAAAGTCCGGTTAATGACGGTGATCTTAGTTGCACCACTGCCTTGCAGATTTTGAATAGCCAGTTCACCCATTTTTCCTGCTCCAAGAATCAGCACATGCTTTTTATTTAAGTCACCAAAAATTTTCTTTGCCAGCTCAACCGCAGCATAGGAAACAGAAACTGCGTTTGACGCAATATCCGTTTCAGAGTGAGCTTTTTTGGCAAGTGTGATGGACTGCTTAAACAATTCATTAAAAACTGTCCCTGTAGCACCGACCTGCTGGGCAGTGAAAAAGCTTTTGCGAACCTGACCAAGAATCTGTGTTTCTCCGACGATCATTGAATCCAGACCGCAGCTCACTTTAAACAAGTGCTCCATTGCACCATCTTTTTCATATATAAATAAATAAGGACTGAATTCTTCCTTACTTATACCGAACCAATTTGCTAAAAAATCTTTTATATAATAACGACCTGTATGAAGCTGATCCACGACTGCGTAGATTTCTGTACGGTTGCACGTAGATACAATCACGTTTTCCAGAATGCTTTTTTTAGTCTGCAGAGACTCCATTGCATGCTGAAGATCCGCTTCCTGAAAAGAAAGACGCTCTCTTATCTCAACAGGGGCCGTTTTGTAATTCAACCCTACCACTATAATGTGCATGTTTTGAATGACACCCCCACCATTTAATCATTACTACCATTATAACACGTCAAAATCTGTGCCATTGTTTCAAATGTGAACATCCCTTGAAACCACTTTCGACACAGGTGGTCACGTTTTCACATAATGCACAGGAATATTTCCTGCATCGCACCATTATGTGACAGTTATCTCTTTTATAGACTACCAAAGTGTAAAGATTGTTTCAACTGATCGGCTCAATTTCCAAAACCTTGCCTCGTATAGCTATTATTGCCTAGGGAGAAATCATTAAACCTCAACTTATGTATTTTTTCTGACAGGTGATCATTCGTTATTATTAAAATAATCAGCTTGGAACGGATTTTCTGAAAATGGTTAAAAAAGAGGCTGGACAATAATCATGTCTCAGCCTCATTAAACGGTTCGCTGTGCTTCCGGCGAACGCTTCCCGCAGAGTAGCAGCTGATCTTTTTCAAGGCACTGCCTTTTAAAAGTCTCAATCAACTGTCATATCCTGCAGGAGCTGTCACCTTTCGCCCCATACACCTCAGCCATGTTATATTTCATAGCTATATTTCTGATATATTATGAATCACTCATTTGTTTCGTAATAAACTTCCAGGCTTCTTCTTTGCCTACTCCCGTTTCAGATGAAAACATAATTAACTCGTCTCCATCTTCAATCTGCAATTCACGTCTGGTCACACTCATATGTTTTTGCCATTTTCCTTTAGGAATTTTATCAGCTTTCGTTGCGACAATCAGACATGGAATATCAAAATGCTTTAAAAAGTCATACATCATAACATCATCCTTGGTTGGAGGATGCCGTAAATCAACGATCAGAACCACTGCTTTTAACGGCTGGCGGTCAGTCATATAAGTCTCAATCATTTTTCCCCAGGCTGCACGCTCTGTTTTTGATACCTTTGCATAGCCATAGCCAGGTACATCAACAAAATAAAGCAATTCATTAAGCAAATAGAAATTCAGCGTTTGGGTTTTTCCCGGCTTTGACGATATTCTTGCCAGGGATTTCCGGTTGATCATCTTATTAATAAATGAGGATTTTCCAACATTCGAACGCCCGGCAAGAGCGAACTCTGGAAGTCCGCCCTCGGGGTACTGTTCTGGTTTAACTGCACTAATAACGATCTCTGATTTAGTTATTTTCATTTTCCATCACCTGCTAAAGCCCGTTCAAGTACTTCGTCCACATGTGAAACGAGGATGAAGGTTAATTCATTTCGTATGCTTTCCGGAATATCATCAATATCCCGCTCATTATCTTTCGGGATAATGATGGTCGTTAATCCTGCGCGATGGGCACTCAGGGATTTTTCTTTTAATCCGCCGATCGGAAGAACTCTTCCTCTAAGTGTAACTTCGCCCGTCATACCGATTTCTCTTCGTATCGGCCGATTGGTTAAAGCAGATACCAATGCTGTTACGATCGTGATCCCGGCAGAAGGACCATCTTTTGGCACAGCGCCTTCTGGTACATGGATGTGAATATCATATTTTTCATGAAATTGTTCTTCAAGATTTAATTCTCTGGCCTTGGAGCGCACAAATGAAAAGGCCGTTTGTGCTGATTCTTTCATGACATCGCCAAGTTTTCCTGTCAGGACGAGCTTTCCTTTTCCAGGCGATAAGGACACTTCAATTTGCAGCGTGTCTCCTCCGACTGTTGTATAAGCGAGCCCAGTTGCAACTCCGATTTGATCCTCTGTCTCTGCCTGCCCGTAACGGAACTTTCGTTTGCCGAGAAAATCAGCGAGACTGTTTGAAGTAACGACAACCCGTTTTTTGTCTCCACTGACAATTATTTTGGCTGTTTTCCTGCTGATGGTGGCAAGCTGGCGCTCTAAGCCGCGGACTCCGGCTTCCCGAGTGTGATACCGAACAATTTCCTGTACTGCATCGTCACGAAGCTGAAGCTTGCTTTTTGTTAAACCATGCTCCTTTAACTGCTTAGGAAGCAGATGGTCTTTAGCAATATTGACCTTTTCCTGTTCCGTGTAGCCGGCAATATTAATGATCTCCATCCGGTCTCTTAACGGACCTGGGATGGTCGAAAGATTATTTGCTGTTGCAATAAACAACACTTTCGAAAGATCGTAAGGCTCTTCAATATAGTGGTCGGAGAATGAATTATTTTGTTCAGGATCAAGCACCTCAAGCATGGCTGAAGAGGGGTCTCCCCTGAAATCATTAGACATTTTATCAATTTCATCCAGCAGAAACACAGGATTTACGGTAGTTGCTTTTTTCATTCCTTGAATGATGCGTCCCGGCATTGCCCCTACGTATGTTCTGCGGTGTCCTCTGATCTCTGACTCATCACGCACTCCTCCAAGTGATACACGAACAAACTTGCGGCCAATTGATTCTGCAATGGAGCGCGCCAGACTGGTTTTACCAACTCCAGGAGGACCTGCCAGACAAAGAATCGGACCTTTAAGAGACTTTGTTAGCTGCTGAACTGCCAAATATTCTAAAACCCGTTCTTTCACTTTTTCAAGTCCAAAATGGTCGCGGTTTAAAATTTCTTCAGCCCGTTTAATGTCCAGATCATCTGAGGTTGATTTTGTCCACGGGACCTGTATTAGCCAGTCAATGTAATTTCGAATAACCGAACTTTCCGCAGAAGTAGCCGGGATTTTTTCATACCGGTCGAGCTCCTTCATTGCTATCTTCAATACATTTTCAGGCATTTCGGCTTTCTTTATTTTTTCTGCCAAATCTGCTACTTCACCTGATTTTCCGTCTTTATCTCCCAATTCTTTCTGGATCGCTTTCATCTGTTCACGCAGATAATATTCTTTTTGAGTGCGTTCCATTGATTTTTTAACGCGCTGACCTATTTTTTTCTCAAGGCTCAGCACTTCTTTTTCATTATTAATGGTTTCAATTACACGTGTAATTCTTTTTTTAATATCTGTTGTATTGAGAAGCTCCTGTTTCAGCTTCAGCTTTAACGGAAGATGAGAAGCAATGATATCTGCAAGTCTTCCCGGTTCTTCTATATCGGTCACAGTATTTAACGTTTCTGTGGAAACCTTTTTCGATAAATTGATGTATTGTTCAAAGTAATCGGTCAGCGTTCTCATTAGTGCTTCCAGTTCAGCTGTTTTATCAGGAGAATCCGGAACCGTTTCCACTTCTACTGTGTAGTGGCTCGATTCATCAAGAAATGAAGTAATCTTCGCACGTTCCAACCCTTCTACGAGCACTCGGATCGTACCGTTTGGCAGCTTTAGCATCTGCTTTACCTTCGTTAGTGTTCCCATAGAATAAAGGTCTGTCTGTTCGGGCTGATCTACCGTCATATCTTTTTGAGTGGAAAGAAAAATTAAGTGATCATCCATCATTGCTTTTTCAAGAGCCTGAACAGACCGTTCCCTGCCTACATCCAAATGCAGGACCATTGTCGGGTAAACCAACAATCCTCTCAGGGGAAGCAGCGGTACGGTATGGTTGTTCTTTTCTGACATCAAAACTGCACCTCCGTTATTGTAAGACCTGACCCGTTTTTCATGCCAGGTACATTTGTTGACTTGTTAAAACTAAATTAAATGATGTAGTTACTGTACCCTTTTCTAGGGGTCAGCATCCATGATCATGCTTATAATGGCAAAAAAAACTGACTCGATAGTGGGTCTAACGAGTCAGCCTCTTTATTCCTTCAATTTTAAGCAGAAGTTTTTTGTTCATCACTTGGGCCGATTTTTGTTCCGTCTTCAAGAACAAGTATAGGACGTTCGTTGCGTTCAACCGTTTCCTGGGTGATGATACATTTTTTTATATCTTCACGGGAAGGCAGATCGAACATGACATCAAGCATGATATTTTCAATAATGGAGCGAAGTCCCCGAGCCCCTGTCTTGCGCTCAATGGCATTTCGGGAAATCTCAAGAAGTGCACCTTCTTCAAATTCAAGCTCTACATCGTCAAGCTCAAGCATTTTTTGATACTGCTTCACTAAAGCATTTTTAGGCTGTGTCAAAATAGAAACCAGCGCTTCTTCATCAAGCTGTTCAAGAGTAGCTGTGACAGGAAGACGGCCGATAAATTCCGGAATTAATCCGAACTTCAATAGGTCCTCAGGTACAAGCTTTGCGAGAAGTTCTCTTTCTTTCACATCGCCTTTGTTTGGATCTGATCCAAAACCGATGACTTTTTGACCAAGACGCCGTTTTACGATCTGGTCCACTCCGTCGAATGCTCCTCCACAAATGAAGAGGATATTGGTTGTATCAATCTGGATAAATTCCTGATGAGGATGCTTGCGTCCGCCTTGAGGCGGAACACTTGCTGTTGTTCCTTCAAGAATTTTAAGCAGTGCCTGCTGCACCCCTTCACCTGAAACGTCGCGTGTAATGGATGGATTTTCAGATTTACGGGCTACTTTATCAATTTCATCAATGTAAATAATCCCTTTTTCAGCACGCTCTACATCGTAATCAGCCGATTGTATCAGCTTGAGCAAAATATTTTCAACATCTTCCCCTACATAGCCGGCCTCAGTCAGAGACGTGGCATCTGCAATAGCAAACGGTACATTTAAAATGCGGGCTAATGTCTGCGCCAAAAGCGTTTTACCTGAACCAGTAGGTCCAATCAAACAAATATTACTTTTCGAAAGCTCCACATCATCCACTTTGCTGTTTGAATTAATCCGTTTATAATGATTGTATACGGCTACAGAAAGAGATTTTTTTGCTCTTTCCTGACCAATCACGTACTCATCAAGTATGCCCAGGATTTCCTTCGGTTTAGGAACATCCTTAAACTCCACTTCTTCTTCTGTACCCAGCTCTTCTTCTACGATTTCTGTGCAAAGCTCGATACATTCGTCACAAATATATACGCCCGGACCCGCAACTAATTTACGAACCTGCTCCTGCGTTTTTCCACAAAAAGAACATTTAAGCTGTCCTTTTTCATCATTAAATTTAAACATTACGTTCACCCCTTATTTCAAACTCATATCATACTTGTGATGCACATTTATGACAAGTATTATGCTCTTCTTCTGTACACCTTCATGCAAAAACAGCTTATATTAAAATTGTAACACAGCGGTTAATGAGACGGAAATATCATGAACTGTACAATATGCAGATGCGTGCTTTGTCCATAGGACTATGTAAAATTGATATGTATGTAGAAAACAAGGCACGAATACCTTCGCGCCCTGCATTTCTATATATATTATTACCTTACTTGAAATTATGCAACTGTTTGACTGTTGTCAACAAGAAAATCAATCGCTTTTTGCATTTTAAGATCATTTTCAAGCACTTCTGTAGATCCGCCAAGAGCTGTTTTGATCTGCTCAACTGACATACCAAACTGCTCAGTCATTTTGCTTAATTCGTTTTCAACATCTTCTTCTGTTACTGTGATGTTTTCAGCTTCTGCAATGGCTTCAAGAGTAAGGTTTGTGCGAACACGTTTCGCTGCATCTTCTTTCATTTGACCGCGAAGAGCTTCTTCGTCCTGACCGCTGAACTGGAAGTAAAGTTCAAGGTTCATGCCTTGAGAAGACAGGCGCTGCTCAAATTCCTGGAGCATACGGTCAACTTCAGTTGTAATCATTGCTTCTGGAACATCAATTTCTGCATTTTGAGATGCCTGCTCCAATAAAGAATCGCGAAGAGCTGCTTCAGAAGTGTTTTTCTTTTCTTCTTCTAAACGGGCTCTTGTTTTTTCTTTAAGCTGATCAAGTGTTTCCACTTCTTCGTCGTCTGTTTCTTTTGCAAACTCATCGTCAAGAGCTGGAAGCTCTTTAGCTTTAATTTCGTGAACCTTTACTTTGAATACTGCAGGTTTCCCGGCAAGTTCTTCAGCATGGTATTCTTCAGGGAAAGAAACTTCGACATCTTTTTCTTCTCCGGCAGAAAGACCAACAAGCTGCTCTTCAAAACCAGGAATAAATGAGCCTGAACCAATTTCAAGAGAATAGTTTTCCGCCTGGCCGCCTTCAAACGCTTCTCCATCAACAAACCCTTCAAAATCAAGTGTAACAGTGTCGCCATTTTCAATTGTTCCTTCTTCTTTTACAACAAGCTCTGCTTGGCGCTCCTGAAGAGTCTTCAATTCAGCTGCAACATCGTCTTCTGTTACTTCTGTTTCCATTTTTTCCACTTCAAGTCCTTTGTATTCACCTAATTTAACTTCAGGCTTCACAATGACTTTCGCAGTGAAAATAAGCACTTTGCCTTTTTCCATTTGCTCTACATCAATTTCTGGACGGTCAACCGGCTGAATGCCAGCTTCATCTACAGCATTTGCGTAGGCTTCAGGAAGAATCAGGTCAAGTGCGTCCTGATAGAGAGATTCCACACCGAAACGTTTTTCAAACATCTGACGCGGCATTTTTCCTTTACGGAAACCAGGTACATTAATTTGCTTAACGACCTTTTTAAATGCATCATCTAATCCTTTGTTTACAGTTTCAGCATTAACTTCTACAGTTAATACTCCAACATTTCCTTCTTGTTTTTCCCATTTTGCTGACATACTTAATTCCCTCCAACACATCTATAGTAATTTAATGGTCACGCTTTTTCAGCGGTGATACGTTGACTTTGTGCTTTTTGGCATCACAAGCCCCATTATGCAACCATTGTATTATAACATAGGATAACACTCTTTCAACAGCTATGCATCAGTTCATATAATGGGAACCATTTCTAATGTTTCAATCTCATCTGCGATTCCGTTCGTTTCGTGTTCATTCCATTCCATCTCAAGTCCCATATACCTTTCACCTAAATGCAAGTATGCCTTGGCAATAATAGACGGATCCTGCTCTGCCCACGTATACGGATAAAGTAGAAAAAGATGTCTTCTCATTAAATCGACTGCCAATTCAACAAGATTTGGATCTTCATGACCCGCTTCATTTTGAATCCGCGTCAGCACTTCTTCGAATCGCTCTGATTCAAACGGCTCTTTTAAATGAGAGGGGATCACCTCTTGTTTTCTTCCCCATTTCTCTACAAGAATGCTTGTCTGTATTCCTTGTTCTCTTAAAATATTCAGCAGCATGGTTTTAATAAAAGGGTGTGTTTGCTTTAGTTGTATGGCATCAATCAAAGACTCTTTTATGGGGTGAATGTTCTGCTTTGAAAGGTTTGCCACCTGTACCATTTGCTGCTCAAGATCTTTTTGCAGGCTGAAAGATTGGAAGGAGTTTTCTTCATGCTGATCCTGCTGGTCCTGCTTATAGCTGATGGACAGCAGATGTTCAAAGCGCTCCCTTCGCTCTGAAGAAAGCACGCCTTCATCGAGGACCGTCTGAATCGTCTCTGCAATCTCGTCATGCTCCCTCAGCTGAAATAGATTCATAATGTAAAGCTCAAGGGTTTCCTCATAGTCTCCTATACCTTCATGGAGCATTTTACCGCACAGCTCTTTTGCTTCTGTCCATTTATGATCCTCATATAAAGCGACCGCAAGAGAAGTCAGGGTGACGGAATCCTCCTGATCCAAAGCATAGGCATCTTTGAGCAGCTGTATAGCTTCTGCATGATGCTGCTCTTGCAGCTTCTCAAGACCTTTTTCTATAAGCCTGTCTTTTAGCTGCGGAAAAGGCACAACTTTTTGATCGTTTAATTTCTTTTTACCTGGACGTTTGGACACGGATCATACACCCTTCCGATATTGTAAGTGATTTGAGTTTAGCATGAGTACTGCTAAAAACCAAAACGGAAAGGTGCATAATGTATAAAACATATGACGGCAGTTGAATAAAGGAAACCCGATCTAGGATTCACCGGCTGAAAAAGACTTCTTGAATAATCGTTTATTTTGAAAAAATCTCTCCCACAACCCACATAAAAAACGGAGCAACAACACCAACGGACCATTTAAATCGGGTTTCCAGCGCCTGCAGATCTCTTGTATTCACCTGCCCGTCTTTTGCAACTTCCTTCGCTTTCCATTCCGCCTGATCTGCCATCTGATAGGCTTCATCTGCAAGCTTTTCAATCCTTAAAATGGTCGTCTGTTTTTCGTCGAGCCTCACCATCCAGTTTTCAAGCTTTCTAATTTCTTCTGACATTTTTTTCAGCTCTTCATTTTGAAATTGCTCATTCATATCATGCACCCCCGGTATTATTTTGCTGCTGCAGTGTACATTCATTAGCAATCTATCATTCAAGCAACCTGCGAATATATGTTTGTAGGATCAAAGCATTGTTTTACTATTTTGCCAGATCAACGGTTTAAAACTGGGCTCTGCTGTGTATAATGAATTATGGGATGTGTTTCTTTTTACAGCTGCACATTCTTCATCGGGCGGTCATCCGATGCTCGATTAAGCGGTTAAGTAATCGGCCAGCCAAAGGTTTTGGCGCTTTTCTGCAATTTTTAAGATTCGATTTTTAACCGTTTTATCAGTTGTTCCGAGTTGCTTGGCGGCTTCGCGGAATGAATATGACTTTGCGAATGCTATCAGAGCTTGGCGGCTTGATACGGTAGCGTTCGCAATGAGATCCTCGAGCAGTTGGCGCTGCTCTTTTTTTATGACCGAATTCTCTATTGTATCCTCGATCTGCTCACTTCCCGATTCCGCAAGCCGCTTTATATTAGCGTCGTAAGTGCTTTCTCTTTGGCTGATATTCATCATTCTGCGGCGGAGCATCAAAAACAGGAATGGCTCAAAATCACCTATACGAGTGTCATACACTTTGACTGCCTGATAAAATGTTTGATTTGCTTCTGATTCCACATCCTGCCACATTAACTTCCGCTGAAACGATTGCTTTCGCGCATACCTGAACACCTTAGGCGCATACGCCGCATAAAGTTCATTGAAGCACTCCTCACTGCCCGTTAGTTGATATTCCATTATTAAGTTTTTAACGTCCAGCATTTTTATCATCTCCTTTGTAGGTTCTTATTTGTATATCCTCTCTCAAATGAATATGCGGAATTTTTTTAATAATTTGTTATCAAAAGGATTTTAAGTAAGGAATAAACAAGTCTTAAACAAATTTATATAAAAACGACGCCCTTCTGAAATAGAAGAACGCCGCTATTTTACTCCACAGCAAGGGTATAAATATTCTTTGATTCCTGATGGATCTTTTACTCGCTGGATATCACTTCTGAACTCCGTAAATAATGTTATTCACCAGCGCAAGAACAGCGCATACTTAGCACTTTTATGCAGCTGCATATTTCCTGCTGGTTTAAATGGCATATCCCCTCCTCAAACCAATCTTAAAAAGGATATGACTGTCCGCCCGTACATTTGTTCTTTCATTATAACGCACAGATTTTTATCCCTAAGTCGAAAGATGTCGAGTAAACATTGGGAAAAAAGCCTTTTAAAAGGCTGTATTAATGGGCGCATTGACCAAATGTAAATGAAATACATATAAACAAAACCATATACAATATAAGATTGGGCTCATTTTTAACATGGGAAAAAAAGAGATTATTTTATTAGCATATTTACCCTGTAAATTAATTAATGCTCAATTCTTTTTACGATAGCGAACAATTAAAATGTAAGAAATAAATAAGTTCATTTACTGCTGTTTTGGCCCAATTGCTATATGTACGCCCCCATCTTACCATGACAGATTCAAAATCTTTGTCGTTCAATGGATTTCATTCCAATTATTTAGTTACGAAACTCCTGTCATTTCTTCAATTTTACCTCTTTTTAAAAAAATCATTACCTTAACTTGAATATATAAAAGCAATTATATGGATTTTTTTAACTTAAATTTATGATATTTATCTTACCGCTATGGTAATATGAATGTAATTATTTAGAGAAATGGGAGATAAATATGCGTTATATAAAACTATTTTTCACGGGGTTGGTGTCATTTTTCATTCTTTCCGCGTGTCAGGAAGACAGTATTCAAACAACTGTATCCATGCCGGCACGGTCCGTGGAGCTTTTATCTAAAGAGGTTTCTCCTGTCTGGCATAACACAGAAACCACAGTTCAAATAGGAGCAATAGGCGACGTTCTCCTACATGATCGGGTTTATGAAATGCAGGAAACACAGCCGGGGGTGTTTGATTTCGGACCATCATTAGAAGCCATTCAGCCGCTTGTGTCCGCGCCGGATTTTTTAATGGCTAATCAGGAATCTGTTCCCGGGGGCACAGAATTCGGGTTATCAGCTTACCCTTCATTTAACAGCCCTCAGGAAATTGTGATCGAACTGAAAGATGTCGGAGTTGATATGATCATCGCCGCCAATAATCATACAATAGACCGCGGCATACCCCCTTTAATGAGCGCACTTGATTTATACGATGAACTCGGTTTGCCTTATGCAGGAGCTTATCGAGACGCTGAAGACAGGGCAGATCATCGTGTGATCGATGTCGACGGCATCACGTTCGGCATCCTTTCCTATACATTCAGCACAAACGGCATCCCTGTTCCTGCAGGGTTTGAAGATTCCGTAGCGCTTATAGAAGAAGATCGGATACGGTCAGAAGTAAAAGCTCTTCGCGATCAAGCCGATGTTTTAGTTGTTCATATGCACTGGGGCAACGAGTACGAAAGGCTGCCAAACAATTATCAAACTTCCCTTGCGCAGGTTTTGGCAGATGAGCAGGTGGATATCATTTTCGGCCACCATCCCCATGTATTACAGCCAATCGACATCCTGCAGCAGCCCGATGGCAGCAACACGGCAGTATTTTATTCACTTGGAAATTTCTATTCCGGTCAAAATTTTGATTTTACGGATGTAGGTGGTGTAGCCACTTTAGATGTAACGAAAACAGTTGCCGATGATCAAACCACCATTCAGCTTTCAAACTTATTTATTGAGCCCACACAGGTGATCAGAGGTGAAAATGGAGAATATATTGCTGTTCCCATGAAAGAAGCCGGTGCAACGTCTATAGCAGGAGAAACATACGAAGAAACGGTCGAGCATGTGATGCAATGGCTGAATTAGTTTCAGATAAACACAAAAAGCCTGCTGCATACGAAAATGCAGCAGGCTTTCTTCAGTTTTTCAGCGTCCCAGGAGAGATTTGAACTCCCGACCTACGCCTTAGGAGGGCGTTGCTCTATCCAGCTGAGCTACTGGGACATATTTCAGTTCCTTACCGGCCAATCAATAGGCTTCGGAATATGGAAGACAGTTTGACGTTTAGTTAGAAAGAAAATAAATTGTAAATGAAGAAAGACTTAGTTCTCATGCGCTCATAGGCTTATTGGGATCCACATTAATTCCTCCACACATTATAGAAGAATGTAGTGGAATTTACAATTAAATAAGCAGGTAAACGTCGCGCAGATATGAAAATAAAAAATGCTACCACAGAGTGATAGCATCATTTCCGCGTTCTAAGCCAAGGTATATCCTGGCTGTGAACCGAAACATGTAGCGTCCCAGGAGAGATTCGAACTCCCGACCGACGCTTGAGAATGTTTCCATTATGCTTATCGTTACGTCAAACGGATTGTTCTTGCGGTTTCATAGCCGTAGACTCTCCGAAGGAGTTTATAAAGACCAACAACGCCAACATTGAATTTCTTCCGTACCCTTCCTTGTTTCCATGCGAAGACTGCTCGATGCCAAGCGTTAGCAAACTCCTCCAGGTCACGCTCGAATAATAGCGAACGATACACGGTCGGAAGTGGTTCACTAACCAGGAGTATGAACATTACGTAACAGTAGACAACCTTAACGTGCTGTAGACATAGAGTCCTGCAAAGTCCTTGCTTAACCTAACTATGGAGAAGTTCCGTCTGATTGTCGGTTATGACTTTATGAACAATAGAATAGTCCTCGCGCATCGGCTACAACGCTATCGTTCGACCGTTCTAATAGCTTCGCTATTCGGTAGTCAAGACGTTCGTAGTTTTACGAGTTTGACGTGGTAGTCGTTCTGCCTTGCCGAATTCATCTTGATATGCGAAGGAAACAGTGACTCAAGTTTTAAGTCCGGACCGAAGGTATCTTTGCCACGGTAAGCACGTTTATGGTACTCTTTTAGTAAAAGAAGATCATTGTAAATCGGATAAACCAACGGCGGCCGAGTACCCCCTCGCTATAAAGATACCGGAGCACGTGACTTATACAAATACGTAGCAACAGGTAACGGAGTAGGAGTTGCAACTATGATAAAGTCAAACCTTAAGCAGTTACTTGAACTACGTAGAATGTCAATCCGTGAGTTCTCGCGTCAGGCGGACTATCGCTTTGAAACAGTACGAAAGTTCCATAACAACGATCTAACGATAATACCTATCCAACTAATCGAGAAGTCGTGCCTGGCGCTTAAAGTTACGCCGAGCGAGTTATTCACAATATACGAAGGAGAGGACGATCAAAATGGAAGCTAAACTAATCGAATTAATTATGGAACTAAGGAACACCAACGCCGAGCAATACAAAGCGTTAAACGATAAGATCGACGACCTGGGCGCACGAATGGATTCACGTTTCGATAACGTAGAAAGTCTGTTAAAGGCGCCGGAGGTCAATTCGAGCAGTCAACTAGCGATAGGATTGAAGACATAGGTTTCCTTGCTGACAAGATCGACCGACTGGAGCGACAAGTATACAACTTAAAACGGCAATAAAAAAGCGCCCTTCGTCTAACCGACAGGGGCGTTTTGTTTTAGAACGAGTTATTGAACGCTCTTCTATGTGGTGAATAGTCCTCGCCACAGGTTGGAGCGAACTGGCCGTGCTCAAGTGGTACTGCTGTCCTTACAATACCGTCCTTCCTTCGGTTGTTTCTTCTTCCGGTTAACCTTGCTTCCTTCTGACGTTCAGATAGGATTGGGCACTCATTGGTCAGCATTTTATCAGGGTCTGTATCGCTTAACTCTTCGAACAGTATTAAATCTGTGAGTTTAGTGAGCATCGGTTATTTCTTCTACGAGTGCCATACGTTCTTCTCAACCCATTTCACGCCCTACTTTGATTACTTCTTATATGTGATTGTTCATCGAGTTCTTATAGTCGGCTGTCGCCTTTCCCCGCAAATGTTTTTCTTTTAGTCATGTTCGCCCTCCAATTGGTGTTGTCCGACGGATGCTAACTGCTAAGTCCTACGGACACACGAAAAAACGCCACGTCATCGCATTGTCACCGGATTGACTGACCGGATAACAAAACGTGTCGTAGCGCTATTCATAACGTTAGCGTCCCAGGAGAGATTCGAACTCCCGACCGACGCCTTAGAAGGGCGTTGCTCTATCCAGCTGAGCTACTGGGACAGTATGTAGTATTTTTTAAGGACAATTATTATTATAGTAGCAGAATAAATGAAAGTCAACGATTTTTTCAAAAAAAAGAAGGCGCATGTTTTACGCGCCACTTTTTTCAAGCTAATTGTCCGTTCCAAGAGGTAAGTTCATTATGCCCTTCGTCGTAAAAATGAACCGTAACCTCTTTTTCATTTTTTTCCACGATGGCATATGAAGCCTCCTTGCGATCACGTGGAAGCTGTATACTTCCCGGATTGATATACAGGCGCTGATCTATAACTTCTGCTCCGAGGGAATGTGAATGCCCGAAAAATGTGATTTCTGCATCTTCTTCTGATGCTTTGTAATGAATTTTATCCAGAGACTGCTTGATGCCATATAAATGACCGTGGGTGATGAATATCGTAGCATCTTTTACTTTTACAACTTTTTCATCCGGATAAGCTGAATCCATATCACAATTTCCGCGGACTCTTTCAAACCCTTCCATTTCCGGCGAATCAAAAGGAAGTTCCGAATCACCGCAATGCAGCATGACGTCAACGCTGTCTTTATAGCGTTTTTTAAGCTCCACAATCCGTTCTCTGTCTCCATGATTATCGCTTACTGCAAGTATTTTCATCCAATCACCTCAGTTAACAATTTTAGGCAGCATTCTTTTCAGCTTTTTCAGTGCATTGCCCCTGTGACTGATTGCACTTTTTTCTTCTCCTGACATTTGAGCAAGAGTGCGGGATTGATCTTCAATCCAAAATATCGGATCATATCCAAATCCGCCTTCTCCTATTTTTTCATTGGTTATCCTGCCCTCACATTCTCCAGTTACCGTGAACGTTTCTTTGCCCGGAATACTGATGGCAAGAGTGCAATGAAAACGCGCTGTCCTTTCATGAAAAGGAACGCCCTGGAGATTTTGAAGGACTTTTTTTATATTTTCTTCGTCATTCTTTTCTTTACCTGCATAACGGGCTGAGTAAACACCCGGTTCTCCATTTAACGCATCAATTAATAAGCCGCTGTCGTCTGCAATAGCGAGGACGTTAAACTGGCTGGAGGCTGCCTCAGCTTTTAAAATCGCATTTTCTTCAAACGTCTCACCTGTTTCTTCTATATCGTCCATTTCAGGATAATCAAGCAATGTCGTTACTTCAAAGCCAAGAGGCGCAAAAAGATTTTTAAATTCGTTTGCTTTCCCTTTGTTCGCTGTTGCTATAAGCACTTTTTTCATACAGGATCAACCTTTGATTTCCCTGATGAAAAGAACGACGCGGCAGAACCAAGCGCCTTTTGCTGTTCATCAATTATTTTCCGGATTCCAAGATCTGCTGCTTCAAGCATACTTAAAAGCTGTGCATGTGAAAAAGTGGATTCCTCACCTGTTCCCTGCAGTTCAACAAATTCTCCTGCCCCTGTCATCACCATATTCATGTCGACATTCGCAGTGCTGTCTTCTGAATAGTTCAGATCCAGAATGACACCATGCTCTTCACTAATGCCAACTGAAGTTGCCGCCAAAAAATCCGTAATCGGAAAGGAGCTGATTTTTTTATCTTCCACAAGCTTAGAAACAGCTAAGGTCATGGCTACAAATGCACCTGTTATGGAGGCCGTTCTTGTTCCGCCATCAGCTTGTATAACATCACAGTCAATCCAGATGGTCCGCTCTCCCAGGGCCGGGAGATTCACAACCGATCTGAGTGCCCTTCCAATTAAACGCTGAATCTCCATCGTTCTGCCCTGTACTTTCCCTTTTGAAGATTCTCGTATGGTTCTTTGCCCGGTAGCACGCGGCAGCATGGCATATTCAGCCGTGATCCACCCTTTTCCCTGTCCTCTCATAAAAGGAGGGACACGTTCCTCAATACTTGCTGTGCAAATTACCTTTGTATCACCAACTGAGATTAATACAGATCCCTCAGGATGTTTTAAGTAGTTTTTTTCAATTGTAATAGGTCGAAGTTCATTTTCTTTTCGCCCGTCAATCCTCATTCCATGTCCTCCTCTGCCAGCTAAACGATTTAAATGCAATGCAGGTCTAGTCTTTGGCGTTAATTCTTACATAGTATATCAAAGTCTGCCTTTACTGAACCATGATTTTGATAATCACCTTTTATGAAAACAAAAAAGCCGGGGGACATTACTCCCTCGGCAATTGAATCATATCAATCATCAGATCATCATCCTGCAGCCATTCCTTGGCTACTTGTCCAAAAATCTTGGATGATCCGGTCGTATAAAAACGGTGGCATTCTTTTTCATACCGGGCATTTAATTCACCCCTGTAAGCCAATATTGCACTTACTTCTCTGGCTGTTTCATCCCCTGACGAGATAACTGTAATAGAAGAGCCCATATACTGCTCAATCAGCGGCTGAAGCAGAGGATAGTGCGTGCATCCCAATATCAATGTATCGATTTTGGTGTTTTTCAGCTCTACCAGTGTTTCTGCTACAATTTTTTTCGCCATTGCCCCTGCATGCTCTCCACTTTCAACAAGCGGGACAAATTTCGGGCAGGCAAGCGGAAAAGAGATAACAGAAGGTCTGAGATCAGCTAGGGAAGTCTCATAAGCTCTGCTTTTAATCGTTCCCGATGTCCCTAATATCCCGATACGGTCGTTTTTGGTCCACTTTACAGCAGAGCGTGCTCCGGGAGAAATAACTCCTATTACCGGTATATCAAGCGCAGTCTGAATTTCTTCAAGAACAACCGCGGTTGCTGTATTGCAGGCAATGACGAGCATCTTAATATTTTGATTGTATAAAAAACGGGCCATTTCCCATGTATATTGTTTTACTTCTGAACTCGGTCTCGGTCCGTAGGGACAACGTGCCGTGTCACCAACATAAACGATGTTTTCATTGGGCAGCTGACGCATAATCTCTTTTGCGACTGTCAACCCTCCGATACCTGAATCCATTACACCAATTGATCTGCTCAAAAAAAGCCCCTCACTCTTATTTCATTTCGTTGTGCAAGCGATTTAGTCCTTTGGAAAGAAGCTCAACTTCCTCACCGGAAAAATCGACAAGTACTTCATTTAAATACTGCTGACGTTTTTTGATCACTTCTTCAATGATCCGCTCGCCTTCTTTCAGCAAATGAATGCGCACGACCCTGCGGTCATTTTCATCCTTCACTCGCATTACCAGTTCATTTTTTTCCATCCGGTCTACAAGATCAGTGGTCGTGCTGCAGGCCAGGTACATCTTATTTGAAAGTTCTCCAATCGTCATATCTCCTGCTTCAAAAAGCCATTGCAAGGCTATAAATTGTGGTGGCGTAATTGTATACTGGCTCAGAATTTCCCGGCCTTTTTGTTTAATAATGCCAGAAATATAGCGCAGGTCTTTTTCAATTCCTGCCATCACTCCAGCAGGATGAAGCTCCTGAGTACCTTTCTTTTCCATCAGCCCTCTACACTCCTTCGAATTAATTCTACTTTGATTGTGACCGTTTTTAGCGCAAATATCAAGAATCTTTTTTTGACCGGCTCATATGTATAATTGTAAAAAGGGAAAATCCCCTTTTACAATGTCAGTTCACCCATTCTAAGCAGCTCCACTATTGCCTGTGCCCTTCCCTTCACACCTAATTTCTGTATCGCATTAGAGATATGATTGCGCACGGTTTTTTCACTAATAAAAAGCTCACCAGCAATATCCTTAGTGGTTTTATCTTGAAGCAGCAAACCAAAAACTTCACGTTCTCTTTTTGTTAAAATGGATGCTCTGTTGTACTGTGATCGACTCATCGGATTTCTTCCTCCTCACTTGCTAAACTGAAGCCAGTTTATCCAGTTTATGAGTCAACATTGCAAGGAGTGCGTTGATTTGCCAATCTATTTTACATATGAAGAATTTCTTTTTTCCTCCATGGCATTCTTCTGCTCTTCACTCCAGTGTTTGCTTTTCCCGGTGGCCTTATTAATTTGGACCATTGTTCCCCTGCCTGTTAGAACAACCTCCCGCTTTTCATTTACACCGCAGTAGTGAAGATCCACTGAAGACCGGCCAATACCAGCCGCTTTGACATAGATTCTTAGATGCTGATCAAAATAAACCTGCTGAAGAAAGTCACATTGTAAATCTGCCACAACCGGGATGCTGTCATGATCAGGGTGCATCCATTTTCGCATAAAACCGAGTTCCTTTAAAAACTCGATCCTTGCTTGTTCAAAGTAGATAAATGGAACTGTATTATTCATATGACCAAAAAGATCTGTCTCAGAAAAACGAACCTTCACTTCATAATAAAAGCTGAATTCACTTCTCCAGTCTTCCAGGTTTTCTATGTAACTACTTTTCATTATGACATTCTCCCTCCTAAAACATGAATACCTATTCATATTCTTCCAGTATAGCCTATACCCCTCCCGTCCGCTACCTTTGCCGCTGTTTGCGTGCTCCAAAGGAAGGGTTGCTTTGCGGTGAGGCTGTACTACTAAATGCTGCTTATACAAAAACAGGGAGTCATATATTGCTTACTCACTTATGAAGTAAGCATCCTCCAATAAACTAATCTGACTTTAGCTATGCATTGGCAAAATCGACACAAAAAAAGAGTGAATTCACGAATGGGTATTCATGAGTTCACTCTTCTTTATTTCACTAATCTAATTGTTACGTCCTGCCCTAAACTTCGTTGTCGCTTCCGAAGAAGTTTCGGAACATCTGCAAGTTAGTGTCACGGTTAAGCGCAGCAATCGAAGTAGTAAGCGGAATGCCTTTTGGACAAGCCTGGACACAGTTTTGGGAATTTCCGCAGGCTCCAAGTCCCCCATCTCCCATAATTGCCTGAAGTCTTTCGTTTTTGTTCATAGCACCCGTTGGATGTGCATTGAATAAGCGTACCTGTGAAAGTGGGGCCGGCCCGATAAAGTCTGATTTGCTGTTTACATTTGGACAGGCTTCAAGACAGACGCCGCAGGTCATGCATTTTGACAATTCGTAGGCCCACTGTCTTCTTTTTTCCGGCATTCTCGGACCAGGTCCAAGGTCGTACGTGCCATCAATCGGGATCCATGCTTTTACCTTTTTCAATGAATCGAACATCCGGCTGCGGTCAACCTGCAGATCACGGACGACAGGGAATGTTTTCATCGGCTCAAGACGAATTGGCTGTTCAAGCTGATCAACCAAAGCCGTGCAAGACTGGCGAGGGGAGCCGTTAATGACCATTGAGCAGGCTCCGCATACTTCTTCAAGGCAGCCCATGTCCCATGCTACAGGTGTTGTCTTATCCCCTTTTTTATTGTAGGGATTGCGTCGAATTTCCATTAAAGCGGAAATCACATTCATATTGGCACGATAAGGGATTTCAAATTCTTCCATATAAGGAGTGGAGTCAAGGTCATCTTGTCTGTATATCTCGAATCGAATCATTTTTTGTTCTTTCATCGTTTCCGTTGCAGTCATGATTACTTAGCTCCTTTCTTTTTCGAATAATCCCGTTTACGAGGTTCAATTAGGGATGTATCCACATCCTCATAATGAATCTCGGGAGAATTAGTGGCCGGATTAAATTTCGCCATCGTCGTTTTTAGGAACTCTTCGTCATTACGATCCGGGAAATCAGGTTTAAAATGGGCGCCGCGGCTTTCATTTCGCTGAAGTGCACCAATCGTAACCACCCGTGCAAGATGAAGCATATTTTTCAGTTGGCGTGTGAAGACAGCCCCCTGATTGCTCCATTTATTCGTATCATTAATATTAATGTTCTCAAAGCGCTCAAGAAGCTCCTGTATTTTAGCATCTGTTTCCTCAAGCTTATCATTATAACGGACAACCGTTACATTATCAGTCATCCATTCGCCGAGCTCTTTGTGAATCACATAAGCGTTCTCTTCCCCATCCATCGACATGATGTGATCCCACTTATCCTGTTCTTCTTTTACGTGGCGTTCAAAAACCTCCGGTGAGATATCTTCCACGGTCTTTTCAAGGCCATTAATATAAGCCACTGCGTTAGGCCCTGCTACCATTCCGCCATAAATAGAGGAAAGAAGGGAGTTTGCACCCAGTCGGTTTGCTCCGTGAATAGAGTAATCACATTCTCCTGCAGCAAAAAGACCTGGTATATTCGTCATCTGATCGTAATCTACCCATAGCCCGCCCATTGAATAATGAACAGCCGGGAATATTTTCATTGGAAGCTTTCTTGGATCGTCACCCATGAACTTTTCATAGATTTCGATAATGCCGCCAAGTTTAATATCAAGTTCTTTTGGATCTTTATGAGATAGATCCAGGTATACCATGTTTTCACCATTAATGCCGAGTTTTTGGAAAACGCAGACATCAAAAATTTCACGTGTGGCAATATCACGAGGCACCAGGTTTCCATAAGCAGGATATTTCTCTTCAAGGAAATACCATGGTTTGCCGTCTTTGTAAGTCCAGACACGTCCGCCTTCTCCACGAGCTGATTCACTCATCAGTCTCAGCTTGTCATCTCCCGGAATCGCGGTAGGGTGAATTTGAATAAATTCTCCATTGGCGTAATAAGCACCTTGCTGATAGACAATCGAAGCTGCTGAACCTGTATTAATGACTGAATTAGTTGATTTTCCAAAAATGATTCCTGGTCCGCCGGTTGCAATGATGACAGCATCACCAGCGAATGACTGAATGTCCATACTGGAAAGATTCTGCGCAACCACTCCACGGCAGATTCCGTCATCATCCAGAATGGAGCCGAGGAATTCCCAGCCCTCATATTTTGTAACAAGGCCTGCTACTTCATGACGGCGCACCTGTTCATCGAGCGCATAAAGAAGCTGCTGTCCCGTTGTTGCGCCGGCGAAAGCCGTACGGTGGTGCTGAGTACCCCCAAAACGTCTGAAATCCAGGAGGCCTTCAGGTGTACGATTAAACATTACTCCCATCCGGTCTAATAAATGAATGATGCCGGGAGCAGCATCGCACATTGCTTTTACAGGAGGCTGGTTTGCTAAAAAGTCTCCGCCGTAAACACTGTCATCAAAGTGTTCCCACGGGGAATCCCCTTCTCCTTTCGTATTCACTGCCCCATTGATACCGCCTTGTGCGCAAACGGAGTGTGAACGTTTAACCGGAACGAGTGAGAACAGATCCACTGCCATGCCGGCTTCCGCTGCTTTGATCGTTGCCATTAGACCTGCAAGTCCTCCGCCGACAACGATAATTTTGCCTTTGCTCATTTAGACACTCTCCTTACTTTTATCCGCTGACTGAGCGTTTGCTCAACGATTTATATGTGTAAAATATGTGTATTAAACGAAAGCCAGGATTGCTCGAATCCCGATAGTCGTAAGTGCCAGGAAAATACCTAACGTCACATAAGTGGAAATTCTTTGTGAACTTGGACTGATCGTTACACCCCATGTTACTAAAAATGACCATAGCCCATTAGCGAAATGGAAGGTAGTAGATACAACGCCTGCTATATAAAATGCCAGCATAAATGGATCAGCCAGAATCGACTCCATCATTCCAAAGTTGACTTTTGCTCCCAACGCTGCGGCAATACGAGTTTCCCAGATATGCCATGTAACAAAAATCAGTGTAAATACGCCCGTTACGCGCTGCATAATAAACATCCAGTTTCTGAATGTTCCATATTGTCGTGGATTATTTCTTGAAGTAAAAGCAATATACACGCCATAAATTGCGTGAAAGTAAAGCGGGACAAAGATAATAAAAATTTCCAGGATCAATCTGAAAGGCAAGCCCTCCATTACATGCGCTGCGTTGTTAAACGACTCTTCACCTCTTGTCGCATAATGATTCACAATCAGATGCTGAATCAGGAAGATCCCTACAGGAATAACCCCCAGTAAAGAATGCAGCCTCCTCCAGTAAAACTCTCGACTATTAGCCATCGAACGTTACCCCCTCCAAAAAATACCAGCTTATGAATCTCGTCAAATTTTTCAAACATTTCGACGATAATCAAGCTATTTCGCACAATATAACATTTATGTGACAACTTAATTGTACTCCGATAAGAATTGACCGTCAAGAAAACGTATACATAAAAATAATTCTGAATGTTAACTTTTTGTGGACATTTAACTTTGCTATTTTACTATAACGCTTACAACCAGAATGAGTGACTTTTGTCCCTCTTTATGAAAATATAAGGGGACAATTCCATTATTTCACCCCGCGTCTCTTACACTTTAACAAGTAAACTCGTATAATAGAAGAGTGGAAAGTGAGGGTCACAGCATGTCTGAAGAAAACGAAATCACTGCAGGATCCTTCGGTTATTCTCTCATTCGGGACGAGTTGCTGCCGGAGTTACTTGGAAATCATACAAATGAAATACTTTACTGGGCAGGAAAAAACCTTGCCCGCAAACACCCGTGTCAAAATGAAGGAGAACTCATTCATTTTTTTGAAAAGGCGGATTGGGGGAGCCTCAAGATCCTTAAACAGCGAAACGACGAATTGACGCTTGAACTTGGGGGAGAGCTTCTAAAAAAGAGAATTCAAACGAATCAAGCCCAGCATTTTACTCTTGAAGCAGGCTTTCTTGCGGAACAATTTGCTATGATCAAGCAATGCCAGACTGAAGCCATTGGCCAGCGTCAAAAAAACGCCATCATTCAATTTACTCTTAAATGGGATTCAAAGGATCCTTATGGCCTGCCCTCAAGAAAGATCAAATAATAAAATTTACATGAAAACAAGGCGCTGTTTAAATTGGCGCCTTGTTTTATTTATTCAATTTGTGAGCTGCGGTCTTGGCTGGAGCGAAGCTAATGAAAAACTGTCATGAACCGCTTGAGCAGCAGGAATCATTTTCTCCATTTCTACAACTGTTGATACTTTAATTTCAGAGGTGCTGATCATTTTTATAGCAATTTCATTTTCAGCTAAAACCTCAAACATTTGAGCGGCTACTCCGGGATTTGATACCATTCCCGAACCGACGATGGACACTTTCGCAAGTCCTGCTTCATGTTCGATTTTTGAAAAGCCTAACCGCTCCTTATTTTGAAGCAGTGCGCTGCGTGTTTCTTCAAGCTCAGCTTCTTTAATGGAAAAAGAGAGATTAGTTGAATTCAGTTCTGTCCGGCTCTGAATAATGATATCCACATTAATATGATTTTCTGCCAGGACGGTGAATATAGATGAAATGCCTGTCACTTCATTTTCCAGCCCATAAACTGTCATTCGTACGATATCACTTTCAAATGCGACTCCGCGGACAACCAGATTTTCTTCCAATTTCGATTCCTCCTCAATCAGCGTACCTTCAATTTCCTCTATGCTTGACCTCACTGTAAGAGGCAGAGAATGATTTTTTGCATATTCTACCGCACGGGGATGCAGAACCCCAGCTCCTAAATTCGCCAACTCAAGCATCTCATCGTAGGAGATTCCTTCAAGCTTTCTGGCTCCCTTTATAAATCTCGGATCAGAGGTATAAACACCGTCTACATCGGTGAAGATGTCACAACGCTGAGCGGATAAGGCAGATGCTAAAGCAACCGCTGTCGTATCTGAGCCGCCTCTGCCGAGTGTCGTAATTTCAAAGTTCGCGTCCATTCCTTGAAAACCGGCTACTACGACTACTTTGCCTTTTGCCAGCTCTTCTTTCATGCGCGCTGTTTCGATATGAGTAATTCTTGCCTTGCTGTGGACCGCTTCAGTTTGAATGCCTGCCTGCCATCCAGTCATGGAAACACTTGAACAGCCCTTGCTCTGCAATGCCATGGAAAGGAGCGAGATGGTCATTTGCTCCCCAGTAGTTAAAAGCATATCCATATCCCGCTTATTCGGAGATTCAGTAATCCCTGCTGCGAGCCGTATCAGTTCATCTGTTGTTTTTCCCATTGCAGAAACTACCACCACCACCTGGTGACCATTTTGAATTTCCTGAATGACTCTTGTCGCAGCATGTTGTATTTTCTCCACTGATCCTACCGATGTTCCGCCAAATTTTTGTACAATTAAACTCATTGCAAGCCTCTTCTCACATAATTATTTCTCATTCCTGAACAGCCGTGTGCCCCTGCTGTTATTTATGCACAAAAAAAGCAATGGGAAGAGTATCCCCATTGCTTTTGAACTGAAATGTCCATCGCTGCTCAGGTGAGATAGCTCTCCAAGATGAAAACATCATCTTGACAGCCCTGCATTTTTTAAATACAGAACCAGTTTGCCTTCTGATGAAAGAAAAGCAGACTTCGGCGATCGCCCCTTTTTCTGCGCTTCCCCGGATTCATCCTCCTCCGCGCAGATACTCTTGACTTTCGCACCTCTATCCCCACTTTAAAAAGAAAAGTGAGTGTATATTTACTTTGTCCTATTATAGCAAAATGGTTTTTTTCATTCAATCTATTCTTTAAGTTTCTTTACAATCTCTTCAGCAAGCATTGGTGGAATTCCCGCACTCACTACTTCTTCGAGTGAAGCTTCTCTCAGCTTTTTCACAGAGCCGAAATGCCTCAGCAGTTTCTTTTTACGCTGAGGACCAATACCCGGAATTTCATCGAGAACTGACTGAATTGAATTTTTCCCGCGCAGCTGCCGGTGAAATGTGATGGCAAATCTGTGCACTTCATCCTGAATGCGCTGAAGCAGGTAAAACTCCTGACTGCGTCTGCTCAGCGGAACCATCTCAAGCGGGCTTCCAAACAAAAGATTAGAGGTTTGATGACGGTCATCTTTAGCCAGACCGGCAAGTGGAAGGTCCAGCCCTAGTTCATCCTCAAGCACTTCCCGTGCCGCTTCGATCTGTCCCTTGCCTCCATCAATCAACACCAGATCAGGCAGTGGAAGCCCATCTTTCAGCACCCTCGAATACCGCCTTCTGATGACCTCCCGCATCGAAGCATAGTCGTCCGGCCCTTGTACGGTTTTAATTTTGTATTTCCGGTATTCCTTTTTTGCCGGCTTCCCGTCAATAAAAACAACAAGTGCTGACACCGCATCCGCCCCTTGAATGTTTGAGTTATCAAACGCTTCAATACGCAGCGGGGGGTGAATGTTCATAGCTTCACCAAGCTGTTCAACTGCTTTAATCGTCCTGTTTTCATCGCGTTCAATAAGAGAAAATTTTTCCAAAAGAGCAAATTTCGCATTTTTTTCTGCGAGCTGCAGCAGATCTTTTTTCTGACCCCGCACAGGCTGACGGACATGAACTTCAAGCAGCTTTTCTGCCAGTTCCGCATCAATCTGTGATGGAACAAGTACTTCTTTTGGTTTAAAGTGATTGGGTTCCATATAAAACTGTCCGATAAAGGTTAGAAATTCCTGTTCAGGTTCATCATAAATCGGAAATAACGAAACATCCCGTTCAATCAGCTTGCCCTGACGAATAAAAAAGACCTGAACACACATCCAGCCTTTGTCGACGCTGTAGCCAAATATATCGCGATTCGTAAAGTCATTCATGGCCATTTTCTGTTTTTCCATCGTCGCTTCAATATGATTTATTTGATCACGATATTCCATCGCTCTTTCAAATTCCAGATTCTCTGAAGCAGACTCCATCTTTTTCTGAAGGTCGCTTTTCACTTCTTTGAATCCCCCGTTTAAAAACCGGGCAATATCATCTGTCATTTGACGGTATACGGTGTCTTCCACTTTAAATTCGCACGGAGCCAGACACTGACCTAAATGATAGTAAAGACATACACGGTCCGGCAGGGTGCTGCATTTTCTCAGCGGATACATCCGGTCCAGTAATTTTTTCGTTTCATTTGCTGCCTGCGCATTTGGATACGGGCCGAAATAGCGCCCTTTATCTTTTTTTACTTTTCGTGTAATGAGCAGCCGTGGATGCTTTTCTGCTGTTACTTTTAAAAAAGGATAGGATTTATCATCTTTAAGCATCACATTGTATTTAGGATCATGCTTTTTAATTAAGGTAAGCTCTAAAATTAACGCCTCAATATCAGAGGAGGTGACAATGTATTCAAAGTCTTCAATTTCGGAGACAAGCCTTTGGGTTTTACCGTCATGAGATCCTGTAAAATAAGAACGCACTCTATTTTTCAATACTTTTGCTTTTCCTACATAGATGATGGTATTTTGGCGATCCTTCATTAAATAACAACCAGGCTGATCAGGCAGGACAGCAAGTTTATTCTTCAGCAGATCATTCATCACTAGCCCTCCTGTAGGTGAAAATAGTTTACTTATTTCATCATAAGGAATGAATGGGATAAATGCAAAAATAGGGGGTCGTATGTTCGAAAAATTTCTGAAGAAAAAAAGACAAAATAAAAACCAGGCATTGTTTGCCTGGTCTGATTTATTAAGCGTGCTTGTTCAGAAGCTCTTCAAGTGCTTCTTTCGGTTGGAAACCAACCACTTTGTCTACTACTTCTCCGTCTTTAAGCACCACTAAAGTCGGGATGCTCATTACACCGTATTTGCTTGCAGTTTCCTGATTTTCATCCACATCAAGCTTAACGATTTTAACTTTTTCACCCATATCTGCATCCAGTTCTTCAAGAACAGGAGCAATCATTTTACATGGTCCGCACCAAGGTGCCCAGAAATCTGCTAGGACTAAGCCTTCTCCAGTTTCAGTTGTAAATGTTTGATCAGTTGCATGTGCAATTGCCATGTTAATTTCCTCCTTTATAATGCCGAATATAGACAAAGTATAGCACCCCGTTATGGGGGAATCCACTTTTTTGCCTGCATGATTAAAAATCACCTTACAGCGGCTTTCAAAACATCTGTATGTTTCCCATTTTCCTGCTGTATTATTATTAATACGATTATTATGTCTCTCCATAGTAAAGAGGCTGGTGTCTCAGCCTCTTTGACCGGTTCGGTTCGCTGCGCTTCAGGTGGACGCTTTCCGCAGGGACGGCGCTGAGACTTTCCAGGGCCTTGCCCCGCAAAGTCTCAGCTTGCCGTCGTACCCTGCTGGAGTCGCCACCTTCCGCTCCGTTCACCTCTTACTATTTATAGTTACTAACTCGTTCTTTAAACTTTATTGAGTTTTGTCCCAACCTCGTTTACAAGATAAATCAGGATGCTTTAATTTTTTTAAATTCTTCTATAAGCAACGGAACTACATCAAATAAATCGCCAACAATACCGTAGTCTGCAACTTTAAAGATATTTGCCTCCGGGTCTTTATTAATTGCGACAATGACTTTTGAGTTGGACATGCCGGCCATGTGCTGGATCGCTCCGGATAATCCGCAGGCAATGTACAGATCAGGTGTTACAACTTTTCCAGTCTGTCCGATTTGAAGAGAGTAATCGCAGTACTCTGCATCACATGCGCCCCGTGACGCCCCAACTGCTCCGCCCAGCAGGTCAGCAAGTTCTTTCAGCGGCTCAAATCCTTCTTCACTTTTCACTCCCCGGCCACCTGCAACAATCACTTTGGCTTCTGAAAGGTCAACTCCATCTGTCGCTTTTCGAACCACATCTTTAATAATGGTACGCAGATCTTTTATCTCCACATCCAGTGAAGTGACCTCCCCTGACCGGCTTTCTTCTTTCGGAAGGGGGTCAATATTATTCGGACGTATTGTCACAAAGACAAGACCATCCGATACAACTTTCTTTTCAAAAGCTTTACCGCTGTAGATCGGCCGAACAAAGACAGGTTCATCCCCGCCCTCCTCTATCGCCGTCACATCTGAAATAAGTCCGCTGCCAAGCTTGCTTGCAATACGCGGGGCAAGATCTTTTCCCAATGCTGTATGACCAAAAACAAGCCCGTCAGGATTTTCTGATTCCAATACAGCAAGCAAACCCTGCGCATAGCCGTCTGAAGAATACTGCTTCAGCTTTTCATTTTGTACAGTAACGACTCTATCAGCACCGTAAGCAATCAGTTCCTGGCCATGAGTGGAAACGTCATCTCCCAATAAAACGCTTACAATTTCTCCGCCGTCTGAGATTTTTTTGCCAGCTGCAATGGCTTCAAACGATACATTGCGGAGTGCTCCTTCACGTGATTCTGCCAACACAATTATTTTTTTCGTCATGATTGTCCCTCCTGAAAGTGATGATTAATTTAAGTTGCTCAGACCACCTTGGCTTCTTTATGAAGCAATTGAACCAGTTCTTTTACCTGATCATCTATTTCTCCCTCTAAAATGCGTCCTGCTTCTTTTTTAGGAGGCAAATAGATGTCAATTGTTTTTGTCTTTGGTTCCACATCGTCTTCATCCAGATCTAAATCATCCAATTCAATTTCATCCAACGGTTTTTTCTTCGCTTTCATAATGCCAGGAAGCGATGGATAGCGGGGGTCGTTTAAACCCTGTTGCGCAGTAACCAGAAGCGGCAGAGATGTTTCTATCGTTTCTGAGTCCCCTTCAACATCGCGTACGATTGTGACAGTTTGCCCATCAACTTCAATGTTAGTAATGGTGGTGACATATGGAATATTCAGCTGTTCTGCAACACGCGGTCCTACTTGACCGGATCCTCCGTCGATTGCCACATTCCCTGCAATAATTAGATCAGCTTCTTTATCTTTTAAGTATTCCGCAAGAATACGGGCCGTTGTGAACTGGTCGCTTTCCTCCACGTCATCTTCTATATTAATAAGAACTCCTTTATCTGCACCCATTGCAAGTGCTGTCCGCAGCTGCTTTTCTGCTTCCTCTGATCCAACAGACACAACCGTCACTTCTCCTCCGTGTGCGTCCTTAAGCTGAATCGCTTCTTCTATTGCATATTCATCATAAGGGTTAATAATAAATTCAGCTCCATCATCGGCTATTTTCCCGCCGCTGATCGAAATTCTTTCCTCAGTATCAAATGTTCTTTTCATTAGTACGTAAATATTCATTTAAAATCCCTCCATTTAAGTATGCTTTACTCTCCTTTAAACACCGGGCTGCGCTTTTGAATAAAAGCGTCAATTCCTTCTTTTGCGTCTTTTGATACAAACACTTCCCCAAACCAGTCTGCTTCTTTCTGCACTCCTTCTTCAAAGTCTGCTGTTTTAGCGTATTGAAGCAAATCCAGTGCCGCTTTGACTGAAATTGGACTTTTTTGTGCCATTTTTAATGCAAGCGCTTTCGATTTTTCGAAAACTTCTTCTTCAGGGAAAGCCTGATTGGCAAGTCCCCATTTGACAGCTTCAATACCGGAAATTGGTTCACTTGTCAGAAGCATTTCAGCTGCTTTTGCAAAGCCAACATACCTCGGAAGACGCTGAGAGCCTGCAAACCCAGGCACCAGCCCAAGCTGCAATTCAGGCAGTCCGAGCTTTGCAGATTCACTTACATAGCGGATATGGCATCCCATTGCCAATTCAAGCCCGCCGCCAAGTGCAGCTCCATGGATGGAAGCAACAATGGGCTTTGAAAACCTTTCCATCCTTTCAAATACCCGCTGGCCCCTTCTTGCCAGTTCACTAAATGCGGCTCCGTCTTCAATTTGAGTAAATTCTTTTATATCTGCTCCTGCTGAAAAAAATCGTCCTTTTCCATGAATAAGGAGGCTCCTTACTTCAGGATCATGCTCCACTGCAGTCAGCCATTGATCGATTTCTTCAATTAGCTGACTGGCTAGAGCATTTGCAGGAGGACGTTCGATAGAAGCAATGGATACCAGCTGATCGTTTTCCCATGTTAAAAAGCCCATCGGCTTTCCCCCTTTACTTTTTCAACCCGTTCACAAGCAATGAATGAATGCCCGGAGCAAGCTTGGTAATATTGTATTTCTGGTCATTGATTACCCAGGTGGTGGCCACCTCATCAATCGTACCAAAGACCATTTGCCTTGCCAAACGAATATCTAAATTTTCTGTCAGCAATCCGCTCTGGACGCCATTATTTAAAACCTCATCCACAACTAATAAGTATTCTTTTAGTACTTTATTAATTTTCAAACGAATATCTTTATTGGACTGTCTTAGTTCAAGCTGTGTAACAATCGCAAGGTGATGATCGTCTGCAAGCATTTGAAAGTGGCTCTTAATTAGAATTTCAAGCTGCTTAATGGCATCTTCCTCACCGGTCATTTTCCCGCGTATGGACCGCACAAACTGCCCCATTTTTTCTTCGAATAGAGAAATTAAAATGTCTTCTTTATTTTTAAAATAAAGATAAATGGTGCCATCTGCGACTCCAGCCTGTTTGGCAATTTTAGAAACCTGGGAATGGTGATAGCCATTTTCAGCAATGACCACAACGGCTGCGTCTATAATCTGCTTATATTTTGGTTTATCTTTTTTCAATGGGTCATCACCTTTCAACCTGTAATCAATGTTCAAACGAAAAAAAGAAATTATGAATGAATGATCATTCATAATTTCATCTTACTAACTGTCATTCTATTAGTCAAGTATAAACCAACTAATTTAAATTTGGAAAGAGTGGACTTCTTCACTCTTTCCCGTCAAAACTAACCCAACTTCTGGTTTGACTGCTTCTCCTTCTCTTCCTCCACAAGCTGTCTTCGAAGAATTTTCCCTACTGCTGTTTTTGGAAGTTCTTCTCTGAACTCATAAATGCGTGGGACTTTATAGGAAGCAAGGTGCTGACGGGCAAAATCGTCCAATTCTTTTTCAGTAGCTTCTTGTCCCTGCTTCAGGACAACAAAAATTTTCACTGTTTCTCCTCTGTATGCATCAGGAACGCCTACAGTAACCACTTCCTGAATGGCTGGATGCTCATACATAACTTCTTCAATTTCACGTGGATAAATATTAAATCCGCCTGCTATTATCATATCTTTTTTCCGATCCACGATATAGAAATATCCTGCTTCGTCCATGTAGCCAAGGTCGCCGGTGTAAAGCCAGCCATCTTTTAAGATAGCAGCTGTTTCTTCCGGCTGATTCCAATATCCTTTCATAACCTGCGGGCCTTTCACGATTATTTCACCAATTTCTCCCGGTGGAAGAGGCTCGCCGGTTTCCATAGAAATAATTTTTGAATCCGTATCCGGCCATGGAACTCCTACACTTCCCTTAATTCTTTTCTGATCCCATATAAAATTTGAATGCGTGACAGGCGATGACTCTGTCAATCCATATCCCTCGACCAGCTTTCCTCCTGTCAGTTTTTCAAAGTTTTCCTGCACTTCTACTGGCAGTGGGGCGGAACCGCTTATGCACGATTGCACACTCGTCAGATCATATTTACTCAGTTCGGGATGATTCAAAATGCCAATATAGATGGTCGGCGCTCCCGGAAAAATCGTAGGTCGCTGCTTGTGAATCGTCTTCAGTACCGTATCCACATCAAATTTTGGCAGGAGAATCATTTTATAGCCCTGCATGATGGATAAAATCATCACGGTCGTCATTCCGTACACATGGAAGAACGGCAGAATTCCTAATATAATTTCTTCACCTTTTTTGTTTTTGTACAGCCAGGCATCACACATGGAGGCATTGGCAATTAAATTTTTGTGGGTGAGCATAACTCCTTTTGGGTGACCGGTCGTACCTCCCGTGTACTGAAGGATGGCAATGTCTTCTTCAAAATTGAGTGCGTGTTCAACCGGATCAGGTGAAGATATTTTCAGGATTTCCGTGAGTAAGTGGTTGCTACCGCTATGTTCAACCTTAACCGTCATGCCATACTGCTTTTTTTGAATAAAAGGGTAAATCAAATTTTTAGGAAACGGCAGGAAATCCTTGATTCCTGAAATGATCATATGCTTAAGATCAGTCTTATTGAAAACCGATGAAACTCTTGGAAAAAGGATATCCAGCGTGACAATTGCTTTAGCACCGGAATCTTTCATCTGATATTCAATTTCTCTTTCCGTATACAGCGGGTTTGTCTGCACGACAATCGCACCGGCATACAGGATTCCATAATAAGCGATAACAGAGGCAGGAGTGTTCGGAAGCATGATCGCAACTCTATCTCCTTTTTCAATGCCAATATCCTGTAAATATTTCGCCATTTTCAACGAATTTTCATGCATTTCCCTGTACGTAAATTCCTTCCCCATAAAATGAACCGCTTTTTTATCCGGATAAAGTTTAGCCGCTTCTGTTAAATAAGCATGTACAGGCTTATGTTCCAGATCAATATGCGTCGGAATTGTATCCGGGTAAAGATTCAGCCAGGGCTGATTTTCCATTTCATTCCCTCCCTTAGTATTATATAAATATTAGAAAATTCTCATTTCTTATTCTATTATAATCGAAAAGGAAAGCGGTTACAATTTAGCGATAAGAAAAAAGACACAGTTTCTGATATTTTACACATCTGTAGCGTATCAGATTTTAGCAAAACACAGGCTAAAGCCCTGCTCATGTTTTGCGGCAGTTTAAAACTGTATCTTTAAATTTATTATTATAAAGCTAAATAAATGACTCCAATCACGATAAATACTGCACAGCAAGCAATTAATATTTTTGCTAATGTTTCCATGCCTGTCCCCCTCTATGTAATACTTGCACCGATCACAAAGGATAAACCAACGGATATGACCATCGAGATAAATCCTACCGCTTTATTGTTGTTTTGTATTTCGTCGTCAACTTTAAAGCGGGGCGTTAAAAATTCAAACATAAAATAAGCAACAAGCAGGAGGACGAAGCCGTAAACCCCCCAGCCCATCATGGAAATTAACGTATCGTGCTGATCGATTGAATAACGGAAGATATTTGCAATACCAAATACTTTTCCTCCCGTCGCCATAGCAACAGCCAAATTTCCCTTTTGAATTTCTTCCCAGTTGTTATATTTCGTCACCATTTCAAATACCGCAAGAAAAACAATCATGCATAAAACAACAACACTGTAATATCCTGCGGTTTCAACTAATGGGTGCTGCCAGAAGTGATTCATACCTAAGCCACCTTAATTAAATTTTATCATTATTTGAATTCCACAACGGTAACTCCGCTTCCGCCTTCTCCGCTTTCACCAAGTCTTACTTTTTTAACCGAACGATGACTCTTTAATTTCTCCTGTACACCGGATCTTAAAGCACCCGTTCCTTTGCCGTGGATGATTGAAACTCTTGGGTAGCCTGCAAGCAGCGCATCATCAATATACTTATCGACTTTAAGCAGGGCATTTTCAAATCTTTCTCCCCGTAAATCCAGTTCCAAGCCAACATGAAAATCTTTTCCTTTCACGGATGCGAGGGGCTTTGGTTCTGCTTTTTTCTCAGCTTTTTTGAATTCAAGATCTTTTTCTTTCACTTTCATTTTTAAAATCCCTATTTGCACGCTCCATTCTGTGTCAGACACCTTATCCAATAGGGTTCCCCGCTGTCCAAATGTAAGAACCTCGACTTCATCTCCCGCTTCTAGAACTCTGGCCGACGGTTTTTTAGATGCCGCTTTTTTTTGTTTCGGAGAAGGAGCAGGAGCAGCTTCCTCAAGTCTCTTTCTCGCATCGATCAACTCATGCTCTTTAACATCTGCATTTTTTTCCATTCGCAGTTTTCTAAGATCAGAGAGGACTTCTTCTGCTTCACTTTTCGCTTGCTCAACCAGCGAATTCGCTTTTAGGCGGGCTTTTTCATACATTTCGTCCCGTTTATCCCAGAATTCGCTCATTTGTTTTTGCATATCTTTGTGAAGATTCTGCGCATCTTTTAAATAATCATGTGCATCTTCATAATCCTGCTCTGCGCTTTTTCGGCTGGACTCGAGTGATGCGATCATTGCTTCAACCGCTTTACTGTCAGTACCAACAAATGTTTTGGCATGCTGTATCACATGTTCTTCAAGCCCCAGCCTTTTTGAAATATCAAAAGCGTTGCTGCGTCCGGGCACTCCAATTAAGAGCCTGTACGTGGGACTCAGAGTGTTCACATCGAATTCTACACTCGCATTTACCACTCCGTCGCGATTATAGCCATATGCTTTTAACTCAGGGTAATGAGTGGTGGCAACCACTCTTGCTCCTTTGTTGTGTACCTCGTCCAAAATGGATATGGCAAGTGCTGCGCCTTCCTGCGGATCGGTTCCAGCGCCTAATTCATCAAACAGCACAAGACTGCCGCTGTCTGCTTGCTTCAGGATATTCACAATATTCACCATATGGGATGAAAAAGTACTTAAACTCTGTTCGATTGATTGCTCGTCCCCTATATCCGCCCAAACTGATTCAAACACTGAGATCTTTGAACCATCAAGCACCGGGAGCGGAAGACCCGCCTGCGCCATTAAGGTGCACAATCCAATCGTTTTTAACGTGACTGTCTTTCCTCCCGTGTTGGGACCGGTGATGACAATTGCTGTAAAGTCTTCACCCAGAAAGATATCGTTTGCTACCGCTTCTTCCATTGGCAAAAGCGGGTGTCTTGCTTTATTTAAGTGGATGATTCCCTGGTTATTCACTTCAGGCTTTGTTGCTTTAATGGATCTGCCATATTTGGCTTTTGAGAACATAAAATCAATATCGCCCAGTATATCGGTTGTCAGCAGCAGGTCATAGGCCTCTGCACTGACTGCAAGGCTTAATTCAAGCAGGATGCGTTCTATTTCTTCCTGTTCTTTCAGCCGCTGTTCCCGTAGCTGATTATTAAAATTCACAATGGCTTCCGGTTCGACAAAAACCGTTTGTCCTGATGAGGATTGATCATGCACGATCCCTCCGTAATGCCCTCTGTACTCCTGCTTAACTGGAATTACATATCGGTCATTCCGAATCGTGATGATCGCATCTGACAGCATTGTTTGTGCATTTTTTGACCGGATTGTGCTTTCGAGCTTTTCTCTGATTCTGCTTTCACTTGAACGGATTTTCTGACGAATCGAACGCAGCTCTGCACTCGCTGAATCAAGCACTTCTCCATTTTCGTCAATTGCATCATAGATGAGATGTTCAAGCGGCGTGAGCACCGCCATAGATTCCTTTTTATTTTCAAGAATCGGAAGGCTCAATTCCTCCTCGTCTACTAATTTCTCTATAAAAATCCGGATCATTTTACTTGCCCGTATGGTACTTGCAATCTTAACCAGTTCCATTGGACTGAGCGAGCCGCCTATTTGCGTCCGTTTTACGTGGGGACGTATGTCGAAAATGCCCCCAAGCGGCATGCCGCCCTTTATGCGCAGTACAGTTGCTGCCTCATCCGTTTCATTCTGAAGCTGAACAACTTCGTCAAAGGAAACCGATGGCTCCATTTTATTTATTCGATTGGTCCCAAGTTCAGATGCTGCGAATTCTTTTACTAATTGCTTAATCTTTGTAAACTCCAATGTATTTAGTGCTTTTGCGTTCAATGAACTTCCTCCTTACTTATGCCTGTTCAAAAAGCGGGACAGCTCTTTCCATGACCGGGTATTTAAAACGGAGTCAGGAACCAGCCATCCCTTTCTGCCCACCTGCACGCCATGTTCCATAAACTCCAGATGAGTCCGGTCGTGGGCGTCTGTATTGATGACGATCGGCACTCCTTTAGACTGGGCAAGTTTCACATATTCGGCACTTAGATCAAACCTGTTTGGATTTGCGTTAAGTTCTAATGCTGTTTGAGTACTGGCTGCCATTTCAATCAGTTTCTCCACATCCACTTTATAGCCTTCTCTTCTTCCAAGCAGTCTGCCGGTAGGATGTGCAATGATATCTACATGAGGGTTTTCAAGAGCCGTTTGCAGCCGCTTCATAATTTTTTCCTGAGACTGAGAAAAGCTTGAGTGGATTGATGCAATAACAATATCCATTTTTTCTAACAGACTGTCTTCATAATCAAGGGAACCGTCCGGTAAGATGTCCATTTCTACACCGGAAAGAATTTCAATATCGGTATATTTTTCATTCAGCCTTTTAATTTCATCCAGCTGTTTTTCAAGCCTTTCAGCCGAAAGTCCGTTTGCTACTTTCAGATAGTGGGAATGATCAGTAATTGCCATATAGTCGTAGCCTTTTTCTCTGCATGCTTCAATCATTTCTTCTAAAGAATAGGCACCATCAGACCAGGTCGTGTGCATATGAAGATCTCCTTTAATATGAGATCTCTGGATCAAGTCAGCGGCTTTTTCATGTTTTTCTATTTCTTTCCCGTCTTCACGAACCTCTGGGGGAATGAATGACAGACCGAAGTGTTTAAAAAATTCCTCTTCCGTTGAAAAATGCATTATTTCGCCGGTTTCTACGGACTCTACACCATATTCGCTAATTTTCTCTCCGCGTTCTTTAGCCAGCTGACGCATTTTTACATTATGGTCTTTAGAGCCGGTAAAATGGTGCAGAGTCGTAGCGAAGGATTCTTCCTGTACAAGTCTAATATCCACGGATACGTCCCAGCCTCGGTCCAGTACAATTGATACCTTCGTATCTCCATTTGATACGACTTCTTTCACACCTGAAATGGCTGTAAGCTTTTCTCTGACTTCAGCAGGCATCGTTGTTGACACGATGTAGTCCAAATCTTTAATTGTTTCTCTTGCTCTCCTTAAACTGCCCGCCCTTGAAAAACGGTTGACTTGAGATATTGTGGAAAGAATTTTATCAAGCTCCTCTGCAATAGGAAGCATAAATGATATCGGCAGCCGGTCGGGTCTTTTGCCTGCTTCCCCAATGACCGCAAGAATTTTCTCTTCTGTTTTTGCACCAAAGCCTGCAAGTCCCCGTACCTTTTGTTCTTCACACGCCTTTTTTAAGTCATCTATATTTTCAACATTTAATTCCTGATACAGCTTTGCAATCTTTTTTCCGCCGAGTCCCGGCAGCTTCAGCAGGGGCACAAGTCCTTCGGGCACTTCTTTCATTAAAGATGCCAGCACGCTTGACTCGCCTGTTTCAATGTACTCTTCTATGACGGCAGCAGTGCCTTTTCCTACTCCTTTAAGAGCTGTAAAATCGCCAATTTGTGACAGACTCCGATCATCCGTTTCGATCGCAAGAGCAGCTTTTCTGAAGGCGCTGATTTTAAATGAGTTTTCACCCTTTAACTCCATATAAACGGCAATCGTTTCCAGTAATTTTATAAGATCTTTTTTATTCATCTGTGTTCCCTCCGCTTCACTGTTCATCTTAGCAAAACATAGCACATAATAAAAAGCCTGGCTCCAAAAATGGAGATCCAGGCATCCTATTAAGCAGGTTTCCCGGCTTACGAACGAGATTCCAGCCACCATTCTTTTACTTGCTCAGAGAATATAGGTGTTTGCTGTAAAACAAATTCAGCAAGCCATGAACCGCTTAGTGCGTTTTGAACTGAATTAATCGGCAGCATAGCCGCTATATAAAGCAAAACAAATAGAACAATGTATATCTCAATCAATCCCAGCGCCCCGCCTCCGGCTACATTCAATGGCCGCAAAAGCGGAAACTGGGAAACCGAATCAAACATCGAGCCAATCAGCTGCATAACAATTTTTGCACCGAAAAAGATAATGGCAAACGCGATGATCCGGTAGTAAGCATCTTCAAAATTCACAGTCTCTGCAATCATTCCAAGCTCCGACTGGCTGTCAAAACTGGGATATGGGATCCAGAGCGTTAACTTCGGAGCCAGAACATCGTAGTACACATACGCAACATAAAAGGCAATAAAAAATCCGATCATATGAATAAACTGTAAAATAAATCCTCTTCTTAATCCTACTAAAAACCCCATAATTAGCAGAATCAATAAAATCAAATCCAGCATCAAGCATTCAATCCTTTAGTTTTTTTAATTCACTCTCTAATTCTTCTATTTCTTCTTTAAGCTTAAGATAATCATGAACCGCATTAACAGCCGTTAGGACAGCTAGTTTTGATGTATCAAGAGAGGGATTTTTACTGCTGATCTCTCTCATTTTATCATCAACCATTGAAGCGACAAGCCGAATATGAGACGTGGACTCACTGCCGACAATGGAGTATGATTGTCCATAGATATCAACGCTTATGCGATTTTTTTCATTCTGAGACAACGTATAAGCCCCCATTCTTCGAGAATCCTATTCATTATCATAACACGTACCTTTTCAAGATGAAAAGAAAAGATGATAAACAGCCGCAAAATCGCGCGGTTGAACAAAATAAAGGAGCTTTACATATGCCAAATGCCGTTTTATCTCTGCCAAATGATGTAATAAATGACATGAAAAAACACTATTCTCACATTCTAAAAAATACTACGCCACCCGGGGCGGTGTTTGCAGCGAAATCTTCTGCTTACTCGATTACAGCATATAAATCGGGGAAGGTGCTGTTTCAGGGAAAAGAAGGAGAAAAGGAATCTGCTAAATGGGCGGATAAGTCCTCTACATCTTCACCTCGCCAAAAAGAGTCAACTGCTGCAAAAACAAAGGCGGTTCTACCACCCTCTATTTCCACCATGTCCATCATTGGTTCTGACGAGGTGGGTACTGGAGATTATTTTGGACCCATCACAGTTGCAGCCTGCTACGTCCGAAAAGACCAGATTGCTCTTTTACAAGAGTACGGGGTAAAGGACTCCAAGCATCTGAAAGATCCAGCCATTATAGAGATTGCAAAAAAGCTTATTCAAACAATCCCATACAGTCTGCTGACCCTGCCGAACGAAAAGTACAATGAACGCCAGTCTAGTGGATGGACACAAGGAAAAATAAAGGCAGTCCTGCATAACCAGGCTATTTTGCATGTCATAAGTAAAATTACACCGGAAAAGCCGGAAGGGATTTTAATTGACCAATTTGCTGAAAAGGATGTCTACTACCGCCACCTTAAAAATCAGCCTGATATCATGAGGGAAAATGTTTATTTCAGTACAAAAGCTGAAGGAATCCATTTAGCCGTTGCGGCGGCTTCTATAATCGCACGTTACGCCTTTCTGCGCGCAATGGACGACTTGAGCGCGGATGCCGGATTTACTCTTCCTAAAGGAGCCGGTGCGAAAGTGGATATCATGGCTGCAAAGCTAATAAAACAAAAAGGACTGCACGAATTAAACCACTTCGCCAAGCTGCATTTTGCTAACACGCAAAAAGCACAGCGGTTGTGAAACGCATTAAAGGAGTAAAGGGGCCTGGCCCCTTTACTCCTTTAATGCGTCACTATATACAAAAAGCCGGCAAAACACTGTGCCGGCTTTTTGCGGTGATGTTCCTTTTTTTTTATCCTCTCAGTTCTGCTCCAGCCTGGTCTTTAACTGCATGCAGTACTTTTTCGTGCGCTTTTACTACTTCCTCGTCTGTCAGTGTTCGTGAAGGGTCCATATAAATGAGGGAGAAGGCAAGTGACTTTTTGCCTTTTTCCATATGTTCTCCCTGATAAAGGTCAAACAGCTTAACAGATTTTAAAAGACTGCCGCCTGCATGTTTAATGATACGCTCAAGGTCTCCGCCCAGCACTTCACTGTTTACAACTAGTGCGATATCACGAACGATCGATGGAAAACGCGGGATCGCTGTGTAGTGAAGAGGCGCTGTCTCGTAGGTATAAACGGATTCAAGCTTCACTTCAAATACATATGTTTCTTTTAAATCAAGTTCTTTTTGCTTTGAAGGATGAACCTGGCCAATATATCCGATTTTTTCGTCCTTAAGATAGATGGCAGCTGTACGGCCGGGATGAAGATGTTCTTCCCTGCTTTGTTCATAGCGGATGTCTTGTGCTGCTCCAAGCCGTTCCCAAAGCAGATCCAGCACTCCTTTCACAGCGTAAAAGTCCACCGGTTTTTTCTCCCCCTGCCATGCATGAGACTGCCACAATCCTGTAACCGCTCCGGCAAGATGCTCATCTTCACGAGGAAGCTCCGAGTTGCTTTCTTCTAAAAAGACAGAGCCGGTTTCATAAAAGGCAATTCTGTCCTGCTGACGTGCAAGATTGTAAGAAACACTTTCAAGCAGCTGGGGAACGATGCTTAAACGAAGATTGCTTCTTTCTTCACTCATTGGCATCATCAGTTTAACCGGTTCACGTACATCCAAAGCAAATTCTTTTGCTTTTTGATCATTTGTCAATGAATACGTTACGGCCTGCATAAGCCCTGCACCTTCAAACACCTGGCGGATTAACCGTCTTTTTTGCTGACGGGTTGACAGCCCGCCTGGTTTCGTTTCGTGCACAGGAAGAGTCATCGGGATATGGTCGTAGCCGTAAAGCCGTGCTACTTCTTCAATTAAATCTTCTTCGATTACCAGATCACCGCGTCTTGTCGGTGCGGATACATGGATTGTGGACTGATCTGCGTTTGCTTCGATCTGCAGTCTTCTGAATAAATTAAGAACTTCATCAACTGTCAGTTCCATGCCAAGTACACGGTTGATTTTTTCAAGCGTAATGGATAATTGTTTTTCTGATTTATCCATTTTGTCCGTCCCGACCGTGCCGCTTAATACTTCTCCACCTGCATACAGTGAAAGTAATTGTGCTGCCCGTTCTGCAGCAAGTTCGACCCTTTTTGGATCCACTCCTTTTTCAAAGCGTGAGCTTGCTTCACTGCGAAGTCCATGGTCTTTTGAGGTTTGGCGGACGGAACGGGGAGCGAAGTAAGCTGATTCAAGCAAAACAGTTGTCGTTTCTAAAGAAACCTCACTATTCGCTCCACCCATTACGCCGGCAATTGCTACAGGCTCTTCACCATTTGTGATCACAAGGTGATGAGACTTAAGTTCTCTTATCGCATCATCCAGCGTTTCAATTTTTTCATTTTCTTTCGCTAAACGAACTACAATTTTATTTGTTTTTACTTGATCCAAGTCAAATGCATGAAGCGGCTGACCGTATTCCAGCAATACGTAGTTTGTAATATCCACAACATTATTGTGAGGCCGAATTCCTGCAGCAGTTAACCGGCTCTGCATCCATTGGGGGGATGGTCCGATTTTCACGTTTTCAATGACTTTCGCTAAGTAAATCGGATTTTCTTTTTCAGCTTCAACTTCGATCGTGATCCGGTCAGAAGCCCGCTCCTCACTTTGGCTGTAATCAAGTTCAGGCAAATGAACTTTCCGGTCCAATATGGCTCCCACCTCATAGGCCACTCCAAGCATGCTCATGGCGTCTGCACGGTTTGGCGTCAGCCCAAGCTCCAGAATGGAATCATTTAGGGCCAATGCTTCAATCGCATCTTCTCCAACTACTGCTTCCTTTGGAAAATGATAAATTCCTTCAGCAAACTCTTTAGGCACTAATTTTCCTTCTACACCCAGTTCCTGAAGCGAACAAATCATTCCGTTTGATGCTTCCCCGCGGAGCTTTGCTTTTTTTATTTTAAAATTGCCGGGTAATACTGCCCCGACCTTTGCGACAGCCACTTTTTGATCTTTTCCAATATTGGCTGCCCCGCAGATAATCTGCACGGGCTCTTCTTCTCCAACATCTACTTTGCAAATATTCAGCTTGTCCGCTTCCGGGTGCTTTTCGCAAGATAGCACATGTCCAATGACAACATTTTCAATGCCTTTACCGGAAACCTCTATGCCTTCTACCTCAATACCTGAGCGAGTTATTTTTTCTGCCAGCTCCTCCGGTGAAACACCTGACAGATCTACATAATCCTGTAGCCATTTATAAGATACAAACATTTCATACCCTCCTTTTTATATTACTTAAATTCTTTTTGTCCGAACTGTGTAAGAAAACGCTGATCATTTGCATAGTAATGGCGGATATCATCGATTCCATATTTCAGCATAGCGATCCGTTCGGGTCCCATTCCAAATGCAAAGCCGGTGTATTTTTTTGAATCAAAGCCTGCCATTTCGAGTACATTCGGATGAACCATTCCCGCTCCTAAAATTTCAATCCAGCCCGTGCCTTTGCAGACGCTGCATCCTTTGCCTCCGCAAATTTTACAGGAGATATCCATTTCAACAGAGGGTTCGGTAAATGGGAAGAAACTTGGACGCAGCCTGATTTCACGGTCTTCTCCAAACATTTTTTTTGCAAAAACATTTAAAGTCCCCTTTAAATCACTCATGCGGATATTTTCATCGACAACCAGACCCTCGATCTGCATAAATTGGTGAGAATGAGTCGCGTCATCATTGTCTCTGCGGTAAACTTTACCCGGACAGATGATCTTTACAGGACCTTTGCCTTTATGACGTTCCATTGTCCTCGCTTGAACAGGGGAGGTATGGGTGCGGAGCAAGATATCCTCCGTGATATAAAATGAGTCCTGCATATCACGTGCGGGGTGGCCTTTAGGCAAATTTAAGGCTTCAAAATTATAGTAATCCTTTTCCACTTCCGGTCCTTCTTCCACTGTGTATCCCATTGAAATAAACAGATCTTCAATGTCTTCGATGATGCTAGTCAACGGGTGATGCGTTCCACTGTTAACGGGCCGGCCGGGCAATGTTACATCAATTGATTCTTCTGCCAGCTTTTTTTCAATCTCTGCTTTTTCAAGCAGCTGCTGTTTTGCTTCAATTGCTTTTGTGATGTCATCGCGCACTTCGTTGGCAAGAGCTCCCATTTTAGGTCGTTCTTCAGCTGAAAGCTTTCCCATTCCTTTTAACACTTCTGTTATAGGACCTTTTTTTCCTAAATAAGCGACTCGGACATCGTTTAACTGCTTTGAATCAACAGACTGTTCAACTTGAGCAGCTGCTTCCTGCTTAAGCTGCTTTAATTTTTCTTCCATCACGAATTCCTCCCTATTTCTACTCATTTTTTGAACGCAAAAAAGCACTTCTCCCCTGAAAGGTTAGGGACGAAGCGCTTGGATTCCGTGGTACCACCCTAGTTAACAGTCAATAAACTGCTCACTCTTAATTGGATAACGGCTATTCGCAGCCGGAGCATCTTTACACGTAATGTGGTCCCGATGTCAACTCTGGAGGTGAACTTCATCAAGCAATCCCATAAGCACCCTTTCAATCAAGGGGCGCTCTCCCTGCATGTTTTTGCCTGATTACTTTTCTCCGTCAATGTTTTTATAGCATTAATGGTATTAGTATAAACTAATTCTGTCTGCTTTCAAACCTTTTTTCTTATCCTTTTAAATGAAACAGCAGGATTCCAGCTGCTACAGCTACATTGAGTGATTCGCTTTTGCCTTGAATCGGCACATATAAATTCTGATTTGTCAGATCAAGGAACTCTCTATTAACCCCTGCTCCTTCATTGCCCATAATCAAGGCAAATGGTTCACCGGACGGCGCGTCTTTAAAGGAGGATGCATTCTGCAGAGCCGTTCCGTAAAGAGGAATCCCTTTCTCTTTTAAGGTCTGAATGGTGTTTGTTAGATCCTCCTTTACAATCGGCAAATGAAAATGACTGCCCTGAGCCGATCGTAAAACCTTTGCATTATAAGGGTCAGCTGAACCTTTGCCAAGGATAACGAGATCAATTCCAGCTGCATCTGCCGTGCGGATCATCGTGCCAATATTTCCCGGATCCTGAACGCCATCTATCAGCAAAATGGTCTCAGCATTAAACTCTGTCAGAGCTCGGGATTCCTGCTTGCAAACAGCAAAGATTCCCTGAGTATGTTCTGTTTCTGCAATCACTTTTGTAACTTCCTCTGTCAGCCCTGTAACGGGAATAGAATCGTCCAGCCAGTCAGGGATTTCAATTCCTTCACGAATCATCACTTCTTTTACTGCATTTGCTTTTATTGCCTCTTCAACTAAATGAAATCCTTCTACCAGGAATAAATTGGATTGATCCCGGCCTTTTTTTGTCAAAAGCTTTTTCCACCCTTTTACCTGCGGGTTTTGAAGTGATTGTAGAAAATTCATTTTATTCCTTCTTTCCTATATCCAGTCGTCCCTACATTATATACGAGCGATTGCGGATAAAAAAGCAGAGACTGGGGAAAATAATAGAACTCTAAGCGATAGGAGGTTTTTTGTATGGATTTAAATATCAGAAAAACGGTTATCCATAATGTGAAGGATAATTCTCCACAGGAATTAGAGGCTACCATTGTGGATTCAATCGAGCGTCAGGATGAGCATCTGCTCCCGGGTTTAGGTGTATTGTTTGAGCTTATTTGGAATAAAAGTTCAAAGGACGAACGGGATCAAATGATAGGGACGCTTGAAGGCGGATTAAAGCATTAAAAAAGCTGCAGGTAAAGACAGCTGAGAAAGTTGATGCACGCGCTGATGGAATGCTGATTGGAATCTCCAAACAGTTGCCCGCAGCGCGTGCTTTAACTTTTTTAAAGGTACGAGTGAATTTCTTTGCAAAGGAAATGAATAAAGTATTCTTTAGCTTTCCTGTCCCTGAATAAAGAAATCAAACCCAAGCATGGTCCCGATACCAAAAACAAGCGACCAAACGCCAATACTGATTGTCAGCCAGAGCAGCGTCCACGACTTTTGAGCGCCAAGACTCATGCCAATAAAAGCTGCGATATGAGTTCCTATTAAGATCGGTCCTAAAAGTGCCAGACCCGGGAGTCCATATTTGTTCCAGATTTTCCGTCCTCTTTCCTGCCTCTTGTTTCTCTTCGGTTTATCATTTTTTGATCTTTTTGCAAAATAGGATTTCACCTGTTCAAATAATACCACGAGCAGGACAACAGTCAGCATATTACCAAGGAATCCTGTGAGCATGACCAAAACAGGCGAATGCCCCCTTACGATCCCGAGAGGAATAACAAGTGCAATTTCAAGCCATGGTGTAGCAGCTGCCAGAAAAATTAACGCATATTCAACAAAGACCATGTTCGTTCCTCCTAAAAAAGACTTCACCTCCTTCTATACGCAAGAGGTGAAGTCTGGTTACATATTATTCAAAAGTAATTTTATTTACCTGGTCACGGTCTAATTTTTTTATTAGTTCAACAATAAGTTTTACTGCATTTTCATAATCATCTTTATGAATCATTGCAGCATGGGAGTGGATGTACCGTGAAGCGACCGTGATGGCAATCGATGGTGCCCCGTTTGCAGCCAGATGAATGGAGCCCGCATCTGTTCCGCCTCCTGCTATTGCGTCAAATTGATAAGGAATTCCATGCTCGTCTGCAACAGAAGTGACAAAATCACGAAGGCCCTTATGACCTACCATTGAAGCGTCATATAAAATAACCTGAGGACCTTTCCCCATTTTTGAGGAGGCTTCTTTAGAAGTAACACCAGGTGTGTCACCCGCAATGCCTACGTCAACTGCAATGCCGATATCCGGCTTAATAACTGAAGCCGCCGTTTTAGCTCCGCGGAGCCCAACTTCTTCCTGTACTGAGCCAACGCCGTACACTTCATTTGGATGGCTTGCATCTTTTAAGCCGCGAAGAACATCAATCGCAATTGCACAGCCAATACGGTTATCCCACGCTTTGGCAAGAAGCATTTTTTCATTATTCATGACAGTAAATTCAAAGTATGGCACGACCATGTCGCCAGGCGTAATTCCCCATTCAACTGCCTCTTCCCGTGAAGACGCACCAATGTCAATGAACATATCTTTTATGTCAACTGACTTTTTGCGTGCTTCCGGCGGCAGAATATGCGGCGGTTTAGATCCAATTACTCCCGTAATATCCCCTTTCCTGGTAACAATCGTTACACGCTGTGCCAGCATAACCTGAGACCACCAGCCTCCAACTGTTTGAAAGCGCAGAAAGCCTTTATCATCTATTTGGGTAATCATAAATCCTACTTCATCAAGATGTCCTGCTACCATAACCCGTGGTCCGCCCTGCTCACCGGTTTTCTTAGCAATTAAACTGCCAATGCCGTCCGTTGTCACTTCATCAGAAAATGGAGCTATGTATTTTTTCATGACCTCTCGCGGTTCCCGTTCGTTGCCCGGGATCCCTTTTGCATCCGTTAAATCTTTCAGCATTTGCAGCTGTTCAGTTAAATTCGTCATTTTTTCAGCCTCCCCATCATTCTTTCCATTAAGCATTATACCATTTCGTCTAAACATTCACAAAATTGACCTAACCTGCCTTAAATGTTTTTAATAGCCTTGCTGCTGTCTTAAAATGTTAATCTCATTTTTATCTACGTAAGCCTGCATGACCTCATCTTCTGTAAATCCAAGCGAGCGGCCGATGCCGAGATAAACATCCCAGGCTTGCGCATACGTCTGATAATCAGTATCTACAGCGAATGAATGAATACTTCCATATAATTTTTTAAATTGATCCGTAAGCTCTGCAGCTGGCTTTTCTCTTTTAGATCCTTCATATCTGAGGCCTTTTTCAAGCCCCAGTGAAAGCAGAAAATGTACTCCATCCACATACTCCTCAAGGATCACATCTTTATCTGAGGAATCTTTTTCACTCCAAAATTTAAAGCAGCGTGTTTCATTTGCCAGCTCTCCTGCTTCAACAAACAGCGCTACAATTTTTTTATCAAACAGATTCTGATTTTCAATATTTTTCTCTTTTTCAATGAATGCATCCAGCTGCTGCTGCATGTCATAAAGCTTAGTCCAGTTCATTTTTGCACGTCCTTTCCCTCACAGTGTACCAGAAATCATGCTGCAGGAAACCCTTCAAAACCTTAAAAAAATGAAACCTTTTTCATATCCATTTCGTATAGCAGTAAGGACTGACTTTAGGCAGGGGGATCGCATAATGATATTGATCGTTCTTCGTTTGGTGATTTTAGCACTTATTATTTATTTATTATACAAAGGCTTTAAGTATTTATTTGATCCCAAACGAAAACTTGAACTGGCTCACGAAAAAGAAGAGTATTATTTTTACGACGACGCAAAAAACGTCCGAAAGAATTTTTTTCTCACGTACAAAGGTGTTCTGTTTCAAGGTGAAAAGTACCTTGGTGAATCAGACCGTTCTTTTGAAGTGCTATCCATTTTCGTATGGACAAAAGATCCTTCCAAACTTCAAGGTTTTACAGTCGAGGATTTTCTTTTTCTTGAAACAGATATTAAAAGCAGCTACCCGATGGCACAAATCGACTGGAAGAGTCCGATAAAAGAATTAATGATAAAAGCAAAAAAAGAGGAAGAAACGCGGTGAAATCGCAATTCTTCCTCTTTTTTAAATCCACAGTATAAGCAGGACCATTCCATATGCAATTGCGAAGAACGGAAGACCGTATTTAAAGGCGTTGTGTTTCGTTTTATGCCGGAATTTTTTCATCCCGGCATAAGTTCCCGGAGCCCCTCCCAGGATGGTTATGGCCCATAGTGTGTTTTCTGAAATTCTGTATTGATTTTTTCTCGCTCTTTTTTTGTCTGCTCCCATACAATAAAAGCCGACCAGTGACATAACTGCCAGGTAAAGTGTGAAAATAAAAGTGATTACTGCAGGATTCATATTACAGCTCCTTATACTGATTGAACGTGAGCTTTGTAAATCTTATCGTTGAACTCATCTATCAATCAGATTTTTTATTCCCCAAAGCAGAACTGCTTTTGTTATGTAAAAAAGACTGCCCCTATAAGGACAGCCTGATTCATATTATTACTTGTTCAGTTGATTTTTAGCAGCATCAGCAAGCTGAGCAAATGCTTTGTCGTCTGCTACAGCAAGATCAGCAAGCATTTTGCGGTTTACTTCAATTCCAGCAAGCTTTAGTCCGTGCATTAAACGGCTGTAAGAAAGGCCGTTTGTACGTGCAGCTGCATTAATACGTGTGATCCATAGTTTACGGAAATCACGCTTCTTTTGACGACGGTCGCGGAAAGCATAGTTTCCTGATTTCATTACCTGCTGGTTCGCTACTTTGTAAAGAGTATGCTTTGAACCGAAATAACCTTTTGCGAGTTTAAGAACTCTTTTTCTACGTTTACGTGAAACGATTCCACCTTTAACACGTGGCATATTAAAAACCTCCTAATAAATCATTGTACTGTTTTAGTTTGATTAGATCATGTGTTTGATGCGTTTGTAATCGCCAGCTGAAACCGTTGAGCTCTTACGCAGTTTACGTTTAGCTTTTGTTGATTTGTTAGCGAAAAGGTGACTTGTGAACGCGCGTGAACGCTTAAGCTTTCCAGATCCAGTCTTTTTGAAACGCTTAGCTGATCCGCGGTGAGTTTTCATTTTTGGCATGAGTATTGTCCTCCTTAAAACTTACTTTTCGTTCGTTGGGGCGAGCATAAGAAACATGCTGCGGCCATCCATTTTTGGCTTCGTTTCAACGGTGGAAACGTCTTTGCATGCTTCAGCGAAACGCTCAAGCACACGCTGTCCAATTTCCTTGTGCGTAATTGCACGGCCGCGGAAGCGGATAGATGCTTTCACTTTGTCCCCTTTTTCAAGGAACTTACGGGCATTGCGAAGCTTCGTATTAAAATCATGTTCTTCGATCGTAGGACTTAAACGTACTTCTTTCAAATTTATGATTTTTTGGTTCTTACGCGCTTCTTTGTCTTTCTTTTGCTGCTCGAATTTAAATTTGCCGTAATCCATGATACGGGCTACTGGCGGCTTTGCATTCGGTGCAACTAGTACTACATCCAGGTTTACACGAGCTGCGATTTCAAGGGCTTCATTCTTGGATTTAATGCCAAGCTGCTCCCCGTTTTGATCGATCAGCCGAACTTCACGTGCACGAATACCTTCGTTTAATAATACGTCTTTGCTAATAGTAATCCACCTCCGGATTGATGTCGCGAATACGCGGTTGGGGCTAAAGGGTCTATTCAACTGCTTTCTCGTAAATGATCACACAAAAAAAGCCGGAAACGAAGCTGTTTCCCGCATCAGTGTTTTCTATAAAGACAGACAATGTCTAATAGGATCACGTGTTACCTGTTAGCTGCTTAATGCGCCAGTCAGGTGAGAAGCGGGCTGCCTCTTCTTTTACCACAAACTTGTATTCAATTCACTCTTTCGATTGTACCTTATCGGCGAGTGCTTGTCAATCCCTATCGATTAATCAACATGTTTGATCATACCATGACAGTCTATATACTGCAACCCAATTTTGTTTAAAAAAATTTAATTAGGCTATTATTAAATACGAACAGTTGATTTAATACATCAGGAGGTTTTTATATGAAAAAATTATTGCCAATCACTCTTGCAGGATCTGTCATACTCATATCAGCATGTGCTCAAGAAGATGAAACAGTTGAGGAACCGGCAGATGCGCCTTCTGTTGAAGAAAATGAAGCTGCTGAATCAGAGTCACAGGATGAAGTTCCTACAATTTCCTACCTTGAATTTGATTTAGAAGTTGATTATGAAGGAACTGAAAATGATTTAGAGGTTTCATATAATGCTGACGAAAACGTAGAGGCAGTTTATGAAGACCAAAGAAATGCCCTCACTCTTGCTGGTGACGATGCTTATCAGGAAATTGAACCTGTATTGAGTGAACTTGATTTCACAGACCAAACCTCTGATGAAGAAATCGTTCAGGCAGTAATTGAGGGGTTTGAAGTTGAAGAAGGGTATCAGTCAATCGAGATTGAAATTACCTTTGAGGATGGTACAGAAAAGGAAATTGAGCAGCAAGAGGAGTAATTATCCTCTTTACTATAAATGATTATACTCAATTAATGATCAAAAGAAGGTCCTTATGAATAAGCAACTATTCATAAGGACCTTTTTTGGTTTGTATAGAATTTTTTTCGTGTGGTCCTGTATCCATTCGACCGAGCAGGTTCAACGGACTCCTGCTGGGAAAGCGGCTCAATCTCCCGCCCCGCCATAGACACTGCACCTCAAACGGAAATGAACCGGTCAAGACCATCATTTTTTTAGTGCTTATCCTTTATGTGTTTCTTTCTTCAATGCAGCAGTAAAGTCCGCAAATGCAATCGTTTCAGAGTTTTGCTCTCCGTATTTTCTTACATTTACTTCTTCTTTCTCTGCTTCCTGATCCCCTACAACAAGCATGTACGGGATTTTTTTCATTTGTGCTTCTCTGATTTTATAGCCCATTTTTTCATCACGGAGATCAATTTCCACCCGGGCACCATTTAAACGCAATTCATCCTGTACTTTTTTAGCATAATCCAGATGGATGCTTGGAGATACAGGAATGACCTGCACCTGAACCGGAGAAAGCCATGTAGGAAGTGCGCCTTTATGCTCTTCAATTAAAAAGGCGACAAATCGTTCCATTGTGGAAACTACACCACGGTGAATGACAACCGGCCGGTGCTGCTTTCCATCTTCCCCAATATAATTCAGGTCAAAGCGTTCAGGAAGGAGGAAATCAAGCTGGACCGTTGACAATGTTTCTTCTTTGCCAATAGCTGTTTTTACTTGGACGTCAAGCTTTGGTCCGTAGAAAGCAGCTTCTCCATCTGCTTCGAAATAGTCATGTCCCATTTCGTCCATCGCCTCTTTAAGCATGGCTTGGGCTTTATTCCACATGGCATCATCGTCAAAATATTTTTCTGTGTCCTCAGGATCTCGGTAGGATAAACGGAATTTATACTCATTTAAGCCAAAGTCTTTATATACTTCTTCTATAAGACGAACAACACGCTGGAATTCTTCTTTAATTTGATCAGGCCGCGCGAAAATATGAGCATCATTTAATGTCATCGCTCTTACACGCTGAAGGCCGGATAGGGCACCTGACATTTCATAGCGGTGCATGAGGCCGAGTTCCGCAATTCGTATCGGCAGCTCACGGTAGCTGTGAATGTCCTGTTTATACACCATCATATGGTGCGGGCAGTTCATTGGACGCAGCACTAATGTTTCATTATCCATTTCCATAGGAGGAAACATGCCTTCTTCATAGTGCTCCCAGTGTCCGCTTGTTTTATACAAATCAGCGCTTCCGAGAACAGGTGTGTACACATGCTCATATCCCAGGGAGAGTTCTTTATCGACAATGTAGCGCTCAATGGTACGGCGTATCGTCGCCCCTTTTGGCAGCCAAAGAGGAAGTCCCTGTCCAACCAATTGTGAACTCGTAAATAAATCAAGCTCTTTGCCAAGTTTACGATGATCCCGTTCTTTTGCTTCTTCGATCATTTTCAAATGATGATCAAGTTCTTCTTTTTTAAAGAAAGCTGTACCATAAATTCTTTGAAGCATCTTATTGTCACTGTTGCCCCTCCAATAAGCTCCTGCCACACTTAATAACTTAAATTCTTTTATATGCTTTGTCGAAGGAACATGGATGCCTCTGCATAGATCGAAAAATTCACTTTGCTTATAAATCGTTACATCCTCATCCAAAGGAATGGCATCTATCAGTTCAAGCTTATAGGGATCCTGAATCGCCTTAAAACGCTCGATTGCTTCATCTCTGCTGACAACCTCACGTTCTACATTTATGTTATCACCGATAATTTTTTTCATTTCTTTTTCAATTCGTGGAAGATCTTCAGTTGAGATCGAAGATTCTGTATCAATATCATAGTAGAACCCGCCTTCAATAACAGGTCCGACGCCAAGCTTAGCATCCGGGTAAAGGCGTTTTACAGCCTGCGCGAGCAAATGAGCTGTACTATGGCGCATGATTTCTAAAGACTCCTCATTGTCAGGAGTTAAAATTTCAACAGCTCCGCTTTCAGTCAGCGGGGTGCGCAAATCAATTACTGCATCGTTGAATTTACCTGCAATTGCTTTTTTCTTTAGCCCTGAAGAAATTGACGAAGCTATTTTTTCAATTGAAGTTCCTGCTGGGTACTCTTTAGAATTGCCATCAGGAAATGTAATGTTGATTACTTCTGACATTGTTCTCACTCCTTAATTTAGATGCCGTTTACAGGCTGAATTAAACACAAAAAAGCCCCATCCCCGGAAAGGGACGAGGCTTAATAAGCAAACTCGCGGTTCCACCCTTCTTTCTAATCAATCGTCTGATTAGAATCTCTGGCTCAGCTAACGGGCTGCATCCGATATGAACTACTGTGACTTCGCTCATACAGTTCAAAGGGGGTGAATCAGCTACTCGTAATTAAAGGGGTTTCAGCCTATGCCCCTTTTTCTCTTGGAATCCGTCGTAACCATACATGTCCTTATCGATACTTTTTGATATGGAATTAGTGTGTTTCGTTTGATGTCATTTTAGAGCAAAGACTTTAGAAAAGCAAGTCTCTTTTCAGGCATCCGCTTAATTTCTGCGATTTTTCCCGCTCATATGCACGGGAATCGTCAGGAACTTAATCCGCTCCATAATTCTCGCTGCTTTAACCGGCTCTTCTTCTCCTCTTTGTGAGTACGTAAGATGATGTTCAAGCCCTTTATAGTCAAAGTTAGAAGTAAAAAATGTAGGAAGCTCTTCTGCCATGCGGTACTGCAGAATCGTGCCAAGCACTTCATCTCTTGCCCAGCTGGATAATGACTCAGCCCCAATATCATCAAGCATAAGAATGGAGCTCTTTTTCACCGCATCCATTTTGCTGTGAAAAGACTGATCTCCAAGAGACTGCTTCATTTCACGCAGAAATTCGGGGAAATAGAGAATAAAGCTTGCGCGATTATTTTTTTTCAGCTCATTCGCAATCGCTCCTAAGATATAGCTTTTCCCTACCCCAAATTCACCGTGAATGAATAATCCTTTATAATGCTCCGGATCTTTGATCAGTCTGTCTACCAGGTCTTCCGCTATTTCATGAACACGCATGCGGTCGTCATTATCAATATCTACATCATCGAGAGTTGCTCTTAAAACATCTTTAGGAACGTACATGCTTTGAATGAGCGTTTCAGTCCGCCGCTGTTCATCATATGACCGCTTCCTTGGACATCTGTGGTACTCCAGATCAATCAGGCCGCTTTGTATGATAATTTTCGGCTCAAACCCTGACATCGTGTTTATGCAGCCCTCAAGACTTGGACAGCTTTTGCATGAATGGGAACGATTAATAAATTCATACAGCTTAATCATCCCCTGATCCAGTGCATTTGGTGCAAGCTCTTCTTTATGATCTTCAAAAAACTGCTGCACTTCAGGATTGGAAGTGATTTGTTTTTTCATTTCGTTGTATCTTTCCTGAAAACGATCAGATCCTGCCAGTTTCTTCAGTGTGCGGTTTATTGGATCCATTATTGATCACCTGCCTCAAGCTTCTTTTGACGACGCTTCTCCAAATACCTGCGTTTTTTTTCTTCAAAATCAGGATCCTGCAGTTCCTCATCAGATTGATTTGGGCTATCTTCCTGCTGTCTGTTTTTAAACCAGTCAGGAAGCTGCTCTTTTCGAATCGTCTTATTGCTTTTTCGTTTTTTAGTGCCGTTATTTGTTTCCTCTTTCCACTCCATGTATTTCTTGTGTTCTTTTTTTGCTAAATCCATAGCAGCTTCCACTGTCGTAATATTCGATCGCGCCCAATGGGTGGCAATTTGCTCAACAAATGCTTTCGTTAATTTCATCCCTGTTCGCAGCAGGACAAATTGAAGGAGAACATTGACCACTCCCTGAGGCAGCTTTTTATGATAAAGCAAGTCCTCAATTAGCGCCAGCTCTGATTTAGAGGGTTCCACTCCATTAGAGGCATCTTTTAATACCTGCACCGGCGAGGCTTTTTCAAGGTATTCCATCAGCTCTCCATCATTAGAGTCTGAACGGACTGAGTGGTTAGCTGGAGGATCGGGCTTGTTAACAGCAGATGCAAGACCGGGCAGATTCTGATTTCGATTCAGCTGATAAAAATCTCTTGCAGATTTTCTTAAGACCTCTAAATCAATCTCATTTTCCTCGGTAACTGCCGAGAGGACAATATTTTTCATATCCATCTCATTAAGTCCATATAAAGCCGCAAGCTTTGATACCATACTTTTAACTTTATAATTCATCGCCTTTCTTGGCACCATTCTTTCAGACAGACCAGCGAGAAGCAAATGGAAATCAAATGTTGAAAAATCAGTTTGAATACCGGGATTTTGTCCAGAAAAAAGAAGCGATTCGTTGTCACCAGGCAGACGGCTGTCTTCAGGCATTCTGCTCATTAATGCTTCAGATGCGTAGACATCCTGAAAGGAGCGGGTCACTTCTCTGTATGAGGTCAGCTCTTCAAAAGGTACACAAAATCTTTTTTTCAGCCGTTGAAACTGAGTATTGCCCACTTGCCGGTAAAGGAAAACACTGAGCATGGGGTCTTCAAAAAATTCATCTGCCTGCAGCGGAGGCTGCAATTGATATAAAAATTCTTTAGATTCTCCACCTTTGACAAACGTTTTAAGCAGACCCATCCCTTCCAGATGGATTCTTGCTTCAAAGATCTGATCAATTGAAACGTTCAGCATGCCAAGAAGCGTCGCATGCGTGACAGGATCACTCTCAAGATTATGGTCCTGCACTTCTTCCCAAAGCATAAAATACAAACTTATGGATGAAGATCCAACCAGCGGCTGGTAAAGTGACTGAATAATCGACCTGTCCGTTTCGTGCAACAATCCGTTTAATTGAACACGGTAGTCGTCTGTGGGCTGAACTTCTCTCCACATATTTGTCATGATAAATCGGCCCTTCCTTTTCATGCAATAGACAAAAAAAGAGCTAAGGCATCGCTTAAGCTCCCTTATGCTCGTTCTTTATTAATTATTTCTTTTAATTCATCAATAAAAACATTTATATCTTTAAATTGCCGGTAAACGGAAGCAAATCGGACGTACGCGACTTCGTCCACTTTTGACAGCCTGTCCATTACGAGTTCTCCGATATCAACTGAAGGCGTCTCAGAAATCCCCTGATTACGGAGTTCTCTTTCGATTGAGGAAGAAATTTTCTCTAATTCCTCAAAAGGCACCGGCCGCTTCTCACATGCACGAATAAGACCTCTTAAGATCTTCTCCCTGCTGAACTCTTCCCGTATTCCATCCTTCTTCACTACAATCAAAGGGATTTCCTCCACTTTTTCAAAGGTAGTGAATCGATAGTGGCAGGATTCGCATTCCCTTCTTCTGCGGATTGCTTTTCCTTCATCGATTTGTCTGGAATCAATGACTCTTGTCGTATTTTCATGACACGACGGGCATTTCATAAAACCAGCTCCACAACGTGATTATTTGCTTCTATCATAATAAAAATAGGATCAAAGCACAAGAAGGCTCATCGCTGATCTTTTCTAAGCTCCTTGCCTAAGTAAGCATAGCACTTTAAAATCTCTTGTTTTAATTTCGGATACGCTCCGCCGATGATGGTGGATTCAGCAGAAACTTTAATATCCACTGCAGTATGTAATGGCCTGGTGCTTACAATGGTCGCTATAATGAACATTTTCGGATTGCTCGATTTCTGAATCATCATTTCACCGTGCTCTTTTGACTCTGAAGTAATGGAATAGCCTGGTGAGGAATAAAATTTTTCCACCATACCAAAGGCTTTGTCAAAAGATGCCTTAAAATAATGTGTTTGCAGCTCTTCTTCTCTATGCTGATCTGACGTTTCGCATTCTGAACTAAACCGCTTAAATAATCCGCGTATTCCTGCCAATTCAATCTCCTCCTGTAATACTCTTCTATCTACTATTCTATCAATGTTTATAGAAAAGAACAAAACGAATGTACATTCTTTTACGTTGAACACTTTTACAGTGAATGTAAATTGAATTAAGCGGGTTCAATTGTTTCAGGCGGATGCCCTTTCCGCCAACGCAGAATTCCTGCTTATTGTTTAGGGATTAAGCAACTATTTCTCCATATTAAAAAGAATGTTTTCCGAAAGAAACCGTCGGGAAACATTCTTTTTATACTCTATATAATGCTTTCACTAATTAATTGTATGCTTAAACGGCGCTGACTGTTGGTTTTCCAACACGTACAGGTCCCATGCCTCTTGGCACTTCAATGGTTTCATTGGTTTTAGCATTCAACGACTTAGCAATATGATCAGCAGCTATTGTGGGATCAAGATCTCCACATGTGTAAACATCAATGCTGGCATATCCGTGCTCGGGAAAGCTGTGGATTGTTAAATGAGATTCTGAAATGATGACAACACCGCTGACACCCTGCGGCGCAAACTTATGAAACGCTACTTCTCTTACTTCTGCACCTGTTTTTAGGGCAGCATCTACAAATACCTGTTCAATTAACTCCATGCTGTTCAACTTTTCAAAGTCACAGCCCCAAAGTTCTGAAATTACATGACGACCCATTGTTTCCATGATCGTTCCCCCTTAATTAAATTTGATTTTATTTGGTTGTTCATACGATCCTTACCACGGGGGAAAGTTAGTCCGATGAGGTCCTAACCCTTTAAGTAAAGATATGCTTTGTGTGGAACCAAATAAGATCACGAAAAATAGTATACGTTTTTTTTCAGCTTATTGCAATCAATTAATTTATTTTGAAACAAATGGCGCTAAAAAACGTAAGCATAGAAGACCGTAATTTAAGGAGGAAAAAACATGGCCGCGCTTATTACGCTGATTGGAGATATTTTTGCTGCAATTGCCGGTTCCTTTTCACAAAGTTTTAAAGGAAAAAAGAGAAAAAGAAAAGAATGAAAAAGAGGAATAACTTAATTGATGAAAGATCTTTATATAAAAACAAAGGAGCCTGAGACGAGGTGTCTCAAGCTCTACCCCCGTTCACTAAGCTCTAACGGGACGAGTTCTATCATTTATGCAGAACTTCGTTAGACTCACTATGAAACAGGAATTTGAGATGAAGTTATCTGCATTTTGTGAGCCACGTGTTTCACAAGATCCACTACCCTGCAGGAGTAGCCCCATTCATTATCGTACCAGGCGAGCACTTTGACTTTTGTTGCACCGATCACCATTGTAGATAATCCATCTATTATGGCAGAATGAGAATTCATATTAAAATCGACCGATACAAGAGGCTCTGTCGTATAGGAGATAATGCCATTCAGTCCATTGTCAGCTGCTTGAATAAACGCCTGATTTATCTCATCTACTGTCACTTCCCGCTGTACATCCACTACAAGATCAACGAGTGATACATTGGGTGTCGGGACACGCAGTGCCATACCGTGGAGCTTCCCCTGAAGATTGGGAAGTACTTTGCCAAGTGCTTTTGCCGCTCCCGTCGAGGTTGGGATAATTGACTGGCTGCATGAGCGGGCTCTTCTAAGATCTTTGTGAGGATTATCAATATTATTTTGATCATTTGTGTATGCGTGCACGGTTGTCATCAGTCCATTTACAATTCCGAAGGCTTCATCCAGCACTTTAGCCACTGGGGCAAGGCAATTCGTCGTACATGATGCGTTTGAAATGATGTCGTGCTTTTTGATTTCTAAAGCGTTTTCATTTACTCCCATAACAATCATGACATCTTCCAGTTTGCCCGGCGCTGTCAGCACTACTTTTTTAGCGCCCGCATCAAGGTGAAGAGCGGCTTTATCACGTGCATTAAACTTGCCCGTCGCTTCTATAACAATATCAATATTCATGTTTTTCCATGGAAGCTTCAGCGGATCCCGCTGATTAATTAACATGATTTTTTGACCATTTACGATTAAAGCATTCCCCTCAGCACGGACTTCTCCCTGAAAAACACCGTGAGTCGTATCATATTTCAGCAGATGGGCAAGTGTTTCAGCAGGGTAGCTCGCATTAACAGCGGCAATGGTAAGGCTAGGTTCCATCACTGCTTTACGGAATACCATTCTTCCTATACGTCCAAACCCATTAATGGCAATAGTAGTCTGTGTCATCTAGATCCTCCTAATAATGTTATACTGATAGATGAATAACTAAGATTAGTATAACATATTAACCGCGTTTTAAAAGATAAAATTCACATATATACGTAAAGATCATCCTTATGTTGATTAGTTTTAAAAAAGAGCCTGGGACAAATTTGTCTCAAGCTCTTTGACCGGTTCGCTGCGCTTCAGACGGACGCTGTCTGCAGTGATGGGATCATAAGCCTTTTCTTAACCCCTGCCCTGCAAAAAGTCTTAAGCAGCCGTCATCTCCTGCTTGTGTTGCGGCCTTCTGCTCCGCTCTCCTCATACTATTGATAAATTCTTAGGCAATATCTACACTTTTAGAGTTTTGACTTAGCCTCAAACCTTTTGTTTTAAGGGACGGATTTCCATTGAATGAGAAGCTGCTCCAGTTGAAGAAAGGACTGCTCCATTGTCCCTGAATTATCTATGACTGCATCTGCCTGCATTTTTTTTTCATAAAGAGGAGCTTGAGAAGAAATTCTCGCCTGTGCTTCCTCCGCTGTATACTGATTTCTTTCCATCAGCCTTTTAAGTTGAATGTCTTCCTGAACGTACACCACGATGATTTTATCCACCATCCATTGGAGCTTGCTTTCAAATAGAAGGGGTATATCAAGAAATACCGTTTTCCTGCCTTCATGAATAGCCATTTCCTTTTGCTCTAGCATTTCTTTACGCACGGCTGGATGAACAATGCTGTTCAGTTTTTTTCTCTCCGTTTCACTGGTAAAAATAATCGATCCAAGCTTTGCGCGGTCAATTGTTCCGTCCTCAGCGACGATCTCACTCCCGAACTGATCTATTATTTTACGATACGCCTCCTGATTTGGTTCCACCACTTTTCTGGCGGCCAAATCTGCATCTATGACTGTGTACCCCTTCTTGATAAGACGGTTGGCGATGGTGCTTTTTCCACTGGCGATCCCGCCTGTCAGACCAATGATCATTGTCGTCCCTTCTTTCTTTACCGCTGACATTTCCCGCAGTAATGAGAGTTTCTTCCTCCAATAACAGCCTGTTTTACATTGGCTCCGCATAACGGACATTCTTTTTTGCCATACATTTGCAGTCTGTCCTGCATCGATCCTGCCTGGCCGTTAACGTTCCGGTAGTCTGAGATGCTGCTTCCTCCGGCGTCGATGCCTTCTTGCAAAACAGAGACAATATTATTAAATAATTCAATTCTTTTTCCCAGCCCAACGCGTGACACTGTCCGGTTAGGATGTATTTTTGATTTGAACAATGCCTCTGTTGCATAGATGTTTCCACACCCTGCAATCACCTGATGGTTCATGATCACATCTTTTACAGGCTTCGAATGAAATTTTGGCAGGTTTAAAGAAGCCAAAAACAGCTCCTGAGCATTGTCGTCAAAGGGTTCGGGACCGATCGCGATGATCGGCGGATGATCTTCCAGCTTTTCTAAAAATCGCAGTTCGCCAAATCTTCTTATATCTGAATAAATAAGCAGCCTGCCGCTCTCAAATGTGAAAATAACATGAACATGATTACGGAATTTTTCTTCTGTAATCTGTTCTACTGAATCAATGGCAAACCATGCACCGGACATTCCTAAATGCGAAAGAAGGATGCCTTCTGACGTTTCATTCTCCATATGAAATAATAAGTATTTGCTGCGCCGGTTGATGCGGGTGATCCGGTAGTTTTTTACGTATTCGGAGAAATCAACAAGATCCGCTCCTTTTATAATCGCCTGTTTTCCACCCGCGTGTGAATTCTTTACTTGTTCTGAAAATTGTACAGAAACGATCCTCTCCCCCACTACATAAGGTTCAAGTCCCCGTTTCACATGTTCTACTTCTGGTAATTCAGGCATTCTTTACACTCCCCGGTATTTATTACTTGGCATCGTACCAGGTCTTGCCGTACGAGTAATCCACTTTTAACGGCACCACAAGCTCGACTGCTTTTTCCATTACTTCCGGAACAATGCGCTGGAGAATTTCAACCTCTTCTTCAGGACATTCAAAGATCAGCTCATCATGCACCTGAAGCAGCATTTCAGCTTTTAAGCCTTCCTGTTTCAGACGGTCAGCCATATCTATCATTGCTTTTTTAATGATGTCGGCAGCGGTTCCCTGGATTGGCGTGTTCATTGCGGTTCTTTCAGCAAACCCCCGGAGATTAAAATTCCGGCTCGTAATTTCAGGGATATATCTTCTTCTGTGGAGAAGTGTTTCAACATAGCCCTTTTGTTTTGCTTCTTTAATAATATCATCCATGTATTCCTTAACTTTCGGGTAGCTGCTTAAATAACGCTTGATGAATTCTGCTGCTTCTTTTCTTGGGATGTCGAGACTTTGGGAAAGTCCGTAGTCGCTGATCCCGTACACAATTCCAAAATTGACCGCTTTCGCATGTCTTCTCATGCCTGACGTTACTTCTTCCCTGCTTACATCAAAAACATCCATTGCTGTTTTCGTATGGATATCCATATCATTATTAAATGCTTCAATTAAGCCCTCATCCATGGAAATATGTGCAAGAACGCGAAGTTCGATCTGCGAATAATCCGCTGCGAACATGATCCAGTCCTTTTTGGAAGGGATAAAAGCCTGACGAATTTTACGTCCTTCTTCCAATCGGATCGGGATGTTTTGCAAATTTGGATCTGTTGAGCTTAATCGGCCGGTTTGTGTTAAAACCTGATTATATCTTGTGTGAATTTTACACGACTCTTTATCCACCACTTTCAGCAGCCCTTCAATATAAGTGGACTGAAGCTTACCAAGCTGTCTGTACAGGAGGATATGATCTATAATCTCATGCTCCGGCTGTAATTTTTCAAGGACATCTGCTGAAGTTGAATACCCGGTTTTCGTTTTTTTCACTGCTGGAAGTGAAAGCTTTTCAAATAAAATGACACCAAGCTGTTTTGGGGAATTTATATTAAAGGATTCACCAGCCAGTCTGTGGATGTCTTTTTCAATTTGAGCCAGTTTTGTTTTTAATTCTTCTCCCATTTCCTTCAGGCGGTCCACATCGACGAGTACCCCGGTTTTCTCCATTTCAGCCAATACTTCAGCTAGAGGAAGTTCAAGCTCGTCAAATAAATCGTACTGCTCATTTTTCTCCAGGTCCCGAATGCAGCGGTCTTTTATTTTACCAATCGCTGCAGCTTTTCTTGCAATATGCTCCCCGAGAATTTTCTCATCCGGGACTTTCTTTTTAGCTCCCTTGCCGTACAAGACGTCATCTGGTTGTACAGCATCAGCGCCGTGTCTTTTTGCAATGGATGCGAAATCATCAGCTGCCTGTGAAGCATCGATCACATAGGACGCAATTAAAAGATCAAAATCTATCCCTTTCAAATCCATTCCAAGCCGGCTGAATGCTACAATAGACTGCTTGGAATCGTAAACTGATTTTTGATTTTCCTCATCTTCAATCCATTTTTTAAAAAGCGCAGATTCTCTTGCTTTTTCTACAGGAATAAAATAGGTTCCACCCCTGTGATGAAGTCCAATTCCTAAAATATCAGCTGTGTGATAATTTGAATCAAACAATTCAATGTAAAGCTCTGCTTCTGGGGAAAGCATTTCCTCTGTAATTTCCTCTGCATACGTCCAATCCAAATCCTTTAACTCAATATCTTCTTCTTGATTATCCCCCAGTTTATCAAGAAGCGTCTGGAATGAGAGCTCTTTAAATAACGAACGCAGCTTTTCCTGATCAGGCTCCTGCCTCTCTAGTTCCTCGAGTTTAAGTTCTACAGGGGCTACCCGTGTGATTGTTGCTAAATCTTTACTCATTTTTGCCTGATTTTTAAATTCAGTCAGTTTTTCCTGCAATTTTGCTCCCTTGACTTCACTTATTGAATCCAGCAGTGCTTCAAGAGTACCAAATTGCTTAAGAAGTTTAATGGCCGTCTTCTCACCTACTCCAGGAACTCCCGGAATATTATCAGAGGAGTCCCCCATCAAGCCTTTCATATCAATAATCTGATCTGGAGTAAGACCATATTTCTCTTTGATATGATGGGGTGTGTATGACTCCATATCTGTAATGCCTTTGCGGGTAATTTCCACCCGGGTATGTTCAGAGGAGAGCTGCGTTAAATCCTTGTCCCCTGACACAACGACAACATCAAACCCCTTTTTCTCTGCCTGCAAAGACAGCGTTCCGATTATGTCATCCGCTTCATATTGATCCAATTCATAATGCTTTATAGAATAAGCGGCAAGAAGATCCCTGATAAAAGGGAACTGCTCAGAAAGCTCTGAAGGTGTTTTTTGTCTTCCACCTTTGTATTCCGAGTAAGTTTTATGACGAAAAGTGGTTTTTCCCGCATCAAAAGCCACCAGAAGATGGGTTGGCTTTTCATCATCAATCATTTTTGTCAGCATAGTGGTAAAGCCGTATATTGCATTTGTATGTACGCCTTTATCATTATTGAGTAACGGCAGTGCAAAGAAAGCTCGATATGCGATACTGTTGCCATCAATCAGCATTAATTTTTTACTCAAGTAAACTCCTCCTTAAATGGGCGATCTCGTAAGCCTGACTTTTTAATAAATACAAAAGCCGCTGCTTCTCTCATTTTAGCATGTCTAAAATGAAAGAGAAAACAACGGCTCACTTTCTGGATTGATTTACTAAACGCTTATTCCAAAGCTCCTGACAGCAAGCTCGCATATGGAGAATCTGCCGGAAGAATAATCATCGTTTTGTCATCAATTGTGGTTTTATACGATTCAAGCGTACGGTAAATTTCATAAAATTCAGGATCTTTCGAGAAAGAATCATTATACAGCTTTGCTGCTTCCGCCTCACCCTCCGCTCGTATTGCATCGGCTTCTGCATTTGCTACAGCAAGCATCTCCCGGACTTCGCGATCTGTCTGGGCTTCAATTCTGTTTTTGTTAGCATCTCCGGTTGATAAATATTCCTGAGCAGTAGATTCCCGTTCGGAAATCATTCTTGTGAAAACAGATTGCTCGTTTTCTGTTGGGAGATCCGTTTGTTTCATACGGACATCCACTACCTCTATTCCAAATGACTCCTGAGTCAGCAGTTCGTTCACGCGTTCAGTAACCCGATCATTTAAACTTCCACGGGAAGACTTTTCGTCGTTGATAATTTCGTCATAATCCAGCTGTCCAAGTTCTGTTCGGACGACCGAATAAATAAATTCTTCCATTCGTGACTCTGCGTTAATCATGGTACCAGCATTTGAAATCATGTTTTTCGGGTCCGTAATGCGCCACACAGAATAGTTATCGATAATAATTCTCTTCTTATCCCTCGTATTGATTTCTGCTTCAGAGACATCGTAGGTCATCTGGTATTTTGGAAGAGTCGTCACACTTTGAATAAAAGGAATTTTCGTATGCAAACCAGGACTTTCAATAATTTTCACAACTTCCCCGAACTGTCTAACAACCCGGTATTCGCCCTCTTTAACTATGAAAACATTCAGTAATGCTGTAATGAGCAGAACGACAAACAATATAATAAAAGTGCCTATTTTAGAGTATTTTTTCCACTCAAGGGAAGATCCATTTGTTTTTTTAGTACTGGAAAAATCAAATACTTTGCTGTTTGGATTTTTGTCATCGCTCATTATTGCCCCTCCTCACTTTCTGTCTCTTCCTGCGGTACAGGCTGCTGTGAACGCTCTAATGGATTAAGGGGCAAATATTTTAACGTGCCGCCATCATCGTTCATTATGTATACTTCAGCATCTGGAAGAACTTCTTCAAGGGTTTCTAAAATCAAACGCTGTCTGGTTACATCAGGATTGTTCTGATATTCAGCATATAATTTATCAAAAATGGCCACATCTCCGCGCGCCTCTTCGATCCGGGCTGTTTTTTCACCTTCGGCCCTGAATTCAATTGCGTCTTTTTCCCCTTCTGCTTCATTGATCAGCTGATTTCTGTATTTATTCGCCTGGTTTTCTTTTGTATTCATTGTTTCTCTGGCATCTGTAACTGCAGTAAACGCCTGGCGCACCTCTTCATTTGGCAGCTCCACATCCTGCAGCTGTACAGCCTGTATGGAGATTCCCATATCGTATTTTTCCATAAGCGTTGAAAGCAGTTCTCTTACCTCAAGCTCAATTTCCGCCTTCCCCGAGGTCAGCGCATCATCTATTTCTGAACTTCCAATAATACTGCGAATTGATGCAGCTGTAGTATCATAAAGGACCACTTCAGGATCCTCTGCATTAAATAAATACTTTTTAGCATCGACAATTTTCCACTGAACCACAAGATCAGCCAGCACAATATTTTCATCGCCTGTTATCATCTTCGTTTCTTCAGGGAACGATTGAATTTCTCCATCCTCTTGCTCGTAGCCAAACTGCAGACTGAAGGTTTCCTTAGACAGAACTTCAACCTGCTGGATTGGCCATGGCATTTTAAATTTTAACCCTGATTCAGTTATCGTTTCGTTCGCTTCACCAAAAGTCATCACAAGTGCCTGCTCAGATTCATCAACTGTATACCAGGAAGTGAATAAAACAATAATGAGCAGGATCGCGGCTGTAATCAGTCCCAGCCCCGCTGTAATTCTTTTAACACTCATTGTCATCTTCCTTTCCAAATCGTTATACCTGTTCTACGGTTAATGTTGGGAGAAAGTTTCATGAGTGTTTCATTTCCATTACAAAACACGAAAAAAGACGTGAACGGGGTCTGTTCACGTCTTTTCTCTGGGTTCCTTGGATGAAGGGGTTTTCACTTAGTATCTTATCAACTAAATGTTAAGAAAAAACCCTTGTAATGTAAAGTGAATGTAAAGTCTTACTTATTGAACCTATGTTTCTTTGGCAGCGAAATTAAAAATGCTGTTCCTTTATTTGGCTCACTTTTTACAGATATATCTCCATGGTGGACCTCTACAATATGCTTAACAATCGCAAGTCCAAGCCCCGTTCCACCTGAATTTCTGCTTCTTGCTTTATCTACCCGGTAAAACCGTTCAAAGATCCTTGGAATCTCCTCTTGTTCCATTCCAATCCCATCGTCTTCAACGTTAATCAAAATATTCTCCTTCTGATCCGTCACCGTCAGCCTTATTTCACCCCTGGGCTGTGAATAAGTCAGTGCATTGCTGATTAAATTTATGAAAATTTGCTTTAGACGGTCATGGTCGCCTTCAATAAAAAGATTTTGATCCCCATCAAGTACGATTTTCATGCTTTTCTGATCTGCTTTTTGTTTCATAATGGCCGTCACTTCATGGAGCAAATTGGTCATATTGACATCTGCCACGGCGAGATTAAAGCCCTGCTGCTCAACCTTGGACAAATCCAGCAAATCCTGAATTAAGTCCTGCAGGCGGTCACTTTCTTTTAAAATAATCGTCAGAAATGACTCCAGCGCCTCCTGATCATTCATTGCGCCGTCTAAAAGTGTTTCAGTGAAGCCTTTGATGGAGGTGATAGGGGTTTTTACTTCGTGAGAGACATTCGCAACAAAATCTTTTCTCATTTGTTCGAGCTTTTTCAGCTCTGTTATATCGTGAAAAACAAGAACAATTCCCTGCCACACACTTCCATCTCCAATAATCGGTGCTCCATACACTTCCAAATGTAGCTTAGATAACACAGAGGAGATGTGAATTTGTTTACGAATTCTTTGCTCTGTCATAAAAACTTCTTCTGCTACTTCACGAACCTGCTTATCAGAGATAATATCTACATATCTTTTATTAATCACTTCATCTGTCTGCAAACGGAAAAATTCCAAAAATGTGCGGTTTACCAGCACGATATGTCCCTGACGGTCGATCATGATCAGTCCGCTGCCCATATTTTCAATGAGCGTTTGAAGTCTGTCCTGCTGAATGGCTTGAAGTGTCACCATTTCCTGCAGATTTCTGGCGAGTACGTTAATAGAATTGCTGAGCATTCCCGTCTCGTCTACCCGATCCTCATATGTTCTAGCACGGTAATTGCCTTTTGCAAGTTCAATCGCGACTTTAGTCGCTGATTCGATGGGTTTTGTATATTGGTTCGTAATTCTCGATCCCAGTAAAATAATGATTAATAAAGCAGCACCCAGAGTTATCCCTAAGATGGTCCAGATTTGACGGTACACCGCCTCCAGTTCATCAAAACTGGCAGCGACAATTACTAATCCTGCTGTCTCTCCTGCAGCCACACTTTTAGCATAGTACGTCGTGTTTTCATTTGCCTGGTATTGAGTGATTGGATCTTCAGGGGTCAAATCATCTTCCCCTATCAATTGAATCGTACGGTCATGGTTATTAATATCTATATTGTTTTGACTGTCATAAATTACATTGCTTGAATCACTGATCATCATAATTCGTATGTCGAGTACATCGCTCAACTCATCAAAACGTGATGAAGCCACAGTTGTAAAGAAAGGCTGAAGTTCAACCTCATTTACAACAATCTCCACCTCTTTTTCCATTCTGGAATGCAGAGCGTTTAAGTAATACGATTTAAAAAGTTCCCCAAGCAGCACACCCAGCCCCACAAGAACCAATATAATTAAAGAAATTAGTGCAAATAAGAGCCTCGTTCGAAAGCTGGACATGTTAATCCTTTTTCGGCTTTTCCATTTTATAGCCAAGGCCCCTTATGGTTTTAATATAAAGTGGTTTTTTCGTATTTTCCTCAATCTTTTCACGAATATGGCTAATATGCACGTCTACGATGCGGGTGTCCCCAGCAAAGTCATAATTCCATACAGCCTGCAGAAGCTGGTCTCTTGTCAGAACTCTCCCTTTGTTTTCAACCAGATAAAGCAGAAGCTCGAATTCTTTTGGAGTCAATTCTAACTGCCTGTCTTTATAAAAGGCTTCATATTGGTCGGGGAAAACCTTAACATCCCCTACCCTAAATGAAGTATCTTCTTCCTCTTCCTCCGGAGCTTGGGGTTCAGCCTGCTTTGTGCGTCGTAAAATGGCTTTTGCTCTTGCTACGACTTCCCTCGGACTGAAAGGCTTCGTTATATAGTCGTCTGCACCTAGCTCCAGACCTAACACTTTATCAAATTCATCGTCTCTTGCTGTCAGCATAATGATTGGAGTCTGTATATGCTCCTGTCTGAGCTGTTTACATACTTCAATTCCATCCATTTTAGGCAGCATCAAGTCGAGTACAATCAGATCCGGATTGTCATCAATTGCTTTTTGTTTCCCTTCTTGTCCGTCCAGGGCAGTTATTACTTCATATCCTGCCTGCTCTAAATTATATTTTAACAATGTTACAATTGATTGCTCATCATCTACTACTAGAACTTTTTTACTCATGTTCTACCTCCGCATCGTGTAGTAAAACCGGTTATTCATCCAATAACACCACTTTCATTATAGTACACATTTAAGTGCATTTCGATAAGTTTCAAGGTCTTTGCTAAACTTAAGGCGGCTTTTATTCCTTATTGAATATACAGTCCTCTTATATTGGGTCATCACACCTACAAAAGGGGCTCCACTTTCTTTTTGAAAAGCCGTCCAAAATCGGAACAAAAAAATTTTACCTTTTATCATACTTAAAAAAGAACCTGGGACAAAAGTGTCTCAGGTTCTTTGACCGGTTCACTGCGTATCAGGCGGACGCTTTCCGCAGGGACGGCGCTGAACCTTTTCAGGGCGCTGCCCTGTAAAGGCTTAGCTTGCCGTCATATCCTGCCGGAGTCGCCACCTTCCGCTACGCTCACCTCATACTAATGATATATAAAGACTCTTTTATCATTTATTTTTTATGCCCCTGCTTCCTTAAAGTGTAGTATATCCTTATTACCGATCATTCCAACAGTAAAGCCGGAATGTTGAAGAAAGTAATTTTTTCCTAATCTCTAGAAATTATCAAGTGCTGAGTTTTCAAATCGTTCAAGTTTATGAGGAGGGCATACTGTAACACTTCCAGTCACAACAACTTCTCCTTGTTCATCGACTGCTTTAACATTAATTTCAATTTGAGCATTTGGACGGTCAATTGACATGACTTCAAATAGAAATTCTACAGTAGCGTAGTGTGGAAGCGCTTTCGGAAAACTCAGGTTTTGACCAATGATATGCGACCCCGGCCCAGGCAGATACTTTGAGACTGCAGAGGTAATAAAGCCTGTAAGCATGATAGATGGCACAATTGGTTTTTTATGAGGTGTTTGAGATGCATAATCATGCTGAATATACAGCGGATTTGCATCGTTAGTTAACCCAAGGAAAAGCAGAAGATCCTTGTCTTCTATTTTTTCTGTCAAGGTTAGTTTTTCCCCAATCGTCATATCTTCAATATTTCGCCCCATTTTTCTCTTTTTCCCCATCAACACGTAGATCTCCCCCTTCATTCATATACTGGTGCCTGATCATTATTTTACCACTAATTCTATCATTCGTGATGTAAAAAGGAATCGCCTGATTGACGATTCCTTCAAGTTGAATGGACCATGATCGTCCAGAGACCCTAACTATGATAAGGTTGTTAATGCTCCCATCACACTTTTTACAGAATCAACTGATTTCTGAAGCTGGGATTTCTCGTCTTGAGATAACTCAAGCTCTACAATTTTTTCAATACCATTGCCGCCAAGAACCGTTGGCACGCCTAAATAAATACCTTCAAATCCATACTCACCTTCAAGATAGGCAACGGACGGCAAAACACGTTTTTGATCTTTTAAGATCGCCTCCGTCATTTCCATTAGAGAAGCCGCAGGAGCATAGTACGCGGAACCATTTCCTAAAAGAGCAACAATTTCTCCTCCACCTTTACGTGTACGCTCAATTATGGCGTCCAGCCGGTCTTTCGGGATTAAGGTTTCAAGCGGAATGCCTCCAGCGTTCGAGTACCTTGTCAGCGGCACCATATCATCTCCGTGGCCTCCCAGGACAAAACCTTGAATATCTTTGACCGATAAATTCAGTTCCTCTGCAACAAACGTATTGAAACGGGCTGTATCCAGCACACCTGACTGTCCTATGACCCGCTCTTTAGGAAAACCTGATTCTTTAAAGACTGTATACGTCATCGCATCTACTGGATTGGATAAAACAATAATCGTACTATCCGGAGAATGCGCTGTCACTTCTTTCGTGACTGACTTCATGATTTTCTCATTGGTTTGAACAAGGTCATCCCGGCTCATGCCAGGCTTTCGCGGAATACCTGCTGTGATAATTACAACGTCCGATGCAGCGGTATCTTTATAATCAGAGGTGCCTTTAATAGAGACATCATAGCCGAACACGGGGCCTGCCTCCAGCATATCCAGCGCCTTCCCTTTTGTCGGATCTTCATTTTGAGGAATGTCAACTAACACAATGTCACCAAGTTCTTTTTGTGCAAGAAATAGGGCGGTAGTTGCTCCTGTAAATCCCGCTCCAATGATTGAAATCTTGTTTCGCTTAAATCCCATTGTAATTCCTCCCAATCTCGTATAGTGGCGATGATAAAGAAAGAACCAGAAAACTGGTCTCTTCCCATCAGCCGGATGATCTCGTAATCCTTCTGAAAAGAAGAAGGATTAGAGAGTCCGCATTTGATAATGAAGAAGCCAGAAAACTGGTTTTTCCGTTTATTGCATATTTTCGATAAGAGCTGTTCCAAACTCAGAGCATTTAACCTCTGTCGCTCCATCCATTAATCGTGCGAAATCATAGGTTACTACTTTAGAAGCAATTGTTTTTTCCATAGAGGAAAGAACAAGAGCTGCTGCCTCACTCCAGCCAAGATGCTCAAGCAATAACACACCTGAAAGGATAACCGATGAAGGATTTACTTTATCAAGTCCTGCATACTTAGGTGCTGTACCATGCGTCGCCTCAAAAATGGCATGCCCGGTATCGTAGTTGATATTTGCTCCAGGAGCAATTCCAATTCCGCCAACCTGTGCTGCAAGCGCATCAGAAATGTAGTCTCCGTTTAAGTTCATCGTAGCTACTACATCAAATTCAGCAGGGCGGGTCAGGATTTGCTGCAGGAAGATATCAGCAATCGAATCTTTAACGATAATTTTACCTGCTGCTTCAGCTTCGCTTTGTGCTTTATTGGCAGCATCAAGTCCCTGTGCGTCCTTAATCTCATCATATTGAGCCCAAGTAAAGACCTTATCGCCAAATTCTCTTTCTGCTAAATCATAGCCCCATGATTTAAAGGCACCTTCTGTAAATTTCATGATATTTCCTTTATGGACAAGAGTAACTGACTTGCGGTTCTCAGTCAGTGCATAGTTAATTGCTGCACGGACAAGACGCTCTGTACCCTCTTTTGAAACCGGCTTAACGCCAATTCCTGATGTTTCAGGGAATCGGATGTTTTTAGCGCCAAGCTCGTCCTGAAGGAAAGAAATTAATTTCTTCACTTCATCAGAACCCTCAGCAAATTCAATTCCAGCATAGATATCCTCTGTATTTTCACGGAAAATAACCATATCTGTATCTTCCGGACGTTTAACAGGAGAAGGCACCCCTTCAAAGTAACGCACCGGACGCAGGCAGGTAAACAAATCCAGCTGCTGGCGCAGTGCTACGTTTAACGAACGGATTCCTCCGCCGATCGGAGTAGTCAACGGTCCCTTGATGGCAATAAAATACTCATTAATGGCATCAAGAGTCGCTTGAGGAAGCCATTCACCTGTCTGATCAAATGCTTTCTGACCTGCAAGTACTTCTTTCCAAACGATTTTTCTTTCGCCGTTGTACGCTTTTTCAACCGCTGCATCCAGAACGCGGGAAGAAGAAGCCCAAATATCCGGACCTGTGCCGTCTCCTTCAATAAATGGAACAATCGGGTTGTTTGGAACGTTCAATGTCCCGTTATCAACTGTAATTTTTTCACCTTGTGTCATAAGAATTTCCCTCCAGGTTCATTGTCAGAAGCGGGCTGAAGATTTAGCCGGCCTCTTATCATCATCTAATTTATTACATCAGTTAATTCATCATTTGTAAACTAAAAGCCATATCAGCCCCGTTTATCCACCGGTACATATTCCTGCATTCCAGGTCCGATATAATCAGCACGAGGGCGGATTAGACGGTTGTTTGAATATTGCTCCAAAATATGCGCCAGCCAGCCGGAGACACGGCTTACAGCAAAAATTGGCGTAAACAGATCATGATCGATGCCCAGGCTGTGGTACACAGAAGCCGAATAAAAATCAACATTTGGCGGAAGCTCTTTTTCCGATGTTACGACTTCCTCCACTTTAATTGACATCTCGTACCATTTTGATTCTCCACTTAATTCCGTAAGTTTTTTAGACATTTCTCTTAAGTGTTTGGCGCGGGGATCTCCCTGCCTGTATACACGATGACCGAAGCCCATAATTTTTTCTTTGTTTTCAAGCTTTTTACGAACAATTGCTTCTGCATTTTCAACAGAATCGATCTCTGTGAGCATTTTCATGACCTGCTCATTCGCTCCTCCGTGAAGGGGACCCTTTAAAGCTCCAATGGCTGCAGTGACGCCTGAATATACATCTGACAGCGTGGCCACACAGACACGCGCTGTAAAGGTGGAAGCATTCAGTTCATGATCCGCATGTAAAACTAGCGCTTTGTTCATCGCTTCTTCCTGAATGTCAGCTGGTTCTTCACCTGTAAGCATGTACATAAAATTAGCTGCAAAGCTCAAATCAGCTTTAGGCGCAATGGGTTCCTTGCCTTGGCGAATACGGGAAAAAGCAGTTACGATTGAGGACATTTTAGCCTGCAGACGAATCGCTTTCCGGTAGTTTGCATCGTCTTCCATGACGTCCGCTTCTTCATCAAAAAGACCAAGCGAAGAAACAGCCGTACGAAGAGCCGCCATAGGATGTACAGATTTTACCGGCATAGCCTTTAGCTGTGCTATAACTTCTTCTGGAAGGGACATATTATCAGCGAGCTGTTTTTTTAGTTCAGTCAGTTCACTTTCAGTTGGAAGGCGAAGATGCCATAACAAGTAAATGACTTCTTCAAAGCTTGCATTTTCTGTAAGGTCATCGATATTGTACCCAACATATGTAAGTGTGTCATCAATAATCGAACTGATGGATGACGTCGTAGCCACTATACCCTCTAAACCTCTTGTTGCAGTCATACCAATCTCTCCTTTTGAAATGTATTTTAGCCCCTATTTAGCTTATGTACAGGCATAAACAAGGAAGATTCATCCTGGTTCACCGGCCTGAATAAACGAACCTGAGCGCATGCTCATTTTTCGGCCAATAAATAACCTTTTTTCAACAAAAAGTAACAAAGGATGCGCTTTCATCCTTCATTATAATCAATAATCAGAACTTTGTGAATGAAAACGCATAAATTTACGATTTTATTTTCCAATAAACTATGAAATTTGACTAATCCACTCATAGATTCTCATGGCAAAATACGCGATGCCGGCACCAATCAGCGGACCAACCGCAATCCCTTTAAACAGCGCTATTGCAAGGATTGTTCCCAGTACAAGAGCGACTGTGATATGAGGATCATTTTCAAGCAGGGAGATGCCCCCTTTGGCAATCAATGCCACTAAAATACCGGAAGCAAGAGCAATCCAGGCGTAGGGAGATTTTACTGCGTCTGTCAGTTCTTTAAAACCAATTGCCCCGCTGGCGATCGGAGCAAGAACGGCAATCGTTATAATTGTAACGCCCCAGTTAATTCCTTTGGATTGAATCACCTCGAAAATTTTCTGGTCGGCTCCAATTACTTTAATAACCAGCAATAAAGCCACAGCAAAAATAAGTGAATTGTTTTTAGCCAGCACAGCAATACCAAGAAGCAACAGTAAAAAAAGTAATGCCTGATTCATTTTCAAGACAGCTCCTATTCTAAACATTAATTTTCCCCATTGTTCATACACATAAACAAACAACCTTTCAGAAATGTTGGTGTGCGTATGAACCAGTCTGCTGTATCCACCAGAATCCTATGGACAGCCGCCGCAATGATGAGCCTGGCTGCCGTCTTCATTTTAGCCTATACTTATATGCTCCCGGTACTTGCAGGCGCAGTAATTGCTTTTATTTTGTATTATCCTGCTAAATGGCTTACCGCCAGCTGCAGAATTCCATTTTCATTAAGTATTATTATAACCATTCTCGCTTTTTGCAGTTTAATAGCAGGACTGATCGCAGTATTCGGATTTTTGTTCTGGCATGACATCGTCCGCTTTATTGAACAAATTCCCGGATTATTTTCAGAGCTCAGCACTGCAATTGAACAAAGCATTTCTTATATACTCCCGATGATCGCAAAAGCTGAAGCTTTTCTTTTATCTAAGGGTGTAATTGAAGAAACATCAGGGGATGACGTTATTCATTCACTGAAAGATCAGGCAGTCGTACTCATTCAAAACTTTGGAGAAATTCTATTTATTGAGCTGTCCCGCTTCTTATCTTCTCTCCCCGGGATCGCTGTTGGAGGAGTAATTGCTTTAATTTCTGCTTATTTTTTTATAAAAGAAGCATCCGCCTTAAAGAAAGTGCTGAAACCCTTTTTCGGTTCGGCTTTGTCTGTGCATATCTCTTCTTTGATAAAGGCGGTAAAGTTTTACACCTGGTCATACGTTCAGGCTCAGATGCTCCTCACTGCTATTACAGCTGTGATTGTCCTATGCGGGTTGTTAATTTTAGATGTAAAAGGCGCTCCAGCCATCGCCCTTACTTCGGCTTTACTGGATCTTATCCCTATCGTTGGGACAAGCCTGCTTTTCATTCCGTGGGTTTTTTACTGCTGGGTAAGCGGGGACATGCAGCTGATGATCGGTTTATTGATTACACAGACAGTCATTTCCCTTTCAAGGCAGGTGCTCGAACCAAAAATCATCGGACAAACCTTAGGCATTCATCCTTTCATTACATTTTTGATCATATATATTTCATTTCAAAGTGTAGGCGTAATGGGTGTGCTTTTTTCACCTCTCATACTTCTGACAGTCAGCACATTGATAAAAGCAGGTACAATCAGGCTGATTTGGATTTACATAAAAAAAGGAACGATCCTTTAAACGGGATCATTCCTTATCGTTTTATTCAGCCCTTTATCTATAAATAATCATATTCCCTTTACTCATTCTTTTACGGAACCATTTATAAATAAGTGGTTTAAATCGGTTGCGCGTCTGAGGAATGAGAAGCAAAAAGCCTGTAATATCCGTCAAAAAGCCCGGTGTCAGCAAAAGTACACCGCCAATTAATATGCAGACTCCATCCAAAATGATCTCACTGGGCGGCTGCTGAATGCCCATTTGATTTTGAACATTTTTAATCGCCTGCAGGCCTTTTGATTTTGCTAAATAAGCACCCAAAACTCCTGTTGCTAAGATCAGCAAAAAGGTCGGAATGACCCCAATCAAATTGCCTACCGAAAGAAGAATGGCAATCTCTGCTGCAGGTACCACAATAATTAAAAGCATGATCCATCTCAATAGCGGATCCTCCTTATATAGAAAACTTAACCCGATTATAGCATATACGCATAAAGGGCGATAGAAAGAAGCATTGGACTAGAGAGTATATGAATAAAAGGAGAACCTTAGTCCGAATCAATGGAAGTACAAAATGAATATAGCTGCATAAACGTTCATCATGCGACTTAACTGCCTACTTTAAAGTATAAACAAGAGGCTGGACACTTATTGTGCCCAGCCTCTCTTGAAAATTCCTGTTACTTTCTTTTACAGTACGCTTGCATGGCCATTGTAAACAACACCGCGCTCAGCATCTACTGTTACTACCTGACCTTCCTGGAAAAGAGATGTCGCATTGTCGACGCCTACAATGACAGGCAAACCGAGGTTTAGTCCCACTACTGCTGCGTGGCTTGTAAGACCGCCTTCTTCCACGATAAGCGCTGAACATTTTTCAAGTGCAGGCACCATATCTTTATCAGTCCCGATTGTTACAAGCACAGAGCCTTCTTTCACTTTTTCAAGCGCTTCTGAAGCATTTGATGCGATCACCGCACGGCCATAACCGGATCTGCGCCCGATTCCCTGACCTTTTGCCAATACATCTCCAACGATGTGAATTTTCATGAGGTTGGTTGTACCTGACTCGCCAACTGGAACACCAGCAGTAATTACAACAAGATCACCGTGTTTTACACATCCGCTGTTCAGGCTCTCTGAAACAGCCATATCCAGCATTTCATCCGTTGTAGAGGTCTGTCTTCCTACCTGCGGATAAACACCCCACACAAGCGCAAGACGGCGTGACACAGCCGAATCTGCTGTAACTGCTACAATTGTTGCTTCAGGACGGTATTTTGAAATCATTCGTGCTGTATGCCCGCTTTCAGTTGGAGCAATAATAGCGTTCACTTCTAAATTTAATGCGGTATGCGCTACAGCCTGTCCGATGGCATCTGTCATATTTGGTTCAAAACGCTTGCTGCGGTTGGACAGAATTGTTTTATAATCAAGTGCTGTTTCCGCTCTGGAAGCAATATCATTCATTGTTTTAACCGATTCTACAGGATAATCACCAGCTGCAGTTTCACCTGACAGCATGATTGCATCTGTTCCATCGAAGATAGCATTTGCAACGTCACTTGCTTCTGCCCGGGTTGGACGCGGATTACGCTGCATGGAATCAAGCATTTGCGTAGCTGTAATAACAGGCTTGCCTACTGCGTTGCATTTTTTAATCAAGTCTTTTTGAACTAGAGGCACTTCTTCAGCAGGAATTTCAACTCCCAAATCTCCGCGTGCCACCATAAGGCCGTCTGACACTTCAAGGATTTCCCCGATATTGTCTACGCCTTCCTGGTTTTCAATCTTAGGAATAATATTGATCGCTGCAGCTCCATTTTTTTCAAGCAGCTCACGAATTTCCAGCACATCTGACGCACGGCGGACGAAAGAAGCAGCAATAAAGTCTACTTTTTGTTCCACTCCAAACAATATATCCTGTGCATCTTTATCCGTAATGCCCGGCAGCTGAACAGATACGCCCGGTACATTTACGCCTTTTTTGTTTTTCAGGGTTCCGCTGTTTAAAATCTTCGTTGTAAGCTCTCGTGAATCACGATCGATTGACAAAACTTCCAACCCGATTAAACCGTCATCCAAAAGAATTTTAGACCCCACTTCCACGTCCTCAACAAGGCGGTCATACGTAATGGAGAACTTTTCTTCAGTCCCTACCATTTCATTCATGGAGACAATGATCTGATTGCCTGCTTCTAAATGAATTGCGCCGTTTTCCATCGTGTTTGTACGGATTTCAGGTCCTTTTGTATCAAGTAGGATCCCTACGCTTTTTCCAAGCTTTGAAGCAGCTTCGCGGATATTTTTAATTCTCGCTCCATGCTCTTCAAAATCACCGTGTGAAAAATTGAGGCGTGCTACATTCATGCCCGCTTCCATTAATTGCGTCAGTTTTTCAATGCTTTCACTTGCAGGACCAATTGTACATACAATCTTAGTTTTTCTCATATTCGTTTAGTACCTCCCAATAGTTCTTTTATTGTTTCTATCAGATGATTAAATCGACAGTTCCTGTGATAAGCGATACAAGTCCATATCTGCTTTGCGTTCCATTTTCAGTGCTTCGATGATGTCGTAGTCCACCAATGCATTTTTCTCAATGCCCACTGCGCGTCCGCCTTTGTTTTCCATAAGCAGTTCAACCGCGCGTGCGCCAAGACGGCTTGCAAGTACACGGTCTGAAACCGTCGGAGAACCTCCGCGCTGCATATGCCCAAGAACGGATACACGCGTTTCAAGAGAAATTTTCTCCTTGAGTTTCTGTGCCAGTTCATTTCCTGACATAACTCCCTCTGCTACTATAATAATACTGTGCTTTTTACCGCGGGCATGTCCTTTTAATATCCGTTCAGCAATATTATCCAAATCATGAGGATCTTCAGGAATCAAAATTGTTTCTGCACCGCCGGATAAACCAGCCCAAAGTGCTATGTCACCTGCATTTCGTCCCATCACTTCAATAATAAATGTACGTTCATGCGAGGTGGCAGTATCTCTAATCTTGTCAATCGCATCAATAACGGTGTTCACTGCGGTATCAAAGCCAATTGTAAAATCCGTTCCAGGAATATCATTATCAATCGTTCCAGGAACTCCAACACAAGGGTAGCCATGTTCTGTGAGGGCTTTCGCTCCCATATAAGAGCCGTCTCCACCGATCACAACTAATCCCTCAATTCCGAATTTTTCCAGCTGCTCAATACCTTTTTTCTGGCCTTCAACCGTTTTAAACTCTTCACATCGCGCAGAATAGAGCTTTGTTCCTCCCCGATGGATGATATCTCCCACTGAACCTAGTTCAAGCTTTTCAATATTTCCGGAAATCAATCCCTGATAGCCCTGGTAGACTCCATATACCTCCAGACCATGGAAGATCGCTTTACGTACTACTGCCCGAACAGCAGGGTTCATTCCCGGGGAATCTCCTCCGCTGGTCAATACACCGATTCTTTTCATTCTATCATTCCCACCTTTTGGAAAAATTAGTAAATATATGTTAAGAACTTCACACATGGAAAACCTATTTTGAGTGAAGTTGAGTATACAAGTGATCTTTCTCCCCATTAAAAATACCATGAAGACGAAGGGTTCTCAATATCTAGACTGCATGTTCAAAAATAGACGAAATAATCGTTCTAATGTAAACGCTTCACTCTAACCAAAGTTCATTTTTTAGACATAATTCTACAGATTCCGAGCAAATTTTTAACTCTGGAAGGTTTTCACCGCCCAAATTCTGCTAATCAGTTTTATTTTAAAGGAACCCTTTGCCTGAATGAGTAAAAAATCTCTTTTTAAAGCTGCAGGGTTTTGAATCACACTGTACAAAAAGCAGACGTGTACTGAATTCAGTACACGTCTACTATTCCCTAAAGGATTTCGCTCAAAACAGAATGCGATCCAATCTTTTGAAATTTTTCATGACGGTGTGCAATAAGTTCTTCGCCAGAAAGAGAAGATAGTGCCTTCAGAGACGCCTGAAGCACTTCGTCTATTTTTTCCGCCTGTTTTTTTGCATCATGGTGAGCCCCGCCCCTAACTTCAGAAACAATTTCATCAATTATCCCCATATCCTTTAAATCCGGAGCGGTTATTTTCATGGATTCAGCAGCTTTTTTTGCCAAAGACGCATCTTTCCATAGAATAGAGGCTGCCCCTTCAGGAGAGATCACCGAGTAAGTGGAGTTTTCAAGCATATGCAAATGATTTCCTATCCCTAGCGCTAAAGCACCGCCGCTTCCGCCTTCTCCAATGACTATACATATGACCGGTACGGTTAACCCTGCCATTTCAAATAGATTGCGTGCAATCGCTTCGCTTTGGCCGCGTTCCTCAGCAGCCTTTCCCGGGTAGGCTCCCTTTGTATCAATAAAACAAATTATAGGACGGTTAAATTTCTCTGCCTGTTTCATTAAACGCAATGCCTTACGATACCCTTCAGGATGCGGCATTCCAAAGTTTCGTTTAATATTATCCTTCGTTCCTTTTCCTCTTTGGTGTCCGATAACGGTCACGGGCTTTCCTTTGTAAAAAGCGATTCCGCCAACGATCGCATGATCATCGCCATATAGCCGGTCACCATGAAGTTCAATAAACTGTTCAAACAGTTCATCAATGTAATCAAGCGTTGTCGGCCTTTCAGGGTGACGGGCAATTTGAACACGATCCCATGGTTTTATATTCATATAAGTGTCTTCTTCCAATTTTTCAAGACGGGTTTCAAGCTTTTCAATTTCTGAAGATAAGTCGACATCAGAATTAACCGTAAATGTTTTAAGTTCATTAATTTTTTCTCTTAACTGAACAAGCGGTTTCTCAAATTCAAGTTCATTTACCACGCTGATACCCCCTGCTCATGGATTGCGAGAACCGTTGTCAGTGTATCTCTTAAATCCGTCCTCGGAACAACAGCATCAAGCTGTCCGTGTTCAAGCAAAAACTCTGCAGTTTGAAAGTCCTCCGGCAGCTTTTCGCGGATTGTCTGCTCAATAATTCTTCTGCCGGCAAAACCAATTAAGGCGCCTGGCTCTGCAAAGTTATAATCGCCCAGTGATGCAAAGCTTGCCGATACCCCTCCTGTTGTAGGGTGTGTCATCACCGAGATAATCAATCCGCCTGCTGCACTGTATTTCTTTAACGCCGTGCTTGTTTTCGCCATTTGCATCAACGAAAGCACGCCTTCCTGCATGCGGGCTCCTCCGCTTGCTGTAAAAATAATAAAAGGTACAGACATTTCTTCAGCAAGCGCAATGGCTCTGGATATCTTTTCTCCAACTACAGATCCCATGCTGCCCATCCGAAAATTGGAATCCATAATCGCAAGGACAACTTTATGCCGGTTGATTTCCGCACTGCCGGTCACAATCGCTTCGTTTAAACCGGTTTTTTTACGGTCCTTCTCCATTTTTTCCATATAATCCGGAAAATCAAGGGAATTTTGCGAAGTCATCTCCTGATTGATCTCGAGAAATGTGTCTGCATCAATTAAGCTGCTGATTCTTTCGGCAGCTGTCATAGTGTGGTGGTAACCACAGTGCAGGCAGACTTTAGCATTTTTTTTCACTTCTTTTGTATACATAATCTTTTTACACTTTGGACATTTCGTCATGATTCCTTCCGGAACGTCGTGTTTAGCATTCTCCGGCGGAATCGTAGCATATTTTTTCTTTTTCGGTTTGTTTGATTTTGTGAATATATCTTTAAGCAAGGTACATCCTCCCCCATGTGAATATTTATCTAATTGCTGATTGCTCTTTAACTCAACCACATGAAATGCATGTTTACTTTGCTCTTTGCAAGGTTACAGGCTCAGTACAAAATGTCCGTATGATCGTCATATCTTGTGAAAGCATTGCCTTTTTAACAGTGTAAATAAGCTCTTTATCAAGAGCAGCAGACTCCTTGCTCGACATTCGGTCAAAGTCATATAAGACCAGCCAGACTTTGTAAGCAAGACGATTTCCTGAAGATTCGAAAAGCGAGGACTTGAAGTGGTTAATGGTTGTAATCTCTCCATTTTGATAACCAGCCATGATTGACTCAAACAACCAATTTAATGTGGAGGCGTCATTTTGCAGCAGGCGGTTCATACTGCCCATCTCAATCCATATCTTCATTTCCAGTACATCTTTTTCTGCTTGTCCATTCTGAAGAATAAACATTCCAAGAAGCTCGACCAGGTGATGATCTCTAAAATCCCGTAAAAACGTTCCTTCTCCTTGCCTAGTTTCAATTAAACCAAGAAGCTCCAGTGCACGGAACGCTTCTCTCACTGAAGAACGCCCCACGCTCAGACGTTCAGATAATTCTCTCTCTGAGGGAAGACGGTCTCCAGCAGACAAACGGTCACGCTGAATCATTTCTTTTAACTTATGAACAACGGATAAATAGACTTTTAATTGAGCAGTAGATTTAGTCACTGCAGATCATCATTCTGATTTTCCAATTAAAGATAGCCGTTCAGTCTTCAGCCTGATTTCTTCGGGATCCATTTTCTTTCTGGCTACCCCTGTTTCCATAGCTGCCGTTGCTACAGCTGCTGCAACAGCAGGGGCCACTCTCGGATCAAATGGTGCAGGAATCACATAATTAGCATTCAGCTCTTCTGGAGAAATCAACGAAGCAATGGCCTCTACTGCAGCACGTTTCATCTTCTCATTTATATGAGTTGCACGCACATCTAATGCTCCCCTGAAAATCCCTGGAAAAGCCAGTACATTATTAACCTGATTAGGATAATCGGAACGGCCGGTCCCGATCACTTTTGCTCCGGCTGTTTTCGCCAGTTCAGGCATAATTTCCGGAACAGGGTTCGCCATAGCAAAAATAATGGCTTCGTCGTTCATTGTACGAACCATTTCTTCAGTTAATGCACCAGCAACCGAAACCCCTATAAAGACATCTGCACCTTGGATGGCATCTTGAAGAGAGCCATCAACCCTGCTTCGGTTTGTGATTTTTGCCACGCCTTGCTTGACTGCATTCATTCCATATGGACGTCCTTCATAGACAGCGCCTTTCGAGTCGCACATGATAATATCTCGTACTCCATAGCTGTATAAAAGGTTTATAATGGCTATTCCGGCAGCCCCGGCACCATTCATTACGACTTTGATGTTCGATAATTCCCGGTTTGTTATTTTTAGGGCGTTAAGCAGGCCTGCTACAGTCACAATGGCCGTGCCATGCTGATCATCGTGAAATATTGGAATATTGGTTTCTTTTTTCAAGCGTTCTTCAATTTCAAAACATCTCGGAGCTGCAATGTCCTCAAGATTCACGCCGCCAAAAGTAGGTTCAAGCAGCTTTACTGTCTCTACGATTTTATCAATATCTGTTGTATTGAGGCAGATCGGAAAAGCATCTACGCCAGCGAAGCTTTTAAATAAAACGGCCTTTCCCTCCATTACAGGCAGCGCCGCTTCAGGTCCGATATTGCCGAGCCCAAGCACTGCAGTCCCATCTGATACTACCGCTACCATATTCCCTTTCATCGTATAATCATATACGGTTTCAGGTTTATCATAAATTTCTTTACATGGCTCAGCCACTCCTGGAGAATATGCGAGGCTCAGATCTTCCGCATTTCTGACAGATACTTTCGATTTTGACTCCAATTTCCCTTGATTCACTCTGTGCATATGTAAGGCTTCGTCGCGTAATGACAAGGTAATTCACTCCCTGATCGGGGGATTCCCCCTATTTTTTACAATTGGTCAGACCACATAATTCTCTAAACCACTATATCAAAAACCACTTTAAAATTGCAATTGATTCTTTAAATAGGAGAAGAGGTTACCGCAGCACTGAGGCTTGCATGTAAGCGCTCCGGGGTATTCGACAATCAAAAAAGCATCTAGATAAAAGTAGAGAGCCTGGGACAAACTGTCTCAAGCTCTTCGACTGGTTCATTGCATTTTTAGCCAAGGTCCTCCGCAGGAAGTGAGATGAAACTTTCCTGCACCTTGCCCTGATATCCTGCTGGAGTGGCTATTCTCTCAACTACCCTTATATTTTAGATTAATAGTGCTTAATTAGGACAGCCTTTGCAGATTTATGAGATGATGAATTTTTACCTTCGTTTAGTCAATAAACTGAGAAAACAGCAGGAATGGTTTATTGAATTATTACATTCGTTTCACCCAAAAGCTCCTTCAGCTGTTTAATAACATCGTCATGCAGATTTATCCATTCATTTTGCTGCAGTTGAATCGTCCGCTTTGTTTCTTCTATATGAATAATAACCGGTGAATTTCCTCGGTGCCGGCTGCAAAGATTTCGAACCAGATCCAGCAGGGATGATCCATTAAGCTGGGAAGGGATTCGCAAAAACAGTTTTTGTGTTTCTGTTTCGCTCTTCCAGTCTTCCGCCCGTTTCACTTCCTGTAAAATAATCTGCAGCTTACCATTTCGCTCCTCAGCCTTCCCTTTTGCAATCACCACAATTCCCTGCTTTAGAAGGGAGGCTGCATGCCGGTAAGTGTCCGGAAAAGCTACAGCATCTGCATCGCCGGTGGCATCACTTAAAACCAGAAATGCCATCGCCTCTCCTTTTTTTGTGCGGATCATACGAATGTCTGTAATCAGCGCACCGACTAAAAAGGTTTTAGAGCTTCTATTGATTTCGTCAATTGACAGAGCCCCTAGCTTATTTAGCCTGGATTGAATAGAAGAAACAGGATGAGCAGATAAATATAAACCCAGTACTTCTTTTTCAAATTGAAGTTTGTCCTCTGCAGGCATGGGAGATTTTTCAATGTATTTTGGAGAGATTGAAAATTCGTCTTCAAATAACCCGCCGTCTTCACTTTTCATCAAAGATGCATGTTCAATCGCCACATCGATGGAAGCAAGCATTGTAGATCGGTCCTTATCAAATTCATCAAAAGCCCCTGAAAAAACGAGGGATTCAAGTATTTTACGATTGACTGATTTTGACGGCATTCTCACGCAAAAATCAAATAAGTCTTTATACGGCTTCTGCTCTCTAGTTTGAACTAAATCGATTGCCGCTCCTTTACCTATTCCTTTTATTGCAGATATACTAAAGCGGATCCCTTCCTTTTCAACGGCAAAGTATCGCTGGCTTTTTTGAACCGATGGGGGCAGAACTGGAATCTTCAGTCTCTCACATTCCCGTATATAAAGACGCAATTTATCTTCATTACCTGTCACAGAGGTCATGAGCGAAGCCATAAAGTGAGTAGGGTAGTGCGCTTTTAAGTAAGCAAGCTGATACCCTATAAGGCTGTATGCGACAGCATGGCTTTTATTAAAGCCGTAATTGGCAAATTGGACAATCAGATCGTATATTTGCTGCGCTGTCTGCTCATCATATCCTCTGCCAGTAGATCCCATAACAAACCGCTCTCTCTCCCGATCCAGGTCTTCTTTCTTTTTTTTACTCACTGCCCGCCTCAGCATATCTGCCTGACCTAAACTAAAGCCGGCCATTTCAGCAGCAATCTGCATAATCTGCTCCTGATACACAATAATTCCATAGGTTGGAGCAAGGATTCTGGTCAAATCGGGATGTGCATAGCGCACGGGTTCCTCCTTATGTTTTCTTTTAATGAAGGAAGGAATATGATCCATAGGACCGGGCCGGTATAATGCATTTACCGCCACTATGTCATTGAAAGAGGACGGTTTCAATGAACGGAGTACATTTTTCATCCCATCAGATTCAAGCTGGAAGATGCCCACTGTCCATCCTTTACTCAGCAAATCAAATGTAGGCTGGTCTTTGGTTGGAATGTCTTCCAGTCGGAACTGCTTATTTTCTTTTTGTACGATGGATTGAGTAATTTTTTCGAGTAAAGTTAAATTTCTAAGGCCTAAAAAATCCATCTTTAACAAACCGATATCTTCAAGAAGGTCCATTGGCCACTGTGTTAAGTGGACATACTCCTGGCCGTGCTGGAGCGGAACAATATCCGCAAGAGGTCTGTCGCTGATTACAACGCCAGCTGCATGTGTGGAGGTATGCCGTGGAAGACCTTCAAGTTTTTTTGCAGATTCAAACCACTGCTGATGTCTGCTGGACTGATCAGCAAACTGACGAAGCGAAGCAGACTCCTCGTAGGCTTCATGAAGAACAATGCCCAATCGGGACGGAATAGATTTTGAAATGACCTCCATTTCTCCCGATGTAAATCCAAAAACACGTGCAGTATCTCTTGCGACGGCTTTTGCAGACAATGTACCAAATGTGCTAATTTGAGCGACGTGTTTAGAACCATATTTTTCTGCCACATATTGAATGACTTCGTCCCGGCGGTGATCGGGAAAATCAATATCAATATCCGGCATGGTAATCCGTTCAGGATTCAAAAATCGTTCAAACAGCAAATCATGCTCAATCGGATCCACATGCGTGATAAAAAGGGCATACGCCACCAATGAACCGGCAGCAGATCCTCGCCCCGGCCCGGTTAAAATCTTATTTTCTCTTGCGAATTTCATAAAGTCCCATACGATAAGAAAGTAATCATTAAATGACATCCGGTCGATCACAGAAAGCTCATACGCAAGACGTTTTTCATAAACAGGGGAAGCGGCCTTTCGTTTTTTTAAGCCCTCCATGCAAAGATGTGACAATACTTCTTTTGCTGTGACATCATTTGGAACGGGGTAACGAGGTAAATAAGACTGGGAAAAATCAATTTTTATATTGCACCGCTCTGCAATCTCTATGGTATGCTCAAGAGCCTCAGGCAGATCAGAGAAAAGCTCTTTCATTTGGTTCTTCATTGTGAAAGCATAATTTCCTTCAAGCTTTGACTCTTCTATTTTAAGACCATCCCGGATCGCCGTGATCACTTGGTAGCTGAATGCATCTTCCTTTTCTAGGTAACGGACGTCAGCTGCTGCTGCTAAAGGGATTTCAAGCTTCTTTCCCAGAACAGCAAGCTCCTCTATTACCTGCTGGTCCTTAGCAAGACCGTGGTCCTGAACGGAAAAAAAGAATGAGTCTTCACCAAAGATACCACGGTACGTCTGGGCTCTTTGTGCTGCTTTTTCAAAATTCTTTTCTAAAAGAAAGGTTTCTATTTCTCCTTCAGACCCAGGCGTCAGGGCAATTAACCCTGCTGAATAGGACGACAGCCATTTGAGAGGAATGCCTCTTTCATGGCCTGTCTGCAGCACACTAGATATTTTAATTAAATGCTGATATCCGGTTTGATTTTCAGCAAGGAGTACTAGTGGATATGCCCGTTCATCTTCCTCAATCCAGATATCAGCGGTTAACCCTATGATCGGTTTTATGTTTTCCTTTATGCACTCCCTGTAAAAAGGCACAGTTCCGTACATAACATTGCGATCTGTCAACGCTATGGCTGAAGCCCTGTCAGATTTTGCTTTTTGAATCAAAGCAGAAAGCGTAATGGGACTGGACAGGAGATCAAAGGAACTCGTGACTTGCAAGTGAACAAACGGCATCCTGCTTACCTCCTATCATTCTTCGTTCTTGCAGATTCCCTGAAGCTTTTGAATAATCTCATCTGATTCATTCCAGTTTCTTATCGAAGCTCCTGCTGCAAGAGGATGTCCTCCCCCTCCGTACTCTTTGGCCAGTCCATTAATAACCGGTCCTTTTGAGCGAAATCTGACGCGGATTTCCGATTCTTCCTCAATAAAGAACACCCAGGCTTTAATTCCTTTTACGCTTCCAAGCGTGCTGACAAGAAGTGATGCCTCAGAAGGGGTAGCATCATACTCCTGCAAAAGGGGCTGCGTCATTTTTATATAAGCTGCACCATTCTCATTCATCGAAAAATTTTGCAGGACATAGCCTTGCAGCTTCAACTGATGAGCCTCCATTTCATAAAGAGCATTAAAAATAGCACTGCGGTCAAAATCAAATTGAATTAATTCGCCTGCAAATTGAAATGTTTTTTGTGTAGCGTTTGGAAAAAGAAATCTTCCTGTATCTCCAACAATCCCTGCAAACAAAAGACGGGCAGCTTCATTATTCATCTGCCATCCTGAGGTTTTCCCTTCAAGATACAGCTCATAGATCATCTCACTGGCAGAGCTTGCGGAAGTGTCTACCCAGAGATAGTCGCCATAAGGGTCTTCGTTAGGGTGGTGATCAATTTTTATCAATTCCGCTCCAAGTTTATAGCGGGCGTCATCAATCCGCTCCTGGTTTGCCGTATCACATACAATAACGAGTGAGTCCTTATATAAATCGTCAGGCACTGTGTCGAGCCTGCGTAAAAACGATAAAGATTTTTCTTCCTGTCCTACTGTGTAAACGTTTTTCTCAGGGAAGGAAGCAGAGATTAGTTCAGCCAGACCGCCCTGGGATCCGTATGCATCCGGGTCGGGACGCACGTGTCTGTGAATGATGATCGATTGATAGTTTTTTATCGTATCGAGAATTTGTTTTTTCATTATGAATCATTCCTTTCAGGATCAAAAGTGGATTTTCATGTTTATTGCCGCTACAATATGGGAAGATCAAGTTTTTGGAGGTTATTGCATGCCGATTTTAGTATTTATTATCATTTTATCTGCTGTTGCATATTTGTACTTTAAAACGAAGCAAATACGCTCTCCCCGTCCTGTGGAAAAACAGTGGCAGGCCAGCCGTGCAGGCATCGCGCTTGGGCTGGGAATGGGCGCTTTTGGAATAAACCAGCTTTTTCTATTTGACTTTGAATTCTCAACCGACCTGATCCTCACCTATGTAATTGCCGCAGCATTCATCTTAATAGGCTTTGGCAGTGCCTGGATGCGTTACAAAGCATACAAGCATCTTACTCCATTTTTAGAAAAAGAAGATGCACAGTGGAAAAAGTATGAAAATGAAAACGTCTGAAGGTTCATGTAACAGCGTTATAAGCAGCCGTCACATGCTGCTTAATCTCAAACCGGCTCACTGAGCCGGTTTGAGTGCTTTAGCGATCCAAAAGCTGACACATCATCATGGCTTTCCCCACTAAATTTCCTTCACTGAATACCTCCACGTCCACTTTTCCAAATTTTCGTCCTACATCAAGCAGCCTCGGCTGAATTTCAATCAAGTTATCCAGCTGAACAGGTTTAATAAAATAGATTGTAATATTTTCTATAACAAGGTCGCTTCGTTTAAATTCCTTCAGTGTACGATTTGCAGCTTCCGTTACAAGAGAGGTGAACACACCGTAGGAAATGGCGCCAAGCTGATTGGTCATTTGCGGAGTTACCCGAAATTGATAGGGCCTTTCAGCATCTTTATCCACTCTCAGCTCTTTGAAGACAATGTCGTCGATGGTATCTCCAATTTGAGGCTGTCTTTGAATCATTTGCAAGGCTTTTAATACATCCTGGCGGCTGATGACCCCTCCTAAGTGGTCATGATCATCGACAACCGGAAGAAGTTCAATTCCTTCCCAGATCATGATGTGGGCAGCAGAAGCTACGCTCGTCTTCACTCTCACTGTTAATGGGGATTTTGTCATCACCCGGTCAATTGATTCCTCACTGTCTTTTCCGAGAATATCCTTTGAGGTAACCATGCCCACGACTTTCATCGTTTGCGGATCCACCACAGGAAATCTGCTGTGACGGGTTTTTTCATTTAAAGCTGACCAGTGGGATACTTTATCCTTTGAAGTTAAAAAGTGCGCACTGTCAAATGGAATTAAAATATCTTCAACAAGAGCAATTTCTTTTTTAATCAGCTGATCGTAAATCGCCCGATTAATCATCGCGGCAACTGTGAATGTATCATATGAAGTTGAAATTACCGGCAGTTCGAGCTCGTTGGCCAGTTTTTTTGTCGATTCATCCGCATCAAATCCTCCGGTAATCAACACTGCTGCTCCTGCCTCAAGTGCCAATTCATGAGCCCTTGTCCGATTCCCTACAATAAGCAGATTGCCCGCTTCCGTATACCGCATCATCGCTTCAAGCTTCATTGCACCGATCACAAATTTATTTAATGTTTTATGTAAGCCGGCTCTGCCTCCGACAACTTGTCCGTCTATAATGTTCACGACTTCAGCAAATGTCAGGCGTTCGAAGTTTTCTTTTATTTTTTTCTCAATTCGAATCGTGCCCACTCGCTCGATCGTACTTACTAGACCCTGATTTTCCGCTTCCTTAATCGCCCTGTATGCAGTTCCCTCACTCACATCAAGCTGCTTGGCGACCTGACGCACAGAAATTTTATTCCCTACAGGCAGAGAATCAAGATGTGCTAATATTTGTTCATGCTTTGTAGCCACAGGCTGTCCCTCTCTTTCAATCCGATCATGTATTCGCCTTTTTATTATACTCATTATGAGGCCTTTGGTTCAAACAAAGCAAAATTAAAACAAAAAGAGCTTGGGACAAAAATGTCTCAAGCTCTTTGAGCGGTTTGCTGCGCTTCAGGCGGACGCTTTACGCAGGGACGGTTGCTTGAGCCTCTCCGGCCCTTACCCTGTATAGTCTCAAGCCCCCGTCAAATCCTGCAGGGAGTCGCCACCTTCCGCTCCTCTCTCCTCTTACTATTATTCGATAGTATCGCCCGCATGCATTACTCTTCCCTGCCCCTCCGGTAAAAGCTGCACGAATTTCTCCGGATCCTGTTTAATTGGTGGAAACGTGTTGTAATGAATAGGCACGACTGTTTTAGCATTCAGAAGACTAGCGGCATAAGCTGCATCCTCCGGCCCCATCGTGAAATTGTCGCCTATCGGAAGAAACGCGAGATCAATTTGATTGCGATCTCCAATTAATTTCATGTCTCCAAATAATCCGGTATCTCCGGCATGATAAATGGTTTTGCCTTCCACCGTCAGCAAAACACCCGCGGGCATGCCTGTATAAATAATCTGCTTATCCTCCGTACTGTAGGAGGAACCATGAAAGGCCTGCGTAAGCTTCACTCTGCCAAACTCAAAGTCATATCCCCCGCCAATATGCATGGGATGTGTATTCAATCCCTGCCATTCAAGATACGTGGCAAGTTCAAACGGTGCGATAACCAAAGCATCACTTTGCTTAGCAATTTCAACCGTGTCCCCCACATGATCATTGTGTCCGTGAGTTAGAATAATGACGTCGGGCTTTTCATTTTCAACCTTCAAATCTGTCAGTTCATTTCCGTTTATAAAAGGGTCAAATAAAATAGTGGTTCCATTTGTTTCCACTTTCACAATGGAATGACCGTGATAAGAGATTTTCATAGAGTAATTCCTCCTTAGCAGTAGTAGCATTCTATTTGACCCATTCCCTCTCTGTTTTAACTGAAAACCTGTTTGATTGTCATTCACTTCTCTTCTACCGAATCAAATTACATTACTCCAGCTGCAGGAAGCTTTATAATTTTCAAAAGTATGCTACGATTTAATTTAAAGTGTGGAGCTTCTAATGCAGCAATACGCATGATATGAACAGGAGGAATGAGCTTTGAAAGAAAAAATAGAACAGATTCAACAATATTTATCTGACCACTCGCTAGATGCGGCGTTTTTAACTTCAACCGAAAACGTTTGCTACACTACAGGCTTCAGAAGCAACCCTCATGAAAGATGGCTTGCTGTATTCATTCCAGCAACCGGAGAAAGCACGTTAATCTGCCCTGGGATGGAGGAAGCAGAAGCGCGCCATGCAGGCTGGGAACACCATATAATCGGATACAGTGATACGGAAAACCCGATCCAATTACTTCATACATATCTTCAAGGCCAAAATATTCATGTGGCTTCACTTGCTGTTGAAACCAGCCATTTGACCCTCGAACGGCTGCGTCAGCTAGAAGAGGTGTTTGACACTTTCAAGGTGCATTCAATCGATCAGGAGCTTAATAATCTCCGCGTTATTAAGTCCTCAGAAGAAACGGACCTTCTGCGCAAAGCGGCTGAACTGGCTGATTTTGCCATAGAGACCGCATGCAGTGAGCTGGCAGAAGGAAAAACAGAGCTTGAAATCCTTGCTGCAATTGAATTTGAGTTAAAACGAAAAGGCATAACAGAAATGTCATTTTCCACAATGGTTCTCACTGGGAAAAACGCTGCTTCTCCTCATGGCACTCCAGGGCTGAACAAAATAAAGAAAGGCGATCTTGTCCTATTTGATCTTGGAGTGGTTTATCAAGGCTACTGCTCCGATATTACGAGAACGGTTGCTTTTGGGGAGCCTTCTAAGGAACAAATCAAAATCTATGAAGCCGTTCTTGCAGCGGAGCTTAAAGCGCTGGAAATGGTTAAGCCGGGGGTAAAAGCAAGCGATCTTGATTTGGCTGCAAGGAAGGTTATTGAAGATGCAGGCTATGGGGACTTCTTTCCTCACCGTTTGGGACACGGTCTTGGTTTAAACGTGCATGAATATCCTTCCATTACATCTGATAGCGACTTTATTCTTACAGAAGGCATGACGTTTACGATTGAACCTGGCATTTATGTCCCGAGCGTTGCGGGAGTCCGGATTGAAGACGATGTACTAGTTACAAAAAACGGGTATGAAACACTGACTAAATTTCCTAAAACACTTCAATATTACTAAAGGCTTTTTGGCTATATGCGGCAAAAAAAGAATGTATTCCTGACTGAGCAGTCAAGAGTACATTCTTTTTCAATGCAGTTTGACACCATTAATGAAGTGCCTGCCAAAAAAGTTTGCAGACCTTTAATTTCACAGCCTGCACACTTATTTTAGTTGGCTTTTACTGGAATCAGCAATTCCCGGGCGCTGGCATAGTCCAGCCCATGAGCTTCCGCTACAGCACTATAAGTTACAAAGCCGTTCGCACAATTAATTCCTTTCAACAAAGCTTCATTATCGAGGCAGGCTTGCTTATAACCTTTGTTAGCAATTTGAACCGCATAAGGCACGGTCACATTTGTCAGTGCGATTGTAGAAGTCCGGGGAACAGCTCCCGGCATATTGGCGACTGCATAATGGACAACATCGTGTTTCGTGTACGTTGGTGCGTCATGAGTCGTAATCCGGTCAGTCGTTTCAAAAATCCCACCCTGGTCAATCGCAATATCCACCACTACGGACCCCGGCTTCATCGTTTTGATCATTTCTTCTGTTACGAGCTTTGGCGCTTTGGCACCGGGTATTAATACAGCTCCAATCACAAGGTCTGATTCTGCAATTGTTTCTGCAATATTTAACGGATTGGACATAAGCGTTGTGACGTCTTTGCCGAACAAATCGTCAAGCTGGCGCAGGCGATCCGGGCTTAAATCAAGAATCGTGACATCCGCCCCCAGTCCCACTGCCATTTTAGCAGCATTTGTTCCTGCTACGCCTCCTCCAATAATGGTAACTTTTCCTCTCGCTACTCCAGGAACGCCTCCAAGAAGAATTCCCATTCCACCATGGATCTTCTCAAGGAATTGTGCGCCAATTTGGGTCGCCATTCTTCCTGCTACTTCGCTCATAGGCGTCAGCAGAGGCAGCGATCCATTCGAAAGCTGAACCGTTTCATAGGCTATAGCGACAACTTTATTATCAATTAAAGCCTTTGTAAGCTCCGGCTCAGGAGCAAGGTGAAGGTATGTAAATAGGATAAGACCCTCTTTAAAGTAGGAATACTCACTTGAAATAGGCTCTTTTACTTTTATCACCATATCAAAAGACCATGCTTCCTGTGCTGTTGCAGCAATTTTCCCCCCGGCTGCAATATAATCCTCATTTGTAAATCCCGAACCGGTGCCGGCATCGTGCTCAACAAACACTTCATGTCCCTGGATCACTAAATGATGAACACCGGATGGCGTAATTGCTACACGATTTTCATTATTCTTAATTTCTTTAGGAATCCCAATACGCATATAAAGCCCCTCCATTTATCTAAATCCTCATCTGTCCGCAAAACACCGGCTTTTAAGGATTCAGGACGGTGTTAGGCACTACCATTTTAACAAATGAAATGAATGATGTCTCAATTTATTTTCGTTATTAGAATAAACTATTTTTTCTAATTATTGATCATTGCTTTATTATTTATGTAGTATGCTAAACTTGAACAAAAACATGTACGCTTACAAAGAAATGGAGATCCGCATGCAGAAAATCTATAAACAGCCCAGGATTGAAATTGAACGCTTTGGTCTTGAGGCCATTCCAATTGAACAAAAACAAACAAATTGGTTTGAATACGCCGGTATTCAGTTGGCTTTTTCAGTAAATACAGGAAATGTGCTGGTTCCTGCTCTCGCTGTCCTAACAGGAGGACTATCGGTTGGATGGGCAATTGCTTCAACAATCCTGGGGGCTGCTGCCGCTTTTTTACTTGTCTCTCTCCTGTCTTTGCCAGGAGCTCGGTATGGTCTTCCTGCACAATTTGTTATCAGAACAATGATTGGCACAAAACTCTCAAGATATTTCGCTTCTCCTATACGGTCGTTAACTTCCCTTTACTGGTTTAGTGTCCAGACAATCGGGGGATCGGTTGTGTTTATTTCGCTGCTGACTCCCCTTACAGGTGTCTCCATCCCTCTTTGGCTCCTCGCTCCCATTCTGGCAGCAGGAATGGCTTTTTTAGCTTTAATTGGATTTGATGCAGTGAAGAAGGCAGCAAAATGGTTTTTGCCTCTTTTGTTTTTAGGGCAGGCAGCGATGATCTATCTTATTCTAACTTACAGCTTTTCTGCTTCTGCCTCCATTATGGAAACAGGGTCATTTCAAATGAGCTCTTTTTTCTTTTTCTCAAGCCTGGCATTTGTTCAATATGTATCAGGAGTCAGTGCATCTTCAGACATGACACGATATGCTGCGTCGCCAGGGCAGGCTTTTTGGGGTGTACTCGCGGGAAATGTATCCGGCTTTATTATTACTGCTTTTCTTGGCGCATTTTACGCCGCTGCACTCGGTTCACTTAATCCGTTTGCAGCTGCAGGGGAACTTACAGACTCCTATCTGCTTCTTTTACTAATCGCGACTGGTGCACTCGTCTCCATGATCTCGATTAATTTGAGCAACGCATATACTGGCGGGTACAGTCTTTTAAATGCTTTTCCCGTACTTGGACGGGTTAAAAGCGCTGTAATCTTTGGAGCAGCCGCAACCGCATTAAGTCTTTTCCCCGTTATTGTAGAACAGGCAGAGCAGTTCATTTCTCTCCTGGGTGCTGCGGTGATCCCGCTGTCATCCATCATTGTATTTGATTTTATATTTATAAAGAAAACTAGAATTCTGGATGGGGACCTAATTTTATTATCGGCAGGAAAAAATCTTGTTAACGCTGAAGCATTGCAAACTGCCATTATTTTTATACCTATTTATCTGCTGGTCCCTTCTTCTTTATCCCCCGGCTTTATCGTCTTTGTACTTGCCGGAATCACTTATACTGCTATGAAATTTATAAAGGGTAAAAGCCGTTAAAGAAAAATCAAATTGTTTTGAAATATTCAATAATTGGTAAAGATATTCAGGCCGTCAGGGTGTACAATAGAACTAAGGAGGAGATAAACATGACACTTAGTTATGATCATATTTTAGTAGCTGTCGATGGATCAAAAGAAGCAGAGTGGGCTTTCAAAAAATCTATTGATATTGCCAGACGGAACAATGCCACTTTAAATTTGCTTCACGTGATTGACACTCGATCCTTTGCTGTAGTAGAAGCTTATGATCGAAGCGTAGCAAAGAGAGCTCAAAGCTTTGCTGAAGAAATGCTTGGTGAATATAAAGCGGAAGCAGAACGTAAAGGTGTGACCAAAATTAATGTGTTTGTTGAATACGGCTCCCCAAAAGTACTTGTACCAAAAGAGTTTGCCAATAAAGTTGAAGCAGATCTTATTATCTGCGGGGCTACCGGCTTAAATGCGATGGAACGTTTTTTAATTGGCAGCATTTCCGAGCATATTGTCAGAGCGGCTAAATGTGACGTGCTTGTCGTCCGGACCGATCAGCCGCCGGAGAAAGAACCTGCTAAAGATGATTTCACTATATAATAGTCAAATGCGAATAAAAGCGGCCCTGCTCAACAGGACCGCTTTTATCATTTATCTTGAAGGAACAGACTGCACAAGAAACGCTGCCTGTTCTATTTGTTTTCTTACCTGATCAAAGCCCGTTCCTCCCGCAGAATCTCTTCGCTCCACAGCCCGTAAAGGTTCAAGCACCTGATAAATATCTTCTTCAATTACTGGAGACGCCTCTTTAAGTGTAGGAAAAGGCAGATCTTTTAAGTAAATGCCCTGCCCAATGCACACGAGCACCAGCTTTCCAACAATTTCGTGGGCTTCCCGAAACGGAACCCCCTTCGCTGCTAAATAATCTGCAAGCTCCGTCGCATTAGAAAAATCTTCATTAACTGCTTTCTGCAGACGATCCTTATGAACATGCATAGTGTCAATCATACCGGCAAATATCTTCAACGAACCCATCAATGTATGAACGGTATCAAACATGCCTTCTTTATCCTCCTGCATGTCTTTGTTATAAGCTAGCGGCAATCCTTTGAGCACCGTTAAAAGAGACATTAAATGACCGAACACCCTGCCCGTTTTTCCTCTGACTAGCTCTGCCATATCAGGATTCTTTTTTTGCGGCATAATGCTGCTTCCTGTAGAAAATGCATCCGCAAGCTCTATAAATTGAAATTCCTGGCTTGACCAGATAATCAGTTCCTCAGAAAACCTTGAAAGATGCATAATCGTCATAGACGCATTGGATAAAAATTCAACGATAAAATCACGGTCACTTACCGCATCCATGCTATTTTCATAGATGGAGGAAAAACCGAGCAGTTCTGCAGAACGATGGCGGTCAATTGGAAAAGTCGTTCCGGCTAAAGCGCCAGCTCCCAGCGGTGATTTGTCAATTCGTTTTATCGAGTCTTCAAATCGCTGATGATCCCTCTCAAGCATCCAGAAATAAGCGAGCAAATGATGCGCAAATGAAATCGGCTGAGCCCGCTGTAAATGAGTGTATCCAGGCGCGACCGTCTCAACATGTGCCTCCGCCTGCTTAAGGATTGCTTTTTGGACGGTTCTGATCAGCACCCCAATTTCTTCTACTCTATTTTTAAGATATAGATGCATATCAGTGGCTACCTGATCATTCCTGCTTCGTCCTGTGTGGAGCTTTCCCCCCACCTGCCCAATTTCTTTTATGAGCAAATGCTCTAAATTTAAATGAATATCCTCGTTTCCTACGGAATACGTTAATTCATTCCTTTCTGCTTTTTCTTTCAGGCGCGCCAGTCCACCGAGTATTTCATGGACCTCTTCAGCAGAAAGGATTCCGCATTCTCCGAGCATCGTAACGTGTGCAACAGACCCCTGGAGATCTTCAAACACCAAATGCTGGTCAAAGCCGATAGAGGCATTGAACTCATCGACCCATTCTTCAGGCGATTGCGCGAAACGTCCTCCCCATAGTTTACTCATGAGACGGTTTCCCCTTTTTTACTTTGGACCATGGAATGAACCTTGGTTGGAAGTCCCCATAACTGAATGAAGCCGATCGCTGCACTATGGTTAAACTCATCGTCCGCTGTATACGTAGCAAGTTTTTCATTATAAAGGGAATTAGGCGACGTTCTTCCCTCTACAATCGCATGACCTTTAAAGAGTTTTATTCTTGCGACTCCATTTACATACTGCTGCGTCTCTTTCAAAAAGGCCTGAAGAGCAGGAGTTAAGGGAGAAAACCAAAGTCCTTCGTATATCATCTCTGTAATTTTCTTTTCAATCACAGGCTTAAAATGAGCCATTTCTTTAACAAGCGTTAAATCTTCAAGCTCTTTATGAGCCTTCATTAAGGTTACAGCACCAGGACATTCATATACTTCTCTTGATTTTATGCCGACAAGTCTGTTTTCAACATGGTCAATTCTCCCTACTCCGTGCTTTCCTGCAAGGTCATTTAAAGTAAGAATCATAGTGGAAAGGGACATTTTTTTACCATTTAAAGCAATGGGGACGCCTTGTTCAAATTCTATTTCAATGAGGTCGGGAGCATTGGGTGTTGTTTCAAGAGACGCTGTAAGATCGTATGCCCCCTCTGGTGGAGCTGCCCAAGGATCTTCTAAAATTCCACATTCATTGCTTCTTCCCCAAAGGTTTTGGTCGATTGAATAGGGGCTGTCCAGATTAATTGGAATTGGTATATTGTGTTTTTTTGCATAATCAATTTCTTCTTCTCTTGACCAGCCCCACTCTCTGACTGGTGCGATTACTTCAAGATCAGGATTTAAGGCCTGAATAGCAACTTCAAATCTTACCTGGTCATTTCCTTTGCCCGTACATCCATGAGCCACAGCATGTGCTCCGCTTTGTTCAGCCACTTCTACCAGTTTTTTCGCAATCAGCGGGCGTGAAAGTGCAGAAACCAATGGATATTTCCCTTCATACATTGCATGCGCCTGAAGGGCTGTCAGCGCATAATCCTGTGCAAATTCTTCTTTTGCATCAATCACATAGCTTTCTGTTGCTCCAACGGTCAACGCTTTTTCCTTCACAAAATCAAGATCTTTTCCTTCCCCTACATCCAGGCAGCACGCTACCACATCATATCCCTGATCTTTTAGCCATTGAATGGCAACAGAGGTATCCAAACCTCCGGAATACGCTAAAACAACTTTTTTATTTTGATTCATACTAATCAACCTCTTTCGTATTTTTATTTATTATAATGTATATTTATTCTTTATAGGATGTGTACATACTAACAGGTCCTTTTAGAACTTACAATAGATAATAATAAAAATTTAAAAGTTTTAATTTTCAGATAAATATGTAAAAAAAAACTACCGTGTTCGTTTCACATGGCAGTTTGGTTGAAGCTTATTTTTTATCACATAAAAAACGGTATTGATAAAATTTTTCAGCAAAATCGGTTACTCTTCTGGTCAGCTGATAATTTGAAAAAGCACCAATGGACATTGAGATAATGGGGAGATCCGAAAATTTCTTTTTGCGGAACATACTGATCGCGGTGGATTTAAATAATTGTTTTACAGGTCCTTCAAGCCATCGTTCATTGGTTAATTCATCATTTCCATTAAAAAAATAGCTTATTTCATGCGTTTCCAATGAACGGATTAAATTATCCCAGGCCTCTGCCTGATAACGGATCGGCAGCGTGGCAGCGTGAAATAGCTTTAGAGAAAGTGTCATTTCATAAGGAGTCTGTACGTCACGTCCATATGCTGTAGCAACAAATTGAATAGCCCTTATATTCAAAATGGTCATGGCAAGCAAATCTGTACTAAAAGCCACAGCTCCGCCCGTCCCTGCGATCCCGCCCTGAATAAAGGAATACAGTTTGTGACGCCCGCTCTGCTGAATCGCCATATACTGCAGCTGATCGATTCGCAGGCAGCTAAATTCATGAAGAAAGCTGATTTTCTCATCAAATGCTTTAGCCGTCGACAGCAGTCTTTCCACTGTGTCTTTGTGAAGATGAGATCCCTGTATAATACTGTGCAAATGAAAAAGGGCTGCATCCATTTTAGCAAACACTTCTTCCTTGACTGTGGGAGGAAGACTTTTAAAAGACCCATCCAGCCATCTTGAGAATGTCATGGATAAATCATGTCCTCTGAAAGAACCAAGCTCTTTACGCCATGTTGTAATGTCTTCGTATACTTCTTTTTCACGCTCTGACCAGCTCATGGAGAACCCACCTCATTTTTCCAATAGTATGCCCGGACTGAGGATCATCTATAAGGAAAACAGTTAACCTGCATTGTTTAATTTTATGGGCTGAAAAAGAAGATATTCATTTAAAAAACCTGCATTCCTTAATCAGGAATACAGGCTGGATGGATGAGTCTTAAGATAAGCGGGTTACATCTCTTGCAATCATGACTTCTTCATCTGTTGGAATCACGACTACTTTCACCGGAGAGTGAGGGTAGTTAATAAATGCTTCCTCTCCGCGTGTTTTGTTCAATGCAGGGTCCCAGTAAATACCCATGAATTCAAGACCATTGAGGACTTCAGCACGAATGGTTTCACTGTTCTCACCAATTCCTGCTGTGAAGATGATGGCGTCTACTCCGTTCATTCTTGCAGCGTAGGATCCGATGTATTTATGAATGCGGTTAGAAAATACATCCAATGCAAGGCGGGCACGTTCATTACCTTCTGCTGACTGAATTTCAATGTCACGTAAATCACTTGAGAAGCCCGAAACGCCAAGCATACCTGATTGCTTATTTAAAACATCCAGTACACCTTCTGCTGATTTATCTGTTTTTTCCATAATAAAGGGAATAAGCGCTGGATCAATGTTTCCGCTGCGGGTTCCCATTGTCACACCTGCAAGAGGCGTAAAGCCCATTGAAGTATCGATAGAGCGTCCACCTTCAATTGCAGCAATACTCGCTCCATTTCCTAAATGACAGGAAATCAGTCTTAATTGCTCCAGCGGACGTCCAAGCATTTCAGCTGCACGCTGTGAAACGTATTTATGAGATGTGCCGTGGAATCCATATTTACGAATACCATACTCTTTGTAGTATTCATACGGCAGGCTGTATAAAAAAGAACTCTCAGGCATAGTTTGATGAAAGGCTGTGTCAAAAACAGCAACGGCCGGTGTATTCGGAAGAACGTTTTGAAATGCACGAATACCGGTGATGTTGGCAGGATTGTGCAAAGGCGCAAGGTCTGAAAGTTCTTCAAATTTAGCAATCGTTTCTTCTGTAATAACTACCGAATCATTAAATACTTCTCCCCCGTGTACGACACGATGACCTACTCCGTCAATTTCATTTAGAGACTGAATAATGCCCGAGGATGTCAGCTTTGAAAGCAGCATTTGAACGGCTACGTCATGATTTGGAATATCCGTAATATCTTTTTGCTTTTCGCCATCCACTGTGATGGTGAAAACAGCATTATCTAATCCGATTCGCTCGATAATTCCTTTTGTAATCACCGTTTCTTCCGGCATATCAAAAAGCTGAAATTTCAATGACGAGCTTCCGGCGTTTATTGCAATGACTTTTGTCATAGTGGAATTCGCTCCTTCTTGTTTAATTCTGTTCAATGATTTGTGCAGTTCTAGTGATGAGAGAAGATGTGACTCTTTTCACAACCTGAAAAAAATTCTGGGCAGCGTGTGGAAAACCTAGCGCTGCAAAAATTCGTAATCCTATTAAAACCATAGTTGGTTATTCGCTGCATGTTGTCTTTTTCATTTAATCACTGAATGTACTGCACTTCAAGAGAAAGCTTGCTGTGACAACGTTTACACTTAGAAGTGTTTATTTTCAGAAAAAGAGCTTGGGACAAAAGTGTCTCAAGCTCTTTGACCGGTTCGCTGCGCTTCAGGAGGACACTTTCCGAAGATACGGGGACTTGAGCCTCTACAGGCCCTTGCCCTGTATAGTCTCAAGCAACCGTCATATCCTGCTGGAATCTCCACCTTCCGCTCCGCTCTCCTCTTACTATTGATAAATACTTCTTCATTTTCAAAATTCTTAGGAGTTTTGTCCCGGCCTGTTTTCAAATAATAATACAGTATAGACATGTTAAGTCTTCTCGGCACTTCTCTTTTTTATACTCTTTCTTTAACAGTTCCTGCGTACTTATTTTTTATTTTCTTCCATCCACAATCCGATCTTGTTCATCATCGACTGAACCGCCTGTGCATTGCTTAATTTTGGCATTTCAGCAAGCAGCACCTGGCGTGGAGGGTTTACCCCTTCTTTTTGGCGCTGAAGAATTAAAACACTTTTTCCCGCCTGCTCACTTTTAAACAGGGAGTCAGGTAATTTCAACAAGCCTTGGATATGAACCTGTTTTTGTAAAAATTCATGCAGCTGCGAGGCAAAAGGCGATTCAAATAGCCCATTTGGCACAAGAAAAAATAAGTAGCCTCCCTCTTTCACATGCTGAATGCTTTGCTCAATGAAGAGATGATGTGCATAGGAATGACCTTCCTTTGCTTGAAGCTCATAATCCGCCGCTCTCTCATCATTAGGATAATAGCCGACGGGCAAGTCACTGATAACCGCATCAACCGGATCAATAAACAACGGCTCTAATGCATCCTGTGTATAAAGATGAAGAGGCTGCTCTGTCAGGTTAGCTCCCACATACGCCAATCGCACCAATACTTCATCAATTTCTACTCCATGAGTAAGCGATACTTTTCCTTCAAGCTGGTTCATAATCGCTAAAGCCAGATTCCCCGTGCCAAGCGCTGGATCAAGCAATTTCAGCTCCTGCTCGTTTGATGTGAATTTATCGAGCAAAAAGCCGATAACCATCGCAATCGAGTCCGGGGTCATTTGGTGATTAGGCTGTATATGCTCTTTCATCCCCTTCAAAATTGCCAGCTGATAGGCCTTGCGGATTTCTTCTTTACCGTAATTCTCCAATGGATGGCTTTCATAAGCATGAGCAAGCCTTTTTTTTATTACCTCATCCAGCTCTTCATCTACTTCACCACTAAACCAGTACTCCCCGCTTTCCGCTAAAGCTTCTAAATAAGAAGAAGCTCTTGCATCCTGCAGAGAAACGGCCGTGTCATTTAACATACTAAATACAGTTTCAACCGGAGAACCATTCATTCCGGGTAATCCCTCCTGTCCCAAAATCTCAACAACCCATTTTACCGCGCATACACCAAAAAAGAAAGAAAAGCGGCTGAGAGTTCGTACAGTAAAGCGTTAAAGGGGCCTGGCCCCTTTAGTGCTTTACATAGTTAAACCCCCGCAAAAACTTTGCAGGGGCGTGTTTTATTTTGCTCTTTTTACAGCGTCTATGGCTGCCTCATAGTTCGGGTGGTCTGTTGCTTCTTTTACGTATTCTACGTAAACAACCTCGTCGCTGCTGTCTATGACAAAAACAGCTCTTGCCAGCAGGCGCATTTCTTCAATGGCAACACCATATGCCTTGCCAAAAGATAGATCACGATGGTCTGAGACGGTCTGTACATTTTCGATTCCATTGTCTCCACACCAGCGGCGCTGTGCAAACGGGAGGTCTACTGAGACCGTAAGTACTTTTACATTACCGAGTTCAGCAGCTTCCTCATTGAATTTTCTTGTCTGCTTATCACAGACACCTGTGTCAAGGGAAGGTACTACGCTGAATAATCGTACCGTATTTTTTGTGTCCTGCAGTGTAACGGGAGAAAGATCGTTGGCTAACACAGAAAAATCCGGTGCTTTGTCTCCGACCTTTACCTCTGAGCCTTGCAATGTAACTGGTTTTTCTTTAAATGTAATAGCTGCCATTTTTATCATTCCTCCTTTTATGTACTTAGCGCTTTCACGTTCATCATACTGAAAGGGTGCTGATACAAGCAACTAATTCGAATTCGTTTATTGATATTTTTCATGGTCCTGGGAGTACTGTGACCCCTGATTTAACTGATGCTGAATCTTGGATACCATGCTTGGGGCCAAATCCATTAGTTTTTCAAGAAGATGTGTTCCTTCGTTAAGATGATGCATTTTAATGCCTTCTTTTCCAACGATCAAAAAGGCAATCGGCGTAATGGAAACTCCACCGCCGCTTCCCCCTCCAAAGGGATGTCCTGAACTGCTTGAACCATTTCCTGCTCCGTCCATATCAGATTGAAACTCGCTTCCTCCTGCTGCAAAGCCAAAACGAACCTTGGAGACCGTCATAATGGTGCTTCCATCATGCGTTTCAACAGGATCACCTATAATGGTATTTACATCTACCATTTCTTTTAAATGTTCCATTGCTGTGGCCATTAGTCCTTCAATAGGGTGCTCCATGAACTTCACCAACCTTTTTATGTTTTGGCAATCCTCGATCCAACCAAAAACGGACGCCGATTATCATAAGGTGCCCCAGACGGATCGATGCTATGCAAGAAAGATATAGTGCAAATGCATTTACTCCGTATAATGGCTGAACAGATTGCTGCGGCTTGCATTTAAATTGAAAAATAGGGGACAAAACAAGGATGATCCAGCTATTGAGCACCCATATCCCGCTCGTTAGATAAGCAGTCCAATCTGCTTCTTCCAGCCCGATTTTTACATCTGTTGCCAGCTTCTCAACTTTGACCTTTTTCAATAAATCCTTCGTATGCTTTTTCACGTGCTTGAATTGTTGAAGGAATCGGTCATATACCTCTTTTGCTTGATTCATATCCTGAATCGAAAACAATTTTTCTGCATCTGTTTCAGTGTTTGTCTGCTCAGAATAGACAATTGCGGTTCCTTCCCGTTCAAAAAGAGGTATGGAGAACTTCTTTCTGTACAGCCCGTTAAAAACTTTCAGCTGAATATCTGCGTGATGAAGGTTTTTTCTAAGGTTTAATTGAATGGATATGGTAATTTTCGAAAAATAAATATAGAAAAGAAGGACAAGTATGCATGATCCTATACCAGCTATAATCCACATATGGATTCTCCTTTTTTCTTCTCTTTTTTCCTATTATGTCCAAAATTCATAAAAAAACCTGCCTAATGAAAGACAGGTTTCTGCTTACTTATTTTGTGTTAGTATTAACAAGCTTTTCATTAAACCTTTATTCAAACAATATCAGTGTCTAACCGCGGTTTGCGCCGTTGGTTCGTGAGAGGATTGTACTGTTGGGATAACTGTTCTCTCGTGTACAACAGCGGTATCCCCAATGAAGTCGTGAAGCCCCTGTTTTTTTGGAGTAAATGCGACTACTGCATATAAGAAAAGAAAAACTGGCAGGCCAAAAATCGTAAAGATACTTAGCACATATCTGCCAATCAATTCTCTGAAAAGAACAGCAGACCAAGTTAACGAGGATCCTTTTACTGACCTGACTCTTAATCCGAACACCATTTTTCCCAGCGTCTGTCCAAAGAACTTAGTCATCAAAACAAAATAAGCGAGAAACATGATGCTTGTTGCAATTCCCCCAATACTAACTACGCCTGAGGAATTCATTGAACCCGTAAGACGAAGAACCGGATAAATAATAAGTCCATTAATGGCTGCAATAACCAGCAAATCAAACAAGTAGGCCCACACTCTCATCCAAAAGCCGCTGTAGTGGGGCGTTGCGTATTCGTGGTGCTGAGAATTCCAGGACGGTATTTCTTCCTTTACCACTTGCTCCTCTGCAGGGGGCTGTGGCTGTGGCTGCTGCATCTGTTCATCTTTATAATCCATATCTGCTGCCCCCTGTTAGTCAGTATATAAGTACATTGGACGCGGTCCGCCAACTTTATTCATTAAATCTGAGAGGACCTGCCCTTCCATTCCGCCAAATATTTTTTGCGTCTGGTAAGTAAATAATGAGCCCCAGTCGTTTGCCATTGTATAATGGATAACCTCTGCATCTGGAATCTCGAGATCTTCTTTTATCCCTGAAATGACATCTTCTTCATACCCATACTCATCAATTAAATCAAGTTCCAAAGCCTGAATACCGTTGTAAATCCGGCCATCTGCAATTTCACGCACTTGTTCTTCCGGCATTTCCCGGCCATTTGCAATTACTTCAACGAATCCATCATACGAATCATCGAGCATGCTCTGAACAATTTCAAGATCTCTTTCATCCACTTCTTCTGAAGGACTCAGCATATCTTTGAATTCTCCGGAAGTAACGGTTACGAAATCAATTCCGTAGCGTTCGGCAAGCCCTGCAAAATTAATGCTCTGCATAATAACACCGAGTGATCCGGTCATGGTTTCTTTGCTTGCAAATATTTTATCTGCCGGAGCAGCCACATAGTAGCCTCCGGACGTCGCTTGTGCCCCCATTGACACATAAACAGTTTTCCCCGCTTCTTGAATCTCAAGAAGCTTATCGTGAATTTCAGCACTTTCAACGACGCCGCCGCCTGGTGTATTCACACTCATGACCACGCCTTTTATGGTTGAATCATCTTTAATTTGATTTAATTGCTCCATAAAATGACTGTGATTATATTCTGCCCCGGCAAACAAACCCGTTTGCTCTCCTGTATCTTGAATGGTTCCATTTAAATCAAGAACAGCGATCCGTTCTGTTCCCGTGCCGCCTTCAATCACTTCTTCAGGGAGTCCTGCTGTCTGAGTCCCTGAAAAAGCTTCTTCAAAATCCATTGTAATAAAAGCTGTAGCTGCATTTACACCGATTGACACAATAAATAAAGCAGCCGCAATTCCTAAAGCAATCCACCTTTTTGCGGTCATTCCTAACTTCCTCCTTTAAAGCGTATCTCTTTCATACGGTTGAGTTTTCGATATGTTTCATTTCGTGGTACACTTTATAAGTATTCCTTATATGAACAGATGAAGAAAATGATTCTTCTGCCATCTGTGCTTAGATAAGGATAGCATTACATATTGTACCAAACATACAGGCTAACTAACAATGCTATTGGAGGTCGGAAAGATGGAACAACGTCGAAATATGTTCTTTTATGCAAGAAAAGACGACAAAACAAAGGATCAAATTCTTACTCTCACCGATTTAGCAGAACGTTATGGATTTTCTGTTGTAAAAGATTCTAAAGAAGCTAATATTATTGTCAGTATAGGCGGCGATGGTGCATTCCTGCAGGCTGTTAGAAAAACCGGTTTCCGCCAGGATTGTCTTTATGCCGGAATTTCCACTTCAGGCAGCAGAAGTTTGTATTGTGATTTTCACATTGATGACTTATCCACGATGATTGAAGCGATGACCACAGAACAAATTGAAGTGCGCAAATATCCTACCATTCAGGTAAACGTGGATAATGAGACAACCTTTCTTTGTTTAAATGAATTCAGCATCCGTACCGGAATTGTCAAAACCTTTGTGATGGATGTCTTTATTGATGATCTTCACTTCGAAACGTTCAGAGGAGATGGAATGATCGTATCTACTCCGACAGGAAGCTCCGGCTACAGTAAATCTGTAGGAGGTGCTGTAGTCGATCCGATGCTGCCATGCATGCAGATAAGCGAGCTTGCTTCCCTTAATAATAATCGATTCCGTTCACTTGGATCTTCGTTTATTTTAAGCGGGCAGAGAAAATTAAGATTATCAGTCACGCAAGACGGCAATGATTATCCTGTTATGGGTCTGGACAATGAAGCGCTCGGCATTAGTCATGTAAAAGAAGTCGATCTAATGTTAAGTGACCACATCGTCAAAACAGTCAAATTAAAAGACAATTCTTTCTGGGAAAAAGTAAAAAGAACATTTCTATAAATAGCAGTGACGCTTCGTCTAACGATTTGATGAGGCTCAGACTTTGCTGAAAGCGTCTGTCTAAAACCAGCAAAGAGGCTGGGACAAAACTCCAAAAAGCTTAAAGAATGAAGAAGTATTTAGTAATAGTAAGAGGAGAGCGGAGCTGAAGGTGGCGACTCCAGCAGGATATGACGGTTGCTTGAGCCTTTACAGGGCAACGCCCTGAAAAGGCTCAAGCAACCGTCCCTGCGGAAAGCGTCCACCTGAAGCGCAGCGAACCGGTAAAAGAGCTTGAGACAGTTATGTCCCAAGCTCTTTGTCTTTTTTTATTCCCATGCGTTTTAAACTTATTGGCTGGCTGCTTTTTTCATACCTGGAGGTCTTGCCATATACCATTTAGATCGCGAAAACGTAAACAGTGTTAAACTTGACCAAATAAACACAAAAGAAATTAAATCGATTAAGGTAAACGGCTCATTATAAATAAAAATACCCAGAATTAAGGTCAGTGTTGGTGCGATATATTGCAAGAAACCAATCATATATAAGGGTATTTTCTGCGCTCCTTTGGCAAAAAAGAGCAAAGGTACAGCAGTAGCAGCTCCTGCTCCGATCAGCAGCAAGTCGATGTTCCAATCCCCTGAAAATAAAGCGGGAGAACTGCTTTGAAACAGGAATCCCATATAAATAAGGGCAGCGGGCATGATCGTCAAGGTTTCAAGTGTCAGCCCAATCGCAGGGTCTACTTTTATCATTTTCTTTACCAGTCCGTAAAGTCCAAATGAGAAGGCCAGAGTAAAAGCGATCCACGGAAAAACTCCATAGGAAATGGTAATAATTAAAACGCCGATCAGCGCTAAAATAAAGGAGATGACCTGTGCTTTAGAAAGCACTTCCTTTAAAACAATGACACCGAGTAAAACGGATACCAACGGGTTTATATAATACCCCAGGCTTGCTTCTACCATTTGATTTGTGTTCACTGCCCATATGTAGAAAAACCAGTTTAAGCTGATTAATGCAGAAGCGGCAAACAAAGCAAGAAGTCTTTTTTTCTTCTTAAGCAAGGACAGCCCTTCGACCTTAAATGCGCGTATATTTCCTGTAGCGGCTAATAAAACCATCATAAACCAAAACGACCAGAACACCCGGTTGGCTAAAATTTCATCCGGGCTGACATCAGATAGGAATTTCCAGTAAATCGGCAGCAGTCCCCATAATGCATACGCAAACGCTGCGAAGAATATCCCCTTTTTTTCCTCATTTTCCATAATGTTCTCCATTCTTTAGGTAATCGAAATAAATCAATTATACGCCCGATTTAAAAACTGTCAAGGGGAGTTAAGCCATACATCGTCTCTCATTACTAATCAGTTGGTGATATGTACTGACTTTTCATTAAAAAGAGGAGCCTGGGACAAGTATGTCTCAGACTCTTAGACCGGTTCACTTCGCTTCAGCAGGACTCTTTGCAGACGGGGGCTTGAACCTAATTATACTTGCTCGTCAAACCCTCAGCCTCATTATCTTCATTCTGCTTTATAAACGGTTTTCCCATCGACTACAGTTCTATAGACCTTCATGGATAGCAAGTCTCCTACAGGAGTAGTAAACGGATCTTTTTCAAGAACGGTAAAATCTGCTGCATAGCCTTTTTCTAGGATTCCTCTGTTGTTCTCGTGGTGACAGGCAAATGCGCTTCCTTTCGTAAACAGTTCGATTGCTTCAAACAGGCTGAGGCATTGATCTTCGCCATATACGGTGCCTTCCGGATCAAGCGGATTTGTTCTCGTGACAGCTGCATGAATTCCCAGCAGCGGGCCAAGTGGTTCAATAGGAGCATCTGAGCCCCCCGCGCAGGCGATTCCCCGCTCTAAAAGTGTTTTCCATGCATAATTCCACTGCATTCTCTTTTCACCAATCCGCTCTACCACCCACGGAAAATCCGAAGCAACAAAGCGTGGCTGAATATCAAGGACAACCGGAAGTTTTTCTACGCGCTTTACTAGATCTTCATTTAGAATCTGAGCGTGAATCAGGCGGTCCCTTTGTCCATTTACAGCCGGATACTGCTCTATCGCATCGAGCATATATTCGAAAGCCAGATCGCCAATGGTATGCACGGCAATGGGCATATCATATTGTCTCGCTTTATATACAAGCTGCTTCAGCTTATCGGGGTGATGGATGGCGACTCCATTTGTAGATGCATCGTCTGCATAGCCATTTTTTAATAACGCGGTTCTGCCGCCTAATGCACCGTCAGCAAATATTTTCATCGCTCCGAATTCTACATATCTTGACCCCGACAAAAAGGAGTGGCCCTGCCGATGCCAGTCTTCAATTACCTGGTGATGCACCAGAAGATGAGCTCTGAAGTGATTCCCCTCCTCTTCGATTACCTTTTGAAACGCGCGGTAAGTGCGGGTAAAATCTCCATAGTAGCTTAAGTCTTCTGTATGACCGCCAGTCAGTCCCAAAGACCAGGCATGCTTGAGCCCTTCTCTTAATGAATTTTGAATATATTCATCCTCGATTGGAGGCAAAGCCGGAATCATAAAATCCTGCGCTTGATCTTTTAATAAACCGGTTAGTTCACCATTCAAATCCCGATCTATCAGTCCGCCCTCAGGATCCGGGGTATTCCGGTCTATTTTAGCTGCCTGAAGTGCGATGGAATTAACAACAGCAGCATGCCTGCATATTCGTTTTAAATGAACGGGATGGTTTGGGGCAGCAGCATCGAGCTCTTCTGCCGTAATCACTTCAGGGCTTGTCCACTGATTCTCATTCCAGCCGTCGCCAAGAATCCATTCTCCTTCCGGCAGTTCCTCAGCCTTTAGCTGAACTGCTTCCATTACTTCACGTTTTGATCTCATGGAAGACAGATCCAGTCTCAGAAGCGTTTCTCCCACGCCAATTAAATGAAGATGACTATCTACAAAACCCGGAAACAATGTGCTCCCTTTTAAATCAATCCATTCAGCCTGCCCGTTTGCAGCCGCAAGCACATCCTTTTTGTTTCCAACCTCTACAATTTTGCCGTTATGAGTAAGAATTGCTTCTGCTTTTTCTCCTTCTTCTTTCATTGTATATATCGTTCCATTTGTCCAAATCTGCATCATACATCCCCCTAAATCTATGTAAAAAACACTTAAAATAATTTGTACTAGTGTAAGTTTACAAAATATTTCTTTAAAGATGAAGCCGTATGCTCAATAAAAGGGAGTATGAAGAGAAAATGAATGGTATGGAGCAATTTTGGACATAAAAAAGCCGACAGCTCAATTTAGCTGCCGGCTTTTTATTGGGTTAATTATTTTGAAGAACCGCCTAATTGCTGTTCAGCCATTTGAACAAGACGTTTAGTGATTTCTCCACCTACAGAACCGTTAGAGCGAGCTGTAGAATCTGGTCCTAGTTGTACTCCAAATTCAGTTGCGATTTCGTATTTCATTTGGTCTAGTGCTTGTGCTACACCTGGAACAAGCAGTTGATTTGAACTTCTGTTTGCCATGTGTTTTCACCTCCTTGTGAGAATAGAATGTGCAGAAACACGGAAGTTAACACTGGTAATTTATTCTATTATTTTTCTGTTCTTCTGCACTCCTTAAATCACAGATAAAAACACATGGCCAGAAGGCTTTTAGGTGTAATCAAATCACTGATACAACTGGATTTCTGTCCTATTTGTTCTATCTTACAATAATCCCGAAAATTCATCACTGCTTTCATTTAAGAGTGTATTTGGTGTAAGGATTTCAGTTTCAGTGGCATTGACCGCATCACGGATAAGCAAGTCAAAGTCAATAAAGCTTTCATAAAAAGCTACTTTATCCAGTTTTGGTTTTGTTTTTGGTGCTGCAGGCGTAAAAATTGTACAGCAATCCTCATAAGGAAGAATCGACAATTCGTAGGTCCCTATTTCCTTGGCTATTTCGATAATATCCGTTTTATCCATTGTGACAAGCGGCCTGAGGACGGGTGTAGCTGTTACCGCATTAATTGCCTGCATGCTCTCTAGTGTTTGACTCGCTACCTGCCCCAGACTTTCACCGGTAACAATCGCCTTGGATCCCGTTTGTTCACGAATAAGGTCAGCAATTTTCAGCATCATTCTTCTTGTAGAAGTCATGGTGTAGTTTTCAGGAACTTGTTTTTGAATCGCTTGTTGAATCGCTGTAAAAGGTACAATATGAAGCTTGATTCTGCCGGAGTATCCAGCCAGTTGAGCTGCAAGCTTTCTTACTTTCTGCTTAGATTGTTCGCTTGTGAATGGAGGGCTGTGAAAATGGATCGCTTCAATTTCCACTCCGCGTTTCATCATAAAATAGCCGGCTGCCGGACTGTCGAGACCTCCCGACAGCATTAAACTAGCTTTATTTGAAGCACCAATAGGCATTCCGCCCGCACCTGGTATTTTTTGGGCAGATAAATAAACCCCTTCTTCCCGCACCTCTGTCACAAGTTCAATCTCAGGGTTTTTCATTTCAACAATCAAACCCTCAACTTGATTAAGAACGTATGAACTGATCTCTCTGTTTAATTCATTCGTATCAAGGGGAAACGACTTATCGGCTCTTCTGGCAGATACTTTAAAGGTAGCTTGCTCCTGGACTAGTGATGCAACGAGCTTTGCTGCATGCTCTTTTATCTCTGTCAGCTCAGAGGCTGTCTTTACGACCGGGCTGAAGGATTGAATGCCAAATATAGGCTTAAGTCTTTTGATAATCCCTTCCACATCTTCAGGATTCTGCAAATAAATATGCATTCGATCTCTGCCTGCTTCAATTTTAACCGCTGAAAACCCGGTAAGTGATTCTTTAATATTCAGCTTCAATTGATTGACGAAACGGTTGCGGTTCTTTCCTTTTGTTGAAATTTCTCCGTAGCGTATTAAAATTCGATCATATTTCATTTTCGTTTAATTCCTTTCAATAAAGATGGAATCACCGTGCTCCATACTTTTTGTAATTGGTCAATGTCACTTTTTGTAGTGGTGTAAGCCATGCTGATACGCACCGATCCTTTGGCAATTTCGGGAGAGCACCCCATTGCCTGAACCGTTCGGCTTACTTCTGCTTTTTTTGATGAACAGGCACTTGTTGTAGAAATATAAATCTCTTCCTTTTCAAGCGCATGTACGATGACTTCACCCTTTAACCCTGGCACGGAGACATTAATAATATGAGGAGCAGAAAAGGCTTCGGGAGTAAGAATACAGGTATAAGGCAGGGCTGAGAAATAGTGAATCAGTTCGGCCTTCAGTCCATTCACGTGATTTGAGTTAAATTTTTCGGTGATTTCTCTCATCGCTTTAGCCATGGAAACAGCCCCGGCCACATTTTGCGTTCCGCTTCTAAATCCGCTTTCCTGATTTCCGCCTGTTACTTGAGGAAGAATAGGAGCTTTTGCTCTTTTATAGAGGAGCCCTGCTCCTTTTATCCCGTGAAATTTATGTGCAGAAATGGAAAGCATGTCCACCAGGCTTTGATTTACCATGACTGGGATCTTGCCAAAACTCTGAACAGCATCCACATGAAAATAAGCACTGGAATACTTCTTAATCAGTTTGCCTGCTTCCTCAATGGGCTGAATCGTCCCAATTTCGTTATTTACATGCATAATGGAAACAAGAATCGTTTCTTTAGTGAGCAGATTTTTTAACTCATCTAACGAGATTCTTCCATCTCTCCCAACTTCCAGGATAGACACTTTAAATCCTTTTTGTTCAAGTTCTTTATATACATTCCAAACGGAGGGGTGTTCAATTTGGGTGGTAATGATATGATTTCCTTTGTGCTTTACAGATTCTGTGATTCCTTTAATGGCTAGGTTATTGGCTTCTGTGCCCCCGGATGTAAAAATGATTTCATCCTTGTTTGCACCGATAATTGCTGCCGCCTGCTCTCTTGCTTTATCCAGCAGGTTTGCGGCTGTTGAACCAAGGCCATGCAAAGAAGAGGGATTACCGTAATACTTTTCTGTCACTGTTATAAAAGAAGTCAGCACTTCTTTAGAAGGCTTTGTCGTAGCACTGTTATCAAGATAAATCATAGAAACACACTCTTTCGTTAAAATCATGAACTGGTTTAAATACTGACTTATCATATCATATTTCTCACCAAACGCAGAATACGACTTTTGCTCCCGCTGCTGATTTTGCATTCATGAACTAAACTTTATATTGAATGGGATTACTTTTAACTGGCCTTCCTTTAAAAATTCTGACTATTTCAATTTTCGACAAATTTCTCACAATCTATGGTAAACTATTTCAGTGTTAAAAAGGTTTGTCTATTGGAGGTAGTTATGAAACAGCATACATTGTCATTCAGCGGCATTCTTACAATTGGTTTAATGCTTTTTGCTTTATTTCTTGGTGCAGGAAATATGATTTTTCCCCCATTATTAGGGCAGCAGGCAGGCGAACATCTTGCTTTAGCTATAATCGGATTCTTAATTACCGGAGTTGGACTCCCTTTGTTAGGAGTAATTGCCATTGCTCAATCTGGTGGAGACCCGCAGCAGCTGGCAAGCCGTGTACACCCAATTTTCGGAATAATCTTTACAATTACATTATATTTGGCGATAGGTCCATTTTTCGGGATCCCAAGAACCGCAACTGTTTCCTATGAAATCGGACTGCTTCCTTTCATGTCTGAGAGCGTCATGGAATCAGGATGGCCGTTATTTTTGTTTTCTCTGGTGTTTTTTGCACTCACTGCTCTTTTATCCCTTAACCCGTCACGTCTCGTTAATCGCATAGGGAAAATTCTTACTCCCGTCCTGATTGTTGTGTTAAGTGTCCTCGTTGCTGGAGCATTTATTACACCGATGGGAGATCCGGGACAGCCTGCTGCCGGGTATGAAACATCGGCGTTTTTTACAGGTTTTATTGAAGGATACCTGACCCTTGATGCGATTGCAGCTTTAGTCTTTGCTATTGTCGTCATTACAGCAATTAAAGAAAAACAAGTCCAAGACAGAAAATCCATAGTGCGGGTGACGATCTTGGCCGGTTTAATTGCTGCAGCAGGTTTAGCACTTGTTTACATCGCTCTGAGTTATTTAGGCGCGACAAGCATATCTGCCGTTGGCGAGCAGTCAAATGGAGGAGCCATCTTATCAGCAGCAGCCTCTTCCCTATACGGCTCGAGCGGTGCGGTTATTTTAGGACTTGCCATTGCTGCCGCCTGCATTACAACTTCGATCGGACTGGTGTCATCGACTGCCACTTATTTCTCAAGGCTGGTGCCGGGTATTTCCTATAAAGCTTTCGTATTTATATTCGCTGGTTTCAGCATGGTTATTTCAAATGTCGGTTTAACTCAGTTAATCGCCTTCTCGGTTCCGGTATTGGTCATGATTTATCCTATGGCAATCGTGTTGATTCTTTTGTCATTTCTTCACTCTTCTTTTAAGGGCTATCAGGCGGTATACATTGGCGCTGTTACTCCAACGTTTATTGTAGGGATAAGTGATGGGCTTGCCGCTGCAGGATTCGGGGACAATATTTTGACTTCCTCTCTCTCTTTTCTTCCTCTAATGGAACAAGGAGTAGGATGGACTGTTCCTGCGGTTGCAGGTGCAGTGATTGGTTTATTTACAGCGATTGTTTTAAAGCACCCTGTCAAACCTTCTGCAAATCAAATATAAAAAAGCTGGCTTCCAACGTAAATTGGAAGCCAGCTTTTTATTGCTTGGCGAATTGTGTTTCTTCTATTTGGCTGCCGGACAGCTCTTCGATCCGCTTTAATGCACCGGGCTCCACTTTTTCAATAGCACTTGCTGCCTGTTCTAATGCATCCTGATATTGGCCTTTACGGAACAGCAGTTCAGCTTCATTTAAGCCAATATATACCGTTTCGTGACGGCTCCGGTAACGGTTGCCGTATTGGATAACTCTTTCAACAGATTGAGCTGACTGAATCATTTCTTCCGTTTCTCTGCAAACCGATTCAACCATTGCTTCTGAGGTAGAGGAATGCTGCTGAATTGAAATAATATTCAGCGGTTTGTCGTTCAAGCTTTTTTCCAGGAGGTCAAGCTGATCATACGCACTGTCAAACTGTGCTGAAATATACTCTGGGCATCTCGGAAGATTGGCATGACGCAGTAAACGTTCCTGCTCTTTCAGCAGCCCTCTGAGATGATAATCAATTTCCCGCACTCTTACTTCATCCTGACGAAGCCGCTGCAGGCGGTCTTTAAAATCAGTCTGGGCAGGCTCAATTTCATGAAGTTCCGTCCTGATTCCTTCTAATTCCCCTGATAAGGCAGAAAAAGCAGTATCACCTGTTAGTCTGCGCTCTTTTAAAATCGAAAATCTTTTCTCGATTCGCACAAGCTTTTTATCCAATTCCTTTGGAATGCCAAAGTCATTTTGATCAAGCTGGTAACCTTGACGGACAAATTCAGTTTCCGTCTGCAGTGCCTGGTTTTGTTCTATCAGACGATTCAGCAGCTCAGTAGTGCCCTCCCAATTCTCTGTTACATATGAGCGGGCCTCCACTTCTTTTTCCAGTGAATCGTACAATGCATCTACATGCTGATGCACAGCAGCTACAAGCCGTTTTGCATCATCCATTTCAAGCAGGTTCACATGAGTTTTTCCTTTATCAATTGAGGATTGAATGGAGGCAGTGTCCTCTTCAATCGAAATATGGGATAAAGGAAAACCGGCATTTCTCATTTCTTCAAATCCTTCTTTCAACTCTGAAAGCTGCGAAGGAATAGAATAGTGGGTTTCATTGTATAATTCAGGAAGTTCCTGAAACTGGGAGAGAATGTGAGCTACCTCATCAGCGAGCGTGAGCACGAGCTCGCGTGCAGCCAGATAGTTTCCTTGGTCTGTCATTTCCTTATATTGAGTAAGCTTGGGCTCCACTGCATCAATTTTCCGTTCAATGGCTTCTGAAGCCTTGCCGTATGTATGACGCTGTGAGAATAATTCATTTTTGGCATGCTGATAATCTGTCTGGATCGCTGCCATTTCCTCTTTATTCTTCTCATCGCTTCCCATCAGCTCTTCCAGTTCTTCTAAAATCTGATTCATTTCTTTTTCTGCATCGCTCAGCATATGTCTGATCTGATCTCTGATTTCTCTCGATTTTTTAAATCGAAACTTATCAATGTATTCTTCAGCATCAAATAAAAGAGTATCGGCTTCTGCGAGCTTAACATCCACGACCTGGATCCATGAAGCTCTCCAGCCTTCAAATAATTCTTCTGTTTGACCGTTCATATTTAATTGTTTCACCTTTGTCATTTCCTCGAGAATTGGGCGATGTTGAATGTCAAGTTTTGCAGCCTCCAGCTGGTCCACTTCTTTATATTCTCTCTTTCGCCAAAATAGGGCTATGGCAATGATTATTACGATCAATATGACGGAACCGATTATGTACTCCATCCTACGCCTCCTGTCCAAACAACCGATATCCTGGTTAACAATCATTGGATGTTCATGATAATGACTTTATGATACCATGTTATCAGTGATTTTTCTTGCTTTTTCTAATTTTTTTGACAGGATTATATAGGATTCTAATTAAATTTAAAGTTTCTAGTAAAATTCGCCTTTTTAAACTACTTTGCGAAAGGAGTTCAGACAGATGAAACTTCGAGATGGCCATGTACATAGTCCCTATTGTCCCCATGGAACGAAGGATTCCTTTAAAACCTATATTGAGCATGCACTTGATCTTGGATATACTGAAATTTCTTTCACTGAGCACGCCCCTCTTCCGCCGTCGTTTCAAGATCCAACTCCAGATCAGGACAGTGGAATGAGGCTTGAAGATCTTGACCGATACCTGCTTGATCTATCTTCCTTAAAAATGGAATATAAAAAAGACCTCATGATTCATGCAGGTCTCGAGATTGATTATATTGAAGGCTTTGAAGAAGAGACGGCCAAATTCATTGCAGAGTACGGACCAGCATTAGATGATTCCATCCTGTCCGTGCACTTCCTATTAAAAGATGGAAAGTATGACTGTATGGATTTTAGTGATTCCGTGTTCTCTGATATGGTCGCCCGCTATGGCTCAGTAGACGAGGTTCATACTGTTTATTATCAAACCGTGCTCGCCTCAGTAAAAGCGGATCTGGGTCCTTTTAAGCCAAAACGGATCGGTCATATGACGCTTAGCAGAAAGTTTCAGCATCTCTTTAAACCTTTCTATCCCCAAACAGAGATGATCAATACTATTTTGCAGGAGATAAAACAACGGGGATACGAGCTTGACTATAATGGAGCGGGAATTTATAAACCCTATTGCCGGGAGCCTTATCCGTCAGATGATATTGCAAAGGAAGCACGTTCTTTGGGAATTCCTCTTGTCTATGGCTCAGATGCACACCAGTCAAAAGATCTTCTTCAGGGAAAAGACGGGCTTTTGTTTTGGGATTCATTAGCTTAATGTAATAACAGATTCACATGTTACACCTAAAAACCATTCCTTCAGAATACTGCTGTAAACGCGAGTGAAATGTTTTTCGCTAGGGTTTATGTTCCAAAGCTCCTGAATGGTCTGACTTTGTAAAAACGGCATAGATAGCATGGATGTTAACTGTATAAGAAAAAACGATGGGGATATTTTAATGGATATCCCTTTTTCAATATCCTGAGCAAGGAGCAGCTTCCAGATATACTGCTCTTTTCTTAAGTAGCAGGAAGTCATTTCTCTTACCATCTGACTGTCCATGGTGACTTCCCTCCATGCAAAGCGCGCAAACCTGTGATTTTGCTGCTGAAATTCAATCAGGGAAAAAGCTGCCTCCATCATATGGGACCTTGCAGGATCATTTTTTAGAATGGACGAATCTGCCACTTTTTGAAGAAGGTCAAGATACGGCTCGAAAAAAGCAACTAAACATTCTTCGAGCAGTCCTTGTTTCCCCGCAAAATAATAAGAAACAGTGGCAACATTTACTCCTGCTTTAGAAGAAATTTCCCGTATACTTGTTGCATGATAACCCTTCGTATAAAATAAGTCGACAGCTGCAATCATGACCTCAGATTTTGTTTCACGCTGCTGTAAAATGGCCATTTCCATCCATCCCCTTCTTAATGATTGCTTCCAATCATAGATTGTGCTAAAAATAGATTACTGTCTTTATAGATATTCTTCAGATATGCTTGCACACCTTTATAAACTTATCATCAAATATCGAGTAACTATGCACAATAGACAGAATATTCTATCACAAAGAAGGTGAACGATTTGTTTACTGTCGAAATGTATAAAGGAACAAAGGAAGAAAAGTACATCACCGTTCAAAAACAGCTTCGGGCCCTGCTTGAAGGCGAAAGTAACCAAATAGCTAATTTAAGCAATGCATCGTCCCTGCTGAATCAATTTCTTGAGCAAACAAACTGGGTTGGGTTTTATTTAGTTGAGAGGGATGAATTAGTTCTCGGACCTTTTCAGGGACTGCCTGCCTGTGTCAGAATTCCACTTGGCAAAGGGGTATGCGGAACAGCTGCATCCGAACGCAGAACCATGCGAATTGAAGACGTTCATTCTTTTCCAGGACATATCGCATGCGATGCCGCTTCTCAATCCGAAATTGTAGTCCCGATTGTAAAAGACGGACAGCTTATTGGAGTGCTGGATATTGACAGCCCCGTAAAAGATCGTTTTGATCAGACCGATCAGGAGCAGCTGGAGAAATTCGTTGAAATTCTAACCGACTACTTATAATTGAACTACGTACTGTTTAAAAAAAGCATGCCCTCCCGTGAAAGATGCGGAAGGGCATGCTTTTTTATTGTATTCCTCGTTTTCCTGAATTCTATCAATTCTTAATTATACCTCGGAATCAGGTTGCAGGCAGGGCAATATGATTCAGTTTTTGAAACGCCTGTTCAAGATCCTCACATATATCCTCCCATGCCTCAAGTCCAACTGACAGTCTTAACAGCGTATCGCTAACCCCCATTTTCTCTCTTGATTCTAAAGGCACAATGGAATGAGTCATAGTCGCAGGGTGCTGAATGAGCGTTTCTGCATCACCTAAACTAACTGCAATCTTAATCATAGTTAACTCATTCATAAACTGTCTGGCTGTTTCATTTGTTCCTTCAATTTGGAAAGAAATCAGCCCTCCATAGTTGGTCATCTGTGCTTTTGCAATTGGATACTGCGGATGACTCTTATTTCCTGGATAATAAATCGCTTTTACTTTATCATGACCCATTAAGTAGGTGGCTATTTTTTCTGCATTCTCACAATGACGATCCATTCTGACAGCAAGGGTTTTTAAGCCTCTTAGCAGAAGCCATGCATCAAATGGAGACATAATTCCGCCGATATCTTTTTGCGTGGTCATACGAATGGCGTTTATTTGCTCCAGCGAATCACCCACTAATAAACCGCCTACTACATCCCCGTGCCCTCCAATATATTTTGTTGCACTGTGAACGACATAGTCCGCCCCGTATTGCAGCGGCTGCTGAAGATAAGGAGAACAAAATGTATTGTCAACAACGACCGGAATGTTCAATTCATTTGCGATTCGGCATACCATGGCCAGGTCAACGAGTTCCATTGTCGGATTAATTGGTGTTTCAATATAGATGCATGCGGTGTGTTCTTTAATTGAATTTCTTATATGCTCTTCTTCTGACATTTCAATAAAGTCATGCTCAACTTGGAATTTTTCTTCCAGCATTTCAAGCAGACCAAACGTGCAGCCATACACTCCTCTGGAACATAAAATATGGTCACCCGACTGAATCAGGTGAAATAAAACTGCTGATACAGCTGCCATACCTGAACCGAATGCCAGTGCCCCCTCCCCGTTCTCAAGCGCCGTTATACGGTCCTCCAATATGCGGACAGTTGGATTCCCAAGCCGCGAATAAATATATCCTTCTTCTTCTCCGGCAAAACGCTCTGCCCCCTGCTCTGCATTGGAGAATGTAAAGGTAGATGTCTGGTAAATCGGCGGCGTTAGTGATCCCAAGTGTTCAGCTGAATTGTACCCTGAATGAATCATCTCGGTTTCAGGCCGCTTTTTTCCCTTGCTCATAAAAAGCTCCCCCTAAAATGTAATCGCTTTCATTTACTATTTTATTCGAAGCATACGATTGTGAAAAGGGGTGATTGCCATTTTCTTTTTTATTGCATTATTATATTTTTAAAAAACGAGCCTGGGACAAAAGTGTCTCAAGCTCTGCGACCGGTTCACTGCGCTTCAGGCGAACGCTTTCCGCAGGGACGGCGCTGAGCCTTTTCAAAGCGTTGCCCTGTAAAATCTCAGCTTGTCGTCATATCCTGCAGGAGTACCTTCCACTCCGCTCACCTCTTACTAATAAATATATTTTGCTTCATTTTAATACTTTTTTCTATTATGTTCCAACCTCGTCTGCGTTTTAATTTACTTCGAGTGACTGATATGGATGAAAGATAAGTTGATTTTTTCCGTTGTTTTTTGCTGTATAAAGTGCGTCATCTGCCCTTTTAACTAACTTAATCAATGAATCACTATGCGGCTGCTGCCATTCAGCGGCTCCACAGGAAATAGTAATAGGCGGGTTTGTTTGAGCCGGTACTGAGTGAAGAAGATCCTCTGCTACCTTGAGTGCTGCTTCTGCAGTCAAATCCGGAAAATATAAAGCGAGTTCTTCCCCGCCCCATCTTGCTCCTATTCCGATCGACTGCGCTGCTTTTTTTAACTCCTCAGCAAGCTGAATAATGACAGCATCGCCAATCTGATGGCCGAAAGTATCATTCACTTTTTTAAAATCATCAATATCAATTAAAATAAACACACCTGTTTTATGCTCAAGCATGGACTCTTCAATATACTGATCCAGATATTTTCGGGCGAATAGATCTGTAAGATGGTCTTTGTTGATCATTTCCTGCAGCTCTTCCCGCAGCATGGAGTTAGCAACAGCAAGTGAAGAATGATGGACAATCGACTGTAGAAGCTTATACATTTCAAAAGTAAAAAAGTACGGCTGCTCATGAAGAACAATGCAAAACCCTTTTACCTGATCATTATGTATCATCGGAACTGCCATTAGAGATTGAAATTCCGTCTGACGGCCGATCTTTGATGACAATTCTGCTATGTATAAGGATTCGGCTCCATTTTTAAACTGACCCTTCGCAAGTTCAATGTACAATTCGCTTTCCGGTGTCCTGAAAAATTGACTGCTTCCGTCCAAAATTTCGACTTCTATTCCTTTAGTTAAAATGAATCCAATCGCTGAAGGGGAGAAAGCTTTGGAAATTTGTTTATCCAAATATGCCATCATATTGGATAAATTCAGATTGGAATTTAATTCATGCGAAACATCATTGATCAATTGAAGATCCTCGATCAATCGCTGAGACTGCTCGTACAATTTAGCATTTTCAAGCGCATTTCCCGCTGTAAACGACAAAATCTTAATGAATTCTTTATCATTTTCGGAAAAAGCCCCCGACTTCCCTGCTTTCGCCTGAAGAAGTCCGTACACACCCTGCTTTCCTTTCAGGGGAGCATACAGCGTTGCCGTAGTCTTCTCCTCATCAATAAGCAATTCTGATGTGACAAAGGCTTGTAATATTATTGGATTCGACGTCTGGTAATCTAAATATTCAATAGGGAGGTTACTCGTATCGTCATGATCATCTGACAGCAGCAAGGTAAACGTAAATGCAGGAAACGTTTTACGAAGCGATTCAATAATTCTCGACAGAATTTCGTTAACATCCATAATTGAATTAAAAGCTTCCGTTACTTCAAAAAGCTCATGGTATCGTTTTCGTTCTTCTGTAGTAGAAATCATTTTCATCACATTTTCAAAAAGAACGGATAAATGGTCTGCCATTTCAGCAGTGAACCGGGAGTCTGCTGTTGTATTGTTTTTCTCCGGACGGAGGGAGATAAACCCCATCAACACACCCTTTTCCATGCATGAAATTAAAATATCTTTTTCTGAAATCAACTCTCCACAGCTCTTGTCTGCAATCACATAATGGGTATGTTTCAATTTGTTTATCAGCAAATCTCCTTCAAGCTGAAGGACAGGCTGCTCCCTTTCATACGAATACAGCCGATTGTTTATTATGTAAAAATACTGTACGGTATCAAATTCAAATTCGGTTACAAGAAGTTTTTTTAATTCGTGGTACCATTTTCGAATTGATGGCTGTCCATTCATTGAATAAGATAAAATATCAAAAACTCCTGCTTTAAACCGATCCATCGTATGAGGAAGATTTAACAATCGAACCACCTCCAGCTGATCTATCTAATAACGAGGCAAAGTGCACCTGCTTCTCAACACGTTCTTTATCAAATATTACCATTAATTCATTGTATCACATCACCCTAAAAATGGGCTGATATATAGGAAATTTGTCTTATATATATTTTATCATTCTTCCGTTTTTGTACAAGAAAGAATACGCAGCGCAGAAAAGATTCTTTTAGACTTCTTTTCTTCTCATGGTTGACTTTCAAACGTGAGCATTATATGATGGTTGTTGTGTAAAATAATGCAGCCTATTGTGAATGCATTGATTGTTCATTTTGTTCCTATTCATTTAGGTGCATCGCGTAACCCTTGCTGCAGGGCGATGGTGCAAGATGACAAAATGACAGTGAATGATAAATCACGCGTACGGTTTTTATTTTACAACAAAATAAAAACACAAGGAGGAGTCAACTTATGGCTCGTTATACAGGTTCTTCATGGAAAATCTCCCGTCGTTTGGGTATCTCCCTAAGCGGTACAGGTAAAGAATTAGAAAAGCGTCCTTACGCTCCAGGTCCACACGGCCCAACTCAGCGTAAAAAACTTTCTGAGTATGGTCTTCAATTACAGGAAAAGCAAAAGCTTCGTCATACTTACGGTGTGACTGAGCGTCAATTCCGCAACTTGTTTGATAAAGCAGGCAAATTGCAAGGCAAGCATGGTGACAACTTCATGATTCTTCTTGAAGCCCGCCTTGATAACCTTGTTTACCGTCTGGGTCTTGCGCGCACACGCCGTCAGGCACGTCAGCTTGTAAACCACGGACACGTTACTGTGGACGGATCTCGTGTAGATATCCCTTCATTCAGCGTGAAGCCTGGTCAAGTAATCGGAGTGCGTGAAAAATCACGCAAATTAAATATTGTTAAAGAATCAATGGAACTTAACAGCTACACGCCTGAGTATGTATCATTTGATGCAGACAAGCTTGAAGGAACATTCACTCGTTTCCCTGAGCGTACAGAACTGGCAGCTGACATCAACGAAGCTCTTATCGTTGAGTTCTACTCTCGTTAATTTTAACGCAGATCAGCTTTCCATCCAAAAGCCCAGAAGCCTTGTTTATTAAGGTTTCTGGGCTTTTCTTATTTTTCAGAGCGTTATACTAAGCTAAACATTTATCGCTTAAATCCAATCTCTATATGGTAAAATAAGTGCAGTAAAATCCTTAACTTTACATTCAGGAGTGAACATATAAATGGAAAAAAAAGATATTGCCGGCATCCGCAAGCAATTTAAAGCAGACAATGATCTGTTAAGAATCTCTGAAATATTTAATGTGTATATTATGAAGGAATCCACTGAAATCTATCATGCTCAAAAACAGCCTTTTGAACTGTTGGACAGTAATCAGCAGGAACTTTTTATGAACAATTTTAAAAAAGTGCTTACGGGAGGATTAAATGAAAAATTATTCGAATTAAAATTTCAGCGTGATGCTGAGAACAGCAGTCAGCTGATTTTACATAAAGGATTACTGGGCGGTACGGATGACTGGCAGGACCAGATGCTGATCATGACTGAAAAAATGATCAGAGACCAGCCATATGAAAAAGATACGGTAATTACGTTTATTCGCGCCGAATACATGAAGCCCACGAAAAGCCGAAATGACGAGGCTGAAACGAGTGACCGCGATGCTGTTTACGCTCATCATTTTATTCTTTGCACGGTTAATAAAACAGACGAGCCGAAAAAGGAAATTCAATTTGACTATATTGAAAAAGAGTTTAAATACAAAATCGAAGTGGATCCTGTCATTGACCTTAAAAATCCACTAACGGGCTTTCTCTTTCCATGCTTTACGAACCAATCTGCTGACGTAAATCATATTCTTTATGCAGCAGGCAAAGCAAATGAGCCTGACTACCGCTTTATAGATGAAGTTTTAAATAGTGAAGAAATTATGACAGCAAAAGAAGATAAAGCAGTGTTTGAGCAGGTAATCAGGAATGTAGTTGGAGACCAGCTCTCCCCCTCCACTCTTGCAAAAGTATACGGAGAAATCAATACAGCCATTGAGGAAAATGACGAAGGTGAATCGCCAAAACTTGATTATAAAGATGTGGAGCGTGTACTGAGTAACAGCGGCGAGAAAGTGGATGGGGAAAAGATTAAAGAAGCTTTCGGTATGATTACGGATAACGAATCCTATGAACTGAAAGCAAGCAGCATTGTTCCAAAATATAAATCGAAATCGATTAAAATCAATACGAAAGTTGCAAACATTTCAATTAGCCCCCAGGATCTCGAATTCGTAAGGCAGGTTAATTATAATGGGAAGCGCTGTATTATGATTGAAATAGAAGAAGACGCAGAGATCGATGGATTTAAGATGCTCCCGGAAGCATTTAATGAGTAACGCTTCTTAATAAACAAGCATTTTCAACTGAGGATCAGCAGCATTACTACTCAGCAAAGGCTTTGTGGGTTCGTGTTTTTAAGGCATATTAAAATAACACAAATCTGCTGCCTGCAGACATATCTTCAGCAATCCGCTTTAATTCAAGTGCGCGGACGGAAAGAAAATTTTTCATGTATTATTTAAGAAACAGCTTATCAGCAGCTCTTCCAAGCGGACCTAAAGGTGATAGATAATCAAATACATCTGTCATTATGGTTTGGGTGCCTTCTTTCTTGAAATAATGAGAATGATGGAAAGAATGAAAAGCACCTTTTATCATTTTGTCCTAAAAAAATAAGGCCGGTCCAATTCAATAATTTGGGACATCAGCCTCTGCTTTATTTTAAAGTGATCAGCTTCAAATTGAACCCTATCACCTTTTTCAAGCAGGCCGGTTTTCTTCGAGCTAATTACTTTTTCTCTTGTATTACCAGTCGTTTTCGTATGTATATCAACGTCTCTTGCCAGATCAAAACAATTCTCTATTGGTGCGCTGATAGTGATTTCATGTTTAATAACCGGCATTTTTTCCCCTTTTTATAATCTTAATATTAATTCTAAATTATAAACAAAAAATGAGGCTGCGACAAAACTCAAAAAAGTTTTAAAAAAGAGGATATATTTATTAATAGTAATAGGTGAGCGGAGTGAAAGGTGGCGACTCCTGCAGGATATGACGGCAAGCTGAGACCCCGAAAGGCAAAGCCTTGAGGAGGGCTCAGCGCCGTCCCTGCGGAAAGCGTCCGCCTGAAGCGAAGTGAACCGGTCGTAGAGCTTGAGACACTTTTGTCCCAAGCTCTATTTTTATTATGCGTAACGAATCATAAAATACTTTTTCTTGCCCCGCCGTACAATGGTAAATTCACCATCCAACCTCAAGTCCCCTTCAAGTACCGCATCTAGATCTGTAATACGGTCGCCGTTAATGTATACAGCTCCGTTTGTTACATCTTCTCTCGCCTGACGCTTGGATGAAGAAATACCTGCATTCACCAGCACATCAATCAACAAAGCTGACTCTTCCTTTTCCACCGTGTGAGCCGGAACATCTTTAAATCCTTGCTTCAATTCAGTGCTGTTGAGAGTTTTCAAGTCTCCGCTGAACAGGGCTGCCGTAATACGCTGAGCTTCTTCGAGCGCTTCTTCCCCGTGAATCATTCTCGTCATTTCTTCCGCCAGTGCTTTTTGAGCTGCGCGTAAATGCGGCTCTGTCTGAACAGATTTTTCAAGCTCAATAATGGCATCTCTTTCAAGAAACGTGAAGAACTTAAGATATTTTACTACATCCTCATCTGAAGCGTTAAACCAGAACTGATAAAACTCGTATGGGGACGTTTTCTCGGCATCAAGCCAGATTGCTCCGCTTTCTGTTTTGCCAAACTTGGTTCCATCCGCCTTTGTGACAAGCGGAATCGTCATGCCGAATGCTTTTGCTTCGTGATTCATTTTACGGATCAGTTCAAGACCTGTTGTAATATTCCCCCACTGATCACTGCCGCCAATTTGCAGTTTACAATCAAATTCTCTGTACAAATGGTTAAAATCCATAGCCTGAATGATTGTGTACGTGAATTCTGTAAACGAAATGCCTGTTTCGAGCCTTGATGAAATTGTATCTTTTGCCAGCATGTAGTTCACGCCTACGTATTTTCCGTAGTCCCGAAGGAATGAGATCATATCGATTTTGCCGATCCAATCCAGGTTATTCACCATGACAGCACCTGTCTTGCCTGAAACAGCAAAGATTTTCTCAAGCTGCGCCTGAATGGATTTCACATTGTACTCGACCTGCTCCGTCGTGAGCAGTGAGCGCTCTTCTTTTTTACCGCTCGGATCACCGATTTGTCCCGTTGCTCCCCCTACAAGAACTACTGGGCGATGTCCATGATTTTGAAATCGTTTCATCGTTAAGAAAGGCAGTAGATGTCCAATATGAAGGCTGTCTCCTGTTGGATCAGCCCCGCAATATAAAGATACGGATTCCTTTTCAAGAAGTTCTTTCATTCCCTCCTCGTCCGTTTGCTGATAAATAATTCCTCTCCACGCTAAATCATTGAGCAATTCCATCTTTTTTCCTCCTTTATCGGGATAATCGTTTCACTTTGAATTGATGCTCCTGCTTTTCTCATGCTTTCAAACTTGTCGGGTCTAGACGGGCCGCTTGCGCTTTTACTTTATCTAGCTCCAGCGGCCAGACCCTCGAGGTTTTAAGTCCCAGATCAACGGAGGCATAAACCCGCCTCCTTTTGCTCCGGGTCTTAAACTTGTCGGGTCTAAACGGGCCACTTGCGCTTTTACTTTATCCAGCTCCAGCGGCCAGACCCTCGAGGTTTTAAGTCCCAGATCAACGGAGGCATAATCCCGCCTCCTTTTGCTCCGGGTCTTAAACTTGTCGGGTCTAGACGGGCCGCTTGCGCTTCTAATTAAAAAAGCGCATAAAAATAGCCCCTTGCTTATGCAGGGACGCTTTTATGCGCGGTACCACCCAGCTTGAGAGAACGTTGTCTCTTCCACTTCATTTTATAACGGAGGTTATCCGGTCTTCCACCAGGGCAGAAAACAGCTCAGAGAGTGTAATTCAATCAATCCTTTGTAGCGGTTTTCAGCGGCCACCGCTTCTCTAAATAACAGGGAGGATTCTCTACTTATTCTCTTCAATGCTTCAATATAGGGTTTAGTTAACGTATTTTTACCACACAAATTAGAAGGATGTCAAGCCCCCTATGATTTCATCGTGCACATTATGCCGCAATATCCATTGAATTCCTGCAAAATATGTTATAATAAAGAAGATGTTTTAAGGAGGATGATAACTATTGTCAGATCGCAAACTTGCCTTTAAAGAACGCATGCTTTCTATAAAATCTGCTTTTGTAAATGCAGGTGCTGCAAAGAAATTCAGAATCTCCTATCAGGTTTTGTGGAATATTTTTTTACTTCTCATTATTTTTGGAGTTCTGGGTGCAGCATTTGCAGGCGGAGTAGGTGCCGGATATTTTGCGTCTCTTGTAAAGGACGAAAAAGTGCTTTCTTATGAATCCCTTCAGACGGATTTATATAATTACACAGAAACTTCCGATATTTATTTCGCCAATGAAGTGTACTTAGGGAAAATAAGAACGGACTTGGAACGAGAACAGGTTGTCCTCGAAGATGTTTCTCCCCTATTAATTGATGCTGTAATTGCCACTGAGGATGAATATTTTATGGAGCATGACGGTGTCGTGCCTAAAGCGATAATGCGTGCTCTATTTCAGGAAGTGACCAACTCTGCAAATCAAACAGGGGGAAGCACTCTCACACAGCAGTTAATCAAAAACCAGGTATTGACCAATGAAGTCTCTTTTGACAGAAAAGCAAAAGAAATTCTGCTTGCGCTTCGTGTCGAACGATTTTTTGATAAGGAAGAAATCCTTCAGGCTTATTTGAATATGGCAGATATGGGAAGGAATTCCTCAGGAAATAATATCGCCGGTGTTCAGACAGCTGCTCAGGGTATTTTCGGTGTGGATGCAAAGGATCTGACGCTTCCTCAGGCCGCATTTATCGCCGGTCTGCCACAGGCGCCTTTTGGCTATACCCCTTTTACCAATGCAGGTGAATTGAAATCACCTGAAGGCCTTCAGCCGGGAGTAGAAAGGAAACAGGAAGTCCTTTATAGAATGCTCCGGGAAGGTTCAATAACTCAAGAGGAGCATGATGAAGCTCTAAACTATGATTTAACACAGGACTTTATCCCCCCTTCCTCCAGTGCTGTAGACCGCTATCCGTATGTGACCAGCGAACTGGAAGACCGAGCTGTTGATATCTTAAAATATTATCTTGCTGAACAGGACGGCTACCCTAAAGAACAGGTAGAAGACAGTCAGTCGCTTAATGATGAGTATGAGGCAATTGCCAAAAGAGATCTAGGGCAGCGTGGATATGAAATCCACTCCACCATCGATAAAGATCTGTATGATGCAATGGAAGTCGCTAAAAATGAATATGAAAATTATGGTCCTGATAAGCTGGTTACTGACATTGACGAAGAAACTGGAGAAAGCGTGGAAATAAACGCCCCTGTTCAAGTAGGATCTGTCTTGATGGAAAACCATACAGGGAAAATCATCTCTTTCACCGGCGGCCGAGATTTTGAACAGGAACAGACCAATCACGCGACCAAAACCTATCGTTCTACCGGCTCAACTATCAAACCGCTTGTTGTATATGCACCAGCAGTTGAATATGGACTGATTGGAGCAGCAAGTCCGGTCGTTGACGTAAGCTTTACTCATAATGGGTGGACACCTGTTAACTTTGTAACAGGTCAGGAATATGGGATTTTACCTGCTAGAACAGCTCTTGCCAAATCTCATAACCTTTCTGCTGCCAGACTTTTTGGCAAGATGCTTGCCGATGGGTACAATCCAGGAGAGTTTCTGCAAAAAACTGGGCCCGAACGAATCAGTGATGCTGAATATTCATATCCTGCCTTTTCTTTGGGAGGGCTGGATCATGGATTGACAGTGGAAGAAAATGTCGCTGCGTATGCTGCTATCGGAAATATGGGCCAATTTAATGAACCCTATATGATCGAGCGAATTCTTGATCGGGAAGGCAATGTGATTTTTGAGCATGAGACAGCACCGGAGAAAATATTTTCACCGGCCGCATCTTACGTCACGCTTGACATGATGAGAGATACGATGGTAAACGGCTCAGGCACAGCAGCTCCACAAGCTTTAAATTTCTCAACTGACTGGGCTTCAAAATCAGGAACATCCAGTGAGTTTCATGACAACTGGTTTATCGGCACAAATCCGAATATTACTTTTGGCATCTGGTTTGGCTATGATCAGCCATCTTCAATGGGAACAGAAGCAAGCCGCAGAGCCATCACGCTTTGGGCACAGATGATGAATCAGGCCAGAGAAGTTAATCCTGATTTGATTGACCCTTCTGAAGAATTCGCACGTCCAGATGGAGTTGTTAACCGGTCGATCTGCTCCTTTACAGGTCTCCCGGCAGACGATGCATGTTCTGACGCTGGGCTGACAGTCAGCACAATAGCAACGGAAGCGTACAAGCCTTCAGGAGAAAGCGAAGGGTTATCCACTTCTAAATACGTTACAATCAATGGACAGAGATATGTTGCGCTTGATTCAACACCGGATGAATTTTCATCCACAGGCGCTTTACTGAGTCCTGATTTCGCAGAAAAGATGCTTTATCCTTATGGAGGAGATGCTTCAAAGCTATTCTCTGATACCAATGATTATTTCGATAATCTGCTTGTTGCTGACGAAAGACTTGAAGATGACGGGAGCAGCCCTGGTTCTGTAACAGCAAGAGCTTCCGGAGATTCAGTTACATGGACTCCTTCAGGAAGCAGTGATGTGGTAGGTTATCGCGTCTATTCAGGAAACAGCAAAGTCGCCATTCGGAAAGTCGATGATACACTGACTGCCTCTCTTTCTTCAGGCACCTATGAAGTAGTTGCAGTTGACGTTGCAGGAAGAGAATCTGCACGTTCAAACGAAGTGCGAATAGGATCAGCACCTCCTCCTGAACCGGAGGAACCTGATGAACCTGAAGAAAGTGAAGAATCACAGGAAACGTCAACTCCGCCTGCTTCAACTCCACCATCAGGAGGAAACAGCAGCGGGAACGGAAATGGCAATAATGAGGAAGATGAAGAAGAACCTGAAGAACCCGTTGAATCTCCTGATCCACCGGAAGACGAAGAGCCTGAGGATCCTCCTGAAGAAGAAGAGCCGCCACCGGAAGATCCTCCGGAAGACGAGGAAGAAGATGACGGTGAGGGTGAAGAAAATTCTTCTGACTCAAGTGAAGACACAGCGGATGATGAGGAATAACAAGCAGCATAAGAAAGAGGTCAACCGGTTGCCGGTTGACCTCTTTTACTTTTTCTATTAATCCTCCATGGTGGACAAGTCGCCAGTTGGAAGGTCCAGTTCCCATGCTTTGAGCACACGGCGCATGATTTTACCGCTTCTGGTTTTTGGAAGCTTGTCTTTAAATTCAATTTCACGCGGAGCAGCATGAGCTGACAGCCCTTTTTTGACATGCTGGCGAATCTCTTCTTTTAACTCATCTGATGCTTCATATCCTTCACGCAGCGCTATAAAAGCTTTAATGATTTCTCCCCGCACAGGATCTGGCTTGCCGATTACACCTGCTTCAGCAACGGAAGGATGCTCCACTAACTTACTTTCAACCTCAAATGGCCCAACACGCTCTCCTGACGTCATGATGACATCATCAATGCGGCCCTGGAACCAGTAGTAGCCTTCTTCATCCTTATAAGCGGAATCACCGGAAACATACCATCCATTTGGCATAAAGTAGGACTCGTACTTTTGTTCATTATTCCAGATGGTGTTCATCATCGAAGGCCATCCCTTTTTTAATGCCAGGTTTCCCATTCGATTCGCGGGCAGCTCATTTCCCTGATCGTCTACAATTGCTGCTTCGACTCCAGGAAATGGTTTTCCCATTGAACCGGGTCTTATATCAAGAGTCGGGTAGTTGCAGATCATTTGTCCGCCTGTTTCTGTCATCCACCATGTATCATGGATGCGGTGCTGGAATACTTTCATCCCCCACCGGATAACTTCAGGATTCAAAGGCTCCCCAACACTAAGCACATGGCGCAAAGCAGAAAGATCATACTTTTTCACAAGCTCATCTCCGGCTCCCATCAGCATCCTGAATGCAGTAGGGGCACTGTACCAGACTGTAACCTCGTAATCTTCCAATGTCTGATACCATGCTTCAGGACTGAAACGCCCCCCTACAATAACAGAAGTGGTACCAGTCAGCCACGGTCCAAAAATACCGTAAGAAGTTCCCGTGACCCACCCAGGATCCGCTGTACACCAGTAGATATCATCGTCACGCAGGTCAAGCACCCATTTTGAGGTCTGATAGTGCTGCAGCATCGCTTCCTGAACATGCAGAACACCCTTGGGTTTTCCGGTAGAGCCTGATGTATAATGCAAGATCAAACCATCATCCCTCTCAAGCCATTCAATGGCAAAGGACCGGCTCGCAGCAGCAAAATGCTTCATGAAATCGATAATAACACCATCTTCTTCTACCTGTTCTCCTACTACAAAGATGTGTTTAAGATTTGGAAGCTCGCTTACAGGTATACGTTCAAGTAATTCGGGTGTTGTGATAATGGCTTTTGCTTCACTGTCTTCAAGTCGGTCTTTGACCGCCCCTTCCATGAAGGCTTCAAATAAAGGGCCGACAATAGCGCCAATTTTCAGTGCACCAAGCAGGCTGAAATACAATTCAGGCGATCGGGGCATAAATATAAATACTCGGTCTCCCTTTTCTATGTCTCCCTGGCTTTTTAATACATTCGCAGCTTTATTCGTCAGCTCCTTCATTTCTCTGAAGGTATATTTTTCATTGCGGCTTCCATCTTTGTAATATAATGCAACTTTGTTTTTCTTGTCGTTTTCAGCATGACGGTCAATTGCTTCATATGCCATATTTATTTTGCCTGTTTCATGCCAGGAAAAGTTTTTTTCAGCTTCTTTCCAATTGAAGCTTGATACTGCTTCGTCGTAGTCTTTTAAATTATATTTCCCATTTACTGATGGTAACGCTTCCAATTTCATAAAATCGTCCCCCTATGTAAGAAATGTCCACTTCAGTATAGTACAAAAACGTAATTATCTCAATTTTTAAAAATAATAGACTTTTTAGTGCGGCATTCGACTTATCTGAATGTTTTAGTTGAAAGCGCTTTATTTTTTAAGGTATGCTATAGATAGAACCTCTATGAAATGTAGGTGAGCCGTCCATATGGACCATACTAAAATTTACAATGCAAAGGAACTCAAAACAACGAAAGGTTCCATTGTGATTGAAGGGCCCTTATCAGCAAACGACCTTTCTTCCCTGGAATTTCATGAAGACCTTGTGGCTTTTCGACCGCCGGCCCAGCAGCATAAAGCACTGATCGAAATCGCTGACCTTCCTGAAGGAAGAATTATTATTGCCAGAGATCATAATACGATCGTCGGCTATGTAACGTATCTGTATCCGGATCCCCTTGAACGCTGGTCTCACGGCAAAATGGAGAATTTAATTGAGCTTGGTGCAATTGAAGTCATTCCGAAGTTCCGCGGTGCGTCTGTAGGAAAAAATCTTCTTCGAGTATCCATGATGGATGATGCCATGGAAGATTACATTATTATCACAACTGAATACTACTGGCATTGGGATTTAAAAGGAACAGGTCTGAATGTATGGGAATATCGAAAAGTAATGGAAAAGATGATGAATGCAGGCGGTTTGGAATATTACGCAACAGACGATCCCGAAATCAGTTCGCACCCGGCAAATTGTTTAATGGCCAGGATTGGAAAGCGGATTCATCCATCATCCATTGAACAATTTGATCAGCTGCGCTTTATGAACCGGTTTATGTACTAATCGCTAGGAGGAAGTCCGTCATGATTATAGAAGATATGATGATTCGAAATGTGCACACACTTACTCCAGAATCCACCCTGGCACAGGCGATCGAAAAAATGGCAGAATTTAAAATCAGACATCTGCCTATACTGGATTCCTCTCAGAAGGTGATAGGAATTTTAACAGACAGGGATATTAAGGAGTTTTCTCCTTCCCCCTTTCAACCTGCAGATTCGCGGGAACTATTTAATACTAAAGTAAAGGACATCATGACAACACCTGTAATTACAGGACACCCTTTAGATTTTGTAGAAGAAATTGCGCTGCTGTTCATGGAAGAACAAATTGGATGCCTGCCTATCGTGAGTGATGGAAAATTAATCGGCATGGTAACTGAAACAGATTTATTACATACCTTAATTCAACTGACTGGTGCGAAGCAGCCTGGCTCGCAAATTGAAGTAAAAGTTCCTGACAGAGCAGGCATGCTTTTTGAAGTAGCCGGAATCATTCGGAAAAATCATTCCAATATTCATAGTGTGCTTGTTTATCCAGATAAGAAAGACGAAAATTATAAGATTTTAGTATTTCGCGTACAGACAATGAATCCCATGTCCGTCATTGATGATCTGCGCGAGGAAGGGCACGATGTATTATGGCCACAACTTCCCAACCATCCGCTTTAAAAAATGCTGTTTTTATTTATTCGGATGACCTGCTGAATTACCGTTTTTCAAATGACCATCCGTTTAATCAGAAAAGACTGCAGCTCACGCTGGATCTGCTGCGAAAAACAAACGCCATTTCTGACGAGGATATTATTCCGCCAAGGCTGGCAACTGATGAAGAATTGTCGCTTGTTCATGATAGAGCGTATATAGAAGCAGTAAAGCTCGCAGGAGAGGGAAAGCTGCCTGGGGAGAAAGCTGAAAGCTACGGGCTTGGGACAGAAGACACTCCTGTATTTAAAGGCATGCATGAAGCGAGTGCAAGGCTTGTGGGAGGTACGCTGACAGCTGTAGATATGGTGATGTCAAAAAAAGCACAGCATGCAGTCAATCTTGGCGGGGGTCTTCATCACGGCTTCAGAGGAAAAGCCTCCGGATTTTGCATTTATAATGACAGCTCAGTAGCCATAAAGTACATGCAGGAAAAATACGGGGCAAAAGTGTTATATATTGATACAGATGCCCACCATGGAGATGGGGTTCAATGGTCATTTTATGATGATCCCTCCGTGTGTACACTCTCTATTCACGAAACGGGACGCTACCTGTTCCCCGGCACAGGAGCGGTTAATGAACGCGGTCATGGAAAAGGATATGGATACTCCTTCAATATTCCACTTGACGCGTTTACGGAAGATGAGTCATTTCTCGCAGCATACGAACAATCGTTTCGGGAAATTGTTGAATTTTTTAAACCGGATGTTATCTTGACGCAGAATGGTGCGGATGCCCATTGTTTAGATCCGCTCACTCACCTTTCATCGACTATGAAGATATATGGTGAAATCCCCAGACTGGCTCATCAGCTCGCCCATGAGTACTGTGAAGGCAGATGGATAGCTGTTGGAGGCGGAGGATATGATATTTGGCGGGTAGTACCCAGAGCATGGGCTCAAATCTGGCTGGAGATGTCCGATTTCAAACTTCCATCTGATGCGATTTCTTCAGACTGGCTTAATCAATGGCAAAAGGAATCGCCTGTTCCGTTAATCAGCACCTGGTCCGACCCAGATCAGCTATATAAAGAGATTCCAAGAAAAAAAGAGATCTCAGAAAAAAATCAGCAGACTGTGGAGAAAGCGCTTTACCCTATACGGTCTCAATCCATAAAGTAAGACTGCTTTAAGCCATTCACTAAACTAAAAAGAATGCCCTCATGAAAAATTTTTGAGGGCATTCTTTATTTTGATTTATTCGTATTTATTCATTGCTTCTTTACTGTTCTGACTCTTCTTCATAAAAACGATTTAATATCACAATTTCTACTCTTCGGTTTAACGTCCAGTTGGCAGGGCCGTCATTCGGAACTTCGGGTCTTGTATCGCCATAGCCGACCGCGGCAAAACGCTCACTTTCAAGCTTTTGGGAGTCAAGCATATAACGGAGAACGCTGCTTGATCTGGCTGTTGAAAGCTCCCAGTTTGAGGGGTATTGAGCAGTTTGTATAGGACGGTCATCTGTATGTCCTTCCACTCTCACGAAATTAGGAATTCCTTCAAGCAGTTCCCCTACTTTGTCGAGTACAGAAAATGCCTGAGGAAGAATTTCCGCTTCTCCCGAATTAAATAAAACCTGTTCCTGCAAAACAATGACCACCCCCCTATCAGTCCTTGAAGCTATAACTGTATCCTGCAGATTCTCACTTTCAAGATACTGCTGGATCTGCTGCATGAGACTGTCAAGCTGCTCATCGTTTTGCTCCTCTCCGTCAATAGGATCTTCAAAAGGAACAATAGAAGGAGAGGAATCAAATAAGCCCTCCTCCTTAAACGATTGCGCAATTGCATCAAATTTTTCTTCATCCATTTGAGAAATGGAAAATAACAGAATAAAAAAAACAAGAATCAGCATAATAAAATCAGCGTATGTAATCATCCATTTTGGTGTATCTGACGATCGGTCCTCAACTCTGATAATCTGTTTTTTACCTTTAGCCATTACGGACTCCAGGTGTCATCTCTTCCCCGGTTAAATAAACAGCAAGCTGGTCCTCAAGAACTCTTGGGTTCTGTCCGTTGTGAATGCCAATGACCCCTTCTACAATGACCCAGCCTGTAAATAATTCTTTTTCTGTCGAAGTCGCAAGCTTTGCAGCCATTGGATTAAAAACAAGATTCGCAAGAAGGACGCCATAAAACGTCGTCAAAAGAGCAATAGCCATATTCGGTCCTAAAGAAGCGGGATCATTTAAATCTTTCAGCATCAAAATCAACCCAATCAACGTTCCGATCATTCCCCACGCAGGTGCATAATCCCCTGCCTTTTCCACCATTCTTCTTCCTTTGCGATGGCGCTCTTCCAATGAGATCATTTCAGCGTGAAGAATGTTTTCTATGGTTTCTGCATCGACACCATCTATCGTTAAATAAATGCCTCTTTTAATGAATGGATTGTGAATCTCTGCAAGCTCTTTTTCCAACGAAAGGATGCCTTCTTTTCTGGCAATCTCTGAAAGATGAACAAACAAATCTACTGTTTCTCTTAAATTATCTTTTGAGCTTTTAAAAGACTGAACACTTACTCTGCCAAACCGTTTAAGTTCACGGATTGGAAAACTGACGAGCATGGCAGCCAGAATGCCGCCAAAAACAATTAAAAAAGAAGGAAGGTGGAGAAAGGAAGAAAAGCCCTCCAATCCCCCATTCCACGCTACTGCAATACCAATCATCAATATCCCTGCTGCCACCCCAGCAGGCGTCAGAAAATCAAGATTTTTCATAACCGTCTCCCCTGCCGTTATACAATCGGCTGATTAGCCTTCGTTTTTTGTTGATTGTCTGCCTTCAATTCGATGAGGAAGAACCACTGTTTGATTATCAATTTCTTCTTTATTCATTAATTTTGTGAGTAAACGCATCGCAACCGCACCAATATCATATAGCGGCTGAACAACAGATGTTAGCTGCGGGCGAACCATTAGAGCGAGTTTTGTGCTGTCAAACGAGATGACTTCAGTATCATTTGGAATATTTAATCCCTGATCCTGCGCACCATGCACTACGCCAAGCGCCATTTCATCATTACCTACAAAGATAGCAGTCGGTTTTGTTGAAAGCTCCTGCAGACGTGACCATGCTTCAAGTCCGCTGTCATACGTATAATCGCCCTCAATGACCAGATCATCTGTATAATCAATGCCGGCTTCCTGAAGTGCCTCACGATAGCCTTCAAGCTTTAATGCCCGGTTGATCGTATCGTGAAATGGTCCGCTGACAAAAGCAATTTCTTTATGGCCTTTTTCAACCAGGCGTGATACAGCATCAAAAGAAGCCTGATGATAGTCGATATTAACAGACGGTGTTTCATTTGTAGCATCGACTGAGCCTGCAATAACGATCGGGACAGGTGAACGCTTAAATTCAGCCACATGCTCCTCCGTTATATTTCCTCCCATGAATACAATTCCGTCCACTTGTTTTCCAAGCATCGTATTCAATAAATGAAGCTCTTTTTCTTCATTCTGGTCTGAGTTGCTTAAAATGATGTTGTATTTATACATCGTGGCAATGTCTTCAATTCCACGTGCAAGCTCAGCGAAGAAGATATTGGAAATATCAGGGATAATAACCCCTACTGTAGTTGTTTTTTTACTTGCCAGCCCTCTTGCTACTGCATTTGGACGGTAGCCAAGACGATCGATGACTTCAAGCACTTTTTTTCTTGTAGCCGGTTTGACATTCGGATTGCCATTGACAACACGTGAAACAGTCGCCATTGATACATTTGCTTCTCTTGCTACATCATAAATCGTTATATTCATTGTAAGCGCTCCTTTAAGCATTCTCATTTTCATTTGTTTTCATTTTACACGAAAAAGCGGACAGAATCTAAGATTAACTTGTCTGTACAGCTATTTGTTCACATATGTACATAATCATACGCTAGTGTTGTAACGCTTTCAATCATTAGAGTAAGAAGACATAAAACGTTCGTATTTATTAGTATGTGCAGCTGGGTATAAAGCCAAACAAAAAACTCTTCCCATCCGATGCAATTGCATCAGACAGGAAGAGTTCTTCTCAACTAGGATTTCGCATGAACACCTAAAAACTCTTGAACTGCACCCCAGAAATGATCAAATTGCTCGAAGTTCATTTGCTGAGCAGAATCAGATAAAGCAACTGCCGGATCAGGATGTACCTCTGCCATTACGCCATCTGCGCCGATAGCAAGAGCTGCTTTTGCTGTAGGAAGAAGCAAGTCTCTTCTGCCGGTTGAATGGGTTACATCCACCATAACTGGCAGATGTGTTTCTTGTTTCAGGATTGGCACTGCTGATATATCCAGTGTATTTCTTGTTGCTTTTTCATAAGTGCGTATTCCCCGCTCACACAATATGATCTGATCATTTCCCTGAGCCATGATATATTCAGCAGCATTAATGAATTCATCAATTGTTGCAGCAAGACCGCGTTTCAACAGGACTGGTTTCTTTGCTGCGCCTGCTGCTTTAAGCAATTCAAAGTTTTGCATATTCCGCGCACCTATTTGAATTACATCAATATAATCTACAGCTTCTTCAATATGAGCCGGATTTACAATTTCACTGATTACCGCCAGATCATATTCATCTGCAACACGCTTAAGAATCTGCAATCCTTCAAGGCCAAGGCCCTGAAAATCATAAGGAGAGGTTCTTGGTTTGTATGCTCCGCCGCGAAGCAATTTAAGTCCTTTGCTCTGCACCTGCTTGGCAACCGCAGCAACCTGTTCATAGGATTCCACAGCACATGGGCCGAATATAAATTGCGGCTTGCCATTACCAACTTGTTCACCCTTAAGCTCTACCACTGTATCATCCGATTTTTTCTTTCTCGATACAAGGAGCGCCTTGCGATGATCGTCTTTTTGAAGCTCAAGACCAGCCTTGAATATCTCTTTGAAAATATGCTCAATCGTGGAATTGAGAAATGGTCCTTTGTTGTTTTCATTTAAAAGGTCCAGCATGGCGCGTTCTCGTACTGGCTCAAAACGGTTAACACCCTGCTTTTCTTTTACTCGTCCGATCTCTTGTACCAACTCTGCACGCTGATTGATAACGTCCAGTAGCTGAAGGTTCATCTCATCTACTTTTTTTCTAAGCTGATCCAATTCCACATTGCTCATATTAAACATTCCTTTCTTTTGAGTCTCAGTTAACGTGGGCGTTGACTTCCTCTGGCTGGCGAATAAACGGACTGTCTATCCAGCTGTCAGAGAGTGAAACCTGTTAACAGACCTTTTTTCAAGTAATTTAATTGATTGATTTCATCTTTTCCCTCTGCCCAAAGTGTGGTACATTTTGGATAGCACAGCCCTCTTTTCAAAGGACTTGCTATTTTTATAAAAGAGAATGTTGAAAGCAACTAATCAATTGTTCCTTATTATAATCCAACCTTCTTAGAATGTCACGAAAAACTTTATTTATTAAACGCTTTTAAGCGTTAAAGTAATACAGTAAAGGATGTGCAGTTCTTATTGAATACTGAAAGAATTTTTGCCCTGGATATCGGAACCCGTTCAATTGTAGGTCTTATTTTATCTTATCAGGAAGACCATTACACTGTAGAAAAAATCATACAGAAAGATCATAAGAGCCGGGCAATGCTCGATGGCCAGATTCATCACGTTCCTGCCGTTGCTGAATTGATTGTTGAAATTAAAGAGGAGTTTGAGCAGTATTATGGTCCTTTGACGTCGGTATCGGTTGCTGCCGCAGGACGGGCATTGATTACAAGTCAGGCACGTTTTGACTTGCCCCTTTCAAAAAATCAGAATCTTTCGCAGCAGGATATTTTACATATGGAGCTCCAAGCTGTTCAATTAGCCCAGGAGAAAGCAGCCGAAGATGAAAATAGCCATCATTACCACTGCGTTGGGTATTCGGTACTGCATTATATGGTAGACGGACAAAACATTGGCTCCCTGGAGGATCAAAAAGGCGATACCGCATCTGTAGCAATTATTGCTACCTTTCTGCCGCGAATAGTGGTTGAATCTTTGATTGCTTCGTTAAAGAGAGCCGGTCTTTCTATGGGTGCACTTACATTAGAACCTATCGCAGCGATTAACGTGCTGATTCCGGATTCTATGAGAAAGCTGAATATAGCGCTTGTTGATATCGGAGCAGGAACTTCGGATATCGCCATTACAAATGACGGAACAGTAGTCGCCTATGGCATGGTGCCCATTGCCGGTGATGAAATAACTGAATCCCTCAGTGAACATTTTATATTGGATTTTCCGCTTGCAGAAGAAACGAAGAGAAAGATCCAAACGTCAAACACACTCGTCATTTCAGATATTCTGGGCTTTGAAAGCGAAGTGTCTCAAGATGACATGATAGAGGCTCTCCGCCCTTCTGCAGAAAAATTGGCTGCGGCCATTTCCGAGGAAATAATGCGCTTAAATAATCAGAACTCCCCAAAAGCAGTCATGCTCGTTGGCGGTGGAAGTCTAACCCCGCTGCTGCCGGAGATTCTTTCTCAACAATTGAATCTGCTCTCATCGAGAGTAGCTATAAGAGGGATTGAAGCGGTGCAAGGATTAACTTTTAAAGATTCTATCACGGAGGGTCCTGAATTTATCACCCCCGTTGGAATCGCAATTGCCGCTAAGAAATCACCAATAAATTACGTTTCAGTCACCTTAAATGCACATGAAGTACGGCTGTTTGAAGTAAAACAGCTTTTAATTTCAGATGCCCTTCTTGCTGGCGGAATTAAGATTTCAACGATGCAAGGCAAACCTTCGCCAGCAAAATTGATTATGCTGAATAGTCAAAAGCTCACTATACCCGGGGGTGAAGGTCAGCCGCCTGTAATTTTGCTCAATGGCCTGCCTGCTCAAATCAACGATCCCATTCGACCGGGAGATGACATTATCATTCAACAAGGAGAACAGGGTCAGCCATTCACAACCAGAATTCGCGATATTCTAGAAGAAGAGTCACTTGATATAAAGGTTGAGATAAACACGAGCTCCTATGTGGTGAAAAAAGAAATAAGAGTGAATGGTGTAGTACAGTCCCCGGATTATGAGTTGGAGGACAGAGATTCAGTGAAATTTAATAAGAATCTGTCTTATCTCGAAGTAATCAGGCAGGCAGGTATAGACATCCAGAAAAATGAGAGTAAATCATTTCGTCTTATATTAGATGGCAAGCGCACCTTTTTCCCTCAATGGGATGCAAAAGTTAAGGTTAATCATCTTCCATTACGGCCTGAATTTTTATCGGGGGAAGTAAAACAGAATGATGTGATTGAAGTAAAAGGACATTCAAAGCCAACAGCAGCTCTCCTTCTCACAGAATTAGCTCTTCCTCCCCATCATAAAATAGAAGTATCTTTTAATGGAGATCTGATTGTTCTGAATCAACCATCTGCTATCATTTTTCGAAATAATGAGCCGTTAAAGGACGAAGACTCTTTAATTTATGACGAAGAATTAATCATCCATAAAAGCAGCTCAAGAGAATTTGTTTTTCAGGATGTATTTCGTCATTCAGACTGGCAGCCTCCAACTGGTACTACCGGTAAAGTTGTTATTCAAAAAAACGGCGTGCATGCTTCTCTTGATGAGCCGATTAAAACAGGTGATGTTCTGGAGCTTTACGTTAGTTAAATAAGCTGTATACAGCAACAAAAGCCGCCATTCCATTTGGAAAGGCGGCTTTTTCAACAGCTAGGGATACTATGATAAATCTTGATGTGCCTCTACTGCAGCTGATCTTTAAGTGCTTTTTCTTTAATCTTAAAGTGGGAAGCGCTCCATACAGGTTTTTTATCTTTGAAGTACAGTGCCTGCGGCGACTCATGCTTTACACCAAATTGATCCGCAATATATGCTGAGAGCTCTTTTGATTCCTGTACAGCCAGATAGTATGTGTCTGCTTGTTTATGGGCATCAAATTTTTTGTACTCTTCATAAGCAGAAGCGCTTATAGGGCATGTCAGACTGTGCTTTAAAAGAAAAAATGACTGCTTAGTTGAGAGTAGCTCGTTAAATTCATCAATTGAATCAATTTTATTCAAATTAAACACTCCTTTGTGATCATTTCCAAGAAAAAACGATGAAGTAAAGCTTCACCGTTTTTCTGTGAATTACTTATTTAATTTCGTATCCTCACTCAAAGGAGCAGGATCTGTTTTTGGAGTTGCCGGATCGACAGGAGTTACGGTTGGAATAGAAGATACCGTACTTTCATTCCTCGGAAGATCTGCTGAACCTTCCTCTCCTGAATCAGCAGTTTCTTCCTGATCTGAAGACGAATTTTTCTCTTTCATTGATTTCACTTTTTCAACTAAGGAGTTGGACTGGTTTTGAACAGTCTGTGTAATGCCTGCTGATTTTTCTTTTGCTGTAGACGCTAACTCATTTCCCTTAGTAACAGCCTGATCCTTCCATTCATAAGATCTCTCTTTAAGCAGACCTGCCTGGTTATTCAAGTCCTGACGAAGCTCGGTACCCGACTTTGGAGCAAGAAACAGAGCAGTTGCTGCACCAATCGCTCCTCCGATTACTGCTCCAAGGATAAATTCTTTAGAGCTGCTTTCCTTCGTTGAAACCGTATCATAGTTTGAATGTTTATCGTATTGAGCCATTAGATTACCTCCTGTTTATCTTACTGGAAATGTAAATTAATAGGATCTCTGTTCGTCAGCGGGCGGAAGTGCACGCTGTGGTTCCGGGTAATCTGTTGAGAAGTTGGCAGGCTTTGCGCTGCGTGCCTTCCATTTGTCTCGAATTTCCATTGCCACATTGCTCCACTGTACAACCTGAGCAATTTTTTCTTCATTATTTTCAACCGAACGGCTGATTGAATGCGTGATTTTACCAATTGAGTTATTCAGCTGCTGAACATTCGTTCCGACACCTTTAACCGCGTCCACAACAGTATTTAATTTTAACGACTTGTCCTGAATATCTTCAGCAAGACCATTCGTTTTATGTAATAAATCTGTCGTCTCTTTCGTAATGCCGTCAAGCTGATTTTGAAGAGCCCCTACTGTACCTGCGAGATTATCCAGCGTTTTTTTCATAGCAGTAAGTGTAGTGGCAAGGCTGATGCAAAGTACTAAAAAACCTACAGCAGCGATCGCTGCACTAATGTAAAGTATGATTTCCATGAATGATTCATCTCCTTCCTATTTCATATAGTGGATATACCCTTGCAATTTATACACTAAACTTGCTATTCCTTATATTTTCTATTTACACCAGCTTAATTCCTTCTCATTTAAAAATTTTTCATTGAACAAAAGATGCAACCGGTTGGCTGATTACGAAAAGATTTAAATCATGATGGATGTAAGAACAAAAAAAGAGCTTGGGACACAAGTGTCTCAAGCTCTTTGACTGGTTCGCTGCGCTTCAGGAGGACGCTTTTCGCAGGGACACCGCTGAACCTTTCCGGGGCAATTCCCTGTAGAGTCTCAGCTTGCCGTGACATCCTGCTGGAGTCGCCTCTTCCGCTCCGCTCTCCTATTTAGTATAGGTATATACTTCTTCATTCTTTAGATTCTGTAGAGTTTTATACCAGCCTCTTTTTACGATCAGCTTTTGGCTAAAATCCAGTCCTCATAGGATTGCTGGAATTTCTGAATGTCTCCTGCTCCCATAAAAATGAGCACAGCGTCTTTATGCTTGGAAAGTAGAGAAGGGTCTTCAGCACTTAAAAGAACAGCTCCATCAATTTTTTCCTTAAGATCATGGATTGTAAGCTTGCCATGATTTTCTCTTGCTGACCCAAAAATATCACACAGATAAACCTGATCGGCTTTATTCAGACAATCAGCAAAATCATTCAGGAACGTTTGTGTCCTGGTAAAGGTATGCGGCTGAAAAATGGCCACAATTTCACGGCCCGGGTATTTTTTTGAAGCAGAGTCGAGTGTTGCTTTAATTTCAGTCGGGTGATGGGCATAATCATCAATCAGGATCTGGTTTTGAACCTTTTTCTCAGTAAAACGCCTTTTAACCCCGCTGAATGTCTTAAGCTGAGCCTGAACAACTTCTGTATCGAAGCCTTCGTAATGGCAAAGAGCAATAACTGATAATGCATTCAGGATCGTATGATTTCCAAACATTGGAATGGTGAACGTTGCGTAAAATTCATTTCGGACCTGTACATCAAAAGTGGTTCCTTCAGGCGTTGTAACAATATTTCTTGCTTGAAAGTCATTATCTTCATCAAATCCATAAAATAAGACAGGCACATTCGCCTGCATTTTCTGCAGCTGTTCATCATCACCGCACGCAATAATCCCTTTATTCACCTGCATAGCCATTTCCTGAAACGCTGAAAAAACATCATCTACATCAGCAAAATAATCAGGATGGTCAAAATCTATATTGGTCATAATCATATAATCAGGTGAATAGGAAAGAAAATGCCTTCTGTACTCACACGCTTCAAAAACAAAGTATTTGCTGTCTTCCATTCCTTTTCCAGTACCGTCTCCGATTAAGAACGAGGTTCTGTCCCCACCTTGCATAACATGGGCGAGCAGGCCGGTTGTCGATGTTTTGCCATGTGCGCCTGAGACGCCAATCGAAATATACCGCTTCATAAAATCACCGAGAAATTTATGATAACGGATTACTTCTAATCCCTGGCTGCGGGCTTCTTCTATCTCCTCATGCTCATCCGGATAAGCATTTCCTGCAATGACTGTCATGCCCGGGCGGATATTTTCACGGCTAAACGGCAAAATTTGAATGTCACGTTCTTCAAGGGGAACTTGTGTAAAAAAATGTTTGTCTATATCGGAACCCTGAACATGATGATTCATGTCATGCAATATTTGAGCCAGAGGACTCATTCCAGATCCTTTTATTCCTACAAAATGATAACTTGTCATATTTAAACCTCCAACGATCCTCTGCCTTGTTGCAGTATATGTGAGGCAAAGGATGGTGTTAATCAGATTAGTTGAAAACGCATATTTTTTTATTATAGCACGTTTGTCTCTTTCAATAAACTATGTGCTGAAAATCAGAATGGTATAGACTATTGACTTGTTCCTGTATTTTGCAGTGATTCCAGATCTTCATTCGTCATTAGCACATCTCTTGGCTTGCTTCCCTTTGCTTCAGAAATCCAGCCCTGCTTTTCCATCATATCGATTAAACGGGCAGCCCGATTGTACCCGATTCTGAACTGTCGCTGCAGCAGCGAGGTCGATGCCCCTCCGTGAGAAACGACAAGTTCACAGGCGTCAATAAGGAGTTCATCTTCCTCTTCCTGTATTTCCACTTTTGCCAAGAGCTCTTCCTGATGGAAAAGGTAATTGACTTCCCGTTCCTTTCTGACATGAGAAACTACGGCATCTATCTCATCGTCAGACACAAAAGTACCTTGAAGACGCACCGGCTTCGAGGCTCCATTGCCTAAAAAGAGCATATCGCCTCTTCCAAGAAGCCTGTCTGCTCCTGAGGTATCAATAATTGTTCTGGAATCCACCTGGGAACTGACTGAAAAAGCAACTCGTGTTGGCACATTTGCTTTAATTAAACCGGTTATCACATCAACGGATGGTCGCTGCGTTGCAATCAGCAAATGAATTCCGCATGCGCGTGCTTTTTGGGCAATACGGCAAATGGCTTCTTCCACGTCAGCAGGAGACATCATCATCAAATCTGCCAGTTCATCAATAACTATAACCAGGTAAGGAAGTTTCTGATTGAATTGGCGTGCTTCTTTTGCTTTTTGATTATACTTGCTGATGTCTCTGACTCCCGCATGGGCAAAAAGCTGATATCTTCTTTCCATTTCTTCTACAGCCCATTTTAAAGCTGCTGTTGCAGCCTTTACGTCAGTAATAACGGGACTGACAAGATGCGGGATGTGATTGTATGGTGCAAGCTCGACCATTTTAGGATCAATTAACAAAAGCTTTAGATCATCCGGTGATGAATGATAAAGCAAACTGATTAAGATTGAATTTATACATACACTCTTTCCTGAACCGGTAGCTCCGGCAATCAGTCCATGCGGCATTTTCCCAATATCGGTTACAACTGGCTGGCCTTCAATATCCAGACCAAGAGCAATCGGAAGTGCAGCAGACGACTCTTTGAAGGCAGGGTGGTCAAGGATTTCCTTCAAGGCAACCGGGCGGCTTGATGGATTCGGGATTTCAATCCCTACCGCCATCTTGCCAGGTATTGGAGCTTCCATTCTGATATCCCGTGCAGCAAGGCTGAGCTTAATGTCGTCTGTAAGGCCTGTTATCTTACTGACCTTCACACCCTTTTCGGGGAAAATTTCAAACCTTGTAACCGATGGCCCCTGTGTTACATGTTTTACTTTTGCATTTACGTTAAAAGAAAACAATGTATCGTCAAGCACGGCAGTTTGCTCATCAAGCCAGTCCTGATCCACTTCAGCGTGAATCGGCGGCATTAAAAGATCCATTGAAGGAAAAGCAAAATAAGACAGCTCTTCCTGCGGAGTTTCAAGTGAAGCATTTGGAATGACTGTGTCTTCCTCATGCGGTTCCTTTAAATGAGGGGTGCCCTGCGATGGGACCTGCTCCCGCTGATTATTTACCGTTTTTTTTTGCTCTCTGTCGCGGGCGTTTCTTCTGTCTTGTTTGAGCATTAAAACATTAAAAGGCAGGCTGCCGCCTTTTTTTTCTTTTTTAACTGGAGCCGTTTGTTCACTTTTCACTGGTTCAGAAACTGGCAATTCCCGATTAAGCGGCTCATCTTTATCCGAACTGACAGCGGGTTTTTCTTTTTCAATCTCTGCATCGCTGTCCTCCTCGTCATCTGTGGTTGAATCTGGTACAAGATGGAGAGGTGCTGGTTTTTCATCCATTACCTTAGGCTCTGTATCAGGCTGCTCAATGCTTACAGTCTCAACCAATGGTTCTTCATTCGCTGCTGATTGGACAGTCTCTTCCTCAGTTCTTTCTCTGTCAATCCCTGTGAAGGAAGTTCCTCCCCTGATTTCAAAAGGATTTTCGGAATACAACTGCTCATTACTGGTTTCTTGTTCGAAAGACAGCATCGTTTTTTCTTCAGCCGCTGCTTCTTCTTTTTGCTCGGGTTCTTGCGTTTCAGTCTGCTGCTTATAAACAGACGCCTCTTCATTTGTAAAAACAGCCGTTTTAAACGGATTTATTTTTCTTTCCGTTACTGGAAGTTCGTATTCGATTTCCTCTATCTCCGGTTTAACCGGCCTTTTTTGAAAACCATAGATCGGTGACGGAACTTCTGTTGGTGTAAAAGGCTTTTTTGAACCTTCTTTTTTCACTTTAATTTTTTCGTCATATACCCGCTCAGACGCTTTTCTTTCAGCATCATAATTGTTGCCAGTCTTCTTAGTTCCCTGTTCTCTCGGGGGACGTTCTGTTTTTTCATCCGGTATAATAGGAAAGCGAAATGCTCCCTTCGGATACTGATAAACCATTTTGGTATCCATCTGGTTAACTTTCTTTGCAGCAGAAGATTTTTTCTTCGACAGAGGTAAAGACCGTCTAACCTGATCCTCTTTTTCTTCCTGCTGAAGGTAGGACAGAACTTTTTTAATCCAACTCATTACGATCACTCATTTCTTTAAGTTCCTTTACATTTTATCAGTTTTTTTCTTAAATTGGAGTCAAAACCATGAATTGGGTAAAACGGTGCACATTATGACAGAATAAGGGGTGAAGACGTATTTAAATAGTCCGGATTCTATTGTCACCGTCCTTAAAAGCCAATACAGTCCGCAAAAAAGACCCTGCTGATCTTCCTAGCCTTATAGGAAAACAAACAGGGCAGAATTGTTGAAGCATTAAGAGAGAGGAAATGGCTCTCCTGCTTCATATGAATCTTCAAGGACTAAAATCCCCTTTTCCTGTGGAGCATCTTTTAAATTCAGCTCCTTCGCAGAACAAATCATGCCGCTTGAAGGAACACCTCTTAATTCGGCATCTTTAATCACCATACCACCAGGCATCACTGCGCCGACTTTCGCTACCACTACTTTTTGACCCTTGTCCACATTAGGAGCACCACAAACAATTTGCAGCTTCTCTTCACCGACTTGAACCTGGCAGATATTCAGCTTATCTGCATTGGGGTGCTTTTCTTTCGATTCAATATAGCCTACAACAAATTTGGGTGAAAAATCAGCAGTAAGCTCTTCAGGGAAGCCATTTTTACGCAGCGCTTCATTCAGCAGAGCGAGTTTTTCTGCATTCATCTCAACAGGTCCAATTTCTTCGGTCTGAAAGTAGGCAGAAGCATTAAAAAGATTGTACCCTGCTGTTTCACCTGTTTCAGTGTTGATAATCTTCGCTGCATCATTTTTCCGTTCAAATGATCTTGCATCTGCAGGGACCGATGCTAATGTAATCAGTAATACATCTCCAATGCCATTACGGTTGTAAAAAACATTCATGTCTGTTTCTCCTTATTCTCTTCTTTTATTTTTTCCCATGATAAATACTGGCTCAAGCTCTCCGTTGTCATATATAAAGGAAAGCGCGGTAATCGGAACATGCCCTCCCGCAAAAAAGGACATCGCCATTTGAGCAAGGACATCATACCCGGTTTCATTTCTCATATCTCCGATAATCAGAACATCCTGATGCGGAACGGCGACTGTCATCTCACCTTCCATTTTAGCAGACATTTCTTTTAAAAAGGATTCATTTAAGATCCTGCTGGCATCATAGCCATCATTTGTATTCATAAAATAAAATACATTGCCGGCTACTTCATCTTTTTTTACCTCAGTTGGCAGAGATCGTACATTAAAGAGGGCCATTTCTTTTATCTGCTTTTGTGTCCAGCCTTGCTTATCCATAAAACCTTTGTCGATTAAACGGTACGTAGTGCCAAGATCAACAGCATAGTAGATCCGTGTTTCAGCTGTGTGCTCGTCAAATATAAAAGGCATGCCTTCAGAAGCTTCCACCGGAAAAGAAGTGGAACGAATAACAGGCAGAACCTGCTTCTGAGCTGACTCTACTTTCGTTTCTTTTCCCATTACATTAAGCGCTTCTTCCACATAATAAACAACTTCATCAATCGCTGCCTCTTTTTTTTCATTCCATTTCCCAATCACACTTGGTATGGAAACGTCAATCCCTTTTTGAGTATCATTGTTTTCAATCCGGATTTCGTCTTTTTCACGATTATAGCTTATCGTTCGATCTACCCGCTTAAGCCGTTCTTCAAGCAGCCGTTTCATTTTAATGGAATCCATTTTTTTACTCATCTTGTTTCCTCCTGACTTAGGAGAGTGCTTTTTCATCCTACACTCTATTGTACATGAAAATGACCTGACCCTAAAGGAGAAATCCTTCCTTTGGGGCAGGTCAGCATTTCATGTTAAATTTTATGTCATTTTGCCGGTTACGCTGGCAGATCTGTTAAGAACTTCTCGATTTGTTCCTTTGTTTTCCGATCTTTACTGACAAACCGGCCTGTTTCATTGCCGTTATCGAAGGCAACAAAGCTCGGTATGCCAAAAACATTTTGTTCAATACAAAGGTCAATAAATTCATCTCTGTCCACATAAACAAATGTATGATCCGAAAATTTCTCTTCTATTTCCGGAAGGATGGGATCAATTACCCTGCAGTCCGGACACCAGTCAGCAGAAAACATAAACACATGCTTGCCGCTATTTTTAAATTCCTGAAATTGCTCAACAGATTCAAGTTTTTTCATTTTTCACTGCCTCCTGTATGAATCTTCATTTGCCCGTCTCTTATAAGACCCAGCTTTCTCATATAATGAGATAGTAACAGGGCAATGGCCATTGGTCCAATAAAATGCAACACGATAACCTGAATCATGACTTCAGCAGTGAATCCCATAGTTTGAAACGTCATAATCTGTCCAACAAAACCACTTGTACCCATCCCCGCTCCAGGAGCATTGTTTTCCATTACCCAAATCGTTGTACCTATAGGAGCTAGCAGCATCCCGGCGATGGTTGGAGGAAGAAGAATAAGCGGATTTCGCAGGATATTCGGAACCTGGAGCATAGAAGTTCCCATTCCCTGGGCAATCAGTCCGCTGAATTTATTTTCCCGGTAGCTTGCAACAGCAAAACCAACCATTTGCGCACTGCATCCAATGGTCGCAGCGCCGGCAGCTACCCCGCTCAAATCCAGCATTAAAGCAATTGCGAGACTGGAAATAGGAGCCGTCAGAGCAAGTCCCATGAGCATGGCTACAAGCATGCCCATGATGATAGGACGCTGATCAGTCGCCCATACGATCCACCCGCCAAACGACGTCATAAACTCCGCTATCACAGGCCCAATATAAGCAGCGACAGAGTAACCTGCTGCGATGGTCACAAATGGAGTGACAATAATATCGATCTTGGTGGACTGGCTTGCAAGCTTGCCGATCTCTGTAGAAAGAAGTGAAGCAACGTACGCGCCGGCAGGTCCACCGAGGGAATACCCGGCAGCACCGGTTACAGCAGCGGCAAACAGGACCAGAGGAGGAGCTTTCAAACCATACGCCACCGCTACACCAATGGCAGGTCCTGTTATGGTCATCGCTAAGGCACCCATTTCTACCAAAAATGGGAGACTCAGCTGTTCACCTGCAGTTTTAATAATAAGGCCGATAATAAGTGATCCAAAAAGTCCTAATGCCATATAGCTTAGTCCATCAATTAAATAGGTTTTAAAAGACAAACGTATACCCTTTTTCTGAAGCCACTTCATACTCCAAATCCCCCATTCTATTAACATCACTAGTGTAAAGACACTTGTCAAAAATGTAAAGATTTATATAGAAAAATAGAGGCTGAGACAAATAAAAAAGTCTCAGCCTCTATCCGGTTACATATTTGAGAGAAACCTATTCAACCTTCCATTCTGCAGAACGTACTGTTTCCATCATCCATTTGGCATTGTCTGATAAATCGCTTAATGATGAGATAGTAGTCAGTTTTACATGGTCTGCACCAGTCACAAGTTCATAGTTTTCTTCTTCCGTCTGTCTGACAAGAACATACCCAAAACGTCCACCTTCTGTAAATGTTTCATTTACAAGCCAGGACTCTTCAGAAGCCGTTGTCATTTGATAGACACTTTCATTACCTGCTTCACGATTAAGGTGATGAAACAGAACGAATGTCTCATTCCCTTTTTCTAATACAAGATTATGGTGGTCCTCTTCTTCTATTGATGTATTAAATGGAAGCCTAAAAGACAGCTCATCTATTTCTTCATTTGTTTTTTTAGGCTGATCCTCGAAAATTTCTTTTACCTCGTCTACCGTTTTCTCTTTTTCTTCTTCGATGGATGGGCTGCACGCACCCAATACAGCAGATAAGCCTGCAATTATAAATAATTTTTTCACGAATGGTACCTCCTGCAGAATTAAAACGCTTCGTTTACCATGATACCCGTTCGCACTGTCACTTGACAATAGAAGAAAGCAGACAATTTTTAGCAAGATTCTGATTATGATATACTTTTTGAAAGAAATGAAAGGAGTGGTCTTATGGAATTAACCATTTACTTAGCAGGAGAAATTCACAGCAACTGGCGTGAGCAGCTGAAATCAATGGCCAAAGAACTGCCCTGGCAGCTGAATTTTGTGGGTCCAATGGAAAATCATGAACGGTCTGATCAAATTGGGGAAGAAATTTTAGGGGAACAGCCGGCTCCCATTTTCAAGGATGATGCGGCTTCAGCAATGAATAACCTGCGTACTGAGGTCCTTTTGCAAAAGTCAGACCTCGTTATTGCATTATTTGGCGAGCAATACAAGCAATGGAATACCGCGATGGATGCAAGTGCTGCCATTACGATGCATAAGCCTTTGATTTTAATCCGCCCAGAGAAACTTCACCATGCATTAAAGGAGCTTTCACGCAAAGCAAGTGTAACAGTTGAAACACCTGGTCAGGCACTTAAGGCAATTTCCTACATATTTGAAGAAAATTAAAATAAAAATGGCAGGAAGATCAAATGTTTTTATTCTACTGTCAGTTGAAAGGGGAACCATTGTGTATGGAAATAATGCGGCATGAAACTCAGGGGTATAAAGGGTTAGTGGTTCCATATACGTTATTTAAGCAGGAGCAGCCAAAAGGACTGCTGATCGTCCTTCCAGGTCTTGTTTACACAGCGCAGGCTCCGCTTCTTCATTATTCAACGGGAGTTTATATTGATCGAGGGTTCGATGTCCTTCAAATCAACTACCGCTATTCAACACCCGACTACGATCATTTTGAGCAATCTGAATTAATTACAGCTCTTAATTTTGATGTGCATACCGTTATTAACATCCTGCTCGATAACGAATCGTATAAAGATTATTATTTAATGGGAAAATCTCTTGGGACTATAGCCGTCAGTTCTTTATTAAAAATGGAAACATTCAGCGAGGCAAAAGCAGTGTGGATGACGCCATTGCTTCACAAAGAAGACGTTTATCAAGCCATGCTGAAACACAATGCGGATGGTTTATGTTTTATTGGCAGTAAGGATCCGTATTATCAGGAAGAGAGATTTAATCGATTGAAGCACAATCCTTCTCTTTCATTATTCTGTATTCCTGAAGCAGACCATTCACTCGAATTAAAAAAAGATACGCAGGGCTCCATTAAAATACTCAGCGACCTAATGGACCAAATCAACTCTTTTTGAACCTGTTGGGTTTGAGTGCTTACTACAAAAATAAGAGCTTGGGACAAAAGTGTCTCAAGCTTTTTTTTACCGGTTTACTTCACTTCAGGCGGACGCTTTCGCAGGGACTGCGCTGAGCCTTCTTGGGCCGTGCACTGCGAAGTCTCAGCTTGCCGTCATGTCCTGCAGGAGTCCCCACCTTCCACTCGGCTCACCTACTACTACTAATAAATACATCCTCATTTTTAAACTTTTTGAATTTTGCGGCAACCTCTTTTACCGGTTCACTTCGCTTCAGCGAGATGTCGCTTTAGTTAACCCATACAACTCTTATACACTGCCTACTTTTATATTTTTCGTTATTCCAGACCTCTTTTTTGCTTGTGTTAAAAAGCACCGGATCCGCCGCCGCCTCCACCAACTCCCCCGCCGCCAGCTCCTGTTGACGAGGCGTTAGAGGAACTCTGGATGGAAGCAGACTCATTAGCAGAGTGAAAGCTGGGGCCTGTAACTGCAGAAAGGATGGCTATCGTTGAGATATCCACTGAATAAGCTGAGGCAGCGGCGGCAGGCAACGGTTTGAAGGCAGTGATTAGTTTATCATTTTTATCCATGATATCTTTATCATTCGAACCGAGACCATATAGATACATTCTCATCTTTTCATCTTCATTCCAATTCTCCCATTCGTGAACCGGAGTGTTAAAATAGCTTCGCTTCGCCTCTATCCACTCATTTCTTATTAAAACACCTTTTACCGTTCTAGGTGAGTAAGCAATAGCATAGACAACAGCAGCCATCATCAGCATCACCGCAGCAAACAGTTCAGGCATTAAATCGTGTAACGGAAAAAGAATTATCAGAGGCAAAAGAATCAGAGATGAAAACCCTGCAGCCAGCCGATGATTCGTTTTATCCTCATAAAGCTGATGGTCCTTCATTTCCCTGTGCACAGCTTCTTTCCAGTGTGCTTCTGATTGCTGGTACTGAGTATGGTTTTCCTTTATAGAGGTGTACTGTTCGAGCTCCTTTAAAGAAAATGTATCTCCGCTACCAATTTCAGTAAAGAGCCAATCGAGCAAAATCTCTTCCTGTTCCTTTAAATTTCTTCGATGTGCAATCTTAAATTCACTTTCTGTAAGCTGAATGACGTTCCCTTTTCGGACTAAATTTAATAAAGAAGCACCAATCGATTCATTAGGAAGATGCCCATTCATGTACCAAATCAATGCAGGCAAAGACATGATCTCTGCAGGTATACCCTTTCCTGAAGGCTCATGGCTGCGTGCTTCTTTCTGAACAGACTTTGACCTGCGAACCCCCGTTATTATTAAATAGAGAAGATACAACCCATAAATGGCAAGCACCGAGATTCCAATCACAGCGATCAGTTCACGACGTTCATTATAGGCAGCAGCCTCCTGTTCAAGAGATTTTTTTGCTGCTGCTAATTCAGCGCGAAGATCTTCATCTGTATTCACGATGGAAGAACTGAACAAATCACCATCCCAGGCAGCTCTTATGTCCCCCTTTGTTTGGGCAGGCACTTTTCCATATTCAAAACGAACGGTTCCATTGTCCTGTATGCTTTCCTTGTCAAAAGCACGATCATAACCAAAAGCCGTCACATCACTTGTTGGCGAAGGCGGGATTAGTGTGATAGATACATTTCCATAGTCAGACTCATTTACATCACCAAAAAAAGCCCAGTAGAATTCAGCAAGATCTCCATTAGATTGAATAGCATCTTTGATGGTATAGGTAATGGTCACTTCGATGGTTTCATCTTCTCCTGCACGATAAATACGATAAAGGTCGTTTTCAACAGACAATTCCAGCTCTTCCCCATTTTCAGTTGCTTTTACGTTCTCAATAGCCGAACCGTCCTTAGGGACTAAATGCCGGGTTATCCCATTAAATTCACTATCAAATTCATACGTATGTGTTTCTGAAACATTCACTTCGCCGGATTCCTGAACTTCTGCTACAATATTGAACTGTGAAATTGAATAGTCGACCGCATGACCTTTATGTGGAAAAATAAAAAACAAAGCGGCGATCAAAACTGGAATCCATTTACTGAATTTCATAGTCGTCACCCTTCCTCTCTTATTTCTTTTACGGAATAGAGATTAATTAAGTTTCATCCACTTCTATTCAGTCAAGTTTATTAAAAAGCAGGAAGTAAAATCATCCTTATAAACGATTTGGACATAAAAAGAAGAATTTATAGGCAGCATTTATCGTTGTTATGAGGCAGGAGTATATGGCGGCTTATTGCAGGAGATAACGGGTGCTTGAGGCTCTGAGGGGTGAAAGGCAGTGAGAAGCCCTGAGCTCCCGTACTGCTCAAAGCATTCTCCTGAAGCGATCAAAGAGCCTGAGACATCATGCCCCAAACTCTTTCGATCAGTTGAACTATTCTTTTTTGGTTTAAATGACCCTCACTTATCCAAAGTAATCTCATGAGCGATTACCGTATTAAGGGATCAACAATATCTTTCCTAATTTACCTTTATTCTTAAAATAGACTTGCGCTTCTTTTGCTTCTTCCAGAGTAAAAGTCCGGTCGATGACAGGCTTGATCTTGCCTGCAGAAATGGCAGTAAGCATCTCTTTAAATTCGGCCCGCGTTCCAAGGACGGATCCGTACATAGTAATATGCTTTAAATAGACCGTTCTAAAATCGAGGCTGGTTTTCTGTCCGCCGGCAGATCCAGATATACAGAACTTTCCTCCTTTCTTAAGGACCTCAAGAGAAACAGAGAATAATGCATCGCCTACAACATCCAGAACAGCATCTATCGGCCCTCCGTTTACTTCTAGAATTTCCTTTGAAAGATGAGCTGATTTATAAGATAAAACATGTGCGGCTCCTAATTCCTTTAATTTTTCTTCCGCATCCATGTCTCCAACAATTGCGATTACCTTAGCTCCAAATACTTTCGCGGCTATTTGTACATTTAAAGATCCGACGCCGCCATTAGACCCTGTGACCATAACCGTTTCTCCCGGCTTAAGATGAATTTGGTTTACCATATGCCAGGCTGTTAAACCGCTGACTGAAAATACGGCGCTATCTGAATAGCTGGAAAGTGGCATGTCATAACAAAGTTCAGCAGGCCAGGCCACGTATTCAGCGTAGCCTCCATCGTATTCAGAACCAATAAATGACATATCTTCTGATATATGCTCCGATCCCTCTTCTCCACTGGAGGTGAAAGGAAACAAAACAACGTCCTTGTCCATCATTAGTGGGTCCACTTGATCCCCAACCTTCACTACTACCCCCGTAATATCAGAGCCTGGTGTGCGGGGGAATTCTACGCCTTCCGGTTTCCAGCCTGATTTTGACCCGGCTCCATAGGCGCCTTCTCTCATCCAGATTTCAGTGTTGTTTATCGCACACGCTTTTACTTTCACCAGAACTTCATTGCTTTTCGGTTCAGGCACAGGTATGTCTACTACCTGTAATTTATCCACATCGCCATATCCAGTCACTTGAACAGCTTTCATCCATCATGTCCCCTATCTCTAAAAATAATCCAAATCTTACTTCATCTTTGCAAAAAATTGATCAACGACTCTTTTCACACCCTAGGAAAAGACAGAGCTCTATTTTTTGATATAGTCCCATGGGGTCAATTCTTCACTTTCGATCACAACGGCCATCAAGCCTTCCTCCGACCTTGTTTCATGCCATTCGTCTTTTCCCCAAAATACAGCATCTCCAGTTTTCACATGAAAATACTCCCCGTTATTGCTCCGGACTTCCCCTTCTCCCTTTACAATCAAAAGCAGCTGAGGCATTACGGCCTGATGATAGCCGATCACTCCGTTTTCTTCAAGGTACATGCACCCGATCATGGAGGGGCTGAAGGTTTGGGTAATACGGGACATCACAAAATTGGAATCAAAAGCTTCAATACGTTTGCCGTCTTCTTTTTTAAAAGTAAAGATTTCCAATGCCATTCCTCCTTAGACATCCGATTCCCCGCAAAAAAAGGAAAGCCTTCATAACTGTGTATCTTGTTTTGAAGGCTTTCCTGTTAAAACTGGTTATATTTTTACTTATTCATTTCCCATTGTCCCAAAAGGAGAGTTACGATATGTGAAAACATATCAGCACGCGTCATGCGGCCTGCTGTAAAAATACCGACCGCACCCTCCTGCTGGCGAATTTCTTTTCTTTGGCTGAAGCGGTCCATAACAGGCCCAAGTTCTCCACCAAGCCGTAATTGATCCGCTACTTCATTCGGGAGGCGAATTCGCGCTCCTCCGGCCAGAATGGGCTCATCGGTATCCTTATCCTTCAATGCTCCCCAGTTGCACAGGAAAAGACCATGAGATGTCTCCACGACGCCTCCTTCCAGGCCAATCCCTAAGCGCGCGTCTGAGGTTAATAGCAGAGCATTACTGGCACGATTAACTGCACCTGTCATGGTTTCTTCATCACCAAAGGGCTGCTGGCTTACTTGAGATAAAGCCTCAGTGGGTACTATACGATAAGACTCGTATGATAAAGAATGGAATGCTTTCTCAATCGCTGCAATTTTTGCTTTGTTTTGCGTGCCGGCTGCTACCACAATTGACTCAGTCATTAGAATTATGAATTTTGACGAATCGATTCAATTGTAGAACGATCGCAGGATTTTACAAGCTTTACAAGCAATTCTTTTGCAGCAGCATAATCATCAATATGAATCATGGAAGCATGCGTATGAATATAACGGGAACAGATGCCCACTACAGCACTTGGCACACCTTCATTGGATGTATGGACACGTCCTGCGTCTGTTCCTCCGGCAGATACAAAATACTGATATGGTATGCTGTTGGATTCGGCTGTATCCAGAACAAATTCTCTCATTCCCCTGTGCGTTACCATACTGCGGTCCAGTATACGCAAAAGGGTTCCTTTTCCGAGCTGACCGAATTCGTTTTTGTCTCCAGTCATATCATTTGCAGGGCTGGCGTCCATTGCGAAGAAAATATCCGGTTTGATCAGATTAGCTGCAGTTTGCGCACCTCTGAGTCCGACTTCCTCCTGCACCGTCGCTCCGCTGTAAAGCGTAGAATTTAGGCTTTCTCCCTGCAGTTCCTTTAGCAATTCGATCGAGATCCCGCAGCCGTAGCGATTATCCCAGGCTTTTGCCAGAATCTTTTTATGATTCGCCATCGGTGTAAATGGACAAATCGGTACAATTTGCTGACCGGGACGAATCCCCATCGATTCAGCATCTTCCCTGTCGTCTGCCCCTACATCAATCAGCATATTTTTAATATCCATTGGTTTTGCCCGTTTCTCAGGACTTAATAAATGAGGAGGGATGGAGCCGATCACACCTGTAACAGGAGCTGCATCTGTTATGATTTCAACCCGCTGGGCAAGCAAAACCTGACTCCACCACCCGCCAAGCGTCTGAAAGCGCAGCATGCCATTGTCAGTTATTCCTGTTACCATAAAACCAACTTCATCCATATGTCCAGCTGCCATCACAACTGGCCCATCCTGAGGACCTTTTTTCAGTCCAAAAATGCTTCCAAGACCATCCTGTACGATTTCATCGGAGTATTTGGAGAGCTCCTGCTTCATAAAAGCCCGGACCGCATGCTCATTGCCCGGTGCTCCCGGAAGCTCTGTTAACGTTTTAAATAAAGCCAGTGTATCTTGATTCACAAAAAAATCCCCTCTCGTAGTTACCTGCCATATGTAGATTCATGTTTATTTTACAGAACTTTCTTTCGACTTGCCACTGTTTAGAACAATTCAGCCGGAATGGAAAAGATAGGTGATTTACACAGAAGAATTCTGTATACTTAGGATAGTTTGAGCAATTCGGAGGTGAGATCAAATGAATTGGAAGGATGTTACAATCGGAGCAGCAGTCGGCTTAGCTGCAGGGTATGCCATCAGCCAGGGCACGTCAAAAGCAGTTTCTGTTCCTGCCGATAAAGTACTTCAGGACGTTAAAAATCAATTTAAAAAGCGCGGATCAATTGATGGTTCATGGATTCAAATGAAACCCGAAGAGCATGAAATTCTTGCAATTAAAAATCAGGTTTACCGCGGGGGCATCTCCCGTCATCAGGGAAATGAGTTAGAGCAATTTGAATTTATTGCAGATGCAAAAACAGGCACTGTAATGGATGTTTATAAAATTTGAGAGTAAAAGATTCCTGTCTTATCAGTGACAGGAATCTTTTTATGCAGTCTGTCACGAAGAATTTGGTATGCTGCAAAACAAGGAGGAACTGACGAATGGCAACAGTGAGGCTGCTGGTCATGTTGTTTATCGTTTTTATAACCAGTACAGTTATCATTGCATGGGGCATGTTTACAAATACAGCACATCCAGCGTTTTTCCCTTTTGTCTTGTTTTACATTGCCTTTCTCTTTGGTTTATTTATTTTTTTCATCGTAAAAGCAGCTATTCAGTTAAAGAATAGTCCCGCTGAGGCCCTTAAAAAGAGCGTAATTCGTTTTTTACTCTCTTTTCTGTCATTAAGCTGCTTTGTCTGCTTATTTTATTTATTTTTCGCACCGGAACTTCTTGATGTCAGCCGGTTAATTTCTATCTCAATTGGAGTGGCAGCCGGGATAACTCTTTTTGGTGTCATAGGCCGGAAGGAACAAGCAAAACAGTAATGCCTTTATATTCTTGCATATGATAGAACTACACACTTTTTCCGCCAAATGCCTCCATCACATAGAACAAATCCATTATGTTCATAGAAAGATGTGTGCTTAGAAGCAAAGGTTACAGTGACGATCTCTATTCCGTGCACTGCAGTTTCATTGAGCAGCATTGAGACCAGCATACCGCCAAGTCCTCTCTTGTGGTAGTGAGGATGAATCATAACATCCTCCATATACCCATGCTCAAGACCGGTCCCTGCCACATATCCAAATCCAATCAGCAAACCTTTTTCATTGCGGATCCCTGCCCAGAAATTACAGCGTTCAAGCAAGAGAGGATAATCTTGATCTCTCCTCCCCCAGCCCACTGCCTCCCTTAAATCAGGTACTTCAGTCACACGGACAGGAAGATTGACTTCAGGTGTCATTTCAACTTTCCCCTCCTTAAAAGGTTATTTCGCAGGTTGGCAGAAAGGAATTTTCGTCTCAACCCCGACTGTAGATAGCAAAATAGCCCGCGTCTAAATCTGAGACAACTTATTCTTTTCTATTAATCACCAAAAGAATGTCTTTTTACAGACTCAATTATTTCCTTTCCATCCTGATCCCATTTTACTGCCCTGTAAAAGGAATCATGGTAAAAAATGAACCACCAGTTTTCTTGTATCCCTTTTTTTATCCATTTCTGCTTTGCTGCTATTGAATTCATAGGATAGTCATCATAAGCTAGTACCCATAAAGGATTTTTGTGAGCGTGCGTAGGCATCAGATCTGCCATATGAATCATCGTTTCCCCGTTCTGTTCCAAAAGCACAATGCAGTGTCCATCACTGTGACCGCCCGTATGAATCATTTTTAAGCCTGGCAAAATCGAAATCTCCCCATTAAAAGGTAGGACCTGATCCTCGATTGATTTCCAGTTTTCTTCCCAGTATGTATTTTTCGAGCGAATATTCGGAGCTCTCATTTCATCCCATTCCACTTTTGACGCGTATATTTTCGCATTAGGAAAAGCCGAAACAAGCTCCCCGCCTTCTTTGCGGGTTAAACCGCCAGCATGGTCAAAATGCATATGCGTCATTATGACAATATCAATATCCTCTGCTTTCATTCCCAGCTTATTGAGGGATTCTGTCATATGTGATTCTCTCGTCACGCCATAGTTTCGTTTTTGTTTTTCACTTAACTTCCCAGCCCCTACGCCCGATTCGAGCAAGACCCGGTGTCCGTCCATTTCAATCAGAATGGGCTCAGTAGGCAGTTCAATTTGATTTTGATCGTTGACAGGGTATTTTTTTGACCACAGCGGTTTTGGAACCACGCCAAACATAGCACCGCCATCCATATTGGTGACTCCTCCGTCGAGCCATCTTAGTGTCCATTCTCCAAAGCTGAACGAATCCATCTTCATCACTCCTTTAATTGAATACGCTTCCAGCATTAGTATAACAAAAAAACAGAACGTCATCGAAACGTTCTGCAGGAAATCTATTGATATTGTACTTCACAGCGATAAATCCGCTGTCCTTTTTTAGAAAACTTTTCTTCATACTCGGTCATGATGTTTCCTTCAAAATCACTCTTATGAAGGTCAAGGCTTACGAATGTCAATAAAAGACCATACGCAGAAAAGCTTTGAAGGGAATATTCAAATAAGCCCTGGTTATCCGTTTTAAAATGAATCTCCCCTTTTTCAGGAAGCACAGTTTTGTATAAATCCAAGAACTTTTTATAGGTTAATCTTCTTTTTTCATGGCGGTTTTTTGGCCACGGGTCAGAAAAATTTAAATACACACGCTGAACCTCTCCCTTTTCGAAAACAGCTGTCAGGTCTTCTGCGTTGATATTCAACAGCTTAACGTTGGGAAGTTCAGCTTCAATAACACGATCAAGTGCCGTGACAATTACGCTTTCGGAAAGCTCGATGCCAATGTAATTGACATCCGGATTGGCTCGAGCCATCTCTGTAACAAAGCGGCCTTTACCCGTTCCTACTTCGATGTGTAAAGGATTGTGATTGCCAAATTCCTCTGACCAACTTCCCTTAATATCTTCCGGGACAGGCACTGCGTAGTGAGGGTAATCTGCAAGCCGCTCGGCAGCCCAAGGTTTATTTCTCGTTCTCATTTTCTTGCACCTCTTCTTCTCATTAAAAATAGCCTCGGCATTTTTCTAAATGGTTTCTTAGAAAAGGCACCGGGCTATTTCTTGTTCTCATTCGGACAGTCACTTTGAAAACACCGCTGCAAAAAGTTCATCCACTTGGCTACGTCGTGCAGACGCCCTTTGTCTTTTTGCCACTGCAGCATAAAAAGAGCCTGACATACGGCATACCATTTCATGCGGATGCGGAAGTGATCGGTTAGTGATTCACCATATTGTTCCATCCACTGTTCCCAGTCTTTTTCCGGTATGTACCAGTATAAAAGCATTCCGACATCTACAGCAGGATCTGCCAGCATAGCGCCATCCCAGTCAATTAAAAACAGTTCATCCACTTCAGACAGCAGCCAATTATTATGATTTACATCGCCATGACACACCACATAGTCGCCTGTCGTTACTTTTTTGGCATGTTCGTGTAAAAATTCAATAGCTTCCCGTACTGGTTTTAACATATTTAATTCTATATCCAGAGTGGACTTTACTTCGTCCAGCATCACGAATGCTTCATACGGTTCTTTTCCCAAACGGCGCAGCATGGAGGTCAATGCTTTGGAGCTATGAATTTTTTTGAGCAGTTTCCCCACTCTTGCTCCTGCCATCTCATCTGCCTTTAGTTCACGACCGTTCAGCCAATGCTGGGCTGTAATTACATCACCATTCTCAAGACGCTTTGTCCATTTTAAGCGAGGGACAATTCCCTCCGCTGAAAGGACAGCAATGAAAGGGGAAGAATTGCGTTTTAAGAATAGTTTTTCTTCGTCAAGCCGTGCGAAAAAAGCTTCACCAGAGGCCCCGCCTGCCGACATGATTTCCCATTCTTTATCAAACAAGTGTTCCAAATTCATTCACCTTCTACGTCTTTGTCTTTAAAGAAAAATTTTCCGTTTAAGCTTCAATCCTATCGATGCTTTAAATTCATCATTCGCCTTAGCAGCACTTGGATCATTTTCATAAAAAAATAAAAAAAGGATAGCTATTGGTGCTGTAAAAGACAATAGCTATCCTTTTTAAAATTCTATCGTTTAGAGGGTGCTTTCGTCAAGACCCTTGTTTTTTCGATGGGACAAATGACCAGCTTTTCGGTTCTACTTCGACATATATCGGATGATTTCGAATTAAGCTGCCCCCAAACTCTCCGTCGGCATGAATGAGAGCCTGTTCTTCTGTTTCCACTTTTATCTGTTTTCCTTGTTCAGTTGTCACCTCTTTAAAGCGCAGATGACCACCAAAAAAGACAGAAAAAAAGACGGTAAGAAATTTCAGACGTGATAAATGGTGCACGATTGTCAAATCAAGCATCCCGTCATCTGACCTTGCATAAGGGGCAATCATCATGCCTCCTCCATAGTAAGGCTGGTTAGCTATTGTAATAAACCAAACCTTCTTCAGGTTTAACGTTTTGCCATCGATTTGGACCTTCATAGACTGAGGTTTATAGCTTATAAGATGGTAGATCAAATAGTATACGTAAATCAATTTTCCCAGCTTTATTCGATTCAGCCATTTTTTAAACCTGGAACGGTTCGATGAATTTGCCACTGCTGCATCAAATCCAATTCCGAGGTTATTAACAAACCATCCAGTCTTTTGTCCTTTGAAACGTGCGGCATCATGTTTTTCATTCGTGCCGTCCCAATTCGAAAGTTCGTGAAACGATTCCGGCAGAAGAGGAAATGAAGAAAAATGCCGTGCAAAATCATTGCCCGATCCTGCAGCAATAGATGTTACATATGCATGAGGAAACCTTGCTGTCGCATTGACCAGCTCATGCATCGTCCCGTCTCCCCCAATTCCTGCAAAAAGAGTCTTCTCATGAACATGATTTTCACAGTAGTGCCTAATTTTTTCAACTGCCTCAAAGGGTGCTGAAGTAACCCAGTATTCGATTGAATTCGCTTCCCCCTTGTTCTTTACAGCTAAAAACCGCTTATAGGCATAGCCGTTTTTCGCATGGGGGTTCACGATAAAAATCACTTTCATTCTGAATTCTCCGGCAGATCCGTCTCCTGAAGTTCCTCGGACCACATCATTCTTCTGACTGAAGTCGTCTGGGTAAGGTCCAGTACAGTCTTAACCGCCCGAAGCTGAGCACCTTTTAATGGCGCACGCATGCTTCTCTGCTGAGAGAACCAGTCAGGAAAACTCTTTTTATCAAGTAAAGTTAAACCATAAGGAGCATCTTTAAAATCAATGTATCCATTCCTGGATATAATCGCTTTTCTGATCGGAAAGTCAAGGTTCTGCTGATTAAATAACCCCTTAATAATGGTTTCGGTCCTGTCCAGAGAAATAGATGGATTTAACATTCTTTTTTCCTGTTCACCCGCTTTTACCGTCCAGAATCGATTCATTGAACCAAGATAAGCGGACTGATCCGCATCTTCAAGAAGAGTAATGCACCAAAGTTCCGTCGGTGTAAATACCAGGATATCCAGCTCAATAGGTGCCTTTTTGATGAGCATTACAGGTTCATACATAACAAGATACGTATCGGGAAATCGCTGAAGAAAAAAACGGAGCGGTTCTTCTCTTGCATATTTGCCGTCCACATACGATTTTTCTGTGAGTGTAGAACTCGCCCATGTCAGCTGAATCTGATAAAGCTGATCCATATAAAGATGCTTCAAATCATCAAGGGTGTCGGGGCGGTAATACACTTTGGGTTCAAAATTAAAGGAGTCACTTTCTGACGGCTGTTCTGCCGCTTCAGACAGAGGATGCTCCTCTTCTTTCACCCAGATTTTCCTAAAGCGTTTAACAAGACCCTCTTTCCCTTGAATATCATTTCTAAACTGCTTCGCATCCTCGTCATTTAAAAAAACAGAGCCTTCTTCCCATTGCTCCTTAATTTTAGACCATTGCTGTTTTTTTAATCGGACAAATTGTGAAGGGTAACGAAGGCTGTCTTTTTCATATCTGGAAACATAGTCCTGCAATTTAATCAATTGTGCCACTTTGCCACTCCTCTTTTTAGAGGTCTCTGTTTATCTTAATCTGCATTGAGAAACAACTTCATACTTAGGGGTTTCCTGCGGATGAATGCGATACAGGCAGACCGATGAGACTTTCATATCAAACGGAACAAAATCTTCAGGCGGATGAAATTTTTTTGACCCCTGCCATTTCTTTGCAATCGTAATATGCGGCCTGAACGGGCGGTCTTCCGATTTCAGTCCAGCTGATCGAATGATTTTCTGCACCTGGTCGTATAAAGGCTGAATTTCATCCCCCCGATTCGGGCCTGCCCAAAAAATACGCGGAGATTCTTTTTCTCCGAATGTCTGAATGTGATTAATTCTTATTGAAACACTTGGAAAAGCGGGAATGATTTCTTTCATTTGCGTCTGGATCTCTGCCAGCACTTTTTCCGAAACAGCTCCCAAAAATGCAAGAGTAATATGAAGATCCTGTTTATGTGTCCATTGCTTAAAATCAAGTGTTTCCTGCCAGCTGCTTTTTTGATTTTCAATTTTTTCTTTGACAAAAGGAGAAAGTTCAATCGCTATAAAATAATGTGGTGTGGACATGAATGACACCTCCGTTAAACATTTCCTTTTTTATTTATTATACCGCTGTTCGTCCATTTGGTATATCTTTTAGAGCAAGTAGACATAATTGATTGACGAAGCCGTTAAAGGTAGAATATAAAGAGTTATCATTGGATCGAAAGTTTGAAAGGATGATGAAGAATGAAGGTCGTTCAAAATATAGCAGAACTAATTGGAGATACCCCTCTCGTTAAGCTTAACCGGCTTCAGCCAAAAGGCGGCGCTGCAGTCTATGCAAAGCTTGAGTATTACAATCCAAGCAAGAGCGTAAAGGACCGTGCAGCGTTTAACATGATGATTGAAGCAGAAAAGCAGGGGCTTTTAAAGCCGGGCTCAACGATTATAGAACCTACCAGCGGCAATACAGGGATCGGAATTGCGATGAATGCTGCTGCCAGAGGCTACCGCTCTATTCTTGTCATGCCCGATACGATGACTTCTGAACGGATTAATCTTTTAAAAGCTTACGGCGCAGAAGTTGTGCTGACGCCTGGAGATGATAAAATGCCCGGCGCCATTAAAAGAGCAAAAGAGCTTGCTGAAGAGATTCAGGACAGCTTCCTGCCTATGCAATTTGACAACTCAGCTAATCCGGATGCACACCGTCATTCAACTGCTTTAGAGATTATGGAAGCCGTGAAACAGCTGAAAAAACCGCTTAGTGCATTTGTTGCAACAGCAGGAACAGGTGGAACGATCACGGGTACTGGGGAAGTTTTAAAAGAAGCCTTTCCTGAGCTGCAGGTGCATGTAGTAGAGCCTGCGGGATCGCCCGTTTTATCTGGAGGAAAACCCGGCAAACACAAGCTTGTAGGAACCAGCCCCGGCTTTATTCCCTCGATCTTAAATCAATCTGTATATGATCAAATTCATAAGATTAAAGATGAGGATGCCTATGAAATAACACGCAGACTAGCTCGCGAAGAAGGAATTCTTGTCGGTCCATCCTCTGGTGCTGCCTGTTATGCAGCGCTTGAGACCGCAAAAAATATGCCGGAGGATTCTGTCGTTATATTTATCGCTTGTGATACGGGCGAACGGTATCTATCAAGTGATTTGTTCCGATTTGAATCGTAATGGCTGGAATGGCTGGGACTAATTGAGTTCCAGCCGTTTTTTCTGCAAAAATCAAATACTTTATTCAACATCAGCCTTTCCTGCTCTGCATATTTTTTAATAGTTTAATTTCATCTAAAAAACTGCATCTCCCCAGTCAGAGGTTTCTCCTGACCAGATAAGATGCAGCTGCATGTCATTTATTATCTTTCAACCTTTACTAATTCTCCACATTGTTCCTGAATGGAAGCTTTAAATACTGACTGAAGTTTTTGAGTCCATTCACCAGGCGCAGCATTTCCAACTGCTTTCCCGTCAATCTGCACGATAGGCATTATTTCAGCTGTGGTGCTTGCAATAAATACCTCATCAGCCTCTAGAAGGTCATCAAGCGTAAAGGCCTCTTCTTTTACTTCAAGTCCGATTCCAGGACATAATCGGATCAGTTCCCTGCGGGTAATGCCATTTAAAATCAAATTGGTTGCAGGATGTGTAAAGAGCTTATTATTTTTGATGATAAATGCGTTGGAAGAAGAGCCTTCTGTTACAGTACCTTCACGGTGCAAAATTGCTTCAAAGCTGCCTTGTGAGTATGCTTCTTGTTTAGCGAGAAGATTTCCAAGCAGGTTTAAACTTTTAATATCGCATCTTAACCAGCGTACATCTTCTGCAACAATTGCCTTCACTCCTTCATTCATCTGAGCTTCAGGTCTGGCTACTTCTTTTGTATAAGCAGTAAAAACCGGTTTTCCTTCTAAAGGAAATTGGTGCTGCCGTGCAGATGTCCCACGAGTTACCTGCAAATAGATGGTTCCGGTATGAAGATTGTTTTTTTCAACCAGCTTGTAAAGGTTTTCTATCAGTTCTTCTTTTGTAAATGGAAGATCAAGCCTGATCTTTTCAGCAGATTCAAACAAACGGGTGATGTGTTCTTTTCCAGTAAACATCTTCCCGCTGTAAATTCGGATGACTTCATAAACACCATCTCCAAATTGATATCCACGATCCTCGATATCCACTGTGCATTCCTCACGGGAAACAAATTGATCGTTGTAAAGTACTATTGCCATTACACTCACTCCTTTTACTCGTTGAAATTGAATCGGTGATCGTCCTCAAAGGAAACGGGTTCTGATTACTCTTTAGTTCAAGCAGAATAAAGAAAATTATTTTACGCAGGCAAGCTCATAAATAGCCTGTGCATAAATGGCTGTTGCTTTCAAAAGATCTTCAATTTCAATATATTCATCCTTTTGATGCGCTACATCCGCTCTTCCTGGGAAAAGAGCACCAAACGCGACACCCTTTTCAAGCGACCTGGCATATGTGCCGCCGCCTATAGCCAATAGCTTCCCTTTTTGATTGGTCTGCTCTTCGTATACGCGAAGCAGCGTCTTAATAAAAGGATCATTCCCATCTACATGGTGGGGCGGTGAATCGTCCATATTTTTAATTTCAATATCTTTTTGATCAAGCATGGCAGTCAGCTTGGAAAGCGCATTTTTCATATCATATGTAACCGGATAGCGGACATTCAATCCGAAATAAGCCTCTTCTTTACTGTAGCGGATTTTTCCTGTATTGATCGTTAAATCACCGCTGATTTCATCGCTTCCTGTTAAACCGAGATTATGTCCTCTTGAGTCTTGATGCAGCATTGTTTGAGCAAATCGGCAGAACGCACGCGCGTTTACATCGAGTTCAAATTGTTGCAGAAAAGAAAGTAATGCAAGACCTGCGTTAACCCCGTTATCCGGCTCCATTGCATGAGCGGATTTTCCATACAATTCAATGGTTAAATCGCCGTCTTCAATAAAGTAATCTCCGCTCAGTTCATTTTCCTTTAAATACTCCTCAAATTCCTGAAGAAGATAGGTCTGATCCAAAACGGGGATTAATACAGTCTTTGCACGATCCGGCACCATATTGTACCTTTCACCTGACACAAATGAGCGCATCTCCATATGTGGTGCTTTCTCATCCTTCAGATTCTTGCTGAAAAATAAATCAAAGTCGATTATTCCTTTTTCAGCGTGAATAATAGGAAAATCTGCATCAGGTGCAAAACCGATAGATGGCATTTCTTCGTGCTCAAAATAATGATCCACACAGCGCCATTTACTTTCCTCATCTGTCCCGACAATCATTCGTACCCGTTTATCAAATGAAACGTCCATATTACGCAGAATTTTCATGGCCATGTAGGCAGCTATTGTAGGACCCTTATCATCAATGGCTCCTCTGGCATAAAGCCTTCCATTTTCCACCACTCCTTTAAAAGGCGGGAAAGACCAGCCATCACCAGCCGGCACCACATCTACATGGCAGAGAACTCCAAGTATGTCACGTCCCTCTCCCATTTCAATATGCCCTGCTAGATTTCCAGTGTTTTTTGTGATGAAACCGTCTTTATCCCCGAGTGTAAGCATCCACTCCAGCGCATCTTTTACAGGCTGGCCCAAAGGTGCTTCTTCGGTTGTATTCTCTTCGTCTAAGATACTTGGAATCTGTACGAGCTGCTGAAGGTTTTCAATGATTTCCTCTTTATGCTTTTCAACTTCTTCTGTCCATTGAATGGGCACTGAATCTTCACCCCTTTTTCGTAATGTCTATCATTATAATCGATTGTTCTGTGACAAGCACGTATTGTTTGACTGCATTGAAGAAATTGTCTGACGTTCATTTACTTATATTAATAGAGCAGCCAATGCTATGAGCACAATTGGCGTGAACATAGCCGCAGCAGTCCAGTTTTTCCCACGCTCATAACTTTTATCGAATCTGTATTTAACACCTATCGCATGTTTTTCTATAAGCGTTTCCCACATCATTTTATGAATAGCTGTACAGCCTAAAGCTAAAAGAGCAGCTGCAGCAATAAACAGCCAGCTGACTGGAATCAATATGGCAGCTAAAATAATGAGTGCTAAAATTCGCAGATAATAATAAATAAATTTAGGGTTTCTTAAATGATGTTTTAAAAAGAGCTCCAGCATTCCGGTCACAGGAGTAATCGGTCTAATGATCCGTCTGGATTTGCGAAATAGCAATGGTCTTGTTCTGAATTTCGTATGAGGCGGCGTTTCCACTTCTTTTGAGAGGCTAAAAATCAGCCGAATCCAGCGCACCTTCCATTTTGCTTCCTGCAATCCGTGATTGGGCAGCCATTTCGGGTCAGCCATTGTCCTGTTGAACACTCTTCTAACTAAATAAAAAAGCAAAGGAACAGCCATGAGCATAAGCAACGGTGTATAAGCGATTCCTGCCATAATTAATGCGCTGACAAGTAAGTGCGATCCGAGAAAAGCGGCAGCTCTCCATCCATTTTTAAATCCTGCAAAAGAAAAGTCAATCCAGGAAAGGCATACTTTACAGAGTGTGCGAATAATAGTCAGCATAAGCAGCAGCAGGATATTTTGAAGAATCGTTGCATCTACTATTCCAACTGTATAAGGTAAAAACATAATCGATGCCGCTAAACTGAAAACAAAAGAGGCAAAAAAGTTATAAACCCATGCAGACTGTAAAATTTGGCTAATCCATTCCGGCCGTTTTGTGAGAAACACCGCATCTGCTTCAAAAAGGTATGTACGCCATTTTCCGGACAGAGTAAAAAAGAAAAACAGCAATACCCAGCCAAGCGGGTTAATCATGTCGAACCACTCAGGAGGACGGGTCCAAAGCGACCGGTAAAATAAGCCACTGAAGAAAAGGGCAGGAAAAATCAAATAGAAGACAATTGTCCAGTCCATGACGCTTGACCAGACATCTTTTTGATAGCGCCAATCTTTCTTTAACCGATCTCTGAAAAGTGTAAGAGGCATGATTAGAGATCTCCTTCCGGAATGCAGTCGTACAATGTTCCATGAGGCACATCACAGGCTTCAAGCACTTCAGAGAGTGTACCTGATACATAGAGGGCGCCTTGACTCATGATCAAAATCCGATCCGCTATTCTTTGCGCCGTATCAAGTACATGGGTGCACATCAAAATACCGGCTCCTCTTTGCCGCTCTTCTTGAAGCGTTTCTAAGAGCAGCTTTACAGCGGATGGGTCGAGCCCCATAAAGGGTTCATCAATGATCCATAAAGAAGGCTTTGACATTATAGCTAATATAAGCATGGATTTTTGCTGCATGCCTTTGGAAAAGGATCCTGGCAAATCATGAATGACACGCTCCAGGCGAAAGCGAGACAGCCATGACTGAACGAGCGGCTCCCACTCTGATTTTTCAAGATCTTCAACTGCAGCAACAAATTCTATATGCTCCCATAGTGTTAAATCTTCATAAAAAACCGGTCTTTCCGGAATAAATGAGTAGCGGATTCCTTTTAATATCTCTACTTCTCCATCGAGAAATGGCAGCTGTCCCATTATCGCTTTTATTGTTGTGCTTTTTCCTGCTCCGTTTGCTCCGATCATGGCAACAAGCTCTCCCGGTCCAACAGAAAAACAAACATTTTCAATTCTGGCATCATTTGGCGCATAACCGCCTTCTTTTATGTCAACATTCAGCATTTTTCTCAACAACTCCTTCTCTCTTTTATACGGAAGTATCAGGAAAAGGGAGTCATTTTTTCCAAAACATCCTCCAAAATAAACTTGTTAAAATGTAAATGCCATGTAAAAACTGCCCTTCGGACTAGAAAAATCATTCAATAAATTGTACAATGAAATTGTCAGACAATGAGATTGTCGAATTTTAACGAAAAGGGGCTGTCGTGAGGCAACCAAAAAAATGTGTCGTTGAGCGATACTCAACAAAGAGGTTTATTGCAGTTATTGCCCATGAAAAAAAGATGAGGGAGAGTGGTTTTTTGAAACCAACTACGAATCGGATGCTGACTCGCATCAAATCTGTGTACATGTTCATCAAAGAAAATGGAACGGTAACAACAAATGATTTGGTTGATGAATTTGGCATCACACCTCGCACCATTCAAAGAGATTTGAATGTGTTAGCCTATAACGATTTAGTGAGCAGTCCTAGTCGTGGCAAATGGACGACGACACACAAAAAAGTGAAAATCTCGTAAGATAGCTAAAGACAGCCCTTTCCGTTTTTCGGAAAGGGCTGTTTCTTTTATTTCCCATTTTGAAGTTGTTCAAGCTCGTGTGGCGTCAACTCACGGAATTCGCCAAGTGCAAGTGACGGATCCAGTTTCAGCGAGCCCATCGAAAGCCGTTTTAAATACGTGACTTCCTTGCCGACCGACTGAAACATTCGTTTAACCTGATGAAATTTTCCTTCCATAATGGTCAGTTCAATTTCTGAGACCGTCCCCGATTTGATAATGATCAAATCAGCAGGTTTTGTTACGTACCCGTCATCGAGCATGACTCCCTTTTTGAACGCTTCAGCATCTTCGTTTGTTACTTCCCCATCAATGGTTGCAAAATACGTCTTAGGGACATGTTTCTTTGGAGACAGCAGTTGATGGGAAAGCTGTCCGTCATTTGTTAATAAAAGCAGACCTTCCGTATCTTTATCCAGCCGTCCAACCGGAAAAGGATCAAAAACAGATAGTTCGACTGGCAAGAGGTCGATTACCGTCTCGTGCTGCCGGTCTTCTGTTGCTGAAATAACACCAGGTGGTTTATTCAATAGTATATAAATAAACTCACGGTAAATAATTTTTTCACCGTTTACAGTCACTTCCTCTTTTAAAGGGTCAATCTGCATCTTGCCTTCTTTTGCAGGCGTCCCTTCTACGATTACGGCGCCTGATTTTAATAATTTTTTCATTTCTTTTCGACTGCCATAGCCCATATTTGCCAGTAGTTTATCTAATCTCAATGAGCTTCCTCCTTTTTTACAGACCAAAAGCCGGCTTATGAACCGGCTTTTCGTGATCTATGATGTAAATCGCTTTCGGAGTCTCGTGATCCGGTCTCCAAACAGCTGATCTGCTAAACGTGTTTTCAAGCTTAAAACAAAATAAACGAACACTCCAACAATACCGCATATCGCGAGGATGAGCAAAGCCTGCAGCCTGCTTTCCGGGTTCATGAAGGACGCAAGCCCAAAGTAAATGATTAAAACTGGCACAGCCATAACGACGTTAAAAATAATCATAAGCATTGTGCGTCTTACCACTTTACGGTACTTGTATGCAGCAAAATGACGCAGAACAATCAGATTAATTATGATCGCTGCCAAATAGCCAATGGCTGTCGCAAGCACTGCCCCCTGCACTTCAAAAAGCTGTACCAGCGGAATATTGATTGACAGCTTGACCAGCAGACCAACAAGCAAGCTCAGAACGCTCCAACGCTGTTCGTTGATCCCCTGCATCATAGCAGCTGTTACGGTATACAGAGCAAAAAGAATGGCAACGGGTGAATATGTCCGCAGCACTTCAGTGCCAAGTTCACTGTACCCGTAGAATACGGTATAGGCCGGTTCAGCCAGCAATGAAAGACCGATGGCAGCCGGCATGGTTAAGAACAATAGAATTTGAAAGGTTTGATCCATCTGCTGATTTAAAGATTTCCAGTTTCCTTTTGAAAAGGTGCTGGTAATGACAGGAATCAATGTCATCGCAAAGGCTGTGGCGAGAGAAACCGGAATAATCACAAGTTTATGTGTAGTAAACGTTAAAATCCCAAACTGAAAATCCGATACTGCTGCAAGGCCAATTTCAGCCATGGCACGGTTAAAGGTAAGAATATCCATCAATTGAAAGAGTGGATTGGCCACCCCTACCAGGACAAACGGAATTGAGTACAGAACAATTTCCTTATACATTTCTTTAAGCGATACATCCACCCTGCCCCGATCTTTTTCGAGCATTTTATCCAGATGAGGCTTTCGTTTAAAATAATACCAGATTAATAAAGCTAAACTAGCAGCTCCTCCAACAAACGCACCAAATGTTGCGACAGCAATGGCGGTTGTAATAGAACCATCCATGAGATAAAGGACTACATATACGCCGACGAGCAAAAAGACGATTCGAACAATTTGCTCCACTACATTTGAAACAGCTGTTGGCCCCATTGACTGATGCCCCTGGAAAAATCCCCGTATTAAACTCATAAAAGGTATAATAATAAGGGCAAAGCTCACTGCGCGTATAACGGTCGTGACCTGATCAGCAGATATCTTCTGCTCGTTTGCAGGAATTGCCAATTCAGCAAAAAATGGTGCAAACAAAAACATAATTAAAAAAGAAATAAAACCTGATAAGGTCATGAACCAAAGCCCGGACCTGAAAAGCCTTCGTCCGATCTCATACTCCTCGAGCGCATTATATTTGGCAATAAATTTCGAAACCGCAAGCGGCACCCCCGCCGTTGCGATGGAAAGAAAGATTGTATAGGGAACATAACCATATGAATAAAGCGATACCGGTCCTTCTTCATTGCCCAGAAGCGCATAAAAAGGGATGACATAAAACAGCCCTAAAAATTTCGATATAAACGTACCTAACGTTAAAATAAAGGTTCCTCTTACTAATGTTGATGTGGACATTTTGATCTATTCACTTCCTAATCTAAGGAAAACTCATATTTCGACACTAACCAATAGTGTACTACTCCATTCTTTGATTGACAATTGATTTTCTGTTATGAATAAGAGAAATGATTGAACATCCAAACTGAGCAGGATAAAATAAGGCAAGTGAACGTACAGGAAAAGATGGTGAAAAGGATGAAATATGATGTGATCGTTGTAGGAGGAGGACCTTCCGGGCTGATGGCTGCTATTGCCGCCGGGGAGAAAAAAGAACATGTCCTCCTTGTGGATAAAGGAACAAAGCTCGGAAAGAAGCTGGCCATATCAGGCGGCGGCAGATGCAATGTGACGAACCGTCTTCCAGTAGAAGAAATCATTAAACATATTCCCGGAAATGGCCGATTTTTATACAGTGCTTTTTCTGTTTTTAACAACGAAGATATCATTGATTTTTTTGAAGGACTCGGAGTTGCACTGAAAGAGGAAGACCACGGACGTATGTTTCCCGTATCAAATAAAGCCCAGTCGGTAGTGGATGCCCTATTGCGCAGACTTGGAGAATTGAACGTGGAGATCCGAACGAATGTCGAGGTTCGGGATCTTTTAGTCGGCAACGGGGAAGTTGAAGGAATTTCTCTTGTGAACGGCGATGAAATAAAAGCGGACGCTGTTGTTCTTGCAGTAGGGGGAAAATCCGTCCCTCAAACCGGTTCAACCGGTGATGGGTATCCATGGGTTGAAAAAGCGGGACATACTGTGACCGAACTGTTTCCCACCGAAGTGCCGCTTCTCTCACAAGAACCCTTTATACAAAATCGCGAGCTTCAGGGACTTGCTCTCAGAGGAGCTGCTGTCAGCGTGCTGAACAAAAAAGAAAAGCCGCTTGTAACTCATGAAATGGACATGCTCTTTACTCATTTTGGTTTATCCGGTCCAGCTATACTGCGCTGCAGCCAGTATGTAGTCAAAGAAATGAAAAAGCAAAAAGGCGACCCTGTAACGATACGGATCGATGCCGTTCCTTCTATTAAAGGAGAGGAGCTTTTTCAGCAGATGCATAAGGAAGCAAAGGAAGAAGCAAAAAAAGCGGTCAAGAATGTGTGGAAGGGGAAAATCCCGGAGCGCTATCTTCACTTTTTAATGGAACGCGCAGAAATTGATCCGGATCAGCAGGCAGGTACCATCGCTGGCGATAAAATACGGCTGATGGCACAATTGATGAAATCCTTTGAGCTTTCCGTCAATGGAACACAATCCATTGAAAAAGCCTTTGTGACCGGAGGCGGAGTTTCCGTTAAAGAAATTGAGCCTAAAACAATGCACTCAAAAAAATGCAAAGGATTGTTTATTTGTGGTGAACTGCTCGATATCCATGGCTACACCGGCGGATATAACATCACCTCAGCTCTTGTAACAGGGCGGTTAGCAGGAACGAATGCAGGCGACATCGGATAATAGGATTGACAGAGGCTGGGACAAGTACGTCTCGGTCTTCTGTTTTTACTTATAAAGTAAAAAAGTCTTTAATCTTTTTTGCTGTTTCTTTTGCGTTTAAGTTTGTGTTATCTATTTTTATATAATGTTCTTTTTGTATTTATCCCGGCATGGAGTTTAGCCGGTGTTTTTGAACAGACTCCAGCAGGTTCTCTTCGGATTGTTTTATATTCCTTTTCGTCGGCTTTTCCTGAAGACGGTTTGGACTTACATTTCGTTCAAGCCTTTCTTTCAGTTCGGCTTCGAGCTCCACATAGTAGACCTCTCCCCCACTTTCAGTAAATATGGAACTGACCTTTTCGAGAAACTCCCAATCTCCCCGCAAATCAAACGCCCATACAAAAGTGAAAATTAATCCGTATTGATTGGTTCTGGCAAACTCCTTAAAAATTTCCTCACGAAACAATGTGGTTAATCTCCACATTTCCGGGCTAAAATCAAATAACGGAACGAGTAAATCGATCGTCATATGATTATGAAACAATTTTAAGTCTGTAATTTTGGATAGTTCCTGTCCCACTGTCATTTTACCGACAGCCTGTGGTCCGAATAATAAGACGACTTTCATCCAATTTCCCCTTTTAATTTGTTTTGTTTCTTTTCATAATTAGAAGCGTTTTCACACGTTGGTTAAAGCAACGATAAATACAATTATTTCAAATTTTCTATATACACGCAATCTATTTATAAAATCATTTCAAGTATTCGATCAAGAGCTGAATAATTAGCAGCAGAGTAATGATCCGGAGCATTGGCTTTACATACGCGGTCTTCATTCGCTGCGCCAGCCTTACTCCCGTTTGTGCACCAATCCAGGAACCTGCCATTAAAGCGAGTGTCAGTCCCCACATGATGTGGCCAGCTGTGATATAAACCGCTGCTGCCCCGATGCAGGATGAAAAAGTGGCGAGACGGACAAGGCCTACCGCTTTTAAGTATGAAATTTCAAGCCAGCTGAATAAATAAAGCATCAGCGTTCCTTGGCCAGGTCCGAAAAGTCCGTCATACACACCTATCCCGTAAACCCCAGCAGCACTTGCAGGCTTTATTTTAAACGGCTCTGTTTTTTCAAATGAAGCTTTACTGAAAAAAGAAGTTACCATGGCAAAAATCAGCAGAAATATAGCAGCGATTGTCATCGTCTGAGATGACAAAAATGAGGCAATTGCAGCACCGGTCCCTCCTCCAACCAGGCTTACCGGCAGGAGCCAAATTGATTCTTTTACATTAACCTGTTTTCTCCTGACTAGATAAACAAAAGCGGAAAACGAGCTGAAAGTATTGGACACCTTGTTTGCTCCAATCGCTGAATGAACCGGCATTCCGATCAGCAGCATCATAGGCAGACTGATGAGCCCCCCTCCCCCTGCAAGCGTTCCAAGCGTGGTGGCCGCGATGCCTGTAAAGAAAATTAGCAATAAGTCCATTTTAACCGCCTCCTTTATCGTAAGGATAACGAAAACACATTTATAAGTAAATTCGATAAAATTACAGTATATCAATAAGATTAACTTATGATTAAAACAAAAAAAAGGCTTTAATATAACTGATGAATGGAAAAAAAGGGGGAGTTTTTTCATAATTATGGGGGGAGGGTTAGAAAGGAGGCGACTTGAGGAGGAAAGAAAATTCATATGAAACACAGTTAAGCCGCCTAAAAGCCTTTGACAATTTGTCCTAGGCTCTATTCCAATTTTAACGCTGTTACTTACAATTATTATGTTTCTGGTAATTTAAGGACGGTACGTATCTGTTTTCGACAGCCAGTCAGAAAAAACCTCCCAGTTTACATACGTTGTGCCGTTTACAACAATCCTTGGGGCACTTGGGTACTGTACAAATAATTCTTCTATCTCTTCTTTGCTCATCGGGAGAAAAATAGCCAAATCTTCTGTTTTCATTAATGTTTGATCGCCGCTCATTCCTAAAAAGCCCATTTTGGGACTTCTGCTTGTTTTTAACCCGCTTCCTATGAAGTAGCCCATTGCGGTCAGACCTGCTCCAATCCAGAAAAAATCAAGTTCCATTTAAACTCCCCCTGCATTTTCTTCGCTTTCTCTTTACTACGCACAGATTAGCTCAAAGTTTCAAAACCATCCACTCTAGTAAATAAATAATAATCGATTACTTAAAAAAGAGGTTGGGACAAAACTAAAAAATAGTTTTAAAAATGATAATATATTTATTATATGGTAGTAGGAGAGCGGAGCGAACGTGGCTGCTCCTGCAGTATATAACGGTTACTTTAGAACCCAGTAGGTCTCAGCGCCGTCCCTGCGGAAAGCGTTCACCAGAAGCACAGCGAACCGGTCAAAGAGGCTGAGACAATTTGTCCCAGCCTCCTCCTTAATTTATACTTTTATTTTTCGTTCGCTCCATCAAAAGTCCGTTTCCCTAATTCATTTTCAAGCATATAAAACATATTGCTGTCTTTGTCGATTCTTCTTAATTTTTGAATAATCGCATCAAAAGTCGCCTGTTCTTCTACTTGCTCTTCTATAAACCAGTTCAGGAAATTCATTGTGGCATGCTCCCGTTCGTCCAAGGCTAAATCGGCTAAAGCATAAATCCGCTTTGTAACTTCTTTTTCATGAGCCAAAGATTTCTCAAATGCCTCCAGAACAGAATCAAATTGATTATTTGGTTTAGCCATGCTGTCAATTTCTGCACGAACACCCATATCGATAATAAACTGATAAAATTTCATCGCGTGAAAACGCTCTTCTTCTGCCTGGGCAAGAAAGAAGTTCGCAAAACCATCGAGACTTTCATTTGAGCAGTAAGCTGCTGTAGCCAGATAAATATGAGCGGAGTAGAACTCATAATTCATTTGATCATTTAACCCTTTAATTAATGTTTGACTTAGCATGGTCATCACCTGTCCTTTTATTTTATTTAGAAAACATCCTCATTAAATATCCTGAAATCTCGTTAACTTCTCACGGGGATTTGTCCGTGTTCTTCCTAATGGAATGGACTCTTCTTTAAAGAAACCAAGATGCAAGAATCCAATTATTTTTTCACCCGGTTTCACCCCAAGCAAAGATCGCACCTTAGGATCAACTATATGCGGATTCGTTTTCCACACAACACCAAGCTTTTTCTCCCAGGCCAGCAGCTGAAAATTTTGTATAAGGCAGCTTACTGCTCCAAAATCTTCTTCGCGCTGTTTTTGGCGAGGATCTTCCGGTACAACGATGATAAGAAATGCTGCCGGCTGTTTAAAATACTGACGCCTGTTTTCCTGCATTTCTTTAGGAAAGGTTAGTACCAGCTTTTCTAAAAAGTTTTCTTTTTCCTCAGAAGAGACGAAGATAAACCGCCATGGTTCCCTCAGACCGTGATTCGGTGCCCAAACAGCATCATCAAGAATGTCCATGATCAGTGATTCATCTACCGGATCGTCTGTATAATTCGCTTTTATCGAACGGCGTTCCCGTATTACTTTTGAAAGCGGTGAGTCTGTGGTTTGATCATTCATTTGCGTCAAATAAACCATCCTATCTTTGCAGTTATAAAGTTTTATTATTTGAAATTGATAATCACTCTCAATTAACAATTTACTATATAACCTCTTTCCATTCAAGCATTTTATCAGTACCCCTCTTTTCTTGAGAATAATAAAGATAGAAAATGAATTTTCAATGTACGGGAACACGGACCTCTCCTGAGCTAAAAATTAAGTAAGTCAAAATTATTTATTTAGTTTTTCTCCGCCGCTTCACGTGCCATTGCCCTTCCAGCTTCACGCCCTGTAAATAAACAGCCGCCGAGGAAGGTCCCTTCAAGCGCACGGTAGCCATGCAAACCGCCTCCTCCAAATCCCGAGGCTTCACCTGCTGCATAGAGACCTTCAACAACTTTACCTGAATGGTTCAGCACCCGGCCTGATAAATCTGTTTGAAGTCCACCAAGCGTTTTGCGGCTTACGATATGCAGCCGCACTGCAATCAGCGGACCATTTTCCGGATCAAGGATCTTATGGGGAGGGGCAACCCGAATCAATTTGTCTCCAGCGTAGTTTCTTGCCCCGCGGATCGCTGTGATTTGAAGATCTTTTGTAAACGAATGATCCATTTCACGATCCCGTGATTCCAATTGCTTTTCAATGTCATTAACATTTAACAGATTCGAGCCTGCCAGCTTGTTCATTCCCCTGACCAAATCCTCCAAATTGTTTTCAACCACAAAATCTTCTCCATAATCCATAAACGCCTTTACAGGGTCTGTTGGACCAGGCAAGATTCGCTTTAAGACTTTTTTTATGCTTTTTTCAGTGAGATCAGGATTTTGTTCTGATCCGGATAAAGCAAATTCTTTTTCAATGATTTTTTGAGTAAGGATAAACCAGGAATAGTCAAATCCTGAATTCGCGATCGTCTGAAGTGTCCCCAATGTATCAAAACCTGGAAAATTTGGAGATGGGAATCTTTTTCCTTTTGCATCAAGCCATATTGAAGAAGGACCTGGCAATATACGGATTCCATGGTTTTTCCAGACAGGAGCAAAGTTTTTAATTCCTTCTGTGTAATGCCACATGCGGTCCCGATTGACCAGCCTCCCTCCCGCTTCTTCTGCGATGGCAAGCATTCGTCCATCCACATGAGCGGGCACACCGGAAATCATGTTTTCAGGGGGCGGTCCGAGTCGATCAGGCCAGTGTTCTTTTATTAATGAATGATTTCCTCCTATTCCACCGCTTGATATAAGAACCGTCTTCGCTTGAACAGCAAAATTTTTAAGCGCCTTCCTGCTGCTTTCTTCTCCTCTTTTTGCTGAACTTGGTTCCAGAACTTCTCCATCTACGCCAATCACGCGTCCTTTAAGATGTATTAAAGAGTTAACGCGATGTCTCGGAAGATAATCAATGAGCCCGCTTTTTATATGCTCCCGAACTCTCCGTTTAAAAGGTTTAAGAATGCCCGGTCCGGTCCCCCAGACAATATGAAAGCGGGGGACGGAATTTCCATGCCCATCTGCAAGCTGCCCTCCTCTTTCTGCCCATCCTACGACAGGAAAAAAACGAATGCCCATCCCATAAAGCCACTCGCGTTTTTCACCGGAAGCAAAATCAACATAGGCCTCTGCCCACTTTTTTCCCCAGTAATCCTGATCCTCCTCCCGGTCAAAACCTGCAGTCCCAAGCCAGTCCTGCCAGGCTAATTCTTTCGAATCCTTGATACCAAGTCTTCTCTGTTCCGGAGAATCCACTAAAAACAAGCCTCCAAATGACCACCATGCCTGTCCGCCAAAAGATGCCTCCGGCTCCTGATCAACAATGAGCACTTTCCTGCCTGCATCTGCTATCTCTGCTGCAGCTGTCAGACCAGCCAGTCCTGCTCCTACTACAATTGCATCGTACCCCATTTAATCCCACCCCTTCAGCCAAATGCATTTATCATATTTTTAATATTCTGACTAAACAATCGTTACATATTTTTATAAAGATTTCTAGTTTTTAAAGTAAAAAAGGCTGGGACAAATGTGTCTCAACCTTTTCTAAACGGTTCACTTCGTTTTATACGGACGCTTTCCGCAGGGACGGCTCTGAGCCTTCTGCAGACTTCGCCCTGCGGAGTCTCAACGTCACATCCTGCTGGAGCCGCCACCTTCCACTCTGTTCACCTCATATTAACCCAATGAATAAGATTCTATTAACATCATCCTTAATTGTATTTCTACAATTGAGTTAGCGTATTTGTAACCATAATTACTGTGACTAGAATTCCGTATATGATTCCTCCTAAGTACGGGTTATTCGTTGCCAGATAGATTTTCCGGGTCACGATTGCAGCAAGCGGTATGATAATAATCATAGGCAGAAGCCAGATACCAATAATAGGAGAAAGATCTGCAAAATAAATTTCTCCTGTAACAAAGAAACTTGTATATTGAATAACAGCCAAAACTGCCACACTAATCCCATTAAATAAAGTAAGCAATGCGATGTTGATCCATTTCTTTTTGCCACCAGCTACAAAATTAAATGAATTGACAGCAATAGAATTGGCAACATAGAAGGCAAGAAAAAACGGGAGATATTTAAGAGCTATTAAGATTTTGTCAGGTGTAAAAGCTTTTACTGCTATTATCCATATACGAAAATCTGTTTTGAAGAAATAATCGGCAATAAATACCAAGCTAAAAGCAGCCGAACAAACGATAAGAGCCAATGCAATCGTTTTAAGAAGAGGTTTGAATCCTATGATGACGCCGGAATCACGGAGATCCATCCCCTGGCCTTTAGAAAAGAGCTTGTAAGATAAAAACAAAATAAGCAGGGTCGTAATTCCCATTACCGCTGACCAGATCCCTATATAAAAGACGGGAGCCTGATTATAGAAGGCAGGAATGTTCTCCATGCTCCAGTTGTATAGGGCCAAATAAGAAAATCCTGATACAAGTGCACTTACGATCAGTCCACCCCAGAACCACAGCAACCCTGCTCCTTTAGGTGCTGTCCGGGCGGTTACCTCTTTTTGAGCTTTTAAAGATCGGAAGGTTTCTGTATATAGCATAAGTTTAGTGAAACTAATAACAAACATCACAAATCCAATTAAACCTATAAAATTAAAGAGCACTTTAAATTGCCAAATCTGGCTGGCAGGTTCTATAGGATTTGGTGCTCCTACTGTTTCATCGAAAAATTCGAGTGTGCTCTCCACGACGTTTGCTGAGAAATGATTCCACGGGTGAATCTGGGCCGGATTATAAATTACCCGCACAGCTTCCTCTCCGTCAACATTCTGACGATAAATAGAATAGCTTTCACGCTCTTCTGCCTCAGCAGGGTCTGCGCCGAAATTCAGGAAAGACTGTGCATATTCGGTTTGAATATAATTGCGGGGAACTGTTACAGCGCCATCCTCACTTAGACTGCGGAAAAAGAATTCATCGTATTGTGCTGCAATAATTCCTGTGTCACGTGACCCATATACATTTGCAAACTCCTGTTCATCCGTTCTCATTGCCCAATACAAAGGTTCTCCAGGATCATTTGTATACATTGCATCATTCGCTACAAGAAGCACAGATGAGATTAATTGATCTTCCTCGCTTTTTTTATTGTCTTCTAAAATAGACCAGTTGGCAGCTCTTGCACCATTTGAATGGCCTGTGACACCTATACTGTTTATGTCAATATAGGGCAGGTCAGCCATCAGTTCTACGGCATCATACATTCCGGTTCCACGATTAGGCCATTCAGAGGGTGGAACCGCATCTGAATTTCCGTGTCCATACATATCAATCGACATCACCACATAGCCTCTGCGCGCCATTTCAACATAATTTAAATCCTGCATCTCTCTATTGTTATACCAGCCATGACTTGTGACAATCCCTGGTGCCGGCGTTTCCTCCGTAGCATTTTCAGGAATGAGCAGCAGAGCGCTCATCAAATGTCCGGATGGCGTTTCCCACCTTAGATCTTTTATGGTGATGCTGCCCCCGGATGTTTGGACGAGCGACGCTCCAATCATGCTGACCAAACATAAAATAATTGATACAATCAGTAATCTTTGTACCCCTTTTTTCTCCCTCATTTTTAAACCCCTCTCAACTTAATACCATTATGCGCATGTGAATTGTGATAACGCTTACTGAAATGTGTCAAGAATTTATTGATTTCCTCCCTTCTTACGAAACGTCCTAGTGGAGACTGATTTTACAAACAAAAAAATCACACGAGTCCCAATTAAATTAAGACTGTCGTGTGATCTCTCATTCTCTGCCACTGATATTAACTTATCTTTTATTATAGTAACGTATGAAAGCGTTGTCAACAAAAAATGGATTACTGCCCAGGTATTGGATTTTATGAGATCATCTAGATGCTATTTACTAATATAATATAAAAGAATACGAGATAAAATGAACTGAGTGGAGGAGCTGAACATGAATCATCAGGCGTTTATAGAAAAAACAATCGAATTGGCTGTTGAAAATCTCAACACAAAAGGCGGCGGTCCTTTTGCAGCGATTGTGGTTGATCAAAATGGAACTGTTGTTGCGACAGGGCAAAACAAGGTTACCTCCTCTAATGACCCTACTGCTCATGCAGAAATTCAAGCCATTCGGAAGGCATGTGAGAAACTTCAGACCTTTCAGCTCACAGGCTGTACTCTTTATACCAGCTGTGAACCTTGTCCCATGTGTCTGGGTGCGGTCTATTGGGCAAGACTGGATCAGGTATACTTTGCGGCAAATCAGGAAGCAGCTGCTGCGGGTGGGTTTGATGATAAGTATATCTATGAGGAAATTAACAAAAAACATGAAGAGCGAATGATCCCTTTTTATTCAATAGATAGTAAAAACATGAATGTTCCTTTTGAAAAGTGGAAGACGCTTGCGGTAAAAGTAGAGTATTAAACCAAGAGTAGTACGGGGATCCCAAGCAGGAAACATTTTGCATTCTTCATTCAGATGCTTCTTTAGATAGAAAAAAGAGGCTGGAACATAGCAGATAATGGTCTGCCTCTGTCCCAGCCACAAATAAACTACGCAAATAAACTTATCATTTACGCCTTCGGTTTTGTTTCCCCAGTATAATCAAGCATACCGCCAGTCATATTGACGACTTTGTAGCCGTGGTCATGCAGGAACCAGCCAACATTTTCACTGCGCTTTCCTGAGCGGCAAATCAGGACATATTCATTTTCTTCATTTAAGTCATCAAGATGCATGGCGACGTCTCCCATCGGAATATGCTTCGCCTGAGGAATCATGCCTTCTGCTACTTCATCTTCTTCACGGACATCAATTAAATGAATAGGCTCACCAGCTTCAATTTTCTTTTGTACCTCTTGTGGCGTTATGGTTTTCAGTTCAGACACTTTAATCATCCTTTCAAAGTTAAACATACTGTCAGTATAGCAAAAAAGAAAGCCGGAGACTTCCTAAAACCATCAGGGGCATTTCCGGCTGCCTATTATTTTTAATTCGCTACGATATTCACCAGCTTGCCGGGAACCGCAATCACTTTACGTACGGTTTTGCCTTCAATGGCTGATTGTATCGTTTCTTCACTCGTCGCAAGTTTTTCCATTTCTTCTTTGCCTGCGTCTCTTGCAATCATCAGTTTCATTTTCATTTTGCCGTTCACCTGCACGACAATCTCCACTTCGTTATCCACCAGTTTTGATTCGTCAAATGCCGGCCAGTCAGAGTAGGAGAGATTCGTTTCTCCAAGTTTTTCCCAAAGCTCTTCTGCTAAATGGGGAGCAAATGGAGCAAGGAGCTGAGTAAAGCCTTTTGCATATTGGGTTGGAATCACTTCAGCTTTGTATGCTTCATTCACAAACACCATCATCTGAGAAATAGCTGTGTTAAACCGTATGCCTTCAATATCTTCTGACACCTTTTTAACGGACTGATGATACACTTTTTCAAGCGAGTCATTTGGCTTGTTTTGCACTTTATGAGTTAAGGCTCCATCTTCAGTTACAAAAAGGCGCCAGATGCGGTCCAGGAACCGGCGTGAGCCATCGAGACCATTTTCAGACCAGGCGATGGATGCGTCAAGCGGCCCCATGAACATTTCGTAAACGCGCAATGTATCGGCCCCATGCGTTTTCACAATCTCATCGGGATTTACAACGTTGCCCTTTGACTTACTCATTTTTTCGTTGTTTTCTCCAAGAATCATTCCCTGATTAAACAGCTTTTGGAACGGTTCTTTTGTTGGTACTACACCAAGATCGTAGAGAACCTTGTGCCAAAAGCGGGCATAAAGCAAATGAAGCACCGCATGCTCTGCTCCGCCAATATACATATCGACCGGCAGCCAATGGTTAATTTTTTCAGGGTCTGCGATCGCATCGTCGTTATTAGGATCAATATAACGCAGGTAATACCAGCAGCTTCCAGCCCACTGCGGCATTGTGTTGGTTTCACGCTTGCCTTTTTTGCCTGTCACAGGGTCGGTTACATTCACCCACTCTTCAATATTGGCAAGCGGAGATTCACCTGTGCCGGATGGTTTGATATTTTTGGTTTTTGGAAGCTCAAGCGGTAGTTCCTCAAACGGCACACCCGTCGTTGTTCCATCTTCCCAGTGAATAATCGGAATCGGTTCACCCCAGTAACGCTGACGGCTGAAGAGCCAGTCACGAAGACGGTAGGTTGTCTTTTTCGTGCCTAGTTCTTTTTCTTCAAGCCATGAAATTGCTTTTGAAATCCCTTCTTCTTTTCCAAGGCCATTTAAAAAGTCTGAATTGATATGTGCACCATCTCCGGTGTAGGCTTCTTTTGAAACATCTCCGCCTTCAACCACCTCAACGATTGGAAGATTGAATTCAACTGCGAACTCATAATCCCGTTCATCGTGCGCAGGAACCGCCATAATGGCGCCGCTGCCATAGCTCATTAGGACATAATCAGCGATCCAGATCGGCATTTTCTGGTTGTTTGCAGGATTAATGGCGTAAGCGCCTGTGAAGACTCCTGTTTTCTCTTTCGCTAAATCCGTTCTCTCTAAATCACTTTTTGATTTAATTTTATCGATATACTGTGCAACTTCTTCTTTTTTATCTACTGCTGTGATCTTGTCAACAAGCGGATGCTCGGGAGCCAGCACAGCATATGTGGCACCGAAAAGAGTATCCGGGCGCGTGGTGAATACTTCAAAGGATTCCTCTGTATTTTCTATGTGAAAGCGAACCTCTGCGCCTTCAGATTTCCCCACCCAGTTGCGCTGCATGTCTTTAATGCTTTCAGGCCAGTCAAGCTCTTCAAGATCATCAATCAGGCGATCTGCATAAGCGGTAATTTTAAGCACCCACTGCCGCATCGGTCTGCGCTCAACAGGGTGGCCTCCACGCTCGCTTTTGCCGTCGATGATTTCTTCATTTGCCAGAACCGTGCCAAGTGCAGGACACCAGTTGACTGCTACTTCATCAACGTAAGCAAGACCCATTTCGTGGAGTTTTAGAAAAATCCATTGTGTCCATTTATAATAGCTCGGGTCTGTTGTGCTGATTTCCCGGTCCCAATCATAGGAAAAGCCGAGTTCCTGGATTTGGCGGCGGAATGTATCAATATTTTTTTTCGTAAATTCTGCAGGATCATTTCCTGTATCAAGCGCATACTGTTCAGCCGGCAAACCAAATGCATCCCAGCCCATAGGATGAAGAACATTATAGCCGTTCATCCGTTTATAGCGTGACAGAATATCTGTCGCTGTCATGCCCTCCGGATGTCCAACATGTAAACCTGCGCCGGACGGGTATGGAAACATATCCAGTGCGTAAAACTTCTTTTTCCCGATATCGTCGGATGTTTTAAATGTTTTATGATCTGACCAATATTGCTGCCACTTTTTTTCGATCTTCTGATGATTAAAACTCATTCCAGTTCCTCCTCTAGTTACAAATGCCTATAAAAATACAAAAAACCCCCGCCCCTATCATGGGACGAGAGCTTATTTATCAGTCTCCCGCGGTACCACCCAAATTCGTGTACACGCACTTTGAAAAAGTTATCATCCTTATCGCGGAATACGGATTGCACTAGCACTGCTTCGCACAATCGACTCAGAGGCGAGTTCGGCATTCATTCGACTGACTTGCACCTTCCGTCAGCTCTCTTTTGGCTCGAAATGAAATCCCTACTAATCCTCTTCAACGTCTTACCTATTGGTTTCTCTATTATTGTATGCAATAAAGCATGGGCATGCAAGCCTTTTGTTACATTCAGCTTTACCATAAGCTCCATCTTTTAACCATTGAGTGAAACAATTTGTTTTTCCTTTTTTAGTGGACGATCATAAAAAACGGTCAGTCCAATGGAAATAAAGAGCAGGATAATTAAAAATCCAAAAAGGATTCCCATTCCATAGGAATCAACAAGCACCCCTCCCAGAAAAGGGCCGATCATTCTTCCGCCGGTAGCGGTAGAGTTAACAATTCCCTGATAAAACCCTTCTCTTCCTTTTGGCGCCAGCTGATTCGCAATGGTAGGCACCGCAGGCCAGATCAGCATTTCTCCAATTGTTAAAATGACCATGGCAGCCAGGAAGCCTTGAAACGAGCCTGCATAAGCGGTTACAGCAAAAGACACCATAAAAATAACAATCCCGATGATCATCTGCTTTTTTAAATTTTCTTCAAATGTTTTGACGACAGGGCGAATTAAGGGCTGCCCAAGAACAATCAGTGTACCGTTTATTGTCCAAAGCAAACTGTACTGTGTAAGCGTGATATTGATCTGCTGCGTGTAGGTCGCGATGGTAGACTGCCACTGAACATATCCGACCCAGCAAAGCAGGTATCCTCCGCACAGGATCAGAAGCGCAGTAAAAGCCGTCCTGTTTTTAATCTGACTTGATTCCTGCAGCACACTCGTTTGGATATTCGCTTTAATGGTAATTCCTCTATAGCTCACAACAGCAAGCATGAAAAATGCAGCATACATAAGAAAATTCGCCAGAAAAATATAATCGAACGACACAGAAGCAACGATGCCTCCCAAAGCTGCTCCTAAAGCAACGCCTATATTTTGAGCTAGATATATGGCGTTAAACGATTTTCTTCCACCCTCCGGCCATACCGAGCCTGCCATTGCATACATAGAGGGAAAAACGATCCCTGATCCAAAACCAATAATGATGAGAAAAAATAAATAAGAAGGCCATTCATGGTAAAAGTTTAACCCCAGCAGCGCACAAACGGATATGATTATTCCTGTCATAATGGACCGGTAGCCTCCAATACGATCGAAAAGCCAGCCGCCAAGCAGATTCCCCACTACACTTGCAGCTGCATTGGCCATGAGAACAAGACCTGCTACAGATAAGGATTTTCCAAGATGTTCATGTATATAAATGGTATTTAACGGCCATAGAAAAGATGATCCTGTCACATTTATCATCATTCCGATTACCAGTACCCACAATTTTCGCGGCATACGTATTCCTCTTTTCACTTGATCTTATATTTCGAGCACCAAATTAGTTTAGCTAGAATCCCAGAAATGCACAATAACTTTATTGTTGTTTTTGGATATTTTTATAGGAAGACGAATACTGGCTTTTTAAAAAACTGTGTGCCTGTTAAAATATGGTTCATTTAATTAAGAATTTATTCTCTGAGTTGCTACTATGTATGAATAAAAGTATGACCAGTCCACCTGCGTGTCTATTTTCCTATTTACCCTTCAATTGATTGGTGATGGCTGCTGGAACATGATAGAATGCGCTATAGATGATAAAGAAAACAGGTGATGAACCTGCTTTTAAAGGAGTAATTAATATGAGTGAATTAAATCCGTTTTTATATGCGGAAGACCAAAAACGGTACCATACATGGAATTACCATCTGCGAAACCATTTTGGCCATAAAGTTTTTAAAGTTGCACTGGACGGAGGATTTGACTGTCCAAACCGCGACGGCACTGTTGCTCACGGCGGCTGTACGTTCTGCAGTGTAGCAGGTTCCGGGGATTTTGCAGGCAACCGGGTGGATCCGCTAGAGCAGCAGTTTAATGAAGTAAAAGACAGAATGCATCAAAAATGGAAAAACGGCAAGTACATGGCCTATTTTCAAGCCTTCACCAATACACACGCACCTGTAGACGTTTTGCGTGAAAAATATGAAACGGTTCTCGGCTTTGATGATGTGGTGGCACTGTCCATTGCAACCCGTCCTGACTGTTTACCGGATGATGTTGTGGATTATTTGGCAGAGCTGAATGAGCGAACTTATCTATGGGTCGAACTCGGTTTGCAAACTGTTCATGAATCCTCAGCCACACTGATTAACCGCGCCCATGATTTTGAATGCTATAAAGAAGGCGTTCAAAAACTGCGTGACCGTGGAATCCGGGTGTGCTCTCATATTATTAACGGCCTTCCAGGAGAAGACTATGAAATGATGATGGAAACAGCAAAAGCAGTTGCTGAATTGGATGTTCAGGGAATAAAAATTCATTTGCTGCATCTTTTAAAGGGCACTCCTATGGTGAAGCAGTATGAAAAAGGAAAGCTGGAGTTTTTAACACAGGAGAACTACGTGAAGTTAGTGTGTGACCAGCTTGAAATCCTGCCGCCGGAAATGATTATCCACCGAATTACTGGTGACGGACCTATTGAATTAATGATCGGACCGATGTGGAGTGTGGATAAATGGAATGTCTTAAACGATATTGATAAGGAATTGATCCGTCGCGGGTCCTATCAGGGAAAACATTTTAAAGAGGTGAGTCCGCAGCCATGAATTTAGACCGCATACTGCCATATGCGCGCCAGCTGCTTGAACGGGTTGTTCAAAAAGGCGATGTCGTAGTGGATGCTACAGTGGGCAATGGCCATGATACGCTTTATTTAGCACAGCTTGTAGGTGAACATGGACGTGTATATGGATTTGATATTCAGCAGGAAGCGATAGATGAAACTGCATCTAAATTGGAGGAACACCAATTAAGAAACCGGGTCATGCTGTTTCAGGAAGGGCATGAACTGGCAGACCAGGCAATTCCTCCTGTCCACCACGGAGCAATCTCGGGAGCTATTTTTAATCTTGGATACTTGCCTGGCGGGGATGAAACACTCGTCACAAGACCGAGGACGACAATCACAGCCATTGAGAAATTGCTTGAGATGGTAAAGCCGGGTGGAATAATTGTCCTGGTTATTTACCACGGTCATCCTGAAGGTGCAGTTGAGCGGGATTACCTTCTGAGATTTGTTCAAACCATTGATGGTGAAACGGCTCACGTTCTGAGGTATCAATTTATGAACACCCAGACCCCTTCGCCGTTTATCATCGCGATTGAAAAACGCGGAGTTCGGAATTAACCTGCTTCTGCATTTGCTGGGTAATGTCATGAAAAATTAAAGCTTCACAAGGAAACTCTCTGCCTGAAGCGAACCGATCAAAAGAGTTTAAAAAATGAGGATATATTTATGAATAGTAGTAGGAGAGCAGAGCGGAAGGTGGCGACTCCAGCAGGATATGACGGCAAGCTGAGACTATACAGGGCTTTGCCCTGAAGAGGCTCAGCGCCGTCCCTGCGGAAAGCGTCCGCCTGAAGCGCAGAGAACCGGTCAAAGAAGCTGAGACATTTTTGTTTCAGCCTCTTCTATTTATTCTATAATTCCTGTTAATACATTTTACTGTCTTGTTTGTTAATTGGCTTAGAGTAAACCTGCCCTCTTCAATCCTTCTGCAATCCCATCTTTATCAACTGCAGCTGTCGTAAAATCTGCAGCTTCTTTTGCTTCATTGCAGCCATTGCCCATTGCGATGCCATGTCCAACGGAAGCCAGCATTTCAATATCGTTTAAACCATCTCCAAATGCATATACATTTTCCATATTCAAAGAAAGGACCTCAATGACCTTTTCAATCCCCTTAGCTTTTGAACCTCCCGCCGGTATCACGTCAACAGATTGAGGATGCCATCTGATAAAGTCAAAATGCTCAAATTTTTCATCATACGCCTCTTCTTCGTTTCCTTCACAGAAAAGAAGCGTCTGATAAATTTCTTCCATATGAAAATAGGAAGGGTCATGTGTTGGAAAGGATTTAATCTTTAACGAATTAAAGCTCGCTGTAATCCTGTCGTGCTCCTCTACATTGGCTTTCATTTCGCTTTTCCCCATGTAAACAAGCGGGTGGTTCTTCACTGCAGCTGACTCTGTTAATTGTTTTAAGCTGTCGTAATGGAGAGGGTTGCTTACGATCATTTCCCCGTTATGCTCCACGTATTGGCCGTTATAGCTGATAAAGGTATCGATCGACAGCTCCCTGCGCAAATCCTCAAACATAAACGGCGCCCTTCCTGTTGCAATTGCCACATAATGACCGTTGGCCTTCAGCCTGCTGATTGCATCCTTAGTAGATGCCGGCAATTTCTTATCATGGTCTAATAGCGTGCCGTCAATATCAAAAAAAATAATTTTTTTACTGCTCATCCTGTCACCTCTGAAAAGTTCTTTTTTTCTATAAGATTCTCTCCCATCATAACAGAAGCCCTTGAGGAGAAAAATAATCTGACTTGTGGAGAAGTGAATCGCTCAAAGAGCCTGAGACATATCTGCCCCAGGCTCTGCACTTAATCCCTTTGATTCACTTCATCATTTCCTTCACCAGCTCTTTATTGCGCTTTTTAAACACTTCATTGTGTGAGGAGACCATCGCAGCGCTGCTTGCTTCAGGCTGAATAAATTGTTTTGCTTTATTCACAGCGTTGGCTGCGTCCTGAAACGCTCCTGCTATCAGATGAAGTTTTCCGTCATGCTTTAAAATATCTCCTGCAGCATAAAGACCCGGCACGGAGGATTCACTGCTGGCACTGCCGGATACATAAAAATCGTCAATCATTTGTATGCCGAGTTCACTGTTTTTAATAAGCGCTGAATCAATTTCATAGCCGTGATTAATGACGACTTCATCTACATCAAGTATGGTTACTTCGCCGCTCTCCTGATTGGTGAGCTCTACCTTTTCGATGGTTTCATGATCTGGCGCAGCAGCCAGTTTCGTTATAGAAGTTGAAAGCATGCAGACCGCTGAACTGTTCAGCAGCTGTGATACTTGTGCCTCATGCCCCTTTAATGAATCCTTCCTGTAGGTCAGATAGATTTTTTTTGCAATAGGCTCTAACTCGTTAGCCCAGTCAATAGCTGAGTTTCCCCCTCCTGATATAAGGACGGTTTTGTTTTTAAATCGCTGTAATGACTTAACTGTATAATGTAAATTCGTTACTTCAAATCGGTCCGCACCCTCTATCGTCAGCTTTTGAGGATTTAAGATGCCGCTTCCAACTGCAACGATTACGGTTTTAGAAAGATGCCGGTTTCCTGAAGAAGCGTCTAATTGAAACAGGCCCTCAGCGGTCCGGTTGATTGATTGTATTTTTTCATTTACTACCACATCAGGGTTGAATGTCAGCCCCTGTTCCACCAGCTGATCAATTAATTTTGCACCAGGCAGAGGAGTCTGTCCGCCAACATCCCAGATCATCTTTTCAGGATACACATGGATTTTTCCGCCAAGCTGCGGCTGATACTCAATAATTTTTGTTTTTAATTCCCGCAGCCCGCTGTAAAAGGCGGAATAAAGTCCTGCAGGACCTCCCCCAATCACAGTGACATCAAAGATTTCCTGGTTATGCATAGCGATCCGCTCCTCTTTTATCATCACGATTGATTATCATTCTCATTTAACTATACTCTTTTTTGGAGACAAACACAATATCAGGGTTTATATCTTCCCCTCCTCTTCTACTGCAATCCTGAAAAACATAAGCTAGTTCCATACCTTAAAATCCGGTAAATGGAGCTTAGGTGAAATGTACGTATTTCCAGCAGGAATGAGGAATGTATGTGAAGCCATGGAATAAGGGATGTCAGATTGCTGCTGTTTATGTAGGGACTGTAGTAGGAACAGGATTTGCCACAGGGAAGGAAATTGTAGAATTTTTTTCGCAATATGGTATATGGGGGCTTTTTGGAATAGCCATGAGCGGGTATTTTTTTATTACGCTCGGGACAAGCCTGATGATAAAAGCGATTGATTTAAAGGCCCGTTCCTATGAAGAGCTGAATGAGCATTTGTTTGGCAGAAGGGTTTCAAAAGGAATAAACCTGATAATGCTTGTGATGCTATTAGGTTTTTGTACAGTGATGCTTTCAGGAGCAGGAGCGTTATTTGAAGAACAGCTGGGACTGCCTAAGATGGCAGGTGTGGTGCTTACGATAATCTTACTGATAATGATTATGACATTAGGCACAAAAGGACTTGTAGCGGTTAATACGTTCATTGTTCCGCTTTTGATTGGTTTCACTTTACTGCTGATGTTTTATTCTGTTACTGGGGATGGTTTCATGGAACATCTGCTTATGGTGCCAAATCAGGACAGCATATGGAAAGCTTTTGCATCGCCGTTTATTTATCCCGCTATGAATTTGGCAATGGCTCAGGCGGTCCTTGTCCCGCTCGCAGCAGAAGTTAATGATAAAACGGCTGTGCGTATAGGGGGAATACTAGGAGGAAGTGTGTTAACCCTTATTCTCATCTCAAGTAACCTGACGCTCGTCACACTGCCGGATTTCACTCATTATGAAATTCCCATGGCAGCCGTAATGAAAGGAGCCATGCTTTCCTTTTACTGGATTTATATTCTCGTAATTTTCGGTGAAATCTTCACTTCAATCGTGGGCAATGTATATGGAGCAGAAAAACAGATTACGACGTATATCCGGGCAAGACGAATGTATGTCATCATTGCGGTTGTCTTATTTTGTGCTGCTTTCAGTTCATTTTCGTACAGCGCCTTATTAGGATTTTTATATCCTCTTTTCGGCTATATCAGCCTTGCTTTCTTTTTCCTCCTATGGCGAAAGTCTGCAAAGCGGTATCGGTCCTGAGCAAGATCGCTTTACAGACTTTCGCATTATCCGTTTCTATCTGAGATCAGTTTCGTGACAATAATTTCAGGACGATTAAATACCCTAAGAGGAAAAAGGCTGTTCCCCAGGCCGCGGCTGACGATCATGGACGTGTCATCCTTACTATATACACCTGCTGTATATTCAGGATATACTCCCTGCCCCGGTGCGATAATACCGCCTATAAATGGAAATCTGATCTGCCCGCCATGTGCATGACCTGAAAAAACAAGATCCAAATCAAATTGGCTGTATAGAGAGAGTAGTTCTGGCCGGTGGGAAAGAAGAAATTTGAAGTCATCTTCATTCATCTCTTTAGTAACAGTTGTCAGCACACTGTCCATTGCACTTGCCTCATTATGATCCATGACTTGCAGCGGGTCATCCACTCCTAAAAGCTGAATCGATGCCCCCTGCCTTTCCAGTACAACGGATGTGTTTCTCAAAACGAAAACACCTGCTGTTTCTAGTTTCTTTTCCAGATCGTTAAATTTCCCTGATCTTGCCTCATGGTTGCCGGTTACATAATAGACAGATGCGATTTTAGTCAGCTTATCCATCCCGTTCATACTAGTTTCATCCTTGTATCTTCTTAAATCAATCAGGTCCCCAGTAAATACAACTAGATCAGGCTCTGACTCCTGCAGCTCTTCCCTGAGTCTAGATTGGTTTTTTCCAAAGCTTTTGCTATGAAGGTCAGACAGATGGACAATCGTAAACCCTGAAAATTCATCCGGCAGCTTCCTAGACTGTATGTTTAAATGTGTAGTGACAATAGAATTATTCTGAGTATAAAAAACAAACCCAGAAGTGAAATTCCAACTGCTGCAGAAAATATCTTATACTTTTTTTTCAATTGAACACGCCAATAAGCTTTCAAACTCATTTTTCGACTCTTCACTTACCGTCACTCGCAGCATTTAGTGATTGCCACGGTTTAAATTTCAAAAGAAACCATCCCCACCAAACAAGCTGCAAACTGAACCCTGCCAATATAAAAACAGCCCATGCTGCTCCTTTTTGAACAGCATCAAACCAATACTCAATTTCATTTTGCCCCTCCGGCCGTGAAATGCCGTTGGCGACATGCACCACTGGAATGATGAACGTGATCAGCAATACGATCAGTGCCGCAGCTGTATTCTTTTTTTGCACCATACTGAATATTGCGGAAGCAGCTGTGAGTGCTATAAATAAATAGTTCGCCGCCCAAAACCATATGGGCAGCGTTTCAGTGCTATACATAGCGTCCCCCCTATTCATCTCGCATTAAGTGAAACTTTTAATTAGTGATGTCCTTTAATTTTTTATTCCTAACAATAACTCCTAACAACCTGTGGTTATAACGGGTGTGTTCGAGGAAAAATTCCGGCTATTAAACAATTAACGCTCAATTAGTGGAAACATTTTGCTTTCTTCCAGGGTATCGTTCACCATTAGGAGTTCCTCTGAGTGGAAGTCAAGGGCAGTGAGTTGAATTGCGTTTTCAAGCACCGTCTGATCATCTTCCGTTACGATCTCCTCATCCATTGTATAATGAACTTCAGCAATGCCATCTTCGAGTGAAGCGCTGACAACCTCCAGCCCCTCTATCATGGCCGAACCGTAAAAAGCGCCTTCATTTTCAACTGTCTTCATTGCTTCTATTGTATCTGAGAAAGATAAAGCCTCTCCGTTTTCATCAGCCGTTTTCTCCTCAAGCGCACCACCGGGCAGGAACAAGGTTTGCTCCAAGTCTTTATCGTAGATGGTATAATATCCACGCGTTTGACCTCTCTCCTCTTCAATCACTATAGGCTCATCGATTGGACTTTGGGCTACAATGATATCTTTCTCCCCATCAGGATTGAAAAATATAATTTGTTCAATTCCATATAAGTCGCTTATGCCGATCAGAGAGTCATAAAACATATTCGTTTGAGCAGAGGTTGTGGATAATTGATTTCCCTCTTCTGTAAAATTTACATGCAGCTCAGGCCACTCTGCAGTCATTTCAGTATAGTTGCGAAGAATTTCTTGTTCCGAAGGATCATTTTCAATGAGTGACTGCTTCAGCCGTTCCTCTGGTGAACTGTTTTGCCCGTCCTTGCGTTTGATACTATATGCTGTTAGTATGGCGGTTTCAGCAATGTATGTGTGTGATTGAATGAAGTAATCAGTCGCTATTGCTCCTTCTTCGGCATTTGATTGAATATCGGATGCATCACTTGAAGAATCCTCTTCCATATCCCCATTTGAGCTATTTTCTTCAGAGCTTTCTTCAGTTTCCGTTACTTCCTTATCTTCTAAATCCGTTTCATTTTGAGAAGTTTCATTAACCGATTCAACACTTTCCTCCGAAGTTTCGTTTTCAGCGTCCTGACAGCTTGCCAGCAAAAAAGCTAAAGCAGCCGCTCCGCCTATCTTTGTTATTTTCAGCATGTAAAACGCCCCCTTTTTTTACCATGTACCCCTAACTCTAATAAAAAAACCCAATTAAAGGATAAAAAAGGGGGCATGGAACAGTAGGCTGAAAATTTTAAAATGCTGTAAAGGAATCACTTCTTCTACGAAAACACCAGCAGATCATTTCTAAGATCCGGGTTGGGTATCCGCAAGATCCTTTATAGCTCTCTCATTAAACTTCATATGTGGTTTGGTTTTCTTATAATGCTCGATGCGGTCCATAAGTGTACCAGTATGAAACTCAAATTTATGCCCGTCCGGGTCTTGAAAATAGATTGATTTCTTATCTTCTTTTGCTCTCAGTCTTCCTGGAATAATGTCGACATTTAACTGATGAAGATGAGTACAGACTTCTTCAAAATCTTTATCATCAATTGTAAATGCTATATGTGTATACGATTCTTTTATTTCTTTTCTCGGTACGCCTTTTTCTTCATTCAACGCAATCCACATTCCGTTTAAGTCAAAATAGGCAGTCGTTTCTCCCTTAACAAGCAGGTTTGCTTCAAATACAGATTCATAGAATTCAATCGATTTTTCCAGGTTTGAAACGGAAAATAGAAAATGGTTTATTCCTCTCACAAGCATTTGCTCACCCCCTTAGCCATACTCCTTTTTGTCTTATCTTCCTGTTAGCCTAAACATCATTTTTCAAAGCATGAAATTTCCAATCGATCATCCAATTTGATCCGTTCCCTTTCACGAAACCCATGCTTTACATATAAACGAATAGCCGGTTCATTCTTCGAGCCCGTGCATACTTGAAACACATATCCTTTGTAGGTTTCTTCTATATATTGCAGCAGCTTTCCTGCTACTCCTTTTTTGAAATGGCCAGGATGAACAACAAGACGATGAATATCGATTACATCACCAATTTTCTTAAAGGAAATTACCCCGGAAAGCTGACTATCTATAAACCACCCGTAAAAAATTTCGTCGCATGCCTGCAGCGTTTCTTCAGTATCTTTTAATGGAGGAATATCCCAATAGTCAATCATTTCCGCTTCTATTTGATAAGCAGGAAGCTGAACAGCTAACACTTTCCTTGCTGTCTCCCGGTTTTGAATATCCAGCTTTTTAATCATGCTGCCCCTCCACATTTCCATGTATTTCTATTTAGTATTTCAAAATGATTTACACCCCGCAATAGAAATTTTCATTAAAGCCAATATAATGGTATCGTTGAGGAAGAGGATTAAAATTTTTTCTCAATTTAAGAAACCTTTTTCTATCCTGGCCGTATTAATGAATGTAGCCAATCAGGAAGGGTGAAAAAAGGACGTGATGACGTTATGAGCTTTTTCAGTAGATTATTTGGCAGCAAGGAGAAAGAACGAGCTGCTGTAGAAGAGCGCACAGTTATGAATTTAAAAGTGAAGGATATTGTAACGTACGACCTCGAGGACTATGAAGTGGTAGGAAAGCTTTCCTATAATGACCATGGCTTCAAGTGGTATGCGTATCAGCTCCAGGGTGTGTCTAAAGTGATCTGGCTTAGTGTGGAAATGGATGATGAGCTTGAGCTTGGCATATATGAAAAAGCATCCCTTAAACTGCAGGAGCCTCTGCCTAAAAAAATCGAGCATGAAGGCATAGTTTATTACCAGGATGAGCATGGGACAGCAACCGTGCGTGGAGAAGGCAGAAGCCAAAATGTAGATGGTGCCCAGTGCAAGTATTTCTCCTATTATGATGACGAGGACGAAAAAGCCCTTTCTATTGAGATCTGGGGAAATGATGTTGAAGCAAGCACAGGATATGAGATTGAAGAATACGAGCTGAAAATTATTGCCGGCTCTCAATAAAAAAAAGAATATACAGGAGGAATTCACATGTTTCAATTTTTTAAACGGGTAAAAACGGTTGTAGGTTCAGAATTAAATGCCATGCTGGATAAAGCAGAAGATCCGGTAAAAATGCTTGATCAGTTTATGCGCGATATGGAAGCGGATATCCGCGAAGTAGAGAGTGCTGTAGCGAAGCAAATTGCAAACGAAAAATTGCTTCAAAAGAAAGTGGAAGATGCCAACAGCATGGTTTCAAAACGTGAAGAACAGGCAATGAAAGCGATCGAAGCCGGAAATGAAGATTTGGCAAGACGCGCATTGGAAGATAAGAAAGTTCATGCAGAACAGGCTTCCTCTCTTCAGGAATCTTATACCAGAGCAAAAGAAGATGCAGCTGTTCTTCGCCAGAAACTTGATGAAATGAAAAATGAATACAATCAAATGAAACTGAAAAAAGATTCTCTTAAAGCCCGTGCTGAATCAGCTCAGACACGTACGAAAATGAACCGTACGATGTCAGGAATCGGGTCTGATGAATCCAGAAGCGGTTTTGACCGAATGGAAGAAAAGGTCCTTCAATTTGAAGCTGAAGCTGAAACAAGTGAAGACATGCGTTCATCAAACCGCAGCCTGGATGACGAATTTAAGCAGCTGGATAACGGCGTAGATGACGAGCTTGCAGCGCTGAAAAAGAAAATGGGCAAAGCGTAATAATCAACAACACGATAGGATCTGTCTAACAGATCCTATCCCTTTTTGTACCAAGCAACAATGAAAGGCAGGTGAACAAGTTGAAAAAATCTATTTTATCTGTATTGATCGCAGCCGTCCTTCTATTTGTAGCTGCTTGCGGAAATGGTTCAGGCTCCATTTTTAAAGATGGGATCGAAGAATATATCAGCAATACATATCCTTTATACGATACGATTGCCAGTACAGAAAACAGTGATCAGTATGCCCGTGTGTACAGAGCTGAAAATCAGGATATTGCCTCTGTTGCAGATTCACTTCAGGAGCATGAAGAACCCACTGAGATGAGCGAAGAAAATCAAGGAAAACAAATCTTTATTTATGATCAGTATTTTGTTACGTTAACCCAATCAGAGGATAATGCTTCAAATACAATGATCGAAGTGGCAGAAGAAGAATTTGTACGAAATAATTACAGCCCAGGCTTCTTTGAAGGGTACTTGTTAGCAAGTCTGCTTGGAAATATTTTCGGAAACAATTGGAGCACACAGCGAAATCAAACCTGTAATTTAAATCCTGAACGCTGCTATGGCGGCTATAATTCTTCAGGCAGCTATGTTGGAAAAACGTCTACCCCGACGATTCGAGGCGCTTCTAGCAATCGCGGCGGCGGCACCGGAGCCGGAAAATAACTTACATTGAGAGGAGATTGAATGATGGAACCATTTTTACTGACCATTATGTATTTTGCCATTGCCATTGTTATCGTAGTAATCGGTTTGACTATTTTTGAGGTATTAACAAAGAAATATAAAGATTGGGATGAGGTGTTAAACGGCAATAAAGCTGTTGCACTTTCGATCAGTGGTAAAATTATCGGCATATGCATCATCCTTGCCTTCGCGATTTATAATAGTTTTGCAGTTACCGAGACCTTAATTTGGGGCGGTATCGGCGTTGTTCTGCAGCTTATTGCCTATTTGCTTTTCGAGTTATTCACCCGTAAATTTTCAGTGGAAGAACAGTTACATAAAGGAAATCTGGCTGTTGGAATTATCAGCTTTGGGGTCTCTGTCGGACTTGCGTTTGTGATCGGCGCGTCCATTACGTAACAAACGCCTCACGTTTAACTGAAGGCAGTTATAAGGAGTTTATATGATGAAGAGCCTGAATGATTTAGGAATTAAACAAAGCAAAGCCATTTATTGGGCTTCTGGAATTGTATCGATATGCGGAATTATTTTTGAAGTATTATTCGGAGCGGCAGGCTCTTACATTTTGGGAGATGGTGTGAAGCAGTATACGCTCACCATCTCACTTTTTTTAACTGGAATGGGCATCGGAGCGTCCATTAGTGAACGTGTCACCAAAAATCTAATTACCTCTTTTATATGGATCGAATATGCTATTGGCTTAATTGGCGGCTTTTCCACTTTTCTATTTTTCGGTGTGACAGCTTTTCTGCCAGGTGGAACAGATGCGATTTTTCTCTATTCCATTACGCTCATCATCGGCGGTTTAACAGGTCTTGAACTCCCAATTTTGATTCGGAAAGCAAATGAGATCGGGGTTACACTGAGTAAAAGCACTGCACGGGTTCTGTTCTCCGATTACGCTGGGGGACTGATTGGCGGTCTGCTGTTTGCTTTTTACCTCCGCCCGGAGTTCGGCCTTGTAAAAACCGCTTTCATGGTGGCACTTATTAATGTTGGTGTTGCACTTTGGGTCTTATATTATTTTAAAAAAGAAATAGCCCGATTTCGCTTGCATCTGATTTCCGGCGCATCCATTTTTCTTATACTGCTGTCCGGTGTTTTCTGGGGAGACGAAGTTGCTTTTACTTTTGAACAAAAGCTTTACAGAGATCCAATCATTTATCATGATCAGACCGATTACCAGCAAATTATTTTAACAAAAGAACAAGGTGATGTCAGACTGTTTTTGGATGGACAGCTTCAAATGAGTTCAACAGACGAGTACCGGTATCATGAAACACTTGTCCATCCTGCCGTAGCAAGCGTAAAAGATCCGGAAGATGTATTGGTGCTGGGCGGTGGTGATGGGCTTGTGCTGCGAGAACTTTGGAAATATGACGATATTCAACATGTGGATCTGGTGGACTTAGATCCCGCAGTTGTAGAGCTTGCCAATACGAATTACGATTTGCTTGAACTAAACGGCGATTCATTTTCTGATCCGAGAGTCAACGTTCAACATGCGGATGCTTTTTCTTATCTCGAGGAAGCAGATGGTTTCTGGGATGTTATCATTGTGGACCTGCCTGATCCAAATAACGAATCTTTAAATAAATTATATACGCTGCAGTTTTATCAGCTTATCCGAAATCATCTTAACCCCGGTGGAGCGGTCATGATACAATCCACCTCCCCTACGTTTGCAACAGATGTCTACTGGACGATTGATTACACCGTTCAGCAGGCAGGGTTGCACACAGAAAATCTTCATGTCGATATCCCAAGCTTTGGGGACTGGGGGTTTGTCATGGCGAAACGAGAAGAAATCGCAGACGTAGTGGATACGATTGAACTTAAGGCTGAAACCCGATTTTTAGATGACGAAGTCCTGCAGGGTTTAACGGTTTTCGGAAAAGACATCGACCGTGAAATTGAGAATCAGGATGGCGAATCATTTGACTACCAGCCAAATACTTTAATCGAACCGATTCTCCTTCAGATGTATGAAAGAGCCTGGCAAACTTATTAGCAGGCTTTAACCACCAGAGCCTGGGACAAAGCGTCCCGGGCTCTTTCTTCTTTTCATTGCACTACATGAGGACACTTTCCTCAGGCTATAGCAAACTGTAATCTCCTGCATGAGTTGCCACCTTACTCTCCCTTCCTCTCATGCAAAGCGCTTTTTTGAGTTATGTCACAATCTCTCTATTCCTTTTCTTACTATGCCTAAAAATTCGTTATCTTTTGTTAAACTTCACCCGTTACTATTCTAATTAACTCAATCTTAATTAAATCGAGTTTGAAGTTTCGTTTTACTTGAATTGGGAATACATCTCATATAAATTAACTTTTCTTGGAGGGATTTTCATGACTAATCAACAACCGGGTCGTCAGTATGAAGAAATTCCAGTTCAGCAGCAAAATCAGCAGCCTGGCAAAGAAACGGAAATGGAGCCCCGCCCGGCTTACCGCGGCAAGTCGTATCAGCCAAGTGGAAAGCTTGCTGGAAAAACAGCTATAATCACAGGAGGAGACAGCGGCATTGGGCAATCTGTAGCCGTTCATTTTGCTAAAGAAGGTGCAGATGTAGTCATTGTGTATTTAGACGAGCATGAAGATGCACAGAAAACAAAAGCGATGGTCGAAGAAGAGGATCGGAAGTGCATGATCCTTGCCGGTGATGTGGGACGGGAAGCATTTTGCCAGGAAGTCGTCCAGAAAACGATTGATGAATTCGGCAGCCTTGATATTCTTGTCAACAATGCGGGAGAACAGCATCCGCAGGAAAGACTGGAAGATATTACAGAGGAACAGCTGGAGCGAACGTTCAGAACTAATGTATTCGGCTATTTCTTCCTGGCAAAAGCAGCTCTTCCACACCTGGAAGCAGGCAGCTCCATTATTAATACTGCATCGATCACGGGGTACGCCGGAAAAGAAATTCTGCTTGATTATTCCGCAACGAACGGAGCAAGAACGTCCTTTACCCGCTCGCTCGCCCAGTCAGTTGCTAAAAAGGGAATTCGCGTGAATGGTGTGGCACCGGGGCCAATCTGGACTCCCCTTATTCCTTCAACCTTTGGGGAAGAAAATATTGAAAGTTTTGGAGAGGAAACCCCTCTTGGGCGCCCTGGTCAGCCGGAAGAACTGGCACCTGCATATGTTTACTTAGCCAGTGATGACTCCTCCTATGTTTCAGGACAAATGATTCATGTAAACGGTGGAATGGTCGTGAACGGATAAAAAAGCTATCATTGGCAGAAGTTAAATATCAGCTGCTCTGACTTTCTCAGTCAGAGCAGCTTTTTTTATTTCATATATGATCTGCTTTTTTCCATGTATTTCAATAGAGTCTATTCAGTTGACATTCCCTTAGGGAGTCCTTATAATCAATAATTAGTTTGTATAGCAACTAATTGAGGTGATGGTTTTGAATCTTCGTTTTCAGGATTATATTAGCATTAAACTTCATAAGACGGACCTTGTTCTGACCAGCTTTATTAAATCAAAGCTTGAGCCGTTTAATCTGGCGCCTGAGCAAAACCTGATTATGATGCTGCTATGGGAGCAAGACGGGCTCACTCAAAATCAGTTGGGCAAAATGCTGAATAAAGATAAAACAAATATTACCCGAATGACCTCAAGTCTTGAAAAAAAAGAATTAATTAAAAGGCTTCAGTGGTTACAGGACAAACGGGTCACAAAAATATACTTGACGTCTAAAGGCAGAGACTTAGGCAATCAGGTTATTCCCGTTGCAGAGCAATTTAACAAAGTTGTATGCAAAGATCTTTCGGGGGATGAACTAGCGGAACTGGAGCGGCTGTTGACTAAAATCAGCCGAAATGTCCAATCTATTTAAAGAATGCAGGATTCAAATCATTAGTTGCTGCACGATACTGCCACCTAAAGTGGCAAACATACTATTCTGGAGGTTTTTACAATGGCAAACGTACTATTTATTAGAGCAAATTCCCGTCCGATTGAGCAGGCAGTGAGCGTGAAACTTTACAAAGAATTCCTTGAAAATTATAAAGAAACACACCCGCAAGATACGGTTACAGAGCTGGACCTATTTGAAGAGAAACTTCCGTATTACGACCTTGACATGATCAATGGCATGTTCAAACTGTCTAAAAACATGGAATTGACTAAAGAGGAAGAAGAAGCTACGGTACTTGTAAATAAATATTTGAATCAATTCCTGGAAGCAGACAAAGTCGTATTTGCATTCCCGCTCTGGAATTTTACGGTTCCTGCTGTATTGCATACGTACCTTGATTATCTGGCACAAGCAGGCAGAACATTCCGCTACACAGCTGAAGGTCCTGTCGGGCTGCTTGAAGATAAAAAAGTTGCCATTTTAAATGCACGCGGCGGCGTATATTCTGAAGGACCTGCACAGTCCTCTGAAATGGCTGTTAATTATGTTGAGACGATGCTCGGTTTCTGGGGTGTGCATGATATTACTTCTGTTATTGTGGAAGGACATAACCAATTCCCTGACAAAGCAGAAGAAATTATTGAAAACGGCTTAGAAAAAGCTGCAGTTGCTGCCGGCTCCTTTTAATCATTCAGAATGACTGTTCTGTACTGAGAAATACTGGATTATCTATTGAAGAAAAATTTATAAAGCTTGAAGAAGAGCCTGAGACAAAATTTTGTCTCAGGCTTTTTTATGTTCAATGCTCTTTAGGCGGACTTTTTCAGCTCTGTCTACCTCATTCTTTTTCTGTTTAGGGTTTTTCTTTACTTTGCCGGAGGGCCAAATTTTCCATCATGAAAATCCCTATAGGCCGTAGGCCTGTTTAATTTCATCCATTGAATTCATGACAAAGGGACCATATGGCACAATTTCTTCTTTAATCGGTTCTCCTGAATAAATAAGGATTTTAACTTTTCTGCTTTTGGCTTTTAAGTTGAATTCACTTGATCGGGATTGATCTCCATCTTCATTATACGAAAGGGATGCCACTCCATGCTTGGACAGCTTTACTGCCCCACTGCCTGCCTCCAATTCTCCTGACAGCACATACATAAATGCATTATGTGTTTCTGGAAGAACATGCGTATAAGAAGCACCTTTTTCCATTGATATCTCAGCAAGTGTAATGGGGACAGCCGATTGAAGCGGGCCTTGAACCCCTTCAATTTCTCCTGAAAAAACCTTAACTGAACTGCCGCCCCTCTTCACAACCGGTGCATCTTCTCCATATATATTCTGATATGTTGTGTCACTTTTCTTTAAATCCTTCGGCAAATTTAGCCAAAGCTGAAGAGTATGAGCGATATCCTCCCCAACTGCCTCTTCTGCATGTCTTGCTGCCCAGCCGGCATTCATATATTGAACATCACCGGGCTCAAGGATATCCTGTCCTCCTCCGTTGTCAATATGCTCCAGCCTGCCGTCTACCACATAGGTAATGGTTTGAAACCCACGGTGTGGATGATCTGAAAATGCCCCCCGCTTAAACCAGTCTTCTGCCATTAAAATGAATGGATCAAACTCTTTCCATTTTCCTGCAGGAAGCACCCACCCCTTTTGAATAAAAGGAAAAGAAGCCTCTTCGTACTCAACTGACCAATGATTTTTGACTTCTCTTTGCATAGTCATCTTAAACCGCTCCTTTGTATTATAGTTGCTATATCAACTATTATACTGAACTATGTGTGGAATAAAAGGAATATGTTTTAAACTGTTCAGCTGTAAGAACTCTGCCACCATTTTAAGAACAGATCAAGAGGTTCATTTTCCGCTCCATAACAGCGATTTATCGGAGCGGAAAATGACCTTTTATTACTTGTTATTCACTCCACTCATATATACGGGCCTCATAAGGCTTTAACAAGATGGACGGTTCTAAATGCATCCTTCCGGCTTCTCCTCTGTCATAATTCCCGATTACACAGTGAACAGGTCTTCCAATACATCTTTCTTCGAATTTATAGCGCTGATCCTTATCTGAATGATTCAGCAAAATGAGCCATGTCTTTTTTTCATACGATCGTGTGTAGACATAAAGAGTTTCGTATTTCCGGGACAGATCCTCATAGTCTCCATAAACCATTACGGGCTGTTCTTTTCTTAAGGCGATCAGCTGCTGGTAATAGTAAAATATCGAGTTAGGATCTTTCAATGCCTGCTTAACATTGATTTCTTTCTTATTTGGGTTTACTTTAATCCATGGTGTCCCTGTTGTAAAACCTGCCTGCTCTCCATCATCCCACTGCATAGGTGTGCGGGAGTTGTCCCGGCTTAGCAGGAGCAGACTTTCAAACACTTCCTGCGGATCCCGGCCTTTTTCAACCTCTTCCTTATATTTATTCTTCATGGCAATATCCTCGTAGTCCTTAATGGAGTCAAACCGGACACCTGTCATCCCGATTTCTTCTCCCTGGTAGACATAAGGCATTCCGGGAAGCGTATGCAGCATTGTAGCCAGAAGCTTTGCTGATTCCGCTCTGTATTCCTGATCGTTTCCATAACGGGTAACCTGCCGGGTATGGTCGTGATTGTTTAAAAACTGAGAATTCCAGCCCCTGTCATGAAGCCCGTCATACCAAGCCTGCTGAATCGCTTTATACTTAGGAAGATCCATCACAGGCATTTCATCTGCTACCTGAAAATGAAATAGAGTATTTAATTCATGACGGTTTTCGTCTACATACAACAAACCTGTTTCTGGTGTAACGAATGGAATTTCTCCTACTGTCATCGTATCATAATCCTTCAGCACTTCCCGATTCATCTCCTGCAGATAGTCATGAATGCCGGGGTTGTCAGCAAGGTAGGATATATGATCGGGATCTTCTGCATCTGGGAATCCTTCCGGCTTTGCTAGTAAATTAATTACATCCATCCTAAAGCCATCGATTCCCTTATCAAGCCAGGTCCTCATCATTCGATAGATCTCCTTGCGCACTTCTTCATTTTCCCAATTTAAATCCGGCTGCTCGACAGCAAATGAATGAAAGTAGTATTGTTCCGTTGCTTCATCCCAGGTCCAGGGGGAGGGCTCAAAATAAGATCGCCAATTATTCGGCTTTCCTCCATTTTTTGCATCCTTCCAAATATACCAGTCTCTTTTCGCGTTTGTTTTGGAAGACTTGGATTCCAAAAACCATTCATGCTGATCAGATGTATGATTTACAACGAGGTCCAATATGACTTTCATATCTCTGCGATGAATTTCCTCCAGAAGAATATCAAACGTTTCCATCGTACCTGCCTGAGTCATTACCGCTTCATAATTTGAAATATCATACCCGTTGTCACGATCCGGTGATTCATAAAATGGGTTCAGCCAAATTACATCCACACCAAGCTTCTTTATGTAATCCAGCTTTTCTATTACACCTTTAAGATCTCCAATTCCGTCGCCATTGCTGTCGTAAAAACTCCGCCAGTACACCTGGTAGACGACTGCTTCTTTCCACCATGCTTTATTCATGAAATACGACTCCTTTCTTTTTTATAATTTCCGTTAAATATAAAGAACCTTATCAGACTTTACCTTCTTCTTTCATGCCTCAAACACTTGCCATTTTTACATCAGACAGCTCGATATGAAGTTTAACAAGCAGGACAGGCGTGGTTCGTGCAAACAAAAAGAGGCTGGGACAAAAAAGTGTCTCAGCCTCTTTGACCGGTTCGCTGCGCTTCAGGCGGACGCTTTCCGCAGGGACGGCGCTGAGCCTTTTCAGGGCTTTGCCCTGTAAAGTCTCAGCTTGCCGTCATATCCTGCAGGGAGTCGCCACCTTCCGCTCCGCTCACCTCTTTATTCACAGTAGATACTGGGTCATTTACAAAAATTTTCGAGTTATATCTCAGTCTCCTAAAAAATATACCTGAGCGGCGGATGCCGGGAAAAGATTTTTAACGCCAGAAGGTCGAACAGTCCGCTTTCTCCTGAATATTAAATTCAATTATTTTTTCCAATAATTCATAATCCACCGGCTGGTTCCACTTTATACGAAATAACCCTTTTGTTGAGCTGTAGCCTGCTTCTTCAATTAACTGGGCAAACTGCTTCATGGCTGCTTCTTCCGGTGCAAAGCTCATATGGTGCTTCGCTTTGTCTATGCCAATAATAAATGTACCATGATCAGTAAACATAGGCGTATTCCATTTCATTTGCTGTTCAAGGTGCGGAAATCGATGAGCGATCCATGAGTAAATTTCCTCTGCTTTGCTTCTATGATCCAGGTTTTCAATCCCTGCTGTATACTCCTCAAATGCTTTCATGTCTTTCCTCCTTTTTGTGAATAAATATAGATAATTTATTAAATTGTATCATGATCCTGGTCCCGAAAGGTTTTAAGTCATATACAAAAAGGTCTGATGAAGAAAATAATTCACTTCATCAGACCTTTTTTATTCCATCATCTAAGAGCAAACATTGCAGCAGTCCTGTTATGGGATAACTTTGTGACTACAGCATTCTTTCTGCAATTCGTTCAAAGGATTTCAATTTATCCTGAAAATCATAAGCAATGGTTGTCAGCATCACTTCATTTGTCTGGTATTCTTCGCTGATCCGGTGAATTTCCTTCTCTACATGATCGATGTCTCCCACGATCATCCGGTTGCGGTTTTGAAGGACCCGCGCCTGTTCATAAGAAGAATAGGAATAATTCTGTGCTTTATCAGGACTCGGGGTCCCTTTAGATGGCTTGCCCTGTTCAAGCATAATCATGGACAAATCCAGGCTCGATACGATGCGTTCCGCGTCTTCCATTGTCTCACCGCAAACCGTGAACACCGACACATTATTCTGCGGTTTTTGATAATAAGCTGAAGGAGTAAAATTGCCCAGATAGTGGTTCATATATTGAGGTCCACCCTCCCCATTTATAAACAGAGCAAATGTGTAAGGAAGCCCTTTTTGAGCAGCCGTTAAAGCAGAGGATGGACTTGACCCGAGCACCCATACGTCTGGCGTTGTCTGTGTAACCGGAGTCGCTTTCAACCCGTAGTAAGGGTGTTCCTTTGGAAGGTCATCATGCAAATACTGCAGGAGTTCATCGATTTGCTCAGGATATCGGTGAACATCCCTTGGCTTACCCTCACCAAGAGCATAAGAAGCCCGCGGCATGCCGCCTGGCGCCCGGCCAATTCCTGCATCGATCCTCCCAGGTGCGAGTCCAGCCAGTACTTTGAAATTTTCCGCTACTTTATACGCACTGTAATGCGGAAGCATCACCCCTCCGGATCCCAGACGAATCCGATCTGTTTTAGCAGCCAAATGGGAAATCAGTATTTCAGGCGCTGAGCCTGCAAGCGTTGCAGCATCATGGTGCTCTGAAACCCAGAACCGGTGAAAGCCCCATTCATCTGCCCGCTGAGCCAGCTCTATCGTTTGTCGCAGTCCTTCTTCAGCAGTACTTCCTTCAGAAATCGCAGACTGATCGAGAATACTTAGTTTTACTGTCATATTCATCACTCCTTTATAAAGGTATTATTCTAAACAACGAAAGAAAAGTCGAATCATGTGCCTGTAATTTTATCGGTCAGAATGCTTCCCGATTCTTTGATTATCGATATTATGCTTTTTTGAATAGAAAAGAGCCTGGGACAAAAGTGTCTCAAGCTCTGCGACCGGTTCACTGCGCTTCAGTCGGACGCTTTCCGCAGGGACGGCGCTGAGCCTTTTCAGAGCCGTGCTCTGTAAAGAATCAGCTTGCCGTCATGTCCTGCAGGAGACGCCGCCTTCCGCTCCGCTCACCTACTACTATTAATAAATATATCCATATTTTTAAACTTTTTTAAGTTTTGTCCCAGCCTCTTTAGAGGGCGATTATCTTCGTTCCAATCTGGCAATTCGGTCATCCAAGTCAGGGTGAGTTGAGAAAAGCTTCAACCCGCCTTTACCACTGATTTTCATGGTTTGAATAGCGGTATCATCCGTGTGGTCTTTTACCTGTGCACGGTCTGCATACGCTTTAAGCGAACGAAGGGCATGTGCCATTTTGTCATTTCCTGCAAGGTCGCCGCCGCCTCTGTCTGCGTGGTACTCACGATGGCGGGAGTAGGCGCTGACAACAAGGCTGCCGAGAATGGAGAATAGAATTTGGAATACAATAACGGCTGCAAATTGCACAATCCATGCCAGTTCTTCACGAACAAGGCGTGAAACTAGAATTGCTACAATTCTGGAGAAAAACACGACAAATGTATTCACAACACCTTGGAGCAGCGTCATTGTGACCATATCACCATTAGCTACGTGAGCGACTTCGTGAGCGATAACGCCTTCTATCGCATCATCATCCATATTGTTCAACAGTCCCTGTGAAACGGCGACTAATGATTTCTTTTTAGAAGGTCCTGTAGCAAAAGCATTTACTTCAGGGGAAGCATAAATACCGACCTCCGGCATATGAGTTAAACCGGCAGCACGTGATAAACGGTGCACCTTGTCAACAATGTCCCTCTCCTGAGCAGAAAGCGAACCATCCGGATCTAATACTTTGACCTTCATCATCTTTTTCGCAATCCAGCGGGACATCGCTAATGAAATAAATGAACCGGCAAAGCCGACAATTAAGCTGAAGACACCAATTGCGATAAAATTAATTCCAATGCTGTTTGAACTTGTTTCAAATGACGTTCCGATGCCAGTGAAATTGGCAATGAGCGTCCACACCACGAAAATCGTAATCATAACGAGAATATTTGTTGCTATTAAAAGTAGTGTCCTTTTTCCCATCTATACGCCTCCATTTAAATAGTTTCTGAGTTTATTTTATCATGATTACAGAAAAAAAGAGAATGAGAAGTCTGTATAACTCCCATTCCTTCATTGTATGTTTCGCAATTTCGACAAATATGACTGATAAGAAACAGGCATATTTTCTCATCGAAGTCTTTACATAATATACTTATAAACGTTTTTCTGAAATTCTTGCAGGCATCCATTTTTGTATGTTTCGATACACTCTCCCATTCAAATAAAAGAAAAAACTAACCGCTCCGCTTGAGCGTATCATCTTTCTTGCAAGCTGCCTTACGCTTTTCTGCTTATTTACTTTTTCATCTGAGAGATATACCCCAAGCAGTCCCCGGTTAATAAGCTGGTGAAAACGTCTGTGAGGAAGTTCATTTGTATGCCTGTCTGCTTCCTCAACAAAATGCTGAAGACGATCAAACAACGACTGATGATCCGGGTAGTAGAAGCAGAAGTTTAAATCTCCCTCTTCTAAGTCTTCTTCCTGGTCAATTAAATAATCCAGAAGGATGTGCAAGCCTTGTATGTAAGGAAAATAGCCGTTCCGGATCGCTGTGGAAAAGGATGGTTTGAAGTCTTCGCGAAATGCGTAGGACACTAAGCAAAAGATTCCCAGAGTTGAACCCGTACAGGCGGAAAACTCGTACCACTGCATCTCGGGAAACTGTTTAGTGTGGCCCTCAAACCATCGCTTAAGACGCTGTTCTCTTTCACTCACATCAACATGCTTATGAATCTGAAGATCACAATAATACCTGGACAACTCAAGAAGCTGGGGTTTAATTTGATCGTAGTTGCTTAACTTATTCAGCACATCCTGACACGTTAAGACCAGAGCTCCAAGATAGCCTCCATCGTCTTGCTGGTCACGGCAGCGATAATAATTACGCAGTGGTGCACCTGCTGTCAATGCATCTTCCATCGCTTCATGCAAACAGGAAAAATCCTCAGGATCAAGTGAAGTGCTCCGATCGCATAGATTATCAAGGTAATCACTAATCGTTTGATACGCTACGATAAAACGAATGGCTTCTTCTCTATGCGCCAGTGCAAGCAGCGCCATAATTCCTCCGCCTTCACAATGAAAGGCTTTTTGTTCGAGACTATCCACCGCCTGTTTCCGAAGCTCCTGATTCGGAATTCGACTCGCCTGATCTTTCCAGCCATTCAATTGAATGTGAACGGCCGGGAAAACTTTTCGATATACTTGATTCATTAAAAAGAACGGTTCTGCAGGCACCACTTTAATCACCTCTTCTTAAACATCATATCCAATATTGCGAAGTCTGTTTCGTGTAAAGGATTCCGTATAAGCAAAAATTTCATCTCTTTCAGGTTCGTTATAAAGTTCATGATAACATTGCGGCCACTCTTTGTAATGCATTTCCAGCAAATCCATATCCCGGAACCACTTTTTTGCGACTGCAGTTTCGACTAGGTAGTCTTCTCCTCCCTGCATCAGAAGGATGGGGATCTGAGGAAAAGAGCTGTTTTCAAGCGGCACCTGCTTCATTGCCATCAGCAACTCCCGGTACCAGCGCACCGACACGCGATTCACATAAATAGGATCTTCCTTATCTAATTCAATGATTTCCTGATTCCTGGTTGCTTTATCAATCGGAAAATCAAAATTAAATTTGTGTTCCGGCGCCAATTTATTTAATCCGCCTGACAGCAAATGACTGACTTTTGACGGGGTGTGCTTTAGTGCAAACGTGGGGGAGGACAAAATGAGCCCCGCCGTTTCCACATGCAATTGCTGAAGAAGGCGTACAGCAATCAGCCCGCCCATTCCATGTCCCAGAATAAAAACGGGCAAATCAAACTGATAGGATGCTTCGAGCCACCGTCTTACTTCTTCTATATATTGATTAAAGGAGTCAATATGCCCCCTTGCTGTTCGCTTAGCCATACCCTGTCCGGGCAAATCACCCATAATCACATGGTAGCCTTTTGATCGCCACATTTCAATGAGCCAGCCGTATCTGGCATGATGCTCAAGTTCACCGTGTATGATCACGATCACTCCTTGAGCAATTTCGTCTGTTTCCCATTTCCACATGGAGTATTCCCCCTTGCCTGCTTGTCTTCATGCACTCTGTTAAACTTGTATAAGCATACAAAATCGGCTTCAATTTATTCAAGCCTCAAGTCTTTGCACACACATATATAAACATATTGTGATAAAATACACTATATCATATATTCTATACATAGAAGGAGCAATATCATGATCCTGCCGTATAAAGACCATTATCCATTGATTGATCCTTCCGCTTACATTGCGGGAAATGCTACGGTCTCTGGAGATGTGACAATCGGGGCACAATCAAGTGTCTGGTTTGGCACAACCATCCGTGGTGATGTTTCACCCACTGTTATTGGAAAAAAAGTAAACATTCAAGATCACTCCATCCTCCATCAAAGTCCCAACACTCCTCTTATTCTTGAAGATGAAGTCACCATTGGCCATCAGGTCATCCTGCACAGCTGCACAATTAAAAAGAAAGCCCTTATTGGAATGGGCTCCATTATTTTAGACGGAGCCGAAATCGGTGAAGGGGCTTTTATTGGAGCTGGAAGCCTGGTATCACAAGGGAAAAAAATTCCTCCCCACACGCTGGCATTTGGACGTCCCGCTAAAGTGGTGCGCAAATTAACTCCTGAAGATATCGAGGACATGGAACGAATCAGCCGCGAGTATGCGGAGAAAGCGGTTCTGTATAAAAAGGAAGAAGAAAAACAAAGAAAAAAACGATAGGGTTTTAGTAGGGGGAATACCATGTTTATTGAGTCATTTGGAATTGATTCATTTGTTCTGTTAGGAGGGCTTTTGCTTATTTGCGGGGTCATTGTAGCAAAGTTCTCCAACAAACTCGGGCTGCCTTCACTTGTGCTGTTTATTCTTGTGGGCATGATTATTGGCAGTGACGGGCTTGGGATTGTTTATTTTGATAATATGAATCTCGCACAGCTGATCGGCGTCATGGCCTTGATTATTATTTTGTTTGAAGGCGGGATGCAGACGAAGTGGGCGACAGTCCGTTCTGTTGCGCTCCCCTCCTTATCACTTGCCACGTTTGGTGTACTGATTACATCAGGAATTGTAGGATATATTGCGTTTCTCCTCTTCGATGTTACCCTTCTTGAAGGTCTTCTGTTCGGGGCAATTGTCGGATCAACAGATGCGGCAGCCGTTTTTGCAGTATTAAAAGAACGAAATATTAAAGCGAAAATGGGTGCTACGCTTGAAGCTGAATCAGGTACGAATGACCCGATGGCTGTTTTTTTAACTCTGGCTTTTATTGAGTTAATCACCATTGAGGGAAGTTCTATCTGGGGAATGATCCCTTCTTTCTTCTGGCAAATGGGAATTGGGCTTATTTTTGGCTTAATTCTTGGTAAAATCGCCTCTGTTTCGATCAATCGCATAAAGTTGGACTCGAGTGGACTTTATCCTATCTTTTCTCTTGCCTTTGCTCTTTTATCTTATAGTGTGACGCAGGTTGCAGGAGGGAGCGGATTTTTAGCAGTTTATGTAGCCGCTCTGGTCATCGGAAACTCAGAACTGACCTACCGTTATTCCATTTTTCAGTTTAACGAAGGATTTGCATGGATGTCTCAAATTCTGATGTTTATTATCCTGGGTCTTCTGGTCTTCCCTGCACAAGTTTTTACAATGAACATCATTTTAAATGGATTGCTACTGTCCTTCGTGCTCATTTTCGTTGCACGGCCGATTGCCGTTTACTTATCCACAATCGGGATGAAGTATTCCAACAAAGAGAAATTGTTTATTTCCTGGGCGGGCTTGAGAGGTGCTGTTCCGATCGTGCTTGCAACCTTTCCTATTGTAGCAGGGATTGAAAAAGGACAGCTATTTTTTAACGTCGTCTTTTTTATCGTACTGACTTCTACATTGTTGCAGGGTTCAACGATCTCATATGTAGCCAAGATACTGAAGCTAACCGGTCCGAAAAAAGACACTCCTCATCACTCAATTGAACTGATCTCTATTGGCAAAGCAAATGCAGAAATGGTTCAATTTCAAACCAATAAAGATCTTGCATTAGTAGGAAAAAAACTTCACGAACTTGATCTGCCAAATGAAGTCACCATCAGCGCTATGGTCAGGGATGAAGAGCTTATCACGCCTTATGGCGAAACCGAAATACTTGCAGGGGACTTTCTCTATATTCTCGTTGCAAGCAAGCACAAAGAAAAAGTACGTAAAATGATGGAAACCAAAAAGAAGCCTGGGACCGCATAAGCGGATCTCAGGCCTTTTTATTTTGCGAATTCAAATTCAATTTTTCCGTCTTTAAACAGCAGAGCAGCATTAAATCTTCCGCCTTTGATGCTTTTAAATCCTTTTAGAGGGGCTGTCTTTCCTTTTTCACACAGAGCCTTAATTTGATTGGGTGTCAGTCTTTTGCCAAGGAGCACTTTTGGAAAGGTTTGTTTACAGCCTTCTTTATATTCTGAACAGCCATAAAATTTTCCCCTATCCGTAATATTCCCTTTTTTGCAGGTTGGACATTGGATCAGCACTTTTTGAGCGCCCATCGTTTTCTCTGTTTTCTTAAGAGGCTTCTCATCAATCGTTTTCGGTGCAGCCTCTAAAAGGTGAGTGATGAACTTCTGTATATTTTCAATGAATGCCTGCTGGCTTCCATTCTGCTGTCCAATCTTTTTCAAATAGGCTTCCCATTTAGCTGTCATTTCCGGACTGCTGAGGAGGGTTCCATCAATGACCTGACACAGTGTAATTCCTTTTTGCGTAACGGTCACAATATTTTTAGCAATCGTAATATACCCCTGCTTCTTCAGTGTTTCAATAATCGCAGCACGTGTAGCTTCAGTGCCGATGCCTTCTGTTTCCTTTAAAATAGCCTGTGCCTTTTCATCTTCGACCGTCTTACCGGCCGTTTTCATCATGGTGATCAACTGACCTTCTGTATAAGGCTTAGGGGGTTTTGTCACTCCTTCTTTCGGATTGACTACCGACAGAACCTCCTGCCCTTGAAAGACAGCAGGAAGCTGCTGTTCCTCCTGGTTCTTGGATGATTTATCTTCTCCAAATAGCGACTTCCAGCCCTTTTTCAGTTCCACCTTGCCGCTTGCTTTAAATATCAGTTCATGAACAGATGCTTCAATTTTTGTTTCTTCATAGTGGTAGTCATCATGAAACATGGCCAGCACACTACGCAGAATTTCTGTATATATATTTCGTTCTTTAGGTCCCAATCCCTTAATTTTGTCCGGAGTCAACACTTTTTTTGTCGGAATAATGGCATAGTGCTCCTGCACCTTACTGTCTTGGACGTATTTCGGTCTTGGCCGGCTGTAATGCGTTTCAAACTGGACTCCTGCTGCGGCCTTCATTTGATCAAGCTGATGATGCAGATAGTGGAATTCATTTTTTGTAATAAACGTGCAGTCTGTTCTGGGGTATGAGACGATTTTCTTTTCATATAAATCCTGAACGGTCTGCAATACAGCAGACGGGCTGTATTTAAAGCGCCGATTCATATTGGCCTGCAGCGAAGACAAGCTGTGAAGACTTGGCGCCTGCATTTTCTTTTTCTTTTTTTCAGCCTTTAAAATTTCGCTTTTTACTGGCTGCCCCGGCTCAATCTGATGCTTCTCCAGCAGCCCATACGCCTCTGCCTCTTTGGTAAAACGTTTATCGTGCTTGGCTGAAAAATTTCCCTCTGCAGTCTTCACATCAGCGAAAAGATCCCAATACGGCTCCGGTTTAAAATGCTCAATTTCATGGTGCCGCTGCCAAATCATGTATAAAGTCGGCGTTTGAACTCTTCCTACGCTGAATGGACCATCTACTCCCTTTTTTTGAAGCAAAAGAGTATACAGTCTCGATAGATTCATGCCCACCAGCCAGTCGCTGATCTGCCTGGTCTGTGCTTCCATATATAATGGAAGGTAGTCACGCCCTTCTCGTAAGGATTGAAACCCGCTTCTAATCGCATCTTTCTCAAGCGAATTGATCCATAATCGTTTCGTTGGTTTATGCGCCATGCCTGCATGAGTGATGATCGATCGGGCAATATTTTCTCCTTCACGGTCAGAATCTGTTGCGACAATAATCTCGCTTGCTTCCTTCAGGAGCCTGCTGATGATGTTAAATTGCTCCCTCTTATTATAAGGAACGGTAAAACGAAAGGTATCCGGCATAATCGGCAGCAGCTCAAGCTTCCATTTTTTCCATTCCGGCTTGTACTTATGAGGCTCCTGCAGGGAAACTAAATGACCGAATCCCCAGGTAATATATACTTTTCCTGTAAATAATGAATCTTCTATTTCAAAGTATCCACTTTGTTTTTTTGCTTTTGAAAAAGCCTCCGCATAACTTTTAGCCTGCGATGGTTTTTCAGCCAGTATAACGGTTGTCACCGGGATGTCCCCCTAAATGTATTGATTAAATCCGTGAGATAATGAGGATGTTTCGAGGATAGAATGGTAGAAGTAAATTGTACCATTTTGTCTAGTAGATCGCCAGAAATAATAGGAGTCTTGCATAGGATGAAAAATGAAAAGAATATCCTCGCGAACTGTTTTTTCGCAGGGATATTCTTCTATATCTTTATTTTGAAAATAAAGGCTTAGCTTAAGAATTGATATGCCGCTCTTCAGAAAATCCTGTCCCTTGCTAACGCAAATTCTTTATAGGACGGGCCGGGGTTCTTTTTGGTCGTGAGGGCATTCCCTCACTTCGCGTATTAGCTGCTTCTTTCACAGAATTTGTAATGCTGTGAATGACTTCCCCCACATCCTTTGCAGATTCAAGCAGCGGATCGACTGTACGCATTTTATATTTTGCGTCCACCGTAACCTGATTAGCTGTTGAGATAAGCTTGCTTGATTCTTCCGTCAGACCATGTACGGCATTTCTTACTTCAGCAAGGGTCTGATTCGTTTCGCCAAGCGTTACCGTCGCCTTTTGCAGCAATCTTATTAAAATTACAACAAGCCAGATAAAAGCAATAGCGATAGCTGCAACACTGTATTCTATTGTCATTTGAAAAAACCCTCCCTTTTTCATCATTTTATGTACAAGCCTGCTGTATATTCCTTTCTCAGGCACCTCAACGCGCAAGGTTTTGTTGTTCATTTAAAAATGAAAAAACTCCTTCCCATTCATTTAGGAAGAAGTTTTGAGTACAGCCTGTATACGTAGTGGATTACTTAATTTTTATCTTTACGCCGCCTGTAGGTGTAGAACTGATGAGGTTTACATTTTTTTCATGGCTTGGTGTATAAATGTCTGAACTTAAAGGAAACGTTTTACCGGACTGTGGATTATTCACAGAAGGTTCACTCACTATATTCTTTGCCATTCCAGCTTGTTTAACTTTATCCGTGACGCTGTGAACCACTTCGCCTACATCTTTCGCAGACTCTAACAAAGGATCCAGCAGTTTAACTTTACTTTGGATGTCCACCGTTGCCTGCTCGGCAGATTGAATCAACTTTTGTGAATCCTTTGTTAAACTGTTAATGCTGTTTTTCACTTCCGCGAGTGTAAGCTGGGTCACCCCAAGGGTTTGAATTAATTTAGCAGCCAAACAGATAAAAGCAGCTGATGCGCCGGCTGCACTGATTTTCATAATCATCAGGCTTCACCTTCCTTTCCATTACATTATGTATAGACGCTGCCCTATATTCCTTCTCTTGCAAGGGTCCCATAAGGAAAGGCTGAAGATGATCCCTCTATTTTTCTTTAAATCATACAGCATGCATGAATCGGTTTAACCAATTCAGGAATGGCAGTTTGAAATAGCTTATTTTGCCTGCAGCATGATACCGCCATCCCATTCTCATATCTCCAGTTTTTTGATGAAAGGGTCTATCCGTAAACTATCTTTTAAAAAAGCTCTGCTAGTTTTTTCCCGTCACTCTTCCCGTTGATCGTGGTAAAGGGTAGTAAGTTAATGAATACATTTATATAAGACACAAAAACGAAACTATCTAAATAATTTCGAAAAACAAAAAAAGAATATCCAGTGTATAAGTCTAGTGCCAGTGCAGAAAAAAGGTTAAAGAGTACACCACCTAATATAATAAATACTTTCTGATTTTTACTAAATAAATCATCCGTTACAGTAATCACTCTTCCCCCTGCAAAATAAGCTTTATTTATCCTAAACGCGTTTTTTCCCCATAATACATCGCCACTCCCTATGGCAAATTCATTTATCTCACCGCCAAAAACTTTTATAAAAAACGCATGTCCTGCTTCGTGAATGAATGCAATAAATGGGAAAATAAATAAAGCAATAATGATAAAATTCAATAAGAAATCCAACTGTGCACTCTCCTTTCGGTTCGTAAACGTTTCATAGTAAAAGCCGCATAAATTAGTTAAACATGTCTTTTCTCCATTAAATGAATGCCGAGACCCATCATGACGACTCCCATGATGACCAGAATACTAATTGGAAAAAGCAATTCTTCCACTTGAAAACCGTAAACTGCGACCCCATTTAGAATTTCCATCCCATAGGTGAGAGGGTTTATTTTAGATAAAGCCAGCAGGAATTCTGCTTCCACAATCTCGATCGGCCAGTAAGCACCGCCAATCATCGCCATACTGATTGCAAGAATCGGAATCACAGCATTAAATTGCTGAGTCGTTTTTACAAGTGCGGTCAAAAATATCGACATAGCGACAATAGCAAATACATAGGGGATTACGATCAAAAGAGCCTCGATGAACCGGCCGTTAAAGTCCACTCCCACCCAGTAACGGAATATCAGAAAAATGATCACTACCTGTAGGTATCCTTCAAAAAACGTGTACAGTAAATTTGCCGTATACATCTCCCATTTTTTTACCGGTGATAAAATAATACGGTCCCATATTCCATCCTTCTTTTCAATTAATATAGGCAGCACATTATACGCAATCGTATAAATAACGAAGAAGAGAGTAAAACCAAACAAGGTTTGAAACGTACTGTCATACATCCAGGTGTTTGTTCCTCTAAAATGGCTGTTTGAAATGGTGAAAACGGGTGCTTCCTGAGAGAGCCTTAATTCATTCAGCAGCTTTTCCTGATCAGCCTGATTTTCTCTTCCTGATGCAGCCATAATTTCCTCTTCTTGATACTGCTTTCGATACAAATCTGATAGTGTATTTTCAATAAGTGCTTCATTCGGAGAATCGACGCCTACAATAAGCTGATACCCTTCATTTGTAAGGATGGCACCCGCTTCTGCTTTTCCGTTCGTTATTCTTTCTTCCAGTTCCGCTTTTGATGTCCAGTCAAAAGAATAGGTCTTATTTTCCTCCAATGCGTTTCCAATAAAAGAGTCTTGCACCTCTTGATCTTCAGCATAAAGCGGGACATGAACAGTTGCAGGACCTCCTGACCCTCCCAAAACGAGTGCAAAACCGATCGACATACCGGTAAAAATAACAAAGGTAAGCGGCTTACGAATAAACAATCTTATCCTTGCCAGAAAAATTCCAATCATATGTTTGACCCCCTTTTTGGAAAACTGAAAGCCGCAGCTGCGATGGCGGCAAAACCAAAACAGACAAGAAAAATAAGGTGCTCACTGATTGCTTCTAATTCATCTCCGCGCAGAACGGCTAAATATGCAGACATTCCAGCTCCGTTCGGTGTAAAATTACCGAGTGTTTGAAGTAACACAGAAGAATCTCCTAATGGAAAAAAACTTCCCCCTAAAACCGCCATAATAGTAACTAAAATACTTGAAAAGAAACTCGTAACAACTTCTGATTTAAAACGGTAGCTTATGGCTGTCAATAAAGCAGCGATTCCCCCCACTGAAATGGCAAAAGCCAATGAAACGAGTAAAAAGAGTGGTATATTCGCCCAGGATACGTCAAAAAATACCCAGGCAAATCCAAATACGATCAGCAGATGGCAAAATGAAAAAAGAGTACCTGAAAGACAGACAGCGCTAAAGTAAATCCATCGGGAGACATTGGCGAGTATGATCCTGTTAAAAACAAAGATCTTTCTCTCAAGAAAAGCAAATGTCCCTATGGTCGAAGCGACAAACAGCACATTCATTACAGCCATTCCCACTGTGTAATACCCTTTAGAGGTGACGGGTTGACTTTGATTGATGGAGACTGTTTCACTAAAACGCATCTCCTCTGTGGATTGCAAGATGCTTGGATCTAAATTATTGGACGTTAGGAAATTTGCAAACCCAATCTCTTCCTGATAGTGTACGAGAATATCATTCACTATTTTTGCTCCAACCTGGCTGCCCTCATTGTTCAGCACAAGAAGCGCTGGCTGATTGTTTTGATTAGTCAGCATTCCTTCTAACATTTCATAGGTGAAATGCTCGGGAACTTCAATTGCGGATGTATAGGTTGAATCATTGAGGATTTGATCTTTATCCTTTAAATCCATTTCTTGAAAATCAATAAATGCTTTGATGTCTTCATGACCAAAAACCTTACTCTTTAATGTCTGAATAAACCTGAAATCCTCATCCTTCTGAATGCTTTCAATCATTTCAGGAGGGATTTCATCTGAAAAATCTTCAATAAACCGGTCTATTTGTTTTTCTTCATCTTCGTGTTCAATCAGTGCAACTTTCAAATTGATTTTTGTAGGCTCTCCATTCATGGTCCCTCCGAGAGCCGTCCCTAAAATTGTAATCAGCACAATTGGAAGACCGACTACTAACAGCAGCTGCATCGGATTTCTCCATAAAAGCAAGCCTTGCTTCTTTATAAATTGCCATATCATTTGAGCTTCACCTCTAATCTCTTAATGCTCTTCCGGTCAGATGGAGAAAAACGTCTTCCAATGTAGGAGTTTTAATGTCTAGAGAATGCAGATCCAGCTGCGAATCCTCCGCCATTTTGATAAGCGGGGAGAAAATATTCACTTCTTTTCCTGCCATAATCGTTATTTCATTTTCACTAACCACCACGCGGTTAACAAGAGGATTTTCTTTTAAACTCGCGATAAACGCTTCATTCATATTATCAGCTTTCAATGAGATCACTTTTTCTGCCGACAGGATGCTTTTGATTTCATCTTTTGTGCCGGAAGCAATTAGATTTCCCTGATCCATAATGTAGATTCTGTCACATAAAAATTCTACTTCCTCCATGTAATGACTCGTGTAAAGAATGGTCATTTGTTTTTCCCTGTTAAGGCGTTTGACCGTTTCAAGAATATAATTTCTCGACTGCGGATCAATGCCAACTGTCGGTTCGTCCATAATAAGAAACTCGGGCTCATGTAAAAGAGCTACACCAATATTCAGCCGCCGCTTCATTCCTCCCGAATACTTCTTCACAACATCTTTGCGTCTGTCTGTCAAACCAATGAGCTTTAACACTTCATCTATTTTTCTTTTTAATTCAAGACCTTTAATGTTATAAATTCTTCCGAAAAACTGAAGATTCTCTTCAGCAGTTAGATCACTGTAAAGTGCGATGTCCTGTGGAACCATGCCTACAATATTTCTTAGTGGTGCAGGGTTTTTCAGAATGCTTTTTCCGTTGAAATTCACATCGCCTGATGAAGGTTCTACAAGAGAAGAAAGCATGGAAATGGCGGTGGATTTTCCAGCTCCATTTGGACCAAGCAGTCCGATAATTTCCCCTTTTTCAATAAACATATTTAAATTTTCTACAGCATAAACCTGTTTAAACTTCTTGGACAAGTTAATTAATTCAAGCATTTCCTCACCCTCCTGTTCATTTAGCTTATGCTCCAGCCAAAGTGGATAAAAGTGGCTGAGGTCATAAGTTTCTTCTGTTGAAGTGACCTGCGTCATTTTAAATATAGAAAAGAATGCCCTCACGAGTAAAAAGCTGATCGTGAATGCATTCTCGTTATGTAATGCTTTTTTACTTAATTTAAAATCTGCCAGTTCAGTAGGACATACAGGAAGATAATTAGAAGAACAAAAGATAAAGTATATTTCAAATAATTCTGTTTTCTGTCTTTTTCATAAATATAAGCTTCAACAAAGATAGCTGTGATCATCAAATAAAAAACAATATCATGCCTTACAAAAGCATAAGCCAGTATCCCAACAGCTACTGTAATTCCTGCAAGGACATCAAAATCTTTATTTTTTGAAATCCGTTGCAAGTTGCTTCCCCCTTTTAAATGGTCACTGTCCCTCCGAAAACTCAACGATGTTTACTTTATACATTTTAAACTGGGACTTTAATCTACTTTCAGCGTTCGGACAATTCATTTCGAACGGCATAAATGGCTAATTGAGTCCGGTCCCGAAGATCCAGCTTTTGGAGAATAAGTGTCAGATGATTTTTTACCGTCCCAACAGATAAATACAGCTTTTCTGCAATCTCTCTATTTGTCTGCCCTTCCCCAACTAATTTGATAATGGCTAATTCACGAGATGTAAACGGGTGGGCTGCTTTAGAGGGGTTTTCTTTTTTATCCCGCTGCAATAATCGCGGCATCACTTTTGCAGCTACTTCATCATGAATGGTTAAGCCCCCGTTCATACAGCTGTAAACAGCATCAAGAAGCTTCCCGGATTCTGAGGTTTTCAGCAAAAATCCGTTCGCTCCTTCTTTTAGAGCCTGCATCGCATATTCTTCATCGTTAAAGGTAGTCAGGATCAGCACTTTTATCGCCGGCCACTGCTTCTTGATTTCACGGGTTGCTTCTATGCCATTCATTACCGGCATTCTGATATCCATCAAAACCACATCGACAATATGACTTTGCAGGATTTCAATGGCTTTTCGTCCGTTTTCTGCTTCATGTGCCACACGGATGGACGGGTCCTGTTCAAGTATAATCTTAAGTCCTTGCCTTACTATTGCCTGATCTTCAACAAGCAAAATGTTCAAATTCATACTGTCTCCCCCCATAGAATCGGAATTGCGCCTCTGACAATAAATTCTTTTTCAGTCTGGTAGGCTTCCAAACTTCCATTAAGCTCTTCTGCTCTTTTTTTCATATTGGTTAACCCAAAACCGTATGAAAAAGCCTCTGCTCTAAATATAGAATTTCTAATCTCGAATGATAATGAATCTGCAGCAGATTTTCCTAACGTTATATGCACTTCTCTTGATTGAGCATGCCGCATCGCGTTTGTTAAGGCTTCCTGTATGACGCGATAAAGCACAACGCTTGTTTCATTTGATATTGGGATGGATAATACTCCTTGTTTCATCGTAAATTGCACAAGAATATGGCTCTCCGCTTCGAGCTTTCTTATTAAATGCACGACGGTTGCAATTCCTTCGTTTTCTTCTGTTTGCAGCGCTTTAACCGCATGTCTGGTTTCATTCAAGCTCTCCTGGGCCATTCGTTTTAGCTCTCCGTAACCCGTTTTGTTGTCCTGTATCGTGAGGACCTCCAGCTTCATAATAAGTGCTGTCAATCGATGCCCTACTGAGTCATGGATGTCGCGGGCAATCCTTGTCCGTTCCTCAAGCCTGGCATTCCGTTCTCCAGAGATGCTTAATAGCTTTACTTTACGGTATTCATTTAAAAGGGTTTCATAAATTTCTTTTTGTTCATTGCGTTCCAGGATCATTCTGTTTAGCTTGAAAACAGGGAAATAAACAAGTGCACTCAGAAGCAGCCATTCAACTGACCGACCCTCGCTAAGCCAGGTTATGATGAGAGAAAAAAATAAATTCAGTAAAAGATAAGAAAGTAAATAAGATTGCTTTAATCGGAATGATGCTTCAATTGAAAGGTACAGCAGAGCTAAAACAGCCAGACCAGCGTCTGTCTGCAGCCAAAACGCATGAGGAAAAATGAAGAGTGTCAGTCCAACATACAGGAAAAAGAGGCCTTTATTAAGAGATAAAAAAAAGTAGACGCTCAATGCACCTGCAAAAACCAGAATGCTTACAGGTCTGTTTTCGCTTTGAAATAAGATGATAAGAATCCAAATAAAGCTAAAGAGGCTGAACCTCACCCAAAATTGTTTCATTTACATTCCTGCCTTTACTAAAATTCTTTTCTGCAAGGATTACATTGCTTATTGTCATGATACCGCAGTTATTTTAATAAATATATCCAAAAAAAATCAGCTGGGAAATTCCCAGCTGACTCTAAAATACATCATTCTTTTTTATCTAGCTGCCTGTTCCTTCAAAGCATCCGCTTTATCCGTTTGCTCCCAAGGAAGGTCAAGATCATTACGACCGAAGTGGCCATAGGCTGCCGTTTGTTTGTAAATTGGGCGGCGCAGGTTAAGCATACGGATAATGCCTGCAGGACGCAGGTCAAAATTGCTGCGCACAAGATCGATCAGTACATCTTCTTCTGCTTTTCCTGTACCAAATGTATCGATCGAGATTGATACAGGCTGTGCTACACCAATTGCATAGGCAAGCTGAACTTCAACCTTGTCTGCAAGTCCTGCTGCGACTAGATTTTTTGCAACGTAGCGTGCAGCGTAAGCACCTGATCGGTCAACTTTTGTTGCGTCTTTACCGGAGAAGGCACCTCCTCCGTGACGAGCATAGCCTCCGTACGTATCCACAATAATCTTACGCCCTGTCAATCCAGCATCCCCTTGTGGTCCGCCAATGACAAAACGGCCCGTCGGGTTAATAAAGTATTTTGTTTCCTCGTCGATCAAATGCGCCGGAACAACTGGCTTAATCACATGATCCTTTAGATTGCGCTGGATCTGTTCAAGGCTGACTTCCGGGTGGTGTTGAGTGGAAATAACAATCGTATCAATACGAACCGGTTGATTGTTTTCATCATATTCTACTGTTACCTGTGTTTTACCGTCAGGCCGCAGATAAGGAAGAATTTCTTCTTTGCGTACTTCTGTTAAACGACGTGATAATTTATGAGCAAGAGAGATCGGAAGCGGCATTAATTCATTTGTTTCATTACAGGCAAAGCCGAACATTAAGCCTTGATCTCCTGCTCCAATGGATTCAATTTCTTCATCAGACATTTTGCCTTCACGGTCTTCTAGCGCCACATCCACACCGGCAGCGATATCAGCAGACTGCTCATCAATTGAAGTCAGTACTGCGCATGTTTCTGCATCAAAACCGTATTTTGCACGGGTGTAGCCAATTCCCTTTATGGTTTCACGAACGATTTTAGGAATGTCTACATACGTAGAGGTTGAAATTTCTCCGGCTACAAGCACGAGTCCCGTAGTAACAGATGTCTCACATGCTACTCTGGCATTCGGATCATCCTTTAAAATAGCATCCAAAATAGAATCTGAAATCTGATCGCAAATTTTGTCCGGATGTCCTTCTGTAACAGACTCAGACGTAAACAAATGACGTTTTGTTGACATAGTGTCTCCTCCTTGTGAAGCGTATATGTTGGACGGTACTCATTACCCTTAGAGATCGAACGTTAACCTTTTGTAGATCATCCAAGTCATGGCACGACATAAAATAAACCTTCCCCCGCTTGGTTCATGAGGAAAGGTTTTGTGGAAAGCGCGCCTTTCACTCTTATCGTTCAAGGCATAATTAGCCCTGCTACAGGTTAGCACCTTCGCTCCATGTGAGTGAATCGCAAAAGTCACGGGGACTTTCTTGCAGAGCAGGTTGCTGGGTTTCATAGGGCCTGTCCCTCCACCAGCTCGGGATAAGAGTATCCGTTCAAAAAACTATCATACGCAAATGAAACCTGGATGTCAACTCACAAAGTACTTTTTTCTGTTAGAATGAATAAGTAAGTAAATCACTTTAATAGTATAGACTATTTAACTCAATGTGTTATACTAATGTCGAACAAAGGTGCATGATATTTTTTTATTAGGGGTGGGAATTATAATGAACATAATCCGAAAAACAACTGATGTATCTGAATTGCTAAATAAGGACCATGTCCACCTGAATCTTTCAGTGCCAAATTTGGTAGAAAAGATTCTCGAGCGCGGTGAGGGTGCCCTTACTTCCTCCGGCGCCGTAAAAGCCGAGACCGGTACATATACAGGCAGGTCTCCAAAAGATAAATATACGGTTGATGAACCATCGACTAGAGATCAGATTGATTGGGGAAACGTGAATCAGCCGATTTCCGCAGACGTATTTGACCGGCTTTACACGAAAATCATCAATCACCTTCACGATCTTGATGAAGTATTTGTATTTGAAGGTTTCGCCGGAGCGGATGAAACCTCAAGACTTCCGATCCGTGTCGTTAACGAACGCGCGTGGCACAATTTGTTTGCTCACCAGCTGTTTATCCGGCAGAAGCAGGGCGATCAATGGGACAATGGCGGAGAAAAACCGTTTACCATTTTATCTGCTCCTTCGGTAAAGGCTGATCCAACCACTGATGGAACCCGTTCTGAAACCTTTATTATCGTGTCATTTGAAAAAAGAACCATCCTGATCGGCGGGACTGAATATGCTGGGGAAATGAAAAAATCTATTTTTTCCATTATGAATTATCTTCTGCCGCAAAAAGATATTCTGCCTATGCACTGCTCGGCCAACATCGGAGCGGAAGGTGATGTAGCTTTATTTTTCGGTCTTTCCGGAACAGGCAAAACCACTCTTTCAGCGGATGCGGACAGACGTTTAATCGGAGATGATGAGCATGGATGGTCGGATAATGGCGTCTTTAATATCGAAGGCGGCTGCTATGCAAAATGCATCCAGCTGTCACGGGAAAAAGAACCGCAGATTTTCGATGCCATCCGGTTTGGATCTGTACTGGAGAACGTTGTATTAAATCCGGATACAAAAGAAGCCGATTATAACGACTCCTCTTTAACGGAAAATACACGAGCCGCTTATCCGCTTCAGGCTATTTCCAACATTGTGGATCCAAGTAAAGCCGGACACCCGAATACCATCATCTTTCTGACAGCTGATGCATTTGGCGTGCTGCCTCCCATTTCAAAATTAACGAAAGAACAGGCGATGTATCACTTTCTTAGCGGATATACTTCAAAACTCGCCGGTACTGAGCGGGGCGTGACGGAACCGGAAGCAACTTTTTCCACCTGCTTTGGATCGCCATTCCTACCTCTTCGTCCGACAGTCTATGCTGAAATGCTTGGAAAGAAGATGGCACAGCATGACGTGGAGGTCTTTTTAGTTAATACCGGCTGGACTGGGGGAGCTTATGGTACAGGAAGCCGCATGAAATTGTCTTATACACGTGCTATGGTGCGTGCTGCCTTGCACGGTGAACTTACCAATGCTGAAACAACGAAAAGCGGATTGTTCGGACTTGAAACACCTACCCATGTACCAGGTGTACCGGATGATGTGCTGATTCCGCGATTCGCGTGGCCGTCGGAAAAAGAATATGAAGCCAAAGCTGAAGAACTGGCAAATCAATTTAAAGAAAACTTTAACAAGTTCTCCAATGTGGATGAAAATATCATTAAGCTTGGCGGACCGATTGTATAGTACTTGCTAAAATTGAAACGGCAAAAAGCCTGAGACAACAGTGTCTCAGGCTTTTTGACCAGTTTACTGCGTTCAAGGATGTGAGTTTAACCCTTTTCCAAGCTTTACCTTGCGCAGTCTTATTCTGCCCTCAATTTTCATTGGTGCAAAATTGAACACGGCTCTATCAGTTGCTCGATTGAAGTGTTAAAAGCTCATAGGAAATGATGGTGGACTGGTCTCTCCACTCTAACCGGTGAATCTGCCCGGTTCCGCTTAATTCCCCTTCTTTCGTTCTCTTAACTTCGAGCGGTACATGCATGGGGTATAAACGGTAGCCTTCTTTAATAAGCTGAAAAAAATTTTCCTGCTGCCTGTGCTCTTTTCCTTTTGTCACAATCATGGTATTTACTTCTAGCGGCATTCCCACTTGCATCTCTCCTCCTATTCTAAATCAGCCTTCTGCATTTTCATCCAGCTGCAAAGTTCCTTTACGGTCTTTCTATTATAAATCGGTGGAAATACATGATCAAATTTATCATAATACATCGTTTCCACTTTTTTGTTCAGTTCTTTCAGTCTCTTTTCTAATCGATATGCGTGCTCAATAGTAACATTCGTATCTTTTGCTCCGTGAATAATAAGCACCGGTGCTTCCATGGCCTCCAATTCATAAAGTGGAGTTCTGTATTTATAAGCGTCTTCCTTTTTAGCAGGTGTACCGCCGATTACTCTTTTCATCATCCTTCTCAGATCTTTTCGTTCCTCATACGTTAATGTCAGATCTGATACTCCTCCCCATGTTACAACAGACGCAATGGAAGAGAATTCAACTCCGGCCTGGAGCGCCATTACGCCTCCTCTTGAGAAGCCGAATACATGAATTTTATGATTGAGAACACGTGGATGCTGCTGGAGCAGACGAACGCCTGAAAAAGCATCTTCCCGATCTTTCCCTGCAAAATCCTCATTTCCCTCGCCGCCTCTGTTTCCGCGATAATAAGGAGCAAAAACAATAAATCCCTGATCTGCAAATTGTGCGATTCTTGAAGGACGCACCATTCCTACATTTTTTATGCCTCCTCTTAAATATAAAAACCCATCGAGATTTTCATTGCCTTCAGGTTCAGCTAAAAGCCCTTTTACTTTTAATCCCGCTGACCACATTGTAATAAGAAAAAGAGCTACGCGGGGATTAGGGGAAGGAAACGGAATTCTGGATATGATCTCTCCATCTTTCATGTTTTCACCCCTTTCTGTTCAGATGGTGTTCCCAAAAATGCAGTGCATGAATCAGCACATGATCCTTCATTAAAAAACTGAATTCCTCTCCCATTCTCAAGCAATGTAACTGCCCCCCCACTAGTAGTGGTCCGGCAGTCTCAAAGTAGTGCTCCTGAGAATGGACCTTGACGAGTTCTGTGAAAAAAACCGCTTTTATAAACGGAAACTGATCCTCCACTTTATATTGACCAATATAATGCAGTTCACCCGCTTCTCCACCCAGCTCTTCTCTAATTTCCCTAATCGCTGCTTCCTTTAGGGTTTCTCCTGCTTCCACCTTGCCGCCAGGAAATTCAAGCCCTCTTTGCTTATGTTTTGTTACGATCCATTTATGTTGATAGCGGGTTAAAATCCACACATGTTTTGGTTCTTCCCCAAAAGGAAGCTTTTCAAAAGAAAAATGAACTCTTTTCCCTACAAAATCATTAAATACGTGCAAATAACCCCTCCTTAAACAACCCAAAACTGGTCTTAATTTGTTATCTGTGGAAACTTTTAGTCGGAATATGAAACTTTTTCTACTTTTAATCGTACTACCTATAGTACAGCATCTAAAAAAAATCAAAAGGAGAGATTCACTTTGCGAAAAAAATGGACAATCGGTTTGACCAGTGCTTCTTTAGCACTTGTACTAGCAGCCTGTTCGGATACAGCAGATCCTGTTGATGGTTCAGATGAAAACGAGAATTCAGATTTAACACTGGAAGAAGTATACGAAAAATCTGTTCAAGCTGGCGAAGACATCTCCAGCATGGAAGCTGTCATCCAAATGGATCAAAATTTGACGATCCCAAGTGAAGAAATGGAAATGAAGACCGCTTCCACAATTGAGATGGACATGGTCTTAGAACCTCTGGCACTTTACCAGAAGGTTGAAACGACAGGTGAAGGCATGATGGAAAGCGAAGAAGCCATGACTGTAGAATCTTATCTCACTGAAGATGGATTTTATATGTATGACGCTGCCTCAGAGCAATGGACAAAGCTCCCTAAAGAAATGTCAGACGAGATTATACAATTATCAAATTCTCAGAATCAGCCTAACGAGCAGTTGAAAGCACTAGAACCATTTATGGAAGATTTCTCGTTTGAACAAGATGATTCTTCTTATATTTTAACGCTGAATGCCTCAGGTGAAAAGTTTAGCGAGTTTTTAATTGAACAGGCAAGTGAAACAATGCCTGACCTTGGCATGGGTATGTCTGCTGAAGAACTGTTCGAGGATACGCAGTTTGAGGACGTCATGTATGAAATCGAAATAGACAAAGAAACCTTCCTCCCTTCACGTCTGGATATGGATATGACCATGATTATGACCATGCAAGGGGAATCTTTGGAAATTGATCAGCAGACAGAAACCGTGTATGAAAATTTTAACACGATCGATGAAATCACCGTTCCCCAGGAAGTACTGGACTCTGCTGTTGAAACACAGAGATAATTTTTTCTTAGCTTCAGTTGATATGTTTTTTAACTTTAAATCCTGCAGGACATGACGGCAAGCTGAGCCCCTAATGCAAGCCTGAGGAGGGCTCAGCGCCGTTCCTGCTGAAGCGTACGCCTGACTCGAAGAGAATCTGTTGTAGAGCTTGAGACTCTTTTGTCTCAGGCTCTTTTTCATCTTTTATTGGCTTTAATCCTCTTCATTGGTCATCAACCGGAGAAATTTTTTCATCCAGTTTGTGATCGCCCTTCACCTGAATAAATGGATGCTCTTTTGTAGCAGGTACGATCCCCATGCTTTCAATGTGCTTAACTGCAGCTTCGTCACCTATTTCATGAATATAAGAATAAATTTCGACCAGAACGCTGTCCTGCTGCCGGTTCGGCTCATCATCATGATATTGGACATAAGGTGTTTGAGCACGGACAGCACTGTCAAATCCAATGTCATTATTTTGATCAAATAAGTATCGGAGTTTGCTGATTTGATCATCTGTTGCATCTACAACAAATTCATAAGGGGAATATTCACCGCTTCGATTAATTTCACCTCGCGCCACCGAGACATAATATGTTTTTTTCATGTCGTCCATTGTTCTCCCTCCTTTTCCTAAAGTATGTCCATTTGCAGCGCTCTTCAAAGCTTTTTTTAATGGTTTAAATCAGTGATATTGGGTATAGTTATTTATATACCACTTACCCCTTTGAATTTTGGCCAGCATGACACAACGCGAAATGGGGATGAACCTTTGATGAAACTTGTAGATGAAATTCTTGAAATGTACAGAGGAAAATTGCGCGGAACCCAGGAAGATCTGGATATTATTGCTTTTACCATATTGGAGCAGCTTAACCGGGATGAACTTCTTTCAATGGTGAAAGATATGTCGGAAGACGAGCTTGCTTATTTTATCAGACTCTACATAGTAGAATCGCTGAAGGGGAAACTTGACCAAAGCGAAAATGCATCTGAAGAAAACGAGAACCTTTACCATTGAAGAACAGTTGCATTTCTATAAAAATCCGTCACGGAACTGAGTGATGTCAATGACTTTATTTGACATCACTCAGTCTTTTTTTGCTAAATTTTTCGTTTTATTCTTAAAAAAGCACCTGCTCTGTAATCGGATTACAGAGCAGGTGCATATTAAGATATTTTTTATTTTCCAAGAAATGAACGAAGCATCCACGAGTGTTTTTCAAGACTTTGATGAACAGAAAGCAGCATATCTCCAGTCATTTCATCATTAACGCTTCCTGCAATTTCCATACCTTCTTTTAAATGGTTCATAAGCGTTTGAAAATCATTATATAATGCGTCCACCATTTGATCGGCCGACTCATTTCCTGATGCTTCCTGAACAAGCGAAAGCTCCAGCGATTCCTTTAACGTAGCAACAGGTTCTCCCTGTAAAGCAAGAAGCCTTTCAGCAAGCTCATCAATATGAACACCCGCTTCGTTGTAAAGTTCTTCAAATTTTTCATGAAGCGTGAAAAACTGGTGCCCTTTTACGTACCAGTGGTAATTATGTAACTTGGTGTAAAGCACAGTCCAGCTTGCGATTTGTCGATTTACATTTTGAACTAATTGATCTTGTGGCATTGTTCATCCTCCTAATGGGTAATCTATATTTAATGTTTACCACAAGTTGTTTAACTTAAACCAATTGACTTTTTAATGCGAGCTGCCTCCTGAAGATTCTTAAAACATGAAACAAGAAAAAAACATCGTTGGATGCTAAACTGAAATGGAAGGAGTTGAATTCCATGTCTTTAGGCGGTCTTATGTTTCTGTCTATTTTGGTCATTGTTTTAATTACTGCTCTATTTATTATTGCAACGAACCGCGGATATGATTATGAGCATACAGTTGATCCTCTTCCAGAAAAAAACAAGCCTGTTAAAAATACAGAACCTCCTTCAAATTCATCAATTGATGAAAGGTGATTTCTAATTGAGTAAACTACTGCTATCCATTATTTCTTTTTACCGGAAGTTTATTTCACCCCTTACTCCTCCAAGCTGCCGGTTTTATCCCACCTGCTCCCAATATGGAATGGAAGCCATTCAAAAGCACGGTGCGCTAAAAGGCGGGTGGCTGACTGTCAAAAGAATTTCAAAATGCCATCCATTTCATCGTGGCGGAATCGATTATGTTCCTGAAAAGAAACCATCAAAGAAAAATAAATCTTGATGGTTTTTTCCTTGCATTATTTAAGAATCCATAGTATATTATGCCTTGTTGAATATAAATCGTAATTATTACTATTTAAAAATGAGGTGCAGTAAAAGTGAAAAAATCCGCTTGGGTACTGCTGCTTGCGTCCACCACTTGGATCCTGGCAGCATGTAATACAGAATCAACATCTGATTCAAATGAGAAATTGGAAGTGTACACGACCGTTTATCCTCTGCAGGACTTTGCGGAAAAAATAGGCGGAGAGTATGTGGAAGTAGAGACGATCTATCCACCAGGTGCAGATGAACATACGTATGAACCGTCTCAGCAGGATATGATTAAGCTTGCTGAAGCTGATTTGTTTTTCTATATAGGTCTTGGGCTCGAAGGCTTTGTAGATAGTGCAACCGATGTACTGGAAAGCCAGGAACTGGTCATGGTTCCCACTGCTGATTATATAACGGATGAGGAGCTTGAAGGCAGCGCAGGTCATGATCATGCCCACGATGAAGAGGAAGATGCTCACGACGAAGAAGAGCACGCTCATGATGAAGAAGAGCACGCTCATGATGAAGAAGAGCACGCTCACGATGAAGAAGAGCACGCTCACGATGAAGAGGAACACGCTCATGACGAAGAAGAGCACGCTCATGACGAAGAAGAACATGCTCATGACGAAGAAGGGCACGCTCACGATGAAGAAGATCATGCTCACGAGGGACATGAAGGACATGACCATGGAGATGTAGATCCTCATGTTTGGCTGGATCCGGTTCTTTCAAAATCTCTCGCAGAAGCGGTAAGAGATTCTCTAGTAGAAGAGATGCCGGAGCAGGAAGACTACTTTAATGAAAATTATGAAGAAGTGATTTCGCAGCTCGATGAAGTGAATGAATCCTTTGAGCAATTGGCTGATGATGCACAAATCAATCATTTATTTGTGTCCCATGCAGCTTATGGATATTGGGAAAATCGCTACGGCTTTGAACAAAATTCCATTGCAGGCATCTCAACAAGTGACGAACCATCGCAGCGTGAATTAACAGAGGTTATAGAGCTTGCTAAAGAAAATAACATTCAGCATATCCTATTCGAGCAAAATGTATCTTCCAATTTAACTGAAGTGATTCAGCAGGAGATCGGTGCAGAGGCACTCCAACTCCATAATCTTTCAGTCCTGACTGAAGAAGACATTGACAACGATGAAGATTATTTTTCTTTAATGGAAAAAAATATCGAAACTCTACGCACAGCCCTTCAGGCAGAATAATAATCAAGAGCCGGTCTCCAAGAAAAAGGAGCGGCTCTTATTTTTTCTATATTTCATTTTCACTTTCATTCAGCTGGCCCTTCACTTTACTACCTCGTGCTGAGTGCGCACTTCCTCTACTCTTTCCCAGTCAATTTCCACACCTATGCCCGCCCCTTTAAAAGGGTGTATAATTCCGTTGCTAACCTGTACTTCAGGTGTTGTAATATCCTTTTTCCAGTAGCGCTTAGAGGATGAAATATCTCCAGGGATTGAAAACCCTTTAAGTGTAGCCAACGCAATATTATGTGCCCGGGAAACGCCGAATTCAAGCATTCCTCCACACCAGACCTGAATGCCATGCTTTTCACAAAGATCGTGAATGCGGATCGCTTCTGTTATACCGCCGACCCGTCCTATTTTTATATTGATCACCTTGCAGCTGCCGAGCTGAATCGCACTCCAGGCGTCCTGAAATGAAGTAATGCTCTCATCAAGACAAATCGGTGTTTTTAATTTTTTTTGAAGCGCAGCATGCTGAACTAAATCATCGGGATGAAGCGGCTGTTCAATCATTTGAAGTCCAAAGGCATCTAGTTCATGTAAGTCTTTTTCAAATGAGGAATAGGAGGAGTTTGCATCTGCTAATATCGCCATTTCAGGGTAAGAATGACGAATAGCCCGGAGTCTTTCGAGGTCATTCCCCGGTCCTATTTTCACTTTAACTCTTTTGTATCCGTCATTTTTTGCATGGTTTACCTGTGCAAGGAGCTTTTCTATTGTGTCTGCTCCCACTGCAACCCCTGCCAGAACTTCTTTTCTTGTACCGCCTATCACTTTTGAAAGGGGCTCTCCCTTTTTTTTCGCGTAGATGTCCCATATTGCCATATCAAGAGCAGCTTTTGCCATTGGATTTTTCCTGACTGCTGCCATCCTCTCAGCGGCCTCCTTGGGACAAGAAAAAGACTTATTTAAGAGCATAGGTGCCAGGATATCTTTTATCATATGGAAGCAGGTTGCCACCGTTTCTTCTGTGTACCAAGGGGTTGAAAAGGCTACTGCTTCCCCGTATCCGGTTGCTCCACTCTCATCGCGTGCTTCTACAAGAATCCCTCTCCTGCCGGATACACTGCCAAGACTTGTCACAAACGGGGCAACGAGATCCATTTCAATTACATGAAGATCAAATTGAGTGATTTTCACAGCTTTCCGCCTTTCTTCTTCAGCTCACGGCGCAGCAGTTTATTTGATGCATTTCTTGGAAGCTTGTCCATCCACATAATCTCTGCTGGCACCTTATACCCTGCAAGCCGTTTTCTGCAGTAGGCTATGAGCTCCTGTTCACTAAGAGCGGGTAAGGATTTTACTGCATAAGCAACGGGAACTTGCCCCCATTTCGAGTCGTTTCTTCCCACTACAGCTGCTTCTATAACACCGGGATGAGAAGTGAGTTCTGCTTCAATCTGCGCAGGATAAATATTTTCTCCCCCTGAAATAATTAAATCCGATCTGCGATCAAGAACGTATAAAAACCCTTCCTCATCTAAATAGCCGATATCCCCTGTATAGAACCATCCCATTTTAAAGGATGATTCGTTAGCAGCCGGACGATTCAAGTAGCCGCTAAACACTGCAGGTCCTTTTACCGTAATTTCCCCAGCTGTATTTTTCATGCATTCTTTATCATTTTGATCCACGATCTTTATGTCATTCATAAATAGAGGCTTGCCTGATGACCCAATTTTCCTTCGGCTGTCTTCAGGACCAAGTGTGGCAAACTGGGAGGTGGTTTCAGTCATGCCATACGTTTGATAAACCGGGATACCTGCTTCAAAACATTCTTCTAACACATGCTCAGCAGCCGGGCCGCCTCCTAGCAGCATACATCTAAAATCAGTATGATATCGCTCATTGCCCCTTACCGCAAGAAGTCGCGAGAGCATGGCAGAAACCACTGAAATCATGGTCACAGTTCCCCCTGTTAATTCTTTGTGAATAGCCTCTTCATCAAATTTCTCATACAGCGTGACGTGGTTTCCATATATTACACTTCTCATTAAAATAGAATAGCCGCTTATGTGAAAAATGGGAACGGCGCAAAGCCAGCGGTCTTTCGTATCAAGTCCGAGATTAATCGCTGCTCCCATGGCATTTGAAAAGTGATTCTCATAGGATTGCTGTACTCCTTTTGGTTTTCCAGTCGTTCCAGAGGTGTACATAATGGAGCAGTTTATACGGTCGCCTTCAGTAAAAGGTTCGGTGGACGGCATCTGCCGTTCAATATGGCCTATTGTATAAACGGGAAGGATTTCCAAACAAGTTTCAGCGTCTTTTTCAAGACGGTCTTCGACAATTAAACACTGCGCTCCGCTGTCCATTAATTGAAACGTCCATTCCTGTACCTGCAGCCTTGCATTAAGAATGACGGTCTCTTTTCCGAGTTTCTGTAAAGCATGAATTAAAAAAACAGCTTTTGCTGTATTATGGATAAGCAGCGCTACCGGTTTTTCTGTTAGTTGAAATGACTGCAATTTACGTGCCATTAAGTTGGTTTCCTCAAGCAGCTGCCTGAATGTCCAATTAGCTCCTTGGAAGGACAATGCTGATCGATTTGGGGTCAGGGCAGCCCTCTTGGTGAGCCAGTGACTGGTTGGATTCACTTTTGTTGCTCCTTTCCTGCTGCATAACTTTTGATCAAATTATTTTATCAACTAATTATAGCATTCTCATTTTACACATGTAATAAAGGGGAAGGCAGGACAATAAGAATCCCTTGGTTACTGTGCAGCTAAAAAAAACAAGCCTGCAGATTTCCCGCAGGCTTGAATACATTCATTATGGAAAACGCGGAAACTGGCCAAAATCAGGCTTGCGTTTTTCTTTAAAAGCATCTCTGCCTTCTTTTGCTTCTTCAGTAGTATAATACAACAGTGTAGCATCCCCGGCGAATTGCTGAAGACCTGCAAGACCGTCTGTGTCTGCGTTCATTGCCGCTTTAATGAAACGAAGGGCAGTCGGGCTCTTTTCAAGCATTTCCTCGCACCATTTAACCGTTTCATCTTCCAGCTGATCAAGAGGGACCACGGTGTTTACAAGACCCATATCCAACGCTTCCTGAGCATCATATTGACGGCAAAGGAACCAGATTTCTCTTGCTTTTTTATGTCCGATAATTCGTGCAAGATAGCCTGAGCCATAGCCTGCATCAAATGATCCTACATTAGGTCCTGTCTGTCCAAATACAGCATTGTCTGCCGCAATAGTCAGGTCACATACTACATGCAGCACGTGTCCGCCCCCAATTGCGTAGCCTGATACCATTGCTACAACAGGTTTTGGAATCACACGGATTAAACGCTGCAGATCAAGTACGTTTAAGCGGGGAATCTCATCTTCTCCCACGTAGCCGCCGTGCCCGCGGACACTTTGGTCTCCGCCTGAGCAGAATGCTTTTTCTCCTACTCCAGCCAGCACAATTACCCCAATGCTTGCGTCATCACGGGCATAAGCAAAAGCATTAATCAGTTCCATAACCGTTTTCGGACGAAACGCGTTGCGCACTTCCGGTCGGTTTATCGAAATTTTAGCAATACCATTGTACGTTTCGTACAAAATATCTTCGTAGTTTCGTTCCTGTACCCACTCTCGAGTCATGAAAAGAAACCTCCTTCATATGTAGTAGACCAGTTGCCTAGTCGGTATATAAAAACTCCTCTATTATTGTACCAAACTTTTCGGGTTGTTCCACATGAATTGCATGACCAGTTTCAGGAATCAACATTTTTTTTGCATTTGGCATCTGATCCGCCATTTTTTTTGCTATTTGACAAAATTTACGGTCTTTTTCACCTGTGATAAGCAGCGTTTCATGTTTGATCTTATTAAGCTCTCCCCACCAGGATGGCTGACGGCCGGTACCCATTCCCTGCAGGCTGGCTGCCAGATATTCTGGCTTATTTTGCATCCGTTTTTTGCGTATTTTCTGCTGCACTTCAATATCCAGTTTTTTTTGCGTTTCAAACAAGGGGATGTTTTCCCACCTATCCACAAAAGCCGCTATTCCTTCGTTTAAAATAAACTGAGCCAGCTGATCATCCTGCTTATTACGCGCTTCTCTTTCCATCGTGTTTTCCAGACCGGGAGAAGCACTTTCAAGAATCAATTTCCTGACTTTATCAGGATAAAATGCAGCAAAGGACAGAGCTGTTCTGCCTCCCATAGAATAGCCTACAGCATCAGCAGCCCGTATGTTCAGATGTTCCAAAATGAACTCAAGATCTCTGCAGACTTCCTCCATGGAAAAGCGGGAGAGATCATTATGGGGCATGACCGTCTTTCCATGACCCGGCAGATCAATGGCGATGCACATGGCAGACTTGGAAAGCTTATTTATAATGGTTTCCCATGTGGAACTGTCGCTCGTGAATCCATGAAGAAACAGGACCGGTTTTCCTTCACCTTTTACTTCAATATGATAGACAGCTCCCCTTATCATGATCTCCATCAGTTCATTCCATTGACAGCTGCTTTTACTTTGGCCCAAAGCGCTCTGTGCCCATGTACATTTTCATTCCGGTCGGTCTGAATTTCCGTTAGGGTAACGCCTTTTTCTTTTATTAATTGATTAAGACCTGACTGTACTTCCTCAATTGACTCCAGCTTTTGATAGAAAAGTGAATACAGCTTAGCTGCATGAGAAAAATCCAGAGAAGGCGGTGTGCCAAACAGCGTTTCAAAATGAAGAGGTTCCTCTGCCTGTGGGAGAAATGAGAAGATTCCTCCACCATTATTATTTAATACAATAATGTGCAGGTTAACCGGGTGCTGCTTAGCTGCAAGCAAGCCATTTAAATCATGGAACAGCGACAAATCACCGATAATCAGATACACCGGCTCCTTAGTTTCAGCGGCAATTCCCAAGGCAGTAGAGACTACCCCGTCAATTCCATTTGCCCCTCTATTTGCCCATAAAGTAAAAGGTGCAGAAAATCGTGTCCAGAATGTATCCAGATCCCGAATCGGCATACTATTCCCCGCCATCACATGGCAATTCTTTGGTAGAGACTGAAGTACACGACCGACTACAGCACCTTCATCTTTTTCATCGTGTATATGACGCTCAATTTCACTGATGGTCGTCTCGTTTATTTTTTTCCATAAAGCAAGCCATTCACTATTTGATTGGCCTGTTAACCGGGAAGAAACCGCTTCGCTGAAACTCTTCTCATCACAGTCAATGTAATCTGTGACAGATGAAGATGGATCCCGCCAATCTGTGCCCTGATCAACCAGGAGGTGGGGCACTTCTTCTAAAGAAGCTATAAATTGCAGCAGCGGTTTGGAAACAGGCATTGCGCCAAAACGAATAATACAATCAGGTGCTAAAAGCCGCTTTACATTCTCATCTTTTAAAAATGCGTCATAGCCCTCAATCAGTGCATTCCGATCTGACAGATCACTTCTTAAAAAACTGAGCGGATCTGCAAGCACTGGAAAACCAGTCTTATCAGCCAGCTGAAGCAATGCCCGGTTAGCACTGGGCTCTGCTGCCGGTCCTGCAATAATGATTCCTTTTTTTGCTTCATTTACTTGTGAGGCAATATAGTCAGCAGCTTCATCAGATAACGTGTTTTTACTGCTTACAATGGATACCGGCTTCCTTTTCACTGTCTCCCATTGGCCTAAAACAGGAGAAAGCGGTTCTCTAAATGGAAAATTCAAATGGACTGGCCCCATCGGAGCATCCTTTGCCTTTGCAACTGCCTTGATGGCTGTTCTGACAACATGCTGTAAGACATTCTCCCGATCCTCTGGCAGCGCCATATCGGCAAACCATTTTACATGCTGTCCGTATAAATGAAGTTGATTGACAGCCTGAGGCGCTCCTACTTCCCTCAATTCGTGCGGACGGTCTGCTGTTAGCACAATCAACGGGATTCGTGCATAATGTGCTTCTACTACAGCAGGATAATAGTTTGCCGCCGCTGTTCCCGACGTGCAGACGAGAACTACAGGACTGCGGCTGACTTTAGCCATCCCCAATGCATAAAAAGCGGCTGAGCGCTCATCTACATTCACATGACAGTCAATCATAGGATGATCCTGCAGTAAATAAGCGAGAGGAGTAGACCTTGAGCCTGGACTGATCACGGCCTTGGTTACCCCTCCATGGACTAATTGCTGTATGAACGTGCTGACATAGGCTGTAAGTGTTTGCTGGTGGTTCATTGCATCGTCCCTCCTACTGCCCGAAGCATAGGACGGAATTTAATCAGTGTCTCCTGATACTCACTTTCAGCATTTGAATCCTTTACAACACCGCATCCTGCATAAAGGTAAGCGTGACGGTCATGAAGGAGACCTGAGCGGATGGCTACAGCAAATTCCCCATTTCCTTCGGCATCCATCCAGCCAACGGGAGCTGCATAAAATCCCCTGTTCATTTTTTCTTCCTTTTGTATAACATCCATCGCCAAATGCGTAGGTGTACCGCCAAGAGCAGGTGTAGGATGAAGACGATCCACAAAATCCACCACAGACATTCCCTCTTGAGCAACTCCTTTAACTGGCGTATACAGATGCTGTATATCACGAATCTTCATAAGAGCAGGCGACGTGGGCACTTTCACATCTGAGCAGAGGTCTTTCAGGTTGTCCGTTATCATCCTTACGACAAGTTCATGCTCATGAAGATTTTTTTCATCATGTAGCAAAAGTTCACTCAGATGCCGGTCCTCCTCTAAAGTTCCCCCTCTGGCAATGGAGCCTGCGAGACAGGTGGATAAAATATCATTTTTGGATTTCTTAACCAGCCGTTCAGGAGTGGCTCCGATAAAGCAGCTGTCGAGCACCTCGAGTGAAAAAATGAAACTTGAGGCCTGATCGTCCCTCAAACGTTCAAGAACCGTATCTGATCTTTTTTTACCGTCAAAATCAACCAGGATTTTTCTTGCAAGTACGACCTTTTCCATTTCACCTTTCTTTAAACGCCTTACCACAGACGTAAGAGAAGTCTTCCACCTCTCAGGCTCTATTTCGGTCATGTTTATGACAGATACATCTTTCATGGACTCTTCTGTTTCATTCAAAAGCTGATCCCTTTCTTTTTGCATACGCTCCCAAAGCTTCTTGGAATCATCAAATTCTGAACAGACGATGTTGCTGGTCAGAAAACAGTCTCCTTGTGCATTGATCGTAAGCATGAAAGATGGGAGATGAAAATAACCGTTTGAAAAATTGGTCCATTCCAGCTCGGCTTCCTGTCTGGGATCAAATGAAAATCCCCCTACTGCTACAGGTCCAGTACCCGTTTCTTTTTCTCCTGTACAGACAGCTTCTGACAGGAATTCCTTCCATTGCTGTTTTATATCTATAAACCGTTCATTTTTTTTATTGGAAGTAAAAGTCTGAGCGTTTCCTGCCCCGACAAGGGTAAGCTCTCCAGTTCGATCCTGCCAGAAAGAGCGCTCTCCCTGATACAGCTTGTACCCCGCTTCGTAGAACTGCAGAGGAGCCACGCTGTCGATTCGTGCAACCTGACTAAACAGAACTTCCCGCTTGGATTGATGGGCGATTCTGATTGCTTCTTCAAAATCAGCAAGCCCATGTGACTGTTGTAAAATTCTCACCATGTTTCCCCCTAAAAATCACTGTTACGAACATGTTTCTCTCTCTTAAAGATACACCTGTTTTCATAATCATGTCAACGAAACACAACCGTTTCTCACTTCGTTCTAAGAGGGGAATACATTGAATTATGCAACTCTTTCTTTTCGCATTTATTCCTGTTGAAAATGCAGTATAATAAAGGTAATGGTAATTGTCGAAATCTTTCTGGGTCATTGACAAATAAAGCGTTATTTTAATACACTTTACTATGGACTATTTTTCACCATTCATTAACATATAGTACTTTTAAGGAGAGAACAGCATATGCACCTTCAGCCTGAGCGTGACCAAGGCTTTCAGATATGGTGGAAGCTTACCCGTCCCCATACCTTGACTGCCGCATTTGTTCCAGTTTTACTTGGAACCGTACTGGCACTGGAATACACCGATCTAAACTGGCCATTATTTTTAGCCATGCTACTGGCAAGCATTTTAATTCAAGCAGCAACCAATATGATTAATGAGTATTACGATTTCACCCGAGGACTCGACAATGAAAAATCTGTCGGCATTGGCGGAGCCATTGTTCGAAATGGGGTTAAACCTAAGACAGTAATCAGGCTCGCCTTCCTCCTGTTTGGAATTGCACTTCTGCTCGGAATTTATATTTGCGCCAACAGCTCCTGGTGGATAGGGGCAATAGGATTAGTATGTATGGCAGCAGCTTATTTTTATACCGGTGGTCCTCTTCCAATTGCCTACACGCCTTTTGGCGAGCTGACAGCAGGTTTCTTTATGGGGTTTGTCATTATCCTCATTTCATTTTACATTCAAACTTCTGCAATAAACTCAGTTGTTATGCTTGTTTCACTACCCGTGTCTATATTAGTAGGTGCTATTCTATTAGCAAATAATATCAGAGACCTTGACGGGGATAAGGAAAATGGTCGTAAAACTATAGCCATCTTACTTGGCCGCAAAAATGCAATCTATTTGCTTGCCGCCATGTTTGCTGTAGCTTACGGGTCAGTCGTTGTCTTAATCATTTCAGGCATTGTGTCACCCTGGCTGTTTATCAGTTTCCTGAGTGTGCCAAAAGCCATTAAGGCAACAACAGGATTTATCGGGAAAACCATGCCCATTCAAATGATGCCTGCCATGAAAGCAACTGCTCAGACAAACACTATTTTTGGATTTTTACTGTCCATTGGATTTTTAATCGGTTACTTTACTTGATGTGTAAGGAAGGATCGCAAACAAAACCTGTTTGCGATCCTTCCTTTTCTTTTACCTATCTGCTGCCTTCAAAAATTCAGAGATGAGAAAGTAAACAAATACTCAATGTGCATTGTGTTTTTCACTCTGCTAAAAGGTTTCATTTTTTGCACAGAGGATAAACTAAGCGTATCAGCTTGTATTTTACTAAGGAGTGGTTAACGTGTTATCTAACGAGCAAATAAATACATTCAAAGAAAGATTATTGAAACAGCAAAGAGAACTTTCTGAAGACCAGAATGATAAAGCAGATGTGGACGAGTATTCTACTGAACTTTCTCAATACGATAATCACCCTGCAGACAACGCAACCGACTTGTTTGACAGAGAACTCGATATGGCTCTGAATGAGCATTCTGAAGATGAGCTTGAAAAAGTGGAAGCAGCTCTTCAGGCAATTGAAGAAGGCACCTATGGAGTATGCAAGGTAACAGGCAAGGATATCCCTATTGAACGGCTGGAAGCCATGCCAACTGCCCTGACTGTTGTAGAAGCCGCAGAAGAGCAGACTCCAGGCGATATAGATAGCAGGCCAAGTGAGGAATCAGTTATTTCTCCTTCTTCTGACCATCCGCTTCGCTCTGAAGATGGAGAAGTTCGAGATTATCAAAACAGCTTTAGTGAAGCTGCCAGGTATGGCACATCTGAAACACCTTCAGATATGGCAGGAGACGAAAAGGATTACGATGAGATGTATGAAAGTCATGAAGATGGAGATGACTCCATTAATGAACTATCCGATGAAAACGAAGAAGAAGAAGTCGGCACCGACCTTGAAGGCAATGATAGAAGAATCTATAACAAAAATGAATAACCAAAAAAGGAAGTCCAGAACGATTGGACTTCCTTTTTTGCGCCTGTTTGCTCATAATAACAATTCTACTGACAAGCAAGCCGTTTCAACCTGCAAACCTATTCTGCAAAAAAAAAATCTAAAAAAACACATTCAAGTTGAATGTGTTTTTAAAATGACCCGTACGGGATTCGAACCCGTGTTACCGCCGTGAAAGGGCGGTGTCTTAACCGCTTGACCAACGGGCCAAAAGAGCGGAGAAGGAGGGATTTGAACCCTCGCGCCGCTTACGCGACCTACACCCTTAGCAGGGGCGCCTCTTCAGCCACTTGAGTACTTCCCCATAATTGGCTCCACAGGTAGGACTCGAACCTACGACCGATCGGTTAACAGCCGATAGCTCTACCACTGAGCTACTGTGGAATGGTGGGCCTAAGTGGACTCGAACCACCGACCTCACGCTTATCAGGCGTGCGCTCTAACCAGCTGAGCTATAGGCCCCTTTGGAGCGGGTGATGAGAATCGAACTCACGACATCAGCTTGGAAGGCTGAGGTTTTACCACTAAACTACACCCGCAAAGAGTATGAAATTAAATAAATATGGGGCGACTGATGGGAATCGAACCCACGAATGCCTGAACCACAATCAGGTGCGTTAACCACTTCGCCACAACCGCCACAGCAATAACATGATATAAAGGTGGCTTTGGACGGAATCGAACCGCCGACACATGGATTTTCAGTCCATTGCTCTACCGACTGAGCTACAAAGCCTTAACAAAAAAATGATTAAAAATGGCGGTCCCGACCGGGATCGAACCGGCGATCTCCTGCGTGACAGGCAGGCATGTTAACCGCTACACCACGGGACCCTGGTAATTGCGGGGGCAGGATTTGAACCTGCGACCTTCGGGTTATGAGCCCGACGAGCTACCGAACTGCTCCACCCCGCGTCGTTGCCGGCTTAAGATAAATATTATCTCATAAGCCTCAAGTATTAGAAATAAAAAATGGAGGAGGAAGAGGGATTCGAACCCCCGCGGGATTTGACTCCCCTGTCGGTTTTCAAGACCGATCCCTTCAGCCAAACTTGGGTATTCCTCCAGGAAAACAATGGTGGACCTTGCAGGACTCGAACCTGCGACCGGACGGTTATGAGCCGTCTGCTCTAACCAGCTGAGCTAAAGGTCCCTGATATGGTGGCGGCAGAGGGGATCGAACCCCCGACCTCACGGGTATGAACCGTACGCTCTAGCCAGCTGAGCTACGCCGCCAAATGAAATTTTATAATAAGGTGGAGCCTAGCGGGATCGAACCGCTGACCTCCTGCGTGCAAGGCAGGCGCTCTCCCAGCTGAGCTAAGGCCCCTAGAGTGGATAATTAAATGGTCGGGAAGACAGGATTCGAACCTGCGACCCCTTGGTCCCAAACCAAGTGCTCTACCAAGCTGAGCTACTCCCCGAAATATGTATGGCGCGCCCGAGAGGAGTCGAACCCCTAACCTCTTGATCCGTAGTCAAACGCTCTATCCAATTGAGCTACGGGCGCAAATTAATTATCTAAGCGGAAGACGAGATTCGAACTCGCGACCCCCACCTTGGCAAGGTGGTGTTCTACCACTGAACTACTCCCGCATAGTATATGGTGCGGGTGGAGGGACTTGAACCCCCACGCCTTGCGGCACTAGATCCTAAGTCTAGCGCGTCTGCCAATTCCGCCACACCCGCATGTACTTGTTTGTCATCTGAACATTTAATGGTGAGCCATGTAGGATTCGAACCTACGACCCTCTGATTAAAAGTCAGATGCTCTACCGACTGAGCTAATGGCTCAAAGAAAACTGGTGCCGGCAAGAGGACTTGAACCCCCAACCTACTGATTACAAGTCAGTTGCTCTACCAATTGAGCTACACCGGCAAGATGGTGGAGAATGACGGGCTCGAACCGCCGACCCTCTGCTTGTAAGGCAGATGCTCTCCCAGCTGAGCTAATTCTCCACTATAGTATGTAATACCGCCTAGCGACGTCCTACTCTCACAGGGGGAGACCCCCAACTACCATCGGCGCTGAAGAGCTTAACTTCCGTGTTCGGCATGGGAACGGGTGTGACCTCTTCGCAATTATCACTAGACGCTATTATAGAAAGGCTCGCGCCTTCAAAACTGGATAAGACATCAACACAAACATTGCTTTTCGAGTAATCACCACGTTGAATCCAGTTTCGGCTCCTAGCTTTTCGGTCGTTTCACCTTGCCTGCTGTGACAAAATGCGTCACGTCAGTCGAGCTTCCAACGCCTCTCAAAGCTGGACAGTCGCCTACACCTTTTTCGATTTGGTTAAGTCCTCGATCGATTAGTATTCGTCAGCTGCACATATCGCTATGCTTCCACCTCGAACCTATCTACCTGATCATCTTTCAGGGATCTTACCACTTGCGTGTGGGAAATCTCATCTTGAGGGGGGCTTCATGCTTAGATGCTTTCAGCACTTATCCCGTCCGCACATAGCTACCCAGCGATGCCAATGGCTTGACAACTGGTACACCAGCGGTGCGTCCATCCCGGTCCTCTCGTACTAAGGACAGCTCCTCTCAAATTTCCTGCGCCCACGACGGATAGGGACCGAACTGTCTCACGACGTTCTGAACCCAGCTCGCGTACCGCTTTAATGGGCGAACAGCCCAACCCTTGGGACCGACTACAGCCCCAGGATGCGATGAGCCGACATCGAGGTGCCAAACCTCCCCGTCGATGTGGACTCTTGGGGGAGATAAGCCTGTTATCCCCGGGGTAGCTTTTATCCGTTGAGCGATGGCCCTTCCATGCGGAACCACCGGATCACTAAGCCCGTCTTTCGACCCTGCTCGACTTGTAGGTCTCGCAGTCAAGCTCCCTTATGCCTTTACACTCTTCGAATGATTTCCAACCATTCTGAGGGAACCTTTGGGCGCCTCCGTTACTCTTTAGGAGGCGACCGCCCCAGTCAAACTGCCCGCCTGACACTGTCTCCCACCCGGAT
>NZ_JBNILO010000004.1:0-327680 GCF_050107735.1 Jeotgalibacillus proteolyticus
CTTTAATTTTACCAGAGGTTGTCCTTATCTTTTATTAAAAATTTTAATTATCTAAATAAAAAATGCCCTCATGAGCTACTAAAGTTCATGAGGGCATTCTCGTTTATTCAGCTGAGTTTTGTCCCAGCCTCTTTTTTATTATAATAGCGAAAGCGTTTTCTGGAGATGTGATCAAAAAGGTTTTATTTGAATAAAATCATAATCAAAAAGAAAGATCTGAGTGGTAAAATACGATCAATTAGAAAATAAAATCAAAAAAAATATAACTTTTTTGAAAATTCTTATAGATTTTTATATTCTAATAACTTATACTCATGAATATTCAATAAAATATTTACTTTTGTTAACCAAAAAATAAAAATTGCTTAACAAATGGTTTGGAGGTGGAGTGATGGCTGCATTAATTATACGAAGGTTTTTTCAATTGCTATTTTTGTTGTTTGGTATTTCTTTTTTAGTCTTTGGTTCTATGTATATAGCACCTGGGGATCCAGCAGCTGTGATTGGTGGGCCGACTGCAACAGAATCGGATATTTCAGCGATCAGAGCGAATTTAGGGCTGGATGATCCTTTTCTTGCTCAGTATGTCCGCTACATCAGCAATGCGGTCCAGGGAGATTTTGGCTATTCCTATCAGACGACTCAGCCGGTAGCAGATGCCATTCTAATCCGTTTTCCTAATACGTTAAAGCTGGCGATTGCCAGTATGGTGGTGGCGGTAATCATCGGAATCATTGCGGGTCTTGTGTCAGCATTGCGTCAAAATTCATGGCTTGACGTGTCTGCTACAACTTTTGCACTTGCAGGTATTTCAATACCAAATTTCTGGCTTGGCGCCATATTAATTCTGGTGTTTGCGGTCAATCTTCAGTGGCTTCCTGTCGGAGGCATGAGTAGTCCGTTCTACACAGTAGATGGCCTGAAGGAATTGATTTTGCCTGCAATAACGCTTGGGACGGGCTCTGCAGCAATGATTGCCAGGATGGCCAGGTCATCCATGCTTGAGGTCATACGTGCAGACTATGTGCGGACTGCCCGAGCTAAAGGAGTTAAAGAGAAGCATGTTATCTGGATTCACACGTTAAAGAATGCCATGATTCCAATAATCACCGTCATTGGTCTGAATTTTGGATTTTTGCTCGGCGGCACCATTATTACTGAAAAAGTTTTTGCCATTAATGGAGTGGGCAGACTGATGATCGACGCAATTGCAGCGAGGGATTTTCCAATGGTGCAAGGGTCCGTTCTTTTAGTCGCTACTTTATTTGTAGTAGTAAACCTGATCGTTGATATTGTCTATACCTACATAGATCCGCGAATTAAATACGAATAATAGGGGGGGTATTGTGGCCACAGCAGAAACCGTTAAATTAAAAGAACAAAAAAAAGAGAAATACTGGGTAAAAACAGTTAAAAAACTTTTAAGAAATAAGCTGGCTATGATCGGACTGATCATCGTGGTGGTGCAGATTATCATGGCTATATTTGCTCCTTTTATGACCGCTTTTGATCCTGTTAAGCAGGATTTAACGAACAGAGAATTGCCTGTGTTCAGTGAAGGGCACTGGCTCGGCACAGACAATTATGGAAGGGATGTATGGAGCCGCATCGTTTTTGGAGCCCGTATTTCTCTGGTAGTCGGCATTACAGCGGTTTCCCTGGGACTAATTGGAGGTATCATGCTCGGTCTTCTTGCCGGCTATTACAGGAGGTTAGACGCGGTAATTATGAGAATAGTAGATCTATTATTCTCTTTTCCAGGCATTTTGCTGGCCATGCTGATTATTGCAATTCTTGGTACAAGTCTTGTAAATGTAGCAATTGCGATTTCCATTTGGTCGATTCCTACCTGTGCCAGAATCGTAAGGGGGTCCGTTTTATCTATAAAAGAGAAAGAGTACATCATGGCCATGCGTTCCATGGGGGCTTCTGATTTACGGATCATGGTGCGTCATATTTTACCTAATGCTTCTGCTCCAATTATTGTCTTTGCAACGATGCGTATGGCAACAGCGATTCTGTCCACAGCATCTTTAAGCTTTCTTGGACTCGGTGCTCAACCGCCTACACCTGAATGGGGCGCGATGATTTCTCAAGGACAGGATTTCATGTGGTCTTCTCCACATTTAACCATCGTTCCCGGTATTGCCATTATGCTGACGGTTTTCGCCTTTAATGTTTTAGGTGACGGTCTGCGTGATGCGCTTGATCCAAATATGGATATATAAATTGAATGGAGGAATATTTATGAAAAAACAATGGCTGATCTTCTTTGTACTTGCATTTGCTCTATTGGCGGCAGCATGTTCAGAAAGCACAATTCCCGAGGGAGCAGAAAGCGGGGGAGATGGAGAGAATGAAGGAACAGCTTCTGGGGGAGAGCAGGAGATTATTTATGCAGCTACATCAGACGTAGTAGGTCTCTCACCAACAATGACGAATGATTCGGTTTCATCAAATGTTATTGAGCAAGTCTATGAAAAGCTTTTTATGCGAAACCCTGAAACGATGGAAATTGAGCCGAGAGTAGCAGAATCATATGAAACTCCGGATGAACTAACATGGGTAATAAAGTTAAAAGAAGACATTATGTTTCACGACGGAACGCCGTTAAATGCTGAGGCAGTGAAATACTCGTTTGATAAACTGCGAGACCCTGAAACAGCAGCGCCGCGTGCATCCCTTTTAGAGCCAATTGATGTCGTTAATGTTCTCGATGAATACACAGTTGAAATCAAAACAAAATATCCTTACGGCCCTTTGCTAGCTGCATTGTCTCATGCTAATGCTGCCATTATAAGTCCAACTGCCGATCAGGAGCAGGACTTAATGCAGGAACCGGTTGGATCAGGGCCGTTTAAATTCGTAAGCTGGACGCCTGGTGATGAAGTTGTTCTTGAAAAAAATGAAGAATACTGGGATGGTGCGCCGACCCTTGATAAAGTAACTCTAAAAGTGGTTCCTGAGATTTCAACGGCTATTTCCATGCTTCAAACAGGTGAAGTAAACTTTATTGACGGTCTTCCTTCAGAACAGATCTCCAGAATTGAAGCAATTGAAAATGTTGAGATCACAAAAAAAGAAGGAACCCCTGTTTATTATTTAACATTTAATCACTCGCTTGAACGAAACCAGGATCCGGAATATAGAAAAGCGGTGGCAAGTGCAATCGACCGTGATGCTTTTGTGGAAAACCTGAATGGTTTGGGTGTTCGCAATGATAGTATTCTTGGACCGCAAGTATTTGGATATGAAGAATCGCAATCAGGTGCTGGGACAGCCTACGACCTGGAGACAGCTCAGCAGTTGGTTGAAGAAAATGATTTTGGGAGTGAACCGATTAAACTTTTAACTGCAAATCGTGAAAATTTTGTCCTTATGGCTGAAATTGTACAGGCTCAATTAACAGAAGCAGGCTTTTCTGTAGAAATCGAAACGATGGAATGGGCTACATTTCTGGATACTGCGCGAGCTGGTGAATACGATATGACCTTCTTAAGCTGGTCTAATGTAACAGGCGATGGGTCCGAAATGTTCTATCCTAACTTTCATTCAGATAACGTAGGGAATTCAAACCGTGCTCAATACAGCAATCCTGAATTTGATGAGTTGGTGGAAGCATCCCGCACGACCATTGATCAGGATGAGCGGGCAGACATCTTATCTCAGGCCAATGAGGTAATGCTTAAAGAAGATGCAGCAATCACGATGTATCATGGCATTGTAACAGCTGCTACGGACGAATCAATTTCCGGTCTTCAACTTGACCCAAATGGACAATGGAATTTATATAACGTTTCAAGAGAGTAGGGAGATTATGCAGGAGACATTACTTGAAGTGAAAAATTTAGTGACATCGTTTCGTACCTCTGGAGGATCGCTGCAAGCGGTCAGAGATGTCTCATTTCATGTCAGTAAAGGTGAAACACTCTGCATCGTGGGAGAGTCAGGCTGTGGGAAAAGCATCACATCCCTTTCTGTGATGCGCCTGCTCCCTCAAAACGGAAAAATCGAATCAGGTGAGATCAAATTAAATGATCAACCGCTTCAAACGTTGTCGAATGAACAGATGAGAAGACTTCGAGGAAATGAAATATCGATGATTTTTCAAGAACCCATGACAGCACTAAATCCAGTACTGACCATTGGTTACCAACTGAGAGAGCCCTTAATGCTTCATCATTCACTATCAAAAAAAGAGGCAAGCAAACAAGGAGTTGAGCTTCTTTCTCAGGTTGGAATTCCGAATCCAGAAAAACGATTAAATCAATATCCACATGAATTAAGTGGAGGAATGCGGCAGCGGGTTATGATTGCCATGGCACTTGCCTGTCATCCGAGCTTGCTGATTGCAGATGAACCAACTACGGCTCTTGATGTAACGATCCAAGCCCAGATTCTTGATTTAATAAACGATCTGAAAGAAAAGCTTGATATGGGTGTGTTGATGATTACACATGACATGGGAGTTGTAGCAGAGGTAGCCGACCGGGTAATGGTGATGTATGCAGGAAAGAAGATTGAAGAGGGGCCAGTGCGGGATATCTTTGAGAACCCAAGACATCCTTATACAGCAGGGTTGTTAAATTCAGTTCCCAACGTAGACGATCCTGAGTTTGAACTTGAGCCGATACCCGGGAATATGCCCGGTCTTGATGAAGAAATAACGGGCTGCCGATTTCATCCGCGTTGTAAATTTGCCATGGAAAAATGCAAGGTAAAAGTACCTCCTGCATTCCAGGTTTCAAAAGGACATCATGCCAGCTGCTGGCTGGAGGAAAAGGAGGTCAAAGCGGATGAAGGAAGTGAGAGAATCCCAGTCCAATCATGATGTACTGCTTGAACTGAAAAATGTAAAAAAATATTTTCCTATAAAAGGCGGAGTGCTAAAACGTACACAGGGAAACGTAAAGGCAGTAGAATCAGTTTCTCTGAAGCTCTATAAGGGAGAGAGTCTTGGAGTAGTAGGTGAATCCGGCTGCGGGAAATCCACTCTTGGACGCGCAATACTTGGTCTTGAAGAATTAACCGGCGGCACAATCAGCTTTAATGAGCAGGAAATACAGGATCTAAAACGGAAAGAGAAAAAGAAATTCGTAAAAGAAATGCAAATGATCTTTCAGGATCCCTTTGCCTCGCTGAATCCACGCCAGCGAGTGGGACATGCACTTGATGAGGTTTTTGTGATGCATACTAAAATGCAGAGCAAAGAAAGAAAAGAAGCAGTCCTTTCATTATTAAAAGAAGTAGGACTTAAAGAAGAGCATTATGACCGTTATCCTCATGAATTCAGCGGAGGACAGCGACAACGGATTGGAATTGCCCGTGCCATTGCACTTAACCCATCCTTTATTATTTGTGATGAAGCGGTATCTGCGTTGGACGTTTCCGTTCAGGCCCAGGTATTGAAGCTGCTGAAAACCATACAGGAAAAGTATCATTTATCTTATTTATTCATTTCACATGATTTAGGGGTGGTACGATATTTTTGTGATCGTGTATTGGTGATGTATTTGGGCAATACCGTTGAAATGACTGATGTATCAAGTCTATTTAAACGTCCGTTACACCCTTATACCCAGGCACTTTTATCGGCAATCCCCCGACCTAATATGAATGCGAAAAAAGAAAGAATCAGATTGACAGGGGACATGCCCAACCCGGCAAATCCGCCATCAGGATGTGCCTTTCATACGCGCTGCCCAATTGCACAGGATATCTGTAAAAAAGATAAACCAGAGTGGATTGAGCATGAAAAAGATCATTTTGCAGCATGCCATTTTGCAGGCTAATGTCAAGGAGCCAGGTGCAGGAACCATATATGCGCCTGGCTCTTTATCGAAAAGGAGGAATCACGATGGATTATTTAAAACACCCATTTGAATCAAAAAGACAGACTGTGTTTTCAAAAAAAGGAATGGTCGCAACTTCTCAGCCATTAGCTGCTCAGGCTGGACTGGAAATCATGCAAAATGGAGGGAATGCAATCGATGCAGCCATTGCTGCAGCTGCAGCTCTTACTGTAGTGGAGCCTACTTCTAATGGAATTGGGGGAGATGCTTTTGCGCTGGTCTGGATAAAAAATGAGCTATACGGTTTAAATAGTTCTGGACCGTCTCCTGAAAGTATTTCACCTGAAGCGGTCAAAGCGCTTGGGTTTGAAAAAATGCCGGTTCATGGCGTAATTCCGGTGACGGTTCCGGGTGCGCCTGCTGCGTGGGCTTCTCTTTCTCAAAGATTCGGGAAATTATCATTGGCAGAAGCCTTAAAACCGGCTATCCGATACGCAGAAGAAGGCTATCCTTTAACGCCAATACTCGGCAAGTACTGGAAATCAGCCTATGAAAAATTTAAAACCTCCTTTACAACTGAAGAATATAAAGCATGGTTTGATACGTTTGCACCTGATGGAAGGGCGCCTGAAATCGGTGAAATGTGGTCTTCTCCAGGACACGCATCTACGCTGAAAGAGATTGGAGATACAGAAGCAAAGTCGTTTTATTCAGGGAACCTAGCAGATAAAATCGATGCATATGTAAAGAAACATAACGGGTTTTTGACAAAAGAAGATCTCTCATCTTTTGAACCGGAATGGGTTAAACCGGTTTCAACTTCCTACAAGGGCTATGATGTTTGGGAAATCCCTCCGAATGGGCAGGGAATGGTAGCCTTGATGGCTTTAAACATCTACAAAAAATTAGGAAAACCGGAATGGCAATCTGCAGATACGTTCCACAATCAGATTGAATCAATGAAGCTTGCTTTTACAGATGGGAAGCAATTTATTACTGAACCGGAATCAATGCCGGTGAGCGTGGAGCATTTATTATCAGAGGAGTACGCCCAAAACCGTGCAGAGAATATTGGAGAAAAGGCGTCAGATCCCAAACCCTATGACCTGCCAAAAGGAGGAACGGTTTATTTAGCAGCTGCAGATGAAGAAGGAAATATGATTTCCTATATTCAAAGCAATTACATGGGCTTTGGATCGGGTGTTGTGATTCCTGGAACAGGGATCAGTCTCCAAAACCGTGGAGCTGATTTTTCATTGGATGAAACACACCCCAATCTATTATCCGGCGGTAAAAGGACGTATCACACCATTATTCCCGGCTTTTTAACGAAGGACGGACAAGCTATTGGTCCCTTCGGTGTAATGGGAGGGTATATGCAGCCCCAGGGCCATTTTCAAGTGGTTACTAATACGATCGACCATCATCTTCATCCTCAGGCTACACTGGATATGCCAAGGTGGCAGTGGATGGAAGGGAAAACCATTTTAGTAGAACCGCAATTCCCTAATTATCTTGCACAGGAGCTGTTGAGAAAAGGACATACCATACAAGTAGCATTAGATGGAGGCAGCTTCGGTAGAGGACAAATTATTTGGCGTGACCCAATTAGCGGAGTATTATCAGGCGGCACTGAATCCCGTACAGATGGAACAATTGCTGCTTGGTAACTCAGGGCGGACAAGAGAAGCAGTCTCGCGCTTTTCGCTTTAAAACCAATGCTGATTTGTTTGCCGCATTTTTTCGAATTGGCATGCTGGGGTTTGGGGGCGGGCCATCTGCCATTCCGCTTTTTCATTTGGAAGCTGTAAGAAAATACCGGTGGATGACAGAGGATGAGTTTGGTGACACTCTCGCTCTTGCAAATACGATGCCAGGTCCAATTGCAACTAAAATGGCCGGCTATATCGGCTATCGTATAAACGGAGTGATTGGAAGCATTATTGCTTTAGCTGCTTCTGTCCTCCCTACAGTAGCCATCATGATCGTTCTGCTCGGGGTTCTCCAGAAGTACAAAGGAGTCGAATGGGTTAGCGGCATGTCTAATGCCGTTGTACCTGTAGTCGGTGTAATGCTGGCAGTGATGACGTGGGACTTTTTGAAAAAATCAGGTCAGACCATGGGCTGGTGGCGAGCTTTAGCTTTAACAGGCGTCGCTGCGTTTTTGATGGAGGGGCTCTCTGTACATCCAGCATTTATAATTCTCGCGATATTATTGGCTATTTTGTTGCCTTTTAAAAGGGGAGGAAATGCTAGATGATCTATTGGCATCTTTTTCTTGCATTTTTTATCCCCGGAATCCTTGGATATGGCGGCGGTCCCGCCTCAATCCCACTTGTTGAAAAAGAAGTGGTGGACCGGTATGGATGGATGAGTACGCAGGAATTTGGAGAAGTACTGGCACTTGGAAATGCGCTTCCGGGTCCGATTGCCACAAAAATGGCCGGTTATATTGGATACATAGAGGGTGGGGTTCTGGGTTCTGCAGTGGCCCTATTTGCTGCTGTCGCTCCGTCTTTGCTGATCATGATTGCCTTGATGGTCACACTTTTAAAATATAAAGATTCACCAAAGGTCAAAAATATAACGAAATTGATCAGACCAGTCATAGCAGTTCTCCTTGGTGCAATGACGCTTCAATTCTTCATGACATCTGCTCATGCCTCGGGTTCCATTCAAACCGGAATTCTGATCCTCATCAGCTTCTGGATGCTGGAAGTTAAAAAGCTTCATCCGGCGCTTGTGATCACTCTTGCCCTTATATACGGAGGAATCAGCGCTGTAATTTAACTGTATCTCACGAAAAGTAACTGTCTGATCTCAGGCAGTTTCTTTTCGTGCCTGGGGCTGCATGATAGAATGAAAAGAGGAAAAAAATGAAAGTTCAAAGAATGCCAGAGTACCTGTTTTACAACAAAAAGGGGTGTGTAAGGATGTCACAACTAGAACATCAGGAAAAAGTTCTGCTGGCCATTTTACAAAAAAAGCTGTCTCCTGCGCTGTATGAGTGGGGTAAAAAAGAGCTGGAAGCCTTTTATGATCAATGCTACAACGAATTTGACGAAAGAGCTGCGCATACGGATCGTGAAGGACAGCCGAGGCTCATTCGCTACGATAAATACGGGGAAGATGTATCCAGGGTGTGGGTGAATGAAGGCTATAAAAAAACGGTGCAATCTGCCTACAATACAGGGATCGTGGGATACAATCATAAAGAAATACCGGAGCTGGGCGAAAAAGGAAACTACCTGTACAGCTTTGCTCAAGGCTACCTTCTTTCACAGGTTGAACCTGGCTTTTACTGTCCGGTCACGCTGACGATGGCCGTTGCCTACTTGGTGGATCATTTTGGGGATGAAGATCTTAAGTCTCGATTTTTACCCCATATTCTTTCAACGGGGGAAGTTGAGCTCTATGAAGGCGCCACCTTTTTAACAGAACGGCAGGGAGGCTCAGATGTGGGAGCCATTGAGGTAAAAGCAGTGGAGGAAGAAGAAGGCTACAGGCTTTACGGAGAAAAATATTTTGCTTCAAATGCAGGTCAGGCTGGAGCAGCAGCCGTCCTTGCAAGATTGGAAGGAGCACCTGAGGGGACGAAGGGCCTCAGTTTATTTATTGTACCATGGCGTAAAGAGGACAATCGTTCGAACGGGATCACCATCCGGCGGTTGAAAGATAAGCTTGGCGTACGTGCTGTGCCTTCAGGAGAAGTTGAATTTAACGGTGCGGAGGCTTATTTAGTTGGGGATCCTTCGAGGGGTTTCTACTACATGATGGAAGCACTGAACCTATCACGAGTATGCAATACAGCAGCCTCAGTCGGCATCATGAAACGTGCCTTAAAAGAAGGCTACGACTATGTTTGCAACCGTGAATCGTTTGGCAAACCGCTCATTGATTTTCCGATGGTTCAGGAAACGATTGTTCAGCTTCAGACCCGATTTGAAGTGCAGCTGTCTGTAATGTTTGAATCAATCGAACTATTTGACCGTGTAGCAGGAGGAGATGTTGAAATTTCTCTTGATGAAATTGCGCTGAACCGTTTATATATTGCTTTGATCAAAGCAAGAACCGCGCAGGAAGCTATAAACTTTTCTCATGAAGCTATTGAGCTTCACGGGGGAAATGGGTATATTGAGGATTTTGTGACCCCGCGGCTGCTCCGGGATGCTCAAGTGCTGACAGTCTGGGAGGGAACGGAAAATATATTAGCACTTGAAGTGGTGAGACTCATTAATAAATTCAGTGCTGATCAGCTGTTCTTTGAAGATTTGAATCAAAGGCTGACCTTTGTTTCAGATTCCCGGGCTCTTGATGAAATCAGTAAAAAAATGAATTCGTTAAAACAAATGCTTGATTCTCTTGCCCCATTAAGCGAGGATCATCAGACGTATCATGCCAGAAAAATTGCTCATCGCATGACGGATCTGCTGATGGTCGTGCATGCCTATGAAAGGGCTGAGCGCGAAAGAGAACTTGCTGTGGCCACGATTTTCCGTACATATGTATGGAACAGGGATGAGTTTGATGAACAAATGCTCTGTGTCGAAAGCTTTGGTTTGATTATGGGATAAAAAGAATACGCAGGTTGCCTGTGGTGCAGTGATTAAAGCGGCTGTGTCTTTTAATGAAATAAAATAAAGAGGCTGGGACAAAACTCAAAAAAGTTTAATAAATGAGGATATATTTAGTAGTAGTAATAGGTGAGCGGAGCGGAAGGTGGCGACTCCCTGCAGGACACGACGGCAAGCTGAGACTTTGCAGGGCCAAGCCCAAGAAGGCTCAGCGCCGTCCCTGCGGAAAACGTCCGCCTGAAGCGAAGTGAACCGGTCGTAGAGCTTTGGACACTTTTGTCCCAAGCTCTTAGTTAATTTGCCATTTTGTTTACTTTCTTACACCGTTTCAACTGTGGAAAAGAACTTGAAAAAGACCTGGCTTCTTTTTATATAAATAAGCCACTGCATTTAATATCGTCTCGGGAATCTTTTTCGGGAAGAAAAAGCGCTCATAGAGTGGAAAAACACCTTTTAAGTTTTCCCACTGCGTATCCTGATCCTTCACCTGGCGAAATCTTGCGAGGTCAATCAGTTTAGTGGAGCCGTCTGATGTGACAAGGATGTTTCGCAAGTGAACGTCTGACGGTGTTAACCCTGCATTTCTTGCTTCTGATAAGGCTGCGTCCACTTCCTCAATATTCTTTTTATAAATTCTTTTTCCCTCAGTCAAGCATTGAAAAAGCGTATAGCCATCTACAAAATCTATGACCAGATAATTCTGCCCGGCATCGTGCAAAGAAGGATAATAACGGCTGCCTGCTAAAAGGTTATAGATTTCGGCTTCTTCAGCCGCGATAAAGGTAAATTCCGGGAAGTAGACCTTAATAACAAGCTCAGTGTCCCGGATACGAAAAGCGGCTGCACTGCGTCCGATCCCACTAATGAATAAATCAGGGTGATGCGCGTTAATCACGGTCTTTCCGTATTGCTGTGCGAATTCTATACTGTCTGCATATTGTTTATAGATGTCCATTTGGAGCACCCTTTCTTTAAACGGGAAAAGTACTGCAATCTTCTGCTTCTATCATATAACAGAAATGCATTCAGTGTACAAATGAAGCATCAAAAATATTTTATGTAAAAATTAGTACAATCGCGCTCTTCTATTTAAAGTGTATGGGGTAAAGTCGGATTAAGAAGCGGTCTTCTTCATGCCTCTTTTTATCAAAATGACAAAGAAGCTTTCATTAACCAAGATGCATGCCGATACTAAGAAAGAGGATCCAAAACAGTCTGAAACAGGACAAGTTTTCCTTTAAAAGTAAGGCGTGGGGTGTGTTAATTGATTGAAGATTTATTTGTGAACCTTTGTATTTTGATAACGCTGCTTTTCACTTATTTGCAGATCAGGTGGAAATGCAAAACAGATGAGGCGTATTCATTAAAATGGAAATGGCTGGATGGGATTGCTGCAGGCACCATGGGAAATGTACTCATGTATTTTTCCATTCCTGTAAACAGTGAAACACTTGTCGATCTGCGCTATATTCCGATTATGCTGACCTTCTTATTTTTAGGGGTCTATCCGTCAGTCGTCAGCAGTATCATTATTATACTGGGCCGTTTTATTTTTGGTATAAATGTTTCTTCTCTGGCTGCTTTATTTTTAATCCTTTTTGTTTTTGCAGGATTTTATCTGATTGTCAGGACTGCAACTTCGGTTTTGAAACGGACCGTAGCCATGATTATTCATGCAAACATCATGTTTTCTATTATATTGATGATGATTATACAAGACTGGGAGTCCATTTATCTGCTGATACTTTTCTATTGGATCTTGTCGGCTGCAGGTGGATTTGCCTCTATGTTTTTTGTGAAATATATTATGAAATCACACTATTTACTGGCTAAATATGAAACAGAATCTGGCACCGATTTTTTAACTGGACTATATAACACCCGCCAATTTTCAGACCGCTGGGCAGCGCTGATTTTAAATGCGAAGCAAAAAAATGAAAGCCTGTCTCTCCTGATGATTGACATTGACTACTTTAAATCTGTTAACGATACTTATGGACATCCTGCAGGAGATCTTGTTTTAAAAGAACTTGGACAGCTCCTTAAGCATTCAGTGCGCTCATTTGATATCGTTTCCCGAAATGGAGGAGAAGAATTTTCTGTGATTCTCCTTGATTGTCCTAATCAGAAGGCAGCACTGATGGCAGAAGAAATCAGAAGTGCGGTAGAAGCTCATCATTTTAAATTGTCTCTAGAAGTATCCATCTCCATTACGATCTCAATTGGCATCGCTACCTTCCCCGATAAGGTCAAGGACTCAGAACAGATGAAAGTAGAGGCAGATAAAAGTTTATATAAGGCAAAACAATCCGGCAGAAACCGGGTATGCATCTAGTCAGAAGGCTTAAAACAAAACAAAAAGCCCCGCCTTTGGTATAGTGAAAGAAAAAGCCAAGGGGGAATTAGATGGATCAACAGGTCATAATGAAAAAGATGGCATCTCGCCAGCCATCTATAATCGGAGAAGAGAGCATGCGAAAATATGCCATTCTCCTGCCGTTTATTGAAAAAGACGGCGAACTTCATCTGCTTTTTGAAATCCGTGCTCAATCCATGAGACGCCAGCCTGGGGAAGTATGTTTTCCCGGCGGACGAGTGGATGCTTTAGATAAAGGACCTTTAGAAGCAGCAGTTCGGGAAGCGGAAGAAGAGCTGGGCGTGGTCAGCAGGGATATAGAAAATGTTTCTCCATTTGGTACACTCGTCTCACCCTTTGGCATGACCATCCATTCTTTTGTTGGTTTTATTAAGCAGAGCGCTGCCGTAAAAATTAACCCTGCAGAGGTAGATGAAATCTTTACTGTTCCTCTTTCCTATTTTTTAACGAATTCTCCATCTATGCATCCGATTAACGTGGAAGTTAAGCCGGAGGAAGGCTTTCCTTACGATTTAATTGCCAATGGACGTGAATATAAATGGCAGACCCGTCAGTATAACGAATATTTCTATCATGTGGAAGGGAACGTAATTTGGGGTCTGACGGCAAGAGTATTAAAGGAGTTTATAGAAGTATTAAAAAAAGAATAGCAGCAAAAGCCCGTCACTATTCATTGTGTGACGGGCCTAATTATATTGTTTTACTTCTTCAAATAAAATGACACGGTTTCGCCCGCTTCTTTTCGCTTCATACAGCGCCGTATCCGCCTGTTGTATAAGAGAGTCTTTACAAGACTCATCACCAGGGGAAATGCAGGCGGCGGAAACCCCAAAGCTGGCTGTTACTGAAATCGTTTTATCACCAATCGAAATGGAGCTTTCCATCAGGCTGTTCCGCATTCGTTCGGTTAAAGCAAGAACATCCTCACGTGTACGTTCAGGCAAACAGACAATAAATTCTTCTCCTCCGTAGCGCCCAATTATGTCCTTTTCTGTCAGACACTCTTTAATCAGCTTTGCTGTGTTTTGCAAGACCGCATCCCCCGTGATATGTCCAAACGTATCATTAATACTCTTAAAATGATCAATATCAACCATGACAATTGCGACAACGCCGCCTTCCTGTTCATACCGGTTAAAGAGATCATCTGCGCGAGAATGAAAGTGGCATCGGTTAAAAAGCTTGGTGAGCCCGTCAGTACTTGCTAAGTATTGGAGCTTTTCCTGTATATGGACCCGGTCTGTTATATCTGCAAACGTAATGATCTGACCGATCACTTTTGTTTTATTCCACAGCGGTGAAAAGCGAATCTGAACGTGGATCCATTGATTGTGAAGCAGCACACGCTCTTCGCATTCTTTTCCTTTCGTAAGGACGGCAAGCAGGGAAGGATTGTTGCGTAAAACATCCTCGATTCTGCTTCCGATCTTTTTACTTTTCAAAACGGGGAGCATTTGCTTCATTGTTTCATTAAAGTCCATGAGTACTCCATTTTGGTTTATCACCATTACTCCGTCTCTCATATTCTCAAAAACAGTCTCTCTGGCAATAGGAGAAACATTAAACACCTGATAAGACAGAATGGCAGCTCCATGAAATAAAAAAGATGCACTCATGGAAACAGGGCCGAGGTCGATTCCATGCGGACTCAGGCCATTTAAATAAAAATGATTGGCAATGATGGGCATGACAAGACCGGCAGCCATCGTAATGATCTGCATGCGGAAGCGGAATAGCGGCTGTTTCAGCTGAAGAATCAGGACGATAATACTGTACATCAAACATAGGAAAACAAAAATAGAATGAACATAAAACCATGGTCCCCATTCAAGCTTCAATACAGGAAACGGGGTGTCGGGCTGTAGACCGATGGACGAGTAATAAAAATGATGAAGCTCGTTCGTGTTATGGAAGAAAATAGTCATAATAGGAATCACGAACAGCGAGAGGCTGATCCACTGAGGAATTTTTTTCCCGGCGTATTCAAGACACATAAGAAGCGTAAAAACCGGTATAAAGGGCAGGGCAAGATACTCAATCCTCAGCCAGAACCTCATTTGTTCAAGTGAAGGGGAAGCGAGTTCGAGGGCGTAAGCAAAAGTGAAAACAGAAGAAAATAAAGTAAGGTAAAAATAGGGCTGAACACCAGGTCCGTCTTTAATAATGAAACGGGTGTAAAGGGATAAAAATAATGATAATACACCGGCAATAACTACCACTGTAATATAAAATAATGCCTCATGATTCATTTAATCTACTCCGCTGTCTCAGAATATGGATTAAATTTATTATATAAGAAGTTTTTGTCTTTTGAATAGTTATTTTTTCAGTATGGTACATTAAAAAGTCCGGAACCAGGTCCGGACTTGCTTCTACTTTTTCTTTGCTGCTTTTAAAATAACACTTAATAGAAAAACAAAGATAATGGCGCCAATTAGTGCCGGAATAATATTAATTCCTGCGATCGAAGGACCGAATGCAGGCAGAAGTTCTCCAGCAATCCATGAACCAATGATCCCTGCCACAATATTTCCAATACAGCCCATCGGTACATCTTTACCCAGGATCAAACCTGCAAGCCATCCGATAAGTCCGCCAACAATTAAATATAGTATAAATCCCATAGTTTTTCCCCTCTCTTAATCTAATCTATCTTTCAATACCCTTAACGCAGCAAAAACATGCAGTGTACGAGTGATTTTTCCAAAAGTGCGTCTCCGTAATTTACGTGTGGCAATTTAAATTTTCTGTTTTTTTAAAGAGAAAGACTTTCAAAATTAGGAGGTTGTGTGTAGAATGATTCAAATAACGCTCACCTAAATTGATTGAAGAGAAGGAGTCCTGACGATGAAAACAAAAGAACTGGAAATTGTAAAAAGTACAGCATTAAAAGATAAGCCATCAAGGGACCAGATTCCATTTGGGACAACCTTTACCGATCATATGTTTACGATGAATTGGGAAGAAGACAAAGGCTGGCATGAACCAAAGATCGGACCTTATGAACCGCTTACTCTTGATCCTGCTGCCATGATCTTTCACTATGGACAAACAGTATTTGAGGGACTGAAAGCCTACCGGACAGAAGATAACCGGATTTTGCTTTTTCGCCCGGAAAAAAATGTTCAGCGTTTAAATTTATCAAGCGAGCGTCTCAGCATACCGCCGGTTGAAGAAGATCAGTTATTGGACTATTTGACACAGCTTATTCAGTTAGAACAGGACTGGGTGCCCTCTACAGAAGGAACCTCTCTTTATATCCGTCCATTTATCATCGCTACAGAACCAAATCTGGCGGTGGGACCGTCAAAAGCGTATACCTTAATGATTATTCTTTCTCCTGTGGGCTCTTATTTTCCAGGGGGAATTGAACCTGTAGTCATCAACGTTGAAGATCAGTTTACAAGAGCGGTCAAAGGCGGAACGGGTATGGCTAAAACAGCAGGCAATTATTCCTCAGGCTACCAGGCCCAGGCCAGTGCTAAAAAGAAGGGCAATGCTGATGTGCTTTGGCTTGACGGAGTGCATAAAAAATATATTGAAGAAGTAGGCAGCATGAACATCTTCTTTAAAATAAAAGGAGAAGTGGTCACTCCTGAATTAAATGGCAGTATTCTCAAGGGAATTACGCGAATGTCCATTATCGAGCTGCTGAACGAATGGGAGATTCCTTTTGTCGAACGAAGAATCTCGATCGATGAGCTGTATCAGGCTTATGAGGACGGGTCAGTCGAAGAGGTATTTGGAACAGGTACGGCTGCCGTTATTTCCCCTGTGGGCGAATTAAACTGGCTGGGGAAAAAAATGGTGATCAATAATCATCAAATTGGCGAGCTTTCACAAAGGCTGTATGATACTATTACAGGCATTCAGACCGGTAAAATAGAAGACCGCTTTAATTGGACCGTTGAGGTAAAATAACTGCCGTTAAAACTCATGTTTTTCGCTTGTGCTGCAAGTGTCTCGTGCGTTTGAAAAATGTCTTCGCCTACCTAATCAATTTTACTTAAAAAGCCTGGGACACCCATGTCCCAGGCTTTTTGGCTGATTTACTTCGTTTCTGGCGTGCGTTCCGCTTGGTCGGAACTTAGGAAGATTTAATTAAGCTTTTCATGCTCGACCTCAAATGATCCGCAGCCCGGAAGTTCTTCAATCAGCTTTGAACCGAACAGACCAGCAGGTGTAAAACTGCCGCCTGCTGGATTGGCCTGCCCGAGAATCCGGCTGGCAACTTCCAATGCCCCTGATGCTGTAAGACTGTAAACGTTTGGCGTCTGGATCCGAACCGTGTACTGTTCTCCTGAGTCGTTTCTGGCTTCTCCCCAGATATATGCAGGAGAGGTGTCGCGTGAGTTCTCATCCGGACCACTTACACGTTTGTCCACCAGATGCAAAAGTCCGTTTTGTACTGGCCTGGTCCCAAGAAAAGGTCCAAAAAAGCTCATAATGCGTGCAGCCCGTATGTTCGAAGAAGGCATAGGAATCCACGTGGTGATTGAAGGAATCCCTGTGGTATGATAGGCAGTTGACACGTCTCCCCACGGAATGGCTATAGCTGTCTTTTTTCCTCTTCCAAATTCAATCGTCCGTTTCTTTTTACCTAATGGAAATGCTTGAATTTCAGTATCCTTCCTTTCCAGGCTTCCTGAAGACAGCCCGCGAATCATGGTCTTAACCGTTCCAGGGGAGATGCCTGAATCAGAGTCAAAGCCAAGCGAAAGTTGAGTAGCATCCGGCAGCAGCTCCTTCAGCTTTAAAGCTGTGCAATCAGTTGGAATGACATCAAATCCAACGCCTGAACAAAGAATCACGCCTGCTTTTGCTGCCCGCTGTGACTGTTTTATTGCATGCGTATGCTCAAATACCTCTACTTCACCGGTTATGTCAAGGTAATGGGTAGCAGAGAGCAGGCAGCCTTCGATCATAGGAGCACTGGTGGACTGAAAAGGACCTGCGCAATGAAGAACGAGATCAATGCCGGTAAGATGCTCTTTAATTAGTTTAGGATCATCTAGTGAAAAAACACGGGTTTCCAAATTTAATTCCTCAGCAAGAGCATGAAATGTTTCTCTTCTGCGTCCTGCAAGAATGGGTGTATGACCATTTTTAACGGCCAGCCTTGCAATTAATTCGCCTGTATATCCGCTCGCCCCGTAAATCATCCATGTCTTTTTCATTTTCTTCTCTCCATTCTTTTACTAGAATATTTGCAGCAGAAAACTCTCTCGGCAGTTGAGAGAAAAAATAGCATAAATACTATTAAAAGCTGGTTAAAGTCTCCTTTTTTATGATATATGCACATTCAAATGTTACAAGTTTGTGAATTTTTTTAAATCAGCCGCAGTTCGACAACTTTAGTAAAAGAAATATCTTATAATCATTTTTGTGTAAATACAAAAGAAAATTATTCGACGATAGAATTACATAGAATTCATATGGAGGTGGTAGAAATGACTAGGACACAAAACGTATATCAACAATATATATTACTAAAACAAATTAACCAAAAGCGAGTAGATATGTATAATAAAGCAGCTAAACTGGGCTATACAAATCACCATGTCGTACAATGCAGTCAGGAGCTTGACACACTGTTGAACCAATATCAAGACATGTTTTTATACCATGAAGTAGTTTAGTCATATGGTGCTCTTTCCCTTTTACTAGATTATTCACACATCTATTTGCAGTAGAAGAATTGAAAAAATCACAACAAAAGACGATGAGTACAATTTGATATTTGCTAAGAGGACTGTATCTAATAAAAGGCTGCTTTAAAACTAAATTTCTAAGCTGAAACGAATAGTTGATTGACCTTAAAACGTTTATATAAGGTTTTTTTGTGGATCCGTTCAATGATATGAGGAGAGTAAAATATATTCTAAAAGATTATAGATTCCTTAAACAAACCTTTTTAAAAGATTTCCGGGCAGCATTTGCAGGAGCGTGTTGGACAGGGGGTATAATTTCTATATGAGTATTGAATCGTAAGAATGAAATGGTCCCCCTTCTTTTTTAAAACAAAAACACCGCCTTCATAAGGCAGTGTTAAAGTTACCCTTTAGTTCAACAGCTATTCACCATTTAGTTCCTGCTGCAGTCCATCCTTATCATTAAACGCAATCTCCGCTATTTTCCCTTCTTCCGGCATGTTTGCTTTTCCCTCAAAATGATAGTTCTCTGTTTCGCCCTCTTCATTTTCATAGTTCACTTGGAAAGTAAAATGATACAGAGCAGAGTGATTTTCACTTTGAGTAATCTCTATATCAAATGGATTCATTTTGAAATTACCATCATACCAGCTATAGGTAAAAGCAGAACCGGTCGAGAGAAACGTCTCATATCCATTATCCGTAAAATATTGTCCATATTCAGCCTCTTTATAGGCTTCAAGTTCTTGATAAACAGGTGTTTCCATAAATTCATCAAATTCTTCCTGGTCCTTCAAGGATTTTTGTGCCTCCATTGCTGCAGCATTTAATTCCCTGAATGTATCGTCTGGCGCATTGAATACTTTTTCGATTACCGTCTGAATAGTCTCTGGATTTTTATCCGCTGCTTCTTTTGTTTGTGCTGCCTCGCTGCTGTCAGCTGCCCCGGTGATTGAACAACCGGCAATGATAAGACTAAGAGCCGCCAATAGCAAAATAGTTAACATTTTCCCCATGATTAAATCGTTTCCTTTAGCAAACATAATGATTCCTCCTTTTTAAAATTTGGAATTTTCATGCTTTATAATGGTGTATAGTAGTATTACGAGCAAGTTTTTAAAAAGATTCAATTTTCTTTCAATTCATGCGAAATACGGAAATTGCACTATTGACGAAATGATGAATATAACGTTTATTTTGAATTATGAGGTTTTTTTAAAAATAAACTTTAACTGTCTCAATAGAGGGAAGACAAAGGGTAGTTTCGGAATGAGTACTATTTTATACAGATAGGAGTGGTCATATGGATCAGTTTGATCAATCCTTAGAGGTTTTTATTGAATCTGCTGGTTGGCTGGCGCCAGTTCTTTTTGTTTTACTTCATGTTTTACGGCCATTTTTCTTTTTACCGGTCATCGTGGTGTGTATAGCAGGGGGCGTGTTATTTGGTTTTTTAGAAGGCTCATTGCTATCGTTCATCGGACTTTCCTTGATGAGCTTATTATCGTATTTGTTGGTTCATAAATTTCCGGGTTTTAAAAAGAAGCTGACCGGGCTCAAATACAAAGTATTTAAAGATCGAAAAGTCACTGTATCTCAGGTAATGGTGCTGCGGATCATGCCCTTCGTTCATTTTCATCTTTTATCTCTGTACTTAATCGAAATGTCTGCATCTTTTAAAGAATACATGTATTTTTCTTTATTAGGGCTGATTATGCCGGCTGTCTTTTATACAGCATTTGGACAAGTGATTACAGAGCTTCCCTGGTATTTAACGATTGTGCTGCTGTTTGTTCTTATCGGTATCTTTCAGATTCTTGGCAGGATGAATAAATCTCAGATGCAATCAAAGGTGTAAAAGGAGAATAGAGCGAGTCTGGCGTAAATCCAATGGGGGTTAAAAATAAGGAAATGATCCATCCAATCCACAAAAACCTGAATACTTATCAGGATAAATATTTAGATCAGCCGCCATACATGCTCAAAAATCTTGAGTGTGCGGCGGCTTATTCTAATTATTTACTGCTCATCTTTTTCCATCAGGTAAAATCCAATGGAAGCAAGAGCGGCCTCTAAATTACGAACGATTTCGGTATCCAGTGTTGAAAGCTCCTGGCCATTGTTCATATCGTATTTCGCAATTTCAGGTGATATTCCTGTAACAATGGTTTGAATGCCCATCAATTGAAGAGATTTCACAAGATTGATCAATACATTTGGAAAAATACCGTCTAAAATAATTAAGCCCGACAAATCAATAATAAAGTGGTGAATTTGCTGGCTGCTCCCGTAATCAAGAACGGATTGAAGGATTTTCTGTGCCCGGTTTTCATCAATAATTCCCTGGATGGACAGAATGGAAATACCTGTTGTAATCGGAATGATCGGGACAGTCAGGAATCCCATATTATATGTAGTTTGGTCTAATTCAATGGTGTGAGCCAAAACCTCCGCCATCGCATGCAGATAATCTATATCCGCTTGACTGAAGTCTTTTTCTTCTTTATCCATTACACAAAGAGTGCCAAATACTTCGCCCTGCAAATTTCGCAGTGTAACACCTAAAAACCCTTTAACATTAAGCTGAGGGGTAACCTCTAATTCTTTTGTTACTTCATTGCTCATAAGGTTTTCGGTAGTCATAGCACTTTCCGGATCCGCAATAATCAAGCGGCAGTATGTGCCATCGTATTCAACAGAGTAGCCCTCCGGAATAATTTCATCCTCTTTATTAAAGGAACTAAGCACTGTCATCGCGCTCGAGCCTTTTTTTGTAACATAGGCTGTGTTTACATCCAGGCGCTCACAGATAATCGTAAAAATTCTCTTGGAGGCAGTAATCAAAGAAGCATGGTCTGATGATACATTATATGGAATGGACAAAACGTTTAACCTCCTAAAAAACGGTACTCTATTTAGTATAAAGTTGTTTTTAAATTCATGCAACGATATGACATCTCCACTACGATGACCTAATCAGCGTAAATGAGATGAATTGGAAGGTAGAAGGAATTATTTCTCTGAAACAATCCATAGTACTAAACGTACATGAGTCCCTTAATAAAGGTATCATTTTCTATAGCATAATTTTTAAAAAAGAAGTGGAGTGATTTATTTTGAGACAAGCAATTAAACTAACGTCTTTTCAGGAAGCAGAAGCTGCTATTGCAGGTGAGAACGTCCTGCTGATGTATTTATCAAAAGAGAACTGCAGCGTCTGTCATGCTTTATTGCCTAAAGTTCAAGGGGTGATGGATACCTTTCCAGACATAAAATTTTACCATGCTGATGTGGGGAAGGTTAAAGAGATCGCTGGCCAGTTTTCAATTTTCACTGTGCCTGTTCTCCTTTTGTATGCAGAAGGGAGAGAAGTGTTGAGGGAAGCCCGCTTTATCAGAATAGAGGAGTTGACAGAAAAACTTGAAACGATCAATGCCATGTATCATGCAGAATGAAATGAAAGTGTTCCCTTTTTCAGAAATTGAATAAACTAACTAAATAGAGAGAGGGGGATCTGCTTGGATAATCAGTTCAAAGAAGTTTTTGGGGCTGCCATCGCAGCAGTTGGCACGATTATTTCAGCAGTGGGCAGTACGCCCTCTCTCCCTCTGCCTGAGAACAAGAAAGATGCCTATAATCTATGGGGGAATGTTTTGCAAGCCTCTGGCAATGCTCTTGAGGCAGACGGACAGGAAGGGCCTTCACTTGAAAAAACAGGAAACGAACTTCAGGCTGTGGGAAACGTGACTGTTATTGCAGGGCTGGTTCAGGTGAGTGATGAAATCAATAATGCGAGGCTTGTCAATACGGGGAACTGGATCCAGGCATTAGGGGGCCTTGTTTCTTTGGCAGACGAGGTTTCTGATGGTTCTGCACCCGGTCAGGCTGAAGCCATCATTGGAAATCTGCTGCAGGCAATCGGTAACTCAATGCAGGCAATATCGGGTATATATGAGTTGAAAAAATCAGGGGATCAACCAATGTCTGAGAGTATTTACTACGAGCAAATGGGCGTATATGGGAGCTGGATTCAAGCAGTGGGTTCCGTTCTTTCGTTGCTGGGACAAATAAAAGAAGAGCAGCAATGAGGCTCACATAAACCGGGTGGATTATTTAACCAAAGTCGATCTCATTTGGTAGAAGGTGAGTGGAAAGCGATCACCTGAAACGCTAAAAGAGCCTGGGATCTATTTGTCCCAGGCTCAAAAATGGAAGCATATCTGATTTACTTTGTTCCTTTTTTCCATTCATCTTCTTCGATCAGCATTTTACCAGGCCACGTATAAGCCATGATGCCGCCATCTGCTTTTATGTCTTCTCCAGTTACATATGAGCTGTCATCAGATGCCAGAAACAAAGCGACAGTTGCCATTTCTTTTGGCTGACCGAGTCTGCCCATTGGGGTTATCCATTTATTCGCTTCCCGGAATTCTTTTCCCATTTTTTCCTGCTTGCTGCCGACAAGTTCGTCAATCAGCGGCGTTTCGATAGTTCCTGGGGATAGAGAATTTACACGGATGCCATTTCGTGCATAATCAATCGCCATGCCTTTTGTAAAGTTGATAATCCCGCCTTTCGCTGCATTATATCCTGACCGGTCCAGATCAGCCGCGTGGCCGGACATGGAACCATTATTAATAATGGAACCGCCTTTTTCAAGCATGAACGGAATCAGGTACTTACTGCATAAAAAGGTCCCGCGCAAATCTACTGCCATAATGCGATCAAATAATTCTACAGGATATTCATGAACTTTTCCGCCTTGTTCATCGACTCCGGCATTGTTAAACAAAACATCTATTGTTCCGTACTTCTCCTTTAGACGGTCAGCAAACGCTCTAACACTATCCTCACTCGATACATCCACATCAAATGCTTCTGCGTTTCCTCCGGATAACTGGATTTTTTCAATCGTCGATTGCAGTTCTTCTGTTTTAATATCTGCACAAATGACGGTCGCACCTTCATTGGCAAAAACCTCTGCGGTTGCCTGGCCGATTCCTGTTGCAGCACCTGTGATAACAGCTGTTTTATTCGAAAGTCTTCCCATTGATAACTCCTCCTATATTTACTTTATACAAGAACTTTCCCTTCTTGTGAAAGAGTAAACATAGTCGCAGCGCACTCGCATTGGGGCTGCTATTAAAAAGGATCCATCACCCTATACTGTCACGGTTGCGATAACCGGCAAAACCGCCTGCAGAAAGGACGGCAGCTGTGAAAAAGAGAAGCAGGACTGCTGTCAGGTCAAACTCCTCCATCGGAATTTGAGGGACATGTCCAAATGGAGAAAGATTGCTGAGCCATTCCGGAAACTGCATCATCCCTCCCAAGTAAACGATAAAAAAGGAGTATGCCAAGTAGAACAGGGAAAGACTTGAGAGAGCCGGAAAAAAACCAATTAAGAAAATGGCTGTTCCAATCATCACCCAGATCGCAGGTAGATAAACGATTGCTCCTTTGAAGAGGGAGTAAAAGGATACAGGATCCTCCATCGTTGAATAGGCGGCACTCCACAATCCTGTTACTGCCAAAAGAACCATCACAAAGCTAAAGAAAAAAGAGAGTATAGCATAACTGCCAAGCAGCTTCCACCTGGATACGGACCTTGCCAGAAGGTGCTCGGTTCGCCCTTGTTTTTCTTCTCCTTTTACTTTCAGCATGAAGAGTAAAGCGGGAACGGTGCAGATCATTGATATAACGGCCATGATCATCGTCAAAAATTGTTCTGTGAGTGATAAGCCTTCGACGGCAGGAAGCATTTCGCTCATCATATCACTACTTGCAAAAAAGGCTTCCAGGTCTCCCAGGACCGAGCCATAGGAAACGCCTAACAGGTACATGCCGATTGCCCAGGAAATAATGCTTGTGCGCTGAAGGCGAAGGGATAACCCGAGCGGACTAAGTAATCCAATTGAAGCATGCTTCTTCCCCGGCTTTGATGGTAAGAATCCTGATCCCACATCCCGCAGCCGGTTCAAGTATAAAGCGCCAGCAGCAATAAAAATTGAAATTGCACCGGCAAGCACAACCGGCCACCAATCATTGACCACATAAGCTTTCGTTCCTGTTGCCCACCCTAATGGTGAGAACCAGGACAGCGTTTCATTGCTGACATCACCAATTGCCCGCAGAATGTACGAGATACCCAGGATGGCCAAGGAATAGCCCACAGCACCTCTTGAATGTTGAGAGAGTTGTGCAAATAGAGCAGAAACAGCAGAAAAGAAGAAACCGATAGACCCCAATGCAGCTCCATAAAGCAGTGAACCGTTTAAGTCAATGCTCTCAATTCCGAGGCTGTATAAACCTATTCCAATGAAAAGAGCGAGCAGCACGTTTGCCGCAAGCAAAACCAACATGGCCGCTGCCAGAGAAGAAGCGCGTCCTACCGGCAGTGAACGGATGAGTTCAATTCGTCCTTCTTCTTCATCTGTTCTTGTATGCCGTACCATAAGCAATATATTCATGATCGCAACGAGTATCGCTGAGAATAAAAGCATTTGATGGGACATCATTGCGCCAATTGTGTAATGATCGAGACCATATCCCGGTCCCACCATCGCGGTCATTGCAGGGTTTTGCATCGTTTCCGCCAGCGCCTGTCTTTCTTCTTGAGATGAATATAAATCCGAAAAGGAAAAAGCTGTGATCATGGTAAGAAACCATAATGAAAGGACCCATACCGGTAACCGCAAACGATCTCTTTTTACAAGAAACCAGATCATGCTGCCTGTCTTGTGAAATTCTTCTTTCCACATTATGAAACGCCTCCTGCTCCTTTTTTTGAAGCATCTTTATTTACTTCGTAATGCTTCATAAATAGATCCTCGAGTGTCGGAGGGGAGCTTTCCAATTTCATAAGTCCAAACTGGCTGATATGCTTGATCACTGAATCAAGTGCTTCAGAGTCAATTTGAAAAGAAAGGGCGCCATGTTCATTTGTTTCGATATCATAAACCCCATGCATTTCTTGCAAATCTGTTATGGAATGCTGCGTTTCAACCAGGAGCTGAGTGCGCGTCAAGTGCCGCAATTCTTCTAAGGTTCCTGATTCGATAATGGCTCCTTGCCGAATAATCGCGATCTTGTCACAGAGTTTTTCTACTTCAGAAAGAATGTGGCTCGAAAGGAGAATGCTTTTGCCGGCAGCCTTTGCTTCAAGGACGCATTCTTGAAAAACATTTTCCATTAATGGATCAAGCCCTGAAGTAGGTTCATCCAATATATATAGATCTGTCTCTGAAGCGAAGGCCGCAATCAGTGCAGTTTTTTGGCGGTTCCCCTTGGAGTACGTACGGCATTTTTTGGACGGGTCAAGATTAAAACGCTGAATAAGCGCATCCCTCCGGCTTTTATTTGATCCGCCACGCAGCTTCATAAACAAATCGATAACCTCGCCGCCTGTCAAATTCGGCCACAAATTTACGTCTCCAGGAACATAAGCGACCTTAGAGTGAATCTCGACTGCATCCTTCCAGACATTACGGCCGAAGATCTGCGCCTCTCCGGAAGTTGGTTTGATAATTCCGAGCAAGATTCGGATCGCTGTGGATTTTCCTGCACCGTTTGGTCCAATAAACCCAACGACTTCACCCCTTTTTACCTCCAGGTCCACGCCGTTTAATGCAGTGAATTTGCCAAACTTCTTTGTTAAATTGCTTGTACGAAGTACCGTCATTTGAGAGCCTCCTTTAGATACTGATAGACCTTATCTATAAAAGATATAAAATATTTGTACTTATATAGTTCATAATATACAAAAAAGAAGCTTATTACAATAGATTATGAACTATATTAATTGTTTTATTACATAATTTTTATTATGATAAAAAATAGAGGTGAGTAAGATGGATGGTTTTCAACGAAGAAGAGAGCAGAAGAAACAAAATATATTAGAAGCAGCCTTGCGTCTTTTTATGGATTTTGGCATTCAAAAAGTCTCGATTGCTGAAATCGCAAAAACAGCGAAGGTTTCTCAGGTAACGATTTATAATTATTTTGACAATAAACATAAACTTATTCACGATGTCTTTATTTATTATGTTGATCAGTCGTTTGAAAAATTTGAAATGATTATTAAAAGTGAAGCACCATTTCATGAGAAAATTCAACAGATTATTTTTAACAAGCAGGCAGTTGCCTCACAGCTAAATGAAGAATTTTATCAGCATCTTATGCAGGAATATTCAAAAGAAGGAAACTACATAGAGAGGATTTACAACGAAAAAGCGGTTCCTTATTTTTCAAAGCTGTTTCAGGAGGGGAAAGAGCAAGGGTATATTGATCAGGACCTATCGAATGAAGCGATTATGTTTTATGTGCAAATGCTGAAGGACTATGTTCAGCGTGAGGATGTCTACGCAAAAATTTTGCCGCTTACTGAAGAAATCACGAATATTTTCTTTTATGGAATTGTCGGTAAAAAGGAATGAAAAAAGCCAGTCCCTTTAAGCAAAGGGCGCTGGCTTTTTAATTATTTTACCATTCCTGCACAGTCGGACGAACAAGAATTTCATTGATGGCAACATCAGCCGGCTCTTCAATGGCAAATGCGATGGTGCGTGCGATGCTGTCAGGATTTATTGCTTCATTATATACTTCGTCAATGGAAGATTTTACATCTTCATCTGTAATTGTTTCTTTTAGCGGTGTTTGTACTGCTCCTGGTGAAATAATGGTTGCACGGATATTGCTTTCCTTCGATTCTTCCAGACGGAGTCCCTCAGTAATGGCGCGAACCGCAAATTTCGTCGCGCTGTAAACAGAGCTCCCTGGTGCAATTTCATGTCCCGCAACAGAAGAGATATTAATCACATGGCCTTCCTTCTTTTCTCTCATGTAAGGAAGAACAGCTGCAATCCCGTTCAGCACGCCCTTAATATTTACATCAATCATGGTATTCCATTCATCAATTTTTCGTTTGTTCAATAAAGATAGTGGCATTAATCCTGCATTGTTTAACAGGACATCTACTTTGCCGTACGTTTCATTAGCGTATTTAGCAAGAGCATCTACTTCTTCAACAGAAGTCACATCCGTCACCTTATAGATGGCTTCTCCGCCTTCTTGTTTAATCGATTCCTGAAGGTCTTTTAACTTGTCCTCACTTCTTGCTGCCAGAACCACTTTGGCTCCTTTGCTGCTAAGCAGTTTAGCCGTTTCTTCTCCGATTCCGCTTGAAGCCCCTGTAATAATGACAACTTTTCCTTGTATATTAGACATTCTAAAACCTCCAATTTCAATATCCCGATTAAGCGATCTTAAAAGGGTCTTTTTATTCTAAAGGAAGGTAGGGGGGTGAAAGCAAGGAATCTGTTCTTTGGAGATGCTTTGCCACACTAAAGGGGCCTGGCCCCTTTAGTGTGGCAAAGCATTTACAAGCTTTTAACACAGATCTTCTTGACATTAGACTTCATAATTCTAAAGAATTAGTAATTGTTTTCATTGTTGTAAATTTAGTGTTAAAAGAACCAGGAAGAATCAAGCAATGAGGAAGTTAGTATTAATTATTCGTAAAATTTTCCATTGTCTATGGTGAGAGAAGAACTATTCTTATAACATAGTAGATGTTCGAATATCTTACTATGGAGGTTGAGTGCAAAGATGAATCGTGTCTCAAAGCAAGTTGCTCGTTTGGTTGTACTTGTTATGATTTTAAGTCTTCTGACTCCTTTTGCTTCTGTATCCAGAGCAGTTGCAACCGTCACGGAAACGTTTGATACCCTTGATTTGTCAGGTTCCAGCTACGTTGATGGATCCTTTACCGGAGTCAATGGAATCGATTGGACATATACAGGAGGACGGATTTCCAACAGCGACTCATCATTTAATATTGATGGGAATGGAATTATGTTTCGTGATGCTGGAAAAGGAATTGTATCCTCTCCAATTGAAGGGGGAATCTCCTCTTTAACAGTGGACACGAAAGCAGCATTTACCACAACAAATGCGCGTCTGCTGGAAGTGTATGTGAATGACGAATTAATTGGTACAACAGGCAATGTTCTTGCCGGAGAAGGCCCGTCGACATTTACATTTGACAATCTGGATGTTGAAGGTCCTTTTACTTTGGAATTTAAAAAGGTGCAATCGAATTCTCAAATTGTACTGGATAATATCACATGGTCTTCTAATGATGCAGACCCTACGAAAGTTTCAGCTGTTCAGGCAAGCATTCCAAGCGGCCAAGTGCTTAAAGGGGAAAGCGTTTCTTTTTCAACCTCCACACCGGATGCTGAAATCTACTATACGCTAAATGACGGAGAAGAAATGCTTTATACAGGTGCCATTGAGATTAATGAAGATGCTGAATTTGAGGTTTATGCCAAAGCAGATGGTCTTGATGACAGTGAGATGGCGACCTATACATACAATGTGGTTGAAGCCTCTACCATTCGCGAAGCAAGAGAACAGGATACAGGCAGCACCGTTTCTACGCAGGGAACTGTAACGGCAGTTTTTGCACAAGGCGGAGCCAATAATATCTACATGCAGGATGATGAAGCAGGAATTGTTGTGCGTTCTGCTGCTCAGCCTGAGCCTGGTGATGTTATTGATGTATTGGGTGTACTTGAAGATTATAATGGACTGGCACAAATCAGTGCAGCTCAGGAAGATGTAACGGTTGCAGGTCAGGAAGAAATCCCTGCCGCTGTTGAAATTCCTGAAGAAGGGCTGACAGAAGAATTAGAAGGAATGCTGGTAGAAGCCTCTACTGTTGCAGTCGAGTCTTTTGCAAGCGGAAATTACAATGGTGTGGATGAAAACGGCAACCCAATTGTCATTCGTCCTGTTGATCCTGAAATAACACTTGATACTGACAGCACATATGAATCTGTAACAGGAGTGGTTGGAGAATTCAGAGGAACGTATCAGCTCGTTCCAAGAACAGCTGCTGACGTTGTGTTTGATTCAAATCAGGTAAGTCTTGTTCAAGCAAGTCCAGCAGGCGGATTCGTAGCCTCAGGTGACGAAATTACATTAACAACGATGACTGAAGGTGCAGAGATCTATTACACTACGGACGGATCAGATCCTTCAACATCCAGTGAGAAATATTCAGGCGGCGTTGAAATCTCAGAAGACACTACGCTAAAAGCGATCGCTGTAAAAGATGGGATGACGCCAAGTAAAGTTGTTGAATTTAACTACATTATTCAAAAAGATGAAATTCGAATTCATGATATTCAAGGTGCGGACCACTATTCTGACTATGAGGATTTGGCAGTAGCGGATGTGCAGGGTGTAGTTACCTATGTCGTGAATGGAAATAGCTTTTATATGCAATCGATTGAACCAGATGAAGATCCACGTACATCTGAAGGGATACTCGTTTATCGTCCGAGTCATGGAATGGCAGTTGGAAATCATGTGAAAGCAAGCGGTACGGTAATGGAGTACTTCGTAGAAGGGTATGATGACCGTGCGCAAAATGACCTTCCTATTACTCAAATCAATGCTTCTGCAGTAGCGAAGGAAGCGGATTCTGTCGAGTTGCCGGAACCGGTTGTGATCGGCGGACCGGATGGTATTGAGGTTCCTACTCAAATTATTGATAATGATAATTTGACAGCATTTGAACCTGAGGAAGATGGAATTGATTTTTATGAAAGTATTGAAGGAATGCGGGTAGAAGTAGTAGAAGGCACAGTCAGCGGGCCTCAAAAATATGGAGAGCTTGCAGTAATTACTAACCGTGGGGATGAAGTTTATTCCCGTGCCGGCGGTGCCATTTTAAAAGAAGATGATTATAATCCTGAGCGGGTTACGCTCGATGTTAACGATGAAAACCTGGTTGCTAAAACGGGTGATGAACTGGCAACACCAGCCTCAGGCGTAATGAGCTTCGGATATGGTAAGTACAAAGTGCTGGTTGGAAACGGAACTGCACCGACATTTAGCGATGGAGGTCTTGAGCCGGCAGCTACAACGATCGTTCCAAATGATGAGGAACTTTCAGTGGCTGCGTACAATATCGAAAATTTCTCAGCGAATTCTTCAGCTACTAGCGATGAAAAAGTGACAAGAATCGCCCAGTCATTTATCACCGACCTGAATTCGCCGGACATTATTGGATTAACAGAGGTTCAGGACAGCAACGGTCCAACAGATGACGGAACTGTATCAGCATCGGAAAGCTATCAGCGTTTAATTGATGAGATTGTGCGCCTGGGCGGACCGGAATATGCCTACACAGAAATTGCACCTGAGGATAAACAGGATGGCGGGCAGCCGGGAGGCAATATCCGAAATGGCTTCCTTTATAATCCTGAACGGACAGAACTAACAGAAGGAACAGCCGGTTCAGCTACAGAAGCGGTTGATTACGTGGATGGAAATTTAACATTAAATCCAGGACGTATTTCCCCATCTAAATTTGTAGATACACGAAAATCACTTGTTGCAGAGTTTGACTTTAAGGGAGAAGAAGTGATTGTCATCGTTAATCACTTAAATTCAAAAAGTGGGGATCAGCCTCTTTTCGGGCAAAATCAGCCTCCATTCTTAGGCAGTGAAGCACAACGGGTTGAACTTGCAACAATGGTGAATGGGTTTGTTAAGGATATTAAAGAGCAAACACCGGATGCCAATGTAGTGGTGCTTGGAGATATGAATGATTTTGAATTCTCGGCTCCTATAGAAGCACTTAAAGGGGAAGAACTGACGAACCTGGTTGATGGAATTGAGAAGGAAAGACGATATACGTACAACTACGAGGGCAATGCACAAGTGCTTGATCACATTCTTGTGTCGAATAACCTGAAGGATCGTTCTCAGTTTGATATTGTCCACATTAATTCTGATTTCATGGAAGAACATGGAAGATCTAGTGACCATGATCCGCTTCTTGCTCAAATCAACCTGGCAGACGAAGTTGAACCAGATCCAGATGAGCAGAAGATCATTAATCTAAGCGATTATAAAGACAAGCGCGTTATGATTTTTGAAAACGACGTTAAAATTGTCGCAGATAAGAAAAGCAAAGTGAAGGACATTACGATCCGCGGAACGGACGTTACATTCTCCGGAAAAGGTTTTAAAGAAATTGATGTCACGCTGCATCCGAGACTTCCTGGATCAGAATATGATTTTTCAGGTGACAAAATGAAGAAAGTCGAAATTAAGCATAAAAATGTTTCTGTTGTAAAAGGGGCTGAAAACATTCAAAAGCTTGAAGTCAAAGGCGGAGCTAAAAAAGCAGACGTTCAATACTTTGATTCAGAAGGCAATGAAATCAACCCATTTATTAAAAAGCCTGGCAAACACAAAAGACCAAAAGCATCATAATCTTGAGATCTTTCGTTAGCTAAAAAAAAGAAGTCCAATCGGAGTTTAGTTATCCGATAGGGCTTCTTTTTTGCATTAGCGATCCTCTAAGATCTCATTGGCGCTTTGCGTGGTGTTAGCCATCGCGACGGCAATTTTTCTATTATCATCTGTCAGATTTTCAACGGTCGCGTTCATTTCTTCTAAATTCGCACTTGCCTCTTCTAAGATCGCCGCTAATTCAGCTGTGGACTGCTCAACCTCTGTACCAGTATTTACTACATGTAGAGAGATTTTTTCAGTCTCTTGAAGATTCATCGTTATTTTTTGGAAGATGGAAGTAAGCTGCTCAAAGTACTGAACAATATGAGCTGAAGAGTCCAGCATGCTTGTTACTTTTTTCTCGCTGATTTCCATTTTATTTAGGGTAGCGCTGTTATCCTTACTGACCTGGATTAAATTCTTCGTAATGCTTTCTGCTGTCCGGTTTGTGGTTTCCGCTAGTTTGCGTATTTCTTCCGCAACAACAGAGAAACCTTTCCCCGCCTCACCGGCACGTGCCGCTTCAATGGATGCATTTAAAGCAAGAAGATTGGTTTGTTCTGAGATTTGCTTAATGGTGTCAGAAAAAGAGTTGGTTTCTTCTATTTTTTCACTTAGCTGATAAAACGTATGATTTAAATCTGAAATAAACGAGTGAATCTCCTGAACATCCCGGTTAAATAAAGAGACTTTTTCCTCACCTGAAGAAGTAACTTCCTTCGTCTGTTTTGCTTCCAACGACAATTCATTCATAAGCCCCTGAAGTTTGTGCATGACTTCCCGTGAAAGGCTTGCATTGGTAGAAATGTTGGTAATTTGTTCGCTTTGCTGCAGACTGCCAGCGGATACTTCATTCAAGCCGGCTCTCATTTCATTTTGTGCGATTAAATTATTTTGAATCCGTTCATTCGTATCTGTCACGCCTTGAAGGATAGATTGCACCCGTACCTGAAGCTTTTCCTTTTGAAGCTTCTGTTCTTCCGCATTTTCTTCTGCTGCAAGAATTAGATTTTTAATCTCCCTAGCAGTTGAACTGTTTAAATGGATAAGTACAATCAGGATCAGTCCTGAAAGAAGATACGTTAAAAAGATAGTAGGGATGTTCGCTGCAATCGATTCGGTTTCTTTTGTCCCGAATATCAGCGTCAGGATAAGTGTGGCAAGCCCCAAACTGTACCCGATCGCAAAGATTTTTTTGTTGAATTGAACAACTGAAAAAATAGCCAAAAAGATCGTAACTAAGATAACCGTCCAGCCCCCGCCAGCTATAAAAATGCCGGTCATCGTAAATAAATTAACCAGAATGACACTGATGTAGGGGAAAACAACATATTTCTTCAATACTTTCTGAAAAATCACATAAGCCAAAACGAAAGTGAAGATTTCAGCTGAAAATAAAAGAATCGTGCTCATTTCTTTTGAGGCGATTGATTTTAATAAGGCTAATACAAGAGAAATAGAAAAAGCACTGAACATCAGCAGATTTTTCTTTTTATAATCTTCCTCCAGCATGTGTTGAATTTTATGCATGTGCTTCTCCCTCAATCAGTAAATTTTATGGCCGGATATCTGATTTGAAGCTGGCAAAACCGTCATCTGCCATGACAACAGAACCGTTTAATACTCTGGCTTCATCAGAAGCAAGGAACGCAACTACATCTGCGATCTCATTAGGTTCGATTAATTCACGTGTCAGCTGCTGACGCTTCATATAATCAAGTAGGCCTGCTTGTTCGTACCCTTTTACAATATTCGTGTTCACAGCTGCAGGGCCAACGCCGACAACGCGGATATTATGCGGAGCTAATTCCAGCGCACCGTGCTTTGTCAGCATGACAACTGCACCTTTTGCAGCCTGATAGCCCGTAATTCCAAGGGTAGCAACAAAGCCAAATACAGATGCATTGTTGATAATAACACCTTCTACTCCAAGCTCTTTCATTTTCTTCGCAGCAGCAAGCATTCCATAATAAACACCATGCTGATTTACGTTCACAACGGCGTGATAATCCTCTGGCGTGTGGTGTAAGAAAGGCTTATTAATGCCAATGCCTGCGTTATTAAACATGATATCAATGCTGCCGAATGTTTGAACCGCATACTCAATCAGTTGTTCAACTTGCGTATAATCAGTCACATCTGTTTTCAAGAAAGAAGCTTCCCCGCCGGCAGAGGTAAGTTCATTGACGGTTTCCTGTCCGATTGCTTCATTGACGTCGGCTACAATTACCTTCGCCCCCTGCTCCACAAATTTACGTGCTGTTGCTTTTCCAATTCCATCTGCCCCGCCTGTAATAACGGCTACCTTATTGCGTAATTTCATCCAAAAACCTCCTAAAAATATGTATAACCATTTGTTATATCGGCATAATGACCCTGAAGTTTAACAAAAAAATCCTATTATTCTATTTGATTTCATAAATAAATTTAATTGCGTAATTGGAAAATCCATTAAAATATTATTAAATAAATAGCATTAAATGGTTACTCGATTCCTGGTAACAAGAATTTCCTTGAGAATGAAATGAAAACAATATTATTTTTAAATAATAAAATAGATCCATGCGATTTTAGTAATGGTGATAAAGCCAGCAAAGTGCGACAATAACAGTGGTACCATTCCACTGGGAAATTTGATGTAATCAGCAATCTATAAAAAAGTAAAGGGTGATCATAATGTCATGTAAGATTGACCATTCACAGGAAGATGTAACAAATAAACTGCAAAGCCAGAAAGCTCATTTGCCTCAGTCCATTTATACCGGATCGGAAAAATTGCTGAAATCGAATCCTGATCAAAAAACGCTGAATGAACTTTTTCATCTGCTGAAAAAATATGATCTGGCAGCCAAGGAAGAGCAGCTGAAGCGTAATCAGGCATTTGAAGCATTGTTTGCGGAGCATATTGCAAAATGAAAACAGGAATTCGCTTAAAAAATCGTTTCTTACAAATGAAACGGTTTTTTATTTTGATTTTTCAGAAAAAAGTTGAATAATTGTGGAGAATCGTTATACTTTAATTGTACATACCGACCGGTTAGTTAGTGAAGGAGTGAGAATGATGAATTTTTCGTATTCTTCCAAAGTAATGGAGCTGGACGAAAAGCTGCAGGTATTTATGGAAAACTATGTGTATCCAAATGAACGCGTATATGGGCAGCAGCTGGGTAGTGGAGAAACTCGCTGGAGCTGCGTTCCCCCCATTATGGAGGAGCTAAAGCAAAAAGCAAAAAAAGAAGGGCTATGGAATTTATTTTTGCCGGAAAGTGAATACGGGGCAGGGCTGGCAAATGTAGAATATGCTCCATTATGCGAGACGATGGGCCGTTCACTGATTGCTCCGGAAATCTTTAATTGCAATGCACCTGATACTGGAAACATGGAAGTGCTGGTGCGTTATGGCACAGAAACGCAGAAAAAAACCTGGTTGAATCCACTTCTCGATGGGACGATCCGATCCTGTTTTTCAATGACAGAACCGGATGTTGCTTCATCTGATGCGACTAATATTGAAGCCCGGATTGATCGAGACGGAGATGAGTATGTCATTAACGGGAAGAAATGGTGGTCCTCAGGTGCCGGCGATCCAAGATGTAAAATTGCTATCGTAATGGGAAAAACAGATGCTTCAGCAGACCGTTATGAACAGCAATCCATGATCCTGGTGCCCCTTGATACCCCAGGGGTAAAAATCGAACGGATGCTTCCTGTTTTTGGATATGATCACGCACCCCATGGTCATGCAGAGATTACGTTTGATCAAGTCAGAGTACCTGCAGAAAATATTCTTTTAGGGGAAGGAAAGGGGTTTGCAATCGCCCAGGGAAGACTTGGACCTGGGCGTATCCACCACTGCATGCGCCTGATCGGAGCAGCTGAAAGAGCGCTTGAAATATTATGTAAGCGCGTTCAGCATAGAACCGCTTTTGGCAAAACGCTCTCTAGCCAGGGTGTCATTAAAGAATGGATTGCTGATTCAAGAATTGAAATTGAACAGGCCAGATTATTAACACTCAAAGCAGCTTATATGATGGATACGGCTGGCAATAAAGTGGCAAAAGCTGAAATTGCCATGATTAAAGTCGTAGCTCCCTCCATGGCGCTTAAAGTAATTGACCGGGCGATTCAGGCACTTGGAGGAGCCGGGGTATCGGAGGATTTTCCTTTAGCGGCACAGTGGGCAAACGCCCGCACATTGCGTCTTGCAGATGGTCCGGATGAGGTTCACCGGGCGCAGATTGGCAGACTTGAACTCAAGAAATATCAATAAATCAAAAGAAAAGGGGGATGGCTATGAATGTACTGGAGCTATTTAATTTAACAGGAAAAACGGCTCTTATTACGGGCGGTGGAAGAGGATTGGGTGCTCAAATTGCAGAGGGTTTTGCAGAAGCGGGAGCGAATATTGCCATTTGCTCCAGAAAGCTTGAAGCGTGTCAGGAAACAGCAGACCGGCTTGAAAAGCTTGGAGTAAAAACACTGGCAATGCAATGTGATATTTCAAATCCCGTTGATGTAAACAGGGTGGTAAATCAAACTGTACAGCATTTTGGCCGCATTGATATCCTTGTTAATAACAGCGGCGCTACATGGGGGGCGCCCGCTGAAGAGATGCCGTATGAAGCCTGGCAAAAAGTAATGAACGTGAACGTTACAGGAACATTCTTAATGAGTCAGGCGGCAGGAAGAAAAATGATTGAGCAAAAGGAAGGCAAAATTATTAATATATCATCTGTAGCAGGACTCGGAGGAACAGATCCCAGAGTAATGGACACCATTGGCTACAATACAAGTAAAGGCGCCGTCATTACCCTGACAAAAGATCTTGCTGTTAAATGGGGAAAACACAATATTAATGTAAATGCCATTGCACCTGGCTTTTTCCCTACGAAAATGTCTAAAACCATTATTGAAAATGGAAAGAATCCTATTTTAGAAGGCACCCCGCTAAAGCGCTTTGGTACAGAAGATGACTTAAAAGGCGCGGCTCTTTTCCTCGCATCTAAAGCGTCTGCTTATGTCACAGGAGATGTGCTGGTCGTAGATGGCGGCACTCATGCAATGTAAAGGCAGCCATAGAAAAGGAAAAGCAGTTCATGAGAAGAACCTTATGATATAATTCAAGCAATTATTTCATAACAGAGGCGTGAAGCAGACATGAAGGAAAAAATAACAGAGCAAAGCATTATCTTGTTTGAAAAAAAGGGCTTCAGCGAAACGTCAATACAAGACATTGTAGAGGCAAACGGGGTAACGAAAGGAACCTTTTATTATTATTTTTCAAGTAAAGAAGAGCTGCTGATGGATATTCAGCTTCGCTATATAGATGACTTGCTTGAGCAGCAGGAACGAATTCTGAGCAAGGAAGAAACTGATTGCAAGACAAAGCTGTATGACCTCATTTTGATGCTGCTCCACAATATTAAAACCCAGGGAGCCAGCGCAAAGGTTTTCTTCAGGGAAATGAGGAATCTGAATGATGAACGGCTGTCTAAAATTATACCCAAGAGGGACGCATTCCGTGTGAAAATCGAACAGCTTCTCCGGGAAGGAATCGAAAAAAAAGAATTCCAGGAGGATCTAAATGTATCCATTGCAACATTTGGCGTTCTCGGAATGGCGAATTGGAGCTATCAGTGGTTCAGTCCGGAAGGGGATTTGTCTGAAGAAGAAGTGGCGCGGATTTTTACGAATATGATTTTAACAGGCATTCATAAATAGAAGAATCTATTCTTCTATTCTATAAAACATACTAACCGGTTAGTACAAAGGAGGAACATTCATGGTTCAACACAATGTAAAGCACCTGACTGTCATTGGAGCGGGGAGTATGGGCCATCAGATCGGGATGCTTTCCGCACTGGCGGGCTATAGGACCATTATTCAGGATGTAAGTGAAAATTCGTTAAAAAATGCGGAAGCTTCTCTGCATTCTATTATGAACAGGTGGATTGCTAAAGGGAAAATAACCGAAAACGAAAAAATGAAAGCGTTTAACTATTTATCCTTTACCGTGGATTTGGAAGAGGCAGTTCATCAGGCAGACCTGGTCATTGAAGCTGTAACAGAGAAGCTTGAAGTGAAAAGAGAAGTATTTCAAAAGCTTGAGAAATTTGCCCCTGCGCATACCATTTTTGCAACGAATAGTTCAACCATTGTGAACAGTTTAATTGCAGGAGCGACTAAGCGAAAAGACAAGGTTGTGAATATGCACTTCTTCTTTCCGCCTCTTTTGATGGACTGCGTGGAAGTGGTGATGAGCCGGGATACCTCCGAGGAAACCGCCGATTTGGCGATGGAAGTGTGCAGGCGTATGAACCGTACAGCTGTTTTACTGAAAAAAGAAATTTCTGGTTTTGTGGCTAACCGGATTCTAGGAGCCTTGCAAAAAGAAGCCGTTTATTTGTATGAAGAAGGCGTTGCAGATTTTAAAGAGATTGATCTGATTTGCCGCAAGGCCCTCAACCATCCCATCGGCCCCTTTGAGCTGATGGATTTATCCGGTCTTGATGTGGCTGCGTTTGTCATGGAGCAGCGGTACCAGGAAACTGGAGATCCGGAAGATAAACCGTTCCCTTGTGTACTGAAAAAAGTTAATCAAGGCGAGCTTGGCAGAAAAACCGGCAAAGGCTGGTACACCTATGAAAAAGCTAAGAACTAAAGGGGGATTGAGTGATGGAACAAAGAGAAGTAACGGTCCGCTTTTGTGAAACGGATGCACTGGGACATGTGAATAATACCAGTTATTTTATCTACTTGGAAGAAGCAAGAATTCACTTTTTTTCCTCTCTCGGCTATCCCATGGATGTGAAGCGCTGGAATTTTATTTTAGCTTCTACAAAATGTGATTTTATTAATCAGGGGTACTTTAATCAGGTTTTAACCATCACTACAAGTATTTCCCGAATCGGTACTAAAAGCTTTGAACTTGATCATCAGATTCTGTGCGCTCAGACGGGTGAACAAATTGCAAAGGGAAATGCTGTCATCGTCTATTTTGATTTTGAAAGTCAGAGCAGTGCTTCCATTCCTGAAGAGCTGAAAAACAAACTGGCCGTTCATGCCGCACAAGGAGGTACCGTCTGATGCAGTCAAAGGATACCATTCCTGTAAAGCAGGGTGAAGGTCTCAATATAAAAGAATTAGAATCATTTTTAAGAGAGAATCTGCATGACCTGCCGCAGGCTCCTCTTGAAGTTCAGCAGTTTTGGGCGGGTCATTCAAATTTAACCTACGAGCTGAAAATGGGGGAGTGGGAAGCGGTTTTAAGAAGACCTCCGCACGGGCCAATTGCGCCAAAAGCCCATGATATGAAAAGGGAGTACCAGCTCCTTACTCAGATCCATCCACTATTTTCACAGGCTCCCGAGCCGCTTTTGTTTTCAGATGATCAGTTTATTGTCGGGAGTCCATTCCTTCTGATGGAGAGAAAGCGAGGAATCGTAATTGACCACTCTTTTCCCGAAGAAATGAGTGTGACTCCTGAGCACCGGAAAAAGCTTTCGACCCTAATGGTGGATACCCTTGCAGATTTACACGCCATTGACTATACAAAAACAAAACTTGGGGAGATCAGTTCTCCTGAGGGGTTCATGGAAAGACAGGTGCACGGCTGGCTGAATCGGTATGAACGTGCTAAGACTGAGGAAATTAAAGAGGCTGACCAGCTTAAGGAGTGGCTCAAACGACATCTGCCGAAAAGTCAGCGGGCTGTTATCATTCATTATGACTATAAGCTGAACAATGCCATGTTTGATGCGAAACTGGAAAAAATGGAGGGACTTTTTGATTGGGAAATGGCGACAGTTGGAGACCCTCTCGCGGATTTGGGTGCTGCGATGAGCTACTGGACGCAGCAAGACGACCCTGAATCACTTAAAAATGGTCTGGGCAAGCCATCAGTAACGGTTCAGGAAGGGTTTATGACCAGGGATGAATTTATTGAGCAGTATGCGATAAAAACCGGCCGTGATGTTAGTGAGATACACTACTATTTAACCTTTGCGTACTTTAAGCTTGCGGTCATTTGTCAGCAAATTTACTTCCGCTATAAAAATGGGCAGACCCGTGATCCGCGTTTTGCTCACTTTAATCAATTTGTAAAAACATTGATCACCCATGCCTCAATGATTTCGGTACAAAAGAGATGAAGGTTCATGTTCTGTTTAAAAAAGAAGATCTGGAAAAAGAGCAGCTGCAGGAAGGAAATAAAACAGCAGTCGTCATCGATGTCCTGCTGGCAACCACTACCATCACGGCTGCCTTAATGGACGGTGCCAAAAGTGTTATTCCGGTCTTCACATGTGATGAGGGAAAAAACCTCGCTGCAGCATATCAGGAAAAAGAAGTGGTTCTGGCAGGGGAAGTGCATGCAAAGTCAATTAAAGGCTTCGAGTACCCCAGTCCTCTTCATCTTCGCACTAAAATAAAAGGGAAAACACTTATTCTATCTACCACAAACGGGACCATTGCATTAAAAAACGCTGCCGCAGCAAAGCATGTCCATATTGCCTGTCTGCTTAATAATTCAGCAGTCGCTCAAGCGGTAAAGCACTATGGAAACCAACAAACGGTCCTGGTCGTATGTGCAGGGAATTCAGGAGAAGTCAGTTTAGAAGACGTGTATGGCGCTGGTCATTTTATTGAATGCTTGACCGCAGCAGAAAGGGCAGATGCGGTCGAACTGACGGACGCTGCCAAGACAGCCTGGAAGCTTTACAGGGGGCAGTCTGAGGAATCGTACAAGATCCTTTCACTCTCAAAAGTTGGGAAACTGTTTGCCCAATATGACGTTCGCGAAGAGCTGGAATTTGCCTCAAGAAAAAATATATCGTCTCTGGTGCCAGTCCTGCAAGATGGGCAAGTGAAGCAAGCTAACATAAGGAGGTCACAACATGAAACAGGTTGATCTGCAAAATAAGGGATCCCGATTTTTGTACGCAGATACTAAAGAAGAGCTCCCTTTTACTCCGGAAGATTTTACAGATGAACATAAAATGATCGGTTCTTCAGCAAGACAGTTTGTACAAAAAGAAGTAGCTCCTTTAAATGAAAAAATAGAAAACCAGGAATTTGAACAGATTCCTGTTCTGATGAGAAAAGCAGGCGAAGCAGGGCTGCTTGCTCATAGCATTCCTGAACAATACGGTGGCTTGGGACTTGATAAAATCAGCAAAGGAATCGTGGGAGAAATGGTGGGACCAGCAAGCGGATATGGAGTCGCTCACTCCAATCATACCTGCATTGCCACACTTCCCATTACGTATTTTGGTACAGAAGAGCAAAAGAGAAAGTATCTGCCAAAGCTTGCTTCCGGAGAATGGATTGGAGCCTATTGTTTAACGGAGCCGGAGGCAGGGTCTGACGCATTATCTGCACAAACGACAGCGGTTTTAAATGAGGAAGGCACCCATTATCTACTTAATGGCACCAAGATTTATATCACGAATGCAGTTTTTTCGGATACGTTTATTGTTTATGCAAAAGTGGATGGGATTCATTTTACTGCTTTTATCGTGGAAAAAGACCATCCCGGCTTGTCACTGGGACCGGAGGAAAGAAAAATGGGGATAAAAGGTTCTTCGACCCGGTCTGTGGTGTTTGAGGATTGCAGGGTGCCTAAAGAAAACCTGCTGGGGGAAGAAGGGAAAGGGCATGTCATTGCCCTGAATGTACTGAATCTCGGACGTTTTAACTTAGGTTCTGCCTGTATGGGGGCTGCAAAAACCGGGCTGCAGAAAACCATCCAATTTGTTAAACAACGCCGGCAGTTTAAACAGGAAATTGCCAGTTTTCCTGCCACAAAGCAAAAAGTGTCTTCTCTGGCGGCACAAATTTATGCTGCAGAATCTGTGCAGTACAGGACAGCAGGACTGTTGGAAGAAGCAATGGGGGATCTGTACGATTCAACAGATTTTAAACGGATCGGCAGACAGATGGGCGAATATGCAGTAGAATGTGCGATTTGCAAGGTGTACGGCTCAGAAACGCTGGATTGGGCGGCAGATGAAGCGCTTCAGCTGCACGGGGGCGCAGGCTATATAAAGGAATATGGCATCGAGCAAATGTATCGTGATTCGAGAATTAACCGTATTTTTGAAGGGACCAATGAGATTAACCGGCTGCTGATCCCTACTCACTTTTTCCGAAAAGCCATGAAGGGAGAAGTCGATATTGCGAAAATGGCAGAACAGGCTTTTCATCATTTACAGCAGCCTCCCGTAATAGAACAGGGAGTAATCAGCAAAGAAAAAGCAGCGGTTCAGACGCTTCGCAGCTTGTTTTTGCTGAACGCAGGACTGGTATATGAAAAATGGGGTCCATCCCTTGTTCACGAGCAGGAAGCGCTAATGGGTCTAGCTGATCTTGCCGTTCACTTGTATGCAGCCGAATCAACCGTCTGCCGCACAGAGAAAGCGATTCTGAAGAACGGGCAGGAAAAAGAAGCAGCTAAAATAGATTTAATGAGGGTGGCTGTAGAAAAAGCGATATGGGAATCTGAACGCATTTCAAGAAAGCTTATCACGGAACTTACAGAAGGTGAAAAGAGGGAAAAACTGATCGGCTTGACAATTCGGGAATGCAGCAGCTATTTATCATCCTGTCCTTCTGTACAGATCTCACGCACAATAGCAGATCGGCTTTACGAAAAAGAGCAATATGTATGCTAATTAAAGGAGCGAATAAGATGAAAGCAATTCAACTGAAAGAATATGGCGGACCTGAAGTGCTTCAAGAGGTAGAAATTGAAAAGCCGGTGCCAAAGGAGAATGAAGTATTAATTGAAATTCATGCAGCAGGCGTTAATTATGCGGACACTGCCAGAAGAGAGGGACAATATGTGGTTCCTACTCCGCTTCCCTTTATACCGGGTGCTGAAGCAGCGGGCGTCGTAATCGATGCAGGGTCCGGGGTCAAAAGTGTACAAAAAGGGGATAGAGTTGTCACACTTATTCAATCTGGAGGATATGCAGAATACGCCGTAACAGATGAACGGTCGATCATCCCGATCCCTGATGAACTGGACTTTACCTTAGCTGCGGCTCTGCCCCTGCAAGGATTGAGCGCGTATCATATCCTGAAAACGATGGGAAGAATTGAAAAAGGAGAAACCGTCCTTGTGCACGCAGCGGCTGGCGGGGTCGGCACGATAGCGGTTCAGCTGGCAAAAATATTTGGTGCAGGAAAAGTGATTGCTACAGCAAGCTCAAATGAAAAGCTGGATCTTGCCAAAGAAATGGGCGCTGATGTACTTGTTGATTATACGAAGGATGGATGGGAACAGGAAGTGCTTGATGCCACAGAAGGAAAAGGGGTGCATCTTGCACTGGAAATGGCAGGTGGAGACGTTTTTTATAAGACGTTAAAATGTTTGGGTACCTTTGGCCGCCTAGTCGTATATGGAGTAGCGAGCGGAGAGCAAAGTAAATTCAACCCTTCCTCCTTAATGGCCAGAAACCAGTCCGTGATCGGCTTTTTTCTTCCCCAAATTATGAGGAAGCCCGAGCTGCTGCAGCCAAGCATGAAAGAGCTGCTGACTTGGGTCGCACAGGGAAAGCTGAAACTGACGGTGGGAGAAGTATATTCACTTGAAGAAGCTGCGATTGTCCATGAGCTTATGCAGTCGAGGAAAACAAAGGGGAAATTGATTTTGAAGCCGGGAAGCAAATAAAAGCATGGACTATTTTTAAAAAGGGGGCAGCTTATTTCTGATGGAACCTGCTCATACATGTACAAAGAGCTTGGGACAAAAGTGTCTCAAGCTCTACGACCGGTTCACTGCGCTTCAGGCGGACGCTTTCCGCAGGGACGGCGCTGAGCCCTCCTCAGGCTTTGCCTAGCGGGGTCTCAGCTTGCCGTCATATCCTGCAGGAGTCGCCACCTTCCGCTCCGCTCACCTACTACTTTTAATAAAATTTTCTCATTTTTTACACTTTTTTTAGTTTTGTCCCAGCCTCTTTTGAACAGTTCATCAGCTATCCTTCTTATTAAAACGGGTTTGTCCCCCACAAAGCAGAGGTTTTTATAAAGGTTCTCTGCTCAAGCTTCAGCAGGCTGGTGATATATTCTGCAAGATCCTCTGCCTGCATGAATTTATCGGGGTTACGCTCGCCTGAATCTTTTCCGCGTGTCAGATCGGTTTCCACCAGACTTGGTGTCAGGACGCTGACGCGGATATTATTGCGCCTTACCTCCTGCATAAGAGATTCACTCATGCCAATCACAGCAAATTTAGACGCACTATATGCACTTGATCCTTCTGTCCCTTTAAGACCGGACATCGATGAAATATTAATGATGTCCCCGCGGTTTTTCTCAATCATGCCGGGAAGTGCTGCTTTTGTAACATGCACAATCCCCATCACATTTGTATTCAATACTTTTTCCCATTCGTTTGTTTGAAGTTCAAGAAAGGATCCATGTGCGCCTACACCTGCATTGTTGATCAAAATATCAAAGGAACCGAGTGTCTGTTCAAGCTTGGAAACGGCATCTTTGACTTCTGTTTCACGTGAAACATCTGCCGCTGCCAAAGCGTAGACAGCTCCCATTTCATCTAAATACCTGCGGATGGAATCAAAACTTTCCTCAGAGCGTGCAATGAGACCAAGCTCTACACCTTCTTTTGCAAGGGCAAGAGCAGTGGCTCCACCAATTCCCCGGCTTCCGCCTGTAATAAGTGCTTTTTTCCCTTTTAAATTTTGCATGAACGATTCATCCCTTCTAAATAATTTCTATAGTAGGTTATTCACTTTAAAGTAGGGTTAAAAACATCAGAAGGCACTTTATTCAGGTCGCAGACTTATTCATAGGTGAGCTTGCTGAAAATTTCGGCGTGCTGAGGGAAATCAATATATGGATTTCGATTTCCCTGCATGGCATAGATTGCTTGATTTCTATGCTGCTCATATAAACTGACAGGAAACTCTTCATGCCACCTGAGCAGTGTTTCTCTATTTATGCCGTCGCCGGGCGCTTGAATTGCAGCATCCTTATAGCGGAGAAAAAAATACAGCATGGCACGTGCCACGATCCCTTTTGCATATTCCGGTTCAAATAAGTGATTTTCTGCTTTGCCGCAGCCTGTGGTTACTTTAGAAATGCCCGCATCTTCAGGCGAGTAATCTTTAAAATCGTGATAGTGGTAATTGCTTCTGATTGAATTGCATACAGGCTCACAGGTGAAAAGATGGTGGAGATCCCCTCTCATCGGTTCTTTTTCATCAAACCAGGATTGCGGAACAACATGCTCACAGTTAAATTTAAATTGATTGGCAATGCGGGTCAGCTGTGATCCTAATTGTCCATTTTCTTCCTTTAAAAGTTCGATTTCACCTTTTCGCTTTGCTGCTGCCGTATAATCCTCCTGAAGCACATCTTCTACCTCTTTGTTACGGCCTGAGTAAATGCTTTTTAATGTACCGTCCGGCTGCAGGTCCACCCATGGGTACACATATTCAGATGGGTCGTAGCGCAGTTGAGCGGTATGAGTACGGGAAATAAGATCATGCATTTGTTTTTGAACGTTCCCCGAATCGCTGAAATCAATTTCAGCGTAATACGCGTTTGCTTCCTGCAGGTCCTTACGTTCATCGTAATAGGCAGAATCATTTTGAAGGATGGCCGCTTTTCCTTCCTGATGTCTTGCAATGGCCAGATTAATATTTTCAAGCTGTACGTCAATGGCTGCAAGAGCGTTGAACCGTTCGGGTATAATGGACATGATGTATTCCTCCTGAATGGATAATTTGTTTTTCATATGTCTTTACCCCGGTTCAAACAAACTGACGCGGGAGATGATGGGCGTTATACTGAGAACAAATCGAAATGGATAAGGAGTAGTAGCCAGTATGAATGAACAGGAATATGACCGGATGCTCAGCATTAGACCGACCAGCGGGCTGCAGGTTTTGAGCAGTTCCATTCACCAAAACCGGTATGAAGCAACACCCTATGCTGCACTGGAAGCCCTGACTGCTGAGCACCCCTTTCATCAACAGGATGGGCTCGTTGATTTTGGCAGCGGGAAAGGAAGAGTGCCCTTTTTTTTCCACCATCAATTTCAATTAACTGCTACAGGTGTTGAAGTGAATGGTTCTCTTTATCAGGAAGCACTTGAGAATCAGGCAAACTACATGAAAAAAAAGAAAAATCGGGCTGGAAGTGTTCGTTTTGAGAGATGTCTAGCAGAAGAATATAAAGTCGAAAAAGACCAAAATAAATTTTATTTCTTTAACCCTTTTTCCACACAAATTTTTATGAAAGTAGTAAATAACATTAGTAAATCCGCTGAGAAACATCCGCGGATTGTGGACTTGATTTTATACTATCCAACCACAGAGTATATTCATTTTCTTCACGATAAAACGGCATTTCATTTAGAAAAAGACATAAAAGTACCAGGATATTTTGAAAAAGATGAGCATGAACGATTTTTGATTTTCCGGCTCAATCTTGCAAATACCTAGAATGGAAAGCTGCGCTGCCGCAGCTTTTTTTCATTTCGATCTTTTGACAAGTTTTCTACTTGAAATGAACACCCAGTACCCCAAACTAATCAACAGTAATCCGAAGCTTGCATAGATGCATAGCCACTTAATTAAAGTGAAGATTGGAGTGATCTGTGCAACGATTGGGGTTGAGGAAGGAAAACGATACATGACAAGGGATGCAGCCATATTTTCCAGAAAATCAAACAGCATGCCGGCAGTTGGCAGCAGATTCAGGGTTTTTAAACCGACGGATGAAACAGGCCGCATAAAGAACGTAATAGCCGCTGTTAAAAAGAATGTGTAGACAAGCGGCCAGATGATATCAAATGTAAAACGCGAGCGAATGTAAGCGGTCCTGCCTTCATCGCCATACTCATCTGCAATTGAATACAGTTCCTGTGATGAATAGAGGAAACCTGTGTCCGGAGACCGGCTGCTTCCTGAAGTCTCCTCAGATCTTTCAGACTCTGCAGGGAGAACCACAGCGATAAAGAAAGCGAATATGCCGATACCCAGCAGGAGTATGATTAAATTGACTTTTTTGTAAAGAAACATAGATGTATTTTGCAGCTTCTTTATTTTAAAACCTCCTTATACAGGGTAGAAACTGAGGGGTGAAAACGAAAGTTCATAAGTAGTATCTTTCAAAAAGAAAATTTTGTAAAGCAAGATTATGCTGTAGAATGTCCGATTCTTTTAGAGGGAATAATTAGGCTTCTTCTTTATTAGTCTGAATTTTATGATAATATTAAGAATAAAAAGCAAAGGTGGCTGATTAGGATGTTATTACATCGAACGGTTGGAGACATGCTTCATCAGACAGCAAAAGCGTTTCCGGAAACCGAAGCGTATGTTTATCCGGAAAAAGGAATTCGTAGATCCTATAGCGAGTTTGACAAGGAAACTGATGAACTCGCAAAAGCATTTATCGGGCTGGGAATTGAAAAAGGGGAGCATGTCGCGATATGGTCAGATAATAAAAGACAATGGCTCTTGAGTCAATTTGCCACCGGAAAAATGGGCGCTGTCCTTGTGACTGTTAATACCAATTATCAGGAAAAGGAACTGCACTACCTTCTCGAGCAATCCGATGCAACAACACTTATTTTAGGGGAAGAATTTAAAGGCACATCTTACATAGACATTATTCAGTCTTTATGCCCTGAACTGGCTGAAGGAGAAAAAGGAGCGCTTAATTGTGCTGCTCTTCCTCATCTGAAGCGCGTCATCGTAATGAGTGAGCAGGAGTATCCGGGCATTTTCACTTGGAGACAGTTTGAGGCTTACGCGCAGCGGATAACAGATCAACAATTAAAAGAAAAAATGAAAGCGCTTCATCCTGATGATGTGATTAATATTCAATACACTTCCGGTACGACCGGCTTTCCAAAAGGGGTCATGCTCAGCCATGATAACATCGTTAATAACGGCCAAATAATAGGGGATTTTATGAACCTTACTTCAGAGGATCGACTTTGTATTCCAGTTCCGTTTTTTCATTGCTTTGGCTGTGTACTTGGGAACATGGCGGCGGTCACACACGGTTCCACTATGGTCATTATCGAACAGTTTGAACCAAAAAAAGTGCTGCAGGCCGTACAGGATGAAAAATGTACAGCTCTTCATGGGGTTCCTACCATGTTTATTTCAGAATTAAATCACCCCGACTATGCAAGTTTCAATACTTCCTCTTTACGAACAGGGATTATGGCAGGCTCCCCGTGCCCGATTGAAGTGATGAAAAAAGTCATTCATGATATGGGCGCTGCCGAAATTACTATTTGCTACGGGCAGACAGAGGCTTCACCGGTGATTACCCAGACAAAATGGGATGATGCTATTGAAAAGCGCGTGTCCACAGTCGGCAAGCCCCATCCACATGTAGAAGTGAAAATTATAGATCCTGTTACACAAGAAGAAGTACCACCTGGAACACCGGGGGAACTATGTGCCAGAGGCTATTTAATTATGAAGGGCTATTATAAAAATGAAGAAGCGACAAGGGAAGCCATTGACCCCGATGGCTGGCTTCACACAGGGGACATTGCCGTTTTAGATGCCGATGGCTACATTGAAATTACAGGCAGGATCAAGGATATGATTATACGCGGCGGTGAGAACATTTATCCAAGAGAGGTGGAAGAATTTCTATACCAGCATCCTTCCATACAGGATGTCCAGGTGATAGGAGTGCCTGATGCAAAATACGGAGAAGAATTGATGGCCTGGGTGATTTTAAAGGATTCAGAAACGTTGACTGCGGAAGAGCTGAGAAATGCCTGTAAAGGAAAGATTTCTCATCACAAAATTCCAAAATACATTGAATTTGTCTCGTCCTATCCCATGACAGCTTCCGGAAAAATTCAAAAATATATATTAAGGGAAATGTCGCGTGAAAAGGCAGCGGTTAAAACAAAATAACTTCTAAATAACTTCTTAAGTAAAAGAGGTAGGACCATAACTGAAAAAAGTACTAAAAATGAGGCCAATTATATTTAGTAGTATGAGGTGAGCGGAGCGGAAGGTGGCGACTCCTGCAGGACATGACGGCAAGCTGAGACTTCGCAGGGCAAGGCTCAAGAAGGCTCAGCGCCGTCCCTGCGGAAAGCGTCCACCTGAAGCGAAGTGAACCGGTCGTAGAACTTGAGTCACTTTTGTCCCAACTCATGCGACTGATAGATCCTGTCTCTTATACAACCTTCTCTGTTATCTCAACCTCTCCTTCTAACTTGTAAACTAACTTTTACAAAAAAACAAAACGAATATAATAAATTAACTGATTATTCTTAACAAATGTCTAATAGACTAATAATCAAAGGAAGCAGTTACACCTTTCCTTTGTAATATGAGAGTGAAACTAATGACTATAAGGGGGACTTTCATTTGAGTTCATGGCTGGCATGCATTGATTTAGACGGTACACTACTCACCTCATCCGAACAGGTAACGCCCTACACAAGAGCAGCACTGCAAAATTTCAGAGCGGAAGGAAACAAGGTAGCGCTTGTAACGGGCAGGCATCCGCGCACCGCTTTGCCTATTAAACAAATGTGCGGGGAAATAGACGGACTCGCTTGTTTTAACGGATCGTGGGTAATGGGTTCTAAAGGCAGAAAGATTCATGCAGCTTCCTTCGATAAAAAAGTAATACAGATACTTGCAAGAGAATTAAAAGAGCTGAACGTACCTGTCGTCTGGTCTGTAGACGATGCATTATACATAACCAATGAACCTGTCTTTTTCCCATATGATCATCGCTACATCCCAGTTATTAATGGACAGCCTCCCCCGGAGAAAGAGATATGGAAAATAACTTTACTAATTGAGAACGAGGAGAACAGAAGAGAGGTACATCAGTGGTGCAGAGGCATCGTTGAAGCGCAATGGATTGAATCCAGCGGCAGAACAATGGATCTCATGCCGCTGCATCAATCAAAGGGATATGCACTCGAAAAATTAGCTGCCCAATCAGGAATTCCATTATCCAATACGATCGCTATTGGAAATTGGGATAATGATATTTCCATGCTTGAAAAAGCTGAAATTGGTGTAGCGATGACGAATTCCTCTAAAACACTTTTTTCCATCGCAAATGAAATCGCGGGTCATCATGATGATCATGGTGTCGCACGCTGGCTCTCAGCACGCTGCCATTCCCGCCTTTCAAGAGTCTAATAGTCAACATGTAAATCCGAACGGGGAAATGAAACAACCTTCCCCATTCGGGTTTTTTTAACGGCGGTCGCCCCCAAGAATATCGAATAAGCCCCCTGTAACACTGCCTTCGCCTTTAGATCCTCCATTATGCGGCATGGCGGCAAACACGCGGCTGGCCAGCCTGCTGAAAGGAAGAGACTGGATCCAAACAGTGCCAGGTCCTTTTAGGGTAGCTAAAAATACGCCTTCGCCGCCAAACATCGCTGTTTTAACACCTCCGACAAACTCGATATTGTAGTCAACCTCTCCTGTCATGGCAACCAGACACCCTGTATCCACGCGAATGATTTCCCCATGGGATAATTCTTTTTTATGGATCGTTCCCCCTGCATGGATAAAGGCCATTCCGTCTCCTTCAAGCTTTTGCATGATAAAGCCTTCGCCGCCAAAAAAGCCGGTGCCCAGTTTACGCTGGAATTCGATTCCGAGTGAAACGCCTTTGGCGGACGCTAGAAAAGCATCTTTCTGACAAATCAGCTTGCCGTTTAACTCACTTAAATCCATGGGCACAATTTTTCCTGGGTAGGGAGAAGCAAAACTGACATGTTTTTTTCCTGAACCCTCATTTGTAAATGTCGTCATGAATAAGCTCTCACCTGTTATGACTCGTTTGCCTGCGCCGATCAGCTTTCCGATCAATCCACCCTGCGAAGAAGAACCGTCACCAAAAATCGTTTCCATTTTGATCCCATCATCCATCATCATTAAACTTCCTGCTTCTGCAATGACCGTTTCCTGGGGATCAAGCTCCACTTCAACAAACTGCATATCATCTCCATAAAGCTTGTAATCAATCTCATGGTTATTCAAGCTGCTTCCTCCTCAAATTAATAGTGTAAATGCATTTACTCTTCATTGATTCAACAGACGGATTCAAAAATCCTGTCAGCTTCAAAAGGAACGATTCCTAAAATGAAAGAAAATTTAGTTCTTTTTCAAAAACACGTCTTTATTTCCTTCCTGTGGCACTAAAATAAAAGTACAACAAAAAAGGGGAGCAAATCTCATCTCTTTCAGGAGGGCGAAGGATGAAAACGATCCCGGAAATCATGCAGTTGATCAGGCAGTTAGATACGCATATTGCAGATGATTTTGAAGGACAGGATCTTGATTTTAAACAGTGGAGTACGAGAGCGCTTGAAGATAATCTCAACAAAATGATTCATTATGCGGTTTGCTTAACCAACGGAGGAGGGGGCTGTGTAGTATTTGGTGTGGCAGATAAAGTGAAAGGCTATGAAAAAACCATTCTCGGTGTGCCAAGGAATTTGGATTTAAAAATGCTTGCAAAAACGGTATACGCCGAAACTGTTCCACCTATTACCCCCCGGTTTGATGAAGTCAGGGTCTGTCATGGAACGGGCATGCTGCTGATTATGACGGTTGGACCCAGTGAAGCGATTCATTCAACAGCAGATGGGAAATCTGTTCAAAGAAACGGCAAAGAATGCCTGCCAATACCCGATCATGAGTAACGGAGGTGAATAGAAATGATAAGAATACCCTTAAAATGGAATAATCAGCTTTATTTTGTGATGCCAGTGTTCATTGTAGGCTGTCTTCTTCTTGTTTGTACTATTTTTTTCTTATGGAATGCTGATCATTTGATGAGCATTGGTCGTGCATCTCTATGGGTGCTTACATTGATTTTTCTTTTTTTTGTTTCAGCATGGCTGTCGTTTGGGGACTGGAAGGACGAAAGAAACTCTTTATAACGAGGAAAGGGCGCGGTCTCACACTTGAGATTTAATGAAAACTCTGATTTCATTAAAGGACCAGTAGAAGAGGAGTGAGACGAAATGAAAGGGTTAATTCATGCTCAAAAAGAAGGTCTTGCAGGACTTACATACGGAGAAATTGAAGCACCTTCAATCGGGGAGAATGAGGTGCGAGTTCAACTGAAAGCAGCGGGGATGAATCATCGCGATTTATTTGTTTTAAAACGTCATAAACCAACAGATCCTCCGTTAGTTATCGGCTCTGACGGCGCCGGAGTAGTGTGTGAAGCGGGAAGCAGGGTAAGCCGAGTTCAAGTGGGGGACGAAGTAATCATAAACCCTGGACTGGGCTGGAAGGAAAACAGCGATGCACCTCCAGAAGGCTTTGAGATTGTGGGACTTCCTTTTCACGGAACGTTTGCAGAATCGATCGTTTTGCCAGCTGACAATGTTGAGGCCAAACCGTCCTTTCTATCCTGGGAGGAAGCAGGCGTGCTGTCACTCGCCGGTTTGACAGCGTATCGTGCTTTATTCACAAGAGGAAAAGTAAAGAGCCGAATGAAGGTCCTGATCCCAGGCATCGGGAGCGGTGTTGCTACGTTCCTGCTTCAATTTGCAAAAGCAGCCGGGGCTGATGTTTATGTAACGTCACGCTCAGAAGAAAAGCGTGCTGCGGCGCTAGACCTAGGTGCAGTACAAGCGATAGACAGCAATCTTGAAAACTGGGAAGAAGAGCTCAAAGTAAAAATGGATCTCGTGATTGAGTGTGTAGGCGCCGCTACATTCCAAAAATCTCTGAATCAGCTCCGTACAGGGGGAACCATCGTCACTTTTGGGGCTTCTGCAGGAGACGAAGTTAAACTGAATCTTAGAGAGTTTTTCTACGGACAATTTAATATGCTGGGCTCTACAATGGGCAGTGCTGAAGAACTCGCGAGCATGCTGCAATTTATCGAACAGCATAGCATCAAGCCGGTTCTAGATGAGGTTTATACATTCGATCAATTTGAAAAAGCATTTACCCGTCTGGAAAGAGGAGAACAGCTCGGCAAAATTGGCTTTAAAATAGAATAACTCGTATAGGCATGTAAAGTCGTTACTCACTCTGAGCTTAAAGTGAGTAACGACTTTTTTGCGTCTTTGTAAGAAGGCTAGGACTCCAGCAGAATATGACAGCAAGCTGAGCCTTTACAGGGCAACGAACGTCCTGCAAAGGCTCAAGCCGCCCACCCTGCGGAAGCGTCCACCTGTAGCACAGCGAACCGCTCAGAGAGCTTGAGACGATCTCAGGTTCTCTCTTTACGTCTTAAAAGATTCAACAGCTAAACTGGTGAACCTGCCTCTTTTTCATTGATTCACTCTCTTCGGTCACAGAACAGGATTCTGCGGATAAACTAGAAGAAAGGAAGAAAATAGAATACTATTTTATTCCAGCTGGGAGTTTACTGCAAATGAAGGAAAGGCGGAAAAAAAGGCTGCTGTCTGCCATAAGCATATTGGCGATTTTTATCCTATTTCTTGCCGGTTCCAGCTTGCATCCTGTAAAGAAAGCAGAGCTGGAAGGAATGATTACGGTGGCTCATCGCGGAGCGTCCGGTTTCGCTCCTGAAAATACAATGGCAGCTTTTCAAAAGGGTCTGGAACTAGGAGCGGATTTCCTGGAGTGCGACGTACAATTGTCAAAAGACAACGAATTAATTCTTATTCATGACCTGTATGTTGACCGGACGACTAATGGACGGGGCAGTGTGCGTCAATTCACATTAAAAGAATTAAAACAGCTTGATGCCGGAACGAGCTTTCATCCGACCTACGCTGGGGAAACGCTGATCACGCTTGATGAATTGCTGAAAGAATTCTACGGAAAAATTGGTATTTTAATTGAAGTGAAAAATCCTGCAATAAATAGAGGGATTGAAGAAAAAATAGTAGAGCTCTTAGATCAATATCCTGATTTGCAAAGTATTGTTGTGCAATCCTTTGATGTGAACGTGCTGAAGAGGATTCATGAATTAAATGACAATATTCAACTTGGTGTACTCATCAACGGTTCCTTTATTCCAATGTCCACAAAATATATAGACGAATTGACCTCATTTGCTGCATTTATTAATTTCAATGTGTCATCACTTGATAAACGAACAGTTGATCAAATTCGCAAAAGAAATTGCAAGGTTCTTGTATGGTCCAAGAAAGATAAACGGTTAATTCAAAAAGCTATTCTATATGGAGCAGATGGGGTTATCACAGATTTTTCGCGATGGCCGGTTGATCAGGAGGTATTTATGGAGATGGAGTAACAAGAAGGTCCGCCCTTTAGCAAGAGCCGACCTCAAGAACTGCTGCCATTTACATGCACTGCCGTACCCGAAAGTTACAGAACCTTTTCAATCTCTTTTTCAATTTCTTCAGGTTTTGTCGTAGGAGCAAATCGTTCTACTACGTTTCCTTCCCGGTCAATTAAAAACTTAGTAAAGTTCCATTTGATCGCCTTTGAAAGGACCCCTTTTTTCTGCTCCTTTAGAAAAATGAAAAGTGGGTCCGCATTTTCACCGTTGACGTCAATTTTTGCGAAGATGGGGAACGTAACACCATAATTAATTTGACAGAACTCGGTTGTTTCATTTATATCCTGAAATTCCTGCTGATTAAATTGTCCGCATGGAAAGCCTAAAACTGTCAAACCCTTATCCTGATACTTTTTATACAACTCCTGCAGTCCTTCAAATTGAGGAGTCAGCCCGCATTTACTAGCAGTATTCACAATGAGCACCGGCTTTCCCTCGTACTCGCTCATCGACTTTATGTCACCGTTTACTGTCCTAACATTAAAATCATAAATAGATTGCATCTTTTTCCCTCATTTCCAGTCTGTTTAATACGTATAACGTACACAAAAAAACTCTAAGGAGCAATGGATAAGCCTGCCAAACGTGCTTTTGGATGTTTAGTTTATTCAGTTAAAAGGAATTGGATAAATATCCTGAACAAAACAAAATATGGCAGACAAGCCCATTGGAGGAGTGCACATTGAAAAAATGGCTGACATCAATTGTGATTGTAACCGCTGTTCCATTTATCAGCGCATGTGGCACAAACTTTGCTGCAGAAGAAGGGGCTAATCAAGCACCTGAAATTGAAAAGACCAAGGGAGCCAATAAAGCAGCATCCGAACCTGCTAAAGAGAAAATTGATGATGACTTTGAGAGCAGCTTTGCACTGGATGATCCGTATGAACAGACAAAACAAGAAAAATCGAGCGATACTTTCTTAGAAGAGGAAGCGGATGATGAGATTGTAGACGATACCGATCCAGACGTTCTGGTCGAGGAGCGTGAATCTGCAAGTGAAGAAGAGAATATGGATCTAACAGGCAATTACGAGGATTTTTACCCTGAGGAACAATTGGGGGTCATTCAAAGTCTTGTGACCGAGGTTACGCTCCAGTACGATTATGGTATTGGGAATCCGGAGTTTTTAGTAAAGGACAAAATGACCGAAATGGAAGTGGCGAGTACGCTGGAAAACCTTGAGCCCATTCAGCTGGCAGATGAAGATTTAAAAGCGGCTGAACAGGAGATCAACCTCATGCTGGACAGTTTGGAAGACAGTGAACTCGTTCAGGAAGAGATCCAGGCCTTCAAGGATTCCAGGCAAGTCTATTATTCAATTACAGATGAAATGATTGAATTAATTGAAAATGTTACGCCGGATAATGCGTCTCAAACAAGGGAAGATCTGGATATCCTGTCAGAAGAATACTTGGACAACTGCTTGGAACATTCCTTGCTGATGCAGGATATTGTATACGCACTTGGGCTGGATTACGATTTGTTTCTTGAGACAGTAGAAGAACTGATCGGACATTACTTTGAATAAAAAAGAAAACCGATTGCTTGCTTGATTCTCAAGTTTCGGCAGTTGGTTTTTTTGTTTGCTGAAAAGTGTTCATTCACTTATTCCTATATTAGGTAACGGGAGGCTGCATAATTGCCCATTTCAAAATGATTTTTTATAAATTTTTTAATTTTTTTGTAAAAAAATTATCCAACCGTCAAAATCCCTGTCATCACAAGGTATTTAACATGGTTATGTGAGGTTAAGAGTCTTAAATGATAGCGTTTTCATTCATTTCTATTGATAAAAATTCATAAAAAAACGTTATCAGAATTTTATGTGATCAATTGTTTCATGGTATACTAATTCGAAATTGAAAGTGTACATGGAATGAAGTGTGTAAAGAATCCCTTCATCAGGACAATGAACATCTTTCATCATTAATTTAGTAGAGAGGGGAGTTTGTCATGAAGAAAAATGGTTATCCGGTTCCACAAGGTTTATATGATCCAGAGCAAGAACATGAAGCATGTGGGATTGGAATGATTGCTAATATAAATGGTGAAAAATCCCACAGTATCGTACAAAATGCGATTAACATTTTGTGCAATCTTGAACACCGGGGCGGTCAGTCTGCTGATACGAGTACCGGAGATGGTGCCGGAATTTTAACGCAAATACCGCATCGGTTTTTTAAAAAGCAATGTGAAAAAGAAGATATCTTTTTACCTCGTGAGGGTGAATATGGTGTTGGAATGGTTTTTCTTCCGAAGGATCATGATACACGAAAACAAAGTAAGGAAATCTTTGAACGAATTATTTTTGAAGAAGGCCAGAAATTTCTTGGCTGGCGACCTGTACCAATTAACGACTCATTTGTAGGAAAAGTCGCAACTAAGACAAAGCCAACGATAAGACAGGTTTTTATACAGGCCTCTGAGGAATTGAATGATCAAATGGACTTTGAGCGAAAGCTTTATGTGATCCGCAAGCGGGTTGAGAAGGAACTTGCCAGTATCGAGGGTTATGAAGATGTATATATCAGCAGCTTGTCTACTCAAACCATTGTCTATAAAGGAATGCTCATCCCCGAACAATTGGATTCATTTTACATCGACCTTAATCATCCTGACTTTAAATCCGCGCTAGCCCTTGTGCACTCACGGTTCAGCACAAATACCTTCCCTAGTTGGAAAAGGTCGCATCCAAATCGTTATACGATTCATAATGGAGAGTTTAATACATTAAGAGGAAATGTGAATTGGATGCGTGCACGTGAGCAGCTGTGTGAGTCAGAATATTTCAGCAATGAAGATCTTCAGAAGGTTCTTCCGGTTATTGATTCAGATGGCAGTGATTCCTCCATGTTTGACAACTGCTTTGAATTTCTTCATCTATCAGGCCGCTCCCTTGCGCACACTGCAATGATGATGGTGCCAGAGCCTTGGGCAAATGATGATACGATCAAAGAAGAAAAACGGGACTTTTATGAATATCACAGTACACTGATGGAGCCTTGGGACGGACCTGCGGCACTTGTGTTTACAAACGGTACGCAAATTGGTGCATGTCTTGACCGCAATGGATTGCGTCCAGCCCGGTACTATGTAACAAAAAGCGGCATGATTGTCCTGGGTTCTGAGGTTGGAGCACTTGATATATTTGCAGATGACATTGAATACAAGGATCGTCTGGCTCCCGGGAAAATTCTTTTAGTTGATCTGGAAAAAGGAACGATTATTCCAGATGAGGAAGTGAAGCTCCAGATCGCTTCAGAACAGCCGTACAAAGAGTGGCTTACGAATATGAAAAACCTGGATGAGGTTCCTGAGGCGGATGAACAGCCGTCAGCACATATTGGAGACGCTCTGCTGAAGCAGCAGCTTGCTTTTGGCTATACAAGAGAAGAGCTTACAAAGATTGTAAAACCTCTTGTGACAGATGGAAAAGATCCAGTGGGTTCCATGGGGTACGACTCTCCACTCGCTGTACTATCGAAAAAGCCACAGCTGTTGTATAACTATTTTAAACAATTATTTGCACAAGTTACCAATCCGCCTATTGATGCGATCCGTGAAAAAATCATTACTATGGTGGATACCACAATCGGAGCAGAAGGAAACCTGGTAAACCCTGGTCCTGACAGCTGTAAGCATATTCGTTTACGAACACCGGTCCTTACAAACCGTGAGCTGGAGAAGCTGCGCCAGCAAAAACTGGACGGTTTTAAAGCTGCCACTTTCACAACGCTGTTCCCTGCTCACAATGGAGAAGGCAGCATGGAAAAGGCGCTTGATGCACTTTTTGAAAAAGCAGATGTGGCCGTAGAAGAAGGTACGACGCTCCTGATTCTTTCTGACAGAGGGGTAACAGCCGACGAAGCAGCGATTCCTGCTTTGCTGGCAGTATCTGGTCTGCATCACCATTTGATCCGAAAAGGAACCCGAACAAAGGTGAGCATCTTAATTGAATCAGGTGAACCAAGAGAAGTGCATCATTTTGCAATGCTCCTGGGCTACGGTGCTGAAGGAATCAATCCATACCTTGCATTTGATTCCGTCCGTGAACTGATGGATAAAGGAGAAATCAGCCTTGAGTCCTTCGATCACGCTGCCGGAAATTATGTGAAATCTGTTACAGACGGTGTGATTAAAATCCTTTCCAAAATGGGGATTTCGACCATTCAAAGTTATCGCGGAGCTCAGATTTTTGAAGCAGTCGGCATTCACATGGACGTGATAGATAAATATTTTACAAGAACCTCTTCCCGTCTAGGCGGTATTGGAATCGAAATGATCCAGAAGGAAGTTCTTCTTCGCCATGAAGCGGCATTTGGCGAGAATCGCGGAGGAAATAAAACTTTAGAAGCAGGCGATGAATTCCAATATCGTGCCAATGGAGAAGACCATCAATACAATCCAAGTACCATTCACACTCTTCAGCACGCTTGCCGGACTAATAACTATGATGCATTTAAAAAATATTCCCGCATGCTGACGGATGAAACTGTTAATTTGCAGTCTCTTAAGGGACTTATGAGATTTAAAAAGGGTCAATCGATTCCAATTGAAGAAGTAGAATCTGTTGAGGCTATTTGCAGACGCTTTAAAACAGGTGCGATGTCGTACGGCTCGATTTCAAAAGAAGCGCACGAAGCATTAGCAATTGCTATGAATCGTGTAGGCGGAAGAAGCAACACCGGAGAGGGCGGAGAAGATATCGACCGCTTCACTCCCGATGAAAATGGGGATTCCCGCCGAAGCTCCATTAAGCAGGTCGCATCTGGCCGCTTTGGAGTAACAAGTCATTATCTGGTGAATTCAGACGAAATTCAAATTAAAATTGCACAGGGTGCCAAGCCGGGTGAAGGGGGACATCTTCCAGGCAAAAAAGTGTATCCATGGATTGCAGAGGTACGCGGTTCAACTCCTGGTGTTGAATTGATCTCACCGCCTCCTCATCATGATATTTATTCGATCGAGGATTTGGCCGAACTGATTCATAATCTTAAAAACGCAAATCCAAGTGCAAGGATCAGCGTGAAACTGGTATCAGCCGTTGGGGTAGGAACAATCGCAGCGGGTGTAGCAAAAGGAAGAGCCGATCTTGTTTTAATCAGCGGATACGACGGCGGAACAGGAGCAGCACCAAGAACAAGCTTAAAGCACACCGGTCTGCCATGGGAAATCGGTCTGGCTGAAACCCATCAGACATTGCTGCTGAATGGTTTGCGCGATCGTATTGTAGTGGAAACAGATGGAAAAATGATGACAGGGCGGGATGTTGTTCTAGCTACTTTACTAGGTGCTGAAGAGTATGGTTTTTCAACTGCGCCTCTTGTTGTACTCGGATGTGTCATGATGCGTGTTTGCCATCTTGATACATGTCCGGTAGGGGTAGCCACACAAAATCCCGAGCTTCGTAAGAAATTCACTGGAGACGCAGAGCACGTGGCGAACTTCATGCGTTTCATTGCGACAGAAACCCGTGAAATCATGGCTGAGCTCGGCTTTAGAACAATCAATGAAATGATTGGACGCACTGATGCCCTTGAACTGAATGATACGGTCGAGCATTGGAAGGCCAAAGGAATTGATCTCTCAGCCCTTCTTTACTCTCCGGACCTGCCTGCAAAAGTGGGCCGCTATCATATGAGGGATCAGGACCATGGACTTGAAAAGACACTGGATTACCAAGAGCTTATTCCAAGCTGCCGGCGTGCCATTGAAAATCAGGAGCCAGTGGAGTTTACAACAGCGATCCGAAATATAAACCGGGTAACTGGAACCATGCTGGGCAGTGAAATCACGCGGCGTTATGGAGAAAAAGGATTGCCTGAAGATACAATCAAGCTGACGCTGAAAGGATCAGCAGGTCAAAGTTTTGGCGCCTTTATTCCCCGGGGAATGACATTGCGTCTAGTGGGAGATTCCAATGATTTTGTCGGAAAAGGACTGTCGGGCGGCAAAATTATCGTTCATCCCGATCCTGTCGTAACCTTTCCACCTGAAAAAAATACGATTATCGGAAATGTATCCTTCTATGGAGCATCCGCAGGAGAAGCTTACATTCAGGGGATAGCAGGAGAACGGTTCTGTGTGAGAAACAGCGGAGCGAATATTGTTGTGGAAGGCGTGGGCGACCATGGCTGTGAATACATGACAGGAGGCAAGGTAGTCGTCCTTGGAGCTACTGGAAGAAACTTTGCAGCAGGTATGTCAGGTGGGACTGCCTATGTATTTGACGAAGAAAATCTTTTCCGGTCTAAATGCAACCCTGAGCTTGTTCATATCGAACCGCTGGAAAATAAACAAGACCTGGACGATGTATATAAAATGATTGAAAAGCATGTCCGCTACACAAATAGTGCGCACGGGAAGAGAATTCTGACCTACTGGGAAAAATATGCTCCGCAGTTTGTCCGTGTCATTCCTAAATCGTACTTGAAAATCAATGATCGGATTAAAGCATTGCAAGATGGCGGACTTTCAAAATTTGATGCGGAAATGACCGCTTTTGAAGAAAGCAACAAAGCATTGGAAACGGCAAAATAAAGGAAAGGGAGGGATTTGATGGGGAAGCCAACAGGGTTTATGGAATATGAACGTCAATCACAGCGGGAGCGTGATCCGCTTGAACGAACAAAGGACTGGAATGATTACACAGCCCCGATGACCGAAGAGGAAATTCAACAGCAGGGAGCCCGTTGTATGGACTGCGGAATCCCTACCTGTCACCATGGCAGTGAAATCAATGGCGTCACAACAGGCTGCCCTGTGTACCATTTAATTCCTGAATGGAATGATCTTGTGTATCAGGGCCAATGGAAAGAAGCACTGGAGCGGGAGCATGAAAAAAACAACTTTCCTGAATTTACCGGTACTGCCTGTCCTGCACCGTGCGAAGGCGCTTGTGTGCTTGGAATTAATGAACCGCCTGTCGCCATCCGCACAGTGGAGCGTTCGATTATTGAAAAAGGGTTTGATGAAGGCTGGGTCGTACCTGAGCCTCCTGAAAAACGAACAGGCAAAAAAGTAGCTGTTATCGGATCAGGTCCTGCTGGTCTGGCAGCAGCGGCTCAGCTAAACAAAGCCGGTCATTGGGTCACCGTTTTTGAAAGAAATGACCGGGTTGGGGGCCTGTTAACCTATGGGATTCCGGAAATGAAGCTTCCTTATGCAATGGTGGAGCGACGGGTGGATCTTCTTAAAGCTGAAGGCATCACGTTTATTACCAATACAGAAGTAGGTAAGGATTATCCGGCTGAAAAGCTTGAGAAAGAGTTTGATTCCACCATTTTGTGCGGCGGGGCAACAGTTCACCGGAATATTCAGGCAGAGGGCCGTGATTTAAAAGGAATTCATTATGCAATGGATTTCCTGCACGCTAATACGAAAAGTCTCCTTGATTCTAATCATGAAGATGGCAATTTCCTTTCAGCAGAAGGAAAAAATGTGATTGTTATTGGAGGGGGAGATACCGGGACAGATTGTCTTGCGACTTCGATCCGTCACAATTGCAAGAGCTTAACACAATTTGATATTTACGATAAAAAAGGCTCTATTCGCGATGCGCTCGGCAACCCATGGCCGCAATACCCGGTGGTGCACCGGATTGAGTACGGACAAAAAGAAGCGGCAAGCAAGTATGGTGACGACCCTCGGGCCTATGCTGTTCAAACCACTAAGTTTGTGGGAGATGAAAATGGTCATATTAAAGAAGTGCATACTGTAAATGTAAAGCTCCGCATTGGTGAAAACGGAGAACGGATCAGAGATGCTATACCAGGCACAGAGAAAGTTTGGCCTGCAGATCTTGTTTTACTTGCAATTGGATTCAGCGGTCCGGAGCAGGAACTAATTCAGCAAATGAATATTGAAACAAATCCAAACTCAACAGTAAAAGCTGAGTATGGCAAGTATACAACTAATAAAGAAGGAGTCTTCTCGGCTGGCGACATGCGCCGCGGACAAAGCTTAATTGTCTGGGCAATCAATGAAGGCAGAGAAGCCGCAAGAGAGTGCGACCGCTACTTGATGGGGGCAACGGTACTCCCATAGATAAGATAAACGCTTTGAAGCGAGCATTAAAAGCGCCTGAGACCTATATGTCTCAGGCGCTTTGTTGGGTTTACCGCGCTTCTGGCGGATGCTTACGCTGCGTTTAATTATACTGCTAATGTAGACCTTGCTAATTTATTCCACCTATTTTAAGTCTTTTCCCAGCCAGCTGTTTCGGTATGAAAAAGAGCTGGCTAAATGATTTGTCGCGTTAAACTTTAGCGGGCACCTGCAGAATTTGCTCAGTGGTCAGAACTGCTTCAATCGCAAGCCGTGCTTCAGCAATAACGGATTGCCTCCACTTGCGCTCTAAAGGGTAAAACATGGCCCGAAATTCATTCAAGATCTCTTCCATGTCATTTTCGTTTTCCGCCCCATCCCAATAAAGATGATTCTCAAGAATGATGGTCATAAATTCACGGAGCTCCGCTTTTTTACTGGTGCCAAAGGTTCCAAATTCAAACAGGCATGAAAACAAGTATTTATCACTGAAATCACGATTTCGAACAGCATGAAAGTGGTTGGTCGAGTCGCCTTTAACATATTTGGGACTAAACTTTTGAATATTTTCTAGTCCATACTGTTCTTTTAGTCCCTCCACTTGTCTGCTGTCATTTTCACTCATTACCATCGTTACTTCATTGGTTTTTCCTAATGCAGTGTGCCAATCCATATGGATCACGCGTGTATAGTGAGTAAGGAGCTTTTTTTGGACATCTTTTAAGAAAATCGCTGACTCTTCCTCTTTTTCCCCGCCATAATAAACGCCTGTTGGAAATTGGAACTGCCCCATTCCTTTAGCCTGTGTAATGCCGCTGTACCCCTCTGTCGCCAGGGCTTTTAGCAGCTGACCATGAAGCTTTCTCCGTTCCTTGCGAAGATCCTGGATTTTTCCAGATGGCAAAAATAATTCTTCTTCATTCTCGTAATGCTTATTTATGTTGTCAGGAACTTCATCCCGATCCACAAGATAGTTCCGGTTTAAATCTATGTTGTTTTCCGTTACTCTCCGAAAATTTCGCATTCCCCATGGGTTGAGTGCATGGATAAAACAGATGCCGGTGGTTTTCGGGTCTACCTGAGACAAGTATTCCTGCATGAATAAATCCGTTACAGCAGCGCCAGCATAGCCCTCAATCCCATGTTCTCCTGTCGTGAAAAACAAAACTTTTTCATTCGTTTCCAAAGCTTCTGCATGAATCATATCAATCGTGTTGTCTTTGCCCTGACCGATTTTTTGAGTAGCCAGTCTTGCGTTCGGCCAGTACTTTTTTACTTTTTCCAGGTGACTCCTGAAAACGTTTCGTGAAGCTTCGTAGTTGGTTTGAAAGTACGTATCTATTGTTTTCATCACGTACATCCTTTCTTTTCATGGCTTTTACTCCTTGCTTTCCACCTTGAAGATTTTATAAACCAGACAAAAAACAGGATAATCCGTTTGTTTTCGCTAAATGAAGGGAAAGAAAAATACTAGTACATAGATTTATAGGAGGGAAATTACTTGAGCAAAAATAATGAAGTAAACGAAAACAGCAAGAATGAACAGCTTGAACAGTTTCGCTCAGATGACACGGGTAAAACAATGACAACCAACCAGGGTGTTAAGGTATCGGAGGATGAGTTTTCCTTAAAAGCAGGTGAACGCGGCCCCACTTTGATGGAGGATTTTCATTTTCGTGAAAAAATGACCCATTTTGATCATGAACGCATCCCGGAGAGAATTGTTCATGCAAGAGGGTATGCAGCCCACGGAGAGTTCGAAGTATATGAATCGATGAAAGAATTCACAAAGGCAGGGTTCCTTCAGGAGCCAGGTAAAAAAACACCTGTTTTTGTACGTTTTTCTACTGTGGCAGGTTCGAAAGGATCAGCAGAAACGGTTCGTGATGCAAGGGGTTTTGCGACAAAGTTTTATACAGAAGAAGGAAACTATGATCTTGTAGGTAACAATATACCGGTATTTTTCATTCAGGACGCAATCAAATTTCCTGATCTTGTGCACGCATTGAAGCCTGAACCGCATAATGAGATTCCTCAGGCAGCCTCTGCACATGATACATTCTGGGATTTTGTAGCGAATAACCAGGAGGCCGCACATATGGTCATGTGGGCAATGTCTGACCGTGCTATTCCAAGAAGCTTCAGAATGATGGAAGGGTTTGGAGTAAATACATTCCGTTTCGTCAATGAACAAGGAAAAGCACATTTTGTTAAGTTCCATTGGAAACCAGTTCTCGGCACCCATTCCCTCGTGTGGGACGAAGCCCAAAAAATAAACGGGAAAGACCCGGACTTCCATCGCCGCGATTTATTTGATTCCATTGAAAATGGAGATTTTCCGGAGTATGAATTAGGCGTGCAGCTTTTAGCTGAAGAAGACGAATTTAAATTTGATTTTGATATTCTGGATCCGACAAAAATTTGGCCGGAGGAAGACATTCCGGTGAAGATTGTCGGAAAAATGACATTGAATCGCAATGTTGACAACGTCTTTGCTGAAACCGAGCAGGTGGCTTTCCACCCGGGGCATGTGGTACCTGGCATCGATTTCTCTAATGACCCTCTTCTTCAGGGGCGTTTATTTTCCTACACGGACACTCAGCTGATTCGTCTTGGCGGTCCGAACTTCCACGAGCTTCCGATTAATCGACCGGTTTGCCCGTTTCAGAACAACCAGCGTGATGGGTACGGCCGTCAAACGATCAATAGAGGACCAGTCAGCTACCATAAAAACTCTATTGCACAAAATACTCCAATGCCTGCCTCCGAATCTGAAGGCGGCTATGTCCATTACCAGGAGAAGATGGAAGGCAGAAAAGTCCGTAAAAGAAGTGACAGCTTTAAAGATCACTTTTCACAGGCTGCTCTTTTCTGGCATAGCATGAGCAAGCCGGAGCAGGAGCATATCAAGGAAGCCTTTTCGTTTGAACTGGGCAAGGTTGAACGAAAATCAGTTCAGCAGCAGGTCATTGATATGTTTGCGAATGTGAGTTTGGAGCTTGCTCAGGAAGTAGCTGACGCAATCGGTGCATCCGCTCCAACAGGCGGCCGTTCAGAGAGTGCTAAACCTTCTCCTGCGCTCAGCCAGGAAAACACTGTGAAAAAGCCAGCGACCCGTAAAGTGGGAGTTGTCTTATCAGATGGCTACAATGGAGCTCAGGTGAAAGAGGTACTCGAAGTGTTAACTGCCAAAGGGATTCAAACAGAACTGATTTCCGACAAGCTAGGAAAGCGCAAAGGCATAGACGGCACAGAGCTTGAAATAGATCATACCTTCCTTACCGCAGATTCAGTCCTGTTTGATGCTCTATATGCGGTTGGAGGTCAGGACTTAAGCAAAAAATTCGTTAAAGATACCTCTTACTTCTTAAATGAAGCCTTTATGCATTTCAAGCCAATAGGGGCTACTCACGAGGGTAAGAAGTGGCTGGAGGCTAACGGTATTCTAAACAGTGCCGGAGTGGTCTACAGCGAAGATATGAGCGATTTTGCCAATGAATTTGTTGAGGCTGTTGCAGCCCACCGCCATTGGGATCGCGAAATCGGATAAATGGACTGACTTTATGTTTTGTCTTACAAGCGTTAAAGAGATTGTGAGATACACTTGAAATAATGAACCGGTTAAAAGAGGTTGAGACAAAACTCATAAAAGTTAAAAATGAGTTGTATTTAAACAGTATGAGGGGAGCGTAGCGGAAGACGGCGACTCCAGCAGGATATGACGGCAAGCTAAGCCCAAGAAGGCTCAGCGCCGTCCCTGCGGAAAGCGTCCGTCTGAAACGCAGCGAGCTGGTAAAAGAGGCTGAGACAGAATTTGTCTCAGCCTCTTTACTGTTTAATAGATAAGTATATTTTAAGGTAATTCGCAAAAAGATTAAAAAAAGAACACGTGCAAGTAGAAGACGACTCATTCTACTACACGTGTTGCGAATAATTTAACGCATTATTCGATAAATTGCAACCAAAAAGAACAAGAGACAATAGACAGGATGGTTCAGCTGAATAACTGATATAATACTGGAAAACAGATGTTTAATAAAAGGAGTTCATTATGACAGATAAGAATTTTAATGATTTCGCATTAAGTGAGGATATTCTGAGTGCACTGGACCTTTTGAATTATAAGCAGCCTACTCCCGTTCAGCAAAATGTGATCCCGGTGGTACTTGAAAAGAATGATGGGATTGTTAAGTCAAAGACAGGCAGCGGTAAAACAGCGGCTTTTGGCATTCCTCTATGCGAGCTGGTTTCATGGGAAGAAAATAAGCCGCAGGTGCTTATATTAACACCAACACGTGAGCTTGCTGATCAAATCAAAGAGGACATTACAGCCATAGGACGTTTTAAAAGAATCAAAGCAATTGCTATTTACGGGAAACAGCCATTTGTTCATCAAAAAACAGAATTGAAGCAAAAAAACCACATGGTTGCGGGTACTCCAGGTCGTGTGCTTGACCATATACAAAAAGGAACGCTGGCTATTGATAAGATTGATTATTTAATTATTGATGAGGCCGACGAAATGCTGAGTATGGGGTTTATTGATCAAGTGGAGGCGATTATTAAAGAGCTTCCTTCAGACCGGACTACGATGCTTTTCTCAGCGACACTGCCTGAAAAGGTTGCTCAACTAGGCGATTTATATATGAATGATCCTGTAAAAATAGAGATCGAATCATCTCATTCAATAGATTCTCATATTTACCATTCCTTTTATCGAACAGATTCATCCGGTAAACTCAGCCTGTTAAAAACAGTTACCGTAGTGGAAAATCCAGATACATGCATTATTTTCTGCAGCACAAAGGACCGAGTGGATGAGCTGGTACAAGTGCTGGATCGCTCCGGCTACACATGTGATAAGCTTCATGGAGGTATGGTACAGGAGGATAGATTTGCGGTAATGAATGATTTTAAACGAGGAGATTTTCGATATTTGGTGGCGACAGATGTTGCAGCAAGAGGAATAGATATCGAAAACATATCATTAGTAATCAATTATGATTTCCCGTCCAAAAATGAAAGCTATGTGCATAGAATTGGCAGAACTGGCCGTGCTGGCAAAACAGGGAATGCAATCACGTTTGTCACTCCACAACAGGAACACTACTTAACGGAATTAGAAACGTTTATCGGGTTTAAATTAGATGAAAAATTCCCGCCATCCGAAGAACAGGCAGCTCTGACAATAAATGAGTTTAAGAAAAAAATGAATGTCCTGCCTGATATTAAAACAAATAAGAAAGAACGCGTAAGTGAAGATATTATGAAGCTGTATTTTAATGGTGGAAAGAAAAAGAAGCTGAGAGCAGTGGATTTTGTAGGAACCATCGCTAAGATTGATGGAATTGAAGTGCAGGACATTGGCATCATTACAATCCAGGAAACCGTTACCTATATAGAAATTCTAAATGGAAAAGGCCCTCTTGTGCTTCAGAAGATGAAAAATACTCCAGTGAAAGGGAAACAATTAAAAGTTCATCCCGCAAGAGAAAAATAATCAGGCTGAGAGAGGCAATCTGCCTTTCTCAGTCCATTTTTTTAAACAAGTTCTTTTTTTTCAAAAATAAGCCCTTTTTTGTTCATCAAATGCTGCAATGCCGATCTGAATGTGGAGAATGCCTGGATGGTGGAGAGGTTCATTTGCCCATGTTCCACCATGCGTTGGATTAAAACAGGTGAGAATCCCACATATAGTGTTTCAATGCCCATTAACTGAAGGGCCCCAGTCAAATCATCAATTTGCCTGCTTAACAGGGCAAACCCGTTTTCATCTAAATCCTCGTACGATAATCCCGTAAAATCAATGATTGCATGCTCTATTTGGCGGTTCACACACCCTTGTAAGATCTTCGTCTGTATATGATTAAAACGATAGTCTGACAGCTGTCCAAGCAATGGAACCAGAATGGTGTCAGGTATGATAGAAGAAATAATCGGTGCTGAAAGATCTTCAATGATAGACTCAAGTTCCCCGACCTTGTTAGTCAGCAGCAGGTTTTCTTGCGTCAGTTTTTCCAATTCATTCACAGTTAACAAGTCCCCTTTTTTCTTTAGTTATACATTACTTTTATCCTAATTTATCTCGAGAAGATTGTGAATACTATTCTTATTTTACCACATTTTTATAATTGGATTGTTCATAATAAGAAATTATAGGTGGATAGTTAAGTCAAATAAAAATAGTGCATACTATGCAGTTACTATAATAGTGAAAGAAGTAAAAGCATGGATGTTAAAATATAACGATTTGGTACTTGCATTATTGAAATAACAGGAAACTGCTAACTCCAATTAAAAGAGAGAGAATGAAGTAAAGGATTCCGGTAATTATAACCACAGCTAATCCTTTCCATGAGGAAAATTGATGGAGGACGCCGACGCCCTTGCTCATAATAATTATAGTGAAAATTCCTGTGATTCCATTAAGAATAGCTAAAAAAATTTCCAATCCGAAAGTACTTCCAGCAGTAATTTCAGTTTCTGAAGCAATAAAAAATTGTTCACCAACAATCAATACGATAAGCAATAACAGGATTGAAAAGACCATCCGAGGGATATACATCGCTCCCATTCCTTTAAACATTTCTTTTATGCTGCTTTTTCCCCCGAAAATTCTACCTATAAAGGTAAAGGCTAGTGTGGTTAAAAAAGCTGCAGCGATTCCCATGATCATACCAAGTGGGATTGAAAGAAGAACGAGAGAAAGAGTGGAAAAATCATTAACCACGCTTTTACCCTGTAAATTAGTCAACCCTGTACTAATTCCGGCGATTCCTGTAATCAGCAGAGCAAACCATAATGGTTTAACTCCCGCGACTTCTTTCACTGTTTCTTTAGGCTTTGTCCAAACAGATAAAAACGGATTTCTACTCATTAACTCACTCCTCTTTGTAAGATTAATTAGATTGCACAGTTTTAAATTTCCATAAATGTCATCTATTAAACATACTGGGCTTTAAATGAGAAAGTAAGACGAGGATAAAATAGTATAATTTTCTATAATATTAATAAATAAATAAATAATATATTAAAATATGTAAAAAAATTTATATATTAAATGATTAATTTCCATTTAACTCCTATTAAGATTTTTGGTTTCTAAAGTTAGTCTCGCTAGTTATGCCAGCTTGATTCTTCTCTGCACTTTTGTGTTTAAGTAAACCCCTATAAAAACTAGAATTCCTCCTGCAATCTGCACCCAGGTAATTGTTTCTCCCAAAATTAAGCTGATAATTGCTGTAAACACAGGAATTAAATAGAGATAGATTCCTACACCGGATGCATTCGTATGCCGCAAAGAGATATTCCAAAATACAAACGCTCCTACACTGGGGAATAAACCCATGTAGAGGAGTCCCAGCTTCCCTTGTGTGCTTAACGTTTCTGGGAGTCCTATATAAACGACTGCTGGTGTAATAAGTATAAGTCCAATAGCTGCTGAGACAGTTAAAGAGGCAATGGGAGGTATACCGGCTTTAACTCTGCCTAAAATTGAATACAAAGACCACAGTAAAACGGCTGAAAGCATGATTAGATCACCGATGTTAAACTGAATTGTTATTAATTGGAACAAACTCCCTTTCGATAGTACAAGCAAGACTCCGCTAAAGGATATGAGCAGCCCGAGAACCGTTTGCCTGGTCAATCGCTCCCTCATTAGAAGAGCAGACAGGAGTGCAATCAGGACAGGGCTTATTGAATTGACCAGTGATGCATTGACTGGGCTGGTCCAGCGTAAAGCCTCATACAAAAGAAAATTGTAGCCTATAATGCCTAAACCGGCCATCAGCATTAGAAACTTCCATTCTTTTAAGACAGCACTCCATTTTGGTTTCTCAATCCATTGCGCCAACGGGATCAGAATAACAAGCGCAATACTCCATCTTATGAAAGTCATCGTTAAAGGCGTTGTTTCGTGAACAACGTATTCTCCAAATACATAATTTCCAGCCCAAAATAGGGGAGCCATACATAAGAACAGTACAACATAGTGTTTTTTCAAGGTACCCCTCCTTTCTTTCTATTACATAAAATAAAATCTTTCATTTCGAAATAACAACTATAAATCACTAGTTTCTGTTTTTCTAGCAACTTTTCATATTATGCCAAATTTCTTAATAAGGCAACGGGTATTTTAGTGCCACTCTACTAATGTTAAAGGGGGCATTTTGAAGTGCTATAACAATGTGTACGAAAATGTAAACATGTAAACAATTATGTACACATAGTGTAAACAAATAAGTAAACGTGTAAACAAAAATGTATACAACCCTTTATAACGGTATGCGTACAGATTTGTAATCATGTAAACATAATTGTACACAACTATTAAAAATAGAACACGACTAATGAATGATTGACGATTTTCCTTCTTTTCTATAATCTTAACTATAGTGGTAAAAGAAACACAGAAAACCATAAAATGTATCAATGAGAGGAATGATTTGATGAGTAACTCTAGAATTGCAGCAATTGATGTAGGAAATGATTCTGTTAAGGCCCTTTTTGGAAAAACGGATTATGAATTAAATATTCCGAATGTTATTGCAAGAGACCGTGAAGACCGCCCGGTAATCGGCATTGAGGATTTAAACGAAAAGAATCCAGTAGATGGTATTCATATTCGTGTCCACTCCCCTGCTTTAAAGGATAACAATGCCATTTATCGTGTGGGTAACCTAGCAACTAAAAGTGATAATGCAATGGAGTTAGACCCGGGAAGCAGTAAATCAGAAGAAGATCAGTCACTGGTTATGCTGTTTGCAACACTGGCGCTGGATGCTGTCAGACCCAATAATCCTATGCAATTTAAGAAGAATAACAATGTAATAGACGCTAGCTATACACTTGGAACCGGATTGCCTTTAAGAGAAGTAAAAGAAGGCAAAGATGTTGGTTTCCGCTCGCAGCTATTAGGTTCTGTTCACCAGGTGGAGTTTTTGGTAACGCCGAAATTCCAGGGACAGAAAGTAAATATTAGATTCGAAGAAGTTAAAGTGTATCCTGAGGGGTTTGCGGCATTTATTAATCTGGTAATGGATAATGACGGCAATATAACAAATCGTGATCTAATCGATAAACAGATCCTGATACAGGATATTGGAGGCTTATCAACAGATATCGCGGTGATAAGAAACCGGAATGTTGATGACGATAAGGCACAGGGCTTTAATTTAGGGGTTTCTGAGTCTTTGGAAGCCATCCGTGAAGAAATTCGAACGAAGCACGGTGTAGAGCTTGATACACGTCGTGACGTAGTCGATATCATTACAAAGAAAAATGATCGCAACCACATTATGGTGAAAGGCAGCCGGACAAGCGTTCATGATATCACTGACCGTATTTTGCTTGACCTGGCAAAGAAAGAGTACCGTCACCTCCGCAACGTGTGGCAGAAGAATTCCCAAACGGAAATTTGCTACTTCGTTGGAGGAGGAGCAATGGTTCTTAAGGAATATATTAAAACGTTAAATAATAATCTGGATGGCTACAATATTGAGTTCTTCGAGGACGAAAAAGAGAGCATCTGGATGATGGCCAATGCATATTACAAACTGATTTCTGATTTTGATCGAAAAAATAATAAAGCAGCTGCGCAAGATCCAAAAGAGAAAAAAGCAGCTGTTAAGTAATAGGGGCTTCCTATGAGTAATTCTGATGGAATTAAAAGAGGGCAGGCGATTACCTTTCGCCTTCCCTCTGATACTCCAGACCACCTCATTAGAGAGCTGCAAAAGATAAAAGAAGCAGAGCGGAGAAATTTCTCAAGCAAGATTGCTGAGTTCGTTTTGGAAGGGGTAGGCAGCCAGCGTCAGTCCAAGGAGCGTGAGACGGTCTCAGTACCGCTTCCAAGAGCGTTAAGCAAAGAACAGCGCTCGTGGATCCGCCATTCGCACTCTGAAGCGCTGCTTGGGAATATAATCTATCAGCTCCTATCTGACCCTGTTCGGGCAACAGCGATTCTGGCTTCTATGAATAGTACATCTTTAGACATTGATGAAGCGCTCTATCTCCAGGAATCGACTCAAAGGAGACGTGCTTCTGAGGCCGGGATATCGAGAGAATATGAGATTCCACCAGATGAACAGTCACAGGAACACGCTGCTTCAAGTACTGGTTCGAGTGAGGATGATCTCATGGACTTTGACTGGGATGCTGCAAAAAAAGAGGCCGATGAACGAAAACAGGATCCAGGGGAAGAGAAGATAGAAAATATCGGTGATCTTCTAGGCGGATTTTTAGATCGCATGAATAAATGATGTGATCGAAAAGCTGGTCATACATTATAAATAAACAAAAAGGCATATATTAACAAAATATATGCCTTTTTGTTTATTAAATTCCAATATAATGAAGAATGTATATTTATATTTTAATCGTTTTCCTTTTTATGCTTACTTCTTCTGCTATTCATAAATAAAATGACTGCACCTAAAGTGGAGAAAAACAGAACCAGGTAATCCACCGGCTTAGGGTCCTCGGCTGTTACGATTATATAAAAAATGCGAATTGCATTTAACAATAAAATTACACTGAAAACTAAATCCAGTTTACGTAGATTCATTATGTAAACATCTCCATTTCAAATTGCTCATAATAGGAAAAGGGACTTTGCAAGCCCCTTTATCAAATTACCTGTCTTATTGGTGAAACTAAAAAGATTATTTAGGAATAATGGTTTATTCAGCGCCTTCAGATTCAAACAGCTTAACAATTTCAATAATAGTATGAGTCGCTTTTTCCATATTGTCTACTGAGATATATTCATACTTGCCATGAAAGTTTTCGCCGCCTGTAAAAATGTTGGGGGTTGGAAGGCCCATATAGGAGAGTTGAGATCCATCTGTGCCTCCGCGAATCGGCTCGATAATGGCCGGAATATCCAGTCGGTTCATTGCTTTTTGAGCAATATCGACAATATGTCGAACGGGTTCAATTTTTTCACCCATATTATAGTATTGATCTTCAATTTCAAGCGTAACAGTACCGCTGCCATGCTTTGCATTTACTTCATTAACTACACGTGTCAGCAGCTTTTTGCGTTCGTCAAACTTTACCCTGTCATGGTCACGGATAATATAATCCATTACTGTCTTTTCGACACTTCCGTCTAAGTTCATCAAATGAAAAAATCCTTCATATCCTGCTGTGAACTCTGGTGCCTCATCAAGCGGCAGCATTCGATTCAATTCCATCGCAATTTTTATAGAATTGACCATTTTATTTTTTGCAGTACCTGGATGGACATTTGTGCCGTTAATAACCACGCGAGCCCCTGCAGCATTGAAGCTTTCAAATTGAAGTTCCCCAAGAGGTCCTCCGTCTACTGTATATGCATACTTTGCTCCGAACGCTTCCACGTCAAATTTGTGCGGTCCACGGCCAATTTCTTCATCAGGAGTGAAAGCCACTCTGATTTTTCCGTGCTTAATTTCTGGATGCTGAAGTAAATAGTGCATGGCCGTCATAATTTCACTAATACCAGCTTTATTATCTGCGCCAAGTAAAGTGGTGCCGTCTGTCGTGATCAAGGTATGACCAATATAATTAGACAGCTCCGGGAATTCTCTTAAAGAAAGGACAATATTCAGCTTTTCATTTAATAACAGGTCAGTGCCTTCATACTTTTCAACGATCTGGGGCTGAACATTTGTACCGGTAAAATCTGTAGCGGTATCTACATGAGCCAAGAATCCGATTGTAGGTATCGGTTTTTCTGTATTGGATGGGAGTGTGGCCATTAGATAGCCATTTTCATCAATTGAAACTTCATCCATCCCAATTTCCTTTAATTCTTCTGCGAGCAGGTTAAGCAAATCCCACTGTTTAGCAGTGGAAGGAGTAGACGATTCTCGCGGATCTGATTGTGTATCAATTTTTACATATGTAGTTAAACGTTGAATTAAATCCTGTTTCATAGATGAATCCTCCTGTTTTTTCTCAAGTATAACATTTAAAGGTGCCGGCCACTTCACATTTTCATGTGAAGTGGCCGGCACCTGTTTTTATTATCTGATCTGAACCTGATTTTGCTGGATCCAGGGCTTTAACTTTATAAAAAGCGGCAGAAACAATGCAGTGATAAAAAGCCCTTTAATTAAGTTAAATGGAAGAATAAAGGCCACTGCTGTATACCATTTAACAGCGGGGTCAAGCATGTAATCCATCCCGAAGAACCATGCGTACGCGGGAAGGATAAAGAAATAATTCAACACAACAAGCAGGAGTGCCATCGTAACAGTGCCGGAAATTAATCCTTTTGCTAATGCGTTCTTTGATTTTCTTTTATGGTAAAAGTATGCAACCGGGAGAATAAAAGCACAGCCGGCAATAAAGTTTGATAGCTCGCCTATTGGGATGCCGCTTCCTCTAAACAGGTAGTATAAAACATTTTTTAGAGCTTCAACCACAACTCCTGCCATTGGCGAAAATAGGATGGCCGCTAGTAAAGCCGGTACATCGCTAAAGTCGATTTTCAAGTAATCCGGAAGAAACGGAAGAGGGAAATTTAACAGCATTAAAATAAAGGCAATGGAACTAAACATCGATAACTTCACTAGCATTTGAGTGTTTTTCATACGAATTTCTCCTATTCCTTCGTTCCACTCTAAGAAGTTTTAGCTCATGGCAGCAGGCTCTTTTTACAGGAAAAACGATTTAGTGTTTTCTGAGATGCCGGGCAATTTAGTCTATGAAACAGAATCATAAAAAATACGCCAAATACAAACTCCCCATCTATAGAGGTTAGAAGGGGAGAAGTCAGCACAAAACAGAGGGTTGTCATCCGTGAAAGGAACCCCCGCCATAATGCCTCCATCTTCTCCCATCCAGACTGTTACTGTCGGCCTCCGGTTTCCACGGAGTCAGCAAGTAGAATCTACTCGCTCGCGGGCTCAAACAAATTTTACCGCAGGTCGGGAATTGCACCCTGCCCTGAAGATGGAACGATAATTTATTTTCTCTTTATTTATACAGCGAGAGGGAGAATAATTCAATCTATTTGTTTTCTGTAAGCTCTCTGTTAGAAGAAAAACCGAATAAAGGCAGGGATTGGGAAGAAAATAGAGAACATTTAGTAAGAGAACGAAATATAGTTTAGGAGGACAATTGAAAATGATCGCTTTTCCGAAGCCTGATGTAGAGAATTTTTTTCAAACGTTTGGAATTGAAGCCTTTGCTGTAAGTCCAGACGAATCACAGCTTGTATTCAGCACCAATTTAAATGGAAAATACAATCTATGGGCTATGGATCTTCCTAATACATTTCCATACCCTTTAAGCTTTTATAACCAAAGCTGCTCTGAGATAAAATATGACAAAAACGGACGGTTTATACTGGCTGTAATCGATCATGACGGAGATGAAAACGGCCAGATTTATGCATTGCCGCCTGCTGGAGGGGAATTGAAACCCATCCGAAAGCAGGATAATGTGCGTCATATGACTCTAAAGGCATCAGATGATGGAAAAAGACTATATTACACCTCAAATAAAGATGACCAAACCTTTTTAAAAGCCTATTGCTATGATCTTGAAACAGGGGATGAAGAAATTATTCTTCACGGCCAAGACATCGCAACGTATTTAAGTGCAATGAGTCCAGATGAAAAAACCTTTATTTATTCTAAGCACTTTGCCAATACATATATACTTGCTTGGGCAAGACATGAAGAAGAAGATGTGCTTTTGACGCCTGAGACAAAGAAGCAGCACACCGTTTCAGGAGCTGTTTTCGTTTCTGAAACTGATGTTTATCTTTTAACAAATTATGATGCTGACTTTTCCTATCTAGCTAAATTTAATTTGAAAACAAAAGAATTTACCAAAGTCGTTGAGGTTGAAGAGCAGGACTTCACAGAGCTTCACTATGATAAATCTTCCGGCTACCTTTACATCGTATCAGAGCAGGGCGTACGCGATCATCTGTTTCAGGTCTTTTTAGAGGATGAGTCGATTAAAGAAGTGGATTTTCCTGGGAGTGTTATTGAAGAATTCTTGATATCTGACACAGGTAATCTTTATGTAAATGCACGATCTGCTACTCGTCCCTCCAATCTTTATCAGCGAAAAAATGGCGAGTGGAAGTCACTCACACAATACGGAGTCCCTGGCGTTCATGAAGAAGAGTTAATCGAACCTGACGTACTCTCCTACCCTTCATTTGACGGCCTGGAAATTGAAGCTCAGTTCTTCAAAGCAAAAGAAGAGGTCAGCAATGGACACGTAATCCTATGGCCGCATGGAGGTCCTCAGGCAGCAGAACGTGCTACATTCCGTTCCCTGTTTCAATTTCTGGTACACCGAGGCTACAGCATTTTTGCGCCAAACTTCAGAGGATCTACAGGCTATGGGCTTGCTTTTTCAAAGATGGTTGAGGGCGACTGGGGTTATGGCCCGCGGCTTGACAATGTATCTGGTCTGGAATATCTCATAGAGCAGGGATTGGCTGATCGTGACAGAATTTTATTAATGGGGGGAAGTTACGGCGGTTATATGGCTCTGCTGCTGCATGGCAGACACGCTGAATATTTCAAAGCAGTAGTCGATATTTTTGGCCCATGCAATCTGTTCAGCTTTATTGACTCCGTACCTGAACATTGGAAGCCGCTGATGAAGCAGTGGATAGGGGATCCTGAAGAAGACAAAGGGAAATTAACTGAAGACTCCCCGATTCACTATCTCGAGCATATGACAAAGCCGATGCTCGTCATACAGGGGGCTAAAGATCCTCGTGTGGTAAAAGCAGAATCAGATCAAATCGTTAAGGCATTAAAGGATAAAGGAAGAGATGTCGAGTACCTTGTGCTTGAGGATGAAGGTCATGGGTTTTCGAAAAAAGAGAATGAAATTCAGGTGTACCGCAAAGTGCTGGCGTTTTTTGATCAATTTACTGACCGATAGGGAGGATCACGTTGGGGAAATTAACAAAAGAAGATCAATTTTTAAAAAATCTATATGTGAAAAGAAACGAAGTACCGTCGTTTGATGAATTTCCTTTTAATCTTCCTGCCGTCCGAATGCTTGATTCACTCCAATTCCACCCTAATATTACCTACATTATGGGGGAGAACGGAATGGGGAAATCAACGCTGCTAGAAGGGCTGGCAGTAGCATTGGGGTTTAATGCTGAAGGGGGATCGCTCAATTTTAATTTCTCAAGCTATGATTCCCATTCTCCCCTTCATGATTATCTGCGGGTGGGAAAAGGGGTCCTCAGACCTCAGGACAGTTTCTTTTTTCGGGCGGAAACCTTTTATAACGTAGCCACAAATATTGAAGAAATGGACCGTGATCCACTTGCCGGAAGAAGAATCATTGATAGCTTTGGAGGAGTTTCGCTGCATGAACAGTCTCACGGTGAATCATTTTTTGCAGCTTTTCTTCACCGTTTTCGGGGAGAGGGTTTGTATATTCTTGATGAGCCTGAAGCCGCACTGCCTCCATTAAGGCAATTATCCATGCTGAGCCGGATCAATGAGCTGGTGGAGCAGGGTTCGCAATTTGTGATTGCCACACACTCTCCTTTATTGATGGCTCATCCGGATGCTTGTATTTATCAGCTGACATCTGAAGGGTTAAAGGAGCAGATGCTTGAGGAGACCGAGCATTATACGATTATGAAACAGTTTTTTGAAGACAGGGAGAGGCTCTTGCATCATTTATTTAAATGAAGTTGATCATATCTATGAATAAACTGAACTAATTTCACTGGAAAATAGCATAAAAAAGGCCTGGGATAAAAGTGTCTCAGGCACTTTGATCGGTTCCCTTCGCTTCAGGCGGCGCTTTCCGCAGGGACGGCGCTGAGCCTTTTCAGGGCGCTGCCCTGTTAAAGTCTCAGCTTGCCGTCATATCCTGCAGGATGGAGGTTCATCTGCTTCCAGTAATTTTAACATAGTCAATCTCCTATATTATAACTTTTTAAGATTCTCCCCATCTTCATTATCAAAAATAAATTCAAGAGAAAATGATGCTACTGATTTACTTGGAACTACTGGTTTACCTGTAATTTAAGCAGTAATACTTGCAGCGGAATGAGGAATGAGCAAATCAATAATTTTTTGTTCTCTCTAAGTAAATCCCCTGTGCTAGTCCCCTCAAGATTAAGACTTTGAATCAACTAAATTTGCCAAAGTCCATAATGTAGCAAGCATCCCATGTCCCAAAAACCATTTGCATACCTTGTGTGGCTCGTCTGAAAAATACCATTACGGTACTTCAACTGCCTAAACCGTTTCACTATTTGGGGGAGGGATCTCCTCTTCATTTTTTTCTGCGAGGTGCCGGGTGATTTTTGATCCGATGAAAAAATAGCCTGCTGCAATCAGGGCACTGAAGATCCAGCCGGAAATGTTCATGTAGATAATGACCTGACCATAGCCATCTGCGCCATACGTATCGATGAGCCAGGCTTTTAGCGAGTTCTGCGTGACTCCCCGTAAGACAAAGAATGCCGTTAAAAGCTGAAACCAGATAAATAATCCTTTTTCTTTAAAAAGTGCTTTGCATCCCTCTCGTGGATATCCCTGGAGAAATGCGATGTCCACCATGAAATACAAGGCGAGAGGTTTTTTAAAAAGAATCGACAGCAGGTACAGACCGGCAAATGAGAAGCCTAAATAAACCTGGTTCCACAGCATGGAAAGAGCATTCTCTGACAATAGATTTACAGTAGTGCTGATCAATAGGGACGTAACAATAAAGATCCCTGCAATATTAAATTGCCGCTCTACAAAAAAACGTATGACTGTATAAATGATTGCGGGGACAGTTGAGAGGATAATAGCCCAATAGTCTCCAAGTAAGTCCCGTCCCTGGTTCCAAATAAGAAATGGGATAACTCCATAGCAAAGGATATCAAGTAAAATTATATTTTTTTTCATCGTCTCTTCGCTCCTTATGAAGGCTGTCTTTCATTAAGTAGACATTAGGGTAAAATACTTTTCCTGTGATGCAGCCTACCTATAAGTATATAACCTTCTTTTTCATATTCAAGTAACTTTTTACAGTAAAAAGCACTTCCTCACTTTGGATTTATTGCCAATTTTACGATGTTTTGTTATGATGAACCCAGCTCGTTTAAGTGCATAGATTCAATCACTACTAGGGGGGCCCGAAAATCGCGGGCTGAGAGGAAAACGAATTTTCCGACCCTTATGGACCTGATCTGGTTAGTACCAGCGTAGGGAAGTAGTCGGACGATCCATTGTCCAATTCATCTACTACTTCAAGTCAGGTCCTTCTGTGGGTCTGGCTTTTTTGTTTTGCTGAATCGATTGGAGGGAGAAAATGACACGGACAAAACGCTTGACGGTAATGGCAATGTTTGTGGCGATTGGCGTCGTGGGCGCACAATTTATCTGGTTTCCTGCTGGTGTTGCCCGGGCGTATCCTGTTCAGCATGCAGTAAATGTAATTGCTGCGATCATTCTGGGTCCTCTCCCGGCAGTCATCATTGCTTTTTTAATCGGCTTAGTGAGAAACATGCTGGGATTAGGCTCCTTGCTTGCTTTTCCAGGAGGGATGATTGGTGCTCTTTTTGCGGGGATCCTCTACAGAAGGTTTGGCCGCAAAGGATGGGCAGCAGCAGGCGAAGTTATTGGCACAGGTTTCATAGGAGCCTGGTTTGCGGTTCCTTTTGCAAAGGTGCTTATGGGAACGACATTTGCTGCATGGTTTTTCGTTCCTCCGTTTCTTATCAGCAGTGCAACTGGAGCGGCACTTGGCTGGCTTGTACTTGCAAGAGTCAGACAGGAGAGACTAATCAGAATACAGTAAAAACGGAACTGCTGGGGGTGCTAACGAAGCTGAGATTATACCCTGATGGACCTGATCTGGATTATGCCAGCGTAGGGAAGCAGCCGAATATGCTCACGGCTTAATTGGAATTCCGGCAGCTTCCTCAAAAAAAGGAGGCATTATTATGACATTTACAGAAGACCTCAGAAAAGAAAACGAAGACATTTTTTCGCTTATTTTTGACCACCCGTTTGTTCAGGGAATTGGGAAAGGTGATGTACCGGCAGAAGCCCTGGCACATTATATAAAAGCGGACTATGAATATTTAAATGCGTTTATGAAAATCTATGGAATTGCCATTTCAAAATCTTCTTCACGTGAAGACATTGCCTATTTTACTAAACAAATTGATTTTGTGCTTCATAGTGAAATCCATCCTCATAATAATTTCTGCGAGGTAATTGGCGTTTCCTATGAAGATCTGCAAGGCTATCCGCTGCCTCCAACTGCTGATCATTACATTAAGCATATGATGGCACACGCCCAGCTTGGAACGCTTGGCGAAATTATTGCTGCCCTTCTTCCATGTCCCTGGACATATTTTGAGATTGGCAGGGAATTAATTAAACAATACAGCCCGAGTGAGGATCACCCGTTTTATCCATGGATCACTTTTTACGCAGAGCAGAGGGTGGAAGATGTGGTGCTTGTAATGCGAGCAAGGCTGGACGCTCTTGCAGATTCAGCTTCTGAGCAGGAAAAACAGCAAATGAAGGAAGCTTTCCGCAAAAGCTGTCAATTGGAATGGGCTTTCTGGGAAATGGCTTTTACATGCGAAGAGTGGATCACGGAAAAGGAGGCTGCTGTCCATGAATAATCCGGCATGCGCACTCACAATAGCAGGAACGGATCCAAGCGGAGGAGCAGGAATTCAAGCCGATCTGAAAACCTTTCAGGAGCTGCGGGTTTATGGGATGTCGGTAATCACCTCGGTGGTGGCCCAGAACACGACCGGTGTAAAATCCGTCCATCATCTGCCGCTTGATATGCTGTCTCAGCAGCTTGAAGCAGTCAGCAGTGATCTGCCCATCCATGCTGTTAAAACCGGCATGATCGCAAATATTGATATGATGGAGACGATAAGGGACTGGATAAAAGATAAAAACATGCCTTATGTAATGGATCCGGTGATGATTGCGACCAGCGGAGACCCCTTAATCAATGAAAATGCAAGAGGATTTCTGCGTGACCAACTGGTTCCGCTCAGCGCTTTGGTTACTCCTAATATCTCAGAAGCAGAAGATCTTATTGGAGAACGCATCCAATCGCACGATGAGATGATGGATGCAGCAAAGAAGATTGTTCATACCCTGGGTGCAGGAGCTGCCCTGGTTAAAGGGGGACATATGGAAGGTCAAGCAGTGGATTATTTATATGAGGGTGAATCTATGTATACCTATACCTCCGAGAGAATTGAGACAAAAAACACCCACGGAACAGGCTGTACGTATTCAGCCGCCATTACAGCATTCCTGAGCAGAGGAATGGAACTGCCTGAGGCTGTTGAAAAATCAAAGAGGTTTGTGACAGCAGCTATACGCCATTCTTTTTCTCTCGGCCAGGGCAACGGCCCTACTAACCATTGGGGCATCAGGAAGGAGGAGAGCATATATGACTTCCACGATCATTCATGAAGTCAGACAAAACAAACCACTTATTCACCATTTAACCAATCAGGTCGTAATGAATTTTACTGCAAATGGCCTGTTGTCTTTTGGGGGAGTTCCCATTATGGCTAAAGCGGCGGAGGAAGCCGGAGAAATGGCTTCCAATGCAGATGGTGTACTGATCAATATTGGAACCATTATGGGAAATGATCTTGAAGCCATGATTGAAGCAGGAAAAGCTGCAAATAATAAAGGCATTCCTGTCGTTCTTGATCCTGTTGGAGTAGGAGCTACCTCGTTCAGAAAGGAAGCGATTCGACAAATTCTGAAGGAAATAACGCCGACCGTTATTAAAGGAAATGCCGGGGAAATGGCCCGGCTTGTTGATATTCCCTGGGAAATAAAAGGTGTAGACTCCGTAGGGAAAGGAAATCATGACGAAATCGCTCGAAAAGTTGCTGAGACGTATGAAACAGTTGCATTAGTTACCGGGGAAACGGATGTCATGAGCGATAGAAACGAAATGGTTTATAACCGGACCGGAAGTGCGATGTTAAGCAATGTGACTGGAACTGGATGTTTGCTGGGTTCTATTTTAACGGCTTGTTTAACTACAAGACACTCCACCCTGGACAGCAGTCTGGCAGCCGCTGCCTTTTACGGCATGGCAGCTGAATACACTGAAAAACAAGATGGAGTGATGGGAACGGGCACATTTATTCCTGTATTTTTAGATGCGCTGTCCTTTTCCCCTGAAAAATTGGAAGGAGGATGAGAATGCACTGGAATATAAACAGAATTTTACGCAAATATTTGATTATGGGCAGTCAAAACTGTGAAAGACTGCCCGAAGAAATTCTTTTGGAAGCAATTGATTCAGGTATTACAGCTTTCCAATTCCGGGAAAAAGGAGTTGGATGTCTGGGTGAAGAAGAGAAACTTCAGTTGGGGCTGAGGCTTCGGGCAATATGCAAAGAACATCACATTCCCTTTTTTATTAATGATGATATTTACCTTGCTGACCAGCTGGACGTGGATGGAATCCATGTAGGACAGGATGATATGCCGGCAGATAAGCTGAGAAGGAAATACCCCGATAAGATGATCGGTTTGTCTGTCTCAAATGACGAGGAAGTGAAAAAAAGTGATCTGAGCAGCGTAGATTATCTTGGAGCGGGACCTATGTTTCCCACTTCCTCAAAGCTGGATGCGAAGCCTGTAGCTGGCATTGAATGGATTAAACGACTTCGTGAACAGAACATTGATCTGCCTATTGTAGGGATCGGCGGCATTAATCCTGATAATGCGGATGCCGTGATTCGTGCGGGCGCTCAGGGGGTAGCGGTTATTTCTGCAATTACTTCATGTGAGAATATAAAAGAAGTGGTTAAAAAATTATAGACTCAGAAAAAGTTGAGAATTTCACAGAACAGAGAGGTTGTGACCTATTTATGTGTCCAGCTTCTTTTTTTTTTGTTTAATTCACATCTTTTTGCTGTTAAAGTGGTATACCGTATCAATTGTCTGGCTGAAATATGATTTTTAGAAAAGTTAGATTTCGTATGAAAAGCGTTTATGTGGAGGAAAATAGGGAAGAAGCAATGCTAGTACATAGGAAAGTTAGAAAAAAACAAAGAGGTGTTTTGGTGAAAAATGTAACGCTTGTATTTTGGGTTTCGCTCGCGATCTGTGCAGGGTTGGTTGCCTGGGGAGCAATTGCCCCTGCTCAGCTGGAAAACTTAACTGGAACGCTTACCGGAGAAATCTCAAAGGCCTTCGGCTGGTATTATCTTGTCATTATTATGCTAATGCTCATTTTCTGTGCGTATATCGCATTCTCACGCTTTGGTCAAATCCGGCTCGGAAAACAGGGAGAAAAACCGGAATTTTCTCTCCTCTCATGGTTTGCCATGCTCTTTAGCGCCGGCATGGGGATGGGATTGGTGTTCTGGACAACTGCAGAACCGATCTCGCATGCTTTTATTGCTACGCCCGGAGCTGAAGCAGGGTCTGACCGGGCAGTGCAGGAAGCATTGCAATATTCATTTTTTCACTGGGGCATTCACGCATGGGCAGTTTACGCGATTGTAGCACTCGTCCTGGCTTATTTTAAATTTCATAAAGGATCAAAAGGACTGATCAGTGCAACATTGATTCCGTTATTTGGTCAAAAAGCGATGGAAGGCCTGCCTGGCAAGCTGATCGATACACTGGCTGTCTTTGCCACTGTTGTCGGGGTAGCTTCTACATTGGGATTTGGCTCTGCTCAAATCAGCGGTGGGTTATCTTATTTATTCGGGACACCTGAAACGTTCACCTTTCAGTTACTGGTCCTTGCCGTAGCTACACTTTTATTTATCGGATCGGCATGGTCGGGGATCGGAAGAGGAATTAAATATCTTAGTAATATTAATATGGGACTGGCATTTGTTTTGCTTTTGATGTTAACAATCGTTGGGCCTACGCTTTATATACTTAATATGTTTACCACCACGCTCGGTGGCTACATTTCAAATTTTTTCGATATGAGTTTTCATTTAGAGCCGTTGAATCAGGATAATCGTACATGGATTAACAACTGGACGATTTTTTATTGGGCATGGTGGATTTCCTGGTCACCGTTTGTTGGGATTTTTATTGCCAGAATTTCAAAAGGACGCTCAATAAAAGAATTTATTTTAGGCGTGCTGTTTGTTCCGTCTATCGTCTGCTTTATCTTCTTTGCTGTTTTCGGAGTATCAGCATTAGATCTTGAGCAAAAAGGTATTGCTGCAATTTCTGATTTCTCACTGGAAACCGCAACCTTTGGCATGCTGGAGCAATATCCGCTTGGAACACTAATGTCAATTATTACGATTTTTGTGATTGCCATCTTTTTTATCACTTCTGCTGATTCAGCTACGTTCGTACTTGGCATGCAGACAACCGATGGCTCCATCAATCCTTCTAATTCCGTCAAAATCACGTGGGGGCTTGTGCAGTCAGCAGTAGCGGCGATCGTCGTTTATTTTGGCGGAACCGACGGACTGCAGAATCTCCTGATTATTGCCGCGCTTCCATTCTCTGTCGTCATTCTGCTGATGGGGGCCTCGTTTTATAAAACCATCAGAAAAGATCCGGCAGCTAAGAAAAGATAGGTGCGGAGTTGCACATTACCCTTGCAATGAATCGTAATTGAACCAAACAAAATGACTATGCTGAGCGCATAGTCATTTTCTGTTTCATAAAAAGGAGATTGCGTTTAACTCATTACCTATTATTGGAATATCTCGTCAATCTTAACAATTTCTACTGGAGTTAATTCAACATCGAGTGTTTTTAAGTTATCCTGAACCTGTTCAGGCGTTTTTGCTCCAGGAATTAAGGCACTAATCGAGCTGCGGGTTAAATACCAGGATAACACCAGATGAGCGACCTCTACGCCCTTTGCGTCTGCAATTTTACGCACCTGCTCCACCTTATCCAAATTGCGGAGAAATTCTTCGCCTTGAAACATGGGGTTATTAGCCCGTCCATCCTCAAACGTTGTATCCTTCGAATACTTTCCAGCGAGAAGTCCGGCTGCAAGCGGGAAATAAGGCACGAATGTAATGTTATGCTCGGATGTATAAGGGAGAAGCTCTTTTTCAGCGTCTCTTTTAAACAGATTATATTCTGATTGAAGTACATCTACGTAGCCGTCCTTATTTGCTTCCTTTAATTGCTCAAGAGAGAAATTGGACACGCCAATGCTTTTGATCTTTCCCTGTTCCTTCAGTTCCTTTAACGCTCCCACTGCTTCATCCTTTGGCGTAGTTTCATCAGGGAAATGAATATAAAATAAATCAATATAATCTGTTTGAAGACGTTTTAGTGAACTCTCAACAGCTTCTGTTAGAAATGCCGGAGAATTGTCGATAATAATTTCACCATCGACAAATTTATGTGCGCCTTTGGTAGCAAGAACAACACTCTCGCGGCGACCTTCTTCTTTAAGAACTTCACCTATCAATTCCTCTGATCGTTCAGGGCCATAAATAAAAGCAGTGTCCAGAAAATTAATGCCGTGCTGAATCGCTGTGCGAACAACTTCTTTTCCAGTCTCTTCGCTTAAATTAGGATAAATATTATGTCCGCCGACCGCGTTCGTTCCTAGCCCGATTGGATTCACAACCAAATTGGAGTTGCCAAGTTTGCTTTGATTAACCATACTGCCTATTCATCTCCTTAAACGTTTGTCATATGGTACCAAAAGGAAGAGAAGGATAAAAATGATCTGCTTTATTTAGGTATTCTGATTCACAAATGATTAGGAATTCATTAGCCAATATGTTGACAGTTTAAAAGCGAGATGATACGATTCCAGTGTGTTCTTTATAAAGAACGAAAGGGATTCATCAAGATCTTCCGCACATCTTGACCTCTATTGTTCTATATTAGGAACAATAAACTATGAGTATGGAGGGAAAAAATGAAAACTGAATGGAAAGTGCCGGTTTTGGAAGTATTGAATGTATCTCAGACGTTAAAAATTCACGATTGGGATCCTGATTGCCCACCGGGTGAAGAACCCGGGAACCCTGGAGATGTTTTAGACAGCTGATCTTTTAAATTTTTTTTTCAAGATGACAAAGGCTTTTCAATCTTAAAAAGTGAAGAAAGTCTTTGTCATACCTTAATTGAAAAAGGTGAGCACAATGTTTCAAGTAGTTAAGACAAAGAAGCAGCAAAAGCTTTTTGAAGAAACGTGGGAATACTTTTGTAAAAAGTACAGATGGATCAATGATCCCTATGCGAAAAATGGCATCCGCTACATGCTGCTTCGCCCAAAAGAAATAAAAGATAAGAATTCGATTCTGGGTACGATTGAATTTATTCCTTATGACCCTTTGAACGTAGAGAGTACAGTAGAGGGACGGTTCAAATTCTTTGATTTAAGTGAAATTAGAGAAAATCAGGACAGAGTTTGGGAGATTGATAAATTCTGTTTGCATAAAGACTTCCATCGTCTGGGATACTTTTCTTTGTTTTTTCATATATTCAATCATCATATTGATGAGAATCATCCCAAATACTATATTGCAATTGTCGAAAAAAAGCTGTGCCGTATGCTGAAAATTCTGCTGGGATCCATGGCTGCACAAGTTGGGGAACCTCTGCCAGGGCCTACGACTTCTCTTGTGCCGGTTATTATTTATATTGAAGCTATTAAAAAGAATCCCTCTCTTGTAGCCAAGCTCTTATCTCAAATCCCAAAGCCCAAGCCCACTCCCAAGAAGACCTTTCTCTCCGTGTTACCAGGAATAAAGGTAATGAAAATATTCCGATTCCGTTCGCCAAAATGAAAGAAAAAGCAAAAAATTTGTTGACATGTTCTTTATATAGAACTAAAATGTACCTATTAAGAGAACAAAGTAAAACAAAAAATTTTAAGATAGTTGTTCTTAATTAAGAAATAAGAGTTTCCTATACTATGCAAAAGTGCAGGTGATTTAAGTGGGGGAAGGCGGTATACGTAAATCTCTGGTAAGAGATATCAATCTGCTGGAGTATATGAACGTATTGAAAAAAAAATTATGGATTATTGTACTGGTTGTACTTGCAGCGACGACAGCCGGATATTACTACAGTCAATCGAATAATGTTTCTTTGTTTCAAAGCTCTACCCGCGTAATCATTTCAAGTGATAGTGAGTACATGAAAACATTAATGGTTATGATCAAAGATCCAATCATTATGGCTCAGGTCATAGAAGATCTTCAGCTTCAAATATCACCTCAAGGCCTGGCGGGCAAGATCGGTGTATCAAGAATTGATGAGTCTCAGGTCGTTCAAATTCTTGTGACAGATACGGATCCGCAGAAGGCAGCCGAAATTGCCAATGCCACCGCTCAAAGGTTTAAAGAGAGTGCCAGATCCATTTTGGCTTTTGAAGAAGTGCAGCTGCTGTCAGAAGCGACGGTCAATCCTTCACCTATAAATGAATCACAAAACAGAAGTGTCGTCATGGCGGCAGCAATTGGATTACTTGCAGGAGTCGGTCTTGCATTTTTCCTGGAGAGCCTGGATGGGACGATCCGCCGTGAAAAAGAAGTGGAAGAAATTCTGGGCATACCAGTTATCGGCATTGTGCCCAATTTAAATAAAAAGAAGTTGTTCCTCCAGAAAAAACAAATAACTATCACAAAGACAGGGGGGGAGATCGTTGATATTAAACAAAAAGCAGCCGGCAGCGACCGCTAAAAAAAGAAACCTTGTCACGTATTTGTATCCAGATTCTTTTATTTCAGATCAATTCAGAACCATCAGGACAAATATAAGGTTTATTACCGAAACAAGTAATAATAAAGTTTTTTTACTAGCCTCCCCCGGCACAGGTGAAGGAAAATCCATTACCATTGCGAATCTGGCTGCTTCAATGGCACAGCAAAAGGAAAGGATTCTCCTCATTGATGCAAATCTTAGAAGTCCGGTTTTACATACGATTTTTAAGCTGCCCAACACAAAGGGCATTACAAATATCTTAAAGCACCGGGTCCCGCTGAAAGAAGCCGTGAGCCGGACAGAGATCGGAAAACTGGACGTGCTGACGAGCGGTCCTGTCTCCTTTAATCCAGCAGAGATTATCGGTTCGGAGTTAATGCAGGATTTGTTAAAAACAGCTGTTAAGGAATACGACATGATATTGGTTGATGCCCCAAGTGTACTGGAATTCACAGAAACGAGAGTGCTCGCTCACTATTGTGATGGTGTAATCCTGCTATTTAAAAGAGCTAAAACTGAATTGGAAAAAGCTTCAGAAGCGTTGAGAGTATTAGAACTAGCCCATTCAAAAATCATCGGTGCCATTATCAATGATAAGTAGCGCACCCTATTTTTTGATCAATCCGTTCTCTATTAAGAATATTGTATTCTCAAAAATACATAGATTATGCGGTGATATCTCCTTACTGTTATCAATGGAGGTACTCGATCATGCCGTGGGTTGAAAGACCTTAGACGCGAGTCGTCGCTGGTGTGGAGTGAGGGTGGGTTGAATGCCCATATTTTAATAAAGTAATGATGTGTGCGGTTATGGAGAGGACCTTGTACATCACTACTTTATTTTTTATGCAGCAAACAGATCGACAGACTGCTGAAAGGAGGAATACAATGTCGTACAGGCAAAGGCTTTCATTATTCGTTGTCATTGATTCAATTATTGTCGTAACCGCCATTTTTATCAGCGGTTTTCTTGTGAATGGTGATGTGTATGTTTTAACGCAGCCGATCCTGCTAAGCTCGATCGTTCTGCTAACCGGGCATCTGCTGTTCTCTTGGAAATACAACCTATACAAAAAAGCATGGGAATATGCCAGTATCGGAGAATTGGTCATTGTTCTTAAAATTGTTTCATACACTCTGCTCTCAGCACTTATTCTTCAGCAAATCGTTTTGCAGGAAATTGCTTTCAGGCTTCTGGCGGTTACCTGGCTGCTTCATCTTTTATTTATTGGAGGGTCCAGGTTTGTATGGAGAATGTACAGAGATCAGGTCATTAATCCATTTCCCCATCGGAAACGGACCTTGATTATCGGTGCAGGGTCAGCTGGAACGATGGTTGCCAGGCAGCTGATTCAAAACAAGGATTGCGATTTGCTTCCGGTAGGCTTTATCGATGACAACCGTTCAAAGCAACATTTGGACATTATGGGCATACCTGTGCTTGGCGGGGTTGAGTCCATTGCAGAGACTGTAGAAAAAAGGCACATTAATAATATCGTCATCGCTATTCCCTCGCTTAGTAAAAAAGAACTCAATACCATTTTTACAGAGTGTATGAAGACTTCAGCCGATACAAAAATCCTTCCGATGCTGGAAGATCTGGTTACAGGAAAAGTCTCCGTTAACCAGGTAAGAGATGTTCAAGTTGAAGATTTGCTTGGCAGGAGCCCGGTTGAACTGGACATGGCCCTGCTTTCGGATTCAATTAAAGATAAAGTCATTTTGGTTTCAGGGGCAGGAGGATCGATCGGGTCCGAAATTTGCCGTCAGGTTTCAGCATTTTATCCTAAGCAGCTGATTTTGCTGGGGCATGGAGAAAACAGCATTTATACCATTGAAATGGAACTGAAAGAAATGTTTAAAGCCTCCCAAATTGAATTTATAACAGAGATAGCAGATTTACAGGATGCGGAGAAAATGATGGAGATTATGAGAAACTATCAGCCTGATGTAGTCTATCATGCTGCGGCTCATAAGCATGTGCCGCTAATGGAACGGAACCCTGAAGAAGCGGTTAAAAACAATATATTGGGGACAAGGAATATTGCTCAGGCAGCTGATTGGCATGGGGTGGAGACTTTTGTAATGGTATCAACGGATAAAGCAGTAAATCCAACTTCCGTTATGGGTGCCTCCAAGAAATTAGCTGAAATGATTGTCCAGCACATGGGACAGATTAGTAAAACAAGATTTGTCGCTGTGCGATTTGGCAATGTTTTGGGAAGCAGGGGAAGCGTCATTCCACATTTTAAGAGGCAAATTGAACGCGGGGGACCTGTTACCGTAACTCATCCGGATATGATTCGATATTTTATGACCATCCCGGAAGCTTCCAAGCTTGTGATTCAAGCAGGGGCTTTAGCTAAAGGGGGAGAAATATTCGTCCTTGATATGGGAGACCCGGTTAAAATAGTGGATCTGGCGAAAAACCTGATAAAGCTTTCCGGAAATTCACTTGATGAGATCCCGATCATGTTCACCGGGATCCGCCCAGGCGAAAAATTGTATGAAGAACTGCTGAAGGAAGATGAAGTTCAGGATGAACAAATCTATCCTAAAATCTACGTCGGCAAAAGCGCTGAATTGTATATGGAAGAGATCGAAACGATTCTTTCTGTCTACTCAACTCTAAGCAGAGAAGAACTGAAAGAAACCTTGCTGGAGCTGGCCAATCGCAAAGCTTCAGCCGTCCAAAAAGAAATGCTGCCTATTTCAAGTTAAAGGAGACCTGCCTCATGAAAGTAAGGAAAGCGATTATCCCGGCTGCCGGTCTTGGTACGAGGTTTTTACCGGCGACTAAAGCCATGCCGAAAGAAATGCTTCCAATCGTAGACAAACCGACCATACAGTATATCGTGGAAGAAGCCATTGAATCAGGGATTGAAGACATCATTATTGTTACAGGTAAAGGGAAAAGGGCAATAGAGGATCATTTTGATCATTCCTTTGAGCTTGAACAAACCCTTTATGAAAAAGGGAAATTTGATTTGTTGGATGAAGTTCAAAAATCCTCCAGGCTGGTAGACATTCATTACATACGACAAAAGGAGCCGAAAGGACTTGGACATGCAATCTGGTGTGCACGCAAATTCATCGGCAACGAGCCTTTTGCTGTACTTTTGGGAGATGACATTGTTCAGGCAGAAAAGCCCTGTTTAAAGCAATTAATAGAGCAATATAATCGCTACAATGCATCGATTATTGGGGTTCAGCCGGTTCGGGAAGAGGACGTCTCAAGGTATGGAATTGTAGACGGCAGTTTGATGGATGAGGGTTTATATAATGTGCGGGAGCTAGTAGAAAAGCCAAATCTAAAGGACGCACCATCCAATCTCGCAATCCTTGGACGGTATATATTAAGTCCAAAAATTATGGACATTTTAAGCAGCCAAAAGCCAGGGGCAGGAAATGAAATTCAATTAACAGATGCCATCTCTCAACTTAATAAAAAGGAAGCTGTGTACGCCTATGAATTTGAAGGCGACCGCTATGATGTAGGCGAAAAGATGGGCTTCATTCAGACAACGATTGAATTTGCTTTGAAGAGAGAGGAATTGCGCTATGATTTGCTAGCCTATTTATCCGAAATTATGGATAGGGAAAAAACAAAATAGTCGAAAGGGGGAATCGATTTGGGCGGAAAAATACTCTTCACAGCTACTGTTGATTATCATTTTAAAGCGTTTCATCTTCCTTACATGCAATGGTTTAAGGATCAGGGCTGGGAGGTTCATGTTGCAGCCAACGGCGGAATCATCTTGCCGGCAGTTGACCGCAAGTATACGATTCCAATTCAGCGTTCCCCCTTCTCTCCGAAAAATATTGGAGCTTATGTAAAGCTTAAGCGGATTTTGGACGAGGAAAAGTACGATATCGTTCACTGTCATACTCCGGTGGGAGGCCTTCTTACAAGGCTTGCGGGCAAAAATGCAAGAACAAAAGGAACGAAAATCATCTACACCGCACATGGATTTCATTTTTATAAAGGGGCCCCGCTTAAGAACTGGCTGATCTATTATCCAATAGAAAAATCCATGCTGCGCTACACAGATTGTTTAATAACAATTAATAAGGAAGATTATCGATTAGCAAAAGAACGTTTTCACATGATTCATATTGAACATGTTCATGGAGTAGGAGTAGATACAACTAAATTTATCTCTCTTGAAAAAAGTGAGAAGGTAAAGCTGAAAAAATCACTGGGCTATCAGCCTGATGATTTTTTATTATTTTATGCAGCTGAATTTAATCAAAATAAGAACCAGCAATTTCTGCTTCATGCTCTAAGTACCTTAAACCAGGATAGGGGAAATGTAAAACTGCTGCTGGCAGGAGAAGGGCCCCTGCTCGAATCATGTAAATCGCAGGCAGAGAAGCTGGGCATTCGTGAACATGTCCGTTTCTTAGGTTTCCAGGAGAATATTCAAACATGGACACAGGCGAGTGACGCAGCTGTGGCTTCGAGTTTCAGAGAAGGTCTGCCGGTAAATGTAATGGAATCAATGGCATGCGGCCTCCCGGTGGTAGCAGTGGAAAACCGGGGGCATAGGGAACTCGTTCAACATGATAAAACCGGCTGGACAGTTGCGCCTGGTGACATTCATACATTTTGCAGCAAACTTACCTTTCTCATGAATCAAGCGGAGGTAAGAGAAGAGCTTGGCGCTAACGGAAGGCAATTAGTGGTGAGCACATACAGTACGGAGAAAGTGCTGGGAGAAAAAAGATTGATTTATGAGTTGTTTATGGAAAAAGAGGAGGACACAAAATGGATGGTCCATTAAGAGTCCTGCATGCAGTTGTGAATATGAATCGCGGCGGTGCAGAAACCTTTATCATGAATTTATATCGAAACGTTGACCGCTCAAAAATTCAGTTTGATTTTCTAACTTGTTACGAAGGAGTATTTGATGAAGAGATCCGTTCAATGGGAGGCATTGTTTACCGCATCCCTTATGTCACACAGTCAGGACATTTTGCATATGTAAAAAAATTGAACCATTTCTTTCATCATCACAGGCACTACAAAATTGTTCATTCACATATGGACAAAATGAGTGGACTTGTCCTTAAAGCAGCAGCGGAGGCCGAAATTCCTGCGAGAATTGCGCATAGTCATAATACAAGCAGTGAAGGAAACTCTTTAATTAAAATGTATAAATGGATGGCAGGCAGAAATATCTCAAAATATGCAACCGACTTTTACGCGTGTTCATCTAAAGCGGCAGCATGGCTATTTCCACATCATTCAAAAACCTATTCTATTATAAAAAACGGAATAGAAAGTGAACGCTTTGAATTCTCTTTGGAAAACAGAAAAGAGGTTAGAAGATCTCTTCAACTGAAGGAAGATTCTTTCGTGGTTGGCCATATAGGAAGATTTAATAAACAAAAAAATCATCTGTTTTTGTTGGATGTTTTCCATGAAACACATAAGAACCATCCGGAGGCACACCTGTTATTAGTAGGAACCGGAACTTTACAATCTAAAATCGAACAAAAAATAAAATTGCTGGGAATAGAGGATAGAGTTCGCTTACTTGGTGTTCGCAACGACATTCCTCAGCTGCTGCAGGCCATTGATGTTTTTGCTTTTCCTTCTTTGCATGAAGGTTTGCCCGTTACGCTTATAGAGGCGCAGTGTTCTGGTGTACCATGCGTAATTTCCAATAATATTACACAGGAAGTTGATTTGGGATGCGGGTTAATTACGAGACATCCCATTGAGGAACCAAAGGTATGGGCAAGCGCATTATTATCAATCAGTCAATCGAATCAGATCAGAAAATCTCAAGCTAAGCTGATTAGTATGCATGGTTACAATATACAAAACACAGCTAGCGTCACTGAAAACTCCTATTTAAAACTGGGAGGGATGAGCGGGTGAAGACCTTAACCATTTTTACACCTTCCTATAATCGTGCTTATTGTTTAAATCAATGCTATGAAAGTTTAACTAATCAGTCAAATAAAGATTTTATCTGGCTGATTATTGATGATGGATCAACTGATTTTACTAAAGAGTTGGTAGATGAATGGATAAAAGAAGAGAAAATTGAGATTCAGTACCACTTTCAAGAAAACCAAGGCATGCATGGAGCTCATAATACTGCCTATGACTTAATTGCTACAGAGTTAAATGTCTGCATCGACTCCGATGATTGGATGCCCGCTGACGCAGTAGAAAAAATTCTTGGGTGTTGGGAAAAGTTTGGGAGCGATGAAGTCAGCGGTCTGGTAGGGTTGGATTCATTTCAAGATGGTAAGGTAATCGGAACTCCGCTGCCCTCTCATTTGAAACAATCTACTTTGTTTGATTTATATGCCCGGCATGGCGTAAAAGGAGATAAAAAACTGGTGTACCGCTCGGATCTTACTAAGCGGCATCCTTATCCTCTATTTGAAGGAGAAAAATATGTAGGACTAGCCTATAAATATTATCTTCTTGATCAAGATTTTGAACTGCTGATCCTGAATGAGGTGATATGCACGGTAGAATATTTACCGGATGGTTCTTCAAGGAATATGTTTAACCAATATGTTAAGAATCCTCTTGGATTTGCTTTTTATCGTAGAGAATTAATGAAACTCCCCTTTGTAAGTGCTGCTTTTAAGTTCAGACAAGCGATCCATTACGTATCAAGCAGCATGATGAGCAGAAATAAAGATTTTTTAAAAGAGTCACCTGATCCAGTATTAACAATTTTAGCCATTCCTTTAGGTGCCTTGCTTTATTTATACATTTCTGCAAAATCCACAGCAGCTTTATGATTGTTGTTAAAGGAAGGGTAAACAATGACCATTCTTTGGATAAATCTTCTACTCGTTTTCATGTTTGCTTTCTTTTCCCGATATGCGGCTGTACCAGCGGGACATCCAAATGCAGCCATTCCGGTTCATGCAAACAAACTGCTAGTCATCCTAGCAGCCTTAACCCTGGTTGTTGTATCCGGTTTACGATCAAACATTGGCGATACATTTAATTATGTAAATATTTATACCGACAATCATTTTACATTGGATTATGTCCTAGCCAACAAAGACATCGGATTTGGACTCCTGCAGATGTTTTTGCAGCAAATCTCAAGAGATCCTCAAATCATGATATTTACGACTGCTTTACTTACAAATGTATTAATTGTGATGGTCTTATTTCGTTATTCAAGGATGATCGAATTAAGCCTATTTGTTTATATTACGGGCGGGCTATTCCTTATTTCGATGAACGGAATCAGACAGACATTGGCTGCTGCGCTGGCATTTTGTGCAACCAAATTTTTAATTAATGGGAATTTTGCAGGGTACGCCACTGTTGTAGTCCTTGCTTCTTTTATTCACCAAAGTGCACTGGTCCTGCTGCCGATCTACTTTATTGTCCGTACAAGACCTTGGTCAAAAGCAACAATCGGAGTCATACTGCTGTCAGTCGCTGCTGTTATTGGATTTGAACAATTTACTTCCATTCTCTTCACAGCACTTGAAGATACCCAGTATGCCGCCTATAAGGACTTCGATGAAGGAGGAGCCAATGCCCTGCGTGTACTGGTCAGTGGTGTACCGCTTTTAATCGCTTACTTAGGGAGAGACAAGCTTAAGACTATTTTTCCTCAAAGTGACGTTATTGTAAATATGGCGTTGCTCAGTGTCGTGTTTATGGTGGTCTCTACACAGAGTTGGATCTTTGCACGATTTTCAATCTATTTTAATTTGTATCAGCTCATTCTTATTTCCTGGATTGTAAAACTATTTAGAGAAAAGGATGAGAAATTTATTTATTTTATGATACTTGTTTTGTATCTTGCCTTTTACTATTACGAAAATGTTGTCAGTCTGAACATTTTATACAAAAGCAATTTTTTATACTTTTAGAGAAACATGTCGTGACTTTGGCTAAGCCAAGGTTATTTTTTATGTGTAAAAGATGATTTCTGAAGGAGGAGTTGCTGTTGACCATATTAGTAACAGGCGGCGCAGGCTATATCGGCAGTCATACATGTGTAGAACTTTTAAATGAAGGCTACGACATCATCGTTGCAGATAATTTCAGCAACAGCCATCCGGAATCACTCAAGAGGGCAGCGGAATTGACAGGGAAATTGTTCAGAGTCGTTCAGCTGGATCTTCAGGACAAAGGACAGGTTGAAGAGCTATTTTCTGAAAATGAGATCGAAGCAGTTATTCATTTTGCAGCGTTCAAAGCAGTAGGAGAATCGGTGGTAAATCCACTTAAATACTATCAGAATAATCTAGCGGGAACGATGGTATTGCTTGAAGCAATGGACCGTTTTAATGTAAAAAAACTGGTCTTCAGTTCTTCAGCAACGGTTTATGGAAAAGAAGCGAACATACCTATTACAGAAAACGAGGAGATAGGTGCAGCTAACCCATATGGTCGTACAAAGCAGATGATTGAAGAAATGCTAAGCGATTTGTTTCAATCTGACCCCAAATGGAGCATTGCTGTGCTGCGCTACTTTAATCCGATCGGTGCCCACAAAAGCGGTCGCATCGGAGAAGATCCATCAGGCGTACCCAATAATTTACTGCCGTATATTGCACAGGTTGCGATAGGAAGAAGAGATCAGCTCATTATTCATGGTGACGACTATGAAACGAAGGATGGGACAGGAATCAGGGATTACATTCATGTAGTGGATTTAGCCAAAGGCCATTTAAAAGCGCTCGAGAAAATTTCATTTAACCCTATATATGAAACCTATAATCTGGGAACCGGAAAAGGCTACAGCGTGCTTGAGGTAGTTGACGCATTTCAAAGAGCGTGCGGCAGACCCATTCCTTACACGATTGGAAGCAGGCGGGCCGGAGACTCAGCAGTGTGCTACGCAGATGCAACAAAAGCGAAAAACGAGCTTAATTGGGCCGCCGCTATTGAAATAGATGAGATGTGCGAGGACATATGGAGATGGCAGCAGCAAAACCCAGAAGGATACGCAAGCGTCGAAGCGACAGCTGGTGTGAAAGAAGCAACAGGCGCATAGAACAGGCGAAAGGACGTTTCAAATGCCAAACTATTCAATTCTGACCGAACAGCAACTTTTGGATTTGCTGGTCACATGCTTGCGAAAAGGAAATCAGGATTCATCGCTCTCATTGGAATCCATGGTGAAAGAAATTGAATACAGGATGCTGAACAGCGGGGCTCCTCAGTTGAAAAGAACATATTAACGTAAGGACAGGATGCATATGAAACGATTAATGGATATCATGTTATCTCTCATTCTGCTGGCGGTGTTTTCTCCGATCATGCTTGTTGTGGCGGCAATCATAGCAGTGAAAATGGGCCGGCCGGTTATTTTTACTCAGCAGCGTCCGGGATTGCATGGAAAACCGTTTGACGTCATCAAATTCAGAACGATGTTAAACGCAGTGGATTCAAAAGGTCAGCTTCTTTCTGATGAGGAAAGACTGACCCCTACTGGAAAGTGGATTCGGAAGTATAGTCTGGATGAATTGCCGCAGCTGATGAATGTACTGAACGGTTCAATGAGTCTGGTAGGTCCCAGACCGCTGCTGATGGAATACCTGCCGCTTTACTCAAACGAACAGCTTGTACGGCATCATGTGCGGCCGGGAGTGACCGGGTGGGCACAAATTAACGGAAGAAACGCCATTGAGTGGGAGGAGAAATTCTCTATGGATCTATGGTACGTCAAACATCAATCCCTTTGGCTGGATAGTAAAATCATGCTGATTACAGTGAAAAAAGTGTTTAAAAAAGAAGGGGTAACTCAACGTCATCACGCTACCGCAGAAAGATTCACGGGCTCAAAAGATGCGGGCTGATCAAAAGCTGATTGTAATAGGCGACGGCGGCCACAGCAGCGTTATTCAGGATCTGATTGATTGCAGAGCCTATTCCATCCTGGCAATTTTAGATGACCGCTATTCAACCAGCTTTGTGCAGGACGGAATTCTTCGAGGTCCAGTTGATGCACTGGGAGAATTTTTTCAAAAGGACGCAAAGCTGGTCATGGCAATCGGCAGCAATGACATACGAAAAAAAGTAGTGGAACGAATCGGAATGACTGCAGACATGTACGCTACATTGATTCATCCTTCCTCTTTTGTAAGCAAACGGGCGGTAGTGGAGCCGGGTACGGTGGTAATGCCTAATGCAGTCATTAATGCAGGTGCAATTATTGGTGCACATTCGATCATTAACACAGGAAGCATTGTTGAGCATGACTGCTGTCTGGCTCCATACGTCCATGTATGTCCCGGTTCCACGCTGACAGGCGCTGTTACTGTAGGTGAAGGCACCCAGATTTCAGCGGGAGCGACGCTCGTTCCGGGAGTCAGCATTGGAGAGTGGTCCGTTATTGCAGCAGGAGCTGTTGTCACACAATCGATACCCGCTTACAGGATGGCAGCAGGTTGTCCGGCTAATATAAAAAAGAGAATCGACAGCAGAGAGCGGATTTTGTAGAAAGGGGCATGAACTTTGAAAAATTCAAAAATATATCTTTCACCGCCGCATATGAGCGGGAACGAACAGGATCTGATTAAGGAAGCTTTCGAAACAAATTGGATTGCACCACTGGGACCTCATGTAGACGCATTTGAACAGGAGGTGGCATCATTTGTAGGGAAGAAAGCAGCTGTGGCAGTAGTTTCCGGAACTGCCGCCATACATTTATCGTTGGCCCTTCTGGATATTAAGTCAGGAGATAAGGTCTTTTGTTCTTCCCTCACCTTTGTCGCAAGTGCCAACCCGATTCTTTACCAGGGAGCCGAACCTGTTTTCATTGATTCAGAGCCCGAGACATGGAATATGTCACCTCATGCATTGGAGCGGGCAATGGAAGAGTATTATTTACAAAATAATCTTCCAAAAGCAGTGATTGTGGTCAATCTTTACGGGCAAAGTGCCAAAATGGATGAAATCATCGAAATATGTGACCGATTTGAGGTCCCGATTGTGGAGGATGCGGCAGAATCATTTGGATCTACCTATAAGGGAAAGCCAAGCGGAAGCTTTGGGAAGTATGGAGTGTTCTCTTTTAACGGCAATAAAATTATCACAACCTCAGGGGGAGGGATGCTGGTATCAGACGATGAAGAAGCGATCGAACGTGCACGGTTTCTCGCCACTCAGGCAAGAGATCAGGCTTCCCATTATCAGCACAGCCAAATGGGCTACAACTATCGAATGAGCAATATTTTAGCTGGCCTGGGGATTGCACAGCTGCAAGTACTTGAGCTTCGGGTAGCCGCACGCAGAAAGATTTTCAATCGCTATCAAAAAGAGTTAGGAACCCTACCGGGAGTAACGTTCATGCCGGAGCTGGAGCAAACCAAAACCAATCGTTGGCTATCTGCTCTTACGATTGACGAGGAGCTAACCAGCGTCTCCGTTAAGCAGATTCTTACACACTTGGAGAAGAATAATATAGAAGCAAGACAAGTATGGAAGCCGCTTCATCTGCAGCCGCTCTTTGAAGAAAATAAATATTTTCCTCATAGCAACGAGGAGAGCATTTCAGATAATTTGTTCAATACCGGCATCTGTTTGCCATCGGGCTCAAATCTGACAGAGGATGATCAAACGAGAGTCATTGAACAATTTAAAGAAGCGCTGCAAAACGCTGTGGTAAACCAGGTTGTCCTATAAATAAGAAACAATGGGGTACTTAAGATGATTGGGAAAAACATCATACAACTACGAAAAGAAAAAGGATTAACCTTATCCGAGCTTGCTGAAAGAGCAGGGGTCTCAAAATCATATTTAAGCAATATTGAACGGAATCTCAAACATAATCCTTCCATTCATGTAATGGAGAAAATATCTTCTGTCCTGGGAGTGGAGTTAAAATTTTTATTAGATGAATCATCCAGTGAGCGCATTTCTGAGGATTACAAATTCAATCAGTTTTGGAATGAATTAAAGGAAAATGTGACGACAGAGGAAGAACTTAGGGAGTATCAATTGGTGCTGGAGTTTATGAAGTGGAGAAAGATTCAAAAAAACTCGTAAATACAAATTAACTATTTGGATCTTGCCACTTCATTTGAAAAGGAGGCTTACTCGCTGGAAATGACTACTATACCGAAACGCATCCATTATTGCTGGTTTGGTAAAAAAGAGAAACCCAAAATGGTTAAAAATTGTATGAAAAGCTGGAAGAAGCATTTACACGATTATGAAATAGTGGAATGGAACGAAGAAAATTTTAATGTAAACCAACATCCATTTGTAAAAGAAGCGTATGACAATGGAAATTATGCATTCGTGAGCGATTATGTCCGCGTCTATAGTCTCTATTCATTAGGTGGAATCTATCTCGATACGGATGTAGAAGTATTTAAAGCTTTCGATGATTTACTTTATCAGGATTCATTCTGGGGCTTTGAGCAGGAAAATTATATTGCGACCAGCACAATAGGCGCAGCTAAAGGCAATAAACTAATTAAATTATTTCTTGATTCATATAAGCACAAAAAATTTTTTAAAGAAGACGGTACCATGGATACGCTGACAAATGTGGCTATTGTTACAAAAATCATCAAAGACTTAGGAGTCGAAATGAATGGAGATTATCAGGAAATTGAAGGGATAGGAAGCTTTTATCCTCAAACCTATTTTTCACCCTATGACTATATTAATTGCAGAAGTTTCAAATCTCAATATACGTACACACTGCACCATTTTTATAAAAGCTGGCTGCCGCCGAAAACGAGATTGAAAGGAACGATTAAGACGCTTTCTTCAAAGATTATAGGGGGAGAGAATATTTACCGAATCAGAATCGCTTTAGGGTCTCCAAGGAGACAGTCATGAAAAATATGTTAATTGCTTCTTTTGATATGGAAATTGGCGGTGTGGAAAGAAGCTTAATAAATATGCTTGAACATTTTGATTATAACAATTACAAAGTGGATCTTATGCTTTATAAGCACCAAGGAGAATTGCTGCCTCTGATCCCTAAAAAAATAACGTTGCTTAGGGAAATTCCTCAGTACTCAACTTTTAGAAAATCAGTTAAAGAAATATTTCAAGATAAGCATATAAAAATTGGAATCTCCAGAGTGTTATCGAAAATGCATACAAACGCAAAACGGAAGCAAATTGCCGAACCGGGTTACTATCAAATGCAATTAATGTGGAAGTATGCTCTTCCCTTTTTGCCTGAAATTGATAAAGAATATGAAATTGCAATCAGCTATCTTTGGCCACACTATTTCGTAGCGGAAAAAATAAAAGCTAAAAAGAAAATTGCGTGGATTCATACGGATTATTCCACGATCGAAACAGACATTAAATTGGATTTGGAAATGTGGGGAAGGTTTAACCACATCATCGCTGTATCAGAAGCATGCAAAAAATCGTTTCTACTAAAATATCCTGCATTAAAAGAAAAAGTAACAGTGGTTGAGAATATAACATCTCCAAAACTCATAAGAGAAATGGCTGAAGAAGATATAGATAATCCTCTTGAGAATGATAACAGGTTCAAACTGGTAACGGTTGCGAGGCTTTCTCATGCAAAGGGAATTGATAATGCCGTTAAAGCATTAAAAATTTTGATGGAAAGAGGCTTAACACATATAGTATGGTACATCGTTGGGTACGGAGGAGAAGAAGAGGTAATTAAAAGCTTGATTGCTAAGAATAAGCTTGAAAATCATTTTATTTTACTAGGAAAAAAAACAAATCCTTATCCTTTCATTAAATCTGCTGACCTTTATGTACAGCCTTCACGCTATGAAGGAAAAGCGGTCACTGTATCAGAGGCTCAAATACTTGGAAAACCTGTTATGATCACCAATTATACTACTGCCTCCAGTCAAGTTAGAAACGGAGTAGATGGCTATATTTGCGAGTTGTCAATTGAAGGGATTGCGGATGGAGTTGAGTACTTCATACATCACCCCAAAGCAATAAAAAATATTATGAGCAACTGTAAAGAAATTAACTTTAATAATGAGAACGAATTAGACACCCTTTATACGTTAATAGAACAAGTTTCCAACAAAAAAGTATTGGATGATGTTCTTTAAGAGGTGAATGAGATGGATATAAAAGTAAGTGTCATAGTACCTGTATACAATGCAGAAAAATTTTTGGAAGTCTGTATTAAGTCTTTAGTAAACCAGACACTTAAAGAATGTGAGTTTATATTTGTTAATGATGGTTCAACTGATGGAAGTGAAATGATTATAACAAGATATACAAAAAGTGACAAAAGAATAAAGTTGATTAATCAAAAGAACAGTGGTGTAAGTGCAGCAAGAAATGCAGGTATTGAGAAAGCAATGGGTAAATATATTGGGTTTGTTGATGCTGATGATTACGTTCAAAAAGACATGTTTGAACTATTTTATAACCATGGAGAAAAATATAAAGCGGATGTAATTTTTTCTGATTTTATCAGCGAACTTGAGGGCTGCAGATTGAAAACTGATTACCCTTTTACAAAAGGGAAAGTGTTAGATAAATCGTATATCGAAAAAATCGTCATTCCTTATATTATTGAAGAAGATAATTTTAACAGTGTATGTAACAAAATTTATAGAAACAGTATTATTAAAAAAAATGAACTTGCTTTTCCTACTGATATTTCTTTAGGGGAAGATGGATATTTTAATCTTCAATTCATGCACTTCATTGGTACCATGTTTTATCTTGAATATGCCGGATACTTCTATCGAGAAGTAAGTGGTAGTGCAACTAGAAACATACTGGTTCAGAATTATTTTGAGCGGGCTTTAAAAGTTTATAAAGGTCAGTTACCAGTAAATTTAAAATTAAATGAAAAGAAGCTAAATGAATTAAAATCAACCAAACTCATTAGAAACGTTTTTTCATATATTCATATTTATTTTAAACCAACAAAACAACTGTCCTTATACAATCGCTATTTGTTTGTTAAATCCATGATTAATCATTATGACGTACAGCATTCATTAGCTGTATATATACGACATAATTACCATCAGTCCAATCGTTACGAAAAATTCATCTTATTATTAATAAAATACAGGTTAATAACAGGGTTATATTGTATTACTGCTTATAGCAGATTTAGAAATAGACACGGGGGAGTAAATAAATGAAAATGTTGATGTTTGCTCACGATGGGAGCTCCAATAGAGGCTGTGAAGCTATAGTACGATCAACAACTACTATGATTAAAGATCGGATAGATGGAGCAGAAATTTATCTAGCCTCCGGTAAGCCAGAGACGGACAAAATTATAACTAAATTGGATAAGGTTTATGACGGTTCGTTAAGTCCTTTAAGAAAACACTCGTTTCATTGGTACGTTTCCTCTATAAAAGTGAAGTTGTTTAATGATGAATCATATGCATTGGGCAAGGTTCATCAAAATATTATCAAGCATATTAATAACATGGATATTTATTTATCCATAGGTGGTGACAATTATTGTTATGGGGAGCAACCAGGCTGGTACGAAATTGATAGAAGAGTAAAAGCACACGGTAAAAAGTTAGTTTTATGGGGCTGTTCTATTGGTGAAGAAGATTTATCAGAACAAAAGCTGCTTGATTTAAAACAATTTGATCTAATTCTAGCTAGAGAGTCCATTACTTATAATGTTTTAAAAAAACAAGGTTTATCTAGAGTAAGACTGACTGCTGACCCTGCTTTTACTATGGAAAAGAATGAGTTGGCTCTTCCTGGCGAATGGGTAGTTGGCAAAACAATGGGAATAAATTTCAGTCCACTTGTACTCAACAAAAATCGAAAATCTTTAGAAGCTATACGCGATTTAATTCGTCATATACTTAAAAACTCAGATTTAACAATTGCCTTAACTCCACATGTCATAATCGATGGCAATAATGACTATGAGATTCTGTCATTACTATTTGAAGAATTCAAGCACTCTCAAAGAGTGTTGCTACTACCAGATAATCTTACTGCTACACAATATAAGGGATACATTGCCCGTATGAGATTCTTTATTGGAGCTAGAACTCATGCCACCATAGCTGCTTACTCTTCGTTAGTACCTACTATGGTTTTGGGTTACAGCGTTAAGTCTAAGGGAATTGCAAAAGACCTTTTTGGAAGAGAGAGATTAGTTTTTGGAATAGATGAACTATCAGATGAAAAGAAACTAATTAGTGGATTTAAAGAAATGCTGGTTGAGGAAAAAGATATTCAAAGCTGTTTAAAAAGATCTGTTCCCATGATGAAAAAGCTGGCCTATGAAGCTGTAGATCATTTGAATGACGTCATGATGAGGTGAATTATGAAAAAAAATCTGTTATTCATTATTCCTAGTTTATCCGCTGGTGGAGGTGAAAAAAGCCTTATAAACCTACTTTCTCAGATTGACTACGATTTATATAACGTGGACATTTTTTTACTTAACCACAATGGGCTGTTTATGGAATTTATTCCTCCTCAAGTAAACGTTTTGCCTTTGCAAGATAATTACAATTTGTTTTCATTGCCGCTTTTAAAATCCATATACAAGTATTTAGGAGGTAAAAACTATAAGTTAGCTATAAACAGAATATTATATACAGTATGTATTCGTTTAAGTAAAAGCGGAGGAACCAACGAACAGTACGGTTGGAAATACCTTTCTAGATCTCTTACAGATTTGTCTAAGGTCTATGATGTATCAATTGGGTTTTTAGAAAAGACTTCCATTTACTTCTGTGTCGATAGAGTAATTGCGCATAAAAAAATTGGTTGGATTCACAATGACTACGATAAGTTAGGATCAAATGCAGCTTTTGATAAAAAATACTTTGATAAACTTCATGAAATATTAACTGTTTCAGAGGAATGTGCTACTGTGCTTAAAAAAAGATTTCCAGATGAAAGAAAAAAAATTAATGTGATCTACAATATTGTATCCCCAAGTGTAATAAATAAATTATCCAATCATACGAATGAGGTTTTCAAAAGAAGTCATGGTCAAAAAGTTATATTATCAATAGGTCGCCTACATCATCAAAAAGGTTTTGAGATGGCAATTGATGCATGTGAAGAATTGGTTAGAAGCGGAAATAATATTAAATGGTATGTAATAGGTGAAGGAGAAGAGCGTTCAAACTTAGAGAAATTAATTGCCCAAAAAAAATTGGAGAGTTATTTCATTTTGTTAGGATTAAAGGCTAATCCTTATCCATACATCAAGCAGTGTGATATTTATGTTCAAACTTCAAAATTTGAAGGGAAATCCATTGCACTTGATGAAGCGAAAATATTATGCAAACCGATAGTTATTACGAATTATTCTACTGCCAAGGATCAAATAAAAGACAACTTAAACGGACTGATTGTAGAAATGGATGCCTTTTCAATTGCAGCAGGAATTTATCAACTAATTCATAACCCAATACTAAAAGACAGCTTGATAAACAATTTGTCCGTGGAGAAATTGGGCACTGAAAAAGAAATTAATAAGCTTTATCAGCTTCTATAGGGAGTGGTAGTTTTGAAGAAAGATTTATTATTTGTTATGAATAATCTGAATTGTGGTGGAGCAGAAAAGGCCATAATTTCTTTGTTGGAGACAATTGACTATTCAAAATTTAACGTAGATTTATATTTATTTAAACATGAAGGCATATTTTTAGGTAAGCTACCAACTGAAGTCAATTTACTAAATGAGCCACTTGAGTACTCTATTTTCGATATGCCTATTAAAGAAGCACTATTACAGTGTGTAAAGATGAAAAGGCCTGCTGCTATGCTATATAGAATTTTATTTGGCGTCATTATAAGAACAGAGAAGAACAAAGCACGCAGTGAACAGAGAAGATGGAAATATATATCTAGCTCTATAGGAAGTATAACTAAAAAATATCATTCGGCTATTGGTTATTTAGAAAAAAACCCTATTTATTTTTGCATAGACAAAGTCGAAGCTGAAATTAAGATCGGTTTTATACACAATGATTATAACAAGCTTGGAATGGATCCAAAGCTTGATGAAAAATATTTAACTCAATTAAATAAAATTGTAACCGTCTCTCAAGAATGTGCCAACGTTCTAAATGATACGTTTCCTAGTATGCAAAAAAAGATTACTGTGATGCACAACATTGTGTCCCCAAGACTCATTAATCAGTTGTCTTTAGAAAGTAAACTATTAGAGGGAGAGGGGTTAAAAATTGTTACCATCGGAAGACTGTCTTATCAAAAAGGATATGACCTCGCATTAGAAGCATGTAAGATTTTAACTGACTATGGGTTAAATATAAAATGGTATGTTATCGGTGAAGGTGAAGACCGTAATAAACTGGAGGATCTAATTAAAAATTTTGGTCTTGAAGCTAACTTTAAACTGCTAGGACTGAAAGAAAATCCTTACCCTTATATCTACAATGCTGATATATATGTTCAATCTTCTAGGTTCGAGGGTAAATCTATCGCAATTGATGAAGCGAAAATATTATTGAAGCCAATTATAGTAACAAATTTCTCTACAGTGACTGATCAAATACAAGATGGGATCAATGGTCTTGTAGCTAGTATGGATGCAAAATCAATTGCTGAAAAAATCTTAAAAATGTATCAGGACGAAAAACTAAAAGAATTTTTGATCAGTAATTTAAAGAAAGAAGAATTAGGAACCGAACATGAAATTCTAAAACTTTACAGCATGATAAACGACGCAGTTTGAAGAGAGGTGGGATTAGATGTTGATCCAAATAGTGGCTCTCAGTATACTATTCATTGTTGCAGTAATTCTAATTATTGATCTACTGCCTATAATTAGTGACTGGCTGGGAAGAATTCATATTGGCAGGTACGATGATCTTAAATCATGGAACACTGCGATTACAAACAGAGGGATCAGGTGGCTCAATCATACACCGAAAGCAAAATTAACAGATAACACTCGGTTTGTCGCAATAGATATGATTAGGGGAAACTATTCAAAACGCACAATTCAATACTGGCAGGAGGCCAGCTTAATGCTTGGGCTGTTAGAATTAGTTAAATATTCCAGTGATACAAAAGCACAAGAACAAGTGAAACAGTATTTGAATAATCATTTCGATTCTAATGGTCAATGGTTGAAAAAGCCTACAGAAATAGACAGTGCGATACTTGCATATTCGATAATGAAAATAAACTTTGTTGAGAGTGATAAGTATAAACCGGCTTTTGATCACATATGGGAACTCATTAAACTTCATATTGGAAAAGATGGAACGGTAGGATATAGAAAAGCTATGAATGACTACAGATATGTAGACACGATTGGTTTTATATGTCCTTTTTTAATTGCTTATGGAATTAAATATGAAAAAAATGATTGTATTGAACTGGCGATTAGTCAGCTAATGATGTATGAGAAACACGGTATGCATAAAGAGTATTTTATCCCCTGCCATGCTTATAAAATAAACCAAGAAATTCCTTTGGGGTTATACGGGTGGGGTAGAGGGCTTGGTTGGTTTGCAATAGGGTTAATTGACTCTTGGAATGAGTTGCCTTTTAGTAATCCACATAAAATGACTCTTACACAACTTGTCGAGAAATACGCAAAGACTATTATTGATTTTCAAAACGAGAATGGGAGCTGGAATTGGACAGTGACACGTCCGGAAACACGGTCAGATTCTTCTGCCACTGCTACATTGGCTTGGTTCTTAATTAATGCAGCTTCAGTTACAGAACTAGAAGACGTTTGTTTAGAGCGGGGTAAAAAAGCTTTGAATTTTCTAAAGAGTGTAACTAGAAGAAATGGAGACATCGATTTTTCGCAGGGAGATACAAAAGACATTGGAGTGTATTCTGTGCTATTTGCTAAACTTCCCTTTACTCAAGGTTTTGCGATAAGGTCCACTCAACGTTATAAGCATTACAGTCGGCAGAACAAATTAAAAGAAATTGGTTAAGGGGATGAGTCATTTGAAAGAAATGTTTTCAAAACTGTTAGTTCTCTTTACAAGTAAAGAAAAGAAGAAATTCCTTATTTTGTTTGTAATGATGATCTTTGCCGCCTTATTAGAGACCATTGGAATAGGACTGATAATACCTTTAGTTACGATCATCACCAATCCGGAAAGCGTCCAGGATCAAGTCATATTGAGGTCAATTTATGATGCCCTTAATTTCAAATCATTTAATACGTTTGTCATCTTTTCAGTCCTTTTTTTACTTTCAGTATTTCTAATCAAAAATGTGTATCTATTAATTTTCCAATATGCGCAAGCTCGAGTAATATTAAATCAGCAGGTTAAATTATCAAGTCAACTCTTCAGGTCTTATTTGAAACAACCTTACACATTTCATATGCAGCGTAATTCAGCCGATTTGTTAAGAAATGTAAACGCGGAAGTACCCAAATTATTTCAAGGAATTATTATGTCGGGGTTTCAGCTATTTACTGAGGTATTGATAATACTATGTATATTAGGACTATTAGTTTGGACAGCTCCAATGGCGACTTTGTCAGCTTCAATTCTCCTCGGTATTAGCGTGTATGTTTTTTTTGCAATATTGAAAGGTAAACTTGGTAACCTAGGAACAGAACACCAAAGAATTGGCGGGGCAATGATAAAATCTGTTAACCAGGGACTTGGAGCAAGTAAAGAAGTAAAAGTATCAGGTAAAGAAGAATTCTTCATAAAAAGTTATACTGAAAACGGTAAAATCAATTCTGGTATAATAAGATACTTAAAATTATTGGAACATGTTCCCAGGCTATTTATTGAGACTTTGTTAGTTGCAATTGTTCTATTGGCTATGTTAATTTTCGTTCTTCAAGGACAAGATACATCAGAATTTATTACTACTATGGCTCTGTTCTCAATGGCTGCTTTCAGGCTGATGCCCTCCATAACAAGAGTTGTTGCAATGTTAGCAACTATTCGTTACAGTCAGCCTGCTCTAGATATCGTTCACGACGATTTAGTTAGTACCAAAGAGTATGTTAAACAAAACAAGGAAAAAGACAAAAACAGTAAGTTAAATGCTTCGAATAATAAAAACTATGAAAATGCCATTGAACTTAGTGGAATTTCCTTTAGATATCCAAATCAGGAAAGTTTGGCAATTAATAATGTAAGCTTAACAATTCCCATCGGACAGTCCGTTGCTTTTGTAGGAACTTCAGGAGCCGGAAAGACAACATTAGTCGATATTATTTTGGGGATATTAGAACCCCAAAGTGGATCTTTATTAATTGATGGCAAGAAAATAGCAGAAGATTTGCCTTTATGGCAAAGTCGCATTGGTTATATTCCTCAATCAATTTTTCTATCCGATGACACGATTAGAAGTAACATTGCTTTCGGAGTTGAAGCTGAAGATATTGATGATACTAGAGTATGGAAAGCATTAGAACAAGCGCAGTTAAAGGGTTTTGCTACTTCTTTACCGGAAAATATATATACATCTGTAGGAGAGAGAGGGATTAAACTTTCAGGAGGTCAAAGGCAGAGACTCGGGATAGCCCGAGCACTATACCATAATCCCGAAATACTCTTCATGGATGAGGCAACGTCGGCTTTAGATACTGAGACCGAGAAAGATATAATGAATGCAATAGATAGTTTAAAAGGTGAGAAAACGTTAATAATAATTGCTCATAGACTAAGTACAATCGAAAATTGTGACATAGTATTCAAAATTGAGAATGGTTGTCTGGTAAACACAGATAAAAGTGACTGCAAGTTAGTAATTTAGTAATTTGTTAAAATATTTTTTCTAGTGTTCAGAGCATTATTGAAAAGTAATCTTGACATTTATTACAATACACGTGTAAAATCAAAGTGTGAAGTTCTTTATAAAGAACGATATTGGTTAGCAATATCATTCTACTAATGAAGTCTATTTTTTTAATCGCATCGTTCTTTAAAAAGAACGATATGGTCTGGAGGAGTTCTATTATGAGCGCGTTTGCTGGAGTAATTAATTTTGACAGGCACGAGCCGGTCAACCCTGAGTATGGGAAAGCGATGATGGCGGCTACGGCTCATTTTCCTTCTGACGATCGGCAAGTAATTATTAAAGATAATGTTTTCATGGGATGCCATACGCAGTGGATTACTCCTGAGTCAATTGGAGAAAAGCAGCCTTATTATGATTATGACTTGCAGTTGACCATTACAGCAGATGCTATTTTGGATAATCGTAAGGAGCTTTTTGACAGTCTTGGAGTTAAGAAATATGACCGGAAGGAATTGCCTGACAGCGAGCTCATCCTCCTCGCGTATGACAAATGGGGGAATGATTGTCCGAAGCATCTGATAGGAGACTTCGCTTTCATGATATGGGATGAAAAGGAGCAAAAGCTTTTCGGTGCAAGAGATTTATCCGGTTATCGAACTCTGTATTATATGAAAAATCCCTCATATATAGTATTTTCTACACTCATTAAACCTATGTTCTTGCTTCCTTTCATTGAAAAAAAATTAAATGAATACTGGCTGGCCGAATACCTGACGATAACGGGAATGATTGATTCACTGGACGCGATCGACACTCCTTATCAATCGATTAAGCAAGTGCCCCCTTCGCATTCAATAGAAGTTAAGAATGGTGCAGTGTCCATTCAACGATATGGCAGTCTGTATAGCACCGAAAAATTGAATTTAAAATCAGATGGAGAATATATTGAAGCCTTTACCGAAGTGTTTACTAGAGCTGTCAATGATCGTCTAAGAACTCACCGTAACGTCGGTTCACAGCTTAGCGGAGGACTTGATTCCGGATCGGTTGCGAGTATAGCTGCAAAAAACTTACGGCATTCCAATAAAGAGCTTTATACATTCAGCTACATTCCTCCAAAAGATTTTGAGGACTATACGAAAGGACATTTGCAGCCGAATGAAAGTCCTTCCATCAATTCTACTTTGTCCTTCATTAGAGGGAAGAAACATCATTTTCTAGACTTCGAAGGTAAGGATTCTTTTTCCATAATTGATGAGATGTTGGAAGATATGGAACTGCCGTATAAGTTCTTTGAAAACTCCTTTTGGCTTCATGGAATGTTTGAGGAAGCATCAAAGCACGATATTGGGATTTTGTTAAATGGTGACCAGGGCAATTTCACCATTTCTTGGGGTTCAGCGCTCGATTTTTATGGGCAGCTTTTACGAACGCTGCAATGGCCCCGCCTTTATAAGGAACTTAACCAATACAGTACCATTATGCAGGGAAGTAGATTAAGTCTATTGCCCTTGATTTCGAGGCTTGCTTATCCAAAAATGAATTTTTACCTGGAAACACGTAATAATCCGGTGAATCATTCAGTCATCAGTAAAGAATTTGCAGAACGAACGCATATTCAGGAGAAGCTGAAAATGCATCAGTTTGCAAGAACAGGCTGGTTGCCGCCGGGAACACCGGCTCAATCAAGAAAAAAATTACTCAACGACCTTTATCCATGGAATTGTGGAAATACTCTCTCTACCAAGCTGTCTATAAAGCATGGACTTTGGAAAAGAGATCCAACGAATGACATTCGTGTTGTTCGGTTCTGTTTATCCGTTCCTGATGATCAATTCGTTCAAAAAGGGATGGACCGGGCACTCATTAGAAGATCAATGAAAGGACATCTGCCAGATGACATAAGGCTGAATCAGCGTGTCAGAGGTGCGCAGGGACTTGACTGGGTTCATCGTGCTGCTCCTCATTGGAAGGGTATTATGGAAGAATCGGAAAAGATGCTTAACGATCAATTCTATACACGATATATAAATCCACGTGCATTACATCAAGCCTTTAAAACACTTCAGCAAGGCCCTGATGTAAAAGCAGGACTCGATCCAAACTATCGTATAATTATGCGTAATCTGATTCTCTACCGCTTTCTTAAAACATTAAATTGAAAGGGGGTGAAACGATGAAAAAGGAATGGAAAAAACCCGAAATTGAATTACTGACAGTCCAAATGACGATGCTTGGATCAGAAGGAGATCATACGGACGCAACATTTGATCAAGGCACACCTCGTGGTGATGTAGGTTTCAGCTAATAACGTTCTGGTAATTTATTTGAGCTTATATTTTATATACATAGCCTCTGTAGGAAATCGTACAGGGGCCTTGTATTACGGGGGAACTAGTTCTTTGTTCCTTATAAGACCGTAATTTTATTCTTTGCATACTGGAGGACACATTATGGAAGAGTGTACCGCTGCTTATCGTTATCAAGCGTTTGGGTTGTCTATTTCAAGTGAGGTGGAGATCCAGGAACTGCCTGCTGCAACGATGCTTCACACAGATGTATATATTGCCAGAAAGTCACTCAGGTCTCGTTGGGAGAACCGTCCCGCCGATCAAAAATATTTCTATATTAAAGAAGATTTTGTCATGTTTGAAATTGAAGATACAGCCATTTTTCTGATTGAAAATGGATCCCATATTTATGTAGATGCTTTTCATGACTCCAAGCATGATCAAGTATGTCTCTATCTTCTCGGAACATGTATGGGATCGATTTTAATGCAGCGTAAAATCCTGCCTCTTCATGGCAGTGCAGTGGCGATCGATGGGAAGGTTTATGCGATTGTTGGAGATTCAGGAGCTGGGAAGTCAACACTTGCTGCGGCTTTTCTTCGCAGAGGGTATAAGCTGTTAAGTGACGATGTGATTCCTGTCACCGTAACCGAACAAGGAATTCCACTGGTAACGCCTGCCTATCCGCAGCAAAAGCTATGGATTGAAAGTCTGGACCAATTTGGAATGGATTCAGCTCATCTGCGCCCCATTATTCAGCGGGAAACGAAATTCGCTGTTCCTGTGACTGATCAGTTTTTAAATGAAAGATTGCCTCTGGCAGGTGTAATTGAGCTGGTAAAAACGGACGAAGACATCATTACTCTTCAACCTATTCATAAACTTCACCGTTTCCAGCTAATATTCGCCCACACGTATCGTAAATCTTTTATCGAACGGCTTGGGCTCGTGGAATGGCATTTTACTCTTTCGGCAAGAATGCTCAATCAGCTATCCCTTTATCAGCTTAAAAGACCTGTTCAGTCGTTTACAGCGAATGAATTGGCAGATTTAATCCTATCCACTATTCAAAAGGAGTCGGTTCACGTATGAACGATACACAAGCGTTGAGTAAAGAACAGATTGTTGCGCAGCAGCCTGGAAATGTAGTCAGCAATATGGATGGAGAAATCGTCATGCTGAGTATTGAAAATGGGAAATATTATAATTTGGGTGACATTGGCGGAGTGATCTGGGAAAAAATCGAACAGCCTGTGGTTATAGCCTCTCTCATTGAGGAGCTGATTCAGGAGTATGAGGTGGATGCTTTGGAATGTGATCAGCAGGTCATGAGCTTTCTGGATCAGTTAGGGAAAGAAAATCTAGTTGTCATTACCAATGCGAAATGAATACGTGGACGCAAGAATTTAAAAAGGGAGGAAGTCTTAGGAACAAAGTTAAGGCTTTTTTCTCGTTAAATAAAGAAATCAAAGGAATGCTTCTCGAAACGTATGTTCATTTGGCTAAAGCCAGAATTGCTAAAACAAAGCCATTTTCTGAGATTGCCCCTTCACTTGGTGACCATATGGAAGAAACGTCTTTTGAGCCTGAACCAGCTAACAAACGGGTGCTGGCAAGTGTTTCACAGTCTGTTAATTTAATGAGCAAGTATACTTTTTGGGAAAGTCAGTGTCTGGTAAAGGCGATCGCTGCAATGAGAATGCTTGAAAAGCGGAAGATTGAAAGCACGCTGTATTTGGGCACAGGGAGAGATGAGCACGGTAAGCTCGCTGCGCACGCATGGCTTAGAAGCGGCCCCTATTATATAACAGGCTCTGAAGGAATGGAGAAATACACAGTCGTCGGGAAGTTTGCCAAACGGATTCCTGAAAAGATGGGGAGAATAAATAATGAAACGGACATTTAAACTCAACCAGTCGAGTCTATCAAATGAAGTTCTCTTTTTGCTTGATTTAATCAAACAAGAACCTGGATCTATTCAAATCAATAAAGATTTAGTTGAGAAAATAGATTGGAATCTATTTATAACCCAGGCCTTCCACCACCGCGTGTACCCAGCTCTACTATCAAGAATTAGTCAGTCAAACGAGATTCCTGAACATGTAAAGACTGTGCTCAATTCTGAGTTTAAGCGAAATACCCTGAAGATGCTGTATTTGAGCGCTGAAATGGAAAAGATTCATCAGCTGTTTTCCAAAAAATCCATTTCCACTCTTTGTCTGAAGGGACCTGTGCTGGCTCACCAGCTCTACGGTGATCTGTCTTTGCGCACCTCTAATGATCTTGATATTCTCATTCCCATGAAGGATATTGAAAAAGCAGAGGAATTGCTGTTATATGAGGGATATCAAAAAGACGACTATATTCATTCCGTCCTGAATGACTGGAGATGGCGCCACCACCATATCACCTATTCTCACCCTGTCAAAAAAACAAAAGTTGAAGTTCACTGGCGACTTAGTCCCGGTCCAGGTAAAGAGCCGGGTTTCCATGAGCTTTGGAGCCGCAGAGTCAAGTCAGAACTGCCTCATTCATCTGTTTATATGCTAGGGAACGAAGACCTCTTTTTGTTTCTTGCGTCACACGGGGCACGTCACGGCTGGTCCAGACTGCGCTGGTTGATGGACATAAAACAGCTAATGAAACAGGAACTGGACTGGCAGCTTCTTTCGAGCGTGTTAAAGAAGAATTATATAGAACATGTAGCAGGACAAAGCATCGTATTGGCCCAGCAGCTGTTACAGGCTGAATGTACATCTGCTGCTGCACGCCTGGCTTCAACTCAGCGGTCTCAGAAGCTTGCTCAGGATGCGATGTTTTATTTGGAATCCATGATTAATCTGCATACAGATCCAGTTCCGGAAAACGTATCCACCTATCATCAAAAGCATTTATTTACGCTCATGTCTCCTCATCAAAAAAGCTTGTATTTTTTAAGTACGCTGCACCCGTACGCAGAGGATGCTAAAACACTCCCACTGCCGAAGCAGCTTCATTTTCTTTATTTTCCTCTTCGTCCGCTGTTAGTCATATGGAGAAAAAGAGGTAAACACGCAATGCCTTAGGAGGATTTACATGAAGGATATTCTCTTTTTTTTAAAGCAGATCCATTCATATTCAGGAAACGTGCTTTATATAAACCTTGCAGCGATGATTGTCATTGGATTGCTGGAGGGAGCGGCAATTTTACTGCTTATTCCAATGATTTCGCTAAGCGGCATAATTGATATCAATACAGAAGGCATCCCATTAATCGGCCTATTTTCTTTTTTACGCGACATTCCTCCATCCATCGGACTTCCTCTGGTGCTTGGTGTTTTTGTTCTGCTGGCTGCAGGGCAGAATTTAATGCACCGGACGGTTACAATTCGCAATGCAACGATTCAGCACGGATTTTTACGTCATTTACGCATGGAAACGTACCGGAATCTTCTCTTCTCAAACTGGAGCTTTTTTATCCAAAAAAGAAAATCGGACATTATCAATATTCTTACGACAGAAATCTCAAAAGCGAATGGCGGAACACACTCTGTGCTCCAGTTTATGTCTTCTATCATTACAACCGCCATTCAAGTTGGACTGGCTTTTCTCCTTGCCCCATCTATCACGGTTTTTGTCATGCTTTGCGGACTTGTTCTCATTTATTTTAATCGCCGATTTTTAAAACGGTCACTTGCTCTTGGGAAAAGAAATTTTCTATTAACCAAGGAATATATTGGCGGAATTACAGATCAGATGAATGGAATTAAAGATATTAAAAGCAACACACTCGAACATTCCCGGATGGATTGGTACACAGGAATTACAAAAGGAATGCAAAATGAACAGATTGAATACTTGAAACTGAAAACAACCTCGCAGCTGTATTATAAAATGGCATCAGCCGTTTTAATTGCCATTTTTGTTTATGTGTCAATCCAATTATTTAACGCTCAGGCAGCTCAATTGGGGCTAATTGTAATTATCTTTTCACGGCTATGGCCACGTGTTGCCGGAATTCAGGCTTCGCTTGAGCAAATTGCTACCGTCCTTCCTTCCTTTAAAGCTGTGAAAGCGCTGCAGCATGAATGCAAGAGTGCGCAGGAATTTGCCTTGCACCAGCACAATGCAGAGCCGATTTCATTTGCTCATCAAATTGAATGCCGCAATGTGTTTTTCAGGTATAACCAGCAAGAGCCGAAAAACACATTAGAAAATATAAATCTTGTTCTGCCTTCCTTTAAGATGACCGCCTTTGTCGGGAGATCGGGGGCAGGAAAGAGTACACTGATAGATTTAATTATGGGACTAAACAAACCGGAATCGGGTCAGCTGCTGATTGATGGAGTGGAGTTAACAAAGGATAATCTCCTATCCCTAAGACAAGCCATCTCATATGTTCCGCAGGATCCATTTTTGTTTAATACAACGATCAGAGAAAATTTGCTTCTTGTAAAACCTGAGGCTTCAGATGAAGATCTTTGGGAAGCCCTGTCCTTTGCCTGTGCCGAACAGTTTGTTAAAAAATTGCCTAATGAGTTAGATACTTTGATTGGCGACAGAGGGATTAAGCTTTCAGGGGGAGAAAGACAGCGTCTAGTTATTGCGAGAGCGATTTTGCGAAAGCCATCTATTTTAGTTCTCGATGAAGCCACCAGTGCACTGGACAGCGAAAGTGAAGCCCGTATTCAGGAAGCACTTGAACGGTTAAAAGGGAAAATGACGATTTTAGTCATTGCCCATCGTCTGTCTACCATTCGAAATTCTGATCAGGTCGTCGTGCTTGAAGACGGAAAAGTGATCCAGCAGGGGGGCTTCAACCAGCTTTCTCAGGAAAAAAGCAAAGTGTTCAGCCATCTGCTGAAAAGACAAATGGAAGTGGCTCCTTAAAAACGAATTAAAAGAGGCAGGATACGTGAAAAAAAAGACTGGCTGTATCTCATTCTTTATTTTATTTATTGTTGGACTTGCAGGGTTCATCTATTGGGACAATAACCGGATTACTGTTGTAGAGCAAAGGGTGCAAGTGCCGGAGCTTTCAAGTGAATTTAATCAATTTCGTATTCTTCAGGTCAGTGACCTTCATGAAAAAACGTTCGGAAAAAATCAATCAAGACTGATTAAAAAAATCAATGCTATTGAGTATGATGCTATCCTGTTTACTGGAGATATGATGGATGACCCGGAGGAAACAAATTGGACTGCTTTTTTTGAGCTGCTGGAAGGAATTCAGAATAAAGAGCACGCTTTCTATGTGCCGGGCAATACAGATCCGGAAAGCTACATTCTTAATGACGGCGGCAGGATTGAAAAAAGCCTCTTTATAAACGAAATGGAAAAACGGGGAGTCCTGCTCCTTGAATCTCTAAACTCAATCGAAAGAGGGCAGGAGAGCCTGCATTTTGTCCAGTTTGATACAGCGGTCATGAAACCGGATGAAGACTTTAAGCCGTTGAACGGAAGAGTCACAAGAACCATTGTAAGTGAGCCCGCTTATGTGAACTATCAAAATGAGCAGATAAAACGGTTTGCTGGATTAGAAGATAAGGAAGCCATTATTGCGTTAAGTCATTACCCGATCGTTGATGTACAAATCGAATATTTGAAAGACCAAAAGCACTTCAGGGATTTCAGCTTGATACTCGCCGGTCATTATCACGGCGGACAAATTCGTCTTCCTTTTTTAGGTGCTTTGTTCGTACCTGAAGCCTGGTATGACGATGGTGGGATTTTGCCTCCATCAGATAGAGTAAGCGGACTGTGGGAGTATGAGGGGATTAAGCAATATGTGAGTACAGGCCTTGGCAGCAGTGATGCGTTATCTTTTTTAAACTTCAGGCTGTTTAATCCTCCACAACTAAATCTCCTCACTTTACATTCAAAAGAGAGCGGTGACCATTGAGTCGCCGCTCTTTTTTGGGTTGGGAAAATTTATATTGCCGGCTGCAGCAGCTTAGCCTGCATAAGTCTTTGGCGTACGGTGATGCCAATCCATGCAGCTAAAAGAGCTTTAATAACACCCACTGCCAGGAATGGGTACACACCTGCTGCTAAAGCAGCCGTCCAGTTCATGTCAAATAAGATCTTGAGCCATATGGTTCCACACGCAAGGGTCACCACCATGCCTGCTAAATTTGCCACAATTGCCATCTTCAGTGTGAAAGAAGTTTTTTCTAAAATGAGTCCTGTTGCATAAGCCGCCGCAATAAATCCGACAATATAGCCCGCCGTCGGCCCCACCATAACGTGAGCACCTCCACTGAAACCTGCAAATACCGGCAGTCCTGCCATTCCAATCAGCATGTATACCACCATTGTAATGGCGCCATAGCGGCTGCCTAATATGGTGGCAGCAAGTCCTACTGCCAGCGTCTGACCGCTGATAGGGATTAGCGGCAGTGGAATTTCAACCTGCGCTAAAATAGCTGTTATGGCCGCAAAAATTCCGCAATTGATCAGCATCCTCAATCGATAATTCTCCATATGATCCCCCTTTTTTGTAAACCTATTATAATATTAAGTTAACACAAATTCTTTTCACTCACTATCCTTAAATTTAAATTTTTTACGAGAATGAAGAACTATTTTTAAAAAAATATTTCCATTCACCATTAAGTTGTTATACAATACATTATATTAAATATAACTGTTATATAACAAAAGGAGGAAGAAGATGATTCAAATGGATAAGTTGAAAATTGACCCTTTATTTTATTCGTTTATTGAAAAGGAAGCGCTGCCGGGATCAGAGGTGGACAGTCAGGCATTCTGGCATGGGTTCAGCAAAATTATTCATGATTTATCGCCGGAAAATAGAAGACTGCTTGAAGAAAGAACGAAAATGCAGGAGCAGATTAATGAGTGGCACCGTCGGCTGGACTGGAAGGAAAAAAGGGAGGAGTATGAAGCATTTTTAAAGGAAATCGGCTACATTGAAATCGAAAAAGAGCCGTTCTCGATTACAACCGAGCAAGTTGATCGTGAAATCGCTTCACAAGCAGGTCCGCAGCTTGTCGTGCCGGTTAACAATGCCCGCTATGCCATCAATGCTGCAAATGCACGATGGGGCAGTTTATACGATGCGCTGTATGGAACAAATGTGATTGATGAAGCTGAGGGGGCTGAAAAGGGAACCGCCTATAACCCAGTCAGAGGCCGGAAAGTCGTGGAGTATGCCAAAACCTTCCTTGATCAAATTGCCCCATTGCAAAGCGGTTCGCACAAAGAGGTGACACAGTATTTCATAAAGGACGGTAAACTGCATGCCAGCGTAAAAGAAGAAACGACACATCTTAAAGATGAACTGCAATTTGCAGGCTGGCAGGGGGAAAAGGAAAATCCGTCCGCCGTTTTACTGCTGAATCATGATCTTTACATCGACATTCAATTGGACAGAGCCCACCCTGTGGGAAAAACGGATCCAGCAGGTGTAAAGGATATTGTAATGGAGGCAGCGATTACGACTATTATGGATTGCGAGGATTCCGTTGCGGCTGTTGACGCAGAGGATAAGGTGCTGGTGTATCGGAATTGGCTCGGGCTAATGAAGGGAACTCTTTCTTCTGTGTTTCAAAAAGGAGAAAATGAGGTCACGAGAAACCTGAATGAGGACCGAAGCTACCTCTCGCCAATGGGCAGTGAGCTGATTCTGCCTGGGCGTTCGCTGCTGCTTGTGCGGAATGTAGGACATTTAATGACGTCGTCTATGGTGCTTGATCAAGAAGGCAGAGAGGTCCCTGAAGGCATCATCGATACAGTGGTCACAAGTTTACTGGCAAAACATGATCTGCTTCGTAAAGGAAGAATGAAAAACTCAGCTGCCGGCTCTGTTTATATTGTAAAGCCGAAAATGCACGGCTCAAAGGAGGCTGCCTTTGCCAATAAATGCTTTAATCAGGTTGAAGACCTTCTTGGACTTAAACGATACACCGTAAAAATAGGGGTCATGGATGAAGAAAGACGTACTTCTCTCAATCTTGCAAACTGTATTTTTGAAGTGAAGGAAAGAATTGTATTTATAAATACAGGATTTTTAGATCGTACTGGAGATGAAATCCATACCTCGATGCTTGCAGGAGCAATGGTGCGAAAAAATGAGATGAAAAGCACTGACTGGCTTCAGGGGTATGAAAAATCAAATGTGGATACGGGACTCAACTGTGCCTTGCCTGGGCGTGCTCAAATCGGAAAGGGAATGTGGGCGATGCCGGATCAAATGAAGGAAATGATGGAGCAAAAGCACACGCATCTTGAAGCAGGCGGCAATACGGCGTGGGTTCCATCGCCAACCGCTGCCACTTTACATGCGCTTCACTACCACCAACTGCACGTTAAAGACATCCAAAAAGATCTTTTGCAGCAGACGAAAGACAGAAAGCAGGAAATCTTGACGCTGCCTCTTTTAAAAGGAAGCTGCATAGCAGAAGATATTCAGCAGGAGCTCGATAATAATGTCCAGGGGTTACTCGGATATGTGGTGAGATGGGTGGAGCATGGAACAGGCTGCTCAAAGGTACCGGATATTCATCATATCGGCTTAATGGAGGACAGGGCAACACTGCGGATCTCAAGTCAGCATCTTGCCAACTGGCTGGAGCATGGTTTGTGTTCAAAAGAACAAATGATGGAGACGTTAAAGCGGATGGCTGAAGTGGTGGATCATCAAAATGCCAGCGATCCGCAGTATCTTCCCATGGCACAAAATTTCGAGCGATCCATCGCCTTTCAAGCAGCGTGTGAACTGATTTTTGAAGGGAAAAATCAGCCTTCAGGATACACAGAGCCTATTTTACACCGCCGCCGTAAAGAGTTTAAAGCACGCGTCTATGCAGCAAGATCATGATCAAGTTTGTATTCTATAACAGGATCAGAAAATTTAATTGTGGGAAATCTCCCTTGATATAAAGCGATTTTGCTGTCCCAATAAAAAAATTTATATGCAACTGTTATAAAACAGTTGCATATAAATAAATACTGTTATATATTAGTTTCACATAAAACATTTAGGAGGATGATAAAATGCAGATCCAACAAACTCAAACGACAAGCAGAGACTTAATTGAACGCTGGATTGTTCAGCATGTTTTGGAAGGACGTTCTAACGAAGAGCTAGAGGGAACCATGTTTGTTTACGGCAATGAAGCGTACACATTAGAGCAAACCTCACAGGGCGCTCTTTCGATAAAAGAACACTCCGTGTCAAAGGTCATTGTTTTCCGTAAAAAGGAAGATGCAGATCCAGCCAATATGTGCCGTGCTTGCGGGCTCGATTATTCAAGTTTCAAAGAAGCCATTGAATGCTGTGCCGATGTAGACTGATCTTTTTTTGGAATAACTGTTATATAACAATAAATAAATATAATCTATGTTGTACAACATAAAGGGAGATGAAGAGAGATGAGTAACGATAGACAACTCGAACAGCTGACTGAAAACTGGAAGCAGGATCGATGGAGCGGGGTGGAACGGCCTTACACAGCCCAAGATGTGATCAAGCTTAGAGGATCTGTAGTTGTGGAACAGACGCTCGCGAAAATGGGTGCTGAACGGCTATGGGAGCTTGTTCATACAGAAGAGTATGTAAATGCACTTGGAGCGCTGACAGGTAATCAGGCGATGCAGCAGGTTAAAGCGGGATTAAAAGCGATTTATTTGAGCGGCTGGCAGGTAGCGGCAGATGCAAATCTATCGGGTCATATGTATCCTGATCAAAGCCTGTATCCGGCCAATAGTGTCCCGCAGGTAGTTAAAAAGATTAATCAGACGCTGCAGCGTGCAGATCAGATTCAACAGGCAGAAGGAGAGGGCGATACATATTGGTACGCCCCGATTGTAGCCGACATGGAAGCCGGTTTTGGGGGAACGCTGAATGTATTTGAACTGACCAAGGCGATGATTGAAGCGGGGGCTGGAGGGGTCCATTTAGAGGATCAGCTTTCATCCGAAAAGAAATGCGGCCATCTTGGCGGAAAAGTGCTGCTGCCTACGCAGACAGCCGTACGGAACTTAATTGCTGCCCGCCTTGCAGCGGATGTGATGGGGGTGCCGACTGTCATTATTGCAAGAACTGATGCCAATGCTGCGAATCTTATTACGAGTGACGTTGATCCTTATGATCAGCCGTTTATCAAAGGAGAACGTACACCGGAAGGCTTTTATCATACGCAGGAGGGGATAGATCAGGCAATAGCACGCGGTCTTGCCTATGCACCTTACGCGGACTTGATCTGGTGTGAAACGTCTGAGCCAAATATTGAAGAAGCAAGAAAATTTGCGAGTGCGATACACGAGAAATTTCCAGGGAAAATTCTTGCTTATAATTGCTCTCCTTCTTTCAACTGGAAAAAGAAGCTGGACGAAGAAACCATTGCAAGCTTCCAAAAAGAACTTGGCAAAATGGGCTATAAATTTCAATTTGTTACGCTTGCCGGTTTTCATTCGCTTAATTACGGCATGTTTGAGCTTGCAAGAGGCTACAAGGAACGCGGGATGGCTGCATATTCAGAACTGCAGCAAGCTGAATTCGCTGCAGAAGAAAACGGTTATACTGCAACACGCCATCAGCGGGAAGTAGGGACCGGTTACTTTGATGCTGTATCATTGGTGATCTCCGGTGGAACCTCCTCCACTACGGCCTTGACAGGGTCAACAGAAAGCGAGCAATTCCAAAAGGCATAGCGGCAATACAACAACCGGAGAATTCCCTTGATGGGAGGTTCTTCGGTTGTTTAGTTTTACCACCTCTTTGCAGTAATTTTTCCTCCTAAACTCACATTCCTTTCATTTTCCTTCAACTTCCCTTACGATCAAAAGTATTCAAATGAAAAAATTGAAAACGAGTAAGGAGGAGCTTATGTCATATCTGATTGATAAACAGCTGCAGGAATATAAAGAAGAGCACGAAAACAAAGGATGTTTGTTGGTTCGCTGTCCGGATCAGCCAGGAATCGTAGCATCGATTTCACGTTTTCTTTTTCAATACAACGCCAATATCATCACGTCTAATCAGTATTCGTCAAATCCGGAGGGAGGCGATTTTTTCATTCGCATTGAATTTGCGAGCCCGTCTCTTCATGAAAATAAAACAGAAATAAAGAAATCCTTTGAAGCGATTGCGGAGAATTTTTCTATGGATTGGAAAATGACATTTCCTTCAGAGGTAAAGCGAACGGCGATATTTGTTTCGAAGGAGCTTCATTGTATCCGTGAGCTGTTATTTGAGTGGCAAAGCGGTGATTTAATGACAGAAATCGTGGTAGTAATCAGCAATCATAATGAAGCAAGAGAGCTGGTAGAGGGCTTCGGCATTCCCTTTTTGCATCTGCCTGCAAGCAAGGAAAATCGTCGTGAAGTGGAAACCCAGCAGCTTAAATGGCTGGAGGAATACAAAGTAGACGTAATTGTTCTGGCCCGGTATATGCAGATTCTGACACCGGTCTTTGTTGAAGCTCATCCGAAAAAAATTATTAATATCCATCATTCGTTCTTACCTGCTTTTGTCGGGGCACGTCCATACGATCGCGCCTATCAGCGTGGGGTTAAGCTTATCGGGGCTACAGGACATTATGTTACAAATGATTTAGATGAAGGACCGATTATTGAACAGGATATTAATCGTGTGGATCACACTGATAATATCGAAGCAATGAAAAAAATCGGCCGTTCCATTGAGCGAAGTGTTTTGGCACGTGCTGTTAAATGGCATCTCGAAGACCGGATCATTGTACATGGAAATAAAACAATTGTTTTTTGAGCTACGAAGGAGACCGGTTCATTTCCGCTTCGGCCAGAGGCTTTCCGCGTGGCGGGAGGTGAGCCCTCTTGATGCATTGGCATCTGCATGGTCTCACCCTTCCCGCTGCATCACGCAGGAGTCCCCGTCCTCCGCTGCAATGAACCTATTCTTTTTTATGTTCATTTGTCAAAATAATCGAGAACAACAGTCGACTGTTCAAACTGCCAGCGACTAATTTTTGATAAAGGGAAGAAGGGACCGGTTCATTTCCGCTGCAATGAACCGGTTCTTTTATCATGCAAGGCATCTATATTCTGCTGGAGTCATGGAAATATTCACTGATGAATAGGAAGAAGCTTATTTTGATCATTTCATGTTCTATCTTTAATTTTTTAACATACATACTGAATGTATGTTAAGATATAATTATTAAATAATATAGAAGAGGAGAAATCTTATGAAGGTAACTGGGTTCTATCCTGTCATTCTTACTGATGATGTATCAAAAACTGTAGATTTCTATAAAAATCATTTCAAGTTTGAAGTTATTTTTGAAACTGATTGGTATGTTAGCTTAAAGTTAGGTTCGTATGAATTAGCTATTCTGCATCATGGACATGAAACAGTTCCCACAAACATACGAAATAAAGGGGCGTCAAGTTTAATTCTGAATTTAGAAGTAGAGGATGTGGATACTCTTTACCATTATTTAATTGATCAACAGAGCTTACCGATTATACTTGATTTAAAAAATGAAAACTTTGGTCAACGGCATTTTATTACGTCTGATCCTAATGGTATTTTAATCGACGTGATCCAGGATATCCCGCCAACCGATGAATTTCAAAAACACTTTACCGATGCGCTATCATGAGCAGCTATACTCCTTTGAAATGTTATTTTGATGCTAATTTAGCTCAAATTCTAGGGGATAGAATATCCCGATTTTATCCAGATTTCTCTTGCGATTCTTTTGTAAAAAGAGTAGATAATTCAGTCGAGGGATTAGAGCTGAAAAACAGAGTGGCTGTCATTACTAAAGAATTGCATATGGCTTTATCTCTGCCTTACGTTGAGGCAGTAAATGTACTAGAAAAAATACTGGGTCCAGAAAATGAAACGGAAAAGGGGATGTTTATCAACGGGTATTTTTTAATGCCAGTTGCTTACTATGTAGAAGTTTATGGACTTAATCACGTTGAAGATTCTATGAATTTGTTATATGAGATAACCAAACGTCACACATCAGAATATGCAATTAGACCTTTTTTATTAAGATATGAAAAGCAAGTGTTAGAAAAACTTAGAGTATGGGCAGCCGATGAAAATTCTCATGTTCGCCGACTCGTTAGTGAAGGAACTCGTCCTCGTTTACCTTGGGCAAAGCGAATGAATCTGCTCAGTAATGATTCATCTGTAAATCTTACTTTAATTGAACCATTGGTCACCGATCACTCTAAATATGTTCAAAAATCTGTTGGGAACCACTTGAATGATTTATCGAAAACACATGAAGAAGAATTAATAGCGTGGATGATAAAAATGCATGATTTGCATGGGAATCGTATCAATGGGATTTTAAAACATGGATTACGATCATTAATAAAAAGTAACGACCAAGATGCTCTTGCATTTATGCGTAGGATGGGTGATTGATCAATGAAAAAAACGAAAAAAGACACCGAAGAAACGGTCCAATTACTCCTCCAAACGGCAAAACGTCATTTTTCAATACATGGATATGCAAAAACTGCCCTGGAGGATATTGTGAACGATTCAGCCTTGACAAGAGGCGCTGTATATCATCATTTTAAAAATAAAAAAGGGCTATTTTATGCTGCTGTAGAGTCCATTCAAAAGAAAATTGCACAGAATATTGAGCAGCAAGCTAGTATGAGTTCAGATCAATGGGAACAATTGTACCTTGGGTGTAGAACCTTTATGGAGTCTGCAATCGATCCTAATCATAAACAGATTATTCTTATAGATGGTCCTGCAGTGATTGGCTGGAATGATTGGCGTCAGTTGGATGCCAATCATTCTATGAGACTTCTATACAATCAGCTAGAACAAATGCAAAAGAATGGTTGTTTTCCTAATTTATCGGTAAGAGCATTAACGCATTCTTTATCAGGAGCTATGAATGAGAGTGCCTTATGGATTGCCGAACAAAATTCTCTCGATTCACTTGAAGAAACAATGAGGGTATTAAATGTTTATTTTGAGGGACTGAAACAAATGAACTAAGATATAACTGTAGTAATGACGACATTTTACATCTAACGTTCATGTGAAAAATACTGCTAGCAACGAATGTTAAATATAAAAATATGACCGGTTTATTTTCGTTTCAGATACCGAATGGTTCATTAAAAGTAAATCCACAAAAAAGGGAATACCTTCACAAATATCTTCGGATTGTGAAGGTATTCCCTTAAATTCGGGATTTTTTGGGCTAACTTCTTTTTAGTGGTCTTTAGGCGTATAATTCAGCTTTCTAAACAGTTCAGTGCGTTCATTTATAGTTAAATCCCGCCATTGCCCTTTTTCCAATCCATCAAGATGGATATTCATAATCCGGATTCGGGTTAATCGTTTTACAGTATAGCCTAATGCCGTACACATTCTTCTGATCTGACGGTTTAAGCCTTGCGTTAAGGTTATTTTAAACACATGACTGGATAGCCGGTCTACTTTACAAGGCAGAGTTTTTGTATCAAGAATGGACACGCCCTGTTCCATTTGCTTTAGAAAGTAATCGGATATAGGCTGGTCGACTGTCACGATGTATTCTTTCTGATGTTTGTTTTCAGCCCTTAAAATTTCATTTACGATATCTCCATCATTGGTGAGCAAAATGAGCCCCTCTGAATCTTTATCAAGCCGGCCAATATGAAAAATACGCTGCGGGTGATTAACAAAATCAATGATATTTCCCTCAATATGGCGTTCTGTTGTAGATGTAATGCCAGCGGGCTTATTTAAGGCGATGTATACATTGTTCTTTTCAAGTACAACATGTTTTCCATCAACCGTCACAACATCGTCCTGCTCCACACGACTGCCTAGCTCGGCTAATTCCCCGTTAATTTTAACACGGCCTTCTTCAATCCATTTATCTGCACCGCGGCGAGATGAAATTCCCGCTTCGCTTAAAAATTTATTAATTCGCACGTATAACACACCTTTTTGTTCATATGTGCTTCAACGATACCTCACTTCGCCTGAAATGCGCAACTGCCACACCATTTATTTGTATAATACGGGTTTAAAAGGGGAGCCTACTATTGCCGTGCTATAAAAAGGAGGAGGAAGCAGAATGACACATAATAAGCCTAATCCGGATAACCGGGCAGACAATGCAGAAAAGCTAAAAGAAATGGTGCAAAACACAATTGGCAATATGGAAGCAGCCGAAGAAACGATGGCTTTTGCAGATGGCAAGGATAAGAAAGCAATCGAAGAGAAAAATAAACGCCGTCAAGACAGCATTGATGCGATGCGAAATGAAATTAAAGACGAGTCACGACAATAAAAAATTGACCACACAAAGAACCTGTGACATTGTCACAGGTTCTTTGTTGTATCTTATTTACTTTCTTCAATAATTTCAGCCACAATTTCGTAAGAGCGCAGGCGTTCGGCGTGATCATATATCTGAGAAACGATCATGAGCTCGTCTGCGTCGGTTTCATTTAAGAATTGCTGTAATTTAGTTCGGACGGTTTCCTTGCTGCCAATGATGGAAGAGCCAAGCTGCTGTTCAAGTGCCGCTTTTTCATACGGAGACCAGATTTCTTCCATGTTTTCTATTGGAGGAGGAAGCGGTGATTCTGTATTTCGTATTAAATTCAAAAAGGCTTGCTGAAGAGTGGTAGCCAGATACTGGGCTTTTTCGTCTGTTTCAGCAGCAATCACATTTACACCAACCATCGCATGTGGTTTTTCTAATGTATCGGAAGGTTGAAAGGCCTTTCTGTATACCTCCAGCGCCGGCAATGTGTTGTCAGGAGAGAAATGACTGGCAAAGGAAAATGGAAGACCAAGCTGTCCTGCCAGCTGTGCGCTAAAACCGCTTGAACCAAGCAGCCAGACGGGAACAGAGAGTCCTTCCCCCGGAACTGCCCGAACCATCGCTTTATGCTCACTAAGGTCAGGATTAAAATAAGAGCGGAGTTCCATTAAAAGCTCAGGGAAATCCTGTCCATTGCTGCGATTTCTTCTTAGTGCATGAGCTGTACGCTGATCCGTTCCTGGTGCCCGTCCCAGACCAAGGTCAATTCGACCGGGGAACAGGGATTCAAGAGTGCCGAATTGCTCTGCTATAATTAAAGGGGCGTGGTTTGGAAGCATAATCCCGCCGGATCCGACACGAATTGTACTCGTACCTGCCGCAACATGACTGATTAAAACGGCTGTGGCTGAGCTTGCAATAAAGGGCATATTATGATGCTCTGCCAGCCAAAAACGGTTATAGCCAAGTTTTTCAGTATGCTGTGCAAGAGATAATGTGTTTTTAAAAGCATCAGCGGGTGTTGCCCCGGCTACAATCGGGGATAAATCTAAAACTGAATATGGAATCGTACTTAGTTTTTTCGTCATAAAACCATCTGCTTTCACTAAATTTGATTCAACAGTCTCTTTCGTTTGAATCTTTAACTAGTGTAGCAAGTTTGGATTCATTGGAACATTTTAATGCTTGAAGGATCTTTGAAAGCTGTCGTGATACGCATGGAAGAACCTTCTGGACCCATACAAAAACCCGTCACCATACGGGCGCAGAAAAAATCAGATAATACTTTGATAAAAAGTTACTCTGCCTTTTCCTTTGTGTTTCGAATGATAGAGCGCCTGATCTGCATAAGAGATCAGCGTATGGAAATCATTTTCATCAGCAGGGAAGAGAGAGATGCCAATACTGCAGCCAATCGTGGCAAAAGCTCCATCTAACGGAATTGGTTTATTAATTTCCTGGATAATCTCAAGAGCCAATTTTTCAGGTACCTCGGCCCCAGTTGCACTAAAAGGCAGCAGGATTATAAATTCATCCCCGCCAATCCGGGATACAAAGGCATCATCAGGCACCTGGCTTCTTAATATTTCTGCCACATGCTGTAATGTAAGGTCTCCGGCGTGATGTCCAAATGTATCGTTCACTTGTTTGAATCCATCTAAATCCATATAAAAGAAAGCCAGCTTTTCTCCATCCAATTTAGCTTCTCTAATCATTTGTGAGGTGGAAAGCTCCAAAAGAATTCTGTTTGGAAGACCGGTTAAGGAATCGCGATAGGCCATTCCTTCCATTTTTAAAAGATTTGATTCAGTTGTACTTAAGGTTTTAACCATCAGCTGCAGAGAAGAGGATAGGTCTTCTATTTCTTTGATGCCGGTGTAGACAGGGAAATGCATATTTTTCCCTGTTGAAAAAAGCTGCGCCTGGCTTGAAATCTTATTAAGCGGCTTTGCGATTTTCCCGGCGATCACCCAGCCGATTAAGGAAAAAAATACAGCGCTAAGGATACCGCTGATCAGGATCACGAAACTTAAATCCTGTGCAGTTTCAAAGGCGGTTTCCTCAGGCTCCCGCACCAGTACCGTCCATTCGATCCCTGGATACTCTCTATAGCCTCTTGCCTGGGAGTAACCCGTAAGATACGATTCACCGGCATTCCATTCCTCAATAGTCCAGCCGTTTCCGTCCTGTTTTGCTTTTGAAATGCTTTTTAGCGGAAGGTGACGGCCAATGAAGGAGTCAGGGCCTAATATGACACGGTTTTCTTCTGCACTGATGACGAACACCTCTACATCATCTTTTTCTCTGCTTGTAAGAGGGTCAATGATGGAAGACTTAACTTCCCGGGCCCATTCCCAGCTTAAATGAGTCGCCAGTACTCCTTCAAAGTTGCCATATTCATCTTTCAGCGGCATACTAATATCGACAAATTCTAATTTTCGTCCAACAGGATTCGGGAGGAGGTCCGCTAAAAGCAGTGCTTCATGAACATCTCCTACAAAAACGTCTTCCCTTGCTTCGGAAAACACCGGTCTTTCTGAGATATCCTGACCTTCCAGCATTCCGCCAGTGGAAGCTTTAATAATTCCTTCATTATCTGATATTCCCATCCATGAAAACGATGGAATCTGCTGCTGAACCTTATTAAGAAGGTTTCTTTTCTCTTCAATTGAAGACTGACTCTGTACTGCTTCAAGGCTGCTTAAAATAGCAACTTCACTATATCTTGACCACATATATTGATCCAGCTTATCCGTCATTTGGAATGCAATACCTGATAAAGACTTTCCTTTTTCTTCTTTTAAATAATCTGTTGCAATTTGAACTATAATAAAGCTTGAAAATAAAGCAAATAGAACAATAAATACAGCAAAAACCATACCCCAGTATACACGCAGTGTTAAAGACACAAAAATTGACTCCCTTAATCTTCTTTTCATTAAAGTATATCAAAAGTCCCTAGTCTAGAGGTTATTAAATTGAAAAATACATGATAAAAGTATGTATTTTATTAGGAATATTTATTCGTTTAATGGAAGGTGCAATAGCTCAAGAAGACCGTTTTATAGCTTGAAAAGCGGATCAGTTTTCAGTTGATAGGAAAAATCAAATTTATTAACTCCTGCTAAATGCTGTTACATACAAAGCGTTTATTTCCTGACTGAAGGAACGTTTAAAATTATTTTTTGCAGTAAGAGATTACAGATGAAGAACGTCGGGTAATGATAAAAACAGATGCAGTAAATATAGACTAACTATTGAACCGCCTGAAAAATATAACAGGCAGGGTCGTATCCGGATTATGGAGAATGACCTTTGCAGTTTGAATTGTCAGAAGAGTCGTCTAAGGAGGAAGTATTGTGAGATTACATAATGGAGATCTATATTGGCCTGAGACGGTAGACAAGCGACATGAGTATCCATCTCTAAGTTCTGATATTACTTGTGATGTATTAATAATAGGCGGGGGCATGGCAGGGGCTCTCGTTGCAGAAGAGCTTTCTCATAACCCGTTAAAAACAGTACTGGCAGAAAAAGGCCGAATTGGATCAGGAAGTTCCTCGGCCAACACAGGTCTGCTTCAATATTCAAATGATAAGATGCTTCATGAAATGGCCGAAGAAATCGGAGAAGAGGAGGCCGTGCTGTTTTATAAATTATGCTTAGAAGCGGTCGACGAATTACAGCAGGTATCAGGCCCCTTAACACCGCCGGTTGATTTTATAAGACGTCCCAGTTTGTATTATGCAAGTGATGAAACAGACGTACAGAAGCTGGAAAAAGAATATGAAATACTGAATAAGCATGGATTTGAAGTAGAGTTTTATGATAAAGAACGTATAAAAGAGCGATTCGGATTTGAAAAGCCTGCTGCTTTGATGACACATGGAGATGCTGAAGTTAATCCTTATAAACTCGTGACGGCTCTAATTGAAACGGCTAATGTCCGTGATGTGGAAGTATATGAGAACACCGAGCTTACCGAAGAAGGAAAAGAGGGGGAGTACTGGTGTTTTGCATCGCCTGAGGGAAGAATTATGGCCAAGCATGTTATCTATTCTACTGGATACGGGAGCGTTCCCGATCTCAGTTCAATCGGAGCTGAGCTTAATCGGACGTATGCCATTGCCACGACACCAGTAGACAATCTTGAAAGATGGTCGTATCAGTCTTTAATATGGGAAACAAAACGCCCCTATTTTTATATGCGGACAACAGCCGATAATCGGATAGTGGCTGGCGGTCTTGATCAGGAAGAGCTGACTGGCACATTAGAAGAAGGCGTCATTCAAGACCGCGGGAAAAAACTACTGGATAAAATTAAAGAACATTTTCCGGATTTTGAAGTTGAGGTTTCTCATGCATGGGCAGCAAGCTTCGGTGAATCAAAAGACGGGCTGCCTTTCATTGGCGAGCACCCTGAAAAAGAAAATATTTATTTTTGTCTCGGCTACGGCGGCAACGGAACCGTCTACAGCAAACTAGGTGCGAAAATGCTGTGTGAATTAATCCAGGGCAATCCTTCTGAAGGAGCTTCAATCGTAAAACTGGATCGTTGATGTAAAAGATGCGCTGGACTATTTCCGGCGCATTTTTTTAACCTGAATATGATCCTGAATTCACCAGGTTTCAATTAGCTCAATCAGCTCCACTAACTGGTCAATTTCTGCATCAGCCTGAGAATCATGGAAAGGCTGATGTTTTTTCCATATGGATTTCATGCCTGCCTTTTTGGCTCCTATTATGTCATTTTCAAAATGATCGCCGACATACACTGCTTGATCAGGCCGTACATTTAGACGGTTCAGTGCGCGGTTGAATATTTCAGCATCAGGCTTAGAACAGCCTTCTTTCTCGGATATCAGGATCTGATCAAAGAAAATTTCAATTCCTAAACCCCGTATGGAGCGCATTTGCATCATTTCCCGGCCATTTGTCACTAAAGCAAGTTTATAGCCTTTAGCTCGTAGAGAATAAAGCAGGGTATGTAAGCCTTCAAAAGGAACACAGCTTTCTTGAAAATGCTCTAAATAATCATCAAGCAGCATTTCGGTTGAACAATGCGAAAAACTATTTTCTTCGATTAACTGCTTATACACTTTATCCTTCCAAACATAGCCGTTGCACTCAAGTTCAGTAAATCGCTGAATATACGCTTCTTTATCCATGGTTTTGAGCCATGGATATAGTCGATCGTATTGTTTGTTTAAAAACACCTGAACGCTGGTTTTGCGGTCAAGGAGTGTACCGTCAAGGTCAAACAGGATTGCTTTCATTCCTTCAGCCCCCCTTATCAACTTGATAAAACAGAAACGGTAGAGAGTAAAACAATGACAAAAACTGCGTAGCCCAAAATACGTGTTGGATGACTGACCGGATACTCATCAAGCGGAAGGACCCTGTTAATTAGCAAATTAAGAAGGACAAGTCCGCCTATAAATAAAATAATAGAGAAAAGAGTATTTAGTTCCGAATCGAGCAGATTGAACATTTGAAAATAAAAAACGCCGGCGATGCTTCCAAGCAAGGCCATAAAAGCAAATACAAAAATAGATTTCTTTTTCACTTTTACTCCTCATTTCTTTCACAGCTCACGCCTATACGGTAATTCGCTATGTTATCACCCGGGAAATAATTTGTCGGAATTTCTGAACCTAATGGTCATTAGCGATTATCATCCAAAAAGAGCTTGGAACAAAAGTGTCTCAAGCTCTACGACCGGTTCACTGCGCTTCAGGCGGACGCTTTCCGCAGGGACGGCGCTGAGCCCTCCTCAGGCTTTGCCTAGCGGGGTCTCAGCTTGCCGTCATATCCTGCAGGAGTCGCCACCTTCCGCTCCGCTCACCTACTACTTTTAATGAAATTTCCTCATTTTTACACTTTTTTTAGTTTTGTCCCAGCCTCTTAAACTGTTAAATTCTTGCTACCATTTTCCCCGTGAAGCTTCGTGATTCAAGCTCTTTTAGTCCTTCAGGAACTTCTTCAAGCGAGATCACTTTTTCAACCAGTGAGGTAATTTTACCTTCCGATAGTAATTCAACCAGGTGATCACCAATTTGTTTTAAGGTCTTTTCTTCTGCTGTATTACCTGATTGGTAAACACTGCCGAGTGCCACATGATGAAAGGAAACAGGGTGAGCAAAAGAAATCGATTCATTCATTTCCGGCTGTCCGGCTATGAAAGCAATCTGTCCATTATAAGCAAGTGTGTCAAGAGATTTTGTTGCGTTTTCTCTGCCTACAGTATCCAAAACGTAATCTACACCAAGACCGTTTGTAAGTTCTTTTGTTTTCTCGACAAAGTCTTCGGTTTTATAATCGATGGCATAGTCCGCTCCCAGATCTTTTACATAGCTGTGCTTTTTCTGGGAGGCAGTGGTTATTACGGTTAATCCCGCATATTTGGCAAGCTGAATCGCAAATCCGCCTACTCCGCCTGCTCCCGCATGAATTAAGATCGTTTTATCTTTTTGCGCATGCAGCTTAAAGAAAAGTGCCTGATATGCTGTATAAGCGGCTACAGGAAGGGCGGCAGCATCTTCAAAGGATACAGACTCCGGCAGCTTTGATACAGTGTGCGCTTTTATCACTGCATATTCAGCAAAGCCTCCTTTTTTAGCCATGTCACTTAAGTACACTACACGATCCCCTTTTGTAAAATTCGTCACATCTGAGCCAGCTTCGTCCACAATGCCTGCCACATCAAGACCGAGTATATGAGGATAAGACCAGCTTGGAGAGCCGTTTTCGCCTGTTTTATAATCAACCGGATTTAATCCGGCTGCCTTTACCTGAACGACAATTTCGTCGCTGGCAGGAGAGGGTCTTTCCACCTCTCCGACCTGCATGTCTCTCCATTGTCCTTTATCTTGCAGCAATAATGCTTTCATTGTTGTTCCTCCTCTATTTGTATAAGCTTTGTTCTAAGAACATAAATTACTTGAATTTACTTTGCTATGCTGATCTATTGATTGGGAAAAAATAGCCTTTATAATTTGATTTCGGACTGTATGTATAAAAGGCTTCCTAAGTTTTTACCCTTTTCCTTCTGCGGTAAACTATAAAAATAACCATTAGAAATACAGCAGAAGAATGATATCTAAAAAAAGATACAGTAAGCAGTGGATTGCCCATTTAATAAAAAACGAAAATGCACTTGGGAAAATTCCGGATTAGTAGTAAAATTTCTAAATTAGCAAAAAAGTTATTTCGTGTTTATTTCCTCGATTAAGTGTATAATTACCCATGTAATCGTTTGCTAATAAACAGGACTAAAGAAGGGTGTTTTGTTCTGATGTATATTACGATTAAAGAAGCTTCTGACTACCTGTCACTGCCGGAAGCAGCTATTACCAGATTAATTCATGAAAATAAAATCCGGGCAGTGCATGACGGTACGCAGTATCTGGTAAATAAAGATCAATTTAATCATCATTTGAAGCAGCTTGAAAAAGCTAAAAATCTTCTTGAAGAGTGGCGCAATGAACCAATTCCAGACAGCATAGATGTAAAAGACGAAGATTAATGAGTCTCATTTCAAAGGAAAGGCGGTGAGTTTCACAATGGAGATGGAACAGGTATGTGCAGAAATTAAACAAAAGATGGACCAAACAGACTGGACAGGGCTGTGGCCTAATTTTAAACCAGTCGCGTACTGTATTTACAATAAAGAAAAAGTGTGTTTATTTAATCATCCTGCCTTTCCGGGAATTGAAGGTCAGCCGGCCGTTTTTGATTGGGAAGAGCAGTTTGTAGGAAATACGCTCATTTTATATAAAGATTATCCAACAGCTATTGTCTGCATTGATCAGGAAATCTGTGTGAATTATTTGTATACGGTTTTAATTCATGAGATTTTTCACGGATATCAGACGACAATTGATGAAAAAAGGTTCCCGGATGAGCTAAAAGGGGTCAGTTACCCTCTATTGATCGAAAATATTACTCTTCGAATAAAAGAAAGAAGAATTCTCTATGAAGCCTATGAGGAAAAGGATCCTGTAAAAAAACTGAAGTCTCTTCAAACATTTTGTTTTTTCCGCAATAAAAGAGAAACCATTTTGGATGGGGACATCGATTACGAATATATGCTGGAATCTGTAGAAGGACCAGCGTGCTACGTGAAATTTCAGGCTGTGATAGGCTTAGAAGAAGACCCGTCTGATGCGTGCCTGCAGTTCTACCGACAGGCCTTGCTGAATTCGCAGGAAACCAACCTCCATTTAAGAAAAAGCTGCTATGTGTCAGGTCTTTTTTTGTGTCTGCTTTTAGATCAAATCGATGATAAGTGGAAAGAGTCATTTGTTCATTCAGAGCTGACGCTTTATGAATTTATTTTAAGTTATATTGATTACAATGCTGCACAGATGAATGAAGAGGAGCTAAACACTTCTGAAGAAGCCTGTCAGGTGTACCAGTATGTTTATCAGCAAAAAAATAAGAAAATACAGGAGTTTAAAAACTCAAGCGGGTATAAGCTGACAATTGAAGGAGACATGAAGGCCACCTTCTTTGATCCTATTAATATGGTGAACGTTGGCAACCGGCTTCTCCACCGTTACTTCGTTAAGCTTCAAATCAATCAGCAGGATTACTTAATTAATCAGCCTGCGCTTATTTACTATGGTGACAACTTCCTCCAGTTTAATCGGCTGCAGTTGAATTTACCGGAAAAGCCGCTTTTACAGAATGGTTTTATTTCTATTGAGGGGATTGGCTCGATACCGGGCAAGTATAAAGAAGATGGAATGTCTCTTCATTTGACAGTTGAGTAAGAAAAAGAGCCTGGGACAAAAGTGTCTCAAGCTCTACGACCGGTTCACTGCGCTTCAGTCGGACGCTTTCCGCAGGGACGGCGCTGAGACTTTTCAGAGCCTTGCTCTGTAAAGACTCAGCTTGCTGTCATGTCCTGCAGGTGTCCCCGCCTTCCGTTCCGCTCACCTACTACTATTAATAAATATATCCTCATTTTTAAACTTTTTTAAGTTTTGTCCCACCCTCTTTTAGTGGGTGTAAATTAGTTATCTATGGCATCTTCTTTAACAAACTGATGCCCCCCGACAAATTTGCGGTCATCTTCATGGCCAAAAGAGTCTGGGAGTTTATGAATATAATCCTCTGCATTGTCCTGTGGCTTATAGCCAAGCGGGTTTTCAGGATCAACATGAAAGAAGCTTCTGGTATTTGCGGAGATCCCGTAGATTGTCACTACATCATTGATTTCGGCAGTAATGGATTTTCTCACAAGCTGGATTAAATCATTATGGCTAAGCCAGATCATCAGATGCTCTTTTGAATCCGGTTCTTCTACACAGCCGCAAATGCGGAGATTGACTACTTCCAAACCAAATTTGTCGTGATACAGCTTGCCCATATCCTCATTATAAACTTTACTTAAACCGTAAAAGGTATCCGGACGGGTTTCTGTATGGATATCGTATGGAGCGTTTCGGGCGTCGAGAAATCCAACAGCGTGTATGCTGCTTGCGTAAATGACCCTTTTTACGCCATGAAGTCTGGCTGCTTCGTAAACGTGGTAGGTTCCTCTTAAATTAGCATCGAGTATGGCTTCAAATTCATTTTCTACTGGAAGACCGCCAAAATGAAGCACGGTTTCAATGTCATGTTCTTTAAAAATTGCTTCAATGGCCTCGAAATCATTTAAGTCCGCTTTAATAAATGGCACGCCATCCACCGGCTCTTCCGGTTCGGAGCGATTTGTCAGCACGAGGTCAAATTCGTCTTTCAATGCTTTCGTCAGGACTGTTCCTAAACCGCCTGCTGCACCTGTTAGTAGTACTTTCCCCATCTTTATCTCCACCTTTCTTTCTCATAAAAATCTTTACCCATTTTTTGTGATTGCAACCTTCTTTCGTAAAATGTTTTATTTTTAATGACAATCAGCAGACAGTCTAGTATACTAATCTATAAAATTCCATCTATAGAGAACAAATGTATTTCAAGGGTGGACAAAATAAAGGAGTTTTGTCTCTATGAAAGTGGTTAAGTTCGGCGGCAGTTCGGTTGCAAGTGCAGAGCAATATAAAAAAGCCGGCAGCATTATTCTTGCAGATCAAGCCCGAAAAGCCATCGTCGTTTCTGCTCCCGGCAAACGATTCGATGGAGACGAAAAAACAACGGACCTTCTTATTCAGCTTGCTCGCTCTGTGCAAGATGGTCAATACAATCAGATATTTTTTGAAGCAGTACTGGAACGCTATTATGAAATTATTGAAGACCTTGGGCTGGATCAAGAGTTGAAGGAGCAGCTTGAAGGAATTTTAAAGGAATTAATATCGCTTTATGGAGAGGACGGGGAGAGACTTCTGGATGCGCTCAAAGCAAGCGGAGAAGATATGAATGCCAGAGTGATGACAGCCTATCTTGTATCGCTTGGCCATCAGGCATCTTATGTGTCTCCAAAGGACGCAGGAATGGTCGTTACCGACGAGCCGGGCAACGCGCAGATTTTGCCGGAAGCGTATGAACGAATCAGCAAATTGCGGAGCTTGGAAGGCATCCTGGTGATACCCGGATTCTTTGGCTATTCTTATCAGGGCAATATCGTGACGTTTCCGAGAGGGGGCTCAGATATTACGGGATCAATCATCGCTGCCGGGATGGACGCAGAGGAATATGAGAATTTTACAGATGTCGACTCCGTTTATTGTGTCAGTCCCAAAATGGTGGATCATCCATGTGAACTGAAGGAAATTACCTATCGTGAAATGAGGGAGCTTGCCTATTCCGGTTTTTCTGTTTTTCATGATGAAGCATTGCAGCCAGTCTTTCAAAAGGGAATTCCGGTGAGAGTGAAGAATACCAATCGGCCTGAAGCGGCCGGAACACGTATCGTACTGGAAAGGGAATTAAATGGACAGCCTGTAATCGGAATTGCCAGCGACACGGACTTTTGCAGTGTGAATATAACAAAATACTTAATGAACAGAGAGCTTGGATTCGGGAGGCGTCTTCTTGCCATTTTAGAGGATGAAGGCATTTCATATGAGCATACACCTTCAGGAATTGATAATCTTTCGGTTATTTTACGCTCTCATCAGTTGGAAAATGGCAAGGAAAAACGGGTGATCGACCGAATTGAAAAAGAGCTCGAGGTTGATGACATTAATATTGAACGGAATCTCGCTATGATCATGGTAGTGGGGGAAGGGATGAAGCACACAGTCGGCGTTGCTTCAAAAGCTGCGCAAGCGCTGGCAGAATCAGGTGCAAATATAAAAATGATTAATCAGGGCTCCTCAGAGGTCAGTATGATGTTTGGCGTAGACGGTGCTTCAGTTATGAAGGCAGTCAATCATTTGTACCGGGCATACTTCCCATCAAACGAAAGACAACTGAATGGTGACGTAAAGTAAAAGACATACTGCACAAAAATGACTTCACGAATCCAGCTTCGTGAAGTCATTTCTATTTTAATTAAATCGGTATATAGTTTGCAGAGAGACTGGGGCATTTCTTAAAATCCAGGAAAGGCCCACACTGAGACGCTGCCTGCCTGAACAGGAAAGTCGCCATAGCCGTCTTCATCAATTTTTACGCGGTCTTCATGAGATTGCGTGTAGTCTACCCATTCTTCGCCTGTTCGATTTTCACCGACAAACATTTTTTTGTTGCCGGCTTCCCCGTTTGTAATGACAACGGCACAGCCAGAATGAGGAAACTCTTCAGAACCGCGTCTTACCCAGCCGATTGTATTCGGATGGTCAAAGTAATCATCCTGCTGGCCGTAGGCTTTGTGGGCGCGAACATATACAAGAGGGTCCAGTGCTTCTTTTTTTCCATCCAGTGAATTTTCTCCGCCGATGCCAAAATAATCACCATAAAAAATACATGGATAGCCGTCTTTACGCAAAAGGATCAATGAATAGGCACTTGGCTTAAACCAGTCATCAATCCAGGATTCAAGCGATTCTCCTGGCTGAGAATCGTGATTGTCAACAAATGTAACAGAATTAAGCGGATATTTTTCCACCAATGTCCCATGAAAAATCGTCGAAAGATCAAAGTCACTGCCCTTTAAGGATGCTTCGTGGAGGTTATAATGCAGCATGACATCAAAAAGGTCAAGCTGATAGTTGGTTTCCTCCAAAAAGCTGCCGCAGGCTTCTACATCATCGTTCCAGTATTCTCCTACCATATAGAAATTTCCGTCTACGTGATTCTTAACTTCCCGTATAAACTCATCAATAAATTCATGGCTGATATGCTTGATCGCATCTAAACGGAATCCGTCACAGGATAAAGTATCCGGAAGCCATTTTCCCCAACTAATCATTTCTTCCCTAACTTCAGGATGTTGATAATCAATATTGGCGAACATTAGGTAGTCATAGTTTCCAAATTCATCATCCACGTTATCGTTCCAGCTTTTATTGTCACCAAGGATACGAAAGAAGCCCGTTTTTCCTTCTTTTTCATCCCAATCGGTGCCGTTAAAATGATTAAAGTTCCATTTAAAGTCGGAATACTTATCCCCCCTGCCAGGAAACGTGAATTTTGTCCATCCTTCAATATCAAAGGGTTCCGAGATTTCTTTTAAACGATCTTCTGCGTCTACTTCAATGACTTGAAACGTTTCGGTCTCATCCGCTCCAGCCTTATGATTCATGACCACATCAACATATACACAAATACCATGCTCATGGCAGGCAGCGATCGCTTCATGAAGCTCATCCTTTGTGCCATATTTAGTTCGGGTTGTACCTTTTTGATCGAATTCACCTAAATCGTAGAGGTCATATACACTATAGCCCGGGTCGTCTACTGATTGGCCTTTCGTAACTGGAGGAATCCACACACCATCTATGCCATTAGCTTTTAAATCTGCTGCAGCATCCCGAAGTCTGTTCCAGTGATCACCGTCTGATGCTACATGCCATTCGAAAAATTGTAACATGGTATGATTACGTTCCATTTGTTCATTCCTCCTAGGGTTAATAAAACGATTAATCTATTAAACGTAGTTCTTTTGAATCTTAATGATGTAAAAATATGTTAATGTATGAATAGTGTAGATGAATCGTATCTACCCGTATTAAAAATGATTGAAACCTATGTATAATGAGAGAGAAGGAGCGGTGTACTATGAATAAAACTGAAAAGCTTTACCCCTTATGGATTCTCCTATCAATTTCCCTTGGAATTGGAGCAGGACAAATTCATCTTTTGAAAAACATCATGGCTGACATGCTGATTCCACTTCTGATTGCGATGCTCTTTTTTTCTTTTCTGCAGATTTCATTCAGAGAAATCGGACAGGCGTTCGCCCACCGTACATTTTTTTTATCGAGTATTGGAATAAACTTTATTTTGACACCAATTTTAGCATGGAGTATTGCCTCCTTAATCCTGCCGGATGAGCCGGCTGTCTGGATTGGCTTTATCTTGCTGATGGTTACTCCCTGCACAGACTGGTATATTATTTTTACCCAAATGGCAAGAGGGAATACAGCGCTCTCAACGAGCATCCTGCCTGTTAACCTATTGCTTCAGATTTTATTGCTTCCGTTCTACCTTTATCTGTTTACGGGAACAACAGATGAAATTCCATTTACCTCATTCATTCAAGGTGCGATTGCCATTCTCCTGATTCCGTTATTCACTGCCTGGCTGGTCAGACTATGGATGGGACGGTCAGGGAAAAGGGAGAAATGGCTGGCAAAACTCCATTACGTTCCAGTTTTTTTGCTATGCACGGCGATTATTGCCATCTTTGCGGCTCATGGAGATTTGCTAACGGAAAATCCTTCACTGCTTGTCCGTTTGCTTACGGCAATTCTTCTCTTTTTTACCCTCATGTTTGTGGTGGCGAGAGCGGCAGGAAAATGGCTCGGCTTGTCGAAAAGGGATTTGGCAAGCTTTCACATGACAACGCTGGCAAGAAATTCCCCAATCGGACTTGCGATTGCTATTTCCGCATTTCCTGAAGAGCCGCTTGTTGCGCTTGCACTCGTAGCTGCTCCGTTAATTGAGCTTCCTGTATTGGCGGCTGCTGCATGGATTATTTTGAAGCTGGATCATTAAATAATCCTTCGCTTTCCTAAGATAACGGATGGCAAAAACTGAGTTATCCTGTAAAATAAGTGTATTGCTTTTTGATAAGAGAGTGTATAGAGGAGAATTGTCCGATGCTTAAACGATTTTTTCAGTACTATAAGCCACATAAAAAGCTTTTTGCTGCTGACTTTAGCTGTGCCGTGCTGGTCGGTCTTTTAGAATTAGGTTTTCCGCTTGCTGTTGCCTGGTTTATTGATGAGCTTCTCCCGGAGGGGAACTGGCAGGCCATCACGTGGGTAAGCTTTATCCTTCTGGTTCTATACTTAATGAGCACCTCGCTTCAATACGTAGTGAACTATTGGGGACATAAGCTGGGCATTAATATTGAAACGGATATGAGGCAGGAGCTGTTTGAGCACGTTCAAAAGCAGTCTTTTCGCTTCTTTGATAATACCAAGACCGGTCATGTGATGAGCCGTATCACGAATGATTTATTTGATATTGGCGAGCTTGCCCATCATGGACCGGAGGATATTTTTATTGCGTTTATGACCTTCATCGGAGCTTTCTGGATTATGCTCACGATTAATGTAAAACTCGCTTTGGTTGCCATTATTGTCGTGCCATTTTTAATCTGGCTGATTACCTATTGCAATATTCAAATGAACAAGGCCTGGAAGAAAATGTACGGGGATATTGCAGAGGTGAATGCCAGAGTAGAGGACAGTGTGTCAGGTGTTCGCGTGGTCCAATCCTTTACAAATGAAAATCATGAGATCGACCGCTTTACGACAGATAACAAAACCTACCGCAAGACAAAAATAAGTGCTTATAAAGTAATGTCTTACAGCTCATCGGGGATCTACATGATGACGCGTTTAATTGTCCTGGTGGTTCTGGTATACGGAGCTTGGTTAAGCTTTACCAACGAAATCACCTATGGAGAATTAGTAGGCTTTGTTCTTTATATCAATGTGCTGTTTAAGCCTATTGATAAGATCAGTGCGCTGCTTGAAATGTATCCAAAGGGCATGGCTGGTTTTAAGCGATTCACCGATATGCTGGATCAGTCACCGGATATTTCCAACCATCCGGATGCCAAAGATGTGAAGGAATTGAAGGGGCAAATTGACTTTCATGACGTTTCGTTCAGCTACGATGCGTACAAGCCTGTCCTGAAAAACATCTCTCTATCGCTTAAACAAGGAGAGACGGTTGCGTTTGTTGGACCTTCTGGAGCCGGCAAAACAACAATTTGTTCCCTTATTCCGCGCTTCTATGATGTAACAGAAGGGGCGATTACGATTGATCATATGGATATTCGGAAAATGACTAAGGAATCGCTTCGCAGTCAGATTGGCATCGTGCAGCAGGACGTATTTTTATTTACAGGCACCTTAAAAGAAAATATCGCTTACGGAAAACTCGGGGCGACAGAGGAAGAAATAAAAGAGGCAGCAAGACGGGCAAACCTGGAGTCTGTTATCCAATCACTCCCTCTTGGCTATGACACTCAAATAGGGGAGAGGGGACTTAAGCTCTCCGGAGGCCAAAAGCAGCGGATTGCGCTTGCCCGCATGTTCCTGAAAAATCCGCCGATCCTTATTTTAGATGAGGCGACTTCAGCGCTCGATACAGAAACAGAATCGATTATTCAGGAAGCCATAGCAGAACTTTCTAAAGGGCGTACGACACTTGTCATTGCCCATCGTCTAGCTACAATCAGAAAAGCGGACCGGGTCGTCGTTGTAACCGAAGATGGAATAGCAGAGGACGGAACCCATGAAGAGCTGCTTGAACAGGAAGGCATCTTTGCAAATCTTCATCGCGTTCAGTATGAGCGGGGATGAAGCAGAGTAAAAGCTGAAAAAAGTACTAAAACGAGACCAATTATATTTATTAGTATGAGGTGAGCGGAGCGGAAGGTGGCGACTCCTGCAGGATATGACGGCAAGCTGAGCCTTTACAGAGCAAGGCTCTGAAAAGGCTCAGCGCCGTCCCTGCGGAAAGCGTCAGCCTGAAGCGCAGTGAACCGGTCGTAAACCTTGAGACACTTCTGTCTCAAGTTTTTTTGTTTATTTATAGCTGTAAAGAAATAAAGGCATTACAGTCCAATTAGAACCACTTCTTATTCTGAAAAGTGAGGAGCCAGAGTTTCTTTTAAGGTAGCAGCGCTTTTACGGAATAGATCCTTCTCATGGGAACTAAGATCAAGCTCGATGATTTCCCGTATTCCATGACGATTTAAGACAGCTGGGACTCCTATATAAACATCGTCTTCTCCATATTCTCCTTCAAGAAGAGCAGAAACGGTCAGGATGCTGTTTTCATTATGAAGGAGGGCTTTTGTTATGCGGACCAGCCCCATAGCGATTCCATAATAGGTGGCGCCTTTACTGTTAATAATCTGATAGGCAGCATCGCGTACATTTACAAAAATATCATCAAGATCCTCCTGCGAATAGGTATTGTTTTTTTCAATCATCTTCATAACTGAAACCCCGCCCACATCGACTGAACTGTAGACCGGCAACTCACTGTCCCCATGCTCGCCGATAATGTAGCCGTGGACATTTTGCGGGGCAACGTTAAAATACTCTCCCAGCAAAAAGCGGAATCTGGCTGTATCCAGAATGGTTCCTGAACCGATGACTCTTTCTTTAGGAAAGCCGCTGTATTTCCAGGTTGCGTATGTTAACACGTCCACTGGATTGGTGGCGACGAGAAAAATGCCGTCAAAACCGCTTGACGTAACCTGAGTCACAATAGAATGAAAGATTTTCAGGTTTTTTTCCACCAGCTGAAGCCGTGTTTCCCCAGGCTTTTGATTGGCGCCTGCACAGATGACCACGATATCCGCATCATGGCAATCTTCATACGTGCCGAACCGGATTCCTAAAGGATTCGCTGCAAATACCTTTCCGTGATTTAAATCGAGTACATCACCTTTTGCCTTTTCTTCATTCATATCAATCATGATTAATTCATCTGCGACACCTTGATTAAGAAGAGCAAATGCATAACTAGAACCCACAAAACCTGTCCCAATTAAAGCAATGCGATTTCCTTTAGGTTTATTCATTCGGTAGTCATCCTTTCCACTGTAAAGTTGTGCTGAACTTATTATAGGACTGGTAAATTTTTTCTGTCAATGAACGGATAGGCGGAGAGATGAAAAGAAGAGTGTTAAGAAAGCCAGTAAAATCTGACTTGCCCAACACCCTTCTTTTTCAAAAAGCCGTCCTATTGTTCAATTGCCACCCTATTTTAATTTCCCATCCTTAAGCAGCACCATCGAGCTTAATCCTTTTACTTTGACGGTATTTCCGTGGCGAATGGCTAAAATTTTGGTTCCGGCATCTTCACTGTCCACCAGCACTTTCCAAGGTCCCTTTCCAGGAAGCTTGACAGCTGCAGCTCCTTTATTTGCATTATGGATAACGACAAGATTCCGATGCTTTTTCTCCTCAAGAGTATAAGCAACAACATTCCTTGGTGCTTTTATAAACGAAAGGCGGTCTTCGATTTCATCGCCGTCCGTTAAACGGAATGCTTCAAATCGCTGGCGAAGATCGATCAATCCTTTCATATAATCTACTTCCTCATCAAACTCAGCGCGTCTTTCCCAGTCAAGCTGATTGACGGAATCCGGAGACTGATAGCTGTTATGGTCTCCGCCTTTTGTGCGCATAAATTCCTGGCCAGCATGGATAAACGAAATACCCTGTGAGGTGAGCACAATAGAAGAACCAAGCTTATGCATGGCTATTTTCTCGTTTTCAGTAGCGTCAGGATTTGTTTTTTCCAGCTTGTCCCACAAAGTCAGGTTGTCATGAGCTTCTACATATTGAACGACCTGATCAGGATCACGGTAGGTGGCTGTGCTGTCATCGTAGTCCAGTCCGCCGGCAACACTTTGTCTCATTATTTCTTCCATCCCCTGCTTGCCGTTAATAAAGCCCGGGTCTGCATCTTCCCAGACACTGCCTTTTGCCCCATCGCGAAGAGTATCGTTAAAATGGGCGACACGAGGCATATCTTCTGCATTTTTCTGATTGGCTTTTCGCTGAGGATCAAGAGGGGTGTTAAGATCCCATCCTTCTCCAAGTACGATGATAGAAGGATCAATCTCATCAAGAGCTTCCCGTACAGCATTCATCGTATCTGTATCGTGAATTCCCATAAGATCAAAGCGGAAACCATTCATCTTATATTCCTCTGCCCAGTAGGAAACGGAGTCTACAATGAATTTCTCCATCATTCTTCTTTCAGAGGCTGTATCATTTCCTACCCCTGTCCCATTAGCCAGAGTGCCATCTTCGTTATAGCGGAAATAGTAGCCGGGAACAAGCTGATTAAAGTTTGATTCATTCACGGCGTACATATGGTTATAAACAACATCCATAACCACTCCGAGGTTCTCCTGATGCAGGGTGTGGATCATTTCCTTTAATTCCGTTACACGAACATCAGGATCATACGGATCCGTTGCATAAGATCCTTCTGGGACATTGTAATTTTTCGGATCATATCCCCAGTTAAATTGAGGCGTGTCGAGCTTCGTTTCATCCACTGTGCGGTAGTCATAGATTGGAAGAAACTGTACATGACTGACTCCAAGATCTTTAATGTGGTTCAAGCCGGTTCTTACTCCTTCAGGACCCGTTGTTTTTAACTCTGAGACCCCGAGGTACTTTCCTTTTTCTTCGATCCCGCTTTCAGGCTGAATGGACAAGTCCCGGACATGAAGTTCATAAATGATGGCATCTTCAGGGTGAGGGGAGGAGGTAAATCCTTTTCCATTGTCCCAGCCATCCGGATCTGTTTCATCAAGGTCAATTACGGCTCCTTTATCTCCGTTAACAGACGTCGAACGTACATAAGGATCTACCGCTTCTCGCCATTCATCTCCAATTTTCACCTTATACGTGTAGAGAAGGCCGTCCTGATCTCCGCTTAAAGATGCTTTCCATGTACCCTTATCACCTTTTTCCATCGCTATTTCTGTTCCGTCGGCATCATCCCAGGCATCATAGGTCACAAGCATTGCTTCACTTGCTGTAGGAGCCCATACTTTAAAATCGGTCTGCTGTTCTGTATACGTATTTCCTAAGTCATCACCGTCATAAAAGTATTCCTCATCAAACGCTTCTGATCGTACAACTTTTCCAACCTGGATTGTCGCTTCACCAAACACGTCCGTGATGACTTTATACGTCTTTGTCAGATCAATTTCCTGTTTTGTTGAAATTTTCACTTGCGTGGTCTGGGTTTCTCCTTCGTTTACAGGCTCTATGGACTCAATGTCCAGGCCGCCGCTTAATTCAATTCCCGGATCTTCAAGGGAAGTGTCAATTGGAAAATTCGTTGTGAGCGTAATCTCGTTAAGGCCGTCGATCGCTGCACGCAAAATTTTCGGGTCGCGGTCAATATGATTTGGGTCATAGTAAATGCCTTCCTCACCTTGGACTAACCAGATTTCAGCCTTCCCGTCTTCTTGGATCTGCCGGATAATCCGATCTCCGAATTCGCGATCCGCCCAGTCATTATCTCCTTCATTTTTTCGGACAATCAATCCGATTCGATCAAATGCTTCTTCATCGGTCAACGTAACCTCTGCTGTTTTTCCGAAATCATCCTCTGAAGTGAATTCAACGGTTTGTCCATCTCCGCTGCCGGGCCATGCCCATAAATCCCAGCCTTCATAGTTATTGTCATAGCGGTAGTAATGGACCGTTAAATCGACCTCATTAAAAGAAGGGAAGTCTCGATATTCACCATCCGGCGGTTCAGTATAAACCGTGTCATCGCCTGATTTAATCCAAACCTCAGCAACACCGGCTTCTACATCCGTCCATCTGTCACCGCCATCTTTTTCCCATTCATCCGTCCGCACGATAAATCCAATGCGATCGTGGGCACCATCCAGATCAACCCTGGCGATTTTGCCAAATGCATCTTCATCCGTAAAATTATGTACCTGGCCCTCGGCTCCATCCGCCCAAACCCATAAGTTCCAATCCTGGACAGTATTCGGATCCTCCTGATAATGGACAATTAAAGAAGTGTAAGTAGATGAATCTTCTGCCTGAACAGATGCAATCGGTTGCGCAATCGGAATGAATGATAGAACCAACACCATTGCGAGCAAGCAGGAAAGCCATTTTTGATTTTTCACGTGCTTTTTTCCCTCCTAAAATAGAATAGTGGTATTATTTAGAATTATAAAACAAGCATGTTATTTATGTAAGCGGTTGCACAAATATTGCACAAAATGAGCCGTAATGACTAGAAAATTGTAAAGGGCTATTTTCATGCATCAATTATTCTTCTGATTTTTGCAAATGAATAAGAGCCTGAGACAAGGTGTCTCGGGCTCTGCGACCGGTTCACTGCGCTTCACGTAAACGATTTTCCCAAGGACGGCGCTGGCCTTTTCTAAGGTTTGGGGGTTACGGTCCCTTAATAGTAATAAGGATACGGGTACGGATAAGGCGGGTAAGCATAGCCGTAGCCTAATCCAGGAGTTAAAAGTGCTCCTGTCAAAAGCCCGCCTGCAAAACCTGCTGGAAAGCCGTAACCGAATGGTCTGCCATATCCGAAAGGCCGGCCGTAACCAAAAGGCCGTCCGTATCCAAAAGGTCTTCCAAATGGCCTTCCAAATTGTCTTTGGTCTGTTTCATACGATTGATTGTCATACGTATATCCATCATGTAAAGAATACATGCCGTTGTTCATAAGCGTACCCTCCTATAAGTTCATTCTTTAAAGCTTATGCCTAACCCGGTTTGGGTTCTTGGATGAATATCCCTGTTTTAAAACTTTTTTGTATGGATTTACTTTTAGACGGAAAGCTAGTGGAAAGGGGGGAAGTCATGAGTTTTCCAGAGATCCAAACAAATTTTTGGGATGCGGTCATCGCTGTTCCTGCAATTGTCGTAATGATCCAGCTGCTGAAAATGCGATTCCTTATTCCAAAATTTATCATCCCGACCCTCGCAAACGCTCTTGGGTTAGTTCTTTCTATTTTTATCAGTCATAAAGGTCATTTGGCTGCTGGACTGTTTATGGGATTTTTTTATGGGAATGCTGCAGTAGGTGCATACGCTTCGATTAAAACGTCCATCGTTTCGTATTTAAACAAGGTTCAAAGAAAAAATCCCACGTAAAACAGGAGCTTAAGCGGTTCAGCATCTGACCACTAAAGCTCCTGTTTTTAGTTAAGAACAGCTGACGACTTCTATATTACGGGTGTCGAGTCCGATGTACATCCAGCGGAACTGTCTGCTGTTCCAATAAAATCCGCCAACGGAATTGTTACCTAATACGACTGGATAAAACCAGAATGAGGCTCCACTCGTCAGCCATACATAAGTAAATCGGAAAAGACATGGACGAATGACATTGGGGTCAACTAGGAAAACAGACGGGCCTCCTTGAGCAGTAAAGGGTTTAGGCGGAATTTGTGAAGGGGGCGGGGTGGTTGGAGCACTTGCATTCTGTTGTGTATTACCACCGCTTTGTCCTCCGCCTGGAAAAGGAAATCCCTGACCGCCGCCCTGTCCACCGCCGGGAAGAGGAAACCAGTTGATGGGGGAAAGAATTCGTTGATCATAGACAGACATCTGATCATAGTAGGGATAAGAATTCATATAGTAATATTCGTTCATCACACATTACCCTTTCTGGAAGAAACCTATTTTTACAGGACAAACAAAGGTCCGACAATTGCTGCATCAGCTGCCGGTGTCTGTCACTTGTTAATTAGTGTATTTCACTCCAAATGTTCTGTGTGTGTGAACGCCCAGCCTATCCTTGCGGCAGGGATTTTACAAGAGAGATAAATTCTCTCGATGTGTAGGGGACATATCTGTTTTTGGCTAAAATCATCCCCAGATGCCAAGGGAAAGGCTTTGTCAGAGAGATCATTTTGAAAGGCCCGTCCTTTACCCGGTCGCAGATCAGTTTTGGCATCAGTGTGACGCCGAGATTTTTCTCCACCATTCCAACAATAAAATCCCACTGGGAGCTTTCATACGCAATTTGAGGCGTAAAGCCCTGACTGATGCAAACCTCAATGGTTCTGCTATTTAGCGTAAATTCTTTGCTTAACAGCAGGAATTTATCTTCCTTCAGCTCAATCGGATCAACGACTTTCCGGTTTGCTAAAGGATGTGACTCATGGACGAGAAGTTTAATTTCCTGCTGAACAAAGGGAACAACGTCAAACTGCTCTTCATTAACCGGCAGCAGAACAAACCCCAGATCAACCTCGCCATCCAATACTTTTTGTTCCACTTTTTTTGCACCGTCTTCAGCAAGCATCACCGCAACATCCGGATATTCTTTTTGAAATTCCGCAATAATGGTTGGGAAAAAAAGAGTGCTGATCACTGGAGGAAGTCCAATCTTTATTTTTCCCTTCTTCAGGTTCATTACATCGTAAAGAGAAGCGGAGAGATCATCCAGGCCATTTACTACTTTTTGAGCTTGAATAAAAACAATCTCTCCCGCATCTGTTAAATGAATCTGTTTGGCAGAGCGATCAATTAATGTTACTTCCAGCTCAAGCTCCAGACCCTTTACCATTTTACTTAAAGTGGGCTGGGTAACATGGAGCGAGCGGGAAGCCTTGGTAAAGCTTTTATGTTTTGCCACCTCAATAAAGTACATCAGCTGTCTGATATCCATACGGTAACCCCTTTTTTAAAAAAGTGGAAATCTATCGAGTTTTTAAATGTAGATAACCTATAGTTTTTAGTTATAGGTATTATAATTATTATTCATTTTACCTATTAATCTATAAAAGGTACACTGTAAAACGTAATAAGTCGAAATATTTAAAAATTTTTATCGTACTTACATTTAGGGCGCCAACAGTGGATTTCGATCCTGGTGATGAGTTTTATCCTGCTAAATTGTAAGCGATTACATTCAGGAGTAGTTTGTTTGCCGGTGCTTTGAAAAACAATGCTTTTTTCAATGGGAGATTTCTATGAAAGAAGAAATTAAAAAGAGGGCAGGGAGGAAGAACAATGTTAAGTATGATTGGGTTGGTTGGAGGACTTATATTACTTATTGTATTAACGATGAAGGGCATGAATCTTCTTGTAGCAGGTCCGCTTTGTGCGCTGGTTGTGGCGCTTTTCAGCGGGATGCCGTTATTTCCGCAGCTGGTGGGAAAAGGAGAGTCCAACTTTTTGACGAATTATATGGGAGGGTTCTCGGGCTTCATTACATCGTGGTTTCCTATGTTTTTACTAGGAGCCATTTTTGGAAAAGTAATGGAGGATAGCGGGGCAGCAGACAGTGTGTCAAGGTGGCTTGTAAACGTATTCGGAATTAAAAAAGCCGTGTTTGCGATTGTTCTTTCATGTGCTGTATTAACTTATGGGGGAGTCAGCTTGTTTGTAGTAGCATTTTCCGTTTTTCCAATGGCACTCAGCTTGTTTAAGCAGGCGGATCTCCCAAGACGATTTATTCCGGCTGCTTTGGCCTTTGGTTCAGTAACGTTTACCATGACATCTGCCGGGTCACCGGAAATTCAAAACTGGATCCCGATTGATTATTTAAACACAACGGCCTATGCAGGCTGGGAAGTGAGTTTACTGGTAGCTGTTTTTATGATGATCACAGGCTACTGGTGGCTGAAGCGGATGATTAGTAAGGCTGTAGGACGTGGAGAACGCTTTGAAGCAAGGGAAACAGACCCGGTTGTAGAAAATAGGAAGCTTCCTAATCCTGCTTTAAGTGCCATCCCCCTTATTGTCGTTTTGCTGATTTCATTTATTTTTCATAATGCCCTATTAACCTCTGCGTTAGTTATTGCGTTGCTCGGAGGAATTGTTACGACCTATATATTAAATCGAAAATACTTTATTAATTTTGGAAAAGCTATGTCAGAAGGAACAATCGGTGCGTTAATCGCCATCGGAAATACAGCAGCAGTAGTCGGATTTGGCGGGGTCGCTCAAAAGGTTCCTGCCTTTAATGTGGCAGTTGACGCGATGACCAGTATTCCCGGAAGTCCGCTTATTGGAGGGGCAATTGCTGTAAGTGTCATTGCCGGACTTACAGGGTCTGCATCAGGCGGACAAGTCATTGCGCTGCCGCTGCTGGCACCGCACTACATGGATATGGGGGTGAATCCTGAAGCACTCCATCGAACGGTGGCCATTTCCTCCGGCGCTCTCGATTCGCTGCCTCATAACGGATATGTTGTAACCACCATCCGAGGGGTGTGCGGAGAAACACATAAGGACGCATACGGGCCGGTAGGTGTTGTAACGGTCATCGTACCATTGATTGGTCTTGGCATCGCCATTGCGCTGTTTTCTCTGGGACTTGGAATCTGATTCATGATGAAAAAGGCAGACAGGAGGAGCTTAAAATGGTTGAAAACAAGGTGGTATTTATAACTGGAGCTGCCAGCGGTATTGGATACGAGATCGGCTGCGAATTTACCAGAGAAGGAGCCAAAGTTGTGCTGACAGATCTTGATGAAAAACGGGTCGAACAGGCTGCACAGACATTGGCTGAAAAAGGATACAACTGTATAGGACTGCGCTGTGATGTCACGCAGGAAGCTGAGATTGAAAAATCGATTGAAGAAGCAATCGTTCATTACGGCAGACTGGATGTCCTTATAAATAATGCAGGAATGCAATATGTAGCAGCGATTGAAGAGTTTCCGACAGAAAAATTTGAGCTTTTAATGAAAATCATGCTGGTGGCTCCGTTTATTGCAATTAAAAAAGTATTTCCTGTTATGAAGGAGCAGAGGTATGGACGGATTATCAATATGTCCTCAATTAATGGGCTGGTAGGTTTTGCAGGAAAGGCGGCCTATAATAGCGCAAAGCATGGCGTGAATGGATTAACAAAGGTGGCAGCACTGGAAGGAGCTGAGCACGGCGTAACGGTGAATGCACTTTGTCCCGGCTATGTGGACACGCCTCTAGTGAGAAATCAGCTTGATGATCTGGCCAAAAACAGGGAGGTAACGCTTGAAAAAGTGCTGGAAGAAGTTATTTATCCGCTTGTCCCTCAAAAGCGGCTGCTCAGTGTAAAAGAGGTAGCGGATTACACATTGTTTCTTGCAAGTGATAAGGCAGGAGGTGTAACGGGCCAGGCGGTGATCCTTGACGGCGGCTATACCGCACAATAATGGCATGAAGAGGCCACAGCCCGCAGCGGGGTTGTGGTTTTTCATTACTCTTTTTTAAACCACGCCATCACCATATCCATTACATCCCCGCCTACCCAAAACGTATAAATGAGTCCCGCCAAAAGCAAAACAACACAGGTTCCGATTATGTACATAAGGGTTTTTCCGAGAGTCTGAGCTATCACACTATCAATCCTCCAATAAAAACCATATTAGGTAATTATACGTTTTTGGAAGAAAAAAGTTCCCGATTTCAGCTAATTTTTTTAATTTATTAAAATATACTATACAATATAGAAATCATATTTCAGATAAAAGCTGGTGTTTCTCTACTAAGGGAATAACCGTTTGCTTTTGACATTGGAGAGTGGAACAAACAATGGGCCAAGTAACAATTCCTGCAATTCTGTTGGGAGCCATCATATTTATCGTTTTTGTGTGGAGGGATGGAAAAGGGAAAAAGAAAACCGTATTTCACCGTTTGATGTTCTACAGTTTTATTTGGTACGGTGCGATCGTGGTGCAGCTTACAATAGGCGGCATCCATATTCCTCCAATCCACGAGGCCCCTGTCCGTATGCAGCTTGAGCCTTTCTATTTTATTCAGGAATGGAGCACTTACGAAAGGTTTGACGGGTATCCATTTTTTAATAACGCACGCTTAACGTTTTTTAATTTTCTTATGCTGATGCCATTAGGATTTTACTTATCTGCATTGTTTAAGGTGCAGCGTGTATGGAAAGCGCTGCTCCTGCTGCTGGGCACCAGTCTGCTGATTGAATCCCTGCAGCTTCTTCTTTCCTTTACCGGCTTTATCTGGATGCGGGTGTTTAATGTGGATGATTTGATCATGAATACAACAGGAGGATTTCTGGTATTTCTTGTTTCCAGGAGTATTCGAAAAAGAAAAGCAAAGAAGCTGCAGGATTCAGCGGCTTAAGTTTCCGGCACTATTCATGAAAAGGCGGAATTCAATCATTGTGCAGACACGATGTTGAATTCCGCCTTTTTACGATTGTCTGCTAACCTATACGAGGAAAACGAAGAGAATGTAAGCAGTCAGGGAAGAGAAATATGTCCGCTGCAAGGTTTTTTCAGCAGAAAGCTCCTCTCCCCAGCGAATCATTAAGGATAGGACCAGGAAATAAAACAGCAGCAGAAAATAAGAGGCTAGCAGGTCCATTATCCACCGGTAACTGATCCCTGCATCCGGTGGAAGGGTGATAGAAGTAAAGAGGACAATCATCATGACAAATGACAGAAAAAGAACCGCTAAAAGAAAAAAAGGAACTCTCTTCCACAACGGATGCTTTAAGAATGTCCCCTTTTTCTTATGCTGAAAATAGACGAGTAAGTGTGCCGCGAGCAGCACCACTCCCACAAAAAGAACAGAAGAAATAAAACTCCCGGGTAAACCCAGCACTTCTGCCTGAATAAATTTCTGCAGATGGGAGGCGAATAAATGTAAAAATGCAAATAAAGTTCCTATGAATAAAAAAGTGAATAATTGTAAAATGAACCATTTATTTTTCAAAGAATTCCTCCTTAAATAGTACTTTTATTTTGGCTGGCTCCCGTCCATCCTCAATTGGCTTTTACCCTTCAATATCTAGTTACGATCTAGTAGGAATAATGTTTCAGATTACGATCTTCTGAAGTGCCAAATCTATCTAATCATATCTATTCGGTTGATAGAGATCGATCTTTTAAGGTACAATGCAGAAATAATAAATATTCAGACGATTGTATAGAAAAGGAGCTGCTTCAATGAATTATTCCCTCGAGCCTCTTGGCGATCAGGCCATATTAATCGAGTTTTCTCAGGAAGTGAATGAAGGGATTCATGAACAGGTGCAGGGAGTAAAGGACAGGATTGAAGAAAGAAGATACGATTGGGCTATTGAGGTTGTCCCCGCCTTTGCTTCCATAGCGGTTCATTACGATATTCGCAAGCTTCTTACCTGCCAATCGCCCTACGATCTTGTCGCGAAGGAACTCTCTTTGCTGCTCGATTCAAAAAATACCTTTACCAAAAAAGCATCACGTGAAATTAAAATCCCTGTTTTCTATGGAGGAAAAGCAGGACCGGATTTAGAAGAAGTGGCAGCACATAATGGGATTTCTGCTGAAGAAGTAGTGGAACTTCATACAAAAGCAGAATATACCGTATATATGCTTGGATTTGCACCCGGTTTTCCGTATGTAGGCGGATTAAATGAAAAGCTGGCCACTCCAAGAAAATCAAAACCGAGACTTCAAATTCCTGCTGGTTCGGTAGGGATTGCCGGTCAGCAAACAGGGGTATACCCTATTGAAACCCCCGGCGGCTGGCAATTGATTGGCCAAACTCCGGAAGCCTTATTCCGTCCGATGAACGAAGAGGAGCCGACGCTGCTGCAGGCGGGCGACAAGATACGATTTTATGCGATTTCAGAAGAGGAATTCTATGAACGTCAGGAGAGAAATAGATGATTCGGATAATAGAACCAGGCCTCCTTTCAACGATACAGGATGAGGGGAGACATGGCTTTCAGCAGTATGGAATCATCACAAATGGTGTGATGGATCCATTTGCGTTACGGGTAGCCAATTATTTAGTAGGGAATGAAGAAAAAGAGGCAGGAATTGAAGTTACGCTGACCGGTCCCACTATACAGTTTGAAGAGCAAATGCTCATCGCTGTCTGTGGAGCAGATTTTTCAGCGCAGATTGACGATGAACCAATGCCGCTATGGCGTCCCGTTTTGGTCCAAAAGGGAAGCATACTTCATATGAAATTCAGTAAAAAAGGCTGCAGAGCCGTTATAGCTATTGGAGGGGGCCTTGAGATCCCTGCTGTTATGAACAGCCAATCAACGTATGTTCGTGCAGGCATTGGCGGTTTTAAAGGAAGAGCGCTTGAAAAAGAAGATGTGCTGAACGTCAGAACGCCGTCACGTCAGACACAACAGACGATTAAGTCTTTAACGAAAAAAGGGAAAACATACTGGACTTCTGCCTGGTCCATATCAGCCATCTACCTCCATAATTTATATGAACGGGATACCGTGCGGGTGATGGAAGGGAGACAGTATAATGAATTTTCTGAAGAGAGCAAGAAGGAATTCTGGGAGGAATCCTTTAAGCTTTCTCCGCAATCAGACCGGATGGGCTATCGCTTAAACGGCCCGGTACTTGAGCGAACCGTTTCTGAAGAGCTGCTTTCAGAGGCAGTTTCATTTGGTACAATTCAGGTTCCTTCAGATGGCGAGCCCATTATCCTGCTTGCAGATCGGCAGACGATCGGCGGATACCCTAAAATTGGACAGGCAGCATCGGTTGATTTTCCTGCTTTAGCTCAAAAAAAGCCTGGTGAGCCGCTACGGTTTACAAAAATTTCTCACAGCGAAGCTCAAAGGTCCCTTATAGAAAGAGAACGGGACATTCGTGAGTTAAAAAGGGGCATTGAGTTTAAAGTAAGAATGGGAATAAACGGGCCAGTTTAATGCTGGTCTCTAACAGGACGATCGATGGATGAGTGAAAAACGATCGTTATAGAGTTGACTGTGAAAGGAGAATGAGAATGCTGAGGGTTGATTTAAATTGTGATATGGGAGAAGGTTTTGGTGCTTATAAAATGGGCAATGATAAAGATCTTCTGGATTATGTGACGTCTGCCAATATTGCATGCGGCTTTCATGCGGGAGATCCTTCTACCATGAAAAAAACCGTACATATGGCTTTGGAAAAAAATGTAGGAATAGGGGCTCATCCCGGTTTCGATGACTTGACAGGGTTTGGCAGGAGAAATATCGCTATTACTCCTGAAGAAGCCTATGATCTCGTCGTCTATCAAATTGGTGCTCTGCATGGGTTTGTCAAGGCAGCTGGAGCCCAAATGCAGCATGTGAAGCCGCATGGCGCTTTATACAATATGGCTGCACGCGACTCCTCTCTGGCGGACGCAATCGCTAAAGCTGTTTATGATGTTGACCCTGACCTTGTATTATATGGTCTGTCAGGCTCAGAGCTGATCCATGCGGGCCTGAAAAGGGGATTGAAGACGGCAAGTGAAGTATTTTCTGACCGCACTTATCAGCAGTCAGGAGAGCTTACCTCCCGAAAAGAAAAAAATGCTTTGATTCGTGACGATGATGATGCAGCAGCACAGGTGGTCCGGATGATCAAGGAGCAGAAAGTGAAATCAGTGTCAGGTGCGGATGTAGATCTGCAGGCAGATACGGTCTGTATCCATGGGGACGGTGCACATGCCCTGTCTTTTGCTAAAAAAATCCATGCAGCCTTGACTGCAGAAGAAATAAAGCTGATGAAAGTCAGTCTGTAGCGATTACGAAGTGAAAAGAGGAAAGAAAAATGCAAAAATCTAACCGCAGTGTCCTGCTTGGCGCAGCCTTTTTAATGGCTACATCTGCTATAGGACCGGGCTTTTTAACACAAACGACGACCTTTACACAATCCCTGGCAGCGAGTTTCGGATTTGTCATTTTGGTCTCCATCATTATTGATATAGGTGCACAAATGAATATATGGCGCATTATTGCCGTCTCAGAAAAAAGAGCGCAGGAAATCGCCAATGATGTGCTTCCCGGGTTGGGATATGTACTCGCTGTCCTCATTGTCATGGGCGGCCTTGCTTTTAATATTGGGAACATCGGGGGAGCGGGGCTTGGAACCAATGTCCTTTTCGGTGTATCACCGGAAGCGGGAGCCCTGTTCAGCGGACTGGTGGCAGTTGGGATCTTCTTAGTGAAGGAAGCTGGCCGCTTGATGGACCGATTTACGCAGGTTCTTGGTTTTTTAATGATTGGTTTGACGATTTATGTCATGTTTCAATCCAAGCCGCCCATTGGAGAAGCAGTTGCAAGAACCTTTATGCCTGAAACGATTGACCCTCTCGCCATCGTGACACTCGTCGGCGGTACTGTAGGAGGGTACATTACATTTGCAGGAGGGCATCGCCTTCTTGATGCGGGTTTGAAAGGGAAAGAGAACCTGGGTGAAGTGACAAAAAGTTCTATTTCTGCGATAGGAATTGCATCCATTATGAGAATCTTTTTGTTTCTCGCCACATTCGGCGTTGTTGCACAGGGACTCACCATTGATCCCGGGAATCCCCCTGCATCAGTATTTCAGCTTGCCGCAGGAAATGCAGGGTATAAAATATTCGGAGTCGTGATGTGGGCCGCAGCTGTCACTTCTGTTGTCGGGGCCGCTTATACTTCCGTCTCTTTTATTAAAACCTTCAGTCCTATCCTTCAAAAATACGAAAAAGTCCTGATTGTCAGTTTTATTGTTATTTCGACTGCCGTATTTGTCCTGATTGGCCGTCCTGTTGCGATCTTAATTTTCGTTGGAGCACTCAATGGACTGATCCTGCCGCTATCTCTGGGTATTATGCTCATAGCTGCTCATAAAAAAAGGATCATCGGCGATTATAAGCATCCAATTTGGATGACCATTTTCGGGGCACTGATTGTTGTCGTCATGGCTTATATGGGAGGCTACACCCTGATAAATGAAATGCCTAAACTGTTCTCATAATTGAGCAAAATAGACTAGTTTTTCGGGGGCTTATGACATTCTTTGTGCTTATTCGCTAAAAATTTCTTACGGTTATGTTACACTAAAGAAGAGTTATCAGATTAAGACGTTCTGACTAACTCTTTTTTAATAAGAATTTTTAAAAAACGAAAGAGTTGAGAATACTCTTGAAGGAAGGGAGGTTATTACATTGGAACAATGGGCAAGATTTCTTGAAATTAATGCTCCGCGCATTTTAGAACTGACATTGGATCACGCTGTATTGGTTTCCCTTGCAATTGTCGTTGCTCTGTTAATTGGTGTGCCCTTAGGCATTTATCTAACCACTAACGAATACCTCGCAGGAACTGTTCTTCAAGTTGCTTCCGTTACATTGACTATTCCGAGTCTCGCACTTTTTGGTATAATGATTCCTATTTTTTCACTGATTAATAAAGGAATCGGTTTCTTACCTGCTTTTGTAGCACTGGTGCTTTATTCGCAATTGCCAATTATCCGCAATACCTATACCGCTATAAAAAATGTCAGTCCTGAAATGAGAGATGCTGCAGTCGGAATGGGCATGAAAACCCACCAGCGCCTGTTGCGTGTGGAAATTCCCAATGCTATGCCGGTTATCATGGCCGGAATCCGTACTGCGGTTGTCTTGAATATCGGAATTGCCGTCATTGCCGCTTATATCGGTGCAGGCGGTCTTGGTGTTTTAATTACGCAGGGAATCAGCAGAGGAGATAATTACTTAATTATTTCCGGTTCATTAGCCGTTGCTTTGCTTGCGATCATTGCAGATGGACTGTTGCTCCTGATTCAGAAACGTTTTACGACAAAAGCTGTTGTCGAATAACTGTTAAGAGGTGAACAAATGATTACGTTTAATCAGGTAACGAAAAAATATACAAGTGAAAAAACGGCGGTTAAAAATGTCGACTTTACCGTTGATGAAGGAAAGATCGTTGTTCTGCTCGGACCATCAGGCTGCGGCAAAACCACTCTTTTGCGAATGGTAAACCGATTGGAATCCATTACCGAAGGGTCAATTGTCATTGATAATGAAAATTCAATGGATCTTGATGCGATCGAGCTTCGAAGAAAAATTGGTTATGTTATTCAAAGCAATGGTCTCTTTCCAAATATGACAATTGAAGAAAATGTCATGATCGTCCCGGATCTTTTGGGATGGAATAAGAAAAAGAAAACAGAGCGCTTCACCTATCTGATGAAGCTTATTGGACTGGATCCTAAAATATACAAAAAACGATATCCTCACGAATTATCCGGTGGACAGCAGCAACGGATCGGCGTCGTACGTGCGCTCGCAGCAGATCCTCCTGTTATGCTGATGGATGAACCGTTTGGTGCGCTGGATCCGATCATCCGGGAAAAAATTCAGGATGAGTTCCTTCAAATTCAAAGAGAAGTCAAAAAGACGATCTTGTTTGTAAGCCATGACATAGATGAAGCGATAAAAATGGCTGATAAAATCATGCTTCTTCGTGATGGGGAAATTATGCAGTACGACACACCGTCCGAAATGCTTACCCACCCGAAAAATGAATTTGTCAATCAATTTTTTGGCAAGGACCGCGCGATTAAAAGCTTAAGTCTTCACACGGTAAAAGATTTACAGGAAGTGATCGGATTAGCTGAAATGGATGAATCCATTTATGATACAAAAACGATTAATGTAAATCAGGATCTGAGAAATACACTTTCCATGCTGTTAAATCAGGAAGCCGATCAGGTTATTGTCACGAATGATGAAGGTGAAAGAATCGGGTCAATTACTATTGACCTTGTTCAAAAATATCTTCATTTTGAAATAAAAGGGAAGCTGTCCGTATCCCAGGAAGGGTGATTCGGTGAATAATAAGAAACTAATCGGCAACGGCTTTAGATTTTTCATTTATGGATTGGTCATCGCTTTCTTAGTATGGGCCATATACAATCAATATTTTTCCTATATATTTAGTCAATCCAGTACATTCTTTGTTTTACTGCGGCAGCATTTTGTTTTGGTGCTTGTGTCATCCGTACTTGCCATTCTTATTGCTGTACCTGCAGGAATCCTTATTACAAGACCAAAATTCAGGAAAGCTGAATGGCTGATTACAAATATCGTGAATTTTGGGCAGACCATTCCGAGTCTGGCCGTTCTGGCACTGATGATCAGTGTGCTTGGAATCGGTTTTAATACGGCAGTATTTGCTTTGTTTATCTACTCCATATTGCCGATCTTCAGGAACACTGTAGCAGGGCTTGATACCATCGACCCCAACTTAATTGATGCTGCAAAAGGAATGGGAATGAAACCCAGTCAAATTCTTTTCCGCATCGAATTACCAAACGCTGTATATTCGATTCTTGCCGGCATCAGGACGGCTGTTGTTTTAAATATTGGGACAGCCGCTTTAGCTTATGTAGTCGGTGGAGGCGGTCTAGGCGTGTGGATCTTTACAGGCATTCAGCTGTTTGACAATGGCTTCCTGATTTCAGGTGCGATTCCTGTTACGATCATGGCTATTTTGGCTGACTACTTGCTTAGAAAACTGGAAAATGTCCTTGTCCCTAAGGGTGCAAGAGAAGTAAGCAATACTTAACGAAAAGGGAGGCCGTACATTTGTGAAAAAAATATTAACGCTTATCCCTCTTACGTTGATCATGATGGTGCTGACAGCTTGCTCAAGCTTAGGCATTGCAGGAAAAGAGGTCACTGTAGGAGGTAAAAACTTTACTGAGCAGTACCTGTTATCCGAAATGACCGCCTTCTTGCTAACCGAAGAAGGCTTTAAAGTAAATCAAATGAATAACCTGGGCAGTACCGTTGTCCGTTCAGCGCTCGAAAATGGTCAGGTGGATCTGATGTGGGAGTATACCGGAACAGCTCTTATTACGTATATGGGAGAAGAACCGATTTCAGATCCCGAGGAAGCTTTTAACAAAGTTAAAGAAGTAGACAGCAAGCAGAATATCAACTGGATCAATATGTCGGAAGTGAATAACACCTATGCACTGGCGATGAGAAGCGAGCAGGCTGAAGAACTGGGGATTGAATCGATTAGTGATTTAGCTGCCTATATCAATGAAAACCCCGGTGAACTTACAATGGCTTCTGATGCAGAGTTTGCAAATCGTCCCGATGGACTGCCGGGTGTAGAAGAAACATATGGATTTGAATTTGGATCTGCTCAAATCAGCCAGATGGATATCGGCCTGACTCAGCGGGCACTTGATAATGAACAGGTTGAAGTGTCAGTAGCGTATGAGACAGATGCCACCATCAAAAACTATGATTTAGTCGTTCTAGAAGATGATGAACGATTTTTCCCGCCTTATCGTGCAGCCGTATCCATTAATGAGGATGTTTATGAAGAATATCCTGAAATAGAGGAAATTACAGCGATTCTGGCAGAAAACCTGGACAGTACCATCATGCGGGAGTTAAATTACCGAGTGGATATTGAAGGGGAAAGTGTGTCTGTTGTAGCTTATGAATGGCTTGTAGAAAATGGACTGCTGGAAGAAGAAGAGTCGTAATAGCTGGATAAGATTGGTGAATAGTGAAAGAGGTTGGGCCAAATCAAGAAATTTTAAAAAAAAAGGATATATTTATTAATAGTAGTAGGTGAGCGGAGCGGAAGGTGGCGACTCCTGCAGGACATGACGGCAAGCTGAGACCCTGAAAGGCAAAGCCTGAGGAGGGCTCAGCGCCTTCCCTGCGGAAAGCGCCCGCCTGAAGCGGAGTGAACCGGTCGTAGAGTTTGAGACATTTTTGTCTCAGGCTCTTTTTTTCGTGCAAATAGCATGCGGGTTATACAACAAAGTGATTGCTGAACCATTCCATCCTCTGCTTCTTTAGGATGAACTTTATAGGCAATTAAGATAATAACTTTTCGCAAATATAATCGTAAACGTGATTCGTTAATTACTATTTGAACTGAAGTGGAAAACAAAAGTTGGGTGGAGAGTCTAAAAATTTTGTCGGATTTTGAAGGTGAAACAGCAAACTATTTGAAAGAAAAAAGAGAAGGAAAACCTCTATTTTATTTCCATTTATACCTTTATATTTAAATAACAGCGAGTGATTTTCAGAAAAAGGAGAGGGAGTGGCTAATTGAGTGAAAAGTGGATGGGCTGCCCGGCTTGCGGCAGCAGAATTCCTGTGATTTCAGGGTACAGTTCATGGTGTGATCACTGTCATTTTAATCTTAACCCTGCTCAGGAACAAAAAAAAGAAACTTTTTTGGGAAAAGCATATGAAGCTCTTGGAAGAAAAAACGGAGAGCAGCTGCTATATAAACTGATGAAAAGTTCAGCCCAAAAACCTTCGATTACGATTCAAGGGGTCATTGCTTATTTTCTGTCTGCTCTTGTTCACCTCGTCAGTCTAGGTCTGGCTGCTGCGGCAGGATATTTAGTCTGGATGGGAAGTGATAAATTTTTTTTACTGTTCACCGCTGCTCTGCTGCTGGGGATCTCGTGGGTGGCGAGACCAAAGGTTGACCGATTGGAAAAAGATGAATCAGTTCTTACCCGGGAGGATCTGCCTGAGTTTTTCCGGCTGGTGGATTCTATCACAAATGAGCTCGGTGTTAACAAAATAGATGGTGCGGTGCTGAATGGAGAATTTAATGCTTCAATTGGGCGGTATGGCTGGAAAAAGCGAGTCATTATAAAAGTGGGTCTTCCTCTGTTTTCAATTTTAACTGCAGAAGAAAAAAAGGCTCTTTTAGCTCATGAAATCGGTCATGTAGCGAATGGAGATCTTGCCAGAGGCTTTTTCATCGGCACGGCTTTGAATACGCTTAGAATCTGGCATGAAATCGTGAAACCAGAGGAATTGCATGAAGGACAAAGCGGAGGTTTATTGAAAATTGTATCTTCATTCATTTTAAAGGCTCTTAGCTTTTTCCCGAGAACTTATTCGGATCTGCTGCTTTATTTTCTGTATTTTAACAAGCAGCAGGCAGAGTATTTTGCTGACTATACAGGAGCCAGTATAGCAGGGACAGAACCCGCGATCACCCTTTTGGAGAAAATCGAGTATGGCAGACTGTACGAATACTCCATCAGAAAAACAGCCCTTTCCTCTGAAAAACTGAATCTTTACCATTGCCTGAATGACGAAATCAATCATTTGCCTAAAAGAGAGAAAAGCCGATACAGGAAAATAGCGGAGCTTGAGAAGTCCAAAGTGGACGATACGCACCCGCCAACTTATTTTCGAGTTAAATACTTACAATCCAAAAAACATCTGCAGAAAAAAGCAGATGTGGATATGAGGCAATTTAAGAGCATTCAGCAAGAATTATTCTGCTTTGAAAATGCAATCCAAAATGCAGTCACAGAGGAATATTGGTATTACCATTCATGAAAAGTTAAAGACTGTTTCGAAAGCCTCCTTCAGAATGAATGACCTGACCTGTGATCCATTCTGCCTTTTCACTGGCAAGGAAGGCCGCCAGGTTAGCACAATCCTTAGGCTCACCAATTCTGCCTGAAGGAGAACGTTTTAAAATATCCTGTTTTATGTCATCTGTCATCCAGCCGGTGTTGGTAGGACCCGGGTTGATTGCGTTGATCGTAATGTTTTTTTCAGCAAGCACCGGCGCCAGTGTGTACGTCAGCGTTTCGACAGCTGATTTGGTTAGAACATAAGAAAGCTCTTCAGGCATAGGCCCCTGTGACCAGCCTGTCGTTATATTGATGATCCTCCCATACTCTCCTTCAAATTGTTTTACAAATTCAGATGTCAGGAAGGTCGCAGCACGGACATTTACCCGGTAATGCTCATCCAGGCTTTCAGGTGTTATTGTATAAATCGTATCATTAATCGATACAGCTGCATTATTCACTAGAACATCAGGGTACCTGCCCAGCATCTTTTTACAATACTGAAACCCTTTTTTAAATGATGACGCATCCTGCAGATCCATTTCAATTTTTTCGCACCGGACTCCATAGGAAGTGATCTCGTTTTGTATGGCATTCACCTCGTCTTTTTCACGATGAAATGAAACCTCCTCATCATACTTCGTCCAATAAGTAAATAAAATATCGTGCCCGTCCTTTGCAAGCTCTCTGCATATGCCTGCTCCAATTCCCTGAGAACGGCCGGTGCCGGTTATAAAGGCAACTTTTCGCTTCATTTCTACCATCTCTCCTAAACGTATATTCATACTTTATCGTATTATAGCATTTAAGATTCTATCTATTCAGACTGTTTTTAACTGGAAATGATCTGTATACTTAAGAAAAAAGAGGAAAGAAAAGAGAATGGTAGCTTTTCTTTGTAGAGGAGGAGCAGTATGGGCTTTTTTGATGGATTAATGGGCAATGCTTCTGAAATAAAAAGTGAAGATGCCCAGAAGGAGTTTGGCAATCTTCTTATACGGGAGGAACGAATTGAAAAATCGTATAAGCTGATCCGTGATCTGTTTTTGTTTACCAACAAACGTTTACTTTTAGTAGATAAACAGGGGATGTCAGGGAAAAAGATTGAGTATCATTCCATTCCGTATTCAAGCATCACGCATTTTGCAGTAGAAACAGCAGGGACTTTTGATCTCGATGCAGAACTGAAAATATGGATCTCCGGAATGGATCTTCCACTGACGAAAACGTTCAATAAGTCTCTTAATATATATGATGTGCATGCTGTTTTGGCAGAATATATTTTGGAATCAAAATAAGAGATCAACAACTATATAACATCGCACGAATGAGCCGCTGCTCGTTCGCTTGAAGCTGGCGGCTAATCTGATAACAGGGTGGGTCATGACATGGAAGGCAAGGAAGTAATTCAATTGGCGGGGCTTACAAAAAGCTACGGTGGTGAGAATGTGCTGGATGAAATAAATTTAACGGTATATGAAGGACAGATTGTAGGCTATATTGGGCCGAATGGAGCGGGCAAAAGCACTACGGTCAAGCTGATGCTTGGACTAATTGAAGATTATTACGGCGACATTCACATATTTGGGGAGAACCTGAAAGATCTGGACTACTCCTACAAAAGAAGAATTGGATATGTACCGGAAAATGCAGAGATATACGACAGCCTTACAGCAGCTGAGTATCTGATTTTTATTGCGGGGCTTTATGGAATTGAAGAAGATGAGGCGCTTGAAAAAGCCCGGAGATTGATGGAGCAGTTCAATATTGAACATGTGCTTCATTCGCGGTTATCTTCTTTTTCAAAAGGAATGAAGCAAAAGGTCTTAATCATATCGAGTCTATTACATAATCCGGATGTTCTGTTTCTGGATGAACCTTTAAGCGGTCTGGATGCAAACAGCATGATGGTGGTTAAAGAAATTTTGGCATTGCTGGCCAGACAGGGGAAAACGATTTTTTATTCTTCGCATATCATGGATATCGTGGAAAAAATCAGTCACCGGATCGTTCTTCTTTCAGGCGGCTCAATAGTGGCAGACGGAACATTTGATGAGTTAAAAGAGAAAAATAAACAGGGAACACTTGAAGATATTTTTAATGATTTAACAGGTTTTCATCAGCACAAAGAAATTGCGTCGGCATTTGTTGGAATTGTCCAGGGAGAAACCGTATGAAAGAAATAAAGGTTCTGCTGTTTCTTGATCGTTTCAAAACGCTTTTTGAAAAGGCCGGTATTGATTATACGGTATTTCGCCTTATTTTAAACATGAAGCTAATAATGGATTCAAGAAGAATTCCGACTGTTTACAGCAACACAAAAGTGGATGAACGCAAAGAGAAAAATTATTTTGTTCGATCTCTATGGATCTATGCTCTTTATGGGTTATCCATCGTTCCGGTTCTATTTTTTATTGACCAGTTCTTTTTTCAAATCAGCATTATTTTCAGTATTTTGATGTTTATTTTAATGACGTCCATGATTTCCGATTTTTCATCGGTTCTTTTAGATATCCGGGACCGGTCCATCATTAGTCCAAAGCCTGTACATAATCGCACTTTAAGCGCAGCAAAAGCATTTCATGTTCTGTTTTATATGTTTATGCTCACATTTGCTACAACGGCTGTTCCACTTATCGTCTCTTTATTCTTAAATGGACCGCTGTTTTCATTGATGTTTTTGATTGAGATTCTATTGCTTATGATGCTGATTTTGGTTTTAACAGCCGGAATCTACGTTCTCATCTTACATTTCTTTGACGGTGAGAAATTGAAAAATGTGATTAATTATATGCAAATTGCGCTCACGATCGGAATTTTAGTCGGCTATCAAGTCGTGGCGCGATCATTTGAGCTTGTGGAGGTCACGTTTCAATTTTCTCCCGCATGGTGGCAGTTATTTCTGCCGCCGGTGTGGTTTGGCGCGCTGCATGAAGCCGTGCTGGCAGGAGAAAGCTCTGTATTTCTGCTGGTGCTGGCAGGTCTTGCGATCATCGTTCCCATTCTTTCAATGGCGGTCTATATAAAATTAATGCCGGTGTTTGAGCATCAGCTTCGAAAGCTTTCACAAACGGAGACGGGTGCACAAAAGCAAAAAGCGAAATGGAAGAAGCAAATAGCGAAGTGGATTTCTCCGAACCAGAAAGAAAGAAGTATGTATCACTTTGCAGGTTCCATCATGAAAAACGAACGGGATTTTAAGCTGAAGGTCTATCCTTCCATTGGCTTTACGCTTGTTATTCCATTCATCTTTATGTTTACCACCTTGCAAACGAGCTCCTTTGAAGAATTCAGAGAAGGCAGCTCATTTTATTTAATTTATTTTACACTGCTATTAATTCCGAATATCTTTTCAATGGTAAAGTATTCAAGCAGTTACAAAGGCTCCTGGATCTATCAGGTGGCACCGCTTAAAAAACGTTCAATTGTATACAGCGGAACGTTAAAAGCTGCCTTAATCAAGCTTTTTGTGCCAATTTATCTGGCTCAAAGCGCCATTTTTCTCTGGCTGTTCTCTTCTTCAGTTCTGCTGGACTTATTTATTTGTCTCGTTAGTGCCATTTTGTATTCAATCATTAGCATCAATCTTTTAAGCAACGACCAAATGCCCTTTACGGTGTCTTATTCACTTGGTCAGCATCAGGAAGGGGTAAAAGTGTTTCTGTTGTTTTTAATTATTCTGCCCATGGTTGGACTTCATGCTTTATCCACTCAAATTCCGTATGGAACAGAGGTGTATGGCATCTTGCTTATCGCTGCTGTTATGATTGCCTGGAAGCTTGCTTTCCGTAAATGATCCTGACAGTAAACGGGTCAGGATCATCCAGGCAAGTGGCTTGTCCCTTATTCTTTCGGATCAATTTTTATAGAATCATTCGGATCGAGTGCGAGCGTTCGTAAAAAGTAAAAAAGTGTTCCACCAATCATTCCCAGCACCATCAGAAACCCGGTTGTCACTACACCCCAATAGATCATAAAAGAATCCCCCTTTTTGGATGTATATGCCGGCTCACAGGTGGTAAGAATGGGGAGTTGAAAAACGTGTGTAAAACGGAACAAGCAGCATAGGATAAGGGGAAAGTGAGAAGTTGGGACAAAACTCAAAAAAAGTTTTAAAAATGAAAATATATTTTCAATAGTAGTAGGAGAGCGGAGCGGAAGGCAGCGACTCCTGCAGTATCCGCCTGAAGAGCAATAAACCGAACAAAGAGCCCTGAGACAGTATCCTGTCCCAGGGCTCTTTGTTGTTCTATGACCAGATTTCAATGAGATTTCGGCCATGTGTTAATACGTTCAGTAGATCTTGCTTATTTACCTTGTATCCGTTTTGACGGTAGCGGTTTGATGGCGCTTCATATTGCAGCTGGCTTCCGTTAACGGTTATCGCAGACTTTTCTTTAGAAAGATGGTACCGGATCGTGACAGGTCTTTCAAATAGATGATAAGTAAATTCAAGGCCGTCCAGTGAAGAAGGAAGGACGGGGTCAATCAGTAAGGAATCTCCCTCGTGACGAAGACCAAGCGCATTGGAGATGAGCTGGTTCATATAGATTCCCGGTCCGCTAGAATAAATCCTCCAGCCGCCTTTTACCGGTACGTCCCCATTGCGAAGCTCTTCAAAGCGTTCCTGGGCTGCGTAGCGAGTGGCGAATTTCCCATCTGAAGAACTGAAATAGGCATTGCTTTGACGTTTTTCTGCATTGGGAACAACTGAGGTAATGCCAATTGGATTGATTGTTTCAAGCCCTTTCCAGACCTCTTCCGTACGGCCGATTTTCGCCATTGCTTCCACAAAGCGGATATGAGCATGAACGTACTGTAGGCCAATTTCTCTTCCGAAGTTAGATGCTTGTTCTGCCCGTTTGAAATGCTTTGTCACACCGCCATCATAATTTGCAGGACGATTCATTAAGCGCACGCCATCAGGACAATAGAACTGATCGTGAATAATCGCTTCGTGATGAGCTGCTTCCTCAGGTGTTAACAGCTCACTGATCATGCTTCTTGTCATGGGAAGCAGACGGTAGTGGATGCCAGTTTTCTGATCTAATGGATGAACCATATTCTCAGGATGCTCTTTATCTTCAAAATAGAGGAATCCAGGAAGCACGCCTGTGTTTAGCATATAAGCTTTAAAATCCGCCTCAATCCCATCTGCAAGTGCAGTTAAACGGTCGGCTTCATCCTGCCTGACATTTTGCAGGCTTTTCGAAAGGGTACGAATCGTTTGATACGTAAGCGAAACAGTCCAGCTGCTCACCATGTATTGACGAAGCTGCTGGTTAGCCGGCTGAAGCGTGTCATCCCAGTCTCCATCTCCATAAGAAGACAGATGTGTATCGTGCAGAAAATTTTCTTTAATCGTCTCCAGCTGTTTCGTTAAATGGTCCATTAACGGTGCTGACATTTGGGTAAATTGGAAGTCACTTCGTTTTGTGTAAGGAACGGGCATATCCAGAATGCTGTAATCGCCTGTTGTGGTCAGATAATCGGCAACCACTTTCAACGGCCAGACAATGACATCTCCATGACTGTGATCATGCTGAATATGCTTGTACTCATCAAACATAAACCATTGCGGCCAGTCGCCTTTGTCTTCATATTGGTGAGAATAGACGGTTTTAATAATTTCTTTTACGCTGTCATACTGCTGTGTGGCCAAAAAGTATTCTGTTGGCCCCTGACACACATCGCGCGTTCCCCAGGCAGCCCCTCCATATTGCTCAAGACCATGAGGAACAGAGTAATGGACAAGCATATTATGGGTGTACCACCAGGCGATAGCATTTACTTTTTCAACAGAAGATGGATCTGAATGAGAAAGAGAGAAGCCATTCATTACCTCTTTGAAGTACGAACGATAACGTGCCCGTTCAGATGAAAAATCAAGCGGCTTGTGCTCGGGAAAATGCCCTGTTAGAGAGCCCTCCATCGTCAGTGTCCATTCATTTGATTGATTGACTGCAATAGACACGATGGAATCCTGCTTATGATCAACCACATTCAACTTAGCGCCTTTTAACGTAAAACGGTACGTAAGATCAGGATGGACGCTTGCGTTATCTGAAGAAGCATCGCCTTTCACTGTGAAAGAGTCGTCGTTCACAAGCATGTGAAAAGGAGCTTCGTATTCATGATTATTCATCGTAATCTGATTGGTAATAATGAAATCGTATAGTTGATGATTGGCAGATGACACATGTAAGGTAATGGACTTCTCATTCACCACGGAATAGCTTGTAATGGTAAGTTCATCAGCAGGCAGTTTATAAATCCAGCGGGCATAGTTAAATCCAATTTCGTATACGGCCGGCATGGTAAGCAATTGATACGTGTCCTCTATTTTTACATAAATTCTTTGTCCTGATGTTTTAAATATGTTTAATGGATTTCGTACGTTTGACAATAGCTTATTCATAGAGGTGTTCCCGATTACAACCTGAGCATTAAATACACCTGGCATATAGGAGGTGGAGGTAATGGTTGGCTGACCGCTCAGCTGATGATTTTCTCCACTCATTAAAATATGACCGTGTGACCGCTCCAGCTGAAGCTCTTTTTCTCTTAAAACAACATGCTCGTAGGTAGGGGTAAAGAAGGAAAGCAGCGTGTCTCCATCCCATTCCTCCAGCAGACGCTCAGGATACATAGCTTGAATTTCTTCTACTGCTGCAGGGGCTGAAATCAGTGTTGAAGCAGTGGAAAATGGTTCAAGATTTTCGGCTTTTGCCAAATCAAAAGCTTCATGAACTTGTACTGTATTTTCCCATGCCTGTTTAATTTCTTCAGTGAATAAAGGTTTTTTTACAGCTTCCGCATGGTCCTCATGGACGCAGCCGTAGAATACAAAAGAAGCCTTGCCATTTAAGCTGATTTTCTCACTTTGTAAGGCAGTGAAGGCAAATTCATATTGATACGTTTCATTTGCGAGTGTTTCCTTACTCAAAGCCTCCGGGATATTTGTCTCTTTATAACTCAGACCGAAAAATTGAAAACCATCTGTACTGTATCCAATATTTCTCCCTAATGATCCCTGTTGTAAATAAGGGTATCCGGCACCTTGGGGCTGGTTTTGTCTTGAACAAACGACATAGCCCTGCTGATCGTCTTTAAAAACAGCATGGTCCACGTATTGAGCCACATAAGCTTCATTGGCGCGCAGAGCATTTTTGTCTGCTAAGCCAATGTCCTGTCCGTAAATAAGATCAACTTCAGCGTTCTGGCCCTCTACATTCACTTCCCAGAACCAAATGTGTTCCGATGCTAAATGGAACGTTACGTCATACTTGATTCCATGGACAGCTCCAGTCCATTTTAATTTTGACTCTGAGGAAAAAAAGGTGCTTTGAGAAGATTGTCCAAGTAAAGGATAGAAATGAATTGAGGCGCCATCCAGTACACGCAAATAAAGATTATTTAAGGAACCGTCGATTGAATTGCCCACAAGCTGATTAATCATCAGATGTTTGTATGAAAAAGTATGAACATCCCCTGTTGACAAAAATTGCAGCTGTGTTTCTCCTTTATGGAGTACGGAATGGTTATTAGGTTTTACTATCATAATTTATGGCCGCCTTTCATTTGTAGGTTGAAAAATAAAGAATGGGTGTCTTGGCTATTGGGACCTGCAAAAACTTCAAATTTCCCTGCGTCGCTTGTAAAAGATAAATCCTTATGGTGGTAGCGAAGCTGTTCCTCTTTAATAGAAAAACACACGATTTCTGATTCTCCCGGCTCTAAAGAAATACGGCGAAAATCCTTTAATTCTTTAACCGGGCGAACGATTTCACCAGAAAGATCCCGGATATAAAGCTGAACAATTTCCTCACCTGAACAGCTGCCCGTATTTTGGACTCTGATAGAGGCTTCAATCACTGAATCAGCGGTGAGTTCATCGGTGGATAGTTTAAACTGATCGTAAGCAAAGGACGTATAGCTTAGTCCAAATCCAAACGGAAAGAGGGGATCATTAGGCGAATCCATATAGTCTGAAACATAATGCTCCTGCGCATCCGGCGCTCCTTTAGGCCGGCCTGTATTAAAGTGGTTATAGTAAACAGGCACCTGCCCAACGTTATAGGGAAATGACATGGACAGTTTAGCTGAAGGAGATAGTTTTCCATACAGGAGGTCCACTAGCGCATTTCCTCCTTCTGTACCGGGAAACCATGCTTCAAGCAGTGCGTCACTGTGTTCAACCACTCCATGAAGATCGAGAGGACGGCCATTAAAAAGAACGGTGACAACCGGCTTGCCTTCTTTTGCAACAGCTTTAATTAACTCGAGCTGAGCCTGTGGAAGCTGAATGTTTGTTCTGCTGTTTGCTTCACCGCTCATCGAACTGCTTTCGCCTAAAGCAAGTACGACAACATCCGCCTGAGAAACAATCTGAAGGGCTTCATCCAGCTGGCTTTGGGTTATAGTTTCAATTGAACTGCCCTCAGAAAAAATCAGATTATTTTCAGGAAGATGACCTTTCAGTGCTTTTATCATTGTCACCGCTTCATCTTTTACCCCGGCACCTGCCCAGGGCCCAAGCAAGTCATTGCTGTCTCCAAAAGGCCCAATCAGTGCGATCTTTTGATTTTGGGCTAAAGGCAGTACCTGATGGCGGTTTTTTAAAAGAACAGTAGATTTTGCTGCCAGCTCTCGGGATGCTTTTCGATGATCTGCATGTCCAACGATTGCTTTTTCTGCTTCAATACTTGCCCCGCGGTAGGGATTGTTGAATAAATCGAGTTTTTCTTTGAGTGTCAGAATGCGAATAACCGCTTCATCAATCAGCTTTATGTCAATTTCGCCCTGTTCTACGAGTTCCTCCAGGTATTGAGCGTAGCAAGCGGTCATCATTTCAATATCCAGCCCGGCGAATATGGCCTTTTTAGCCGCTTCTTTTTCATCCTCCGCCACGCCGTGAGGAATCAATTCCTTTACAGCGCCCCAATCCGAAATTAAAACGCCGTTAAACCCCCATTCCTCTCTAAGCAGATCTCTCATTAATTCTTTGTTGCCTGTAGCTGGAATGCCATCTACCGTGTTAAAGGCTGTCATCACCATTTCACAGCCTGCATCAAGCGCAGCTTTATATGCAGGAAGATAACTTTCACGCAGCTGCCTCTCGGACAAATCAACTGTATTGTAATCACGCCCTGCTTCAGCCGCACCATAAGCGGCAAAATGTTTTACACATGCTGCAACTGACTCCATATCGCTTGTGAGATTTTCTTTTTGAAAGCCTTCAACAAATGCTTTTGCAAAAAGGCTGTTTAAATAGGGGTCTTCTCCTGTCGATTCCATTACCCGGCCCCATCTAGGATCACGTACTAAATCGACCATCGGGGCAAAGGTGACATGAACGCCTGAAACGGCAGCTTCCTTCGCTGCAATCTCGGCGCTCTTTTTGGCTAATTCCAGATTCCAGCTGCAGCCAACAGCAAGCGGAACAGGAAAAATCGTTTTATATCCATGAACGATGTCTGCCATAAACAAAAGGGGGATTCCTAAACGGTTTTCTTCCAGGTGTTTCTGTTGAATGGAAATTACTTCAGCCGCCCCGGAGACACCAAGTACAGAGCCGGAATTTAAGACATGCTCATCTTTGATCGGCATCTCTGCCATTGGTCCAGTAATTTGTCCTCGCTGATCAGATCCTTTATAAAAGGGACCAGCGAGTTGAAGAAGCTGAGCGATTTTTTCTTTTACTGTCATTTGACTGAACAAATGATTAGCGGTCAATGTAGTCATTTTATATCCTCCAAACAAGTAGTATAGTGAAACGTTTCAATTTTTATGTACTTAGATTGCTTTTTGATTTCATGCCGGTGCAAATGAAGTAAGAAGGAAGCAGCACAACTTTAGCTGGTATCTGCAGTGATCCTACATTAAGGCATTAAAAAGAATTAGTAATAGAAGAAACTGCATTTAAAAAGAACTTGAGAACCATTTTTTTATACCGTCCAAAAAGAAATTAAAAGAAAAGTATTGAAAGCGGATTCATATTTGATTATAATCAATTTATCGAAACGTTTCAATGAAAATATTCAAATCTCTAAGAAAAAGTATATACGTCATTTGACTTTCAGCAGCACATCTTTTTGTGAACAAAAGAAAAACTACATTTGAGGGGATGAATAAGGATGAAGAAAAAAGGGTTAGTGGTTCCAGCTGTATTAGCGATGGGATTATCAACAGCGTTAGCAGGCTGTGGAGGCGGCGAGGGAAGCGGAGATAGTGAAAACACATTATCGGTATGGGCAATGGGAGAGGAAGGCAAGCTGCTAGATGAAATGACAGAGGCTTATGAGGAAGAAAACCCGGACATAACAGTGGATGTTCAAGCTATTCCGTGGGATCAGGCGTATGACAAACTATTGACAGCAGTAGCTTCCGGGAATGGACCGGATGTATTGCAGCTTGGTACCACCTGGGTAGCTGAGTTTGCAGATGCGGGAGCACTTCTTGACCTGACAGAACATATGGAGGACTATCCGGACTTCGACCTGGATAATTATTTCGAAGGTGCTCAAACTTCTATGAAGTATGATGACCAGATTGTTGGAATTCCCTGGTACGTAGAAACCCGCACGATGTACTATCGCACTGATTTGCTGGAGGAAGTGGGCTATTCTGAAGCCCCGGCTACATGGGACGAGCTTAAGGATGCAGCCACAAAGCTTACTGAATCAGGAGAAAATGTGTACGGGCTGGATATTGATTTAAATGATCAGATCACCCCATTTATTTTTGCATGGCAAAATGGATTTGAGTTTGATACAGAAAATCCTAATTTTACTTCTCCTGAATTTACAGAAGCTCTTGAGTATTACACAAGCTACTTTAAAGAAGAAATCAGCACGACTTCTGAAGGCATAGACATTGTACAAGCGTTTAAGGATGGACAGAAACCAATCTTTTTCAGCGGACCATGGATGATCAATATCCTGAATGATCAGGCAGCTGACCTTGAGGGTCAATGGGCTGTAGCTGAAATGCCTGCTCAAAAAAGCAATGTTTCGAGTATTGGTGGAGCCAATTTTTCTGTATTCCATAATTCCGAAAAAGTTGATGAGGCGCTGGATTTCATTGCTTACATGAACGAAGTGGATACGCAGCTTGAATGGATGGACAAGTCAAATACTCTTCCATCTCGCTTAGAAGCATGGGAAGATCCTGTATTAGCAGAGGATGAAATGTATTCTGTATTTGGCAAGCAGCTTGAAAATACTAAAGGAGCTCCACCTATTAAAGAGTGGGAAAAGATCGCTCAGGAACTCCTGTCTTCTATTGAAAGAATTAATATCGGCGGCGCTGATATAGATGAAGAGCTGGAAAGCTTTAATGAAAAAGCAGAAACGATCATTGAGTAAGATCAAAAAATAATCTATTAGGCGGGAGGTAAGTGATGCTCAATGAGCATTCACTTACCTTGCTTTCTTACATGGGAAAATAACAAAAAGTATGAAAGAAAGATAGAAAGTAGGTGGAGAGCTTTGCTGAACGAGCTTGTGAAAGGGACGGTGCGAAATCGGCATCCGTTTATATTTATCGCCCCGGCGTTAGTTATTTTAATTTTATTCAGTTTGATTCCAATCATGATTGCGTTTGTCATCAGCTTTACGGATATGGATCTTAAAGGTCTGGCTGACTGGTCTAATATCAGCTTCATCGGCGTGGAGAACTATGCAAATTTATTAGGAGATGCTGTTTTTCATAAAGCCGTATACAATACCTTCTTCTATGTAGTGATTGGCGTTCCTCTCGTCATTTTCTTTTCTTTAGGAATTGCATTGCTGCTGAATTACGGTAAGAACCTGGTTTTTACGGTGTTCCGCGCAGTGTATTTTATGCCGGCTATTACAAATATTATTGCGATCGCTGTTGTATGGGGATTTCTTTATAACACAGAATACGGCTTGTTTAACTATCTGCTGTCTTTAGCAGATATGGATAAAATCCCTTGGCTTGAACATCCGGTTATTGCAAAGCTGTCACTTATATTGCTGGCTGTCTGGAAAGGGATCGGTATTAATATGATCATTTTCCTGGCTGCTCTTCAGGGGATTCCGAATTCTTATTATGAAGCAGCAAAAATAGACGGAGCCAAGCGCTGGCAGATTCTTTTTTACATCACGCTTCCGCTTCTGCGTTATGCAATTTTCTTTGTTACGGTTACCACACTAATTGGCTGGCTTCAGTTCTTCGAAGAACCGTTTATTATGACGCAGGGAGGTCCGCTTGATGGTACCGTCTCAATGGCGTTATTTATTTACCAGCGCGGATTCCAGTTTAGTGAATTTGGCTATGCAGCTGCAGGGTCATTTGTCCTGTTCATCGTCATTATCATTGTCACGCTTTTGCAATTTAAATTAAGAAAAGCGGATGATGAAATTTAAAGCTGAAAGAAATTTAATTGTATAGGGGTGAACCTAAATGGCTTCCGGGAGATCAAAAGGCAATACAGAAAAATGGATCGCAACAATTTTGCTCATCGTTGGGGGTTTCATTGTTTCGCTTCCATTCCTTTGGATGATTACAAGTTCATTCAAGCCTGAAAGTGAAATTTTGCAAATGCCGCCTACAATATTGGCTGAAAACCCGACAATTCAAAACTATATTAATTTATTTACGAATATGAATTTCGGCGTTTACTTGAGAAACACGCTCATTATCGTCCTGCTGTCTTTTGTAGGGTTATTCTTAAATGCTATGGCTGGCTACGGCTTTGCCAAATATCATTTTAAAAACAAAGAAAAAGTGTTTTATTTAGTCCTCGCCACAATGATGATTCCAGGTCAGGTTACTATGATTCCGGTTTATCTGCTTCTCAATGAAATGGGATTAATCAATACTATGGCTGGGATTGTCCTTCCGGGTCTTGCGGCTGCATTCAGTATTTTTTTATTTAGAATGTTTATGGCCACGATCCCGACCGATCTTATCGAGGCAGCCCGCCTGGACGGTGCAGGTGAGTTCTATATCTTCTTCCGTTTAATCATGCCGATCTCTAAACCGATTTTCGCCGTGCAGGGGATTCTGACGTTTATCGCGGCCTGGAACAGCTTTTTATGGCCGTTAATCATTGCAAATGATGAATCACTTTATACGTTATCTGTCGGTTTGTCTCTTTTAAAAGGACAATACGCGAGCAATTTCGCTCTGCAAATGGCTGGGGCGGCCTTTATGGTTATTCCCATCATTATCATCTTTTCCTTTTTTCAAAAATATATTGTCGAAGGGTTTACCACTTCCGGCTTAAAATAATTAAGTTGGAAGAAAGACATTTTCATAAGGGAATGATACGCTAGTTAAAAGACTCTGCCAGTGAAGAAGAGGAACGAATGGAGGATAAAGCTGTGGCAGCAACGATTAAAGATGTGGCCAAGCTCGCAGGAGTAGCAATTTCTACTGTTTCGTATGCGTTAAACAACAGTCCGAAAATAAGCCAGGCAACGAGAAAAAAAGTAGTGGAAGCTGCAAGGGAATTAAACTATCAAAAAAATGGTTTCGCATCTGATCTGAAACGGACAAAAACCAATACGATTGCCTTGATTCTGAGTGATTTAGCGGGGCCCTATTATTCGGAATTAACAAAAGGAGTTCAGGAAGTGACGACCGCCCACGGATATGACCTGATCGCCTGCAGCTCCCAGGGCGGACCGCAATCCACTGCTGTGAAATTTCTAAAGGAAAAAAGGGTGGATGCCGCAATCATCCTTGCTCATAATATATCAGACGAAGTCATTGCCGAATCTGCAAGAAAAGGCTTTCCGATTATCGTTCTCGACCGGCATGTAAACATAGACCATGTCGTTCAAGTAGAAGTGGATAATTTTCATGGGGGATATGTGGCTACAGAGCATTTGATTCAGCAGGGTTCTAAAGAAATTGCTTTTATCAGCGGCCCCATAGGATCTCACGATAGTGAAAGACGCTATAACGGCTACATAACGGCGTTAAATGAGCATCATTTAGAGCCAAAGCCAAAGTGGAGAATGCATGGAGATTTTACCCGTGAAGGCGGGTACCGGGCAACCAAAATGCTGATTGCGCAGGGAACCCTGCCAGATGCGGTCTTCTTTGCCAACGATGAAATGGCAATCGGAGGAATGCAGGCATTTAAAGAAAATAAGATCCACATCCCAAAAGACATCTCTATTATCGGCTTTGATGACATTCAGCTATCTGAATTCATGTCACCGCCTTTAACAACGATCAAACAGCCAAAGTATGAAGCTGGAGCACTGGCGATGCATTTAATTTTGCAGCAGCTGGCAGGCGTTGAAGTCAATGAGTATTACAAGCTGTCAACTGAGCTGGTAGTAAGAAAATCAGTGAAATAATTGAATAGGGCTCTTTATAATGACCGGTAATTGAAAAATTTTCACCCATATGGAAATCGTTTACCTTAAGGGAGTTCAAATGAACTGGTTAAAAAGATTGAGACAAAATTCGAAAAAAAGGTTGAAAAATCAGGAAGTATTTATCAAAAGTATGAGGTGATCGGAGCGGAAGGTGGCGACTCCAGCAGGAGATGACGGCAAGCTGAGACCTCGCCGGGCAAGGCCCAAGAAGGCTCAGCGCCGTCCCTGGATGAAAATACCTAAGACGCTTTTGTTCCAGGCTTTTTTTACTTAGGCTTGATCAAGCCGGTTTTTGCAAAACCGCAAGATCATTATAAGCTGTCTTTCTTTCGATAATAGGACCTGATCGCATTCCCATATATCCTTGTAAACGCGTGTAATGATTTGTTCAGCATGCTGTTCGTCCTGCAGGTTTCCGTAGACTATTTTCCATAAAAGGAGATTATGTTCGTCGTACATCGCTTCTAACGCTTCTTTTTTTGTGCAATAATTGGTCAATATTTTTCACTCCAGTGCAAACAAAGCAATTCCTTTTTAAAGAAAACGAAAAAGGACGAATTTTAGATCAGTCTGAGAGCAAAATAACAAAATTTTAAATTCATAAGTACATAAAAAAAACCCCGCTCAAGATAAATAACAGCGGGGGTTTTGAGTTTAATTATTAAAATAGTTTTGCGTATAGTAAGGCTGATTTTCACCATTAAATGCGACACCTATTCCAAGATAGCCAAAATCACTTTTTAAGATGTTTTCACGGTGGCCCAGGGAATTCATGAGGCCTTCGTGGGCAAAAACTGAACTGAACTGGCCATAAGCCAGGTTTTCACCAGCCGTTGTGTAGCTTATTCCGTCTTCCTCCATGCGGTCAAACGGAGATTGCCCATCAAGATTTGTATGGTCAAAATAGGCATTGTCCGCCATGTCTGCACTGTGCTTGCGTGCAGTTTCGCGTGCTTGATCATCCCATACTAAAGGCATCAGACCGTGGTGAACCCGTGCTGCATTGGTTAAATCAAAAAGCTGGTATTCAAACCCTTCTTTTAAGGAATCAGAAGGAGCGGTATAAATGTCTTCCCTGTCCTCTTCCAGACTTTGATGAATGATTTGGATAGCGGTTACCGTCTGATCTTCATGCTTATCATAAAATACGGTAGCGTATGAATCATCCACCTCAAACACATCGTATTCTCCATCATTTTGGATTTGGTAGCGAACCAGCCCTTTTCTCATGGAAGTCAGAGGTTCTCCGAGTTCTGCTGTAACCTCCTCACGAGAGCTTTCCAGTGTAAGATCAACGGAGGAAGCGACCAGGTCCTGATTCGTAAACAGTCCATTGACAAGTTCTTTTTCATTGTAGGATACCATCAAAAAGTTTCCAAAATTTTCATGATAGGCAAACCATTCAGTTCCATATTCGTTTGTTGTTTGACGTTGGGGTTCTCCAATCTCCTGTTCAACATCTTGTCTGGCATCCCCGATTTTTACATTATAAATGGAGAACATTTCCTCAGTAGGAGGGGAGAGATCCGGCTTTTCTACTTTTTCTCTCGATTCAGCAGGTTCCAGTCTGGGGGCTTGCTGAATCGCAGCATCTATATCAATCACCATTGACGTAATGGTATCCTGAAATGAATCTATTGCATCTGAAACGGCCGGCGTATAGATCACTGACATTACCTGGTCAGAAATTGTGTCCATGAACGAAACATCCACATAGGGAGAAACCTTTTCTTCCCATAAAGGCCTTGACAGGAACACAGCAGCAACTAAAACCACAACAAGCATTAATTTTCTAATCATGCGTCCACTCCTGTTCTGTCTTTATTTTAACCTAAATAGGAAGGATGTATAAAGGAACAAGCATCTAAGAGAGACTGAGAAAATAGACAAATTGTGAAATTAGGGCTGTACGGTTTGAATATCAATGCTGCCGTATAGTTCCAATAAAAAAGAAGATACTATCATTTTAAAAAGGCTGGGACAAAAGTGTCTCAGCCTTTTTAAGCGGTTCGCTGCCGTTTCCGCAGGAACGGCGCCGGGGCTTTCAAGGGCGTTGCCCTGCAAAGTCTCATGCAATCGTCATATCCTGCTGGAGCCGCCGTCTTCCGCTGCACTCACCTCTTACTATTTTTCTCGTTTTATAAACTTTTTTGAGTTTTGTCCAACCTCTTTAAAAAAGGTATTATCTTGCCACATGCCAGTTCGATAGGAGAGGACCTTCTTTTCCATATACGGGATCCGTATCCGGAATTGAAACATGCCAGATCTCCTCCAGCACCTCAGGACGTTCCCCAGGTTCGCCAGTCCGTAAATTGTACTCAGCACCTTCAGGATAAGCGCCTACAATACGGAAATCTTCGCTCGATTTCATATTTCGATGGCCTGTTCCTGCAGGCAGCACCATCACATCTCCTGCGTGCACCTCGATCATTTTGCCTTCTGCACCGCCAATCTGAATCATGGCCGAGCCCGATTGCACCCCGAGTACTTCGTGGGTATTACTGTGATAGTGGTGGTAGTCGTGAACTCCGCCAACCCAGCTGTTTTTCCAATTATGCTCATTAAATGTTTTTTCAATTTCGTCAGGATTTTCCTTGAATACACCCTCGTAAACAATGACCGACAACTGTTGATTATTCGGTATAGAACCATCATCTTCAAACGGATATAATTGTATATTTTCAGTCATAGATAATCCCTCCTGTTTATAACCATATATACCCTTTTTAAAAAAGGCTACACGTGATTTAGAAGTCATCTATATTAAAATTTGATTGCAGAGGAAAATAGGGTAAATGAAGCTGGCGTATTAGTATTCCTAACCGATTAAAGAAGCTGGGACATAACAGAAAAAAGTTCAAAATGAGGCGAACTATATCATGAGTATGCAGTGAGCGCAGTGGCGCCAGAAAAGCAGGCCGCTCTAACATATGACAAACTGAACACAGCCAAATTATTAAGGGGATTAATCCCTTGTCTGCGAAAAATAAAGCTTTTTGCTGCCTTCAATAGAGCTATTTGTTATTTAACACACTTCCAGGATTCGGAATAGTCATGTAAAATTAACCTCATCAAACATTGAGGTGATGACATGCTTCCTCCTGCTTCTATTCTACGTACGTGGAACAAATTCGATCGCTTTGCAATGGAAACGGTCACAAAACGATGGAATTATCATCCTGATAAACCGTTTCAGCAGCGATCCGTTTCTCAAATGAAAGAACAAAGGGATCAGTTTGGTGTTTCTGGAAATTGCTTTGACCTGGCGATTTGGTTATTGAACGAGTTTAAACACGACGGAATTGAAGCCTATCCTGTTGGTCATGACATACATACAGAAGACGCGCATGCTGCAGTAATGGCTATAGATGAAAACGGCAGGCGTTTTTTATGCGATTTGGGAGATCAGTGGCTGCTACCCATCTTAACAGACGCAGGGGATGAAGAGTTCAGTGAAGAAAAACTAACCGGTTTTTTCCCGGGAGCAGATGTTCAGCTTAAGCCGCAACAATCAAGTCTGGAGGTTTATTATCACAGGCCAAACGGTCGATTTTCTATGCAGACTTACGATTTTCAGCCAGTCAGTAAACATGATTTTGAAAAAGCAGCTGAACGTTCACAAAATTACCTCAATTTGTATCCGCTAGTGGAATGCAGAATTCCTTATAAAGAAGAAAAGGCTCATTGGGAGTTCGATAAATGGCAAAGCTTTATAAGTTCAACTGAAGGACTGCATCATGATTCGCCTGCTGTATCAATAGAAGAGTGGGCAAAAAGAATTCATGAGAAAACGGGCTGCAGCAAGGATTTACTGGAACAGGTCTTACGAAAATTCAAAACGGTTCCTTCCGGCCTTTTATAAGTTTAATGGTTGTTCAGCTGACAATGCTCCTACCTGCTGGGCGATGAACTTCATGAAAAGAGGCTGGGAATAGAATTAAAAGAAATTGGGGAAGTATATACCCTGAAATGTGAAGTGAGCGGAGCGGAAGATGGCGTAAGCAGGATAGGACGATTGCTTGAGACCTTACAGGACAACGCCCTAAAAAAGCCTCAGTGCCGTCCCTGCAAAAAGCGTCCGCATGAAGAGAAGTGAATCGTTGAGCGGGCTTGAGACACTTTTGTCCCAGGCTCTTTTTTTATTTCCTAAAAATATGGGAGGTTTATTTGAACCTCTTGGGGGCAAAATATAGGGAATGAAAGGCGGTATGAACGTGGATATTTTAATTGCTTTAATCCCTGCTGTAATGTGGGGAAGTATTTTGCTTGTAAGTACAAAATTAGGCGGAGGTCCTTACAGTCAGGTGGTCGGAACTACATTTGGCGCCTTGATTTTTTCGATTGCTGCTATTTTCTTTATTTCTCCCGAGTTTACGTTGACAGCTGTGATCGTCAGTTTTATTTCAGGGCTGCTGTGGGCGCTCGGTCAGACGAATCAGTTCAGAACGGTTACCCATTTAGGTGTATCCAAAACCCTGCCAATTTCAACGGGTCTTCAGCTTGTGGGAACCTCACTCTTTGGCGTGCTCGCTTTTGGTGAATGGTCTACAACAATGAAACTGATTATCGGTATTTCCGCCCTGGTCCTGATTTGTCTTGGTGTTGTGTTAACGTCTTACCAGGAAAAAGACGGGGAAGAAAACAAAGAAGGCAGCCCGCTGAAAAAGGGGATTCCTTTGCTTTTGATTTCGACTGTCGGTTATGTGGGATATGTGGTGATCATCCGGTGGTTCAACATCGACGGCTGGACCGCTATCTTGCCTCAGTCAGTTGGGATGGTGACAGGGGCGATACTCTTAAGCGTTAAACATAAGCCCTTTAACAAGTACACCATCCGCAACATCATTCCCGGCTTAATGTGGGCGACAGGAAATCTTGCCTTGCTTCTGTCGATTCCAAGAGTAGGAACTGCTACCAGCTTCTCGTTATCGCAAACCGGCATTATTATTTCAACGCTTGGCGGAATTTTTCTGCTTGGAGAGAAGAAAACAAAAAAGCAATTGGTGTTTGTTGTAATCGGCTCTATCTTAATCATTATTGGCGGAGTCATGCTGGGCTTTACTAAAGAATAGGAGGCGGAGAAGAACATGTACAATGAGTTGAATGGTAAAACAGCAATCGTCACAGGCGCTTCATCAGGCTTAGGCAAAGCGATTGCGCTCAGGTTTGGTGAAGAAAAAATGAATGTCATTGTAAACTATTTAAATAAAGAGGAAGAAGCAAACCAGGTAGCAAAAGAGATTGAAAAAGCAGGAGGAAAGGCAGTCGCTGTTCAGGGGGATGTTTCCGCTGAGGAGGATATCGACCGTTTAATCCAAGCCGCACATGATCACTTCGGTTCTCTTCAGGTTATGATGAATAATGCTGGCATGCAAAATGAAATTCCTTCCCACGAGATGACGCTCAACGAATGGAATAAAGTGATTTCGGTGAATCTAACTGGAACATTTTTAGGGTCGACAAAGGCGATTGCGTACATGCTTGAACACAAAATTCAAGGCTCTGTCATCAATATGTCTAGTGTCCATGAAATCGTTCCATGGCCGCACTTTGCACACTATGCAGCGAGCAAGGGCGGGATGAATATGCTGTCTCAGACGCTGGCGCTTGAATATGCGGGAAAAGGAATACGGGTGAATAATATTGCACCTGGTGCGATTAATACACCAATTAATAAAGAAAAATTCGATGATCCGAAGCAGCGTGAAGAAGTTCTGTCGATGATTCCGATGAAAAAAATCGGTGAACCGGAGCAAGTGTCTTCAATTGCAGCATTCCTGGCTTCTGATCAAGCGAGCTATGTAACCGGAACAACATTATTTGTGGATGGCGGAATGAAACTTTATCCCTCTTTTCAAGCAGGTAAAGGATAAGTTTGAATACGGCTTGAAAAATCAAGTTTAGAAGGAAGCAGACGGGGCAGCGCAGCCGTCTGTTTTTTTATGCACTGAAACGTGTCTCTTCTTTTAGGTGAGCTGATTTTCTTATACTTTCTGAAACGGATATCTGGGAAATATTCATTGAATGAATCCAATTAATTGGAATAATATGATAAGGTAAAACTAGTTGTTTTCGTAATATAAGAAAATTGAGTATGATTTTTCTAATATGATATTTTTACATATTAAAAACATTCAGGGGTGGATTATGCACACAGAAGCCGTGGAGTTTATTGTCGTTGCTTTATATTCCTACCTTATTGGCGGAGTAACAGGTGCTTATTACCTCGTAAAACTTTTTCTTGGAAAAGATATCCGTCAACTGGAAAGCGGAAATGCAGGTGCGACGAATGCAGGAAGAGTGCTTGGCAAAAAAGGGTTTTTGCTTACAATTGCGGTTGATGCGGGAAAGGTTTGGATTGCCCTGGCCATAACGTCATTTTGGACAGACGGAAGTGAGGCAGCGCTCATTGTATCCTTTCTTTTTTTAATCATCGGCCACCTGTATCCGCTGCAGTTGGGTTTTCGGGGCGGAAAAGGGATTGTCGTTTATCTTGCTGCGGCTTTATTTATAAATCCATATTCCATTTTGATTATGGGAGGAACGATGGGAGTGCTTTATGCGATCCTCCACCGTTACACACTTGCTGGTTTTCTATCTATTTTAACCATACCGGTTACTTTAACCATTTTAGAAAATTCCCTTTTATATTTTGTGAGTTTTACCGTGGTATTTGCGTTTTTAGCAGCAGTACATCATAAATAATGGTCCTGGTTTTCAGACGTTTTGGAGGGTTAAATATGAATTCGTTAACGTATAAAATGGCAACGGAAAAAGAAGAGCTGCAGCAAATTCATCAGTTAAATTATCAAACCTTCGTGGAAGAAATTCCGCAGCATGAAAAAAATTCTCTCAGAGAGCTTGTTGATAAATTTCATGATGAAAATACATACGTCATTGCCAAGCAGGGGATGGAAGTGGTCGGGATGATTGCCGTGCGCGGCAGACGTCCATTTTCACTGGATCAAAAGCTTGAAGACCTGGATAAGTATCTGCCTGAAGGTGCTGTACCTTGTGAAGTAAGGCTTTTGTCTGTAAAAAAACAATGGAGAAGTACGCAGACCTTTTATAAATTAGTGGACAGACTGGTGAGTTATTGCCTGGAAAAACAGTACACAGTAGCGTTGATTTCAGGGACAGTCCGTCAGCTAAAGCTGTATAAAAGAATTGGCTTTATCCCATTTGGCAGTCTGGTGGGAGAAGAAGGAGCCCAATTTCAGCCGATGTATTTAACCAGAGAGAGCTTCTCTTCTTCAACCAAAGCATTTCAGCGTCTCATGGTGCGAAAGCAGCCTTCATCCATGTATTCATTTCTGCCGGGGCCAGTCCAGCTTTCCTCCAAAGTTAAGCAGGCGTTTTCTCAACCGCCTCTGTCTCATCGGGCCTTTGACTTCACCCTTCACATGACGAGGCTGAAGGAAAAACTGCTCAAATTGACCGGAGCCGCTGGCGTACAAATTCTTGTTGGAACCGGAACGCTGGCAAATGATGTGGTTGCGGGTCAATTAAAAGGCTTAAAAGGGAAAGGGCTCATTTTATCAAATGGGGAATTTGGAGAGCGGCTGATTGATCACGCCTCACGATTTGGGCTGTCATATACATTATTGCAAAAAGAGTGGAATGAAGCAGCAAATCTTAACGAAATCAGAAATTACTTAACCTCAGACCCGTCTATTAAGTGGCTGTGGACGGTTCACTGTGAAACGTCGACGGGGTATTTATATAACCTGCCTGCACTCAAGGCGCTGTGTCAGGAATATGATGTGGAGCTATGTCTGGATGCCTGCAGTTCAGCTGGCGTAGCTCCACTTGATTTGACAGATATTCTGTTTGCGTCAGCAGTCAGCGGAAAAGGCTTTGGTTCCTATCCGGGTCTAGCCATCATTTTTCACCGGGAAGAGGTTCAGCCCAATCCTGCCATTCCCAGATACTTGGATTTAGGATTATACGCAGAAAACGGAGGCATCGCCTTTACTCACTCATCCAACCTGATAGTCGCTTTAGCAGAGGCTCTTAATGAGATAAATTCTGTTCAAACGCAAAAGCTCTCCAGCAGTCTGCGGACTTTATTTTCTGAGAGCTCGCTGCTGCCTCTTGGAGACGAATCTTATTCCCCGGGCATTATCACGATGGCTTTGCCGGAAGAAATTTCAAGCAGGAGTTTCGGGGATGCATGTAAAGAAAAAGGTGTGTTAATCAGCTATGAAAGCTCTTATCTTCTTGAGCGAAATTGGGTGCAGCTGGCTCTCATGGGGGATCATCCGGAAGAGGAATGCATAAAAAAAGCTGTACTGGTCAAAGAAACATACACGTCATTTCTAAATAAGATCGGATTTAGTCCATGCTGAAAAATTCGTATGTATGGATTGCCATCAGCTGTTTATGGATAAAAACACTGGCTCTTTCCTTTATCGGCTTTCAATTAAGAGTGCAGACAATTCTCGATGCGCTTCTTATCGTGCTTAATCCTATCGGTCCGTTAATGCTGTTGATCGGATTAAGCTTTTACTGGAGTAAAAATGTTAAGCTATATCCATTAATTGGAATAATGTTTCTTATAACAGGTTTGCTTTATGGGGATCTACTTTATTACCGGTTTTACACAGATTTTGTCACCGTACCTATTCTTTTTCAATTCAGCAATGTAGGGGGGCTGGGACCGAGTACACTTGAGCTGTTAAGCTGGTGGGATTTGCTGTTATTTGCGGATCTTTTGCTGATTGGCTTTCTGGTGTTCCGTAAAAAGCTGCCCTCTCTAAAACCCGTTAAAAGAGCAAAGCGCAATTACTTAATCACGGGGATTTCTCTTATGCTGCTTACTATTGGCATCGGCCTGCTGAACGCTCCGCATCTTTTTGCAGAATCATATAATCGCGAGCAAATGGTAAAAAACATTGGCCCATTTCAGTATCATGCATTTGATATCGGAGTGGCAGCAACTTCTTCATTCTACTATCTTTTAGCCGAATCCAATGACACTGCAAAGGTCATTGAATACACCCAGGCCTCAGATACCGAGGCTGATTCATTTGGCATTGCAAAAGGAAAAAATGTTGTGCTGGTCAGCATGGAATCTACTCAAGAGTTTGTGATCAACCAGAAAGTAAATGGAGAAGAATTAACCCCCTTTTTAAATCGTTTAGTGGAAGAAAGCTACTATTTTTCATCGATCTATGATCAAACGGCACAGGGAAAAACCTCAGATTCAGAATTTATGATCGACACTGGTCTTTACCCAATGGAGAGCGGCGCCGTGTTTGTAAGAAAGACAGAGAACAAATTTATTGGCCTGCCTCATATTTTTAAAGAAGAAGGAGATTATTATTCTGCTGTGTTTCATGGCAATGATCCAACGTTTTGGAACAGAGAAAATATGTACGAGTCCCTTGGCTATAATCACTTTTACTCAAAAGAGGCCTACGATGTAACAGAAGAAAACTCAGTAAATTATGGGATAAAAGATATGCCGTTTTTTAAACAGTCCATCTCCCATTTGGAGGAACTGCCGCAGCCCTATTATGCGAGGTTTATTACCTTGACCAATCATTTTCCGTTTTTACTCGAGGAAGAAGATCAGTTCATTGAGGAAGCAGAAACCGAAGAAGGGGTTGTGAACCGTTACATTACAACCATTCGCTACCAGGATGAGGCCATCAGGCTTTTATTTGAGCAGTTGAAAGAAAAAGGGCTTTATGAAAATACGATTTTTGTTTTATATGGAGACCACTACGGAATTTCTGAAAAATATGATCATGGTGTTATGGACTTGCTTGATATGGAAACCAGCTCGCTGAATCGGATGAAGCTGAAGAAAATTCCGTTGATTATCCATGTTCCGGGACAGGAAGGAAAGACCTTTGCTCATAATGGCGGGGAGATTGATATTCGTCCAACTCTGCTGCATTTAATGGGCATTCAATCTGAAGTTCCATCACTCGGACAGAATTTGTTCATAAGAAGCAATGATCATCCGGTTATCTTCCGAAATGGAGATTTTATTACAGACAAATATCTGCTAAAAGATAAACGATGCTACAGCCTGGAAAAAGAAGAAATGGTGGATGCCGCTCGCTGTGCACCGACAGAAGAAATCGTGCGGGAAGAGCTTGGACTGTCCGATGAAATCATTTATGGAGATTTATTGAGATTTGTAGAATAAATGATGGCCATATCTACGATACTGTCTGTGGGATCGGCTCAGCGCCGCCCCTGCGGAAAGTGTCCGCATGAAGCGCAGCGAACCGAACCGGTCATATAGCCTGAGACACATTTGTCTCAGGCTATTCTTTATGGGCTGAACCTCTCTGTCCGCTGTTTAAAACGCAACTTCTAATACATTTAGCCCTCCAATCCTTTACCATACTGCCAAACTCCTATAGTAGAGAACTAAAGGAATATTTTTACTATTTATTAAAATATTAAGCTTCGTTTTGTGTATAATTAAGTAAAAGTAGAATCATAGCCATAAAGGAGGATATAAATGAAAGCGCATACAAAAATAATTAAAGCTGCTCACGGGACTAAACTGGAGACAAAGGGGTGGCAGCAGGAAGCGGCCCTTCGCATGCTGATGAATAATCTCGACCCTGATGTGGCAGAGCGTCCCGAAGATCTTGTCGTGTATGGCGGAATCGGCAAGGCAGCCAGAAATTGGCCTGCGTATTATGCGATTGTTGACTCCCTGAAAAAGCTTGAAAATGACGAAACCCTTCTTGTGCAGTCCGGCAAACCAATCGCGGTTTTTAAATCTCATGAAAATGCGCCGCGCGTGCTGCTTGCAAACTCCAATCTTGTTCCCGCCTATGCCAATTGGAAAACCTTTCATGAGCTGGATCAAAAGGGGCTTATGATGTACGGGCAAATGACGGCAGGAAGCTGGATTTACATTGGTTCTCAGGGCATTGTGCAGGGCACATATGAAACATTTGCAGAGGTGGGAAGACAGCATTTCAACGGGTCGCTAGCAGGAACAATAACAGTAACTGCAGGACTTGGGGGCATGGGAGGCGCACAGCCGCTTGCAGTGACGATGTGCGGCGGGGTCTGCATCGCGATCGAGGTAGATGAGTCTCGTGCAGACAGACGGCTTGCCACCGGTTATCTGGATACGAAAACCCATTCTCTTGAGGAAGCTATTAAACAGGCAAAAGAGGCAAAAAAAGAAAGGAAAGCTCTGTCCATCGGATTAATCGGCAATGCCGCGGAACTGCTTCCGCTCATGGCTGAACAATCATTTGTACCGGATGTCTTAACCGATCAAACCTCAGCTCATGATCCGCTTAACGGCTATCTGCCGCACGGAATGAGTCTTCAGGAAGGAAAGGAACTGCGCGAAAATAATCCGGAGGCACTCATCTTAAAAGCAAAAGCTTCCATGGCAAAGCATGTGGAAGCGATGCTTAAGCTTCAGCAAATGGGTGCTGTCACATTCGACTACGGCAACAACATCCGCCAGGTGGCAAAGGATGAAGGCGTCGAGCATGCCTTCAGCTTTCCGGGTTTCGTTCCTGCTTATATCAGACCTCAGTTTTGTGAAGGAAAAGGACCGTTTCGCTGGGTGGCTTTATCCGGAGAACCCGAGGACATCTATAAAACTGATGAAGTTATCCTGAAAGAATTTGCGGATAACAAACATCTTTGCAACTGGATTGGAATGGCCAGAGAAAAAATTCAATTTCAGGGACTGCCGTCACGCATCTGCTGGCTGGGCTACGGTGAACGTGCCCGTTTCGGAAAAATAATAAACGACATGGTGAAAAACGGGGAGCTGAAAGCACCTGTCGTGATCGGGCGGGATCATCTCGACAGCGGCTCTGTCGCTTCGCCGAACCGTGAAACCGAATCGATGATGGATGGTTCAGACGCAGTGGCAGACTGGCCCATTTTAAATGCCATGATCAATGCCGTGGGCGGTGCCACATGGGTGTCCGTTCATCACGGCGGGGGAGTCGGGATGGGGTATTCGATTCATGCTGGAATGGTGATTGTGGCTGATGGAACGCCTGAAGCGGAATTGAGGCTGGAGCGGGTGTTAACAACAGACCCGGGGATGGGAATTGTCAGACACGCAGATGCAGGATACGAGCTTGCTAAACAAAAAGCACGGGAGCAAAACATAGATATCCCAATGCTTGATAAAGAGTAAGTCAAAAGGGGGAGTTCGGTCATGAAACCGATTTGGATTAAACATGCCTCACAGCTTATAACAATGGAACCCGGACTAAAAGGACCCCGGACAGGAAGCGGGATGAGCAGGCTTGGCATCATTGAAAACGGGAGTGTATGGATGGAGTCTGGAAAAGTGATCCGGACTGGAACCACCCCACAACTTGAGCGTGAATTAAAGGACCGTGTACAAGAGGCAGAAGCAGTGGACGCCTCAGGAAAGCTTGTCACTCCTGGACTCGTTGATCCACATACCCATCTGGTTTTTGGAGGGACGAGAGAAGCAGAGTTTGAGAGGCGTCTTGAGGGAGCAAGCTATATGGAAATTATGAATGCAGGAGGAGGCATTCATGCGACGTCGAGGATGACGAGAGACGCCGCGGAGGAAGAACTGTTTGAGCAGGCATATGCCCGGCTGAACTCCTTTTTAAAGCATGGTGTCACTACTCTCGAGGGAAAAAGCGGCTATGGGTTAAATACAGAGACAGAGCTGAAGCAGCTAAGAGTAATGAAAAAATTACATTCCGACCATCCAATTGACCTGATTTCTACATTTATGGGGGCACATGCTGTCCCAAATGAATATAAAGGACAGGAAGAAGCCTATGTCAATCTCCTGATAGAAACGATGATTCCGATCGTGGCAAAAGAAGGCCTTGCCCGCTTTAACGACGTGTTTTGCGAAAAGAATGTTTTCACCCCAAGTCAGTCAGAGCGCATTTTAGAAGCAGGAAAACGCTTTGGCCTTGTTCCGAAAGTTCATGCAGATGAAATAGAACCTTATGGGGGAGCCGAACTGGCAGCAAGGGTGGGGGCCATTTCAGCTGAGCATCTGCTGAAAGCTTCCGAAGCAGGGATACAGGAAATGGCGGAAAAAGGAACAATAGCCTGCCTTCTTCCTGCCACAGCTCTTTATTTAAGAGAGGAAGCAGCGAACGCCAGAAAGATGATAGAACAAGGTGTAGCAGTGGCGATTTCAACCGACTGCAACCCGGGCTCTTCTCCGACTGTAAGCATGCCTCTTGTGATGAATCTTGCCTGTATTTTAATGCGCATGACACCGGCTGAAGCCTTGTGTGCAGCAACCGTTAACGCAGCCTATGCGATCGGAGAAGGAGAGCGGGCGGGTAAAATTGAAGAAGGAAAACAAGCAGATCTCGTTATGTGGAATGTCCCAAGCTATCAAATGCTTCAATACGCTTTTGGCGTCAATCATGCAGAGGCGGTCTGGAAAAAGGGGGTCCGGGTAGTGTAATGGATGCTAAACAAAGAGTAATGAAGGCAGGTGTAGAGCAGCCGGAGTGGAGCTGGCGAAAAGAGGGGTCCTTTGACGGAAGGCTTCATCAGTGGATAAAAGGAATGGATGACTGGCAGGGGGAAAACCCTGACGTTGTCATTCTCGGACTTCCCTTATCGCGTTCTTCTATCTCCGTTTCCGGAGCATCGGAGTATGCTGAAGCTTTCCGCAAAGGCTGGAAGGGATTTTCAACGTACAACCTAGATGAAGAGATCGATTTGTCTTTTTTAACCATTCTTGACACAGGAAATGTAAAGATGCATGGCACTGATATCGTCGAAAGCCACCGCAGAATTGAACAGGCAGCTCAAGCTGTTTTTTCCGAGTTTCAGCACTCGGTCTTCGCTGGAATTGGAGGAGATCATTCTGTCACTGCATGCACGGTTCGTGGCCTGAAAAAAATACACCCGGATAAAACCATCGGCATTCTGCAGCTGGATACGCATTTGGATTTACGGGATCCAAAAGAAAATGGCCCCTCTAATGGCACACCTATGCGCCAGCTGATTGAAGGGGGAATCGTCAAAGGAAGCAATATCTATACGATTGGACTTCATGGCTACTTCAATGCACCTGACCTGGTGGCTTACGGAAAAAAGCATGGCGTCAATATGATCTCATTAAAAAAAGCGAGACAAAATGGGATCGTCCAAACTGTCCGTGCTGCGTTAAATGAGCTGAGCCAAAAAACCGACCGCACGTATATAACAATTGATATGGACGTGCTGGATATCGGATTTGCTCCAGGGGTCCCCGCTTCTACCCCAGGCGGCATGTCAACACAGGAATTGTTTGAAGCCCTGCTTGAAATCGGCAGCCATCCCTCCTTGAAATATATCGATTTTGTCTGCCTGGACCCCACCAAAGACCCTGCTTCATCTCCAACCGTAAAAGCGGGTATTTACAGCTTCCTGCAGGTGGTCAGCGGAATGGCACTCGTTCGCAGCAGAAAGGGGTAATAAAGATGATTGTGCTGGATGGAAATTCGTTAACCCTTGATAAAGTAAAACGAATTGTATTGGACGGAGAAAAAATTCAAATTGCTCAAGAAAGCATGGCAAAAGTGATAAAAAGCCGTTCCGCTGTTGAAAAAATTGTTTCCACTCATAAAATCACCTATGGCATTAATACGGGCTTTGGGAAGTTCAGCGATGTGGAAATCAATAAAAAAGATGTGCATGCGCTGCAGCTTCATCTAATTCGTTCTCATGCCTGCGGACTCGGCGACCCTTTCCCTGAAATCGTTTCAAAAACAATGATTGTGCTGCGTCTGAATGCATTAGTAAAGGGCTATTCCGGTGTGCGGCCTCTTTTAGTAGAAAGATTGCAGTACATGGTAAATGAAAACATCCACCCTGTGATCCCACAGCAAGGGTCGCTTGGTGCTTCGGGTGATCTTGCGCCTCTTTCTCATCTGGCACTGACTTTAATTGGAGAAGGAGAAGTCTGGCTGGAAGGCAAAAGAATGAGCGCGGCTGACTGCTGGAAATGGAAAGGCCTTCCTCCTTTGCAGCTGCAGGCTAAAGAGGGGCTGGCGCTGATTAATGGTACGCAGGCGATGACAGCTATGGGGGTCATCAACTGGCTTGAAGCGGAATCACTTGCTCTTCAAAGCGAGGAAATTGCCGCCATGACACTGGAAGGTCTGCATGGCGTTATGGACGCTTTTCACCCAGCTGTACACGAAGCAAGGGGGTACCCGCAGCAGATGGCTGTGGCTGAAAGAATGCGCAGGATCCTTCATGACAGCAAGCTCACGACCAGACAGGGTGAACGGCGCGTGCAGGATGCCTATTCACTTAGATGCATTCCGCAGGTTCACGGTGCAAGCTGGCAGGTGCTCGATTATGTAAAAGAGAAGCTTGAAATCGAATTAAATGCTGCAACGGATAATCCATTAATCTTCGATGACGGCGAAACGGTCATATCAGGAGGAAACTTTCATGGCCAGCCCATCGCTTTTGCTATGGATTTTATGAAAATCGCCGTTGCAGAGCTTGCCAGTATTTCAGAAAGGCGGATTGAACGGCTTGTAAATCCTCAATTAAATGATGGCTTGCCTGCGTTTTTAAGTCCCGAACCCGGTCTTCAATCCGGTGCGATGATTATGCAGTATGCGGCAGCGAGCCTGGTATCAGAAAATAAAACACTAGCCCACCCTGCAAGCGTAGATTCCATTCCCTCCTCTGCTAATCAGGAAGATCACGTCAGCATGGGAACAATCGGTGCCCGGCATGCCTATGCCATTATCCAGAATACACGGCGCGTCCTGGCCATTGAAGCCATTTGTGCTATGCAGGCTGTTGAATATCGAGGCGTACTCAAAATGAGTTCTGCAACGAAAACGAATTGGGAAGAGTGGCGGCGCATTGTCCCAAGTATTACAGAAGACCGGCCGTTTTCCATTGATATAGAAAACCTTACCTTGTATTTTAAGGATCAGAAAACAAAGGAAAGCATCATGTAGCCTCTTCCCATGATGTCTCCTCCCTGAACTAATCTGCTCCTATCAGCCTCTCTTTCTCAACAATGATTTCGTGGTAAAAAAAGTGAATAATGATGAAAATACGTTATAATAAAAAGGAAGTTGTTTCATGTAAGTTGAAACCACCAACCACTATCATTTAAACTTAACGCAGGAAATAGATAGAAAGAGAGTGAAAACATATGGGCCGCAAGTGGAATAATATCAAGGAAAAAAAGGCGTCAAAGGATGCAAGTACAAGTAATGTTTATAATAAATTTGCCCGTGAAATTTATGTAACTGCCAAGCAGGGGGAACCGGATCCTGAATCAAATCAGGCGCTCAGAGTCGTACTCGAGCGGGCTAAAACGTACAATGTCCCAAAAACCATTATTGAAAGAGCGATTGAGAAAGCGAAAGGCGGATCAGAAGAAAATTTCGATGAGCTTCGGTATGAAGGCTTTGGTCCGAATGGCTCTATGATCATTGTGGATGCTTTGACTAACAATGTGAACCGCACCGCGCCGGAAGTCCGTACTGCATTTGGAAAGAATGGCGGGAATATGGGTGTCAGCGGCTCAGTAGCCTATATGTTTGATGCAACGGCGGTATTTGGCATTGAAGGAAAGTCAGCCGATGAAGTACTGGAACTTTTAATGGACGAAGAAGTTGAGGTGCGGGACATCATTGAAGAGGAAGATACGGTGATTGTCTATGCTGAGCCAGATCAGTTTCACGCCGTGCAGGAAGCCTTCAAAAATGCAGGAATTACTGATTTTACCGTAGCCGAACTGACAATGATCGCTCAAAATGAAGTAGAACTTGAAGCAGAAGACCTTGTGCAATTTGAAAAATTAATCGATGCACTCGAAGAGCTTGAAGACGTGCAGCAGGTTTACCACAATGTAGACTTCGGCGAATAGCGAAAAAGAGGCTGGGACAGAACAGTGAACGATGTTTAAATCCAGCTCTTAACAGTAAATATGAGGTGAACGGAGTGGAAGGAGGCGACTCCCTGCAGAATTTGACGGCAAGCTGAGTCTCTACAGGGCAAGGCTCAGAAAAGGCTCAGCTCCGTCCCTGCGGAAAAGGTCCGCCTGAAGCGCAGTGAACCGGTTTGAAGAGGTTGAGACATATTTTTGTCCCAGCCTCTTTTTTACATATAAAAAGGAACCATCCCATTCATCCCGGGTTAACTGGTTCCTGTGTTTTCTCTGATTCATTTTTTCTTTCTTCGTTTTTGTTTTCTTTGTACGGAGATCCAAATCAAATTGAGCAAAGGGGCTGCGCTTCACTTGCGGATCCATTTTCCCCTCGCGAAGCAGCTTTAAACGGTGCTTTTGTGCAGTTGAACGTGCCATTTTGGTCATTCCTTTCTAATTGGGTCTGCTCAAATTATAACATGAGTAAATAATCATTGTTTGAAAAGGGACCAGTTCATTTCCGCTTGAGTCTACATAAAGAAGATAAAGTAAATTGAAAACAGTAAGATAACGATTGAAGCTAAATAATCACCAACGTACTGTTTTAGGGTTTGTCCATCACTTGAATCTTTTTTGCCCCTAAGAAAGAAAGTTAGGGAAAGGAAGATCAACGAAATACCATAGATTATGCTATTCCAACCAAAAGGGATTGTAAGGAACGAGAAAAATATAAATGCATAAATCATAGACTTATTATAATTATTAGATTGGTTTTTTATATCAGAAATTATAAACACCTCCAACGTGGTGTACTATAAGATTTGAGTAACTTCTTTTAGATTTTGATGATGCACACATAGCTCCTGCTCGATGCGGTTTAAGATTTGCAGCTGCATAAGGAGGGGCTATTTGTGTGCTCTAGCCCATTGGCTTCTCAAAAGGAATAGCTAGGGGCCTTAGTATAGACCTGGGCTGAAGCAGGAATGAACAAGTCTCTTTTAGAAAATTAGTTAGTGTTCCGGTTATGCTCAGGCCTATATTTAAGTCTTATCTTGTGACACCCGGCATAATAGAAGCTCTGCGAAGCATCAGCCAGATCAGTGCAGACATCGCCGCGATTATTGAGAAAATCCCTATATAATTCAGTGGAAATAACCATTCTTCGGTGGGGCTCAGAAAAAATATATCTCCGATTAAGTCCCTAGATGATGGAAAAACAAGTAAGATAAAAAGAATGGTCAATCCAGTCATGCCGCCAATCATTCCATAGCGGTGAAAGATGGAGCTTAAAAAGAAACCCGTGATGAAAAAGAAGAAAGTTAAGGTGAAGTCAATGGCAAACGCTATGATCCAGCTCGGATCCGTCGCAAAAAAATCTGCGACCTGAAGGAAGGACAGGGTAGATGCAGTACTGTCCGTGACCAAAGAGAGTAAAAGAACAATGAACTGCCCGGTTGCGCTCATAAAAAGAGCCAGTACTGCAGAAAATAAGATGCCTGTTCCAACATATTCCTGCCTGGTTACCCCAAGTCTGATACTGAATGAGAAGGTTTCTTTGGTCATCAAAAACCCGGATATTGCACAAAATATCCCGATTGCCATACTCGACGAAATGATGATAGTTGAATCAGTGGTGAGAGATAAAATAATTAGGGGGAGCAAGCTTGCTGTAAATATTGACCAAAATACGAGCACAGAAAAACGAAAATCCAGAATAAAAAAATGAAAAAGAGCTTTACTATTTCTAGACATGAGCTTTCTCCTTTCTTGAATCGGTTAAATGAACCATCAATTCCTGAATGGAACATCGTTCAACCGACAGTCCCATCAATCTTGCTTCTTCAGGATCGATTTTATTTTCAAAAAGTATAGCCGTTTTTTGACCCATTATTTGAGCAGTATGAATTACATTCCGTCCTTCAACAAATAGGTCGACCTTAGTCTGAGGCCCGCTAATCTTTAGAGAACGGTTTTTCATCTCTTCAGAGGACTCATGAACGTAAATGGCACCGTCCATCATCAAAATAATATCTTCGAACACATTACTGACTTCATCAATCAGGTGAGTCGAAATAATAAATGTTCTTGGGTAAACTTCGTATTCCTCAAGTAAAATATTGTAAAATCGATAGCGGGCAGAGGCATCCATCCCGATGTAGGGCTCATCAAAAATCGTGATGGCTGTTCTGCTAGACAAACCAATAATAATGCTTAAAGCCGATTCCATTCCCTTAGAAAGTCCCTTTGCATTAAGGTTTGGGGTAAGGTTAAACTCCTTAAGCAGCCGTTCAGCGGTTCCCTGTGACCAGTTCGGGTAAAAACGGCCAACCATTTTAAGGATTTCTCTTATTTTCAGTTTTCGTTTGAAATTATTCGCTTCGCTAATTAAACAAACATGCTCGAGAACCTGCTTTTGATTAAAAGGTTTGTGTCCATTAATTAAAATCTCTCCCTGTGTAGGGGAGGTGTGTCCCGCTAAAATCTGCATCAATGTAGATTTTCCGGCACCATTTCTGCCCAGCAAACCAATAATCTTATTTGGTTCCAGCATCAAATTGATACCCGTAAGAGCCTGTTTATTGCCAAATGATTTAGACAAATGATTAATTTCAATTTTCATGTGAATCCCCCTTTTGAATTAAGTTACTCAGCTCTTCAGGTGTGATGCCTAATTTCGCTGCTTCGAGTTGAAGAGGTACAATATAATCGCTAAAAAAGCGTTTTTTGCGTTTTGATAAAATAATGCTTTTTGCGTTTTCCCCTACAAACATTCCGACTCCTCTTTTCTTGAATAATATGTCCTGTTCTACCAGCTGATTTATTCCCTTTGCAGCTGTCGCAGGATTTATTTGATAATACTTTGCGAACTCATTAGTGGAGGGAACCCGTTCTCCGATATCAAAAGACCCCTCCAAAATACCGCTTTCAATCGTGTCGGCTATTTGCTGGAAAATAGGGATATCTTCTCTTAACTTTTCACTCATTATTCCACCCGCTTAATTGGTTAGTTACTTATGTAATTAACCATACAACTTATAGAGTTATTTTGTCAATGTGGTATTTTTCTTTTGAGGAGAAATTTTTTCATGTAAAGTAAGGGAAAGAGGAGAGAGATAACATGAAGGATAAAAAAGTTTCGTCCCAATATACGCAGCAGCTTCTAGCAAATGAACGAACCTATCTTGCCTGGATCCGGACTTCAGTTGCCATTGCAGGAATAGGATTTCTCGTAACAAACCTTCATTTTGTTATGGGAGATCTAAACACTGAAGAACTGGATGTTTTTATTATGATTATAGGTTTGGTCTCGGTGTTGTCAGGTGTCTTAATGGTGATCGTCAGCACAGTGGATTACTACAGGAAAAATCGAGATATAGTCAATGGTCAAATCAGGCCATCCTCCATAAAAGTGTGGATTTTATCGACCTGTATTTTCATCATGCTAGGCACATTTCTTGTTTATTTTCTGCTGCTGGATGTGATTTGAGATTGAGAAGGAGACAGGGGACTTTCGTTATTTTTTGAGCATACAAAAAGAGCTCTCAGAAGGCAGCTTTCACTGGCTTTCTGATGAGCCCTTTTTTAATTGTTGTATTTCTTCACTGGTTAACGGTCTATACTTCCCAATCGGCATGTCATGCAGGCAGATCGATCCGATCCGTGTGCGTTTGAGCGTTTGTACCCGGTAATCATAGGCGCTGCACATCCGTCTGATCTGCCGGTTCAGCCCCTGCGTTAAAATAATCGATATGGTTTGATCATCGGTTTGGACGGCCTTGCACGGGGAAGTGGTTTTTCCCCGTATATTAATGCCGCCTTTTTGAATACCTGCTAATAGGAGCGGAGATACAGCGCGGTTCACGGTAACGGTGTATTCCTTTTCCTTTTTAAACTCCATTTTCATAAGGGGATTTACAATGCTTCCGTCATTTGTCAGCAGAATCAGCCCTTCAGAATCCTTATCCAATCGGCCAATTGGAAAAATCCGCTCCGGATATCCAATGAAGCTGATTATGTTTCCTTCAATCGCTGGATGTGCAGTACAAGTAATGCCTCTTGGCTTGTTAAATGCCAAATAAACAAACGGAGGACGGTCTGGTAAAGGCATTCCGTCAACTAACACCAAGTCGTCATCGTCCACTAAGCACTTTTGCGTGCAGATATTGCCATTTAACGTGACTCTGCCCGCATCAATCATACGCGCGATCTCTCTTCGTGACCACCGCCCGGACCTGCTGACAAAAGAATCAATATGCATGCTTTATCCTCCTGAAGGGGCCAGGCCCCTTTAATGCGTTACTTCAATAAAAACTCTTCCACAACCTTAGCAACGCCGTCATTCATGTTGGTGTCAGCTACAAAGTCGGCAGCGTCTTTTATGTCCTGTGGTGCATTGCCCATGGCAACTCCCAGTCCTGCGTATTCAATCATGGACAGGTCATTGTAGCTGTCACCGACTGCGATAATTTCCTCCTGCTGGATGTCGAGCTTTTCAGCCAGCTGCTTGATGGAGGTTCCTTTGGTTACACCTTCTTCAGTAAATTCCAGGAAGTAAGGCTTTGATCGCATAATACTGAACTGGCCTGCCATTTCCGCCTGAAGTTTTTCTTCCTTATGGACGAGTACCTCTTCATCTGCAAGCATCAGCATTTTGACGACCGGTTCGGTAACAGATGCTTTAAAGTCATCCACGATTTTTACAGGAAGACCCGTAATATCTGATTCAATATCTGAAAAAGGGTTTTGATTTTCGGTTACGATCGCATCACCGACATACGTATGAATGCCGATGTCTTCACGCTTGCTGATGTCATACAGCTTGTGAGCTGTTTCAGGACTCAGTGTACTTGAAAAAAGCTCATCATCCGTTTTGGCATTGATGATTTTAGCTCCGTTGAAGGATAAAATATAGCTGCCGTATTCGTGCAATTGCAGTTCTTTCGCCACATCAAGCATGGCATAAGTAGGTCTGCCTGAAGCGAGCACGACTTTAACGCCTTTTTCCTGAGCGTCCATCAGGGCTTTTTTCGTGCGTGAAGATAAGCTGTGATCATCTCGTAAAAGCGTATCATCCATATCTAAAACAATCATTTTATAGGTCATGTAGAAAATCTCCTTCTTGTATAAACATGTTTATATTTTACTACACTTTCATCTATTCAAGCTAATTCCCGGTTTGATTAAAAAAAGCTTACGATACCGGAGCAAGGCTGGAGCACTTTTTGCGAACGTATTCCCATAAGAAAAGCGCTCCGATCATCATGCTGATCGTTCCTGTAATGACAACCAGTTTTACAGGCAATAGAAAGGTGAGCAGGCCCAGAACCCCTGTTGCGGCGAGAACGAGCGCTGCTTCAAACAAGCCATAAATGCTCCCGATTCTGCCCATCATCTCAACAGGGATATAGCTTTGATAGAAAGTAAGAAAACCCGTGCTGCCAAATGAAATGAAGAAAGCAAGGATAAAGAATCCTGCTGCAGCTGGAACAAAACCGTCAGAAAAGCCGAAAAGCATATACCCGCCAGAAATGAAAAGGGGTGCCCATCTAATTAACGAAAATAAAGGAATCCATTTTACAAGCAGCAGCTGAATAAAAGACCCTGCCACGATCCCTGCTCCGGCAATACTTACCAGAAACCCATATTCACTGTTTGTCAGCTCGAGCACATTTTTAGAAAAAACGACTTCCAGAGAATCAACGGCTGTCGCCATGACGACCATTACCCAGCTGATCAATAAATAAATGATCATCACCGAAGGAGACTTTTTACTAAATAGCCGCACTTTGCGCCAATCCTCATGTGTTTCACGGAGCCGGAGCTTAAAGGATGCAGTAACAGTGGACAAACCGCCTGCTTCAATGTCAGGCATAAAGAGCGTTGCAGCTGCAGACAACGCAAAAGCAGCGGCCGTTATAAACAGGATTGTTTCGGATGAATAATGCAGATATAAAAGACCCGCAAGCGCTGGGCCAAGAAGGAATGCGCCGGATGTAACCATAGAATAAAGGGAATTAAAGTGCCTTCTTTTTTCACCTGGAATCAATTTGGTGACGTAGACCATCGATGCCGGCTTAAAAACCGCATTCGCCACATTCATGAGAAAAGCGAGACTGTAAAGCAACCAAAGAGAAGAGATAAAAGGAAACGTGCATACCATTAAGGCCCGCATCAAATCTAAAAAAATCATGAGCTTACGTTTATTTTTCCGGTCAATGACACTGCCGGACCAGCCATTGGTAAAAAGGGCTGCAACCGGTGCCAGAAGATAAAGAAAAATAACAGAGAAAGGGGACCCGGTGCGATTAAATAAAAGCAGATTCAGAGAAAGTAAATACACCCATGCACCAATGTTTGATATGCCAATCCCCATAAGTAAAATGGTCCAATACGTTAAATAATCTTTAGTAGATGTGAGATTCAAAGCAATTCCTCCTGTCGCTAGCCCGCTTTTTGATGTCATCTCTGGTACATTGACGATGAAATAACCGTCAATTTAACACAAAAAAACCCACCTCCAAGATTTTCATCTTGGAGGCGGGATTGAATTCGCGGTGCCACTCCAGGTTCGTTGATATGTCGCCATACCAGCCTCATCAGGTACGGCTATAAAGCGATACCTTAAGCTCTATAACGGGAGCTCCCGTCACACCATCCCCTCATAAAGGTTCCTTTGTGCTGCTCAGAGACTTGCTTCACTGCATTCTTCCTGCTCTTTCCCACCATTCAGAGCTCTCTTTGAAGAAGTTTTACAGCTACTCTTCTCGTCATCGCGTTTAAATTTTTCTAATCGTAGCATTCAAAAGGATAAGTGTAAATGAGTTTTGGAAAAATTTTTCTTATTACGCCTGCTTACTCAGGCAGTTCATGACTTTCAATTTTGTTAGACCGTACAGTGTAAAGGGTGTCGTCAATATAAAGCATTCGCTGGATTTGTGAATCCCAATCTTCATATTGCTGGCCATCTTGAGTCTCATCCATTATTTCACTCGCCAGCTCAATGCCTCCATCTGGTGTAATCGTGTAAAGCATTGCTCCCTGATTAACAAATTGAATATCGTCTGTTTCCGGTTTTTCATCATACACCACTACAGGGAAGCCAAATAAACTTCGCTCCTTATGCTGAAAAAGAGCTTTGTGATTATCCATAAGGGTGGAAAAAGTTCCAGGACCTCCTATAACCTCTGTGTCCTTTTCTTTAGGATTTGAAAAGTCTGATATATCAAATAAGGAGATCTTCATGCCTGTTTGTCTGACCTGAGGTGAGTCAGCGGCTGAATCATTTTTCACAAGATCCGTTTCCATTCCAAACCCGATTAAATGATTTTCATCGAGCGGATGCAGGTACGTACTGAAGCCAGGAATCTTTAGTTCGCCGAGGACTTCAGGTGCTTCAGGGTCAGCGGTATCAATAACGAAAAGTGGATCGGTTTCTCTAAAGGTCACCATATAGGCTTTGTCTCCCATAAAACGGGCTGAATAAATGCGCTCGCCTTTTGCAAGACCTTCAACCGAGCCAGCGGGTTCCATTTGTTCGTTTAAAATAAACAAATGGTTAAGAGAATTTCGGTTGTCTCCAAACGTATTCCCCTCTGTCGTAGCGATGCGGAAATGACCGTCATGCTCATCCATTGAAAATTGGTTTAACACGCCGCCCTTTACGGTTCCTTTGGAGGAATAGGTTACTGAACTGTCATCTATATCAAACTTATAAATAGTCGTTTCTGATGCTCCCCGCCCTGCAGGCATGCTGTCTGTTGGCATGATCGTATAAGGGGCGTTAGAAGTGGCTAAATATAAGCTGTTTTCTGACATATACAGCTGGCCGCCTGTGCCCAGGTAAGTTTCAGTTGTAATCTCTGAATCAGGGCTGCTGATGTCAACGGCTGTAATAACCGCATACTCTCCCTGTTCGTTTTCAGGAATGACCGAGATCTCTTCTGCTGCTACCGGTTCAAAGGAGTCACCTTTTCTGCTGTCCCATGTATGTGGACGAAGTTCAAAATCAGGGTCTTCTTCTAAAAGCCAGAAATTCGGGGAAAAGTTTGTAACAAAATAAAGATGCGAGTCGATCATGCGGGCGCTATTAAAGTAGCCTTCCGCACCAGCTTCGCGAATTAATTCAGGCTCCGCAGGGCTGCTGACAGAGTAGATCTTGGCAATGGTTACACTCATATCTGCTGCCGGCTGGGATTCCCGAGATGCTTTCTCATCCGGATCGGCTTTTGTCATCCACTTGTCGCCGATTACAACCAATGTATCATCTTTCAAAAACAGCTGTGAGGGATAGAATTCTTCTTCAAAAGAGATGGCACTGACGGGTTCCATCGTTTCCCGGTCTCCTGATTCTACGATATGGACCAGTTGATTACCGGTGATATGGTAAATATATTCTCCGTCTGTCTGGACAATATCTGCTTCACTTACTCCGTCTACTTGATTGTTGGTCTGTGAAAAATCCTCACCTCCGCCCATTGCGTCAGAAGAAGACTCTTGTGCTGTATCTCCAGCGCTGGACTCTTCTTGAAAAACAGAGTTGTCACGTTCCTGGGTCTTTTGCTGATCCAAAATGGCGGTGAAATACTCTTTTAAGTAATCTGTTGATTCTGCAGCAGGGAGTTCATCTACGACTTCAAAAGCCATCGTCTGTTCACCCCTGATGCCCAAACCCAATTTAGATTTAAGGTCCTCTGATAGATGCAGCGTGTAAGCTTCAAAATTGGTGTAACCTTCTTCTGGAGCACTGACTGTGAGCACAGTCCCGTCGTCGTTCAACGAAGTGGATACAGGGACGCGTTGGTTATCTTCATTTTGAACGTAAACGGAATCCTCCGTAATGGTAGAAGCGTCCATTGGTTTAGTGAAACGCAGCTCCCACACCTTGTCCTTAAACACATAGGCGGGAGGAGAAGACCCTGCAAAACCTGAAACAGTCGGCTGCATAAAGTAGACACCTGCCCATATACCGGCGGAAAGAACAACAAATAAAGAAAGAAACAGCCACCTTTTCCTATTCATAGAAATTCCTCCTTAAATAGCATTCTTTTTAGAGTAGACGTGAAAGCAGACAGGAGGTTTCAAAATTAAAAAAGAAAGGGTTTTCATTAAGTGCTCAAGATGATAAGATGAAATCGAAACGTATCGATTTATAAAAAAGATCACGTATCTAGTTTTATACATAATTTAAGATCGTAACACTTGACAGGATTAAATTAATTACATTGTAGAGCGTAAAACGACTAAATCATAACGTTTCGATATTGAAAGAATTGGAGTGGAAACAATGAAGAAAGTAAGAGTAGGGATTATCGGCTGTGGAAGTATTACCAAGCACAGGCATTTCCCGGAGTATATGGCAAATGAAAATGTTGAGATAGCAGCAGTGTGTGATCTGATAGAAGATCGTGCAAAAGCCTTTGCAGATCAGTCAGGGGCAGCACTATATACGTCTCTGGATCATTTGTTAAATGACCCATCCATTGATGCGGTTTCTGTGAATCTCCCAAATGCACTTCATGCTCCTGTCACAATCAAAGCATTGCAGGCAGGAAAGCATGTGCTATGTGAAAAGCCGATGGCAACATCCATTGAGGAAGCAGACCGCATGATTCAGGCAGCGGATGAGGCCGGCAGGAAGTTAATGATCGGACACAATCAGCGTTTTGTGGAATCGCATGAAAAGGCGAGAGAGTATATAAAAGAAGGAAAATTAGGACGGGTTTACAGCTTCCGGACAGCGTTTGGCCACGGCGGCCCGGAAGGCTGGAGTGCTGATGGCAGAGACAGCTGGTTTTTCGATAAAGAGAAAGCATTTATCGGGGCAATGGGAGATCTTGGCGTTCATAAAAGTGACCTTGTCCGCTTTATATTTGATCAGGATGCGGCAGAGGTTGGAGGCTTTGTGGATACACTTGCCAAAGAAAATACACAGGTTGATGATAACGCCGTTTGTATTATCAAGTTAAAGGACGGAACGATGGGCACGCTGACTGCCAGCTGGTCCCATAACAAATTCGGGGATAACTCAACCATTATCTACGGTGAAAAAGGAGTGCTGCGCCTGGAAGATGACGAGGAGTATTCATTCATCTTTTATCCTCTTGAAGGGGAACCGGAAAAGCAGAATCTGGGCAAGATCCAGACAAATGAAGAAGGCGGGCAGTCTAAAACAGGTGTAATTGATGAATTTATTGAAAGTATCCTGGAAGACCGTGAACCGGCAGTATCGGGACTGGAAGGAAAAAAAGCATTAGAGATCGTACTTGCAGCCCTGGAATCAAGCAAATCTAAAAAAATAATAACACTTTCATAATGGAGGAATGGACGATGAGAAAAGTTGCACTTCAATTGTATTCAGTTAAGGAAGCGATGGAACAAGACGTAGCGGGCACTTTAAAAACAGTTAGTGAACAGGGATATGAAGGGGTTCAGCTTGCGGGAGATTACGGGAAAAGCGGAGCTGAGTGGAAAGCTATGCTTGATGAGTATGGACTCAAGCCTGCAGGAATGCATGTGCCGGTAGATCTTCTTCAAGACGAAAAAACGCTGCAAAAACAAATTGATTTCAGCAAAACCATTGGCAACGAAAAATTGATTGTACCATTTGTAGATGAATCATGGCGCTCGAAGGAAAAATATGAGGAACTGGCGCAGCTTTTGAACCAGGCAAGTGCAAAAGTGCAGGATGCAGGATTGCTGCTTGGGTATCATCACCACGATTTTGAATTTACAAGCTTAGAAAATGGTGAAACGGGCTGGGAGATATTAGAGCGTGATACAGCTGCTCACCCTGTCCACTTTGAAATTGATGTGTATTGGACTGAATTTTCTGGAGTCGACACGGTTGATATGCTGAAGCGGCTTCAGGATAAGGCTTTTTCCATCCATATTAAAGACATGATTGTGGATGGAACGGACAAAAAGAGCGGATCAGTTGGTGCGGGTGTTTTAAATCTTGAGGAAATGGTCCGTCAGTCTTCAACAGACTGGGTGGTTGTTGAACAGGAACACTTTGATCACGAGCCTTTGCAGGAAGTAGGACCGAGCGCAGCGGCAGTGAAGAAATGGCTGGGAGAGTAAGAGAATGAATAAAATGCGAGTAGGAATTGTGGGTGCTGGAAACATCAGTGATATTTATTTGATGTCGCCTTCCAAATTCAGCAATATTGAAATCGCCGGAATTACGGATCTTATATCGTCCAAAGCGGAGGAAAAGGCAGAAAAGTATGGTGTACCCCACTATCCGGATCTGGCATCCATGCTTGAGGATCCATCGATTGAAGTGATTCTTAATTTAACGATTCCAAGCGCTCATGCGGAAATCTCCCTTATGGCACTTGATCACGGCAAGCATGTATATTCAGAAAAGCCGCTTGCTACGAAATTTGAGGATGGAAAAGAAATTATTTCCAAGGCGAAGCGGCTGAATCTCCGGGTAGGAGTTGCGCCGGATACGATTCTTGGAGCAGGAATACAAACGGCATTAAAACTAATTGAAGGTGGAGAAATCGGTTCGATCGTTGGTGCTAAGGCCTTTATGATGGGAAGCGGGCCGGAAAGCTGGCATCCGAATCCGGCGTTCTTCTATGAAACGGGTGCAGGACCTCTTTTTGATATGGGACCCTATTATTTGTCCTCGCTGCTGGTGCTTCTCGGCCCGATTGACTGTGTGACCGGCATAGCACAAACAACCTATCGTGAACGGACGATTCGAAGTGCAGAGCGGGCGGGAGAAACCTTTCCTGTTACAACACCTACACATGTGGAAGGACTCATGCATTTTAAAAGCAACGTGACTGCGTCCATTACCGCGACTTTTGATATTCATCAATCAAAGCTGCCATTTATTGAAGTATACGGCTCTAAAGGGACCATTCACGTTCCGGATCCTAATTTTTTTGGCGGTCCTGTGACCTATTTAACAACAGGGCATGAAGGATGGCAGGAAGCCGAGCTTGTTTCCGCCCTGACCGGGAATGAACGGGGGATTGGCTTGTCCAATATGATTGCATGTATTTTTGCGAATGAGCAGCACTACTGCCACGGCGAACTCGGTCTGCATGTACTTGAATCCATGGAAAAGCTTTTGGAATCGTCTGTGCAGCGAACATTTCTGCCGCTTGAAACAACCTTTTCAATTGGAGAGGCAGCCAGCCAGAAGGAATAGAGCGGCGTCCATGATAAAATGAAAAGAGCGAGAGGCTCGGACAAGACTCAAAAAAAGGTTAAAAAAGAGGAATTATTTATTAGTAGTGATAGGTGAGCGGAGCGGAAGGCGGCGACTCCAGCAGGAGATGACGGCAAGCTGAGACTTTATAGGGCAACGTCCTGGAAAGGCTCAGCGCCGTCCCTGCGGAAAGCGTCCGCCTGAAGCGAAGTGAACCGGTTCTAGAGCTTGAGACACTTTTGTCCCAAGCTCTTTCCCAACCTGTCAGATTTAAACGTGTGAAAGAGGCAGATATATGACGACAATAAAAGATGTAGCGAAAAAAGCAGGAGTTGCTGTATCAACGGCTTCACTTGCAATTAACCACAGCAGCCGCGTGTCAAAAGAAACCGCAAAGAAAGTTCTTGATGCTGCATCAGAGCTCCACTACCAGAAAAACGGATGGGCCAGAGATCTTAAAATGAAAAAAACACAAATCATCGGTCTGGTGCTTCATGATCTTTCAGGATCTTTTTACGCACCTATTATAAAAGGTATTGAAGAAACGCTCCATTCCTATGGCTATGGTCTTATCGCCTGCAGCACAATAGGTGAAAACCTTGGGACAGCAGAAAGGTTTCTGAGGGAGCGAAGAGTGGATGGTGTAATCGTTTTTTCAGCTGATATAAAAGATGAAACACTTTTTGATGTGTGCCGTTCTCATTTTCCTCTTGCTGTCCTGGACCGGGAAATTTCACACCCCAACCTTTATTCGGTGACAGTGGATAATCTTCAAGGAGGCTATCTTGCAGCGGATCATCTGATTGGCCACGGCCATACGTCAATTGGCTATATTTCCGGTCCTTCAAATAACTGGGACAGCCAGCTTCGTTCAGAAGGATTCACGCAATGTCTCAGTCAAAATAACTTGTCCGTTCCGTCAAAATGGCATATTAAAGGCGACTATTCCCAGCGGGGCGGCTATCAGGCCGCAAAGCTGCTCCTTCAGCAAAGCGAGCTTCCTACCGGCTTGTTTGTGTCCAATGATCAAATGGCAATTGGCGTCCTCGAAGCATTTGGGGATGCCGGAGTTAAGGTTCCGGAACAAATCAGCCTTATAGGATTTGATGACATTGAACTTGCCCGGTATATCCGTCCTTCTCTCACCACTGTTAAACAGCCAAAATATGAAATGGGCGCCACTGCAGCACATAAAATTATTCAGCACATAGAAGGCAGCCCTTTAAAAGAGCACACGCAATTAACAACAGAAGTAATTCAGCGGCAATCCACTGCTAAGCTGACTTAATTTTTTGTATTGAAGTTGGGACAAAGCTCAAAAAAGGTAAAAAACGAGGCAGTATTTATAAATAGTAAGAGGTGAACGGAGCAGAATGTGGTTACTCCCAGCAGGAGATGACGGCAAGCTGAGACTTTGCAGGGCAAGACTCTGAATAGGCTCAGCGCCGTTCCTGCGAAAGTGTACACCTAAGTGAAGTGAACCGGTCAGCGAGCCTGAGACGATTTTTGTCCCAGGCTCTTATTTGCTTTTCAATTTCTTCTATTGATCAATTAGTCCAGCGTTTCAGTTATATTTATACGAAAGTTATGATAATTTATGGAAAGGAACTTCTTTGATATGAAGGGAGAATCACGATGCTGCTGCCTAAAAAACTTAAACGGGGAGATACGGTTGGGATCATTGCCCCAGCCAGTCCCCCTAATCAGTCCAATTTAGAAAAATCTCTGTCTTTTTTAAAGGAGCTTGGGGTTAATGTGAAAATGGGGAAGCACGTAAACGAGGTGAATGGATATTTAGCTGGAAGTGATGGGGAGCGGCTGGAGGATCTGCACGCGATGTTCCAGGACCCTTCAGTTCAGGCAATCATCTGTGCGGGCGGAGGATATGGGACTGCGAGAATTGCTTCCGCGGTTGATTACGAATTAATTAAACGCAACCCGAAAATATTCTGGGGCTATAGTGATATTACATTTCTGCATACGGCAATCCGGCAGCAAACCGGTCTGGTGACATTTCATGGTCCGATGCTGGCTTCTGATGTTGGAAAGGAAGAATTTCATGCCTTATCCAAAAAAATGTTCTACCAGCTTTTTGAACCAATGGAGCTACACTATTCAGAAGAAATATCCCCCCTTGAAGTGCTTGCAGAAGGGGAGCGGATTGGTGAAATCGTGGGAGGCAATCTATCGCTGATTCAAAGTTCACTTGGAACGCCTTTTGAACTGGAAACAGAAGGGAAGCTGCTGTTTATTGAAGATATAGATGAAGAACCATATCGAATCGACGCGATGCTGAATCAGCTTTCCATGGCAGGGAAGCTTCAACAGGCATGCGGCATTATAGTAGGGGATTTTAAAAATGCCGTGCCAACCAATGAAAAGCCTTCACTGTCTCTTGAAGAAGTGCTTGAACATTATTTAGGGAAGCTTGAGACACCTGTCATAAAAGGATTTAAAATCGGTCATTGTGAACCGCATTTTTCCATTCCTCTCGGAGCAAAAGCGAAACTTTCTGCCAGGTCCAAAACTCTTACCATTATGCCGGGAGTCCGCTCCTAAAATGAAGATCAACTCCATCGAGACATTCAGATTAAAGGTGCCGCTGAAAAAACCGTTTAAAACCGCTCTGCGAACGCTGACAGAGACTCAGTCCGTTATTGTGAAAATAACGTCAGAAGACGGGAAGACAGGGTACGGAGAAGCCCCGCCCACTCATGTGATAACTGGGGATTCGTTAAACAGCATTGAATCTGCAATCAGGGATGTTTTGGCGCCTGTTCTTCTAGGGGGCTCTCTGCTTGAAAGAGAACAGATGCTATATAAACTGAACCGGTCGATGGTTCACAATACGAGCGCGAAGGCTGCCCTAGATTGTGCGGTTCATGATTTGCTTGCCCAGCATGTCAATCTTCCGCTGGTGCAGTTTCTGGGAGGATATCAGACCTCATTTATAACGGACTACACGGTCAGTGTGAATGAGCCGGGGGAAATGGCGGAGGATGCTGTGCGTTTCATTCAACAGGGATTTACAACGTTAAAAATTAAAGTGGGAACCGGAACCATCGAGCAGGATTTCAGGCGCATTCAGGCAATTAGGGAAAAAGCAGGTTCAGCCTGCAAGCTCAGATTAGATGCCAACCAGGGATGGACGGTCAAGGAAGCCATCCATGCCATCCGCAAAATGGAAGACGCGGGGTTTGACTTGGAGCTCGTCGAACAGCCTGTTAAAGCGCATGATATTGAAGGATTAAAACAGGTTACGGACCATACAGCCACACCCATCATGGCTGATGAAAGTGTATTCAGCGCGGTGGATGCGATTCGGGTGCTTCAAACGAGGAGTGCGGACTTAATCAATATTAAGCTGATGAAGGCTGGAGGCATACATGGGGCTCTTGCCATTAATAAACTGGCAGAGTCCTATGGAGTTCCGTGTATGGTAGGGAGTATGATCGAAACTAAGGTGGGCATTACTGCGGCAGCTCATTTCGCAGCCAGTCAGCGGAATATAACACACTTTGATTTGGATGCCCCTCTTCTACTTGCCAAAGACCCTGTATCAGGAGGGGTGCAATACAAAAGAGAAGTCATGTCCCTGCCTTTAGTGGTCGGACTTGGTATTGCAGGAGTTGAGGGACTGGAGGACTGGCGAACAGGAGGCAGAACATGAAAAATAAGAAGGCGCGTATCAATGTAACGGTCTCCACACTCTGGACGGACCCGTCATCTGTAAGAAAAATCGATGCTGCAGCAACTGGCAATCCTGTTGATATTCAAAGCTGGCTAAGCGGGATGACGGAGCAAGAACGAAAAGCACTCCTTGATGAAAACCGAATTCAGTCTCAGATCTTATATGGAGCAACTGTTCAAATGCTTGATCAGCAGGCTGACTGGACCCAAGTCGCCGTACCTAGCCAGCAGACCATAAAAGATCCCAGGGGCTATCCCGGCTGGATTCCAACTGTTCAACTGACTATGCAGGATGAAGAATGGGAAGGAATGCCTCTTGTAAGAGTAAAAGAAAAAAGAACCTCTCTTCTTACTATAGAAGGAACGGAAATTTTGCCGCTAACCTATAACACGACATTGCCGCTTATAAAAGAGCATTTATCCTATTATGAGATCCTCTCCCCTCATGGTCCAGCACGGGTAAATAAAAGGGATGTAAATGTGTATCAAAGGGATGAGCTCATTCCAAAAAAGGACGGCAAGGCCATTGTGGATGAAGCAGAACAATTTCGCGGGCTTAACTATTTGTGGGGCGGGATGAGTGCCTATGGATACGATTGTTCAGGCTACTCTTATACCATCTTAAAAGCAACTGGCTATCTGATTCCAAGGGATGCCAAAGACCAGGCAGCAGCAGGCGTGGCTGTTCATCCTGCGGAGGTACAGCCGGGTGATTTGCTCTTCTTTGCGTATGAAGAAGGGAAGGGTGCTATACATCACGTGGCGATCTATTATGGGGAAGGGAAAATCATTCATTCTCCTACACCCGGAAAAAAGATAATGGTTCAAACATTGAAAGGAAGCTTTTACGAGAAAGAATGGTGTGCAACACGGCGTTACTGGACTCATGAAAAATGAAGCCTGGTTCATAGGGCAATTTGAGTTATTTCTATAAATGAATGAACTCCTGTTTTGTCACCGGCGTATTTCTCCATGTTTGCTGAGCTCTTCTGTGGGGAATATTTATACCAAAACAGGAGGGATCTACTCTTATGGGACGACTCATTCGAAATGCAATTAAATTTGGACCCATCATTTATCCGTTTATTAAAAAATTCATGAATAAACGTAAAGCCAAAAAGTATTAACAAGCAGGATCCGCCACTTCGCGGGTCTTTTTCAATTGGTAACGGCACAAGGGACAACCCCGGTTAAATAAAAAAGCGAGAAAAAGTTAAAATTTTGTCGAAAAAACAGACGAAACCCCATTGACAGCAATCTTTAAATAAGTTATTCGATAAAGGGTTGCTATTTGAAATTAGACGTGATAGTATTAACACATGCTTAATAAGTAACAATCTTTTAATTCACATGTTACCAGGGATTATATTCTTGTGACACCGTAATCTGTGGTAACATGTGAATTGTCTATTTTTACATCGTTAAGTAAAATTTAACAAAATGTTGGAGGTTTTACCATGAATGAAGGTACAGTAAAATGGTTTAATGCAGAAAAAGGATTTGGCTTCATCGAAGTTGAAGGCGGCGAAGATGTATTCGTACACTTCTCAGCTATCACTGGCGAAGGTTTCAAATCACTTGAAGAAGGTCAAAAAGTTAGCTTTGATATCACTCAAGGCAACCGTGGCGACCAAGCTGCTAACGTTGTAAAATTATAATTTTTACAATCAGAACGACTGACACATCTGTGTCAGTCGTTTTTTTGTGTTCAATAAACTCGCGGACTCAATTAGACCGCAGAAATTGACCTGCAGTTCAAAGACAGCCACTCAAAGTCTGTTCCCTTTGAAACGGCCTCCCCTTTTAGCCTCAAAAATAAACTTATGTCTATTATCACAATTCACGTTTCAAAACATAACGTCTCAGGGAATTGTAGTACGGATAAGCAATAATGAGATTGGAGATTATCACATGAATCACTATGTACCGGTGCCGCAATCATTTTACGAGCACCCTACTCTTCAATTGGCACGAGCCCTTTTAGGCTGTCTGTTAGTGAAAGAAACAGAAGAAGGGCTGGCATCCGGCTATATTGTTGAAACAGAAGCATACATGGGACCGGCTGACCGTGCTGCTCACAGCTTTGGCAACCGCCGAACAAAAAGAACGGAAATAATGTTTGGGCAGGCAGGGTCTGTCTATACATATACCATGCATACACATACCCTGGTAAACGTAGTAAGCAGCAAGATTGGCAGTCCGGAAGCTATTTTAATCAGGGCTGTGGAACCCTTTGAAGGAGTGTCGCTGATGGAAAGCCGGAGGCCGGGAAGATCGAAAAGAGAATGGACAAATGGCCCAGGCAAGCTTACGAAAGCGCTTGGTATTAAGATGAGTGACTATGGTCATCATTTTACCGCCCCGCCATTAACCATTTGTGAGGGCTGGCAGAAGGAATCATTCCATATTTCATCAGGACCTCGTATAGGAATTGATAATACAGGAGAAGCAAGAGACTACCCATGGCGTTTTTGGATAAGGGACAACCCATACGTTTCTAAAACTCGTTCATGAATGAATTGAAAAAGGGGATGAAAAAGATGATATCTGAATTCAGAGCAGTTGTTGTAGATAAAAAAAATGATAGCCTCTCAGTAGAAACGAAAAAAATGGATAAAGAGGATCTTCCGGCTGGAGAGCTTTTAATCAGAGTGGCCTATTCGAGTGTCAATTTTAAAGATGGACTCGCAGGCAGAGAAGAGGGAAAAATTGTACAGACCTATCCAATGATACCCGGGATTGATCTGGCAGGAACCGTTATTTCTTCGAAGGACAGCCGTTTCAAGGAAGGCGATCATATTATCGCCACCAGCTATGAGATTGGTGTTTCTCATTTTGGCGGGTACAGTGAACTTGCAAGTATCCCCGCAGATTGGGCTTTACCTTTGCCGCAGAATATGACACTGAAAGAAGCGATGATTTATGGAACAGCGGGATTCACTGCTGCGCTGTCTATTCATCGGCTGGAAGCAAATGGAGTATCGCCTGAAAACGGTGAAGTTCTTGTTACTGGTGCTTCTGGAGGAGTAGGAAGCATGGCGGTTTCCATGCTGGCAAAAAGAGGCTATCAGGTTGTCGCTAGTACAGGACAGCAGCAGGAGCATGGCTATTTAAAGGAGTTGGGTGCAGCACGTGTTATTTCACGCGAGGACGTGTATAACGGGGAACTGAAACCCCTGCAAAAAGGGGAATGGCAGGCTGCGGTAGACCCGGTTGGAGGAAAAAATCTTGCATCGGTGTTAAGTAAAATTACACGCGGCGGAGCCGTTGCGGTAAGCGGATTAACAGGCGGAACGGAAGTACCCACGACAGTTCATCCATTTATTCTTCGCGGTATAAGTCTGCTGGGAGTGGATTCAGCCTACTGTCCGATGCCGCTACGGCAGGAAATTTGGACCCGCCTGGCAAGCGATTTGCAAATTGAAAATTCCGAGGCTCTTATTGATCGGGAGGTTTCACTGGAGGAAACCCCTGCTGCAATGGAAGAGATCCTTGAAGGCAAAGTCCGCGGAAGGGTCCTGGTGAAAGTAGAAAACTAGGACTTGAAACCTAAGAAGTGAAGATTAGTGGATAAAGAGGCTGTGTACTGAAGCGGCCATAGAGCCTGAGACAGATTTTGTCTCAGGCTCTTTTTGGTGCTTGTGTAAAATGCCATCTAGTGGGAAATAATGGGGAAGGTGAGAGGTCAAGGAGGAGAAAAAATGCCAAGAATTCTTTCGGTAAGTTCATATCAGCCGCCTTATAAAATAGAGCAGGAAGAAACGGCTAAACTGACTAAAAAATTGTTTCAGGATGAATTTAAAGAAATTGAACGTTTGTTAAAGGTGTTTCAAAATGGAGAAATTAAGACACGGCATTTTTGTGTGCCGCTGGATTGGTTTGAGAAACCGCATAGTTTTGAAGAACGCAATCAGCTATATATTGAATTGGCGACAAAGTATGGGGTAGAAGCGATTCAGGCCTGTTTAAAAAATAATCGTTATCTTGAAGAAGAAGTTTCTACTGAGGATATTGACGCTATTATATTTGTATCGAGTTCGGGTATTTCCACTCCCAGTCTCGATGCAAGGATCATGAATCAGCTGTCTTTTTCTGAGAATATGAAACGGATTCCGATCTGGGGGCTGGGATGTGCAGGGGGCGCCTCAGGTGTAAGCCGGGCCTATGATTATTGTCTTGCTCACCCTTCTGCAAAGGTCCTTTTGCTGTGTGTTGAGCTTTGCAGTTTAACCTTTCAGCATGATGACCGCTCAAAAAGCAATTTAATTGGTGCTTCCCTATTTGCTGACGGAGCCGCATGTGCACTTGTTTGTGGGGACAAAGTAGAGATTAATACAAAGAAAGCTGTTCCTTCGATCAAAGCCACGGCTTCTCAATGGATGCCTGATTCTGAGGATGTTATGGGATGGGAAGTTAAAAATAACGGATTGCATGTCGTGTTCTCAAAGGATATCCCTGCAATTATCAGCAGCTGGCTCGGACCGTTTGTTGAGGATTTTCTTGTTCAGCACAATATGGCCCCTGAGGATATTAAACATTTTGTCGCTCACCCTGGAGGAAAAAAAGTCTTGAAGGCATATGAAAAAACACTTCGCTATAGTGAAGAAAAAATACATCATTCCAGAGAAGTGCTCACCCATAATGGAAATATGTCCTCTCCGACCGTCCTCTATGTGTTGGAGCGTTTTATGGAGTTAGAGGATTGCCGTCCTGGTGATGCAGGCTTGCTGACGGCATTAGGACCCGGCTTCAGCGGTGAATTAGTTCTGTTGAAATGGAAGTAAAAAGGAGGGGGCAGCATGATTTATTTTATCGTTGTACTTGTAGTCGTGCAGCGGCTGGCTGAGCTTTTGGTGGCAAAAAGAAACGAACGGTGGATGAGGGAGCAGGGAGCCTTTGAAGCGGGGGCATCCCATTATCCCTATATGTTAGCGCTGCATATCGGCTTTTTTTTAAGTCTGCTTGCTGAAACGCTGTTTTTTGATCGTCCTTTATCACCTTTTTGGCCTATACTGCTTACGCTGTTTTTAGCTGCGCAGGCATTCAGGATCTGGTGTTTGAGGTCTCTTGGACGTTTTTGGAACACCAAAATATTGATTCTTCCTGACGCTGAGGTAGTCAGAAAAGGACCATACAAGTGGATCAAGCACCCCAATTATTTGGTTGTAACCGTTGAACTGCTCATCCTTCCGCTTTTACTGCAGGCGTATGCTACTGCTGTTTTATTCAGTTTGTTAAATGCAGTCATGCTTTCTGTTCGAATACCAGTGGAAGAACAAGCGCTGAAAGGTTCAACGAATTACGGGCAGTCATTTGAACGGCAGTCTGATCCGGGATAATCGAGTGAAGTAAACAAAACTGAGTCGCACGCCGATTCAGTTTTTTGCAGCTTATTTAAAACTATCTGAACGATCCGCTCTCATGATACACTTAAACCAAATTCATGCGCTCGCACTTGTGATGGGCAAATCTGATATTCGGAGCGATCATATGGACCAGGAACTGGATATTGAACAATACTTAGAAGAGCAATATGACATCATGGACGTCAGTTTGCTGGCAGGTAAAATTATGCTCGAAAGCGGGGCAGAAACCTACCGGGTGGAAGACACGATGATGAGGATTGCCGCATCCTACGGAATCAAGGAATCCCACAGCTATGTGACACCGACTGGGATCATGTTCTCGATTGAAACCGAAGAACCGACAAAAACGAAACTGATGAGGATTTCCAACCGGACCACGGATTTAAAAAAGGTCATGCTGGTAAACAGCACATCAAGAAGAATTGCTAAAGGTGAGCTCGATGTTCCTCAGGCCTACCGGATATTAAAAAGAATTTATGCCTCAGATGAAACGTATTCACTCCAAACAAGAATTGCGGCTGCCTCTATTTCCAGCGGCTGTTTTTTAATGATGTTTCAAGGCGGATGGGTCGATTTCATTCCTGCCGTTATTGCAGGCGGAATCGGTTTTGCCAGTGTCGGCTATTTTCAGGAATTAATTTCTATAAAGTTTTTTGCTGAGTTCATGGCCTCCCTGATTATCGGCGTGCTAGCTCTGCTTTTTGTGTATCTCGGGTTTGGTGCAGAGCCGGATAAAATTATTATCGGCTCAGTCATGCCGCTTGTGCCTGGTCTGCTTATTACAAACGCGGTCAGGGATTTAATAGCCGGCCATCTGATTTCCGGATTATCTAAAGGAGCAGAAGCTTTTTTAACCGCTTTTGCAATTGGTTCCGGCATTGCAGTAGTGGTCACGTTTCTATAATCAACAAGAACATACTATCTTTACCATTAACAGCCTCCGGCGATCAACATAGAGAGATTATTTACCTGATAGAAAGGAAGAAGGAGCATGACGATTCTTGTCCAGTTAATTACAAGTTTTATTGCAGCTGCAGCATTTGCTGTGATCTTTAATGCTCCAAGAGAATCATTGGTCAAATGCGGCTTCGTCGGCATGCTTGGATGGATGGTTTATTTTCTGCTGAGTACCCGGGGAATGGACATCGTACCTGCGACCGTTGCAGCTGCATTTTTAATTGCGGTCGTGAGTCAGGTCTATGCAAAAGTATATAAAGCGCCTGTGATTATTTATATTGTTGCCGGCATCATTCCTCTAGTACCGGGGGGAATGGCGTATGATTCGATGCGTTATTTTGTGACAAACGACTACAACATGGCCGTTTCTTTAGCAGCGAAAGCCTTCATGGTGTCTGGCTCGATTGCCATGGGTATTGTCCTGTCAGAGGTTATTAATCAGCTGCTGAGGCAAAGCAGATTGAAAAGAATAGGGTAAGCAATTAAAACAGCTTCATGCAGAAATTTGTGCATGAAGCTGTTTTATGTGGATGGTATGCTGAGTCGTTCGCTCTTCATTCCTCATTTCTGTTTTATGGTCCATACCAATGAGACAACCCTAAATATTAAATAAAAATTTGTACATTCAGCCGCGCTAGTGACGGCAAGCACCATCTGACCTGCTTAAAAAATGCAGGAGACATGAAAGAAACGGAGCAGGTTAAGCTTAAGCTTGCATTTAAAGCGATTCTTGAAAAAAGCAGTGTGACTTGGAGAAACAGTACCGGGGATAATGGAGGAGGCAAGATGAAGACTCCTTATTTGAAATAGAAGGTTGGTTCAACAGGATTGAAATCATGAAAGCAGTTAAACAAACGTTTGATTCGAACACGATCATGAACTCCAATAAGACTTTCAGCAAAGATACACGTAAACGTTTGGTGGTGGAATGGTGACCAGGACGGAGGAAATCAGACTTGCCGTTGTAGAGCGTTTAGACGGAAATGAATTATAACAAGTTCCATGTGCTGGGGTTTTTGTCTGCCTAGCTGTCCCAACTTTATTCAATCCGACGATCAGGGAATTCATTCCCCAAGAAGGCGGATTGCCATGATGAAAACAGATTGAAGAAGACGAGGGAATGTGCAATTTTCTGGAGGTTTGTCTAAATAGTATGAGGTGAAAGGAGCTGAAGGCGGCGACTCGGTTTCGATTTATGGGGATTAAAAAGAGAGAGTGAAAGAGGTCTATCGGGGCTCCGGGAGATGGTATAAAGAATAAATCATTAAAAAAAGCACAGGCAGAGTGATGCCGATGCTTTTCTCTATGGTGTCTTTACCCTTTTAAGCTGTCACGCCAAAGAGGCGTAAATATGTGCAGGTCGTCTTATGCTTGTCGCCCCTAAACGCCTGCTTCCGCTTTTATTATATCCAGCTGCAGGCGCTAGCTCCTCGAGTCATAAGCTGCCCTGCCCAATAGGCAAAAAGCGCCTATTAGTGCAGGTCATCTTATGCTTGTCGGAGCTGAACGAGCGCCTTCCGCTTTTACTATGATATCCAGCTCCAACGGGCAGCTCCTCGGATCGTAAGCCACTCCGCCATGCAGGCAAAAAGCGCCTGCTTGGCAGATCGTCTTACGTCTGTCAGAGCTTAACGCCCGTTTCCGCTATTACTACGACATCCAGCTCCAGGCGCTAGCTCCTTGAGTCATAAGCTGCCCTGCCCAATAGGCAAAAAGCGCCTATTAGTGCAGGTCATCTTATGCTTGTCGGAGCTGAACGAGCGCCTTCCGCTTTTAGTTATAGCCACCACATTTCTGCTGGTTGTTCTTTGATGTTGACTGATTTTAGGGTGGTGACGGCGCGTTGGAATCCTTCTTCGATGCTCATGATTGGGTCTTCGTGCTCGATGCTGACAACATGGTCATAGCCATATGTGCGAAGGGCGCTGATGATGTTGCCCCAGATTTCTGCAGAGTGCCCCATTCCGACTGAGCGGAAGTTCCATGCGCGGGTCTGGATGTTGCTGTAAGGCTGCATATCCGTTAAGCCGTACATGTTTACGTTGTCCTGATCAATATAGGTATCTTTAGCATGGAAATGGTGGATTGCGTTTTCCCTGCCAAGTATTTTGATCGCGCCAACCGGGTCAATTCCCTGCCACCACAAGTGACTTGGGTCAAGGTTTGCACCGATGTACTCATTGGTCGCTTCACGAAGCTTTAGCATCGTGTGCGGAGTGTGAACAGAGAAACCGCCATGAAGTTCAAGTCCGATTTTAACATCTGCTTCCTTGGCGATTTCACCAATTTCTCTCCAGTACGGAATCAGCTTATGCTCCCATTGCCATTCTAAAATGTCGCCGTACTCATTTGGCCATGGAGCCACCGGCCAGTTAGGGTGACGTGCCTGTTCGTCAGCTCCTGGTGTTCCTGAGAAAGTATTGACGACAGGTACGCCCATCAGCTGAGCAAGTTTAATGCTTTTTCGAAGTGCTTCATCGCTTTCTTTCGCAAAAGCAGGATCAGGGCTTACTGGGTTTCCGTGGCAGCTGAATGCACTAATTGTTAGTCCGCGGGAAATAACAGCGTCTAAATACTGATTGCGTTTGCCTTCGTCTTCCAGCAGTTCGTCAATCGGGCAGTGATTCGTGCCAGGGTAGCCGCCGGTGCCAATTTCAACTGCATCCAGCCCGGAATCCTTCACATAATCGAGCATATCTTCAAATGATTTTTGAGCAAAAAGAACGGTAAAAACACCTAACTTCATTTCTCATTCCTCCTTAATCTTTAATTAAACGTAATGGCTTTGCCTGTGTCGCTGCTTTCATAAATGGCTTCTATAATTTTTGATACCATTAACGCTTCTTCAGGCTTTACAAGAGGGGTCTGGCGTCCACGGCAGCTTTCAACAAAGTTGGCTGCTTGCGGGATGCCCGGATTTTCGTCATCGGAAATCCAATACGCACTTTGGTCAAGAAGCATTCCGTATTTTGATTGGTAAAGCTTCAAGGGGTAAACATCAAGCCCGCCGTTTGTACCGGATACGCTGACCGTTTCCTGGTCATCTGCCAGGTTGGCTGCCCAGGATGTTTCAAATAGAAGGGTGGCACCATCTTTAAATTTAATAAAAGCTGTTGCATGATCGTCCACTTCAAAGGTGGAGGGATCAAAGGTGCCCCATTGGTTAACGATGTCTGCCTGCCGGCTAAGCTCGTTATATGTAGCCCCTGATACTTCTGCAATTTCCGGAAACTCCATTAAGTGCAGGGCTAAGTCAAGGAAATGACAGCCAAAGTCAATCAGGCTTCCTCCGCCTTGCAGCTCCTTATTTGTAAAGACGCCCCAGCCAGGAACTTTACGGCGGCGAATGGCTTGAGCCCGGGAAACGAGAGGGCGTCCGATTTCACCTTCATCAATAAAACGCTTCGCTGCACGTGCTTCCTTTGAGTAACGGTAGTGGTAAGCGATCATCAGGATCTTATTTGCCTTTTTAGACGCTTCAATCATTTCCTCGCATTCTTTAGCAGAGAGGGCCATTGGTTTTTCACATAGGACATGAACCCCTGCGTTCAGGGCTGCAATGGAAATTTCAGCATGAAATTTGTTTGGTGTGCAAATCGTTACTGCATCCACATGCTCAAATACTTCTTCATATTTCGTCGTGTAAAAAGATATGGAATGATCTGCGGCAACCGTTTGCGCTCTTTCTTCATTTACGTCACATACAGCTGTAATTTCAACATGATCGCTTAATAATTGAAAGGCGGGAAGGTGCCTGGAAACGGCAATTCCTCCAGCCCCAATAAAGCCCATTCGTAATTTTTCCATCCTATCACCTATAGTTTTACGATTTGTTTTGTTTCATTGGATTGAAGAGCAGCTAAAATCACCTGAAGAGACTTCATGCCTTCATACCCTGTCACTAATGGCTCATTGCCAGTCAGAATGGATTCAACAAAATGGTTGATCACACCGGTGGATACTTGTCCGCCTTCTTCATTAGACTGGATTTGGCCGAGACTGAGCTGTTCTTTCGTGCCATCGTTTTTATGAAAAACCACAGAATACGTCTCGTCGTCTTCGAGGCGGAGCACTCCTTTTTCTGCATAAATAACAGTGGAGTTGTCTTCCTTTCCTTTATAAGACCAGCTTGCTGCCAGCGTACCGATAATGCCGCTTTCTGTTTTTAACAGAAGTACAGCATTGTCATCAACATCTGCTTTTTTAGAGCTTGTTTCCACCATTGCGGCTACTTCCGTCATTTCTTCTCCCAGTATATAGCGGATAAGATCGGTCTTGTGGACGCCTAGATCACCCATAGCGCCAATAAACGCTTCTTCTCTTTTAAAGAACCAGCTGGCAGCACCGTCCACACTCCAGGCCTCAGGACCAGGATGGCCAAATGCTGTTCTGAAACTGAATACTTTTCCAAGCTTTCCTTCAGCGATCCATTTTCTTGCTTGCTGATGGGATTCTACAAAGCGCTGATTGTGGCCGATCATCAGCATTTTTCCGCTTTTTTCCGCAACAGCAATCATTTGCTCTGCTTCTTCCTGACTTGTCGCCATCGGCTTTTCGCAAAGAACATGATTCCCAGCTTTCAGAGCAGCGACTGAAACAGGTGCGTGTAAATAGTTTGGTGTACAGACGCTGACGGCATCCAGATCTTCTTTTAACAATTCGTGGTAATTGGTAAAGACTTTGGCAATACCGAATTTGTCAGCCGCTTCCTGCGCCCGCTTTTCGTTAATATCGCAAATCGCGACAACTTCTACCTGATCATTTTCAGCGTATTCGAGAAGATGCCTTTTTTGAGCAATACTTCCGGCACCGACAACTCCAATTTTCAATCTGGTCATCTTAGTCCTCCTTGTAGCCTTCAAGCTTTTCAATTGGCTTTGCATTTCCGTATACAGGATACTCGCGCGTAGTTGGGGCAGCCCATTTTACGCCATTCGCGATTACTTTTTGAATTTGTTTATTGTAATAAGTAGGGTGTGTTTCATGTCCTGGACGGAAGTAAAAGATTTTGCCGTTCCCGCGCTTAAATGTTGCACCGCTGCGGAATACCTCTCCACCCTGGAACCAGCTTAAGAATACCAGTTCATCAGGAGCAGGGATATCAAAATGCTCTCCGTACATTTCTTCTTCTTCAAGCTCAATATATTCGCCAATGCCATCTGCAATCGGGTGGCTGGGATCCACAACCCAAAGGCGCTCTTTTTCCTGTGCTTCACGCCATTTCAGGTCGCATCCTGTACCCATAAGTGTTTTGAAAATTTTCGAGAAATGAGCAGAGTGAAGGACAACAAGTCCCATTCCTTCCCAAACTCTTTTTTGAACCTTTTCAACAATGGCATCCTCTACTTCATCGTGAGCTACATGCCCCCACCAAAGCAGAACATCTGTGTTGTTTAGTACTTCTTCTGTTAAACCATGCTCAGGCTCATCCAGTGTAGCCGTTTTCACGTCGTATCCATGCTCAGTAAGTGCAGAAGCAAGTACCTGGTGAATCCCATCAGGGTAAATTTTCGTTACTTCTTCATTGTTTTTTTCATGGCGAAACTCGTTCCAAACCGTTACATTCATCTTTTACACTCCTTTTATTCTTTGACTGAGCCGGAGGTAAGTCCAGCTACAATTCTTCTTTGGAAAATCAATACCAGTATAACAATAGGAATGGTCACAATAACAGTGGCAGCTGAAATATCTCCCCAGGGAATTGTAAATTGACTTTGATAGAAAGAAATTCCTACAGGTACAGTCCGCCAGCTGTCTGCGGTATTGATCGTAAGCGCAAACAAATACTCGTTCCAGGCAGCAATGAAAACCAGAATTCCAGTAGTAAAAACGCCGGGCGCTGCCAGAGGAAAGATAATCTTGCGAAATGTCTGAAAAGGTGTTGCTCCATCCAGTTTAGCAGATTCTTCGAGCTCCCACGGAATCTTTTTAAAGAATGTTGCAAGGATCCAGATTGAGAGCGGCAAACTGATCGTAATGTACGGGATGACAAGTCCCATATAGCTGTTTCTAAGGCCCATATCCGATACGAAATTGTAGATCGGTGAAATAATCGCAATCTGCGGAAACATGGAAGCTGCGAGTATAATACCGAGGATAAGCCCTTTGAATTTAATTGGCAAGCGTGTTAGCGCATAAGCTGCAATGGAAGCAAAACCAATCGCAATAATCGTCGTTAAAGTAGAAACAATAAAGCTATTTAACATGTACCGGACCAACGGGCGTCTTTCGACTGCATTTACGTATGAATCAAGTGTTGGATTTGCGGTAAACCAATTAAAATTGTTGAAAATTTCACCCTGCGGTTTGATCGATGTGAGGAAAACCCAGATGAAAGGGAACATCACAAAAAATACAAACACGACAAGAAAAATATAAAATCCTATACCAGCACGTTTGTTCATCTTGATTCCTCCTTATCGAGATCTTCCTTCAAATAGATCAGACCCGATGAATTTAATAAATAGAGTTGAAATTAAAGCGACACATAGAAAGACGATGACGGAAAGTACAGATCCTGCTCCAAAATTCTGCTGAGAAAATAAGGTGATATAAGCATAAATGGATATAGATTCAGTAGAGTTGGCAGGTCCGCCGCCAGTTAAGACATAAATTAAGTCAAACACACGGAAAGCATCAAGTGTCCGGAAAAGCAAAGCGACTAAAATAGCTGATTTTAATAAAGGCAGTGTGACTTTCCAGAATTGCTGCCATTTTCCTGCACCATCAACTTCGGCTGCTTCATATAAGGAACCGGGAATCGTCTGAAGGCCGGCAAGCAATAGAAGTGCCATGTAAGGCGTCGTTTTCCATACATCTGCAAAGATTACGGAAAACATTCCCCCGTTTGCTGTAGACAGAAGAACAGAAGCGTCATTAATTAAACCAAATTGTTCAAAATAATGAGCGACAATCCCTGTTTGTCCATCATACAAAAAGCCCCACATCATCGCTGCAACAGCCGTTGGGATCGCCCACGGTATTAAAACAGAGGCTCTTACAACGCCGCGTCCAATAAAGACCCGGTTTATCAGGATCGCGATAGCAAGTCCCAAAACGAGTTCTACTGCAACAGAAGCAATGGTAAAGATAAAGGTATTTAAGAGGGACTGCCACATACGGGCGTCCTGCAAGTAGCGGCTGTAATTGCTTAAACCGATAAAATTAGATTCAATTACAGAACTATCGATCGTTTCCAGCGTTCCTGCGACGTTTCCGGCAGTAGTGGAAAAGTTTTCCTCTGACGCACCCTCGGACAGAGCAATAAGCTCTTCATTTGAAGCGGTCAGAAAATCTTTGTATCCTTCTGCCCAGTCATTATCTACTTCTGCATACTTTAAATCCCGGTCAGATATCGCTGTAAAAGAAGCGATCATTTCATCCACTTCTCCATATTGCTCCTCTAAACCATCCATCGCGAGAAGTTCGCTGTGAAAGGCTTCGATATCTGTCTGAATGTCATTGACTGTTTGAGCGGTTTCATCATCCGGTGCCTGGGCTGATAAATCTTCCAAATCACGAGAGATATAAAAATACTCAGTAGCGTACCGTTCAAGGTCAATATTTGACTGAGTGAATCGTTCTGAACGGGAGGGGTCTGTAAGGCGGTAATCAAATAAACTATTGTAAAACGATTGGGCAACCGGCCACAAGGTAACAAGAATAACCAGAATAAGGGCAGGTGCAACCATGGCGTATCCAAGCTGTTTTTCATTCAACTGAAACTTCAATTCTATCACCCGCTTTTTCGTTTAATAGAAAGGGGAGGTGAACAAGTTTCACCTCCCCTTCGTTAAGTTGTCGTGTGTTCCTGGCAGGGGCTTAACGCCTGCTTCCGCTTTTATTCTTATCCAGCTGCAGGCGCTAGCTCCTCGAGGTCATAAGCTGCCCTGCCCAATAGGCAAAGAGCGCCTATCTGTGCAGACCATCTTATGCTTGTCGGAGCTGAACGAGCGCCTTCCGCTTTTATTCTTATCCAGCTCCAGGCGCTAGCTCCTCGAGGTCATAAGCTGCCCTGCCCAATAGGCAAAGAGCGCCTATCTGTGCAGGCCATCTTATGCTTGTCGGAGCTGAACGAGCGCCTTTCGCTTTTATTCTTATCCAGCTGCAGCAGGCAGGGGCTCGAGGTCATAAGCCGCACTGCCCAATAGGCAAAAGGCGCCTATTTGTGCAGGTCGTCTTATGCTTGTCGCCCCTAAACGCCTGCTTCCGCTTTTATTCTGCCATTGCAGCTTCTATTTTTTCCTGCATGTTGGCTGCGGCTTCTTCAGGTGTGATGTCCTGTGTCAGTGCTTTGGATAGTTCTACCTGCATGATGTCTGTGATCTGCGGGTAGATAGGTGATACTGGACGCGGTACAGCGTTTTGAAGAGTAGTGACAAATTCATCATTTGAGAATAAGGCAGCTGCGTCCTGCACTTCAGGATCATCGTATAGGGCTTCTAAAGTTGGAGCACGTCCGCCTTCTACTGCACTGATTTTTTGTCCTTCAGGTCCTGACATGAATTTTACAAATTCCCATGCTTCATTAGGGTGTTCACTGTAGCGGTTGATCATGCTCATCCAGCCGCCAAGTGTTGCTGCATTGCCGTCGTCACCGGCAGGCAATACGGCAAAGCCGACATTTCCTGCAACTTCAGATGCTTCTTCATCGTTTGACGTTGCCTGCATATAAGGCCAGTTGCGGGCAAATACTGCATCTCCGCCAACCCAGGCATTGTTTGTTTCCGTTTCCTGGAAGCTTAAGATATTGCTCGGCACGAAGTCAGAGTTAACAAACTCAACCATTTTTGTAATCCCGGCAATGGTTTCAGGGCTGTCTACTACAACCTCATTATTCTCATCTACAACTTGTCCGCCGTAAGCAGCGATAAACTCAATGGCATTTGTAATCATGCCTTCATATTGGTTCGCCTGCATCAGGTAGCCAAATTCTGTACCGCCTTCACCGTTCAGCTCACCAGCCATATCAAAAAGCTCGTCCCATGTTTCAGGAGGGGTTTCGACGATGTCAGTGCGGTAGTAAAGGAGTCCTGCATCCGTGAATTTCGGCATCGCATACTGTCGTCCGTTAAAGCTTCCTGAAGCGACGGTACCCGGGAAGTAGTCGTCCATATTGATGCCGTCTGCTTCAATGAAACGGTCCAGATCAAGAGCGTATTGAGCCTGGGCAAATTCTGCCGGCCAGATGACATCCGCATCAAATACATCGATTTCTGTTTCCTGTGAGCTGAAGGAGGTAACATACGTATCGTGTGACGCACCTGTGTCAGCAGGCATTTCACGGTAATTCACCGTAATATTCGGATTTGCTTCTTCAAATGCTTCAATCAGCGCTTGTGTAGCTCCGGTTACATCAACGCCTGATGCGTAGGTGATTTCAACCTGCTCATCAGATCCAGCATCACCGTCGCCGCCGTTATCTGGTGAGTCGTTTGCTGCTTCCTCGTCGTCCCCGCTGCACGCTGCTAAAAGTAAACTCATTGTCAGAACAGTTGCCCCTGCAATTTTTTTATTCCAAAGTTTCATGTAAATGCCCCCTTGATTTTTAAGTTGATTGTCTCTCGATTAAATGAATAGGCAATAGGATGTCCTGCGGTTTATTTACGGCAGGATCGTGAATAATTTCCAACATGATATTCATCGCAGTAACCCCAATATCTGTTGTGAACTGGTTGATGGTGGTAATTTGAGGGTCCAGCAATTCAGCAATCGGCTGATCGTCAAATCCTATAACCGCTAAATCCTCCGGAACTCTCCATGCCTGCTGCTGGGCTTCTTTAATAATGCCTGCTGCCACTTCATCACTGCCTGTAAAAACGGCAGTAGGTGTTTCAGGCAGCGCCATAAGCTTTCTGAAAATTTCTCTGCCATCTTCTATTGTGAAAATGTTTTTAAACATCCAATCAGGCTGAGGAATAAGAGAGGCTTCTGTAACCGCTTTCAAATATCCTTTTCGGCGGTTTGTGGAAACGCTGCTGTCGTTCCCCTGACAATACGCTATTTTCCGGTGCCCCTTGTCGAGTAAGTGCTTTGTACCGATGTAGCCGCCTTCAATTTGATCGAGCCTGACTCTGATAACCTGAGCAGCCGGGTCGTATTCATTGCAGTAGATGATTGGCCCGTATTTCGTATAAGGCTCAATCACGTCCCAGGAATTCTCCACAGAAGCCATAATGATTCCGTCTACTTGCTTTGATTTTAAAAGCTGAAAGTATTCAAGTTCTTTTTCCTTATCAATTCTTGTATTACACAAAATGACCTGAAAGCCGGCCCCAGCTGCCCTTTTTTCCATTGCGTCTACTAATTGACTAAAGAAAGGGTTTACAATTCTTGATACGAGAACAGCGATTTTCTTTGTTTTCAAGTTTCTCAGCCTTTGTGCTGAAGAATTTGGCACATAGCCGAGTTCATCCATTGCTTTATGAACTGCCCGCTTTTTTTCTTCACTGACATAAGGATGATTATTTAACACTCTTGAAACCGTCGCCTGTGATAACCCAGCTTTTGACGCAACATCTTTAATCGTGTACACGTGCTCACCCTCCTATAGGAACACCCCCAATGAATGATATGAAATCGTTTTCATAGTAAGAGCATATTACAGGAAGATGACAAAATCAATAGGAAATTTAAAAATTCTAATAATTCAATAGATCAGTAGATTTCTCTAAGAAATGAACTTTCACTTAAAGAGCAGTGATGGAGGGAATGGGGGAGGCTACTTGGTTCATTCAACCTGAGGTAATTTAAAAAAAGAAGAGCTTGGGACAAAAGTGTCTCAAGCTCTTTGACCGGTTCGGCTGCGCTTCAGGCGGACGCTTTGCGCAGGGACGGCTGCTTGAGCACTCCTCAGGCTTTGCCTTTCGGGGTCTCAGCTTGCCGTCATGTCCTGCAGGAAGTTGCCACCTTCCGCTCACCTACTACTATTAAAAAATATATCCTCATTTTATAAAATTTTTTTGAGTTCTTTCCCAGCCTCATCTTTTTAATTTACAGATTAAAGCAAGCTTTACTTGCTGCGTTTCAATAGAGTTTTATTCTTTAGATAACTCTTCGTCCTCATCCTCCGAAGGAAGGTTTTTCTGCTGGTCTCTAATCATTTGCTGAAGGGAGGGAGGGGCTGTATCATGATCCATCCGTACGCGAACATAGAAAGGGAAAAGCTCCCTGAGGCTTTCATGATAAGAAGCTCCGTCAGCCGGTTTTTTATGACCAGCGGCTTGATTTTCGCTGTCCAGTAAGATCACCAGTGGAAGGGAGGCGCCGGAATCAGCCTGCTGTGTTTCGCGATTCCATTCTTCAAATGCATACCATACATATAGTTCGCCTTCATTACCCCCATATATTTTATAGCCGTCTGTAATGACTCCTCCGTGATGATTCCAGGCTACGTTCTTTTTTAAATAGGACTCTACCGAATCTGCCTGGTGAGCCGGGACCTGAAAAAACAAATTCAATAAGAGGATCAGGATGCCCGCCATAAAGGCGTATAATCCGAATCTTACTTTTTTCTTTAACCGCATGTTAATTCCTCCAGCTTAAATGTTCCATATTCAATCTAGTATTTGACAACTTGAGCGCAATGTCCTTCTTTGTATCCATATTATTTCTCTATTTTTTCCTATTGTATAGACGATTCGATTTTACTGCTTGTACGCGATATACTACAATCATGATTCGGAGTGCTGGAAGGAGATTGAACAACTATATGAAATCAACTGCTATAAAATTAATTGCACTGGATATGGATGGTACTTTACTGAAAAATGACCATTCTGTTTCTGACTATACGCGAAAAACGATCAAAGAGGCACAGCAAAAGGGAGTTAAGGTGATGGTCAGTACCGGACGCCCATTAATGTATTGTCAGGAAATTGTAGAGTCGCTGGAACTCGCATCTTACTTAATTACAGTGAACGGAAGCGAAATCTGGGATGCAGATTTAAATTTAATCGAGCGGACTATGATTGACGTGCAGCATATTGATCAAATGTACAAATTAGCCCAAAAGCACAAGACGCATTACTGGTCATCGACCGTTGGCGGAGTATGGAATAAGTCCACCTCTTTTCCGCAATCGCTGGATGAGCATGAATGGCTGAAATTCGGCTTTGATATAGAGGATGATGCAATTCGGGAAAGCATTCGGGAAGAGCTTGCGATGAATGAATTTCTGGAAGTGACAAATTCGAGTGAGACTAATATTGAAGTAAATGCTGCTGGAATTAATAAAGCGGCTGCCATTCGCAAAGTATGCGACCTTCTCGATATTACAATGGATGAGGTTATGACTGTTGGGGACAGCTTGAACGACCTTGCTATGATTAAAGAGGCAGGAGTAGGGGTTGCAATGGGGAACGCTCAGCAAAAGGTAAAACAGGCAGCAGACTGGATCACAGAGACCAATGAACAGGACGGAGTAGCGAAAGCCATTCGGAAATTTGTTCTCTGATACCAGGTTTTTTGTTCACAGTAAGGGGTAGATGAATGGAGTAAGTCATAATAATGGATTCTCTTTAAAGACTCTATTATACTGAAAGTGAAATTATTTCGATTACCGAAAGGAGTTTTACTGTGAATACAATTACGCTTAATAACGGTGTTCAAATGCCTCAGATTGGACTTGGTGTTTGGCAGGTGGAAGATGGCAAGGAAGCTGCAGATGCTGTGCAAAAAGCAATTGAAGTAGGGTATCGCTCAATTGATACAGCAGCCATTTACAAAAACGAAGTTGGAGTTGGCGAAGGCATCAAGGCGTCTGGTGTTGCACGTGAAGATCTTTTCGTTACAACGAAGGTGTGGAATGCAGACCAGGGATATGATACAACGATTAAAGCATTGGACGAAAGCCTTGAAAAGCTCGGCCTTGATTACGTTGATTTATATCTGATTCACTGGCCAATGCCTGGAAAAGACCGCTATGTAGATACATACAAGGCGATGGAAAAGCTGTATGAGGATGGAAAAGTTAAAGCGATTGGTGTATGTAACTTTGAAATTGACCATCTTCAGCGCCTTCTTGATGAATGCACAGTTAAGCCTGCAGTCAATCAGGTGGAATGCCATCCGTATCTTGGTCAGCATGAACTGAAAGAGTTTTGTGCGAAAAACGAAATCTATTTAGAGTCATGGAGCCCGATCATGCAGGGTGGAGCTGTATTAGAAGACGATACAATCCGCAATATTGCTGAAAAATATGGCAAAGAGCCGGCTCAAGTAGTCATACGCTGGCACATTCAAAGCAACTCGATTGTGATTCCTAAGTCAGTTACGCCATCGCGTATTGAATCAAACTTCGATGTATTTGACTTTGAATTAACGGAAGATGAAATGAAGTCGATCAATAATCTGGACCGCAACGAACGAAAAGGTCCTCACCCAAATGACATGGATAAAGAATAATAGATGAAACCCTGATGAGTATCAGCTCATTGGGGTTTTTTTAGTCCCATTTACAAAAGGAGCTGGCAATGAAATGTAGAATCCTGCCAAATTTTCTTATATACCTATAATAATTTGGTATGGATGTTTTTTGTAAAAGTGTGAGAGTAGTCCATTGGAAGGATTTAATACTTCCGAATGTTCCAAACTGTTTTAAAAAATGATAGACGGGTAAAACACAAGTATGCTATAGCACGAAAGCAACAAATGTCATAACAACCACGTATAGATGCTGAAAACAAATGCAACAAAGTTTTAATATGACTAGGAGGAATTTAAAATGTCTGCAAACTATGTTGAAACATTCAGATCAGAACAGGAAGTATTGGATAAAATTGATGAACTGAAAGTACAAGGGTATTCAGAAGAAGATATGTATGTAATGGCAAGACATAAGGATGAATTGTCTTTAGTAAGAGGCCGTACAGACGTTGATCTTGAATCATCAGAGGGCAACTGGATGGATAAATTTAAAGCGTTTGTTACAGGAGATTCTCCTGTAAGAGAAGCATTTAATAGAATGGGAATGGAACGTGAAGATGCTGAGCGTTACTACGATGACGTGAATAACGGCTCAATTCTGCTTTATGCGGACAAGCATTATGATGGTTCGTCGTCAGCATCGTCTTCATCAACAGCTTATGCAGATCCGGACGAACGCGAGGGCATCCAAAGTACAGGATCAGATAAATCCAACTACGTGGATGATAACATCGCTTCGCCGACAGGACTTGAGCAGGATCGTACGACGAGGGGAACAAATTTTACAAATGAATCCACTCATACCGAATCCGGCAGCGACAATGGCAAGAATTTTGAGCCTTCAAGCAGAGATAAAGAAAAATATGGCGGTACAACAAGCGGCAGTGACAACGGCAGCAATCCTATGTACAACGAAAAATCGCCTGACACTGTCGATGCAGGAACACCAAGAAACGATATCCGTCCGGATCAGGAAGGGCGTACTGCTCAAAATGAATCAGTTGATAACGGTGAGTGGAAAGACCGCTCAACAGGAACTTCCGGTACACACTCAAATAAACGTGAAGAAACAGTAAACGTTGGCAATGTAGAAGTGGACAACAGAGATGTGGAAAAATATGAAGATGATGAAAATCGCCTTTGGGGCGGACAGAATGTGGAGGATGCTGAAGCGGATGAACGAAACCAGCACAACCACGATGTCAGCTCGAAAGATAAAAATGGCGACCATGATCGTGATAAATCAGATCCTTTACTAACAAAAGGCAGCCGCGAAAATTCAGTAGATGACCGCCGCTTACTTGAAGAGGAACGTGTATTCAGAGGGAAAGACCGCTTATAAAAAGTAAAGAGGCTGAGAAAAATCTCAGCTGCAAAAAACGAAGACCGTCTTCCTGGAGTTCATTCAGGAGGACGGTCTTTTTTGATTAACGATCAATACATTTTCTTTGTAAAACCCTCTTCTTCTAAATAAGAGGCCGCTTCATTATAAGAAGGGAAGATGCCATCCAGGTTTTCACTTGCATACACACTCCACATATCTCCCTCTTTTGTTAACATTAGCGTTTGAAGATTTTGGTTCATCCACTTTTCTTCGACAACAGGCTCAAAATCAGCCAATTCTTCATGAAGTTCCTGAGAAAGAGACTGAATCGATTTTTCAATCACCAGTCGAATATCTTCTTCAGGAAATTCGCGTATATTAATCATGCCTTTTTCGTTTTTCTTATATCCCTTAATAAAACCGCCAAAAATAAAGCCGTTCCCATTTGGGTGCAGATGATAGCCGACAATGGATTTTTCTCTTTTGCTTTCCTCAAAAAGAAAATTTACACGGCCAAGAGATACGTTGTTTCGAGTCAGTTCAGGATAAGATTCAAATATCGCTATTTTTTCTTCAAATGTAAGCATAATGCCTCCGATAAATAATTTTTTCTACATTCCATTGTATCATATCTTGTTATCCCCAATTGTTAAGATGATTCTCTGACAAAATCATGAAAACGCGTACCCTGATAATCGAGAGTCCCTTTATCACCTTCTGCTAGCAGGCCGAATTCATTCCCTTTAACCTGAAACTCTTTTCTCGTACCGTTTATGAACTCAAATGTGAGGTAGTAATAGGTAGTCGTACGTGGATGCTGATTGCCCCCGATTGAGCGATTTTCCGTTCTTTTTGAAAGAACAAGGGCTTCTTCTTGTTCCCGTGGCGCACGATTGTTGCTTGACCAGACGGAAATGCCTTTAAACGCGGTGAAAACAATAATCCCAAACACAATAATGAAAACGATGGCGATAAAGATCGGCACCCCCGTAAGCATGAAATTTGATGGAGAAGAAAATTGAAGCATGGTATTCATCACTTGACCTCCTGTTTTTGATCCTGTGTCCAGTATACAAAACTTAGCAATGAATCTTAAGAGCTTAACAGCAATCCATCCATTAAATTGAATGGTTGAGAAGGATTTATGGTACGATGTAAAAAACTGAAAATTGCAAAACCGCTCAAGAGTCGGGTGTTTGACTATATTCAGATTTTTAGTGAGTGAAAGAAAACAAAGGGGAGAAAGAGTAGATGACAAATCGTTTGGATGGAAAAATTGCACTTGTTACGGGTGGATCTAGAGGGCTGGGGAAGTACATAAGTGAAGCACTGGCTTTAGCAGGAGCCGCTGTAATTGTGAACTATGCCAATAATCGATCTGCAGCTGAACAGACGGCTGAACAGATTCAGGAAAAAGGGGGAACTGCGTTCGTGCTTCAGGGAGATATTACAAATGAAGAAGCAGTAGACAGCCTGGTTCAGGAGGCAGAAAAAATAGCAGGCGGCAGCATCGACATTCTGGTCAATAATGCAACCGGTCCTCAGCCGGAGCTGGCAATCGAAGAAAGCACCTGGCAGGATTATTTAGATCAGCTTGATTTCTTTGTAAAAGCTCCGCTGCTTCTTGCCAAAGCGGTACTTCCTGAAATGAAAAGGAAAAAAGAAGGGCGAATCATCCTAATTGGCAGTGAAGTGATACAGCTTGGCAATCCTAACTTTTCAAGCTATGTCACAGCCAAATCCGCTCAGCTTGGCATGACCAGGTCCTGGGCAAGCGAGCTCGGCCCCCATGGCATTGCAGTAAATTTACTTAATCCAGGGTTTATTCCTGTGGAAAGACATGAAGGGATTGATCCAAGCGGCTACGCTGCATCTGTTCCTTTACGAAAGACAGGAGAGGGAGAAGATATCGCCAATGCGGTTGTGTTCCTGGCGTCCTCTGACTCGAAATTTATTACAGGGCAATCGATTTCAGTTAATGGCGGCAATACGTTTGGCGTCTAGTGGCGTGAAGTGTGCAGGGTATCCTGTAGAAAAAAGAGCTTGGGACAAAAGTGTCTCAAGCTCTTTGACCGGTTCACTGCCCTTCAGGCGGATGCTTTCCGCAGGGACGGTTGCTTGAGCCTCTCCAAGCCCTTGGCCTGTATAGTCTCAAGCAACCGTCAAACCCTGCAGGAGTCGCCACCTTCCGCTACGCTCTCCTCTTACTATTGATAAATACTTCTTCATTCTGTAAGTTCTTCTGAGTTTTGTCTCAGGCTCTTTTCGTAAGTATTATTTCATTAAAGCAGCAAGCAGGGCTTTTTGAGCGTGGAGTCGGTTTTCTGCTTGTTGAAAAACAACTGAATGAGGCCCTTCGAGAATAGAGGTTGAGACTTCTTCTTCACGGTGAGCCGGCAGGCAGTGCATAAAAATATAATCCGGATTAGCGTAGGCTGCCAGTTCTTCATTAACCTGATAAGGAGCAAAATGCTGCATGCGTGCTAAGGCTTCTTTTTCCTGTCCCATACTTGCCCATACATCGGTATAAAGGATATCGCTTCCTTTTACGGCTTCTGCCGGATTTTCTGTAATTTCTATCTTTGCTCCGCTAACCGCTGCAAAGGATTGAGCAAGTTCCACCATTTCAGGCTTTGGAAAATAATCGGCAGGAGCAGCGATGGTGCAGTCCATCCCTGTTTTTGCTGCACCAATCATCAAAGAATGTGCCACGTTATTGCCATCCCCGATATACGTTAGCTTTTTTCCTTTAAATGTTCCGAAGCGCTCATAGATCGTCAGCAGGTCAGCAAGGATCTGGCAGGGATGATAATCGTCTGTCAAACCGTTAATCACTGGCACCGAACTTGCATGTGCCAGTTCCTCTACCGTCGATTGATGAAATGTTCGGATCATAATGCCGTCCAGATAGCCCGACAAAACACGTGCTGTATCGGCTACTGTTTCGCCTCTGCCCATCTGAATATCCCGTGTGCTTAAGTACATGGCATGCCCGCCAAGCTGAAGCATTCCTGCTTCAAATGACACGCGGGTTCTGGTAGATGATTTTTCAAAAATCATTCCCAGCACCTTTCCTTTCAGTAAGGGCAGATATTTATTTTCCGGTTTTTTTAATTCGACGGCTAAGTAAAGCAGGTCCAGTATTTCATTCACTGTATAATCTTTTAACGATTGCAGGTCCTTTTGTGCAATCGTCGGGATCATTGGGCGGGTCGAGTAATTCATGTCAGCACTCCTTTCTGAGTAGGGCTGGATTGGCCGAGAGTTCCGAGAAACGCTTCAACGGTTTCAAGGCGGGTCCACGCGTGCAGGCGGTGAATAGCAGCTTTTTTAGCATGAACAGCTTCTCCATCCGGGTAAAGATTGATATACGCTTTTTTATTCTCTTGTTCCATCCATTTATCAAATGGAAGAGTGTGAGACGAATAAACGGTAAATCCGTGCGCTTCCCATGCTTTTTCATCAATATGCGGCAAGGAGGAAGCTTCGATAAACACACTGCCATCTTTAGTCCATAGATCGGCGAGCTGCTGGCTTGCACCAACCAGCGCCTGGTGAAGAGCAATGGCAGGATCAGAATGAGAAGCAATGACTTCACCCGTTGACGTCATAACCGGGGAGAGCGCTGGTGAAAGGTTTGGCAGCTTCACATGTGAAAAAACAGGGGCTTTCACTGTGAATGTACGCTGTCCGTTAAAACCAGCCAGAATATTCAGCTCATCAAACGTTTTGCCGAGCATAAGTGCTGTGGCATGCTGAACAAGCGGTACGTCTGTTACCTTGCTGCTGATCGGTGCTGTCCGTGATGCTCTTGGGTTAATTTCAATTACATATAAGCTGTCCTTTTGGCAAACGAATTGTACGTTGAAAAGGCCTTTAAAATTGAGTTTCCCCGCAATATGCCTGGAAACCTGGCATACATGATCAAGCATTTTGGCTGGCAGGTTCAGGGGAGGGGTGATGGAAATGCTGTCCCCAGAATGAACCCCTGTTCCTTCAATATGTTCAAATACTGCTGATATCCACGCATTTTTGCCATCTGACAAAATGTCTGCTTCCACTTCTTTTCCCTCAATAAACCGGTCAACTAAAACAGGATACTCAATCACAGCGGAAGCAAGATAGTCGTCAAGCTCCTGTTCATTATGCAGCTTTATCATGCCGCTTCCTCCAATTACATAAGACGGTCTGAGCAGAAGCGGGAAGCCGATTGAGGCGACTGCCTGCCAGATTTCAGCTGGCTGATTGGCCGTATAGCCTGGAATAACAGGCAGTTGAATCGACTCAAGAAAAGAATAAAAACGATCGCGGTCCTCCATTTGATCAAGAACGTCAGAACTAGAGCCTAGAATCGTGATTCCTGCTTCTTCTAGTGAGGCTGCTACGTTAATGGAAGTCTGACCGCCGAACTGAACAATGACCTGGTCAATGCCTTCAAAGTCAAGCACGTTGAGAATATCTTCAGTTGTCAATGGTTCAAAATATAGAGCGTCTGCAACCTCGTAATCCGTGCTGACGGTTTCAGGGTTATTATTAATCATTACCGCTTCATAGCCCATTTTTTGAAGTGCCATAACACTGTGGACGCAACAATAGTCAAATTCAATGCCTTGACCAATTCGGATGGGGCCCGACCCGATCACAGCTACTTTCTTTTCTTTGCTGCTGCGTTCATCAGATGTGCCGCTCCAGGTGGAATAAAAATAATTGGTCTTGGCTTCAAATTCAGCGGCACATGTGTCTACCATCCGATAAGAAGGAATGAGTCCCCATTTTTTTCGCTGACTGCGAATGAGGGAAGCGGGAACACGCCATAATGCGGACAGATCCTGATCGCTGAAACCATGTTTTTTTGCCCATTGAAGACGGTCTCTGGTTATTTCAGTCCAAGTGAATTCCTTTAATTCCTGTTTAATCATTACGAGCTTCTTAAGCACTGATAAAAAATAAGGAGTAATACCTGTTTTTACATGCAGCTCTTTTAAGGAAGCGCCGCGAGAGAAGAGCTCAAACAAAACAAACAACCGTCTATCATCTGCCGCAACAAGCAAATGCTCCAGCTCTTCGTTGCTGGAGAGGGCAAGTGAAGGCATTAAAAATCCATCAAGCTTGATATCAAGTGAACGGATGGCTTTTTGAAACGCAGCCTCCATATTCCGTTCAATGGCCATAACTTCACCAGTCGCTTTCATTTGTGTGCCAAGCGTACGGTTTGCTTGAGGAAACTGATCAAAAGGCCAGCGCGGAATCTTGACGGTGACATAGTCGAGTGCCGGTTCAAAGCTGGCAAAGGTCGTTCCGGTAACCGGATTTTTCAGTTCAAAAAGGGTATAGCCAATCGCGAGTTTCGCTGCAAGACGCGCAATCGGATAGCCTGTTGCCTTTGAAGCTAATGCCGATGAACGGCTTACTCGCGGATTGACCTCAATTAAAAAATACTCAGACGTTTTTGGATGAAGAGCGAACTGGATATTGCATCCTCCAACGATGCCGAGCGCTTCTATGATTTTGATCGATGCCGTACGCAGCATATGATACTCTTTGTCATGCAGTGTCTGGCTTGGCGCCACGACAATCGAGTCGCCTGTATGAATCCCCACAGGATCGAGATTCTCCATATTGCAAATGGTAATGCAGGTGCCGGATGCATCCCGCATGACTTCGTACTCGACTTCCTTATAGCCGGCAATGCTTTTTTCAACAAGACATTGTTTGATCGGACTGGCGCTTAACCCCTGCGTCACAAGATCCATAAGTGCTTCTTTTGTTTCAGCAATGCCGCCGCCAAATCCTCCGAGTGTATAAGCGGGGCGAACGATGACAGGGTAGCCGATAGAGCTTGCGAAATGAAGCGCCTGTTCAACGGTGTATATAATGTCACTTTCAGGTACGGGCTCCTGCAATTTGTTCATGAGAGAACGAAACGCATCACGGTCTTCCGCTTGTTTGATGGACTCGATTTCGGTTCCCAGCAGCCGCACATTAAACTTGGACAGGATGCCTTTGTCTGTCAAATCCATAGCAAGGTTCAGTCCCGTCTGGCCGCCGACTGTTGCAAGCAGCCCGTCAGGACGTTCTTTTTCGATGATGAAAGCAAGACTGTCCGCTGTCAGGGGTTCAAAATAGACTTTGTCAGCAGTAGTGTTGTCTGTCATGATCGTAGCGGGATTATTATTCACTAACACAACGTGAATGCCTTCCTCCCTCAGCGCTGTACAGGCCTGTGTGCCTGAATAATCAAATTCAGCTGCCTGCCCGATGACGATCGCACCGGACCCAATTACGAGTACTTTTTTTATTGAATCTTGCTTAGGCATTTAATGACACCTTCTTTTCTGTTTGAATCAAGCTGAAAAATGTCTCGAAAACTTCGTGATGCTCAGCTGGACCCGGCGAAGCTTCGGGATGAAACTGGACCGTCATGATCGGCAGCTGATGATGGTAAAGACCTTCTATGCTTAGATCATTTACGTTTTGATACAGAATGCCCAGCGTTTTGGGCAAATCGGCAAGCTCCACAACATAGCTGTGGTTTTGAGAGCTCATGCTGACTCTGCCGGTCTTTGCATTTCTGACTGGATGGTTTGCACCGCGATGACCGAAAGGCAGCTTCGTAGTTTCTGCTCCAAAGGCGAGGGCTAAAAGCTGATGGCCAAGGCAGATCCCAAGGGAAGGGTAGCGCTCAGCCCATTCCTTGTATACAGGAGCAAAGCTTTCAAGAGAAAAGGGGTCACCGGGCCCATTGGAAAATAAAAGAGCGTCGACGCCATAAGAGTCAAGGTCGGCTGTTGAAGTTGTATAAGGAAAAATCGTTACCTTGCAGCCCCGGTCCAGGAGTGCCTGCAGGATCGATTTTTTGTAGCCAAAGTCAATCAGTCCAATATGAAGAGAACCGTTTCCAACTGTTTCAACGGAGGAGGCGGTAACATTGGGCACGAGAAACGTTTTAATGGGCTCCCATGCCGGAAGTGGTTTGCCTTCAAGGCTCATGACAGCTTGCATAGTACCGTCTTCACGGATCACCTGAATAAGTGAGCGTGTGTCCATGTCTGTCATCAAAGGGACGCCTTGTGAAAAAGCAAAGTCAGTCAGGGATATCCCTTTTTCAAGCTCTCCGTCATACACTTCAGCAGTGACAATTCCTGCCACCTGAATTTTTGTAGATTCAAGATGTGCTGTTTGGATACCATACTGCCCCATCAGCGGATAAGAAAAGACGATAATCTGCCCGTGGTAGGAAGGGTCGGTAAGGACTTCTTCGTATCCGGTCATTCCTGTATAAAAAACGATTTCTCCTTGTACGTCCTTTAGTGATCCTTTCCAGGAACCTGAAAAGGACTGTCCATTTGATAAAGATAAATTACCCTTCATGAGGTTTTGCCCCCTTTGTATAAATATAAGTTAAGATGTAATAATATTCATTTGTGAGTAAAAAAGTACTCCTTATTCAGGAGTCCATTGAAACCTTTGATAAAATAAGTTTGTTTAAAATGGCTGCCGCTTCTGCAAGCTCTTCCCTAGACACAGTCAGGGGAGGAAGCAGCCGGATCACGTGAGACCCTGCCGGAACGAGCAGCAATCCTGCTTTCTCGGCCTGCTGAACAATAGGAGAAGCTTCGTCCGCCATTTCGATGCCCAGAAGAAGTCCTCTTCCTCTGATTTCCTTTACAGAGCCGCTCTTTAAAAGAGGAGACAACAGACCCTGCAGGTAGCTTCCTTTTTCAATAACCTCCTGGATAAAGGGAGGGGCAAATGCTAATTCAGTCACTTTTTGCGCTACACTGACAGCAAGTGCATTGCCGCCAAATGTTGTACCGTGGGTGCCCGGGCCAAAGGAGTCAAAAAGCTGAGCAGAACCAATCATAGCGCCGATGGGGAAGCCATTGCCAAGCCCTTTTGCAAGTGTGATAATGTCAGGCTGCAGTCCAAATTGCTCGAACGCATAGCGGGTGCCGGTGCGGCTGATTCCCGTTTGTACTTCATCAATGATCAGCAATATGTCAGTGTCGCTGCATATGGATTGAATCTTCTCTGCGAATCCTTTTTCTATAACATGAACGCCGCCTTCACCTTGTATGACCTCAATCATAATCGCAGCCACGTTTTCATCCACAGCTTCTTCAAGCGCTTCTGATTGATTAAAGGGAACGTGCCGGAACGATTCAAGAAGAGGGCCGAACCCTTGCTTTATTTTTTCCTGTCCAGTGGCAGACATGGCCCCAAAGGTACGTCCGTGAAAGGACTGCTCACATGTGATAACGGTTTTTTTTCCCGTATGTTTTCTTGCAAGCTTAATCGCAGCTTCATTTGCTTCAGCCCCGCTGTTGCAAAAAAACACATGCGATAGGGGAGAGTCAGATACGAGTGCCGCCGCCAGTTTTTCCTGCTCAGGACTTTCAAATAAATTGGAAATATGCCATAGTTTTTCACTTTGACGCTGAAGGACATCAATAATAGCCGGGTGAGAATGGCCGAGGTTGGTTACCGCAATACCGCTTGTGAAATCAAGATAGGATTTGCCGGCGTCGTCCTCGACGACTGTGCCCTGTCCTTTTGAAATGGACAGCGGGCGTCTTGCATAATTATTAAATAGGGAAGTCATGGGATTTTCACCTCCTGGGAAATTTGTGTGCCTTGCAGTGATTCGCCGACAATATGTACAGCAGGAACTCCAGCTTCAAGACAATCAAACGCTGCCTGGACTTTTGGAATCATTCCACCATAAATCTCACCGGAAGAAATTGCTTTTTGAATCGCTTCAGGCGTCAGATCATTTTGCGTTTTTCCTCTGAGCTTGATGCCGTCTGTGTCTGTTACCAAAAGCAATGACTCAGCGTGCAGGGCTAGAGCTATTTTAGAAGCTACCGTATCTGCATTAACATTCAATGCCGCCCCGTCCTTTGTTTTACCAATGCAAGACACGACAGGAACAAAGCCGCCCTCAAGCATGGTTTGAATCAGCTCTGTCTTGACAGTCTGAATCTCTCCAACGCAGCCATATTCTTCTTGATCCAGGTAGGAGCAAGTCAGCATTTGATCATCAAAGCCATTAAGACCGACCGATTGTATTCCGGAAGATGATAATGCGTGTACAAGGGAGGGGTTTACCAGTCCGATAAGAGTGCTCTGAACGATCTCCATTGCTTCAGGAGAAGTGACGCGCAGACCATTTTTAGTTTCTGAAGGAAGTTGTCTGCCTTCAAGCTGTTTATTAATCGCGGGTCCGCCTCCATGTACGATCACAATGTGCTGCCCGCTTTGCGTCTTACGTGCAATTTCTCTGTAAAATGATGAAGCCAGATTTTCCAGCAGGCTGCCTCCAAGCTTAATGACTGTGACAGGCTTAAGTTCGATAGCTTGCATTGATTTGAACGTAGTCATACGTTAAATCACACCCCCATGCCAGTCCATGTCCGTCTCCCTGATGGACATCCACTTTTAACTTTATCTCAGGCTGTTTTAGGTATTCGATCAGCTCTTCCTCCGAAAAAGCAACAGGCTCTCCGTCTTCCACTACCGCAGCAGGGCCTATTTGAATGCGAATAGCATTAGGATCTAGCGTGGCCCCGCTGTACCCGACAGCTGCAAGGATCCGTCCCCAATTTGCGTCACAGCCGAAAATGGCTGTTTTAACTAAAGGAGAGCCGACGACGGTTTTGGCGATTGCACGCGCTTCAGCATCTGATATAGCACCGTTAACTTCCACCTCAATTAGTTTCGTCGCGCCTTCTCCATCCTTTGCAATCATTTTTCCAAGATCCTCACAAACACAAAGAAGAGTTTGGACAAATACGGCCCAGTCAGGATGAGAAGGGGATAGTGAATCATTTTGAGCAAGTCCGTTGGCCATTACAATGACCATATCGTTTGTGGATGTGTCTCCATCTACTGTTATTGAGTTAAAGGTGCGGTCGACAACAGATGTAAGCGCCTGGTGAAGATGCTTGGATTCAATTGCTGCATCGGTGGTAACAAAGCCGAGCATTGTCGCCATATTTGGGTGAATCATCCCCGAACCTTTTGCCGTTCCTGCAATCGTAATGGTCTTACCGTCAATTTCAACCCGGTACGCTGTGTTTTTAGAAACGGTATCCGTCGTTAATATGGATTGTGAAAAATCGATTGAGCCTTTTAATCCTGGAGCCGGCTCTAAGCGCGGAATTCCCGAATGGATACAGTTCATCGGCATTTTTTCCCCAATTACTCCAGTAGAAGCTACTCCCACGAGATGTGATGATATTCCTAATTTTTCTGCAGTCATCTGCTGCATGGTTCTGGCATCCATAAAGCCCTGTTTGCCGGTGCAGGCATTGGCATTTCCCGAGTTGACGATTATGGCCTGCATCATGCCCGACTGATCGATGGCTTCTTTGGTGACAAGCAGAGGAGCCGCCTGCACCGCATTTGTCGTGTAGACACCCGCTGCATTTGCCGGTACATCACTTACCAAAAGAGCAAGATCATTTTTTTTGTGCTTGATGCCGCAATGGAGACCTGCTGCTCGATAACCAAGGGGAGAAGCGATATTGTTGCCCGAGATGCGCTTGATCGATGGATAAACAGTTGTCATCTTAGTCCTCCTTAAGCTAAATAAATAATGGCACTACATCTAAACTTGTTTCTTCCGGAAACCGGAATTGAAGGTTCATATTTTGAATCGCCTGTCCTGCTGCCCCTTTTACCAGATTGTCAATAACAGAGACCATCGTCACCCGGTTAGTTCTGGGATCTGTATACAGTTGAATGTCGCAGTAGTTTGAGCCATATACCTGATTGGTGCCAAGCTTGCCGCCATTTTCGGAAAATCGTACAAAAAGTTCCTCATGGTATGTTTCTTTATAACATTCAATCAGCTGTTTTTCAGTTGCTCCATCAGCAAGCGGGGCGTAAGATGCAGATAAAATCCCGCGTGTCATTGGAACCAGATGGGTGCTGAATGTGATAGGCGGCTGTTTGATAGAGAATAATTCAAGCCCCTGTTCAATTTCTGGTATATGCTGATGCTGATTCACCTTATAGATTGATAGATTTTCATTTGTTTCACTGAAATGTGTAAGTTCTGATGGTTTATTTCCTGCTCCCGATACTCCGCTTTTTGCATCGATGATTAAATGGCTTGCGTCAATCAGTCCGTTTTTTACAGCAGGCAGTAAAGCAAGCAGAACGGCGGTGGGATAACAGCCGGGATTTGCCACTAAGGAAGCATCTTTTATTTGGTCCCGATTCCATTCTGTTAATCCATATACACTCTGATTCAACGCATCAACTGGAGCTGCTTCTTTTTTGTACCACTGCTCATACTCCTTCTCTGGCAGTCTGAAATCTCCAGATAAATCAATTAATCTCGGGCCTTTCCCAATGAGGGAGGGCAGAAGCTTGCTTGATACTCCGCTTGGTGTGCTTGTAAAGACGACATCAAGTGAGGCTAAATGGTCAAGATCAATTCTATGAAGAGGGGTATCATGAATATTCATCAAATGTGCATATTTATGAGATAAAATTTTTCCTTCACCGGACGACGTAAACAGGTCGAGGGATTCCACTTCTCTATGTCTGTGTAAAAGTCTAATGAGCTCAAGCCCGCCGTAACCAGTAGCGCCTATAATTCCTGCCTTCAAAACATCACCCCGAAAAAATAAGATAGACACATTATAGTATGTATAAAAATAAATGCAACAGTATTTTTATAAAAAATATAAAAATATAAAAAAACAAGACCGGTCCATTTCCGTTTCGGGCGGATGCTTTCCGCGTGGCGGGAGGTGAACCCCCTTGATGCTGCCGCATCTGCGAGGTCTCACCTTTCCCGCTGCATCACGCAGGAGTCACCGCCTTCCACTGCAATGAACCTATCCTTATTAAAATGTTAAGAAATAAAGATACTTTTTCATAAAACTTTTTATTTATTTGGAACGGTATCTTAATTGTTGAAAATAGGGGACCGGTCCATTTCCGTTTCAGGCGGATGCTTTCCGCGTGGCGGGAGGTGAGCCCCCTTGATGCTGCGCATCTGCGTGGTCTCACCTTTCCCGCTGCATCACGCAGGAGTCCCCGCCTTCCACTGCAATGAACCTATTCTTATTAAAATGTTAAGAAATAAAGATGCTTTTTCATAAAACTTTTTATTTATTTGGAACGGTATCTTAATTGTTGAAAATAGGGGACCGGTCCATTTCCGTTTCAGGCGGATGCTTTCCGCGTGGCGGGAGGTGAGCCCCCTTGATGCTTTCGCATCTGCATGGTCTCACCTTTCCCGCTGCATCACGCAGGAGTCCCCGCCTTCCACTGCAATGAACCTATCCTTTTTAATTGTTAAGAAACAAAAACTTGATAATTACCTTGCGCGGTTGCAGGTGCTGAAATCATCCGGCACAGAACGAAGTCAGTTTATTATATGTCAAGGAATTTAATTCCAATTGTTAAAACATATGATAAACTTTATGATATCTAAGTTTAGGAAAAATCTTATATCTTATTCAACTAACGGAGCAGGTTAGTGGAACAAGTAACTGATATATAATCCCAAACAGGAGGCATTTTATTATGGATAGTACTGTGATTTGGCAATTATTTAATTTTTTATTGATAGCAGTTATTAGAGGTGGATTTGTTATGTTTTTTAGGTATAAAAGAGGTAAATGATTCTTACTGTTTCTTTGTTGCGCTAATTATTAGGTAAGTCGTCTAATTGTGAAAGGGGTGTTTTGATGCGATTTTTCTCGATTGCTCTTATATTGCTTTTTATACCCACTATATTGATAGGGTGTGGGAGTAGTCCTGGGCAAGGTGAAGGTGGTTATTTGAGCAAGGAGCAAGTATTAAAATTATATCCATATGCAGACATATTTGAATATAATGGGCAAGTTTATAAAACAGGTGTAGATTGGATTGAAGACGAAAACTTAATAAAAGAAGAACAAATAGGAGAAATATCTGAAGGAATGGCAAATAAATTACCCGTCGGAGCTAAAATATTTGCACCTAAAGAAAGAAGAGATATTTTGATTGTTGAGTATAACGGGGAAGAAAAAAGGTATTTGGTTCAACTTGGTGAGTAATTTTTTCTTCTTAAACAAACGGGAGCTTTTCTACATTTAATAATATAATTTATCTTCTATAATCGGACGTTTTTCTTTAAGAAGGAGAAGTGCTGTTTTTGTTGAAATGAAAGGTGAACTATATTTGATAAGATGGAGGTTCCTTATTGAAAAAAGGAGTAATTAGACCATTAGTTATTTGTTTGTTTAGTAACAACGATTCTATTCTTGTTGCTGAAGGGTATGACTCTGTAAGCAAGGAATACTATTATCGTCCTATTGGTGGAGGCATTGAATATGGGGAATTAAGCTCAGATGCATTGATAAGAGAGATTCAAGAAGAGATTAAGGCAAGCATAACTAATCTAGAATACTTAGGAACGCTTGAAAATATTTTTACATACAACGGTGAGATAGGGCACGAGGTAGTTATAGTATATGATGCTACAATTGTTGACACGTCATTATATAAAACTAGTTCCTTTGATGGTGTAGAAGACGATGGAATAATATTTAAGTTGTATTGGAAGCCTGTTAGAGAATTTCAAAATGGTAATTTACAACTTGTTCCTGAGAATTTATTAGGGCTTATACAAGAGAGAATGAAATGAAAATATCGACTGTGTATTTTTTAACAACACCAGTTGATAAAAGCATTAACAATCTTCCACAAACGATGAGCATTAGTTTAACAAAGCATTAATAAAACGAAAAGAAGCTGGGATAAAACTTAAAAAAGTTTAAAAATGAGGATATATTTATTAATAGTAGTAGGTGAGCGGAGCGGAAGGCGGCGACTCCCTGCAGTACATGACGGCAAGCTGAGCCTTTACAGAGCAAGGCTCTGAAAAGGCTCAGCGCCGTCCCTGCGGAAAGCGTCCGACTGAAGCGCAGTGAACCGGTCGTAGAGCTTGAGACACCTTTGTCCCAGGCTCTTTTATCATAATAAAACAACATTAAAATTTAACAAAGGTTTTAAATTCGTTCTTCTATCTACAATTGCTTAATGGGCATGCAGTTAGGAAAGTAGTGACTGCGCACGTTTTCGATAAACGAAAAACAAAATAGTAGAAAGAGTCATCAAAATGATTAAAGAGGCATAAGCCCACTGAAACGAAGAAACGGAATAGGTGGCATTTCTCCATTCAAGAATGGTGGTCCCGAGGACTGCTCCTGAAGCACTTCCTACAAATTGACTGAGCTGCTTCATTCCTATTCCAGTAGCCACCTGCTCTTTAGGCAGAATCCGTGAGATCTCATTTGTTGTGCTTGACGACAGACTTGAAAAACCGAAACTTGTAAACATATAGCCAATCATTATCATATAGACGCTGAGAGGAGAAAGGAAGGTGAAGATAAGAGCAGAGATCATAAGCAGGATTTGAGAGAGCAGCATGACGCGGATATTTCCATACTCGTCAATCAGTCTTCCTACGTAAATCGCTGCCACAGCAGACAGCATCGCACCAGGGAAGATAATCAGCCCCACCTTGGTTGCCGAAAGATCAAACACCTGCCCAATCATCAGCGGCATCAGTACCAGTAAAGCAAAATGCAGCGTGAAGCCAATATAGCTTAAATAAACAATTAACCGATAGCCTCGGTTCGCCAATAATTCCGGCTGGATAAACGGAATTTCTGTATGTGTGATTCTCCATGCAAGCATAACAGCAAGCAGGGCAAATGCACCAAGAAACAGGAATTCAAATGTAGAGACAAACAGTAAAAAGGACGTGACGGCGCCTCCGGTTAACAGTCCTCCCAGTAAATCAAATGACGCTTTTTTTGTTTCCTGATTAGGGAGTAAAAGAAATAAGAGCGGGATGACGGCCATCACAAACACCGTTACGATAAATAAATAATTCCAATTTAAAAAATCGGTTATCGTACCTCCAACAACCGGGCCGAGTCCAAAGCCCAGAGAGGATGCAGAGGCAATCATGGCCATTGCCCGGCCTCTGCGGTGAATCGGAACAAACCGTCCTGCAAATACCATCGATAGCCCTGGTATTGCAGCAGCACCGGCCGCTTGTCCGACTCTTGCAGCCAGCAGCCAAGGAAACGTATCTGCAAAAAACCCAAGAATGGAAGAACAACCAAAAATCATAATTCCGATTGTTAATAGATTCCGAATAGGAATGTAGTCAGACAGTCTCGTGTAAGCAATTGTGAAGATGGCAAGCACAATTGAATAGCCGGAAACGATCCATGCACCCTCCGAGGGAGCAAGAGAAAATTCGTCCAAAACATCCGGGAGTGCTACGTTAAACATGGTGGTATTCATAACGGTAAGCCAGACCGCAATACTGAGAACCAATATTGTCTTCGGATAAACAGAGGATTCCGCCTGAGAAGTATGCATTCTGCAAACCTCCTTTCAGAAATAGGGTCAATAAGAACTATTTATATGTCATGTTGATGGTCGTTAAGATGAGAAAAAACTTTAATGCGTTTATTTACCAATATTGAATGTGGAGCATAATAAGACAATCAATTTAAACATTAAGTATATCAAGGCTTTTTGGAACTGTCTGCTGATTGGCGCATAGTCAGAACCTTCTATTAAAAGAAAACCCTTTCATATAAGTGGAATAAGTTTACAAAACATGTCAAATAAATTAGTATAATACGTAATTATGAATCGTGGCTGCTGACCTATGAGGAGGGTCTATAATGAAAGAAAGTACATATGAGGAGCGCTTTGCTAGGTACTATATGCGTGATATGGAACAGTCCCAGGATCAGGAAGGGATTCAATTGTTTTTTCAGCTGCAGGAAGAATTGATGGATCACATCACTCGAAGTCATGCGCTTGAAGCTCAAAAAACCATGAAAAAGCTGCAGGTAATCCTGCGTAAGCGTGCACCCGAGGCTATTGAGACTGCGCTGCCAAGATTTTACCTCACACAGGTCGCGTTATTTGCCAATGAACTTCAAAAATTCGGCATCTCACCCGTTAAAATATTCTGTTTCAGCTCAGCAAGCATTGAATTAATTTATTCCTGGAATACGGAAAAGGAAATGGTTGAGGGCGGACGTTGGCTTGTGGAAAGCTTTATTGATATGATTAGTGAACGATTAAATCCATTGTTCAGTCATCCAATTGTCAGTCAGGCAGCTGAATATATTAATCATCATCTTGAAGAGCCGATTGAAGTGGACGCAGTGGCAAAAGAAATTGGTATAAGCCCAAGCTACCTGGCAAAGCTTTTTAAACAGGAGGCGGGAATGACGGTTAAACAATTCAGCAACCACCGCAAAGTAGTGGAGGCAAAATATTATCTTCAGTTTTCCAATAAAGAAATAGCTCAAATAGCTGATCAGTTTTCTTTTTGCAATCAAAGCTATTTTACTAAAGTTTTTAAAGATCAAATGGGACTTACCCCTAAACAATTCAGATTGTCTCTTCAGGAAGCAAAGAAATCCTATCAGGAATCATCCTAAAGGAGGGGTTCTTCATCGACCAAATTGCCTCGCACGGCTATATTACCATAACGAGAAAAATCGAGTGGGAAGAGCAGCATATCACGGAGCACACACACGAGCTGATTTTATATAAAAATAAGATTTGTGATCATGAAAAACAAATTTTTCTGCCTGAAATTTTAGATGTTTCCTACAAGGCGAGTCTTCAAAGCTACGGCTTGCTATATATTCATACAATTAAAGGGTTATTTCCATATAAAGTGAAAGAACACCCAGCTTTGTTTATCGAAAAATATTTGGAATTAGAATAAAAAAAGAGGTGTGTATATGAGCTTTTCTTTTAATGGAATTGACCATATTCAGTTAGAGGCGCCTAAAGGGCATGAAGAAAAAGCGAGAAGCTTTTATTCCGGTGTTCTTGGTTTGGAGGAAATCCCTAAGCCTGAAAATTTACGCAAACATGGAGGATGCTGGTTCCTATGCGGTCCTCAGGAAATTCATATCGGATCATTGGAGTCCTTTAAAGCTCCTCAAAAAGCCCACCCTGCGCTTGTGGTGACAGGTCTGCAATCTTTGCGCAGCCACCTTGAAGACGCCTCTTATGCCATTGACGAAGAGGAGCCAATTGCCGGGAGGGACCGTTTTTTTGTAAAAGATCCATTTGGCAACCGGATTGAGTTCCTGGAATATCATGCTTTGTAAAAAAAGAGGTTTACTATATGAAGAGCGCTGGTTGTTAAAATCGTAATAGTTGCTATTTATGTACATTCAAATCTTAGTATGAGATACTGAACGGATCATGAAGAAAAGAAATAATAATTAGAAGGATTTTTAAAAGCAGAGGTTGAATAAATAAATAAGGAATGTTTGTGAGGTCCTTCGGGTTTCCTATGCAGTAGCTGACTTATTAAATGTTTAATAGAGAAAAGAGGTTGAATAGAGTTTCCTGATCCATTTAAGGAGGCTCAAAGGGGGTAAGGATTGGGTAAGGAGGAATGTTCATGCAAAGGATCATGATTGTTGAAGACAATGCTGACCTTCGAACAGATTTAACTGAGCAAGTGAAAGTCAATGGGTACGAACCGATTCCTGTCACAGATTTTGAACGGATTTTAGAGCATTTTATTGAAGAAAAACCGGATTTGGTGCTTTTAAATGTCAATCTGCCCTTCTTTGATGGGTACTACTGGTATCGACAAATACGACAGTATTCTCAATGCCCCGTCATTTACCTTGATGAAAATGAAAACGAGCCGCGAATGAACTTAGAAATTGCTGGTTTGAAGAAAGATTCAAAGAAAAATGCAGCCGTCAAACCCTTTTCTAATGAAGCGTTAACAGCTGCGCTACGGTCTCAGTTGGCAAGTGCTTATCCGAAAACAGATAAAAAATAATGCAATGTAACCTTCCCTCATGGCCGTGATGGAAGGTTTTTTCTTATATTTCTTATGTACCACCATTATACAAATATTAAACGTACGGGTAAAGTATATTTCAAAATGATGTTAAAAAAATAGTATTTTTTCTTAATTATTACAAGAGCAGAAACTATTCAGCACCTCAAACGTAGTATTAGTAGCAGATTAAATGAGGTGATGATCATAAAAAGAATAACTAAAAAACAGGTGAGAGTGTCTTTATTAATCGGGTTGGGAGCAGGGGCAGCTCTTCTTACTGCCGCTTTTATAGCAGAGGCGTCTTGGGTTTTAAATGCTCCTTTACCTATTCTTCTGCTTGCGCTGGCTCCGTACTTTTATTTTTCTGCCTCTTACAAAAATAATGAACGAAGAAGAGAAGCTCAGAAAACTGAATCAAAGAATATACTGCAGGAGTCGGAATGGATTTTTATGAGAGAAGGAGCAGGCGGCGAACTCAATATTCTAAATAAAAACGGAGAATACATAGGGTTCTATAAGTCAGTAAATGTACCTGCATGGTTAAGACGTATCACCATTTTTATTGCCTGGGCGGAACGTTTTTTCTCATCTACAAAAGGGATTTTTGACTCTCACGGTCAGCCGGTTGCAGGTATTCAAAAGATTTCTGAAAAAGGCAGCGTAACCCTCGAAGTAAATAATAGAAGAGGTGAAACGGCAGGGTATTATGAAGAGTACCGGGCTGTGTCAAGCTTAAAAACCCATGGGAATTTAAAACGGCCGGATGGAAGTGTGTGGCTGAGCGTAACTATGTCCACTGCTGCAGGAGATTTTCATCTTAAAGATGCTGAAGGCCGCTTTATCGCGTCTTACCGTTTTGGCTACTTTGACTATGCGCTTTCAGAACCATTTAAAAATGGTGCCGGCTATGAACTCGTGAAAGTAAATGAATCTCTGACAGACGATGAAAAAACCCTTCTCTCCGCTCTGGTCTGTCATTGGATGGGCTATAAATTGCAGGGAACGGGTTAATTGAAGGGGGTCAGGCCCCTTTAACAGAGTAAAGTAAAAAATAATTAAATATAGAGTAAAAGCTATTGAGTTTTCTGGGGCGGCTTTGTATAATTAGTCAACAATAAGGTTGAGATCGATGAGCAGAAGAGTAGGGGCATGCAGTGCTTTAGCGAACCGGGGAAGGTGAGAGCCCGGTGCAATCATGAATCCTGAAGCGCATCTGTGAGATGTTTTGCTGAAATAAAGTAAGCAGAACCGGATCCATGCGTCCGTTAGCAGCATAAGTTGGAATACTCGAGAGCTTGAGTATTCAATTGGAGTGGTACCGCGGATCATCAGCATTCGTCTCCTGCATATGCAGGAGGCGGGTGCTTTTTTTGTTGAATAAAAGGAGGATTGACCATGAAATCGAAAATCGCTGAACAAGTAAAGAGTGCATCTGGCACTGATTTTTCAATAGGTGAAATAGAAAGCTGGATTGAAAAGCCCAAGTTTTCAACGATGGGGGATTATGCCTTTCCCTGCTTTCGGCTGGCTAAAGAATTCAAGAAAGCTCCTCAGCTTTTAGCTGGAGAAATAGCACAGACATTTACGTTAAAAGAGATCGTACGTACAGAAGCAGCTGGCGGTTACGTAAATTTTTACCTTGATCTTCCGCTTTATTCTGAAAAAGTGTTAAAAGATGTTCTTGGCAAAGGATCCAATTATGGATGTCAGGATCTTGGCAAAGGGAAGGCCATCACCATGGACTTATCGTCTCCGAATATTGCCAAGCCTTTTTCCATGGGGCATCTGCGTTCCACTGTAATTGGGAATGCGCTTGCCAACGTGACAGAAAAACTGGGCTACAACGTGATCCGAATCAATCATATCGGTGACTGGGGAACTCAGTTTGGTAAGCTGATTACAGCATATAAAATGTGGGGGAACGAAGAACAGGTGAAAAAATCGCCAATCCCAGAGCTGCATAAGCTCTATGTGCATTTTCATGAACAGGCAGAAAGGAATCCTTCATTGGACGATGAAGCACGTGAATGGTTTAAGCGGCTGGAGGATGGAGATTTGGAAGCGGTAAAGCTCTGGCAGTGGTTTCGTGAGGTTTCGCTGGAGGCTTTTTCGGAAGTATATAAAAAGCTGGATATTTCGTTTGATTCTTACAATGGAGAAGCCTTCTACAATGATAAAATGGATGACGTAATGGCCATGCTCGAAGACGAGGGACTGCTTGAAGAGTCTGAGGGGGCAAAAGTCGTGCGGCTGGATGAAGAAGGGCTGCCGCCATGCCTGATTCAAAAACGAGATGGGGCCACTTTATATGCCACAAGGGACCTGGCTGCTGCTTTTTATCGGAAAAGAGAATATTCCTTTGAAAAATCCTTGTATGTAGTCGGAAATGAGCAGTCGCTTCATTTTAAACAGCTGAAAGCGGTGCTGAAAAAGCTTAATATCGCCTGGGCTGAGGATTTGGTTCATATTTCATTTGGAATGATGTTAAAAGACGGCAAAAAAATGTCCACGAGAAAAGGGAAGATTGTTTTACTTGAGGAAGTACTTGAACAATCCATCACACTTGCAGCAGAGGCAATTAAAGAAAAAAACCCAAACCTGAAGGAAAAAAAGCAAGTAGCCCAATCAGTCGGAATCGGTGCGGTCATGTTTCACGATTTAAAAGTGTTCCGGCAAAATGATGTTCACTTTGAACTGAAGGATATGCTTAGATTTGAGGGGGAAACAGGGCCGTATGTGCAATATGCCCATGCAAGAGCCTGTTCTATTCTTCGGAAAGCAGAGGCTGAAGAAGGAGCATCCACATTTAAAACAGTTGCTCCTGCAGCATTTGGAGAGGCGGAGCGTGCCATCGTTATGAAGATCAGCGCATTTGATGAAGTAATTCAGGAGGCGTTTGCTGAATGGGATCCTTCAAAAATCGCGAAATACGCCATAGACCTTGCCCAGCTGTTTAATCAGTATTATGCACATACTCATATTTTAAATGAAGAAGATAAAGACGTAAAAGGACAGCGGCTGCTGCTTCTAAAGGCCATTACGGTTGTGCTGAAAGAAAGCCTTCGTCTTCTGGGGATTAAGGCACCGGAAGAAATGTAGAACGGTAAAGCTGTTTAGTTGGTTGGCTGTGTAAAAGATTATATGATGTAGGGAATCATTAGATATAAGGAGGAGGTACAGTGGAACAGGCCATTTTTGCCGGAGGCTGTTTTTGGTGTATGGTGCGCCCCTTTAGTGAAAGAGAAGGAATTATTAAAATCGTTTCCGGCTACACGGGCGGCAGGGAAGCAGAGGCTGTTTATTCTGCCGTTAAACAAGGCGGCACTGGCCATGTAGAAGCCGTGCATCTTCTATACGATCCTGTGCTCATTTCATACGATGAAATTCTCGATGTATTTTGGACCCTGACAGATCCTACAGATGAAGGAGGGCAATTCAGTGACAGGGGACCGGCATACCAGTCCATTATTTTTACGTATACAGATAACCAAAAAAGCACGGCTCAATCTTCAGTAAAACAACTCGAAGAAAGCGGACGTTTTCAAAAGCCTATCGTAACCAAAATAAAAGACGCATCTCCTTTTTATCCTGCAGAGGAATTTCACCAGGATTTTGACCGGAAAAACCCTTTTCGGTACGCCTTGTACTATAAAGGATCAGGACGTGAAGAGTTCTCCCGCACGTATTGGCCTAAAGATCGGTCGCACTTGAAAGAGACCCTGACAGCAAGGCAGTTTTTTGTGACGCAGGAAAATGGGACGGAACCGCCCTACGAAAATGAATACTGGGATAACACGGAAGAAGGCATTTACGTTGACATTGTGTCAGGTGAACCATTATTCAGCTCCCGTGATCAATACGATGCAGGGTGCGGATGGCCCTCTTTCACGAAGCCTATTACGGACTCCATGGTACGGGAAGAATGGGACGTTTCCACCCGGCATACCCGTAAAGAAATAAGGAGCAGTGAAGGTGATTCCCATCTCGGGCATGTATTTGAGGATGGCCCGGGTGCTTCAGGTCTGAGATATTGCATCAACTCGGCTGCTTTGAGATTTATTGCAAAAGAGGACCTTGAGAAAGAAGGCTATGGAGACTTTCTTCTCTTGTTTGCAGTTAGAAAATAAAGTTACAGAGGTATACCATGAAAAAAAATCGCAGTATCATCGTTCTGCTGGCAGCAAGTCAGTTATTTTATATTTTGTTTTTGCCAATCTGGTTTACCTTTTTTGGGCTGACTGTCATCAGGTCCGAACAAAGCGAATCCTCTCTTTCAACGATTGCAGAGTACATTGTGGGTGCTTATCCGGTTGTCCTCATTGCAGTAGCCGTCGTGACCTGGACCGCCTGGCGTAAGGGCAGACTGAAGAAGATGATCCTTTTGAATACGATCCCCATTCTGTGGATCGCTCCTATTTTAATTACATTTCTTGTGGCGAATTTATAATGCAATTAGACAAAATTAGGGTGCGAGAAGACTGATAAAAAATTAAATATGAGGCAGTATCGATCTGCAGTAAGAGGTGAACGGAGCGGAAGGCGTCCGTCTGAAGCGGTCAAAAAGCCTGAGACTTTATTAGTGTCTCAGGCTTTTCTGCGTGATAGGCTGGATTATTTCTGTCCAAAGTAAGGCTGAGCAAGTGCGTTATAATAAAGCTCCTCATGCCAAATCCGGTATCCCAGGTCATTTGGGTGAATTTTATCGTTAAGAATATCCTTCTTTTTAATGTTCTGCTCATCCATATGAGCGAGCATATGGCCATGAGTGTCAAAATAATTCCATCCGTTGTCCAGAATGATTTCCTGTGTGAAATCAACATACTCTTCAAATGTAAGACCCAGCTGGTTTAGACCGCTTGGATCCAAATTTTCCTTTAAAATAGGATTTGGTGATATAAATAATATTTCCACACCGGGCAGCTCTCTTTTAAATGTGCTGTACAGCTGCTCAATCGATTTTTTGGTATCATCAAGGGTAACTGAACGTCTGTAATTGTTAATTACTGAGGTTTCAAGGATAATTAAATCAGGGCGGCTGCTAAAAACCTTAGTCAGAACATCTTGATTTAAAAGCATGACGGAGGTATAGCCGGAATGTCCATGATTTGAAATCGTTACATGGCGCAGCGGACGGCTTGCATCACGGATATCCTGCTGCATCAATGCACGCCACGAAAAGTTTGGTGAACTGGCCCCTACGCCTTTTGTCACGCTGCTGCCCAGAGTAGCTATGCGAGCAGAACCATTTTTCATGACACGGTATGTTAAAAATTCAAGGTAAGAGATATCGGGATTATGGGCAGGGTCGATCCGCTCCATGGTTTGCTGGATCTGAACTTGATTATATCGATATTCACCGCGCACCATGCCCAAAAGGACAAGTAAAACGGCAGAAGCAAGTATGATTTGAACCAATTTCTTCATTTGAGAGGAAAACATCCTTTCCTTTGTTAGAAACTAAAATGAAATATTATATCTATAATTGTAACGAAAATGTAATACATATTCAATAGGTCAGGAGTTGGAATCCAAGCCCATTTTTTAAGCTTGTTTTCATTAGCATTTTCAGTAAAATGAAAGACCATACTGGTGATTACAGTAAAAACGGTGATGGGAGGAAATGAAATGGGAGCATTAGATCAAACAATCATCATTGACCGGCCGATTGAGGAAGTTTTTGCCATCACGACAACGATGGAACAGTCTCCTCAAATAATGGATCAAGTAGAAGAAGTGAATAAATTAACAGAAGGTCCTATCGCTAAAGGAACGAAATACAATGAAGTGCGTAATCTTGGGGGAAGACGGGTGCAATCTGTTCTGGAGGTCATTGAGTATGAGCCCCACGCTTCATATGCAGTAGCAAGCAGTCAGAACGGGGTTGAAATTGAGTTTCGGTATACCTTTGAACAGCAGGGAGAAGGAACCTTTGTCACTTTTGATGGAAAGGTCAAAACATCCGGTTTTGCGAGAAGCTTATTTAGGGGAATGATTGTCCGTATGATTGCGAAAGAAGAATTGTTTCATTTGCAAAAGCTGAAAACGTTTATAGAAAAAGAAACTGTTTAAAGCTGAAAGAAAATTTGTGTGTGTTATTCTGCTCCGTTATGATGTAGAGAGTGCAGGAGAGACTGGGACAAAACACCAAAAAGTTTAATGAATGAAGAAGTATTTAGTTATAGTAAGAGGAGAGCGGAGCGGAAGGTGGCGACTCCTGCAGGATATGACGGCAAGCTGAGACTGTGCAGGGCAATGCCCAAGAAGGCTCAGCGCAGTCCCTGCGGAAAGCGACCACCTGAAGCGCAGCGATCCGGTAAAAGAGCTTGAGACAGTTTTGGCCCAAGCTCATTCGAAGCACCTGAGGAGAATAAGGACATGACAAAAGTACGTATTAAAAAGAAGTTTGCAGATAAAGTGAAAAACGGATATCCATTGCTGACGGCTGATATGCTTGAAAGTCCGGAGGATATTGGACAGGAAGGCGGCATCCTGACAGTTGTGGATGATCGAAATCAATTTATTGCCAGAGGCTATGCAGGAAAACAGAATAAAGGCATCGGCTGGCTGATTACCTGGGATGCGGAGGAAGAAATCGGCTATCGTCTCTTTGTGAATAGAATCCGTGCGGCCCTTGGAAGAAGAAAGCGTTGGTTTAATAAAACGGACACAACCGCTTTCCGTGTATTTAACGGAGAAGGAGACGGGATTGGCGGATTGACCATCGACTACTTCGATAATCACTATTTATTTACATGGTATAGCGAAGGAATTTACTTACTGAGGGAAGAAATTTTACAGGCATTTGAAGACCTGGTCACATTTAAAAGCATTTATGAAAAAAAGCGATTTGATACAAAAGGCCAGTATGTGGAGGACGATGATTTTGTAAAGGGGGAGCGCCCTTCATTTCCTCTCATTATTAAAGAAAACGGCGCACATTTTGCTGTGCATTTGAATGATGGGGCTATGGTAGGCGTATTTCTTGATCAGCGGGATGTGAGAAAAGCAATCCGTGACAAGTATGCAGACGGGAAAAATATGTTGAATACCTTCTCCTACACAGGCGCATTTTCTGTGTTTGCTGCATTGGGCGGAGCTGTAAAAACGACGAGTGTAGATTTGGCCAATCGCAGTGTAGCGAAGACGATCGAACAGTTCAGCATGAACGGCATTGATTATGAAGCGCAGGATATATTGGTGCGTGACGTGTTCCGGTATTTTGATTATGCGGTGAAAAATGACATCAAGTTTGATCTTGTTGTGATGGACCCGCCAAGCTTTGCCCGCTCAAAGAAAAACACGTTCAGTGCAGCGAAAGACTACAAAAATCTCATGAAGCAGGCCATTGATATCACGGAGGATAAAGGCACTATTGTTGCCTCTACCAACGCAGCTTCATTTAATATGAAGAAATTTCAGCGGTTTATCGATGAAGCATTTAAGGAAAAAGGATTTAAATACGAAATAATTGAGACCTTTACACTGCCGGAGGACTTCACAGTCTCTTCTTCTTTTCCTGAAGGGAATTATTTAAAAGTGCTGGTCGTTAGAAGAAAGTAAAGATAAAATGCTGCTCACCTGACTTCGTGAGCGGCTTTTTATATAGTAAAGTGAAAAGCGCTTGCCCAGGCCCGACAAGTTTAAGGCGCGGTGCACAATCCACCTGGTTTTTGGGGGATTTGCACCGGGACTTAAAACCTCGAGGGCCTAGCGCTTGGAACTGGATCAAATAAAAGTGAAAAGCGCTTGCTCAGGCTCGACAAGTTTAAGGCGCGGTGCACAACCCACCTGTTTTTTGGGGGATTTGCACCGGGACTTAAAACCTCGAGGGCCTAGCGCTTGGAACTGGATCAAATAAAAGTGAAAAGCGCTTGCCCAGGTCCGACAAGTTTAAGATTCGTCTGATGCGTGGAAGCGAGGCTGAAGGAAAATCCGATAGTATGTAAATGGGAGGGGCTGCCATGCCGGATGTGATGAGAATTTCTGCAAGACGACTTGCTGAATATGTGCATAGAAGCGGAAGTATTGATGCCAGGATAGGCAGCTCTACTGCCATGATTGAGGGAACCAGAAATCATCAGGCTGTTCAAAAAAAGTATATGGAGCAGGATCAGAAGGAAGTTTTTTTAGATGGAGTGATAGAAATCGATGGACAAATGTTCCAGCTTGAAGGACGCTGTGACGGCTTGCTTTTGAGAGAAGAAAAGCCGGTTATTGATGAAATCAAATCGACTTCCCGGCTCCTCCACACCATAACAGAACCTTCTGCTGTTCATTTGGCCCAGGCGATCGTTTATGCCTGGATGCTTACGGAGAAAGAAAATCTCGATGAAATAGGCATTCAGGTTACCTATGTGCAAAACGTAACGAAAGAGGAGAAGCGATTTCTTCAACCATTCTCTGCCCTTTTTTTAAAAGAACAAGTGGAGGAGATGGTAAGGGCTTATGCTCCCTTCGCTTCATTGATGAAGGACCTTCAGGAAAAACGAAATGATTCGATTCAAGCACTGACGTTTCCTTACCGCCAGTTTCGCGAGGGACAGAGGAAATTTGCCGGTGCTGTTTACCAAACAATCTCAGAAAAAGGCAAACTGTTTGCGCAGGCGCCTACTGGGATTGGAAAAACCATCTCGACCTTGTTTCCAGCGATAAAAACCATAGGGGAAGGCAAGGCCAATCAGCTTATTTATTCCACAGCAAAAACCATTACACGGGCTGCTGCTGAAGAAGCGCTGGCTGATATGCACGCGAAAGGTCTTCGGATGTCAGCTGTGACCCTAACTGCAAAGGATAAGATTTGCTTTAAGGAAAAAACAATCTGTCAAAAGGAATACTGTGAGTTTGCGGACGGCCATTTTGACCGGATTAATGAAGCTGTGCTAGATATGCTGGGGAATGAATATATGATTAACCGGTCTGTGGTAGAGCGCTATGCGCTGAAGCATCGTGTTTGTCCATTTGAATTCTCCATGGATCTATCGTATCTGACGGATGTGATGATTGGTGATTATAATTATGTGTTTGATCCGAGAGTGGCAAGAAAGAGGATGATGGGGGAGCAAAAGCGCACCACGGTTCTATTAGTGGACGAAGCGCATAATCTGGTTGACCGGGCTCGGGAGATGTATTCTGCGAGCCTCCAAAAATCAGCTTTTCTGGCGCTTAGTAAAATGGATGTATCTCCTTCTATAAAAAGTGCGGCGAAAAAGGTGAATAAGGCATGCCTTGAGCTGAAAAAAATATGCGGTGAACAAAGCTTCCATATTCTAAATGAATCTCCTCCTGAATGGACAGACGTTCTTCAGGCTTTTTATGAAGCAGCGGAGGAAAGGATTCAGGAAGGGGATACGGAAAAAGAGATCATAGATTTGTATTTTGCTGCTCAAAGGATGCTTCACGTAATCGAAATGATGGATGAACGGTTTTACATCCTGATTGAAAAAAGGGGCAGTGACGTCTGGATAAAAAATGTCTGCATGGACCCTTCACTGTTTATCAAAGAATCAACCAAAAGCTATCGGGGGACGGTGTTTTTCTCTGCCACATTTGCTCCTGTACAGTATGTAAAAGGGATGCTTGGCGGGGAACAATCAGATTTTGGATTGTCGATACCAAGTCCTTTTAAAAAGGAACAAATCGAGGTGCGCACTTATCCGATTTCCACAAAATACCGGGATCGTGAACATACGATAGATTCCATTGTCGCTGCAATAAAAAAAGGATTTGAAGATGCAAAAGGGAATTTTATCGCTTTTTTCCCTTCCTATCAGTATATGGAAATGGCTGTTGAGCGGTTTGCTCCTTCATTTGATCATGAAGAAGCTGATTTACTCGTTCAGTCAAAAATGATGGATGAACAGGAAAGGGAGCTGTTTCTATCTTCCTTTTCGGGAGAGAAACGTGTACTCGCATTTGCCGTAATGGGCGGTATTTTTTCTGAGGGAGTAGATCTTCCGGGAGATCAGTTAAAAGGGGTGGCCGTTATAGGTGCTGGAATTCCTCAACTAAATCCTGAACGAAATCAAATGAAGCAGTTTTTTCAAAGCCAGGGGCTAAACGGCTACCATTATGCCTATGTATACCCTGGAATAAATAAGGTTCTGCAGGCAGGGGGACGCCTGATCCGGACGGAGGAAGATGAAGGGCTTCTGCTGCTGATTGATGACCGCTTTCAAACCACTCTCTATCAGGATCTATTGCCGCCGGAATGGAGGATTTCAACCTGAGGCAGTTATGCATTCATGTGCAAAATACAGAGCCTGAGACAACTACGTCTCAGGCTCTCAGGCCAGTTCACATCGCTCTATGAGGAAAGCCTCCTCCAGAGGAAATGAACGGAGAATGTATTCATTTCAGGTAATAATATTTTTGACTCGTCCAACCTGGCCGTCTGTTAAACGAACTTTTATACCATGGGGATGAGAGGGAGATTTAGTAAGTAAATCTTTCACAATCCCTCTCGTTAACTTTCCTGAGCGCTGATCCTGCTTCAGGACAATGTCCACTTCAATTCCTGGTGTAATTGTGCTTCGCTGCTGTCCATTCATGACTTTCCCACTCTCCATTAAACGTTTGTTTAATGATACCACAGTTCATAGAGAGCAGGTATTTCAAGGGCAGGCAGCTACATATTTGCTCTTAATCTTTTTAAGATTTGCTCGTATTCATCCTTGCCGATTCCCGGAGCAAATTCTTCTGGCAGGTCGTCAAGATCAGGAATAGGTGCTCCTTCGGGGGTCCCTTCTTGTACAACCAGCGGCTGTCCGTTGCTTGGATTTGTTCCCTTCCATATGGCACGTATGTCCTGGTAATCGCCATCACTCCATGTAAATAAAACATTTCCTACACCTTGATCTTCGTATTTTCTCGCGTGATCAAATACCCGGTTATCCAGGCTTGGTATTGGAAGCATTTTAGTCAAATCCACGCCTGTAGCAATTTCCAGCGCTTTGGCATAAGCGAGAATGTGAACCCCGCCGCGAACAAGCAGGTAGCCGATCATTTCTCTTGCTGTCGGATGATCTGTCATTTCATATACTCTCATTTTATGAGTACGGGCGCCGATCTCGAGAAAGAAGTTATGCATGAGATCTAATACAAGATTTCCGCTTGAAAAAACATAGTCGCCTCTCCAGGGATTGCCCATTGAATCTCCTGCCAAGGACGTTTGTGCTGTTGCGATAAACGCATACGTATTGCGCATATCCTTGCCATTTTGAAGAGGGGTCAGATCCGGTTCCGCTGTGAAGGAGGACCCTTTTTGCAAAAGATTAATCGTGTTGCTGACAAGCTCTACATGGCCAAATTCCTCTGCTGTAATGCTCGCCACAATATCATAAAAAGGTTTCAGTTTTCCTTTTTGTCTAAAGTTAAAGGATTGATACATATAATTATTAAGCGTGGACATTTCTCCGAATTTTCCACCCAGCAATTCCTGTACAGCTGCAGCCGCATTGGCATCTCCGTACTCGGGGGCAGGCAGCTCAATCAGCAGTTTATTTACGCGCTTAAACACAAATAAAACCTCCTTTGCATAGTCCTCCTGCTATGTGTATGTTCACATAGCGGAGGATATGAGAAGGAGGGTTTTTTTACGACGGAGAAACCCAGATGATTTGCTGTGTACGAATAAAGAAAGGTGTTTGATTGATCTCTACAACAATATGATCTGGCATTACAGTCGTAAGCTTCCCTTGCAGAGAATTCCTTGTGGTCTGAACCACAATATTAGTACCAATTATCGTATTCAATGTCTGGTAAACGTACGGATCATAAAGTGTAGTAAATTGAAGAGATTGCGGAGACTGTCCGTTCATAGTCAACACCCCTTAGTTAGCAATTACTCCTACTATATGAGACCCCGTGATAAACGGTGACATTATTGCAAAATAAGTTTTTCGGTTTTACTCGTTGATACATCAAAATGGAAGCTTCTTGACAGTTGCGGGGAATTAAATGAATAATAAGAAAAGATCGAATTTTCATTTATTTTGTCCGGTTAAAATGATAACGCTTACAGAACGGAGGGAGAGATATGCTGGTCTGGATTTTTGCCATCCTGACTATCGGATCGGTTATCGCAGGCGTTAAACAGAAAAGAAAACGCTGGTTTGCTTTGCCGATTGCTGCAATGTTCGGTTATATGGCGATCGAAATCATTCGGGTGCCAATGCCGCTTTGGGATACCATCACCTTTATTTTCGACTTAAAAGGATAAGTGGGAGGAGAGCGAAGTATGAAAAAAATCGACAAAAAAACAGCTGATGCATATTTTCGGACAAGAACGATTTTAATCTGTGTTTATTTGGTCATCGGGTTTAGTGCTTCATTTGGAGCCGTCTTCTTTGCAGAATCTCTGGCTGAATTTACGTTTAACGGCTTTCCGCTTCATTACTACATGGGGGCCCAGGGAGCAGTTTTAACCTTTATTATTCTGCTTTTTGTCAATGCGATTGTCAGCGACAGAATCGATAAAAAATATGGGATTGATGAAGCCAGAAACGAAACCATTGGTTCTGGTAAAACGGTGGACCATTAAAAAGCAGACAGCCATTCATTAAAGGACTTTAAAGGAGGAAGAGGATGGATACTCAATTTATTGTATCTTTGGCCTTTATTTTAGGTACTTTTGGTTTATACATAGGGATCGCCATATACAATCAGGCAAAAGCAACATCAGATTTTTATGTAGCCGGCCGCGGTGTGCCGCCGATTTACAACGGAATGGCAATTGGAGCGGACTGGATGAGTGCGGCTTCATTCATTGGAATGGCAGGGACCGTAATGGTCATGGGCTATGACGGACTCGGCTACATTATGGGGTGGACAGGCGGCTATTTATTGCTGACGTTTCTGCTTGCGCCTCAGCTTAGGAAATACGGAAGATATACGGTGCCGGAATTTATTGGAGATCGATACGGCAGTGATTTAGCCAGGTTGATCGCTGCTTTTGCCACCATCATCATCAGTTTTACGTATTCGATTGGTCAAATGTCCGGTTCAGGGGTTGTTATTGGGCGCCTGCTTGAAGTGGATTATCGAATCGGAACCCTAATCGGGGCGGGTCTGATCGCTTTTTACGCTGCTTTAGGAGGCATGAAGGGGATCACATGGACCCAGGTAGCACAATACGTGGTATTAATCACAGCATATCTGGTTCCCGTAATTTTTATGTCTCTTCAGATTGAGGGCAATCCGCTTCCGTGGATTTCCTATGGACAGGTTCTGGAAACGATGAGCGGCATTGATCAGGACTTAGGAATATCAGAATATCTCGTGCCCTTTACGGAAGGAACAAAGTGGCAGTTTTTAGCGCTTATGTTTACATTGATGGCTGGAACGGCTGGACTTCCTCATGTAATTGTACGATTTTACACGGTTTCCACGATGAAAGCGGCCCGTTGGAGCGGAGCATGGGCGATCTTGTTTATTGGTCTTCTTTATCTTTCAGCGCCTGCATATGCTGCGTTCTCACGGTTTATTTTGCTAACAGAAGTAGCAAACTCGCCGATCAATAACTTGCCCGAATGGACAAGATCCTGGGTAGACACCGGCATGCTGCAGGTAGCTGATACGAATGGAGATGGCGTTCTTCAATGGGAAGAGCTGCAAATTGCCAATGATATCGTCGTAATGGCTACCCCTGAAATTGCCAATCTTGGCGTGTTTGTCATCGGTTTAATGGCTGCAGGCGCCATGGCGGCCGCGCTATCTACTGCAGGGGGTCTGATGATTGCCATCTCTGCATCCCTGTCTCATGATATTTACTTCCGCTCCATCAACCCGAATGCCACCGATAAGAAAAGACTCGCGGTTGGAAGATGGTCAATTGTTCTCGCTTCTCTTGCAGCAGGACTCGTTGCGCTGAATCCTCCAGGCGCCATTACACAAATTGTAGCCTGGGCCTTTGCATTAGCATCAGGTTCGTTCTTCCCTGCGCTATTGCTTGGCGTTTGGTGGAAGCGCTCCAATGCACCAGGGGTAATAGCGGGAATGCTTGTCGGTCTTAGTGTGACGCTCGGATATATTTTTGCTGCAAAATACGGCGGATTTACGATACTCGGCATTATTGATACCGGGGCAGGAGTGTTTGGGGCTGCTGCAGCCATTATAACCAATATTGCAGTCTCCTTAGCTACTAAGCCGCCATCAAGGAAAATACAAGAAGAAGTCCAGGATCTTCGTTATCCTGAGCAAATGACATTTCGGGATGGAGAGGTGTGGCTGGATGACGGAGAAGACGTTCCGCCAACCAAGTGATCACAACCTGATCAAGGAAGCGGCTTTACGTACGCCCTTATTTTCATCCATGACAGAAAACGAGTTTTCTGTGATCTATGACCGATGTGAGGAGCGGGAATATGAAAAGGATGCTTTGATTGCTCATGCATATAAGAAAAGGGAAGGAGTTTTCCTCATCACATCCGGCCTTACGGAAGTGTATGCTGCAGGGAGTATGCAGGAAAGAGAGGTGCTTGAGCTTGCGGGTCCAGGAGAAATTCTCGGACTGGCAAGCTTGAGCACTATGCTCCTCTCTACAGAGGAACCAACAAACACAGTTGAAATCCAGGCGTTGGAACCCACGCTTGGATTGTTTGTTCCATATGAAGTTCTACGTGAAATATGGAACATCCCCCATGTCCAATCCTTTTTTCTTGAAAAAACGATTTTCAGACTGCAGGATGTATACCGTTCTCTTACAGAACAACTTCAGCAATCCAATGGTCTTAGCAGTCAGCGGAAAGTTTTTAAGCGCGTGCAGGATTTGATGTCTGCTCCGCTTCTCTCACTGTCTTCTTCAAGTACTTTACAAGATGGCATTCAATTTATGTCGCATCACAATCTGAGCGCAGTGGTTCTCCTGAATGATGCCAAGCTTCTTGGTGTTGTATCTATGAGGGAAGTAATCAACGCAATTGCTGCAAGTGAGTCGCTTTCTTCGCCTCTTGCATCGATCGCAAATAAAAGGTTAAATGTGATCTCGCGTTCTGCTTATTATTATGATGCAGTTGGAGTTTTTCAGCAGCAGCCGGAGCTCCGGCACCTTGTGGTCGTGAATGATGAGGACAAGCCGGTTGGAATGCTCACTCTATCAGATGTATTAAAACAGCGGCACAGATTTATCCAGCAGACGATGAACAAAATTCGTCTTCTTACAAAAGATACGATTAGAGAAACTGCCGTTCAGCTGCAGCAGATCGCTCATCAGCTGTTTGAAGAAAATGAGAGCATCCGAATGATTGCTTCTATTATGACACCCCTTTTCGATCAGCTGGTGATTAAAGTGATTTACCTCGCTCAAAATGAAATAAAGCAGCAATATGACCTGACCGCACCGTGTGAGTTTGTTTTCTATCAAATGGGCAGTGCGGGAAGAGGAGAGCAGCTGATGATGACGGATCAGGATCATTTTTTAGTCTATAAGGAATTGACACCACAATCAGAACATTATTTTAGCGTGCTGGGAGATCTAGTGGTCGAATGGTTAGAGGAAGCAGGGTTCGCACCGTGTGATGGGAATATGATGGCTCGCAATCCGGTTTGGCGGGGTTCAATAGAAAGTTGGCAGCAAAGGATTCACCGATTTGCTGTGCGGTCTACACCTCAGCATATCCTTCATGCCTTCAACTTTTTTGCGATGAGAAGAATTACGGGAAGCAGAACGCTGCACCGTGAATTTCTTTCCATTATAGAAGGTGAGCTAAAGCGTTCAGGCGTCCTCCTTACACAAATGGGACGAGAGCTCAGAGGCTCGGTTATTCCGGTTATGGATCACCGGATTCGCTCGCTTCTTTTACGTGAAGGAAGAAGAATCCAGATAAAAAAGCAACTACTGTTTCCTTTTCACCACTCTCTTCAAATAAAAAGTCTTCTTCATCAGGTCATCGAAGGGTCAGCCTCATCAAAGATTGAAGCGTTAGCGGAAAAAGAGAAGCTGACAAAGGATGCAGCAGAAGAGCTCAAAGAAAGCTTGGATATTGTGCTTATGCTTTACTTTAAAGATAAGAAACAAAAAGGAACAGGTCAGATCAATACTGAAGAACTTACAGGAAGAGAAAAAGCATTGCTGTCAAGAGCGTTAAATGTGTTAAGGGAATTTCAAGTCAACACGCTGAGAGAACTCGGCGTCTGACTTATTCTACGGGAGGGGCTGGAAGTATGTTATGGTCAAAAAAGTTGTTCCGTCATCAGCTGAAAAGTGAAATTCCGCTTTCGACTCCTCTGGACAGCCTTCAATTACTTGTGATTGATACGGAAACAACAGGGTTTGCGGTAGGCAAAGAGGACAGGCTGATCGAAGTAGGGGCGGTGCCGGTTTCAGGTCTGCAGGTATTGGAAAAAAACATCTTTCATTCATATGTAAATCCAGAAAGAGACATTCCGCCTGAGATCACATCCCTGACATCGATTAAACAGGAGGATGTGGTTCATGCCCCGTCCTCACTTGAAGTAATTGACCATGTGTTTGCTCATGCAAAGGAGTATGAAGTAAACGCCATTGCCGGCCATTACCTGGCATTTGATATTCAAGTGTTCAAACATGAATTAAGGAGGGCTGCTTTAAAATTTCAGCAGCCGCCAAGCATTGACACATTGGATTTGCTTGCCTATTTAGTTCCTGCATGGGAAATAAAAGATCTATCCTATTATGCAGCGGTTTTTGAAACGAGAATGTACAACAGGCACACGGCAGTGGGAGACGCCTTAACCGCCGCCTATTTATTTTGTGAGCTTGGCGAACGGCTAAAAGAACGTGGCAAAACCACGTGGGGAGATGTACTTGAACTGTCTTCTTCAAGACAGTAATAGAGAAAAAAATAAATGTGCTCAAATTGGTTTTAAATAGAATGCTATATGGGAATAGTTCTATGGCGCAAAATTGTGCTATGACACTCCGAACGGGAGCAAAAAGAAAGGGATCAGGAAACATGTCGATTGAATCGTTAATGAATGAGTATGAATTACTGCAGACACAAACGAAAACCGGGGAACAGCTGGATGATTTATACGCGGACCTTATGATCAGAATGGAAAAAGCATTTGAAATTCCGGGCATCATAACAGGCGAATGGGAGCAGGATAACAAACCTGTCAGCACCCTATATCGATTAATTGCAAGCAGCCGGCTAATGAAAACATAACGTTAAGGGAAAAGACAATGCACAATACGGTTTAGAGCATCGTCATAAGGTGGTCCATTATTCAACAAAGAAAGAATGATGGCCGGCTTTTTTAATCATGTCCTGGCAATCGGGATTGAAGCCTTCTCGAAGAATACCTGAAATCTACTTGACAGATACAAGTTTATAAGATATGATGATGGATGATTGTTTTACGGAAGCAAAAAGAATGAGCAGCTGTCCTCACCAGTTTGCTCGCTATGAAATTTCATATAGGTCTGGACTTTAAGGCCTGATTGACGATCTCCGCGCACAAGGCGGATAAACTGAGCAGTAAAAATCGTTTGACACCAAAATAGGCAATAACCCTCAAAGAATGCCGGAGTGCAACCCAGCACTTGAACAGGCATCCACTATTTTCTGCGTATCAAAGGACCATTCCATGTTTTACTTCTTATCGGTTCACGTTGCATGAACCCTTTCAGACCAACATCCAGATAATGAACTTATGTATGGAAACAACCATACTGAAGTAATGTCTGATTCACACTGGCACGGTCGAGGAGCCGTAAGGACGAAAGAGAGGCAGGGCTTTCGTTGTTTTAGGTATTATGTAAAAGCTGCTTCCGTAAAATCAATCATCCAACTAAACTCCCACACTCTTCCCATCAATCGCTTCTTTTCTGCAAACTCCTATATATTGCTACAACAAAACGTTTAAATGCATAATGTGATGCCTCTAAATGAAAAAAATCAATAATTCAACTGTACGAGTGGAATTTTCACCTCAATTAGTATACGCTATTACTTAATAAATTGTTGAAGTTAATCAGGAGGAATATAGTTGGAATTTATAGCCATAGCTTTTTTGCTCTTTGTATCATTCTTTCTTTCAGGCAGTGAAACAGCACTTACCGCCGTTAATAAAATGAAGGTGCAGACTCGGGCAGAAAAAGGCGAAAGAGCTGCGGAGAAATTATTAAACACTGTATCAAGACCGGATAAAATGATTACCACGATCTTAATCGGAAATAACATTGCAAACATTATGATGCCGACACTCGTTACCATTGTGGCATTAAGATACGGTTTTTCTATCGGACTGGCCACAGGGATTTTGACTGTAACCATCATTATTTTTGCAGAGGTCATTCCTAAAACGATTGCTGCAACATTTGCAGATCGGATTGCTTTTATAGTGAGCCCGGTTATCCGTTTCTTAATGGTTATCTTAAGTCCAATCACCTTTTTGCTTTCTCAGCTGACCAATATTGTCATTCGCATATTATCTAAAGGTCATATCAAAGAAGCAACGATTACCAAGGAAGAATTGCGGACAATGGTAGATATCGCTTCTACAGAGGGGACCTTTCTGAACGACGAATCTCTTCGTATTAAGGGTGTCCTTGATTTTCAGCATAAGGATGTCGGCGATGCGATGAAAACCCCGCGTGTGGATATTGTGGGAATGCCATCTGATTTTACTTACGAAGAAGCAAGAAACTATGTAGTGGATAACCCGTATACACGTTATCCTGTCTATAAAGAAAATATGGATAATATTATTGGGGTATTTCACTCAAAACAGGTAATTGAATGGTCCATGAATCCCGATACGCCATTTAGTGAATTTATTGATGACGATCCTTTATTCACAGTGGAAACAACATCGATTGAGCGCATTTTTAAGCGTATGCTTCAGGCGAAAAAGCATTTTGCCATTGTGCTCGATGAGTACGGCGGAACACTTGGCATCATTACACATGAAGATATTATTGAAGCCATGATTGGGCAGGAAATCTCTGATGAAAATGATGATGAAGAAGAAGTTTGGATCGATGAACTGACAGATAAGCATATTATCTGCCACGGTAAGTTGGCCATCCATCGATTGAATGATGTGTTTAAACTTAAGCTTCCTGAAGAACAGGATGTGCTTGCAGGTTTTGTCCTGAAAGAGTTCGGTCATCTTCCGGAAGAGGGAGAAGAATTCGATTATCAGCATCTCAGGTTCACTGTGATGGAGATGGAAAAAAACAAAATAACAAAGGTGAAAATAGATAAACGCATGGTAGAAGGCGGAGAAGAAAAATACGAAGCCTAGGCATTGAACCCATATAAGTAACAGAAGAAACGGCTGATCATGAAGCCGTTTTTTCTTTTGACTTTTTTACCGAATAAAAGGGACGAAGTATTCATTTAGTGTTTCGAAAGACTTGACGGATAACCGAGGGATGTTATAGGATTAACGTAATAAAGTGAATATACTCTTATCAAGAGAGGCGGAGGGATTGGCCCTATGAAGCCCGGCAACCGCTGACGATTTGTCAGAAAGGTGCTACATCCAGCAGGAGAAATCTCCTGAAAGATAGGATAGAAGCAGACGCGTAAAACTTCTTCCTGTCGGGGGAAGTTTTTTTGTATTTCACTAAAGACAGAGGACCGCCATAAATTGATAATAAAAGATTTTGCGAGTTTAGCATGTAAAAGGGAGCGTGCACAGGATGAAATATGGATTTTGGCTGCCGATTTTTGGCGGATGGCTTCGAAATGTAGAAGAAGAACATATGCCGCCTACGTTTGATTATGCAAAAAAAGTAGTACAGGCCGGCGAAAAATTAGGCTTTGATACGACCTTAATTGCTGAATTATATTTGAACGATATTAAGGGGCCGGAACGAGATTCCCTTGAAGCATGGTCTACTGCTGCGGGATTGGCTGCTGTAACCGAAAAAATGGAAATTATGACTGCCATCCGTCCAGGATTCCACAATCCTGCAGTGGCAGCGAAAATGGCAGCAAATATAGATCATATGTCCAACGGCCGTTTCACGCTTAATGTCGTGTCTGCATGGTGGGCGGAGGAAGCCAAACAATATGGAGGCGTCTTCACGGAGCATGATGAACGCTATGACCGTACAGAAGAGTTTCTTGAGGTGATGAAGGGGTTATGGACTGAAGAAACGTTCAGCTATAAAGGGAAATTTTATGAGATTGAAAATACAAAGCTGGAGCCGAAACCGGTTCAGCGGCCGAACCCTATATTGTATGCTGGTGGTGAAAGTCCCCGCGGAAAAGAAACGATTGTGGATCACTGCGATGCCTACGTAATGCATGGAGGTACACTGGAAGAAATCGAAACAAAGATTTCTGACATGAAGCAGCGCAGGGCAGCAGCCGGAAAAAATCCGTTTCAATCCTTTGGTATGGCAGCTTATATTGTTTGCCGAGATACAGAGGAAGAAGTGAAGGAAGAAATGGCAAGAATCACAGATGTAAAAGATGTCAGCGGATATGCCGGCTACAATGACTTTGTGAGTAAATCACAGCTTGAACAGCAAATTGAACTGATGGATTATTCTGTTTCCAACCGGGGACTCCGTCCAAATTTAATTGGTACACCTGAACAAATTGCAGACCGCATCGTAGCGTTTGAGCAGGCAGGGCTGGATTTGCTGCTCCTTCAATTTTCCCCGCAGCTTGAAGAAATGGAACGCTTTTCTAAAAAAGTCATGCCAGTAGTAGAGGAAAAGCGCCGTTTAGCAGCGAGAATAGCAGAAAGCTAGAAATGAGTCAGGAGGATCTGAAATGAGTAAAATATATGTTTTACATGAAAATGATGAATGGACTGTCCATTTAACAAAGCGTTTAGATGAGCTTAATTTGCCCTATGAAGTATGGCACTTAAATGAAGGCCTTGTTGATTTAACGGAGGAACCGCCAGAAGGCGTATTTTACAGCCGGATGAGTGCATCATCTCATACAAGAGGAAACCGCTATGCACCTGAATTCACCGAAACGGTTTTAGCATGGCTGGAACGACACGGAAGAAAAGTGTTTAACGGCACGCGTGCCCTGCGGCTTGAAGTAAGTAAAGTAAATCAGTACACCGCATTGCACGCAGTTGGCATACAAACGCCTAAAACGATAGCTGCAGCGGGTAAAGAACAAATTATAAAAGCTGCAGAAAAAATGGGGGAGAAATCCTTCATTACGAAACATAATCGAGCTGGTAAAGGACTAGGTGTGCAATTGTTTCACTCAATCGACAGCTTAAAGGACTATATTGAAGGGGACGATTTTGAAGAACCGGTTGACGGAATCACACTGATACAGCAATACATTCAAGCGCCGGAACCATTTATTACACGATGTGAATTTGTAGGCGGCAAGTTTGTGTATGCAGTGCAAGTCGATACGTCTGAGGGGTTTGAGCTTTGTCCAGCAGATGCCTGTCAGCTGGGAGATCAATTCTGCCCTGCAGATGGCGGAGAAGAAGAGGAAAAAGCGAAATTTCAGATTGTCGAGAATTTCCAGGATCCAATTATCGCAGCCTATGAAAAGTTTCTTATGGACAATCAAATCGCTGTAGCGGGTATTGAATTTATACGTGATGAATACGGCACTGTGTATACGTACGATATCAATACCAATACAAACTACAATGCAGATGCCGAAGAAAAGTATGGGAAATACGGCATGCTAGAGCTTGCTACCTTTTTAGAACAGGAGCTCAACAAACTTGGCCATATCCCGGCTCTGAGCAGAAGATAGAACGCTTTAAAGCATAAAAGGGGCCTGGCCCCTTTTATACTTTAATGTAAAAAAGCTCTCCATTATGGAGAGCTTTTTTGTGTTATCTTTTTAAAAATGTCAGGATTTCATTATTGGTTTTTTCTTTTTCTTCAAAAACAAATCCATGCCCGCTGTTTTCAATTTTTACAAGCTCAGCGTTGGAAAGGTGCTCGGCGAGATAAAGTGAAAAGTCTAGGGGACAGATTTCATCTTCAGTTCCGTGAAGTAAGAGTGTTGGGACCGTAATGCCAGGAAGGTCATCAAGACCGTCTTCATCACGCAGGGCGATAGCAGATTGAATCGTACCATGAGCCGAAGCTTCGAGTCCTAGGGATCCAAACCATTGCTTAAAAGGATCTGAAGGCTCTTGATGGAAAAACTGTTTGCCGAACTCATCAAGGAAAGCAGGGCGATCCTCTTGGATGCTAGCGATCATGCCGTCAATTTCAGATGCTTCGATGCCGTAAGGAAAATGGTCCGTTTTAGTAAATCTCGGAGCAGCTGGTGCGAGCAGCATTAATTTACTGACCTGATACTCTTTATGCCGATTCATGTAGCGTGCTGCAATGGGACCGCCCATTGAAAAGCCTGCTAGTACAATGTTCTCGAGCTGCAGATAGTCCACTACCGCTCTTACATCGTCGGCTTTCCGGTCATAATCATATCCGGATGCAGGCCGGTCCGATTGACCGTAGCCTCTTAAATCGATTCCGATAAAACGATAGCCTTGCTTTACAAGCTCAGTAGCTTGATATTCAAACATTTTATGATTGACCGGCCAGCCGTGAAGAAAAACAACAGGCTGTCCTTCGCCGATGTCTTCCACAAATAGTTTTACTCCTGTTTCTACTTCAACAAAATGTCCCACACATAATTCCTCCTCTTATTATCTTGATTCTGAGATAGTTACTACATACCCGATCATAAAATAAATAGTCATTATTCACAAAAATCGTATAAAACAAATTTTTTTGATTTATTGTTTGACATTGAACAATTCTGAGAATATGATTAGTATATCAAATATTATTGATTTAGAAGGAGAATCTAAAATGATTAAGGGTAATACATTAAAAGCGGATTCAGATACTTTTAAGCTGTATGAAAAAAAGTTTAAAGCGCTTGCAGATGAAAAAAGGCTGATGATCCTTCATTTAGTTCAGCAGCATGACTCGGTATGTGTATGCGATCTGGGAGATATGATTGATATGCCGCAATCAAAACTCTCTTATCATTTAAAGCAGCTGCTTGATGCTGAATTTGTAACGGTTGAGAAAAAGGGAACGTGGAACTATTATTCGATAAACGATGAGGAGTTAAATGGAGTGCTGTCTGAGCAGCTTTGCTGTTTATTCCGTAACGAAGATAGATGCTAAGCATTTATCTGACTTATTTATCAATTTTTTTTGATCTATAAATCAATTTTTTTTGATTAAAAAAAGGAGGGAACGCTTTGGAAACCTTGAAGTCATTTTTTTGGATTGCACTAGAGTTAACCGTATTGTTTATTTTGATCACATTTCTTATTCAATTTTTACAAGCTTGGATTCCTTATTCCAAAATTGAAACAAGTCTGCGCAGGGGAAAGAAAATAAAAGGAGCGATGCTGGCAGTTGCATTTGCATTTGTTACTCCATTTTGTTCATGTTCAACGATTCCGGTAGTGGTAAATATGCTGAAAAACAAAGTGCCTTTTGGACTGACAATGATTTTTTTATTTGCTTCACCTCTATTAGATCCAACCATTTTAACTGTGATGGGGGTTATCTTAGGATGGGAGGTTACCGCAGTTTATGCAGCGGTAACAACGGTGTTTTCTATATCAATCGGATTTGCGCTGGAAAAATTTAAATTTGACCGGTTTGTAAAGAAGGTGGTTATGGAGGGCTATAAACCCCAAGAGCAGGGGAAGTGGGATGTTAAGGGATCTGTACGTGAAACAAAAAAGGTCATGAAAACGGTATTTCCATTTTTATTAATAGGAGCTGGGATTGGGGCGGGCATACATGGACTCGTTCCAACAGAGCTGATTGCGACTCATTTAGGACACGATGCCTGGTGGTTAATTCCTGTTGCCGCTCTTATAGGAATCCCCCTTTATATAAGATTATCAAGCATGATACCTATTTCTCAAGTTTTGTTGGCAAAAGGAATGGCTCTTGGCCCCATTATGGCGCTGATGATCAGTTCGGCAGGTGCGAGTCTTCCTGAGGTGGTTTTATTGAAATCGATTTTTAAAATACAGCTGGTAGCAATTTTTATTGCATCTGTTTTAACGATGTCTACAGTTTCAGGATTTATATTTTATGTCATTTAAACGAAAGGAGTGAGCTGCATTGATAAAAAAATTACTTGCTTTATTTAAACCGTCTAAAAAAGAAGATTGCTGTCAGGTGAAGATTGTGGAGAAAAAAGAGGATAGAAAATAAAAAATGGAAGGCGCTTAGCGAGCGCCTTCCGCATTTCGTGTGTCGAGCTGCAGCGGGCTGGGGCTCGAGGTCATAAGTCACGGGAATCAAGTGGACAAAGGGCGTCCACCCGCTCCCCGCGTCTTATGCTTGTCGCCCCAAAACGCCCTCTTCCGCATTTCGTGATGTCCAGCTCCAGGCGCTAGCTGCTCGAGGTCATAAGTCACAGCAATCAAGTGGACAAAGGGCGTCCACTCGCTTGCCGCGTCTTATGCTTGTCGCAGCTGGACGAGCGCCTTCCGCATTTCGTGTGTCCAGCTGCAGCGGGCTGGGGCTCGAGGTCACAAGCGCAGCACTGACCAAAGGTAAAGTGCCGCCTTTTGTCAGCACTTCGCTTGTGCTTGTCGCCCCAAAACGCCCGCTTCCGCATTTCGTGATGTCCAGCTTCAGGCGCTAGCTGCTCGAGGTCATAAGTCACAGCAATCAAGTGGACAAAGGGCGTCCACTCGCTTGCCGCGTCTTATGCTTGTCGCAGCTGGGCGAGCGCCTTCCGCATTTCGTGTGTCCAGCTGCAGCGGGCTGGGGCTCGAGGTCATAAGTCACGGGAATCAAGTGGACAAAGGGCGTCCACCCGCTCCCCGCGTCTTATGCTTGTCGCCCCAAAACGCCCGCTTCCGCATTTCGTGTTAACAGCAGTCGCTTTGTGGCAGGCCGGTCATGACGATTCCGCGTCCTTCGGGGGTGTCCTGGACATCGAGTGTGATGTTTTCTGCCAGGATGAGGACTTGGGGATCGATGGCGACGGAGATGCTGTTGATGTTTTGGATAATGTCATTTTCTTCTGGTGTATCGAGTGCAAGTCCGAGTTGAGGGGCGCCGCAGCCCTGCCCTGCAAAGTAAACACGGACGTTTTCTGCTTCGTGCTGTTGGAATAGCTGTTGGAATGCCTCACGTGCTGTATCGGTGATGATCATCTAAAATCGCTCCTTTATGCTTTAGTTGGGTAGAGACGTTTTAGCACGTCAATCATTTCAGGTTTGGGAGATATGACAGAGCGAATCTCCTTTGCTTTTTCCACTGCTTCATCTACAGTGGATGCTTTTTTATATTCTAACAGTAAGGCAGCAGCAAGTGTACCGGTTCGGTTTTTCCCGCCGCTGCAGTGAAAATAGACTTTTTTCTGTTGATCGACTGCTTCTTTTACTTTTTCTACTGCCTGTTTTACCGATTCATCCTGGTGGCTTGCGTCGTCTGTAATCGGCAAGTGCACCCGGTTGGCAGGAGTGTTGGTTTCTTGATTTTCAGAACGAAGGTCAAAGATAATGTCAATTTGTTCATTTGTATTTGCTTCCACTGCGTCATCTGCCCCGCCAATCCAAATGTGCTGATCAATAAGCGGCTGGTAGTTTTTTGTCATTGATAAATTCCTCTCTTTTTAAAAATAGAATGGTATTGCGTTAAGCGTGCCATGGAATCAGAACGGTTTCTTTGGCAAATTTCCGGTGCACGGTGTCGATCCATTTCACTTCTTCATTGGCTCTGTTCGCGAGTACTGGTTCTCTGGAATCGGCTGCGAAAAGGGACTGGTTAATCAGCCACCATGAAGAAGTAATTCCGGCTCTTTTCAGATCTTCCTGCAGTCGGGAAGCTTCAAGAACAGGTGTGGCTTCTGCTAATGTCACAATTGCGATGCTTGTTTGAAGCGGATCGCGTAAGGTAGGAAGAAGCTGTTTAATACTGTCAGGTGTTTTTTGGCCGGTCATTCGCTCGACTTCTTTATGATAGGACTGCGCCGCATCCAATAGGAGAAGGGTATGCCCTGTAGGTGCTGTATCAATGACGACAAATTCATGCTCCGATTGCGCAACAATGGAAGCAAAGGCTTGAAAGACCGCGATTTCCTCTGTACAAGGTGAGCGCAGGTCTTCTTCTAGGTACTCACGCTCAGAATCAGAAAGAGAAGCAGCTTCGGTCAAAACCTGATGGGTGTATCGTTCAACTTCTTTTTTAGGGTTAATGCTGCTGACATGTAAACGGGAGGATTTTGTCACCATCCCAGATAGGTGATCAGCCGGATCAGTGGTAGTAAGGTGCACAGAGTGACCTTTATCAGAGAGTTTGGCTGCAATGGTCGAAGCCATTGATGTTTTGCCAACTCCGCCTTTTCCCATGGTCATGATGACACGCTGGCCATTTAAAATGAGAGAATCAACATAATCATCAATCGATTGAACGGCTGCCCGTAAAGATGGTTTATCATTCTGAAGGGCCTGTTCTTCATGCTGCAATGAAAACCACGACCGCAGCGATTGGATACCGGTCAATGAATGGGATACAAAAGGGAGCATGGAAATAGACGAAAATGAAGCCTCGTCAATCCTGCCTACGGCTTCCTGCTGCCGATTATAAAAAGCGTTTGCTACAGCATCATCTGTCTTAAGCCCTTCCAGCCAGCCATTCATAATCAGATGCTGATTTTTCATACCAATTTCAAGCAACTCATCTGCTGCCCGTTTTGCTTCAGCAATAGCGGAAGGTTCCGGCCGTGTAACAAGCATAAGCTTCGTTTTTTCAGAATCAGATAATGCCTGCATACTCTCGCTGTATGAATCTTTCTTTTCCTGCAAGCCTGATAATGGCCCGAGACAGGAAGCTCCGTGAGTACTTGAAGTTAAAAAGGAGCTCCATGCAGTCGGAAGCTGCAGCAGGCGGAGTGTATGACCGGTTGGAGCAGTATCAAATACGATATGATCATAATGGGAAGTAACCTCAGCATCTACAAGCAGTGCTGTAAATTCATCAAAAGCAGCAATTTCAACTGTACATGCACCGGATAATTGCTCTTCCATGGAGGCTACTGCATCGTCAGGCAATACTCCCCTGTAAGGGCCGACCATCTTTTCACGGTACATTCTGGCAGCTTCCTCCGGGTCAATATTGCAAGCATATAACCCCTCAACAGCTGGCACAGCCTGTGGATCGCGCTGTACATTAAATTCGAGTACATCCTGCAGATTAGAAGCCGGGTCAGTACTGACTAATAGAACGTTCTTTCCCTGATCAGCAAGTGAAATGGCGGTGGCACAAGCTGTAGATGTTTTTCCAACCCCGCCTTTTCCTGTAAAAAATAAAAAGGGGGTTAATGCTTCAGACGAAGGACTAAATCGTGCAAACATACTAATGGCACCTCCCGTAGTACTTTAAAATTCGCTGTTAACTATTAGACTAAATGGATTTCAGATCAATTTTAAGTTTTGGTTTTTTGATTTCAAGCTGCTTAGGATCAATGGAAAAATGGTTGGCAAGCTCCTGGTTTGCTGGATAGTGTCCAGTAGTTTCCAGCTGGCCGTTAATGAAAACAAACGGAAGAGCGTCTGCGCCTTTTGTCTGCAGGAGTTCTTTCACTTGTTCGTTTTGAACAAAATGGGCTGGATCGTTAGCCAGATTATATCTTTTTACATCTACTCCTTCAGCCTCCAGTTTGTGGAGTGCTGAGGCGATTCGGGTAAGTTCCGGATCGACTGAGGGGCCGCACACACCCGTACTGCAGCACATGGCAGGATCAAAAATAGTAATGGATGACATAAAATAACCTCCTTTTAGTGGAATAGCCAGGTCACGTGGAACGATAGTTCGTTTCAGTGATCTGGCTATGTAGAATGGATTCGTTAAGTTAATGTAGGCTTGTTCTACTTGTTATTTTCCAGTTTCAGCAAATTGCTTAATGCGAGCGCCGATTTGATCACGAACATCCTGGAATACTTTCCATTTTTCTTCTTCCGTTCCTTCTGCTTTGGCAGGGTCATCAAAGCCCCAATGCTCGCGCTTAACATGAGGCGGCGTCATTGGACAATGATCAGCCGCATGGCCGCATAGAGTAACAACGAAATCAGCATTATTCAAAATGTCAGGGTCAATCGTGTCTGAAGTCTGGCTGGAAATATCGATTCCAACCTCATTCATTGCTTTTACAGCATTTGGATTCAGCCCATGCGCTTCAAGGCCTGCGCTCAGCACATTCCATTCATCGCTTAAATACTCTTTTCCAAATCCTTCAGCCATTTGGCTTCTGCATGAATTTCCTGTACATAGAAAGTAAAGTGTCTTTTTTGTCATGATAAACGCTCCTTTAATGTTTAAATGTAGGTAAACTTAGCTGGTTTTTAGAGAAGAATAATCAGCCATAAATAAAGGCCGGCTAAGGTGATCAGCAGAGTAGGGATGGTTAAAATAATTCCGATCTTAAAATAGTATCCCCAACTGATCGTAAAGCCTTTCTTGCTTAAAACATGCAGCCATAATAGTGTGGCCAGAGAGCCGATAGGAGTGATCTTCGGACCCAGGTCGGAGCCGATTACATTTGCATAGATAAGGGCTTCACGTACAGCACCGGTTGTATTGGTTTCCTGGATCGCGAGCGCATCAATCATCACGGTAGGCATGTTATTCATAACCGATGACAGAATGGCCGCGATAAAGCCCATGGACATCGTAGCGGCAAATAGTCCCTGGTCAGCAGCGGTTTGAATAACATCAGCTAATAAGCTTGTTAAGCCGACATTGCTCAGTCCGAAAACAACCACATACATTCCAATAGAGAAAAAAACAATGGCCCACGGTGCATCTTTCACAACCGTTTTAGTATTCACAGCGGGGCTGCGGCGGGCAATCAGAAGAAAGACAATGGCAATCGTTCCTGCTACGAAAGAGACTGGAATGCCGATAAACTCGCTCGCAAAATAGCCAACTAGCAGGACAGCGAGAACCACCCATGATAATCGAAACATCCTTGCATCTTTCACCGCATCCACCGGTTTTCTCAACTGGCTCATATCGTAATTTTCAGGAATGCTTTTGCGGAAAAACAGCCAGAGTACCAGCAGGCTGGCGCCAATTGAAAAGAAGTTAGGAATAATCATGCGGCTTGCATATTCCGCAAACCCAATTCCAAATACATCAGCAGAAACGATATTTACCAGGTTACTGACGACTAATGGAAGAGAAGCGGTATCGGCAATAAAACCGCTCGCCATAATAAACGGAAGAATCATCGCTTCTTTAAAATTAAGATTTCGCACCATCGCAAGTACAATCGGCGTTAAAATCAGTGCTGCTCCATCGTTTGCGAAAAATGCTGCAACCAACGCACCGAGAAGGGTGACATATACAAACATTTTGATCCCGCTTCCGTTTGCAAAACGAGCCATGTGAAGAGCGGACCATTCAAAAAATCCGATTTCGTCTAAAATCAAAGAAATAATAATTAAGGCAACAAATGTTAAGGTCGCGTTCCATACAATGGAGGTTACTTCCACTACGTCCTGAGTAGAAACAACGCCAAGCATCAGCGCAATCAATGCACCTCCGCAGGCAGACCAGCCGATGCCCAGGCCCTTTGGCTGCCAGATAACGAGCGTTAAAGTGAGTAAAAATATAATGACAGCTAAAATGACTTCCAACACGCGCTACAACTCCTTTGGGTTAATCGCAGGAAATTCTTTTCCCATTTTGAATCAATTCTTCGAGATGATGATCCTGAACAGGGAGAAGATGCAGAACGCTTTTTACCATTTCATATCCTTCGAAGTCTTCATTTAGAGAAAACATAATCCATTGCCCGCGCCGTTTTTCTTTAATCATGCCAATGTCCTTCATTTTTCGGACATGCTGGCTGATGGATGGCTGACTCATGTTAAAGATCTCGACGAATTCGCATACACAGCAATCATGATCTGCTAAAATGCGAAGCATGGTTAGACGTGTTTTATCCCCCATAAGCTTCAAGGCCATCGCTGCTTTATCAATTGTAAGAGCTTCTTTTGCGATCAACTTCCTTCACCTCCGGATATAGTATCTTGATTCCAGTTATCAGTATATAGGCATATGCTTATATGCGCAACTCATTTTATTCTGCTTTACAAAGTCTTTACAAAGAGTATGATTCCCATTCGCATTTTTCCGCTGTTTCTTATATGATTTAAGAAATTATTTTGATCAAGAGAGGGTTGCGTTATGGATAAAAAAATTGGATTTATCGGATGCGGAAAGATGGCACAAGCAATGATTGCCGGAATGGTCCGTTCTGAATTAATTGCACCGGAAAACATTATTGTCAGTTCTAGAACCGTTGAGACGCTTGAACAAGCTGCAATGAAATACGGGGTGCGTCCTGCTGAAACGAATGGGGAAGCAGCACTGGGAGCAGATATTTTATTTCTCGGCATTACACCAGAGCTTCATGCTGCAGTCATTGAAGATATTAAAAAGGATGTTCGTGAAAACACGGTAATCGTCACGATCGCAGCAGGTTTGTCGACAAGGAAAATCACGGAGTTGTTTAATAAAAATGTCAAAGTGGTCAGAAGTATGCCTAATACGCCTTCATTAGCAGGTGCAGGGATGAGTGCGCTGTGTGCAAATGAATGGGTCACGAACGGGGAACTTGATGCTGTAATTGATCTTTTTCAGTCATTTGGACAAGTTGAAGTGATCTCAGAAGCGCTTATGGATGCCATTCCAGCGATAAGCGGATCTTCTCCTGCTTATGTTTATATGATGATTGAGGCGATGGCTGACGGCGGGGTGAAACAAGGACTGAAACGTGATCAAGCCTACCGTCTAGCAGCACAGGCAGTGTATGGAGCAGCCAGAATGGTTCTTGATACAGAGCTTCATCCAGGCGTCCTAAAGGATCAGGTATGTTCACCGGGAGGCGCAACGATAGAAGCAGTCTCTGCACTTGAAAAAGAGGGCTTTCGAAGCGCGATTTTACATGCAATGGAAAGCTGCACCAACAAAGTTAAGGACCTCGGGAAAGAGTGAAAAATGAAAATGACTGCTCTATAAACCAGCTTTTGAAGTGGTTTTTAGAACAGTCTTTTTTGTTTAGGGAACAAACTTCATGAAAAGCTATTCAAACAATGAGTCAATTAGTTGGATTCGTCTGTTTTAATCACTTTTAATGGTTTAAGAGCAGGTCCATTCAGCACTTCTCCATCAACTGCGAATCTTGAGCCGTGGCAAGGGCAGTCCCATGAATTTTCACTGTCATTCCACTTACACTCACAACCCAAATGAGTACAAGTAGGATCAACTGCGTACACTTTTCCATGTTCATCTCGGTAGGCACCGATTGTTTTTCCGTTCCATTTGACAGCGCCGCCTTTTCCTTCTCCAAGCTGATTAAGGTCAATAGATGGAGATTCCAGCTTCCCTTTGACGAACTGTACAGCAGTATCTGTATTTAAAGTAGCAGCTTGTTTAACGGAAGGGTCGGCTTTAAAGCGGTTTGGATCGTATAAATCAGCGGATGGATTAGGTACGCCAAGAATTCGTTCACTAAGTATGTGAGCGGCCATCGTTCCCTGGGTCATTCCCCATTTTCGATAACCCGTGGCAACAAGAACACGCGGGTGTCGATTGGTGAGAGGACCAATATAAGGAAGCTTATCTAATGTGATGTTGTCCTGAGCAGACCATTCATACGTAAAATCAACCGGACCGATCTGAGCATGGGTAAATTCTTTTAAGTTTTGTGCGTGCTGCTCATGCTGACCTCCCTGGCCGGATTTATGTCCATCTCCTCCGATCATGATGCCGCGCGACCCATCATGCTGATAAAAGCGGATGGAGCGGGAAGGGGAGTCAAGGGAAAGATACATGCCGCCCGGGTCTTCACCCTCCCATTTACCGGAAACAATATAGGAGCGTTCTACTTCAAGGCGGGCAAAATAAAGACCGGCTCCGTCCCAAAACGGGTAGCTTGTAGCAATGACCACATGCTGGCAGGAAAGAGCATGTCCGCTTTCCATCGTTACTTGAAGGTCATCGCCTTCTTTAATGTCCACTGCTTTTGTCTGTTCATGAATTTGCCCGCCCATGGCCACGATCTCCTTCGCCATATGAGCAAGGTAGCGGATCGGGTGAAACTGAGCCTGGTCCGGCATGATTAAAGCGCCCTTGCAAGGAATATCAAACGGAAGAGTGGAAGCAGTGCGGAAAGGAATGTCCAGCTCTTCATACGCTTTTTGTTCCTTTAAAAGCTGCTTTAAGGATTCATTTGAAGTCGCATAAATCCAGGAATCATGATCCTCAAAATCGCAGTCCCAGTTTTTCTGCTTGACGATTTGTCTCATCCAATGTAAGGCCTGCTGATTTTGGTCGAAAAATTGTCTTGCTCCTTCTCTGCCAAAATGCTGCAAAAGCTCATCATAAATGGCACCGTGCTGAGAAGTAATTTTTGCTGTCGTATAGCGGGTCGTTCCAGACAGGAGTTCGCTTGCTTCCACCAATGTGACCCTAAGTCCTTTTTGACAGAGAAGATATGCCGTTGTGAGGCCTGTAATGCCTCCGCCCACTACCACTACATCGGTTTGTCTGCTTTCATTGAGTACGGGAAAGTCAGGGACTTCCGCCGAGTCGCGCCAATACGCTTCACGCTCATGATTTGTGTTCATCGAAAAACAACCTTTCTTCGTTTAGTCATATACTAGTATGGTTAATTTTTGAAGTTCTATCATTCCATACCCCAGTATTCCCGTATTACACGTTTTACTGACACAGGAATGAAGAAAAAAACACATCGCATCATTCCTTTCTCTTTGTTTAGAAAGGCAGGCCGATTTCTTTAAGCAGGTAGTGTTTTCCCAGGAACAGCTAAAAGAGATTGGAACATAACTGAAAAAGACTCTGGATTGCAGTATAAAGGGGAGGCGGAAGGTGGGGACTGCTGAAGATTAATTGCTTGGCAAAACTGCAGCAAACCTTGGGGCGGGCTGAACGCCTTCTTTTAGGATAACGTCTGCCTGAAGCGCAGTGAACCGTTCAAAAAGCCTGAGACAAATTTGTCCCAGGCTCTTGTTTACTAATTATTTTCGTGTGCTGCCCATTCTTCAACGTTCCAGGTAGTGGTTGCCCAATCTTCATAAAAATCTGGTTCATGGCAGACAAGCACGATGGTTCCTTTGTATTCTTTTAAGGCGCGCTTTAGTTCTTCTTTTGCTGTAACGTCAAGGTGATTGGTCGGCTCATCAAAAAGCAGCCAGTTGCTTTCGTGCATCATCAGCTTGCATAGGCGGACTTTTGCTTGTTCACCACCGCTGAGCTGACTCATTTGTCGTGAAATATGCTCGTTTTTAAGACCGCATCTTGCAAGTGCAGCCCGCACCTGGTTTTGCTCCATGGAAGGAAACTCGGACCACACATCCTCAATCGGTGTAATCGCTTTTGCTTTCAGCTCCTGCTCAAAGTAGGAAGGGAAAAGAAAATCACCATGAATGACTTTACCTCCAAGCGGATTGATTTTACCCATTATGGTTTTTAAGAGAGTGGATTTCCCTACGCCGTTTGCACCAACGACAGCTATTTTTTCTCCCCGTTCAATAGTCAAATCAATTTTTGGCATAAGCGGACGGTCATAGCCGATTTCAAGGTTCTCTGCCTCAATAACATAACGGCTGCTTCCTCGAGCTTCTTTAAAATCAAAGGTAGGCTTTGCCGCTGTTTCGGGACGATCAATCCGTTCGATGCGATCCAGCTGCTTCTGACGGCTTTTTGCCCGGCCTGTCGTTGAGTAGCGTGCCTTGTTCTTTGCAATAAAGCTTTCTTGTTTCTTAATAAATTCCTGCTGCTTTTCATAGGCGTTGATATGCTGATTTTTATTCAGCTCTGCCAGCTCAAGAAACTTTTCATATGTGGCTGTATACCGGTTCATTTTTGTAAATTCAAGGTGAAGAATAATGTCTACGACACCATTCATAAAGGAAGTATCATGTGAAATTAATAGAAATGCATGCGGATAATCCTTTAAGTACATGGAAAGCCAGTGAATGTGTTCGACATCCAGGTAGTTGGTCGGCTCATCCAAAAGAAGCACTTTTGGCTTTTCAAGCAATAGCTTTGCCAGCAGAACCTTGGTGCGCTGTCCGCCGCTCAGTGCAGCTACATCCCGGTCGAGACCGATAGCATCAAGTCCCAGTCCTCTTGCCACTTCTTCAATTTTAATATCCAGTGTATAAAAATCACCAGCATCCAGCGCATCCTGGATCTCAGCCATGTCTTCTAAAAGCTGTTCAAGCTCTTCAGGAGAGGCATCAGCCATCTTTGCTGTAATCTCATTTAACTCTTCTTCTTTTTTAAATAAAGGCAGAAAAGCGTCGCGAAGTGTATCCCGCATGGTTCTGCCGGGGGTTAATCGGGTGTGCTGATCCAGGTAGCCATAGTGAGTGCCCGGCAGCCACTCAACCTTGCCTTCATCGTGAATCAGTTCTCCAGTCAAAATGCTCATCAGAGTTGATTTTCCAACGCCGTTCGCACCGACAAGTCCCATATGTTCACCATCTAAAAGGCGAAAGGAAACATCTTTGAACAGGGTCCTGTCGCCAAAGGTGTGCCCTACTTTTACTACATTTAACAAACTCATTTTTAATCCATTCCTCCGAACTATCATAATCTCTTTACATCATACGGTATTTTTCGTGTTCATCCTAGTATATTCATTCGGAAGATAAGGAACTTTTACACAATCTTTCAGTAAGGGTTTTCATTTAGTTTTCACGGGGAATATGACTTATAGTTCAGAAGCCTGATAAGGAGGCATGGAGAATTTGACGGTTGAGCATGATATTGATTTATATGATCGTATGGTGAGAGGGGACCAGAAAGCATTTGAAAAGCTTTACACCAAGTACGAAAAATTAGTTTATTCCTTTGCGTACCGCATAACGCAAAATCATTCGGCAGCAGAAGAGGTAGTACAGGAGGTTTTCCTGAGACTCTGGAAAAAACATGCTGAATACCTTGAAGGAAAAGGGAAATTTTCATCATGGCTATTAACCATTACCCGAAATTCCTCTATGGATCTTCTTTCCAGACAGTCAAAGCATCAGTATGCTGAATTTGAGGAAAGAAATTCATCTGCAGACACCGCACCTCCTCCTGAAGAGGCAATGGAAAAGAAAGAACAAACCACAACCTTGCATACAGCCATCGCACAATTAAACGTGGAGCAGCAGGCTGTGATTCGATTATGTTACTTAAATGGGATGTCACATGAGAAAATATCCTCCGATACAGGAGTGCCGCTCGGAACCGTTAAGAGCCGGATCCGCCTCGCACTTAAACACCTGAAATCCTCTCAAACCCTGCAGCGTGATTATCATTTTACATAAGAGGGCTGGGCAATAAGAAAGGTAAAAGCCATAGAGAATTGAGATCGCCTCGGCACGTCCTCTTCTCCAAGGTATGTTCTACCTTATTGCCCAAAAATACTATAACTTCCTTATTGAAGAATGGAAGAAACGGTAAAAGAGAGTAAAAACAATCCGGCAAGAAGGGCAGCAAAAACCGCGTCCCGCTTTCGAAGAGGGATCTCCCGGTACCAGTGGGTTCGCGGCTCGCCTGTAAATCCCCTTGATTCCATCGCAATAGCTGTCCGTTCTGCTTTACGGATAGCGCTTGCTAAAAGAGGAATGACAAAACTCTTCCATTGAGAAACCCGTTCCTTTACCGTTTGCGGCCTGCCAACGCCCCGTATTTGCTGAGCCCGCTGCATAATTTGAAATTCTTCCCTGATTAAAGGAAGAAACTGATAGCCAGCCATGATCCCGTAGGCCAGACGGGAAGGTACTTTTAATTGCTGCATTAAGCTAAGCATAAATAAAACAGGCTTGGTTGTGAGAACAAAGAGTAAAGACAAAGCTGAAAAAACAATTACCCTCATCCCAAGGCCCGCACTTCTCATAAGAGACTCCTCTGTTAAAATCAACCATCCCCATTTAAAAAGAACCTGTTCTTCTACTAAAAGGGCTTCGTTTGGAAAAAGCATCGCGGTCCACACATAACCGATGGCCATAAAGAAAAAGGGAGCGGTGAGGAGAGCCCAGGTTTTCTTGGAGATTGTTGAAAGTGAAAAGGTAATTACGATCAGGCCAATCCAGAAAACAAGATAAAGGACAGGATCTAGAAATAAGGCAAGAGCAATAATCGCTGCTAAAATTACAAGAAGTTTAACAGAAGGATTAATGGTATGAAGCCACATACTTATAACCTCCCAGCGCCTGACGTAATGCAACGGAAGGGGGAAGAGTAAGACCGTGCTGATTAAGGATGTCTTCTCCAAGCCCCCAAAGCTGCTCCGGAGGTCCCTCGAATTGAACTCTCCCTTTTGACAACAGGAGCGTACGGTCGCAAATAGACTGAATCAGCTCCATATCATGTGTCACAAGCACTGTCGTCTTCCCTTGTTTTTTTCTTTCCAGCAGCATATTAGTAAGATTTTTCAAAGAACCTGCATCCTGTCCGTAAGTAGGTTCATCCAGCACTAGAATGTCCTGGTCATCAATGGTCATACTCGCCACACTCAGTCTTCTTTTTTGTCCCTGACTGAGAGAAAGAGGGTGGCGGTCCTGAAAACCGTCCAAGCGAATTGCTTTCAGGATGTCAAGCGTCCGTTCCTGAATCTGTTGAGCAGGGAGCTTTTGAATTTTTAATCCGAAGCCCAGGTCATCTTCAACAGTATGCTCGACAAATTGATGCTCGGGATTTTGAAATACATAGCCGATCCTGCGCCGCATTTCCTGAAGTGAATATGTGCGCACAGATTTGCCGTTAAGAAGAAGATCACCGCTTGTAGGAGAATAGAGACCTGCGAGTAAAAGGGCCAGTGTGCTTTTTCCTGCGCCATTATGGCCGCAAAAGGCGATCGTTTCTCCTTCTAAGAGAGTAAAGTTAATTTTCTCTAAAATAGCTTGATTTCCCGCGCGGAATGAACTATTTCTAAGCTCCATTAAAGCTGAACCAAACTCCTTTTTTGGGTGTCCCGTGTTCAATAGGTCACCCAGCTGTGATCGCTCAGAAATGGAAAGCTGCTTCACCCATTGATCTTTAAGTACATAGAGCTGGTTATTTCCCTTTTGCAGTGTGATATGAAGAGGAAGTGAGACGGTTAGCGCTTCAAAGCTTGATAGATGCGCGCTTAACGCTTCTTCAAGCGGCATGTCTAAACCGATTGTTCCACTTTCATCCAGTAAAAGAACCCGGTTAATCCAGTCAGTCCATCCATTTAAATCATGATCGATGATGATCAAGGTTAAGCTAAGTTTCTCTTTAAGCTGAGCCAGCGTTTCGATTAATTCTTTTCTTGAGAGTGGGTCGATGTTGGCAAATGGTTCATCCAGCAGCAGGACCTCGGTTCTCATGGCAAGAAGGCAGGCTAGAGCAACGCGCTGCTTCTGACCGCCGGATAAACGTTGAATGGTCCGTTTTTCAAACCCCTCAAGACCTGTTTGTGATAAGGAATCATGGATCCGTTCTCTCATTTCCTTACGCGGAAGATGGAGATTCTCCAATCCAAAAGCAATCTCTTCTTCAACTGTGGTCATGCAAAATTGACTTTCAGGATCCTGAAACATGACACCGATCCTCTTTGAAATTTCTCCATTTTTCCATTTTTCAGATGAGGTGCCAAACCAATCAATTTCTCCTTCCAGAACACCGCTGCCATTAGAAGGCAGGATGCCATTCATCAGCATGGTAATCGTGCTTTTTCCAGCACCGCTCGGACCGGCGAGTAAAAGAGTGTCTCCCTTAAAAATCGAGAATGATAAATGGGAAAGAACGGGGGCGAGTTCTTCCGCATGTCTGTAAGTAATATTTTTAAATTCAATGATAGGTTCGTTAGGAAGCTTTGCCATAAGAACCCTTCTTTTTATCCCGAGCGATGGCATAGCTGTTTAATACACCCGTTTGATATAAGCCATCTGACAGCCATTTTCCTAACAGCCCAGCGAGGATCGCACCGCTTGCAAGACGAAGAGCAAGCATTAGCGTCACATAGCCGGGATCAAGAGCACCGTATCCAGAGATAAAATAGCCCCAGATAAAGCTTGTGACAGCAGAGCCCATTCCGGCGAGCATTAACACCCATAACCCCCAGCGCTTGTAGCGTGTTGCAGCAAACACCGCCTCAGCCCCAGCGCCTTGAATCATAGCAGAGACAATTAACATTGGCCCAACAGCATTACCGATTAACACTTCGATTACACCTGCAATGGTTTCTGATAAAAAAGCGGCTCCGGGCTTACGTAAAATATAGGCGGCGATAATGGAAACAATAAACCAAATGCCAAAAATAAATTCATATCCGATCGGCCCCATCATGCCAACCATTACATTTCCCACCTGGAAAAATGCCAGGTAAACGACGGCAAAGACAACAGCCAGTACAGATAACACAATGATTTCAGATAATCTCCATTTAGCGGTCAATTTACTTTTCCTCCTGGTGGGACGGGCTGTTAATACTCATATTTACCGTCATCACAATATGCGAGCTTTTACTTTGCTGCGCATTTGCGAACACTTCCTCCAATGTGGCAAATACATTGTGTATATCCCCGTGGAGCCCGCTGGCGTAATGAACGCCTTTTTTCAGCGTACCGTGTTTTTCTGCCACTGCCACCTGATCCATAATCGTTTTCATATAATCCGGATCGCCCATAGGATAAAGTGCAAATTGGGAGGATACATATTGCGAAAGATCCTTCACGTCCGGTTCGTTTAAACGGATATCGTCTTCTGTCATGTAGGCGTCGCCTTCTGTATCGCCGGGGCAGCCGATTGAAAACGTAGCATTAAGCGCCACATGCGCACCTGTTTTTGCAGTATGAAGAACCATTGCTTTTACCACATCAAAAACATGGATTTCCCGGCCGCGGACACAGGTGCTGACATCATCAGTGAAGCGCCAGATTTTAGAGGTGTCTGCTTGTTCTATGGCTCCTTTCAGCAGTGATACAAATTGATCGTCCATAGGATGAAGAGAGAAGCGGCAGCCTGCTATTTGGCTCGTGCCGCAAGAAGCTCCGGCTGATAAAGATGTTGATTGGTTTGTCATCATATTTTCCTCCTGTACTCGTTTTGGCAACACAAAAAGCTGCATTCCCGAAAAAGGAAATGCAGCTTCGTCATCATCAATTGAGTAGTTGGTTGAATGAGTGATGCGTCACCACACTTCCCCACGCCAGTATTACCTGGATCGGGTATTGAGGGATCGGAACAAAATGTTCTCATCACAGCCCTTTACGAGCACCCCTAGTGTATCGACTTTCATATGCAGTTTGTGTTTGTCCCGTTCATCATAAAGCCTTCTGCCATTCTTGTAAAGATGAATATATTTCGGAACATGGAAGGTTGCATCTGCAACTAAATCGTTTTATAATCAGGGAAGTATTTTAAATAGAGGAATTGAGGAGAGCTATGAGCAGAAAGACCAATCATAAATCTGCAGCACGGATGATATCCACTGTTCATCGTTATGGCTATATGCATTTGAGCAAAATATTTGAACCATATGGTCTTGGCAGGGGACAGGTAAAATTTTTAATGGTGCTGTATGAAGAAAATGAACTGACACAGGAACAAATGGCCAGAGCTTTAAAAATGGACAAAACGACCACTGCGCGGGCTGTGAAAAAGCTGGAGGATGAAGGCTATGTTGTGCGGAACCCCCATGACACCGACCGGCGCTCCCATATTGTGAAGCTGACTCATAAAGCAAAAGAGCTTGAACCGGTCATTCGTTCCATTTTGGAGGATTGGACTAACACATTGACAGCAGATTTTTCAGAAGAAGAAAAAGAGCTGGCACTAAGGCTGCTGAAACGGATGGCAGATAACGCAGTAAAAAAGATTGAAGAAAAAGAGAGGTGACAAAAGGATGAAACAGCAAAGCACACAGCTCGGTACAGAAAGAATACCGAAACTGATGGTCCGTTTTTCCGTCCCTGCCTTTATTGGCATGTTCGTGATGGCATTTTACAATATCGCAGATACCTTTTATATTGCACGGGGGGTTGGCACACTAGCGGTTGCGGCTCTTTCCATCGCATTTCCGCTGCAGCTGATTATTACTGCCTTTGCAGCAGCGATTGGAATCGGGGGAGCGTCCATTATTTCAAGGAGACTTGGAGCAGGAAAATTAGACGAAGCAAATGAAGTATTCGGACATGTGATCTGGCTCGTTGGCCTGCTTAGTGTCCTGATGGTCACACTCGCACTCACATTTTTAGAGCCGATTCTGCTCACTTTTGGCGCGACAGAAGATGTACTTCCTTACGCGAAGCAGTATTTATCGATTATTTTATACGGGTCTCTATTTCAGGCGTTTGCCATGTCAGCCAATAATATTGTCCGTTCAGAAGGAAATGCTAAAGTAGCGATGCTGACGATGATTGTGTCCGCGGGGCTGAATATTATACTCGATCCAATTTTTATTTTCACACTGGATATGGGAATTAGTGGGGCGGCAATCGCAACTGTGATTTCACAAGCCGTAGGGGCGGTTTGGATCTTCTATTACTTTAAAATGGGTAAAAGCTCCCTGTCGTTCAGATGGGTTGGACTTTTTCCGGATTTTAAAGTAGTTAAAGAGATTGTGAGCATTGGATCAGCAACATTTGTCCGTCAGGTTGCGGGCAGTTTGATGTTTATTGCTGTAAACTGGATGCTGGTTATTCATGGCGGCGAAACAGCCGTTGCAATATTTGGTATTATTAACCGGATTATGATGTTTGCCATTATGCCGATGTTTGGAATTGTGCAGGGGATGCAGCCGATTATTGGCTACAATTACGGTGCGCAGCTCTATCATCGGGTAAGTGATACGCTAAAGATAGGAATTTTAGCGGCAAGTGGCATTGCCACCTTTGTATGGGTGATCACCATGATATTCCCGGCAGGCATGATGGCTGTGTTTTCAACGGATGCTGCGGTCGTAGATGGAGGAGAAACGGCCATGCGCTGGATCTTCCTTGTGGCGCCGATTATCGGCTTTCAAATGGTGACAGGCGGATTATACCAGGCACTGGGGAAAGCTAAAATTTCATTTATTCTGTCCATGTCCAGACAGCTTATTTTCCTTATTCCACTGGTGCTTATTCTGCCATCCTTCTTCGGTCTGGTTGGTGTGTGGCTGGCCTTTCCGATTGCAGACGGCCTTGCGTTCCTGCTTTCTCTATTCTTTGTTTGGAGAGACCGTAAGCAGCTGTTTCAAAAGACACCCGCACAGGCTAAGCTTCGCAGGGCAGAAGTAAACGGATAGGAAATGAGGGAGAGTATGCTTCACCATCTTGAAATCTATGTCTCTGATCTAAAGCAGTCCTATAAATATTGGAGCTGGCTTCTGGCGTCTTTGGGGTGGCACCCTTATCAAAAGTGGGAGATAGGCTTCAGCTACAAAAGCAGGGAAGCCTATCTTGTTTTTGTGGAAGCCGAAGAAGACTATAAAGAAGCAGGCTATCACAGGAAACGGATAGGTCTAAACCACCTGGCATTTCATGCCCAATCCAAAGAGCAGGTAGATGAACTTGCAGCTGAAATGAAAAGTCGCAAGGAGCGGATCTTATATGAAAGCCAGTACCCTTTTGCGGGTGGACCTGCTCATTATGCCCTGTACGGGGAAGACCCGGATCGGATCAAAGTGGAGATTGTAGCGCCTGCTCTGTAGTGAACGAAAAAAATCTAAAAGTCATTCATCGAAGCAAAAAGGCTTAGACACATTTGTGTCTCAGCCTTTTTGCAGTTCTTGGGTGTGCAATTATTCAGAGACAGCGCAGAATCTACAGCACCACTTAAGATTCAGTGTTTTTTAAAACTTAATCATAATCGCGTCTGAACAAGACTTCTTTCGGCACCTCAGTCCCGCGTGCTCCGCGAAGATCTGTTTCTCCGGTTTCTGTGGGATAGAAAATGATAAAGCTTTCCGGGTTGGCTTTTGCAAGCTTTCTAGGCACCCGTTCAAGCTGGGGATGCCAGGCGATCGTTCCTTTGCGGGCGCTCATGACAATGACCAGGTCATTTTTGCGCAAGGACTCTACAGGCTGATTATATAATTCTTCCCACGACTCAAGCCGGTGCATTAAGGTAGTCACGTTTGGTTTTATAGAAGAAAATAACGTCTCATACCGTTCCACTGTGTCCCGAATCACAAGGCATTCAAGCAAACAATTTAATTGTGCAGCCATGGCTTTAACGATTCTGATGCCATCTTGAATTCCCGGCTTATAATAAGCCCCTTTAGGCAGGATCAGTACAATGCGGTCTGTGGTATTAAGTGGATGACCAAGCTTAACGATCATCGCACGTTCATTTGTATGATCCAGAAAATTATCGATAATTCCTCCGAACAGCTTATTGGAAGGATGTTGTCCATTCCATCCGGCGATGATCGTGGTAATGCGTTCCTCTGCCACAGCCCGTTCGATTCCGCGTCCGATATTTCGGTCCACTTTTATAAGTGAGCGAGCGGGGATATTGGCTCCAGCTGCATAAGCAATGGCATTAGTCAGCATTTTTTCAGCTGAAGCCACACTTCCTTCTACAGACTTTACGTCTTTTTGAACAACAGAAAGAGGGTAGATCGGTTCAGCTGAAAGCTTTGCCTGACGCACTATAAAGCTCAGATCAAGCAAGGTTTGTGTCGTATGGGGGTTGGCAATCGGAATCAAGATACGTTCCGGCCGGTCATCATGGCTGGAGGACTCCACCGTTTCGGCCACTGCAAGTCTCCGTCCGTATTTTTCAGTTAGATAAGGGCCTAATATACAAGTTAAGAGAATCATCACAATAACTGCATTCACCGTTGCCTGGTCGAGCAAAGCAAGCTCAAAGCCGACCAGTGTGGAAGCAAGCGTTGCAGCCGCTTGAGGAATCGTAAGTCCGATGATGACCTGGTTTTCATCGGGTGAATAGCGATAGATTCGGCTTGTAATAAAGCTGGCAGCACTCTTTCCTAGTAATACCGAGCCCAATATGCTTATTGTAAGAATCCAGGCATCAGGACTTGAGAACAGGACAGATAAATCCATGAGCATCCCTACTGATAATAGAAAGAAAGGGATGAACAGGGCATTTCCCGTAAAACGTATCCTGTTCATCAGCGGTCCATGGTCGTAGATATAACGGTTGAGTGCAAGGCCTGACAGAAAAGCTCCGATAATCGGCTCAAGACCTGCCAGCAGCGCCAGGCTTCCAGACACAAAAAGAATCGTCAAAACAAAATTAAATTCCATTTGACCTTCACTATTGGAGTTTCTGAAAAACCATTTTGCAAGACGTGGAGCACCTGCCAAGACAACCAGCGCAAACAACAGAGTGGATGCAATCAGCTGAAACCAAAATCCGGGACTTGCATCACCTGAGGCATACCCTGCTACAGCTGCCAGTATCAGCATGGCAAGGGTGTCCGTCATTAAGGTTCCGCCGATGGCAGTTGTGACAGCTTTATTTTTGGCGATGCCAAGTCTTGAAGCAATTGGATAGGCAAGCAGGGTGTGAGAGCCTACGATCGAGCCGAGCAGAATGGAAGCAGCCCACCCGAAGCCGAGGTAATACCCGACTGCGGTTCCAATTATCAATGGAATACAAAAGGAAAGCAGCCCAAAGGAAATACTTCTTTTTCGGTATTTTTTAAAGCCGTCAATATCAAGCTCCAGACCTGCGATGAAAATAATGAATAGTAAGCCGACTGTACCAAGCAGCTGAATGGTTTCTCCCCGTTCGAGAAGACCAAATCCATTCGGTCCTACAATCACACCGGCAATAATGGGGCCTATAATACCAGGAATCCGAAGCCTGCTCATGATAAAAGGAGAAACTAAAAAAATGATAACGGCAAGTCCAAAAACCAGCACGGGTTCCTGAAAAGGAATATTCATCGTATGATCTGCACCTTCTTCCGTTTGAAATAAAAAATATTTAATGATTATAGCAGAAAGATCCTGCTGAGGTGAATGAAAATGAAAAATCGTCCGTTAGCAAAAGAAGGTGTATTACCTCATTTGCCGACAAACGATTAAAACTGAACGTATTATTAAGATGATTCCGTTTCTTCTTTTCTTAGCTGCTCCAGCTCAGATTCAATATGCATAAGCTTTCTTTCAGCAGAACCGGTATCCATTCCTAATGACTCAAGCTTCTCAAGCTGATCCTGGGCGCGGATGTACTCCTGTTTAAGTTCTTCAATACGCTGTTCGGCTTCTTGTAAATGACTCATGAAGCACCCTCCTTTATCCATTTTCATGCCTATAATTCTACGCTCTTTTCTCTTTTCATGCAAAAAACACGAGACGTTATACATATTTTTCAATTCTTTAGGGTATAGAGTAATAAATCTGAATTCTGAATATTTAGAGGATTTTGTCGTGTCGGTGTCGAAAGATAAAAAGGTACGATAATAAAAAGGAGGGATTCCTGCATGTTTAAGCCGTATCAAACCGATCTTTACTTTGATGAGATGCTCCAGCAAAGTGGAAGCACGAAAGCGCATTATCAGGCATTTCACAATATGATGAATCAGTTTTCTGCAGAAGAATTAAGAGAAAAACATGAAACTGCCCAGCTTAGCTTTTTACGGCAGGGAATAACCTTCACAGTATACAACGATAACGTCGGAACGGAACGGACGATGCCATTTGATTTTATTCCTATTATCGTTCCTCCGGATGCATGGGAAATGATTGAAAAAGGCATGATTCAAAGAGCGGAAGCCCTTAACCTTTTCTTAGAAGACATTTATAAAGACCAAGCCATTCTGAATGATGGGATCATACCTCGCGAATTGGTGGAACAGAACCCCAATTATTTCCACAAACAGGTTGGAGGAACAGACATCCCCCTAAATAATCATATTTTTCTTGCAGGAATAGATTTAATCCGTGACCAGGAGGGAACATATAGAGTACTCGAAGATAATCTTCGTAATCCTTCCGGCATGTCTTATGTATATCAAAATCGATATGTGATGAGGCAGGTATATCCGGAATTTTTTAACCGTCACAGCATTCATTCGCTTGAGCACCAGCTCTCCAATATGCAGGAAGCACTGCTTTCTCATGTTCCTAAGCATTGCAGCAGCAAAAAAAGAGCGGTTCTGCTCACTCCGGGCATGTATAACTCCGCTTATTATGACCATGTCTTCCTCGCTCAGCAAATGGGAATTGAACTCGTTGAAGGGAGAGATCTGCAAGTCCGCAACGGCGTCGTCTACATGAAAACCATCCGGGGAATGCAGCGTGTGGATATTATTTACCGCAGAATTGATGACGAGTATCTTGATCCTGATGCGTTTAATCCTGATTCTGCCCTTGGAGTCAAGGGACTGCTTGAAGCATATAGAAAAGGAAACGTTGCAATTCTAAACGGCATCGGCAATGGTGTGGCAGATGATAAAGCGATGTACGCTTACGTTCCAGAAATGATCCGGTATTATTTAAAAGAAGAACCGGTCATCCCAAATGTCGATACCTACTTTATGCGTAATGAGGAAGAGAGAAAGTGGGCGCTGGAAAGATTGGATGAGCTGGTCGTGAAAAATGTAGGCGCATCAGGTGGCTATGACATGCTCATTGGCCCGCATGCGTCTGCTGAAGAAATAGCCGTTTTCAGAGAGAAGATCGAAGAAAATCCTGCTCAGTATATTGCTCAGCCGACTATTCAGCTTTCCCGTGCACCGGTTTTTCAGGAAGGTGATTTTTACCCTTGTCATGTGGATCTGAGAGTTTTTGTCATGCGGGGAGAGAAAACGCATGTACTTCCCGGCGGTCTTTCCCGCGTAGCGCTGAAAAAAGGATCTCTTGTCGTAAACTCCTCTCAAGGCGGAGGAGGAAAAGATACGTGGGTATTAAAAGGAGGCGAGGGCTGACATGCTTAGCAGAGTAGCAGATTCATTGTATTGGATGTCGCGGAATATTGAACGTGCTGAGAACAATGCAAGAGTACTTGGTGTTCAGCTGATCCAGATGCTAGAAGCCTCTTCTGAAGAATCTCTTGCCAACTATGACTGGGAGACGGTAATAGAGGTATGCGGGTCTCTGGAAGAATTTAATCATTTATACGAAAAGCTGACGATCAATACTATTATTGACTATCTGGCTTTTTCTGAGAGCAACCAGAGCTCGATTTTAAATTGTGTCAAGTTCGCGAGAGAAAATGCCAGAGTAACCCGTGACATTATTCCTGGTGATTTGTTTGAAGTGTGGAATGACCTTTTTCTCGAAAGCACCAATATGTACATTCCGGAAGGCTCGCTGAAGGAAGTGCATGGCTTTTTAAAAAGGGTCAAGCTTGCTTCATTAACCTCCCAGGGGGTGATTGAATCCTCCATGTCGAGAGGGGTTCCGTACCGGTTTATCAAGATCGCAAAATGGCTGGAGAGAGGTGAAAAGACAGCCAGGATATTAAATGTGCTCAGCGAAAAGTCCAATGATGACAGGGAAAGGGCGGACGGCACCAACTATTATTACTGGCGGTCGGCCCTGCAGCTGCTGAATGGGTATGATGAGTATCTGAAAAAATATCCTCCAAGAATGAACGAAAAAGATGTGCTGACCTTCTTAATCTCTGATTATGCTTTTCCAAGATCAATCCAATATTGCATGGACCATGTACGAGAAGCAATTATTGCTCTTGAAGGAGGGAAAGTTTCTCATTATTCATGGAGAATGTATGCAGCGCTTGACCGTTTAATGGCTGAGTTTGATGAAGATAAAATACGGTCTCTTTCCGTACATGAATTCAGTTCATTTCTGGATGATTTCCAGGATCGCTGCAATGATATCAGTCAGGTATTCTCTCAGACGTACTATTTAATCGAACCGGCTCATGTACCTTGAAAGAATCCTTTGCGTACAATAAATAATTGGAGTGACCATCAGCGAGGAAGTGAAAACGGAATGAAATATGAAATTGAACATACAAATACTTTTCATTATGAAACCATAGTGGATCAAAGCATGAACGATATCCGTCTTAAACCTAGAACAGATGAATGTCAACGGCTACTTTATTACCGCTCTGAAATTACGCCTGCTTCCTTAACAAAAGAATATATTGATTTGTGGGGCAATAGCGTTGAATCATTTTTTATCGCAGATTTTCATCAGTCTCTTGAAGTAAAAACGATTTCGACGGTCAGCATTCAGAAAAGTCCTTTTATCGGACGGATTGATTACTCGCCGGAAATGCAGTCGATTTTTCATTCCGATTTATTCAAGAGGCATTATCTTGCTTCATTAAATCAGACAGCTTATACATTTGTTGAGCAGCAGCAAGTGGATAAAATTGTTCAGGAAATCGGCGATACAGAAAATCCTGTGCAATTTTCCCTAAATCTTATGAAATATGTGCATGATATGTTTGAATATGATCCGGTTGCAACGAATGTTGAAACCAAAGCGAGTGAATCCATTGAAGGGAAAAAAGGCGTTTGTCAGGATTATGCCCATGTGATGATTGGCGTCCTTCGAGCCAGGGGAATTCCGGCCAGATACATCAGCGGATATCTGTACGTAGGTGAGAATTCTGCTCTGGTGGGGGATTCTGCCACACATGCCTGGGTTGAAGTTATGGTACCCGGCATCGGATGGGTGGGACTTGATCCTACAAATAACGTAGAAGCGCTTGAAAACCACATTCGGGTGGGTGCTGGCCGTGATTACGCGGATGTCAGTCCTTTGCAGGGCGTTTACAGAGGCGGCAAGCACACTTTGGATGTTAAAGTAAGTGTAAAACTGGTCGATCAATAAGAATAGGATGGCGTCGGGCTTCCCGGCGTCATTTTTAAATTGATTCACTTGCAGCAGAATGATGGTAAGAGGGACAAACCTTGTATAAAATCAAGTGGAAAGCAGGAGAAAAAATGAGACAAAGAACGGCAGTTGTGCTTGGTGCAACAGGGCTGGTAGGGCAGGAAGTAGTCAAAGAGCTATGCAGAAGGGAAGAATACAGTGAAGTGACGGCCATTACCCGAACCCGTTTGACCATAAATCACCAAAAGTTGATCAATAAAATCATAGATTTTGATTATTTGGAAGGTATGCACCTGGGACTGGTGGACGATGTGTATTGCTGTTTGGGGACAACCATGAAAAAAGCCGGTTCAAAAGCGGCTTTTCGAAAAGTGGATTTGGATTATCCATTGCAATTTGCTTCCTTAGCGAAGAAAAACAATGTCCGCCAATTTCTCGTCATTTCTGCTATGGGAGCTGATCCTTCTTCTCCTTTCTACTATAACAAGGTTAAAGGTTTGATGGAGGAGCAGCTGAAAGAGATGAATCTTGCCGGCCTGCAAATTTTCCGACCATCTCTGCTCCTTGGTGACCGAGAAGAGTTTCGTTTTGGGGAGTCGATTGGCGCCAAGGTAATGACGTTAGCCGGCTGGGCAATGGTCGGTCCTTTAAGAACCTATAAAGCAGTCAGGGCAGAACAGGTGGCGCTTGCCATGGTTGAAAAAGCAATAAAAGACCCACATGAAAATGTTCTGGTGTATAGTTCAGCAGAAATAGAAAAAACGGAAAGATCGTAAAATAAAACAGACTGTGCAATCTAAATCCTTCAACTATTTGCTTACAACTGATAAAGTAAGCGAATAGGTTTTTAAAAGTGGCGAAAGGCAGGAAGAGGGGATCCATCTATGTTTAATTCATTATTATTTACTGTTATGCTCGTGGTTTTTCTGGGGATCTTGTCTCAGTGGCTTTCGTGGCGGATTAAGCTTCCGGCGATTGTGGTCATGTCTGTTGCAGGAATTATCGTTGGTCCTGTTTTAGGGATCATTAATCCCGAGCAGGAATTTGGGGATATGTACGGGCCAATTATTTCAATGGCCGTGGCTATCATTTTATTTGAGGGCAGCTTGCAGCTTGATGTGAGAGAGATCAGGGATCTCGGAAAACCTGTCTTTCGAATTGTTACCATTGGAGCGTTTATTGCCTGGATTCTTGGCTCTCTTATCGCGCATTTTGTAGCTGGACTATCCCTGCCGGTTGCGTTTGTTATTGGTGGACTGTTTATTGTGACGGGACCAACCGTCATTCTCCCTTTACTCAGGCAGGCTAAATTAAAACCCCGGCCTGCTAAGATCCTAAAATGGGAAGGAATTATCGTTGACCCGATTGGTGTTCTTCTGGCCCTGTTTGCATTTGAAATCATCCTTTACTTTACGGATGAATCCGTAACACTTCCAACGCTCCTTCTTTATTTTGGTGCAGCTGCCTTTGCTGCTGTGCTCGGCTGGGGATGCGGCAGAGGGATGGGCTGGATGTTTAAAAAGGGATATATACCTGAATTTTTAAAATCACCCGTGTTGTTCGCAGTTGTTTTACTTTGTTTTACACTTGCAGATGAAGTGATGCACGAAACGGGTCTTCTTTCCGTTACAGCGATGGGAATGACACTTGCAAATATGCATATTGCCTCCATGGAAAACATGAGGCATTTTAAAGAAAATATTTCTGTACTTTTTATCTCAACCATTTTCATTATGCTGACGGCTTCCATTCAGATTGAAACCTTCACTGAAATTCTTAATCCTGCGATTATCGGGTATGTGCTGCTCATGCTCTTTGTCGTTCGACCTTTGTCCATCTGGCTGTCTACCATCGGCACCGACCTGTCCTGGCAGGAAAAAACGCTTGTGGGATGGGTCGCCCCAAGAGGAATTGTGGCACTGACCGTTTCGGGGTATTTTGCTTCTGTCTTGTTTGATACAGGTTTTGAAGATGCCCGTTTACTTACAGCGTTAACCTTCGCTCTTGTATTCGCTACAGTCTGTGCCCACGGCTTTTCCATTGGCTGGGTAGCCCGCCGCTTAAAATTGGCAAACGACAGCAAGCCGGGAATTATAGTGGTCGGGGGTAATTTATTTTCAAGAGAATTAGTGAAAGTACTAAAAGAAATGGACATTCCGGCGCTGCTGGTAGATTCTTCTTGGAAAAAAGTAGTGAAAGCAAGACAAAGCGGGCTTTCTACTTTCCACGGAGAGATTTTATCCGAACAGACCGAATACAGTCTTGATATGACACCTTATGAAAACATCATTGCAGGTACAGAAAGTGATGCCTATAATGCGCTGATCTGCTCCACCTTCACTCCTTCGATGGGTGCTAAGCATTTATTTCAGGTTGCTTCAGAAAGAGATCTGGCTTCCAGTCATGAGAGGCTGACGCATACCGTTGGCGGAAGGATTTTATTTAATGAAACAGCGACGCTGCAAAAGCTTACTTCTCAGCTTGAGAGCGGCTATGCGTTTAGAAAAACATTGATAACGGAGCAATACAGCTACGAACAATTTAAAACAGAAATAGATGAAGAAGATACTATAATTGGTGTGCTGAAAGCATCCGGTCATTTTGAGCCATTTGCTACTGATACGGAAATAGCTGTAACAGCAGGCGACACGGTTGTACGAATTTCTTCAGCTTCAAGAGAAAAAGAAAAAATCACCCAAAAATCAAAGAAAGCCTTGAGGAAAAACGGAGGTTCTGACTAATCTGTATTTGAACAAGCAACAGTTTTCAGCCTTAGCTAAAATGAGGTTGCGACATCTTGAAAAAAGTTGCTCAGCAGAAGGCATACTCCTTAAGTAAAGTGAATTGTCAAAGAGGTTGGGACAAAACTCATAAACGTGTAAAAAACGAGATAGTATTTATAAATAGTAAGAGGTGAGCGGAGCGGAAGATGGCGACTCCGGAAGGGTGTGACGGCAAGCTGCGACTGGACAGGGCACCGTCCTGAAAAGGCTCAGCGCCGTCCCTGTTGAGAGCGTCCAACTGAAGTGAAGTGAACCGTTCAGCGGGCCTGAGACTCTTTTGTCCCAGGCTCTTCTTTTTTTAATGCTTAAGAATTCATCGTCTGTTCCCTTGTTATGTTCGAGCCTTTTTCCATGATATAATGGACAGTAGAAACGGACGGACAGGAAAGGATTTTTATGATGAAAAAAACAGTAGTATTAGCAGAAAAACCATCAGTTGGAAGAGATATTGCACGCGTTTTGAAGTGCACAAAAAAGGGGAATGGGTATCTCGAAGGAGACCGCTATATTGTGACATGGGCACTTGGTCATCTGGTCACCCATGCAGACCCTGAAGGATATGGAAAAGAATATCAATCCTGGCGTCTCGAGGATCTGCCTATTCTTCCAAACCCGATGAAGCTCGTAGTCATTAAACAAACAGGCAAACAGTTTCAAGCGGTCAAACAGCAGCTTTTAAGACAGGATGCAGGAGAGATTGTGATTGCCACAGATGCCGGACGGGAAGGCGAACTCGTTGCCAGATGGATCATCGAAAAGGCAAATGTAAAAAAGCCGATCAAACGCTTATGGATTTCTTCGGTTACCGATAAAGCAATCGAGCAGGGCTTTCGCTCATTAAAGGATGGCAAGGGATATGAATCGCTTTACGCTTCAGCTGTCGCCCGTGCAGAAGCAGACTGGATCATGGGCATTAATGCAACCCGTGCGCTTACCACCAAATACAATGCTCACCTCTCTACAGGAAGAGTGCAGACACCCACAATTGCCATGATTGCAGAGAAGGAAGAAGAAATTCAGCGCTTTCGACCTCAATCCTATTACGGGATACAGGCGAAAACAGATGGCTTTACTCTTCAATGGCAGGACCAAAACGGGCAGACAAGGACCTTTGATCAATCAAAAGTCCAAACGATCATGAACAAGCTGAAGGGTAAGCAGGCGGTTATTCAGGAAGTAAAGAAGACACCGAAAAAAACGTACGCTCCTGCTTTATACGATTTAACAGAATTACAGCGGGACGCACATAAACGCTATCATTTTTCTGCAAAAGAAACACTGTCTATTTTGCAGCGGCTTTATGAGCAGCATAAGCTTGTAACCTACCCGAGAACAGACTCCCGCTTTTTAACATCCGATTTGCTTGAAACACTGCCCGACCGTCTAAAAGGGATGCAGGTGAAGCCATACGCTTCTCATGCTGCTAAACTTCTTCGTGGGCCAATTAAATCCAGCAGCAGGTTTATTAATGATGCCAAAGTAACCGACCATCATGCGATCATTCCTACGGAGGAACGGCTTCTGCCGGATGTATTGAGTGACAAGGAATGGAAACTTTACGACCTGATTGCCACCCGCTTTCTTTCTGTCCTGCTGCCTGCTTACGAGTATGAACAAACCGTTATTACAGCAGACATCGCAGGTCAAAAATGGACAGCGAAAGGAAACATTCCGACTGTGACTGGCTGGAAATCGGTCTTTGATGCAGATGATGAAGAGGAGCAGGAGGATGTAAAAGCACAGAAACTTCCGGACGTGAAAAAAGGAGAAGTTCACAGCATAAAAAAATTCGTTGAGACAACGGGTGAAACCAAGCCCCCTGCACGTTTTAATGAAGCGACTCTCCTATCAGCCATGGAGAATCCAAAAGCGTATATGAAAAATGAAAAGAAAGAACTGGTAGAAACGCTTGGAGAAACAGGAGGTCTTGGGACAGTCGCGACCCGTGCAGACATCATTGAAAAACTGTTTAACAGCTTTTTGATTGAAAAAAGAGGGCAGGATATCTTAATCACGTCTAAAGGAAAACAACTGTTAGAGCTCGTTCCGGAGCCATTACGTTCACCGGTTTTAACAGCGCAGTGGGAGCAGAAGCTGGCTTCCATTGCAAAAGGGACGCTTCAAAAGAAAGATTTCCTTAGGGAAATGACGGCTTTTACAAAAGAAATTGTTCAATCGATTAAAAACAATGATGCTAAATTTAAGCACGATAATGTGACAGGCACCCATTGTCCCGATTGCGGGAAACTCATGCTTGAAGTGAAGGGCAAAAAAGGGAAAATGCTTGTATGCCAGGACCGGGAATGCGGTCATCGTAAAAACATTGCAAAAGAAACGAATGCAAGATGTCCAAATTGCCGCAAAAAACTGCAGCTTCGCGGAGAAGGAGAAAGCCAGACCTTTAGCTGCGTGTGCGGATACAGAGAAAAGATGTCTGCTTTTCAAAAACGACGCAAACAATCTTCAGCAAGCAAAGCCGGAAAAAAAGATGTGGCAAACTACATGAAAAAGCAAAACAAAGAAGAACCTGTAAACAGTGCGCTAGCGGATGCACTCAAAAATTTAAAACTGTAGCTATTGCTATGATTGCGTAAAAAAAACCGGTGGAACTGCCCATCATGGGAAGGTTCCATCGGTTTTTATATTACGGAAAGGTTTAGCATATTGACCTATCCCCATCCGACAGTTCCCCGCTTTGTGTATGAACATAATCCGTTCCACTCTCACAGTTATCTATATTTTCCCATCGAATCACATACCTATTCCATTCGCGGCTTATGGATGTGATTTCAACTTTTCCGATGTTCACTGTCCGGTTTTCAATGATTATCTGTTTCGCTTCATTCTCTGAGATTTTTGGGTCGGAAAAGCCGTTGCATCCGCTCAATACCATGCTCATTAAAAGAAAAAACAATAAAACGGTATGTCGTTTCATTAAATCCGCCTCCAACTTTTTTTAATTAGACGGAGAACCTATTGATGCCGTTACATTTTTCTCCAAAGAATACGGATTGAATTTGGAATGCATTAAATGGGGAAAGCGACTGCCTGAATATTAGTTAAACTTCCCCTTCATCACGTAAACAGCATCATACTGCTTTAGCAGCTCAGTATTTCCATCCGGGTCTTCGAAATAGCTTTCTGCTAAAGAGCTCACAATATCATCATTGGAATAAGCAAAATACGATAAAACCATTTCCCCTTCAAATGGGAGGGTTTCATCAAGATAATCTCCTGAAATTCTAGAGGCATTCTCAGGGGGCTCAACTTTGAAAGATGTACTTCCGCTGCCGTCCTCGTTCGTCACACCAAGGTTAATGGATAGAAGGTTTTTATCCGGGTCGTCCATGTACACGTCATTAGAACTGAATACAATGAAGCCTTCATTACTAACAGGAACGCTAATGTCTGCAACATTTTTTATAAATTCTCCATTTTCATATTCTTCAATCCATACATTAACTTCACTAACCTCGTCTCCTGCACTAAAGTCAAAGATCGTGTAGTCTGTGGATGATACAGACAGAATCGACATTTCCCTGTCACTTAGTTCAGCTTTGCGCACTGTATTCAGTTCCTCTTCATTACAGGCGTTTAAAAGGGGGATCGCAGCCAATAGCGAAATCAGCAATCGTTTTTTCATAAACTTCCTCCTACAGCAATATATCCTTATATTATCATAGGAGGAAATTTTATGAATTATATAAATAAAATATAAAATCTCCGGATCCAGTCAAAACACGACTAGTTCCGGAGAACATAATTAATAGGATTCAGCTTGCTTATCAGCCCTTTTGTAAAGTACAGAGAATAATACTGCGGTCAGAGCAGCAAGCAGACTTAGCACAATAAATAAATTGCTGTAAATAACATTCAGTCCGCTTTCAGATAGGAAGTTAAAACGGGTCGTCACACCTTCAATTTCAAGCACCGCTCCAAAGATTGCGCTTGAAAAAGCACCGCCCATAAAGTTCAACAAATTAAACAGTCCGATTCCAACCCCATTCTGTTCAGGAGAAAGGGTAGTGGTTAATAGATCAGCTGTAGAGCTCTGAATTAATGGGAAACCAATATAGGCTACCAGCATGCACAAGGAAATGATCCAGGCCACGCTGCCCGCAAAGGTGGAAATGAGCAAACAGCCTGCTGCGATAAGAATTAACGCAGTTTTTACAACTGGAACACCGCCCTTTTGGTCAATCACCCGTCCGCCGTATTGGCCGAGGATTCCGCTGATAATGGCGCCCGGAAACAGCACCATGCCAATTCCAATCGTAGACAGCGCATTTAAATCTCTCAGCATAATGGGAATGACAAAGATCAGACCAAACAAACACGCAGTACCAAAAAAGCTTGAAAACACTGTTACGGTATAGCGTTTGTTTTTAAGAATAGAGGGCTGGATAAAGGGTTCCTTAGCCTTAACGGTTCGCCAGATAAAGAGAGCAGCAAACAGAGCGAATGCGAGTAACAATCGTGCATCAAACGTTGTTATAAAAAATAGAAGTGAAGCAGCCGTCAGCGCAACAAGAGCGGCACCGGGCAAATCCACAGAACCGTATTTTCTCTCTTCCTGCGGCAGCCATTTGCGGAATAACGGAATGGATAAAGCGGCAAGCATTGAAAATAGGAATAGATATCTCCAACTGAATGCTCCGCCAATGATTCCGCCTAAAATAGGACCAACTCCTGAAGCAAAGGCAACCGTTGACGCAACGTAGCCAAATACTTTTCCTCTGCTGCTTGGCATAAAGCGGGAGGGAATAATAAAAGAAAGAGCGGGAATGCTCGCACCACCCATGGCTTGAAGCATCCGGGCTAAAATAAGCACCTCAAAGCTTGGCGACACTAAGCCAAGAAAAGCTCCGAGGGAAAATAAAGCAATGCCAAAAGTAAAAAGTGTACGGATCGGAAACAAGTCTGCGAGCTTTCCATACATTAAAGACCCGATCGCAAAAACTAAAATGTAGCCGGTCATCACCCAGCTGACCTGTGACGGGGATAAATCAAATTCCGATGATATATCAGGAATCGCTACATTAAACATCGTGCCGTTCATGACGGTAAATGCTAATATTAAACAAACCAGGAATGTCAGTTTCTTCTTTTGTGAATCTGGCACTTCGTTTGTATGATTGGATTGATTTTTCATAAAAAACCGCCTTTTTAAACTCGTATAGAGCTGTAAATTATTTCGATAACCAAAATAATCATAAAGGGTTTTAAGCAGGATGTAAAACGTATGACACCAAAAACGCCTAAGTAAAACAATTCAAAAAACGGGGTGGAGAAATGGCAAAAAAAGCAAAAACAAACGCGATGAGAAAGCTCGATGCCCACAAAATCCCTTACAGCGTTCTGGAATACGAGACAGCGGACAATCTGCTTGATGGGGTATCGGTAGCGCAAAAAATTAACAGACCGGCAGAAGCCGTTTACAAAACATTGGTTACCCAATCACCCGACAAGCAGTATTATGTTTTTTTAGTTCCAGCAGAAAAGGAGCTGCATTTAAAAAAAGCAGCACGCACAGCAGACGAGAAAAAACTGGAGATGATTCCGGCAAAAGAACTGTTAACTGTGACCGGCTACATTAAAGGTGGATGCTCACCTATCGGAATGAAAAAAAAGTTTCCAACTTTTGCAGCAAAGCCGGTTAATAAAGAGCTCAAAATGATTGTCAGTGCCGGGCAGATTGGGATACAAATCGAACTGAAAGCGGAGGATCTTTTGGACATAACAGAAGCAAAGGAAGCAGACATTCTCTAAAGAACGTCTTCTGGGGGAAAGGTTTAACCAGTAGAAGAAAGGGTATAATTTATCCTGTAGACGTAATTAGAGGAGGAGATAACAAATGAGTTTATTTTACAAAGAATTTTCAAATGATGAAGAAGTGGTAAACGCAGTTAACTCCATTAAAACAAGAGGCGTAAATGAAGATACGATTTATGTCGTGACTCATGATGATGACCGCACAAAGCGTGTAGCTGATAATGCTGATGCAAACACGGTTGGAGCATCTGAGGTCGGCTTTGGAACGGCAGCGAAGAATGTTTTCCGTAAAAAAGGGGACGAGCTTCGTGCACAGTTTGAAAAGCTTGGATTTACACAAGCTGAAGCTGATACGCTGGAAGACAAGCTTGACCAAGGTAAAATTATCGTCGTTGTGAAGGATGCGCCTGCAGGTTTCACAATCTAAAATAACTGAAATAAGCCCCGGGTGAAAAGAAAATTTCATCCGGGGCTTTTGTATGCAAACTTTTAGTTCAAAAACCTTTTTGATGGGAATTTTTGATAGAATATAAGTAAAACAAAAGGGCTGATGAATGTGAAAGAGGTCGTTGGAACGTGTGCAGGATGCGGGAAAGATGTGGTATGCAGAGACGGCTTTTTTGAAGGAGAGATCGATCGTGGTGCATCCTTTTGTTTTTCTTGCGGCAGAGGGCTCCGTGCTGAGTTTACAGAGGAAGAAATGGGGAGTTTCATTGCCGAACTGAATAAAAATCCTGAACAGCATACAGGCTACTGCGGAACAGACGTCAAGGAAGTGACGCACACGCTCAAGACGGATTTTTCAGATCTTGCTTTTAAAGAGTCTTTTGTCGTATTAAAAGAGAACGGGAAAATTATCGCAGCCCTTGGAGCAGACTGGGACCAGAGCGCAGCGTCAGGTGAACTGTGGGGTCCCTTCAGTCTGAATGAAGGTGGAAAATGGCAGGAGGATGCAAGCAAACTTTGGAGGCTCCTGCAGCACAAGATCAACAAAGATGGAATGTGGCATGGCTTTTATAATGTACAAAACCAGCAGGCAATTCAATGGATCAGCCTGCTAGGCGGAAAATGCAAAAGTCGGGAAGTCATCCTTCGGGTTCTACCTGAGGAAATAAAGCCAGACGAAAAAATAAACGTAGAGGAATTTACCGAATCATATACAGATGAATTTAAGAGCTTGCATATAAAGGTTTTTCCAGATAGCTATTTTTCCAGTGATGATATTCTGAGCCGGAAAAATAATTGCAATCGTTTATTTGTCATACAGAAAACTCAGCAGCTGGCCGGATATGTGTATGTAGAAGCAAGCCCTTCACACGGTGAAGGTTCCATTGAATTTATGGCAGTGAACCCGGAATTTCGGGGAAAAGGAATGGGCGAGGCCCTTTTAAAAAAAGCAGCAGCATTTCTTTTTCAAGACATGAATGTAAAAGAAATCTCCATTTGTGTAAATGCCGAGAATGAAGCAGCGATCCATTTGTATAAAAAAGTTGGCTTTAGCGAAAAGTACCGGCTTGATTTCTATAAAGTACAAAATGGAAATAACAGATGATATGAGTATTTTTCCGGTCGGTAAATGTGGTAAAGTGAGGGGATAGTTTTATACGTATGGTTGAAAGAAGGAAGATAAATGAAGCAGCATTATGGAGTAAGATGGACTTTTTTTCTCACAGGACTGGTTATTTTAGCGCTCGGAATTACACTCACCATTAAAGGGCAAAAGCTGGGCATTGGTCCCTGGGATGTCCTGCATCTCGGTTTGTTTTGGCAGTTTGGCTTAACAGTAGGAACCTGGTCGATTATTATGGGGCTGTTGATTATTGCAGCAGTTGTTATGATTACGAAAAAACCACCGCGAATCGGTGCGATTTTAAATATGCTGCTCGTTGGACTATTCATCGACGTCTTTAACTGGATCATTCCGGAGCCTGAATCATGGGCAGGAATCATCGCCATCTTTCTACTCGGCATTGTCGTCATGGGCTGCGGAGTAGGAATCTATGTATCTGCTAATCTTGGAGCAGGGCCAAGGGACTCCGTTATGATGTTAATTGTAGAAAAAACCGGATGGAAAATCAGCAGGGTGCGAAGCGGAATTGAGCTTGTTGTTCTGGCGGCCGGCTTTAGCCTGGGCGGTCCAGTTGGAATTGGGACTGTTATTGCAGCTCTTTGTGTCGGTTCAGTCGTTCACCTTTCACTGCCGCAAAGTCAGATGCTGCTTGCCCGGTTAACCCAAACGAATCATTCAGCAGACGAGCCGCGTTTAGCAGGAAGAAAAGGCTGAAACTTCAGCATCATACAGCAAAATTATTGCCATATTATCCAAGCAATCCAGTTGGAATAATGAATACACTTACTGTAGACTGAAGAAAATGTAATGACAGGAGTGGTTCGGTGTACGATTTTATTCGGACGGATGAACAGCGCGCAATGGTTGAAGAACTGAAGCAGCTGTTGCCCGCTTTTAAACAAAGAGAGCCGGAGTTAAGCAAACTCCATTCGGTGCCCGCCGAAAATATAAATGATCTTATTAATAAAAACTATCATACATTAACGGTTCCAGAGGAATTTGGAGGCCAGGACAAGGGATTATATGACTTTATTTTAGCGCAGGAAACGATTGCATGGGGAAGTGGCGCTACCGCTCTATCCATCGGCTGGCATGGAGGTGCTTTACTTGAGTGGAGTGAACTTCGCCACTGGAGAGAAGACGCAATTTCCTGGCTCCTGCCGAAAATTTCAGATGGAGCGCTTATCAACACAGCAGCCACTGAAAAGGGAGCAGGGAGCCCAACACGCGGGGCTTTGCCAAGGACAACAGCTGCTGAAAAAGAGGGTCACTGGGTGATCAATGGGGAAAAATCATTTACATCTCTTGCCCCATTAATTGACTATTTTCTAGTTACGGCGACGATTGCCGGCACGGAAAATATAGCCACCTTTATTGTTCCCGCCACTGCAAAAGGTGTTTCTATTAAAGAAACCTGGGACAGTGTAGGAATGCGGGGGACGGCCAGTCATGATCTTGTCATGCAGGATGTAATCGTTCAGAAGAATCATTTATTGAAGGAACATACTGCTGATAAACGTGCTTCTTCACCAGGCTGGCTGCTTCATATACCTGCCTGCTACATTGGCATTGCCGGTGCAGCAAGAGAAGAAGCGGTTTCCTTTGCAGCAGGATATGTCCCTGCCTCATTAGGAGAGCCTATCGGCAATCTTCCTACCGTTCAACAGCAGATTGGGGAAATCGATATAGAACTGACGAGTGCCCGGCAAATTTTGTATCATGCCGCGTTGGCCTACGAAGAAGCGGCTGACAAAGATGGGGTAAAGGATCTTCTTCAATCCGCAAAAGTAACCATTACAAATTCAGCCATTTCAATAGTAGATAAAGCCATGCGGATTGTAGGACCTTCAGGCATGTCGGCATCCAGTCCCATGCAGCGGTTTTACAACGACGTCAGAATGGGCATTCACAACCCGCCGATGGAAGACATGGTAAAAGCTTCTCTTGGCAGCGGGGCCATCAAATTCCATCAGAATCGTGATGTGTAAAGTGCAGGGAATTTAAACAGCAAAATCATACGAAGATTAGTGGGCGCCTTCATCGACGGATGAAGGCGCCCATTATTTTTCTCTAAAAGGTAAAGGGAGGAGTACAAGAAAGCTCAACCAGTCTCTAGTACTAGTAGCTCAAATTCCAATAAACTGAGCTACTTCATTTATATTTTCCAATCAATTTCAAGTCTGTCGAGTCCAGAGATCATGCAAAGAAAATTGAAGTTTTTACAAGGACAGCAGGATTGGACATGATTGTACAAATTAAGGAATTTAAGACAGTATCTATTAGTAGTATGAGGAGAACGAAGCGGAAGGCGGCGACTCCTGCAGGATATGACGGCAAGCTGAGACCCCGCAAGGCGCAGCCGAGGAGGGCTCAGCGCCGTCCCTGCGGAAAGCGTCCGACTGAAGCGCAGTGAACCGGTCAAAAGCTTTTTATTATGTACATTAAGGTTGAAACATTCCTAGACTATACTCTAAAAGTTACTCTGTATTGCCAGAAGCAGTTTCAAAATAAGTCTCATCGCCATTATTGAAAATTCTTATCACATCGTAATCCTTATCGGGCTTCACTTCGTAGTACAATTGATTATCCATTGTGGATGAATAATCAGTCGTGGTATCGGTATCGTAGAAAAGGTTTAATGTGCTTCCATCTGCTTCTACTTTGAAATTAGTAAAGAATTCAGCCTCATCACCTTGTTTAACGTTAAATTCATTTAAATAAACGAAAATGGAATCATTCTCTTCATCGTTATATAGATGAACCCCGTTTTCCTCCTTTACCATCGAAAAAAAAGTCTGAACATCTTTAGAAAGTTCATTTTTTTCTTTAGCAGAATAGTTTAATTCCTCATTATTATCACATGCATACAAAATTCCAACCGTTATCAATATGAAACAAATTGGTTTTATCAATGGACTCCCCCTGACGTGATGAAAATATCAACAGCCGACCTGTATGTGTTTCGACAGACAGGATTATATTTCCTTTTCCAACCAAAAAATAATAGATGAAATTTCAAAGGGTTTAGGAGCATAAACCTCTCCATGAATCATATACATTTAGGTAGATTGGATGTTAGGGAGGGATGCAATTTGACCGGAAAGATCCGTCATTATTTCGCCGGTGGCAATACGGCAAAAGGGTTTCACCATTTTTTTGACTCAAATCTTGCCTCACTCAATAGATTATGGATTTTAAAGGGCGGACCTGGCACAGGAAAGTCAACGCTTATGAAACAGATTGGCCATATGTGGCTTGAAAAAGGATATGACGTAGAATGGATTCATTGCTCAGCTGATCCTGATTCACTTGATGGAGTCATCATTCCTTCGCTGAAAGTTGGTTTAGTAGACGGAACAGCTCCTCACATTGTTGAGCCCACTGCACCGGGCGCTAAGGAAGAATATGTGAACCTGGGCGAGGCGTGGGAAAGAAGGATACTTGTACAGCATCTTGAAGAAGTGAAACAATACAATAGAAAAATAGATGAATGCTATAAAGAGGCTTATTCAAGTTTCGCTGAGGCTCTGCTGATCCATGATGAATGGGAAGACATTTACATTGGAAATCTCGACCGAAAAGCAGCAAACCAACTTTCTCAAAGCTATATAGACGATCTTTTTGGCAAGGTCAGCTTAAATAAGAAGGCGGAGGTTAAACATCGGTTTCTGGGTGCTGCCACATTTAAGGGAGCAGTCGATTATGTTCCCAATCTGACCTATGGACTTACGAAACGGTATTTTATCAAAGGAAGGCCAGGGACAGGAAAATCTACTTTCTTGAAAAAAGTAGCTAAAAAAGCCGAAAACGAGGGTCTTGATGTTGAGATCTACCATTGCGGGTTTGACCCTGAAAGTCTTGATATGGTGATTGTACGCGAGCTGGGGTTTGCGATCTTTGACAGCACCGCGCCGCATGAATACTTTCCCGAAAGAGACGGGGATGAAATTATAGACACATACGACAAAATGATTCGTAAAGGAACAGATGAAGAACATGAACTCATCATTCAGGAAATTCGCAAGCGCTACACAGATAAAATGAAAGAAGGAACGGCCAGCTTGAAAAGAGCAAAGTACTTGCATGATGAGTTAGAATCGATTTACATTCAAGCGATGAATTTTGAGCAAGTGGAAAAAATTCAGCAGTCCATCCATGAGCAGATATGTGAAATAGCTCAAACCCAATAGCCTGTTTAGGGAGAAGCGTCCGTCTGAAGCGCAGCGAAGGGGTCAAAGAGCCTGAGACAAATTTGTCTCAGGCTCTATCTTTGCGCAAATTATTTTTTTCTGTTCCATGATTTGTGGTCATCTCATCGTTTGAAGCAGCTGCTGGAAAGCAGTGGCTTCATCCATATTTCCTGTTTCACGGTAAAGAGTAAACAGCCATTTTACTGGAGCGGGATCGTCCGGTTTCAGCTCCATTTCGTAGCTGAAGGAATCGATGGCTTCACCTTTTAAGCCAAGGCTGTAATAAAGTTCTCCAGCCTGGGCCTGTTTATCCGGGTCCTCAGCACAGGCGACGAGATTTTTGACTTTCTGATGAATGGGCAGATGGCATTGCACTTCTTCTAAAGGCTTGAGCCAATTTAATAAATAGGGAAGGCCATGTGTTTTGCTTAATACGGGAATGCAGGCGGTCAGCAAAAGATCCAGATCGTGTTTTTCATTTTTTAAAATCGGTATTAGTACCATGCTTAATTGTTCAATCGGAAGACTGTGATCCCATTTAACCAGGGGAATGGCTTCTTTTACACTCCGGATATCCTGAGGTTCAAGGAGATATGGATGCTCAATCAGCGTCGTCATAGCTTCTTCCCATTCTTGAACGCGGATGCATTGTCTAAATGCCTCCTTGTGGATATATGGACGAGGTGCCTTGGTCATGTGCAGGAGAAGATTTTTTTGCTCGTTTTGATCAAACAGCTTTTTTGACTGATCCAGAAAGAAAGGAAAGGTTTCTTCATGATCTGCCAGCTCGTGTTCTTCCGTTATTAGAGCAAAGGCTGCCAGCGAGTAGTCTGGATTCATGCCATATAAAGCAAACCACCGGGGGTGATGATCAGAGGAGCTTCGTTTTTGCCAAAGCATCCATTCCAATGTGCCTGGGTCTGATTCGGCGAGTGAAGGGGACAAGGTTTCATACTTACGGTGGTAAGAAGAAAAAGAGGCATCCTGTTTGGTTCGGGCAACCCATTCATGTTCAGGGAATGTGTTCTCTAATGAAAGAAGAACAGAATAGGCTTTGCCCCATTTTCCATCCCTGCGGTAGTCATAGTAAGAATCACGCATGACCTTAAATAATTTCTCCTCCTGTATGAGCGAATCAAGACAGCCGAAAATGATCGAAACCTCAAGGAGTGAAAATCGTTTTCTGGTCCAGGAAAGCAGCTCTGTCAACGAGCGGTTCTTAAGGGTTCCATGCTGCTCTATAAGCTTTGAAGCAAGGGGGTGCGGACATAAAAAAACAATTCCTTTTGTCATCGCCTGTTGAAGATAACTGCCTCGCTTTGAGCGGGTTACCTTTTTGGCGGCAAGGAATTGTTGCCTGTAAAAATATGCGTGATAAAGTGCTCCGTCAGCTGACCGGGCTTCTAAAATCGTACAGGGAGAATGAAATGCCACTCGTGTAGGGGTGAGGCTGGTTTTGCGGTTGCCTTTTTCCATTAGGGTGATCGTGGTAAGACGGTTCATCCAAATCCCTCCTTTGATACGTTAACCATATCACACTTACATAAAAAATAGGAAGCTAAATGCTGGAAATCAAAATGACATAGGCGATAATTGTCCGTATCAAGTAAACATGTTAAACTGATAACGGGTAAAAAGAGCAAAATAGTGTAAAAAATCACCTTTACTGTATACGTCAAAAGGACAAATGTCCAATTCCCGAATAATGTAGGAGGAATGAAAATGGCTAAAATATTAAATCGATTCCTGGAAGAGAATTTAAATGAACTGAAAGATCAAGGGCTCTACAATGAAATTGATCCGGTAGAAGGACCAAACGGGGCAAAAATTAAAATTGCCGGTAAAGAGCTTATCAATCTTTCATCTAATAATTATCTTGGTTTAGCGACGAATGATCATCTTAAAGAAATTGCCAAAAATGCGATCGATCATTACGGTGTTGGGGCTGGAGCTGTCCGGACGATTAACGGGACGCTTGATCTTCATGTGAAATTAGAGGACAAGCTGGCTGAATTCAAAGGAACAGAAGCTGCAATCGCGTTTCAATCCGGTTTTAACTGTAATATGGCTGCCATTTCAGCCGTCATGGATAAAAACGATGCCATTCTTTCAGATGAGCTGAACCATGCTTCCATTATTGATGGCTGCCGTTTGTCACGCGCGAAAATTATCCGCTTTAACCATTCAGATATGGAAGACTTACGTGCAAAAGCAAAAGAAGCAACTGAATCTGGTCAATACAATAAAGTGATGGTCATCACAGATGGTGTTTTTTCAATGGATGGCGATGTAGCGAGACTGCCTGAAATTGTAGAGATTGCGAAGGAATTTGACTTGATCACGTACGTGGATGATGCTCACGGTTCAGGCGTTATGGGTAAAGGCGCTGGAACGGTTAAGCACTTTGGTCTTGCCAAAGAAGTGGATTTCCAAATGGGAACCCTGTCTAAAGCAATTGGCGTTGTAGGAGGGTACGTGGCAGGAACGCAGGATCTTATCGATTGGCTCAAGGTTCGTTCACGTCCATTCTTATTTTCAACGTCACTGACTCCTGGCGATACAGCAGCCATCACAGAGGCGCTGCAAATGCTGATCGACAGCACAGAGCTTCACGATAAGCTTTGGGAAAACGGAGATTATTTAAAAGCGGGATTGAAAAAGCTTGGTTTCAATATTGGGGACAGTGCGACGCCGATTACGCCTTGTATCATTGGCGAAGAAAAGCTTACCCAGCAATTCAGCAAGCGTTTAAGCGAAGAAGGGGTGTATGCTAAATCCATTGTATTCCCTACCGTTCCAAGAGGTACAGGACGTGTTCGGAATATGCCGACTGCTGCACATACCAAAGAAATGCTTGACGAGGCACTGGCAGTCTACGAAAAAGTAGGGAAAGAATTAAAAATCATCGAATAAATGGATGTAGATCAAGCCGCTTTTTCAGCAGCCGGATTGACATAGCAGCCTTGCGTACAAATGAAAGGATCTTTTTATTTGTACGCAAGGTTTTTTTATTGTGGATTTGATTGTGCAAAAATAGAGCAGGATTTAATAGTAGAACTCTATTTCCAATAAAAAATTTTTTTATTTGTCCTTCTGGTATAAACATTTCCATGTGAATATGATAGATTAAAGGTGGATATATCATTTAAAACCGCTTATTGTATTCCTGTGAAGGACAGTTGTTCTTTTGACAGGAAGACATGCTCATGATATTTGCAAGAGGAGGATGAAGTCATGAAGAAAATATTAGTAACAGGTGCACTTGGACAAATCGGTTCTGAACTGATTACCAAGCTTCGTAAGGAATATGGGGCAGATTCAGTTATTGCTTCAGATATCCGCTCGGCTGACAATGAAGTAGTAAATGGAGGACCATTTGAACTGCTTGATGTGACTAACGCTGAGGAAATGAATGCCATTGCGAAAAAATATAATGTAGATACGTTAATGCATATGGCTGCTTTGCTTTCAGCCCGTGCAGAGCAAACGCCGCAGCTTGCCTGGAACCTGAATATGGGAGGTCTTGTAAACGCGCTTGAAGTAGCACGCGAACAAAATCTTCAATTTTTCACTCCAAGCTCCATCGGTTCATTTGGTCCTGACACGCCTAAAGCAGGCACACCTCAGGATACATTGCAGCGTCCGACGACCATGTATGGTATTAATAAAGTAGCAGGAGAATTGCTGTGTGACTATTACTATAGCCGTTTTGGGGTGGATACGCGGGGCGTTCGTTTTCCTGGATTAATTTCATATGTAACACCGCCGGGCGGAGGAACAACGGATTATGCAGTTGAGATCTTTTATGAAGCTTTAAAAGGCGGACGGTATACTTCCTTCCTTAGAGAAGGAACGTACATGGATATGATGTATATGCCAGATGCGCTTCAGGCAATTGTTGATTTAATGGAGGCGGATCCTTCAAAGCTGATTCATAGAAATGCCTTTAATGTGACGGCCATGAGCTTTGAGCCTGAACAAATTGCTGCTGAAATTAAAAAGCATCTGCCGTTTTTTGAAATGGACTATAACGTGGATCCTGTCCGCCAGGCGATTGCCGACAGCTGGCCGAATTCAATTGATGCATCCGCTGCACGGGCAGAATGGGGATTTACCACCACCCATGATCTCACATCCATGACAGAAGATATGCTGAAGAAGCTAAAAACAACGATCATGAGCTAGTAGGTTAGAACAAAACTCGAAAAAGTTTAAATAATAAGTCAGTATTTATCGATTTATAAGGTGAGCGGAGCGAAATGAGACGGCTTCTGCAGGAGATGGCGGCAAGCAGAGCCCTGAAAATGCTCTGCGACTGCACTGTATAAAGCGTCGAACCGGTCAAAAAGCTTGAGACACTTGTCTCAGGCTTTTTTTTTATGAGATTTAAGTTTTTAATAGTCCAAAATAGCTTATTGAATTAGAGAATATTTAAATTAGAGTTAAATTAAGCCAATATTTTTCATTTCAATCTTTTACTACAAAATTCGACATGTTATGATGGAGTGGAGCAAATTGTTCTTTACTAAGTACGAAAACTAAAACAGCATGACGGGCAGGTGTTATAACTGTTGCATTCCTATACGTTGACTCATATCAGAACTTTGCTGACACTCTTTATTATTATAGTGGTTCTTCAGGTTTCACTTATGGTGTCCAGCTTTAATGGCTTTATCAATCAACTAAACCACCAAATTATAGAGATCATTATTTTGCTTTTGCTGGTCTCCGCAGCAGCTTTCATTCTCTCTCAATATCGCAAAGTAAAAAAATTCTTTGGAGATCTGGAAGAGGAAGAATTAAAAATGACGGCATTGATGCAATCTATGCCTGATTTTGTATGCTTTAAGGACGGACAGGGACGATGGATTCGGACGAATGACTTCGGCCTCGAGCTTTATGGGTTAAAAGGGCATCATTACATGGGGAAGACGGACCGTGAATTAGGAAAGGTAAATCCCTTCTTTGAAGAAGCCTTTGAATACTGTATGGTGTCTGATGAAGAAACGTGGCAAGAAGCAGTTACGGTAAGAGCAAATGAGAGTTTTTATGTTCCATCAGGTGAATTTAAGACATTTGATGTGATTAAAGTGCCCATTTTTTATGATGATGGCTCACGAAAAGCGCTAATTACGATCGGGAGAGACATCACACAGCAAAAGCAGGCAGAAGAACGGTTAGTCAAGCAGGAAAAGCTTGCTGTAGCGGGTGAGCTGGCAGCTGGAATTGCGCATGAAATTAAAAACCCGCTCACCAGTTTAAAAGGCTTTATTCAATTAATGAAAGAAAAAGAGAACCTTTCTGCGGAGAACATAGAAATTATGTCTTCTGAAATGGACCGAATCCACTCGATAGTAGAGGAGCTGCTGGTCTTATCAAAGCCTCAGACCAGACTTGAACAGGCATTTCCTCTTCATTCTGTAATTGAATACGTTGTCAGTGTATTAAAGCATCAGGCAGCAGAGAAAAAAGTGGATCTCCAGATCGAAGCTTGCAGCCATGAAAATGATTTTATTCTTGGTGACCGCAATCAGCTCATCCAGGTATTTATCAATCTCGTTAAAAACGGCATTGAATCAATGGAAAAAGGTGGTAGTCTGGTCATTACTCGGCATCAGCACGAAAATGAAATTTGTGTAGCTATAAAAGATGAAGGAGCGGGTATAACCGCTGAAAAACTTGCTAAAATAGGGGAACCCTTCTTCACCACAAAATCTAAAGGAATGGGTCTTGGTTTAACGATCTGTCAAAAAATTATCCATGAGCACAAAGGCCGGATCAAGTATGAAAGCACTGAAAACGAAGGGACGACCGTCAGTGTCTGCCTTCCTCTCCATAGACAATAAATTGAAAATAAGAGGCATTAGTATAATAGCCGCCAAACATCTGGATAGGTGTTAAAATCGAAGTGCTATTCGCCGTTACAATAGGGTGAATGGAGCAGAAGGTGGCGCATCCCTTCAGGAAATCACGGTTGCTTGAGACTTTGCAGGGCAAGGCCCAAGAAGACTAACCGCCTAACCTCCGTAAAGTGTCCGCCTAAAAGCGCAATGAACCGGTCTAAGAGCTTGAGACTTCTTCTGTCTCAGGCTCTTTCACTTTTTAATTCTTCTAACTAGCACATTAATTGGTATAGACAACTATACAACCAGCGTGCTAAAGTAAAATAAACAAACTATTAAATTTAAGGAGTGAACCACTTGCTAACTTTTCTTCAACGAATTGGTAAGTCTTTGATGTTCCCAATTGCTACTTTGCCAGCCGCTGCATTATTGCTTCGTTTAGGAAAGGATGACTTGTTAAATATTCCTTTTTTAGAGGCAGCTGGAGCGGGAATACTAGATAATTTAGCGCTTATTTTTGCAATAGGGATTGCTATGGGATTTGCTCATGATGGCAACGGGGGTGCAGCGCTGGCCGGTGCCATCGGGTATCTGGTTTTAACCGAGGCGATTGTCACGATTGATTCATCCATTAACATGGGTGTATTTGGAGGGGTTATTGCGGGAGTTATTGCGGGCTTGCTTTACAACCGTTTTTACTCTATAAAACTCCCCGATTGGCTGTCCTTTTTTGGTGGCAAACGGTTTGTTCCGATTGTCACAGCCTCCGCCATGGTGGTTTTAGCTGGTCTTTTTCGGCTTTATTTGGCCGCCGATTCAAATGGGGATTGATGCTGCGGGGGAATGGATGCTGAATGCAGGCGCACTTGGAGTCGGAGCGTATGGCTTCTTTAACCGTCTGCTCATTCCCGTCGGTTTACATCACGTTATTAACACTGTGGTCTGGTTTGATTTTGGGACATTCACCACTTCTTCAGGTGAAGTAGTTCGAGGAGAGATTAATCGTTTCCTTCGAGGGGATGAAACTGCTGGACCATTCTTATCAGGCTTTTTCCCGATCATGATGTTCGGTCTTCCTGGTGCATGTCTAGCCATGTATATGGCTGCTAAAAAAGAAAATAAAGCAGCTGTTGGCGGAATGCTTTTCAGTATAGCAATAACAGCATTCGCTACTGGAATCACAGAACCAATCGAGTTTTCATTCATGTTTCTATCTCCTTTGCTCTATGCGGTGCATGCTGTTTTGACGGGATTGTCAGGTGTGATCACATATTACCTGGATATTCACCACGGTTTCGGTTTTTCCGCTGGAGCGATTGATTATCTATTAAACTTTGGCATAGCAAAAAATCCGCTTCTGATTATTCCTGTTGGACTTGGAATGGGAGCTGTTTATTTCTTTATTTTCTACTTCTTAATTATTAAGCTGGACTTAAAAACACCTGGCCGTGAAGATGAAGATGAGTCTGAGCCTTCTTCACAAAAAGCTGCCCCATCAGGCGACTATGACGCACGCGCCTATCATACAATTGAAGCGCTGGGCGGCGCGGATAATATAACGCTGATCGATCATTGTACGACCCGATTGCGCCTCCAGGTAAATGATTCGGGACTGGCAAGTGAACAGGAATTAAAGCGTCATGGAGCCAGAGGAGTCGTCGTCATTAATAAAACGGGCATTCAGGTGATCATTGGAACCTCCGTGGAATTTTTGGCAGAGGCCATGAAGAATCGTGTTAAACAAGGAAATCCTCCTATCGAAGAAGAAAATGTCACGAATACAAAAGGAGAGTAACATGTCACACACCCTTTTACTTAAACAATTGATGATTCATACTGGAACCGGTACTTCGATAAAAGGTGATTTGTTTATTGAAAACGGGAAGATTATTGAAATTTCTTCTTCCATCACCAGAGAAGCAGATCAAGTTATAGACTGTTCCAGTCACAACTGGATGGTTGTTCCGGGATTTATCGATCTGCATATACATGGAGCGGCTGGTCATGACACAATGGATGCGGCACCGGATGCTCTCCATGGTATAGCAAGAGCCTTGCCACAAGAAGGCACAACAGGCTTTCTTGCTACAACCATGACGCAGTCTCCAGATGCCATTTCCGCGGCTCTTTCAAATGCAGATGCTTTTGAAAAAGAGAATGGAGAAGCTGAATTACTGGGTATTCATTTAGAGGGCCCCTTCCTTTCTCCCGAGAGAGCGGGTGCGCAGCCGGTTGAATTTATTCTTCCTCCTTCGATTGAACAATTTGATCGATGGCTGGAGGAAAGCGGACATCAGATTAGGCTAGTTACAATGGCTCCTGAGCAGGAAAATGGCCTGTCTTTTGTTAAGCATTTAAGAGATAAAGGCATAATTGCGTCGATCGGACATTCTGATGCAACAATAGAACAAGCAATTGAAGCAGCGGAGGCGGGTGCTCATCAGGTTACCCACTTATATAACCAAATGAGTCCTTTTCATCATCGGGAACCGGGTGTCGTTGGAGCTGCTTTTTTAGAAGACAAATTATCTATTGAAATCATTGTGGATTTTGTTCACAGCCACAAAAAAGCGGTGGAATTGGCATACAAACAGAAGGGCGCGGAAAAAGTCATATTAATTACGGATGCAATGCGCGCAAAAGGGCTGCCTGCAGGTTTATATGATTTAGGCGGTCAACAGGTAACAGTGTCAGAAAAAGACGCCAGACTTCAAGATGGCACCCTGGCAGGAAGCATTTTGACAATGGAAGAGGCGGTTAAAAACATCGCCGCCCTTACGAACTGTTCCATGCAGGAGCTGATCGCAATGAGCTCGGCGAATGCTGCCAAACAGATTGGGGTTTTTGACCGAAAAGGCAGTATTGATGTGAATAAGGATGCAGATCTGGTGATAATGGATGAAGACCTTTCCATTCAATTTACGCTTTGCCGTGGAGATATAGCGTATAAAAAGGAGGTTCACCCGTGAATATACTCGTGAATGATGATTACGCCTCAATGAGTCAGCAGGCTGCTGCCATTATAGAAGCTCATATCTGTAATCATGAAAGAACCGTTCTTGGTCTGGCAACCGGCAGTACGCCTCTTGGAATGTATGAAGCGTTAATAGAAGGTCATCAAACGAGAGGGGTTTCCTTTAAACGTACCTTCACCCTGAATCTTGATGAATACATTGGTTTGCAGCCGTCTCATCCACAGAGCTATCATTACTACATGCAGCATCATTTATTTAGCAAAATCGATATTCCGCTGCACCAGACATACCTGCCAAATGGAACGGCTCAATCATTATCAGATGAATGTTCCCGCTATGAACAAATCATTGATGAGGTAGGGCCGCCTGATATCCAGGTACTTGGGATTGGTGAAAACGGACATATTGGGTTTAATGAGCCTGGAAGTGACTTTAGCGGAACAACCCACGTTATTGATTTAGCACCTTCTACTTTAAAAGCAAACGCCCGCTTTTTCCATACAGTGGATGAAGTTCCAAATAAAGCAATCACAATGGGCATCCAATCCATATTAAAAAGCAAGCGAATTCTGCTGCTTGCTTCAGGTGAAAATAAAGCCTGGGCTGTGAAAAAGCTGATGGAGAAAATAATTGATGATCAGTTTCCTGCTTCAGCTCTGCATCATCACCCGGATGTCACATTGGTGATTGACCAGAAAGCATACAGCCAAATTCAAAGCGATAGAGGGTGATGATCCATGCTTGATAAACAATCCCACTTGCCGATCTATGTGCAAATAGAAGAAAGATTAAAGTCTCAAATAAAATCCGGTGCATTTAAATCAGGGGACCCTGTTCCTTCTGAACGAGAGCTTTCAGAAACGTATGAAGTGAGCAGAATGACGGTTCGCCAGGCAATAATGAATCTGGTTAGTGAAGGGCTGCTTTACCGTGAAAAAGGAAAGGGAACCTTTGTATCTCAAGAAAAAATAGAACAGCCCCTGCAAGGATTAACCAGCTTTACAGAAGATATGCGTTCGCGGGGCATGCAGCCGGATAATAAGCTGATCGGCTTTCATAAAATAAAGCCTGATGCGGACATAGCCGATAAACTTAAATTAAGTGAAACGGACGATATATATAGGGTGAAAAGAATTCGTTATGCGGACCAGAAACCGATGGCGATTGAAACCACCTATATACCCGTAAAGCTTCTTCCGGAACTTAATGAAGAGTCAGTAAAAGGCTCATTCTATACGTATATACAGGAGAAGCTGAAGCTGACGATCAGCCATGCTTCTCAAAGTATTGAAGCTCTGCTTGCTGAACCTGAGGAAGCAAAACTGCTCAACATTCAAGAGCCTTCAGCAGTGCTTCATATTGAACGGCTCAGCTACTTATCAAATAATAGTCCGTTTGAGGTTGTTCACAGTACGTACAGAGCGGACCGCTATAAGTTCAGAAGCGAAATTAGCCGTTGAAAATGGAGAAAGAGTGAGTGTATGAATGACTATTTGAAGAGTGTACAAGCCTTGTTAGCCAAAGCTGCTTCAACAGAAGAGGAAGTGATTGAACGCATTGCTGCCAAGCTTGTGCAAAAAATCCATAACGGCGGAATCATCCAGCTGTTTGGCTGCGGACACTCTAACTTGCTGGCGCAGGAGCCGTATTACCGAGCAGGGGGGCTTGTTCCTGTTACATCTATAAATGTGGAGGCTGTCATGCTGCATAATGGCGGTGTTTTGGCATCAGCAAATGAAAAGGATGAAGCACTTGCGAAAAAAATCGCAAACCTGACGTCCTTTGAAAAAAACGATGTGTTGATTGTCATTTCGACATCCGGCAGAAATCCTGTGCCTATTGAAGCAGCGCAAAAAGCGAGGGCCAATAGTATTTATACGATTGGGCTGCTGTCACAAAACTATTCAAAGGAGTCTCATCCTTCTAAGCACTCAAGCGGATTGCGTTTAGAGGAAAGTGTGGATGACGTCATCAATAATCACAGTCCTCTTGGAGACAGCATGTTGAAGCTCAAAAACAATGATCAGCCCTTTGGCTCATCATCTTCAGTCATCGGAACTGCTTTATTGCATGCCCTCTTTACCCGTGTGGTTCAACTTATGGAAAACGGGGGGATAACGCCCCCGATCTTTCGCAGCGGCAACGATGATGACAGTCTTTCCCATAATCAACAGTTGGTGGCCCGTTATAGGGACAGGATAGATTTTTAATACACAATTAAAAAAGCCTCACATCTCTGTTTAGCAGCAGGTGCGAGGCTTTATTATAGGGACTGGGAGTTAACCAATCGTATACTGTCCGATCAATTTAATGGATTAAAAGAGTATATGCGCGACCCCTGCAATAATAGGGAGTGTAATAAGCGTACGCAATAAGAAAATAATGGCCAGGTCGAGGAAAGAAACCGGAATTTTTGAACCGAGTAAAAGTCCGCCAACTTCAGACATGTAAATCAATTGAGTAACCGATACAGCAGCAATAACAAAACGGGTTAATTCTGAAGGGATGTCCTGACCGATAATAGCCGGCAGGAACATATCGGCAAATCCGACGACCATCGTCTGAGCCGCATCCGCTGCATCGGGAATTTGAAGAAGTTCAAGAATTGGGACAAATGGTGTACCCAGAATCACAAAAAAGCTTGTTTCCTCTGCTAAGATAAGTGCGATCGTCCCAAATGCCATAACAACAGGAGCAACACCCATCCACATATCTAAAATGTTTTTTCCGCCGTCAACTACAAACTTTTTGATACTGTTATTTTTCTTAGCAGCAGCAAGAGCCATTTGTGTACCATGCTGCAAACGTGATTTTCCACTTGGAATTTCTTCTAAGTCATCATCTTCATCTGCTTCAGAAATATAGGTTTTCTTTTTCATAGATAAAGGGGGAATTCTTGGCATGATAATGGCTGCTACTAATCCAGCCAGTGCCACCGTTAAGTAAAATGGAACAAAGTATTCACCTAATCCGATTTCTTCAATGACAACAATACTGAACGTAATGGAAACGATGGAGAACGTTGTACCGATAACAGCTGCTTCTCTTTTAGAATAGTGACCCTCTTCATACTGCTTGCTTGTTAACAGCACCCCGATCGTACCGTCTCCAAGCCAGGACGCCAAAGCATCAATGGATGATCGGCCAGGAAGCTTAAACAAAGGACGCATGATTTTTGCCATAAACGTTCCGAACCATTCCAATAAACCAAAGTTTAATAGAAGAGGAAGGAACATGCCGGCAAACAGAAATACCGCAAATAAAACGGATAATAAGCCTTCATTCCCTAATAACAATCCACCGGTATATTCAGACCAGATTGCTTCTGTTGAGCTTCCGCCAAGCTGGAAAAATGTAATTAAAGCGAAAATGCCGGCAACTACGCGGACAACTGTCCAAAACCATGAAACATTAAATAAATTATTCCAAAAATCATTTCGTATGATCATTTGTGGTCGTAACAGTTTAGCATATAGAGTCATGATCGCAGTAAGAAGGATAATACCGAGCATGATAGCAGGAATAATGGTTCCGATTTCTTCCTGAAGCCAATTAGAAAGAATAGCAATTGGAATTGTAAATGATCCATCTGAAGCGGGAAATGGGGTCATGAATAGTAAAATTCCTATAATAGAAGGGATAATAAACCTTGCATAATCAAATAATCCGGGATTTTTCATCGTGGCTCTCCTTTGATAATAATAGTTTTGCATAAAAATAAGACAGATTCTATTTTAATTCACCCTTTCTCTGTGTGTCCACTCTTTTTTTGAAAAAGTCATGAACAAATTTGATACCCTGTTCATTATCACTATAAACGTTACAGATGGAACATTCCATCGGAAGTCAGAAAAATCAAATTAAATTAAAATATTTTTATTAAATAGGTGTAATTTTTATGAAAGAGGGAAATATACAAAGAAAATATCATAATGAGGTGGGTCATTTTGAAATCTTTACGGGAGCTCTCAGATGAGAAGCTGGTGGAGTCATTTGAAATAGCGAAACAAAAAGAGCTGTCAAATGATTTTATCAAACTTTTGGAATGTGAAATGAAAATCAGAGGTATTATTCAGCTGGTTAGCTGATCGATCAACATGGCGAGTAAACTTGCCGTGTTTTTTATATTCTGCGTATTTTATTTGTAAAGATAAGCCAGTGAAAAGGCTTACCAAAATGCACGTATGGTACAATGAAAAAACCATGAAAGAGGAAAGGTGACATAGATGATAAAATTACTCGCATCAGACATGGATGGAACACTCCTAAATGGGGATCATGTTATTGGTCCTGCAAATATAAAAGCGATCAAAGAAGCACAGGCTCACGGAGTGGAGGTGCTGGTTGCGACCGGACGTTCATATGCGGAGGCAGCGACGCCGTTAAAAGATGCCGGAATCCGATGCCCAATTATCGCTGTAAACGGTGCTGAAATAAGAGATGAAAACGGAAAGCAGCTGCTGGTCAGAGGAATTGAGAAAGAAACAGCCCGACATGCAGCGAAGCAGCTTGAGCAGCTTGACATTTATTTTGAAGTGTACACAGATACAGGAACGTATACAAACGATAAAGAGCAGGGGATTCAGCTTCTAATCGATATTTTCCTTACAACAAATCCTGATACACCTATGCCGCATGTTGAAGCGGAAGCGCAAAGCCGCTATGACGATGGCCATATTGAGGTGGTTGAGGGATACGAAAGAATCTTTGAGGATTCAACCCATACCGTTTTTAAATTTCTTGCATTTTCATCAAATCCGGAATCGCTCAAGCAAGCCAAAGAAATTCTCCTTAAAACAGAAGGTCTTGCGATCAGTTCCTCAGGTAAAGAAAACCTGGAAATCACAAGCATTCATGCACAAAAGGGACTGGCACTTGAAACATATTGTGAAATGAAGGAAATCTCGATGAAAAACGTCATGGCAATTGGAGACAACTACAATGATCTTTCCATGATGAAGATGGCGGGATATGCGGTGGCAATGGGGAATGCACCTCAAGATATTAAGGATCAGTGTGCACATCTTACCGCCACAAACCGCGAAGACGGAGTAGCAAAAGCGATTCAGCAGCTGATTATGGTGCCGTCAACATAAAGCAAACAAACCGAATAACACTGTCATAATGAAGCGGGATTATAAGAAAGCCCTAACGAATAACTTTTTATTCGTTAGGGCTTCTTTTTTAAGACTGGAAGCACGTTGTAGAAAAAGCCGAGGACCACTTTGGACCAATTAATATCCTCGTTAACAATGCAGGAATTGTGATCCAGGAGCCGCTTGAAAGTCTGAGACTTGAAAACTATAAAAAGGTGATCGAAATCAATCAGGTTGGTGTATTTCTAGGCATGAGGTCAGTCATTCCTTCAATGAAGAAAACAGAGAAATGTTCGATTGTTAATATTTCTTCAATCTCAGGAATGGTTGGACAGGCAATGACACTCTCTTATAACGCTTCAAAGTTCGCAGTACGCGAATGACAAAATCGGCAGCTGTTGAGCTTGGGCTTCAGAGTGAACTCTACACACCCGGGTATTATTAAAACTCCAATGACCCAGACACCTGAGCTTGAAGCTGTTCTTGAACAGATGCTACAGGGAATTCCGCTTGGACGTACTGCTGAACCCGAGGAAGTATCACATCTATATCTGTATCTCGCTTCAAATGAGTCCAGCTACTCTTCCGGATCTGAATTCATCGTAGATGGCGGTATGATTGCCGGCTAAGAAAAAAATCCGTTCGCTTTTGCGGACGAATTTTTTATTACCCATCAACCGCCTTTTGTTCGCCTGCTTCCACTTCTTTCAAGTATGATATTGAAAAGAGGTGATGAGATGAAGTTTATAGTAATTTGGTTATTACTCCTTGCATACGCGGTCTTCCTGGCACCGGGCTCTGAGAGTTCAGATCCCGTCATGGAGCAGGTATTTGCAGGGAATTGGAATGAGATCGATCCGCTTGTACTGACTGTTTTTAACTCATTAGGTATTTTCCCTTTGGTTTTCCTCACGATTTTATTACGCAATGACCGTCAAAAATGGCCTGCATGGCCGTTTTCGTTAGCTTCATTTGCCGGAGGCGCGTTTGCGCTGCTTCCATGGTTTGCATTTGGTGATCGTCCTGCAAAGCGCGGTTCAAGAACACCAAAATGGACACTGCGCATACTGAGATCAAACATCTGGCTGATCTTATTACTCATTTTCTTCTTCGGAAATTTGCTTACCCTTTTTCAGGGAATTTCTTTATCCGGATATCGTTAAGCATTTATGGAATCAAGCCTGGTCTCTGTTATGACGGTTGACTGGTTAATTTTGTGGGGGCTGTCTGTGAATGCGGTACACAGATTTTATCCTGATGCGAATAGAAAAGGTCTGGCGTGGATTCCGATTGCGGGGCCCGTGCTTGTGTTGTTTTTTGTGAAAGAGGATCATTAATCAAAAAGGCGGGTTACCCCACCTTTTGATTCTGCTTCACCATTGACTGCTCTTCTATTTTTTTCAGATAAAGCGTCAGTAGTACTGCACCTGCAACCATCACCGCTCCAATCCATGGTGTGTGAATTAGCCCGATACTGTCTACAATCAGACCGCCTACAAATGAACCAATGGCAATTCCTACGTTAAATGCAGCAGTATATAATGCTGAAGCAACATTTACTGCTGTTGGAACATATTTTTTTGCCAGATTCACGACAAGTATCTGCAGACCAGGCATATTCATAAATGCAAATAGATCCATAAGGAGTACTACCAACGTTTTGAGATAAAATCCAATTTATTACATTTATGTGGAATTAAAAACGATTTGCCCTACGCTAAAAAGAAAAGTCGTCTTTTTGTTTCTTGTTAAACTAAAGAATGGATCCTATTGAGCCTTTTGTAATGTCTCTCGAAGAACATGCACACGCTAAAATTCATTTTAATGACTTAGATGGAAACAGTTTAGAATTAATTTGCAAACTAAAAAACCCGCTAAAAATTAAGCAGCGTATGTATTTAAGTGAATGGGAACAAATAAATGAAATGTAATTTGTATTTTAAATAACATTCACAAAATACTTAAACTAACAGGAGCAATTGTTCAATAAAAGCAGTCGCTTTTAAACTAACAGAGCAGTAGAGTTTAAGAATACTTCTCAACGTGCACAATTTTACGCTAAAATAGTTTATACAATATTTTTCCCTGGACGGAGTGTATATTTAGTGGTTCAATTATGGCGGGCATTCGGAGATTTAGTTCCCTTATTCTTAATAATAGTTTTAGCGATTTGTATAACAATTGATTTTGTAAATAAGAAGAAGAAGATAGATTTCAAACGATTAATCCTTAATATTCTATTTGGACTTAGCATTATAGGAATTTTATTAGTAACTGTTTATCCAAGGTATTATGGTATGGAAACTCCAAGAATTATTAACATAGTTCCTTTTGTTGGAATGTACGATATTATGTTTCGTTCGGTTGATATAGCAGTTCCTATCCGGAATTTAGGGTTAAATGTTTTACTGTTTGTTCCTTTTGGATTTTTTCTATCTTTGAAAATTTCTTCTTTACAAAATAAAATAACGTTAATTGTAATTCTAACAGGATTGCTACTTTCATTATTTATTGAGGTATTTCAATTTTCAATTCCAATGGGGCGTTCCGCAGACATTGATGATTTAATATTAAATACTATTGGAGCGTTCATAGGTTACATAATTTGGACCTTCTATTCTAAATTCCCTAGCATTTCATTATCAAAGGGAACATCAAATGGTCATTTTTAGAACTTTTCTTATTGTGCTAACGGGAGCGCGCGACAAGTTCTGCTATAAGCGCTTTGCAGCGTGAAATGCAGGGAATTCGATTAAGAAATTCCAACTTTACAACCGAAGGTCGGAATGATGAAACCATGTTTTTCCGAAACGACCTCATCAAG
>NZ_JBNILO010000005.1:0-247871 GCF_050107735.1 Jeotgalibacillus proteolyticus
CCAAAGCAAAAGAAGGAAACAATCGAAAAATCTTTATGAACCCAAAATGGGAACAACAAAAAGAACAAATCAGAACATTGCTTTCAGAAGAAAAAACAGGGAAAATCTACGGAAGACGGAAGATTGACGTAGAACCAGTTTTTGGATTTCTGAAGGCTAATTTAGGTTTCACCCGATTATCTGTCCGTAGAAAAGATCGGGTGAAAAACGAGTTGGGGTTTGCGCTTATGGCGGTGAATTTAAGAAAATTCGCCGCCATAAGTGCAAAATGACCTAGCAGCAAAACAAAATAACAGAAGAAAAAGGCATCGCACATCAAAAATGATGTGCGATGCCTTTTGAGTTATGAGTTTTAGCTAGTTATGTCCCAGCCTCTTTAATAATGTATAAGCGTGAAACACCCTTCAACCCCTATGACAATATAGTAATAAAAAGCATGGAAGGGTTGGTTTAAGTGAATAATCATTATATTGCCGATCCTGTTGACTCGGCGCTCGCTCTCCTCGATATTCTCGTTATTCTTCTGGTGGATGATGATCCACTAACAGGAATTGTGCTTTTACTTCTTTTAAAAACCGTTACAGATAACAGGCTGATACGGATTTTATTTATTCTTCTGCTCATTACTTTAAGCAGCACATAGAAAAAGCTTACTTCAAATCCGTCAACAATAAAAGGATCTGAGCGGCCCCTGCCAGGTCGCACAACCCATTCGGCGAGAATTTCACCCCTGTCTCCCTGCCCTTCTTCCCTTCCTTCTTACATCAAAAACTCCATTTTATTTCTTTTTGTCCTGGATTTTTCCGAAGAAAATGCATCTGAATAGGAGCCGCCAAACAGCTGGTTTAATGGAATAAGAATATATCCTTCATTTGATATACTGGTTATGTTTCCTACCTATAAACGTTGGAGGTTTTTCCTGTGGAAGAAGAGCAATTGTCCATATTTAACGAAAAAGAACAGAAAATCGGAGCTTTACCCAGAAATCAGGTACATGCAAATGGAGCCTGGCATGAAACGTTTCATTGCTGGTTTGTCAGAAAATCCGGAAACCGAATTTACCTGTATTTTCAGCTTCGAAGTCCCGAAAAAAAGGATTTTCCTTCACTTCTCGATGTTACAGCAGCAGGCCATCTTTTAGCATCTGAATCTGTTGAAGATGGTGTAAGAGAGCTTGAGGAAGAGCTGGGTGTCAAGCTTCCCTTCACCCTTCTTCAACCGCTTGGCACTGTAAAGGAAAAATTAAAGAATGGGCTGGAAACAGACGCGGAAATTTGCAGGGTCTTTTCTTTTGGGATAACACAAGAAATAGAGTTTACTCTTCAAGCCAGTGAAGTAAAGGGACTTTTTCACGTTGAACTAAAGGCTTGAAGAATTAATAGAAGGAAAAAAAGAAGGAATCTGGACGAATGGATTTGAAGAGGATCAACACGGCCGGTACAATGTGGATAAATATGTGAATATAAAAGACTTTGTTCCCCATGAAAAGAAGTATTATCGTTTTTTATTGAACCAAATTAAAAACATGTACAGTTATCCACAATAATTCCTGTCCGTTTGACCAGTCAAAAAGCCTGAGACACATTCCCAGGCTCCCCTCAGTTTTTATCGGATAATGCTTCCATCATTTCGTGAGTGATCTAATCACAAAAATCAGGACTGTACCAAATAGTAATCCGTTAAACACATACACAAAGCCTTCTCCAATTCCATCTGATTGTTGTAACCCCACCTCCACGGATTGCCAAGTTAAGTAACTGAAGAAGATTAAAATAAGATTCTTTATTATGTTGATCATCATTCTTGCATTTCGATATTGATATTCCACATTATTTTCAGTCAATCGAAGATAGTTATACACATGTGGATAACGCTCTAATATTGTTAATCCCACCCACAGAATCACTCCAATCAACGGCAGCAGCAAAATAAAACCAGTTGAAGACCAGTCATCTGGCTCTCCCGCTGCATTAAAATGGGTTGGAATCTGATCCGGCAATGAGGAAGCGTAAACGAAAAGGTAGATTAATAATGCTGTAAAAACCAGAAGTGCTGCCACGTTGAGCCCTTTTTCCAAAGATGTTTTCGGTAAGTTCAATACAGGCCGCTTATCCATAACTTCCCCCCTTGACTTCTTTATACTTTATACGTTTTCAAGGGAGGAAAGTTTCAACCCTTATGTAAAGAACTGTTCTACTTTACCCCATCCATTAGAGGCTGTTATTTCAGCAAATGCACCGTTAACAAACGTCATTTGAGGAGGCTGATGACCGCAGTCTATATCATATACAATGGGGATGTTTAATTCTTCTGCAAGCACCGAATAAACATCTTCCACAGTATAATGATCCACAGGTTCATTGGCTGAACTTCGGCCAAACAATATACCCGCGCATTCAGTAAACCACCCTGCGAGCTTCAGCTGTACAAGCGTTCTTCTCAGCTCTGTTGCATTCATTTGGTCATTTTCAAAATACCATACCACAGGCTCGTCCAATGTGAACTGTTCTCTAAATTCCTTAACATTTCCATAAGGTGTTCCTGCAAGATGGCGAATAACATCTAAGCAGCCTCCTAGCAATCTGCCTGAAAATGCTTCCTCTTTTCCTGAGATCGTTTTCCACTCTGTTTTCTCAGTCAAATGAAAAATGCAGGAAGTTGGATTAGCGTGATCCCATTCCTTTTGATAGCAGGAAGAAGCAGATTGAACAACCGATTCTCCTTCCCTCGCCGAGAGTACTTCCATCCACTTTGCTGTCGTTTCATCCATTAATTCTCCACGAACATCCACAAAATTTGGTCCGTGAGCCGTAGCAAGACCAGTTTTTAGTGTGATCGCGAGAAGCAATACACTCGTATCTGAGTATCCCATAATCCATTTTTTATCGAGTTTTTTAAAATCTGTGTATTCCAGCATTTCAATTAAGAGCTCCCCACCCCAAACAGGAACGATATGATGAATGGACTGCTCTTTCATCATGCTATTAAACTCTTTTGCCCGCAGCTTTGGAGATGCCGAGGCTGCTTTATTCTGAGACCAGACTGTATGTCCAATTACCGTATGGAAGCCTCTTTTCTTCATTCTTTCCTCTGCCTCTCTTACGACTGGATGCAGTTGTTCTGGAGCACCGGAAGACGGAGCGGTTATTCCAATCGTTTCTCCTTTTGACAGCAATGGGTAATAAATCATTTTAAACCCTCCATTTCTTTTCTATATGTATATGCCTCTGATTTTAGTCTATCTTATTCATTCCTTTAAATGAAGAGAATTAGTAATTTAAGGTAATTAAGCAGGTCATAATAAGAAAATTCTATTAAAATTCTAAATATTACAATAAATTTTTCTTTAAATATTGATAAATTCTTTGAAATTTCCCAAGTAATGAAAATCTATCTATCTGAGTTTTTGGTATGAAAAACAGCCGAAAAGTCCTGTTCCTTCTATCCTGTTTTAAATTCTTTTAAAATCAAATAAATTTATACTTGGCTCTCCGACTCACATTTTCCTTGACCTTATACGGCTTATTTTTCCCAATAAACAAGTAGAGAAGGCTCTGATAGGATAGTCTCAGGAACAAAAATATCAAAAGAAAAAGAGGAGTGAACCATTTGAAAAGATCCAACAAGCTTTTCATGAGTGTCTTGTTAACTGCCAGTCTAGTATTTCCAGCGTATTCATCTGATGCAGAAGCTGCGCCGGGCAGCAGCGAGAAATTTCGAGTCTATGTCGAGGCAGTGAGCAAATCAGCCAAGAACACTGTAAAGAGTCAGCATAAAGCACGCTGGGAATTAACTGAGAATGGCTTTTCAACTGAAATGAATGAAAAGCAATTCAATGCACTGCAAAAAAACAAAAACGTAAAATTGACACGCGTCCAGAAAGTCTCAGTAGACACAGCTGTCCGAGCATCAAATAGTGAAGTGAATGCAGCTGAATACCCTTCTCAGCAAACGCCATGGGGAATTAAAGCCATCTATAACAACACGAACCAAACCTCTACTACAGGAGGACAAGAGATCAATATCGCTGTGCTGGATACAGGAGTAAACGTGAATCACTACGATTTAACAAATACAGTAGAGCAATGCAAAGACTTTACACGATCTACTCCGATTACAAATGGAACCTGTAATGATGCAAATGGCCACGGGACGCATGTTGCAGGGTCAGCACTGGCTGACGGCGGAAGCGATAAAGCCGGCATATATGGCGTTGCACCGGATTCGGACCTTTGGGCTTATAAAGTACTAGGTGATAACGGATCAGGCTACTCAGATGATATTGCAGCAGCCATCCGCCATGCTGCTGACCAGGCATCAAGCACAGGCACGAAAACCGTAATCAATATGTCTCTAGGCTCAGCAGGCAATGATAGTTTAATCTCAAGCGCCGTGAGCTACGCATACAGCAGAGGCGTATTAGTTGTAGCGGCTGCAGGAAACTCCGGCTACTCCCAAGGAACAATCGGCTATCCAGGCGCACTTCCACAGGCGATTGCAGTTGCTGCGCTTGAAAACAGACAGGAAAACGGAACCTACCGTGTGGCCAACTTCTCCTCACGGGGCTACGCTTCAACAGACGGTGACTATGTCATCCAGCAAGGCGATATTGAAATCTCTGCACCAGGAGCAGCCATCTACTCTACCTGGAATAACGGAGGCTACAATACAATCAGCGGAACATCCATGGCTACACCTCACGTAGCAGGACTTGCAGCAAAAATTTGGGCACAAAACCCGGGCTGGTCCAATACCCAACTGCGCACCAACCTGCAAAACCGCGCAAAATCAGTTGACATCAAAGGCGGCTACGGAGCCGCAACAGGCGACGACTACGCATCAGGATTCGGATTCGCAAGAGTGAACTAAAGGATGCTGAAGCGGGCGTTCAGGGGCGACAAGCATAAGACGACCTGTACAAATAGGCGCTTTTTGCCTATTGGGCAGGGTGGCTTATGACCTCGAGACCCTGCCCGCTGAAGCTCGACTAGCCAAAGGATGCTGAAGGCGCTCGTCCAGCCCCGACAAGTTTAAGACGCACTGACAAGTTGGCGCCCCCTTGCCAACTAGTCAGGGTGAATTAACACCTCGAGGGAAATGGCGCCAAATGGCAAAAATAGAATCAAATATGTACGATCGCAAGTACCTGCCGAACTTGCAGCAGTAAAACATTTTATAAGCAAAGTACACGAGCCCGCCAAGGTCAAAGCAGTGAATACTTTTTCAAAGCAACTCCCCCTCCCTATAAATAGAAGGCCGTTCTCTCTCAAGCAGTGCTTGAAAGAGGACGGCCTTATTGTTTTAGTAAAGCTTTCCCTGCTTATACAATATGGTTGATAACTTCATAACCGAATGAATATAGCAGTTTTGCCTAAGCGAATGCGGGTCTCCAAAGTACTGAGGCAGTATTGTATCCATCGTATGCTGCATTTTATTAAACAGCTTAATAAAGATTTCATCCTCACTGTAAAATTGCGTTTCCCTTCCCTGCAGCCATTCAAAATATGAAACGATTACTCCTCCAGCATTAGCCAGGATATCCGGAATAATAATAGTTCCTTTTTGATTTAAATAGTCATCTGCCTCTGCGGTAACAGGGGCATTTGCACCTTCTACCAGAATAGAAGCTTTTATCTTTTCCATATTTCCACTGTGTACCTGGTCTTCCAGAGCAGCGAGCATCAGAACATCTACATCAAGTGTTAAAACCTCATCGCGATCAAACAATTCAGCCTTCACACCGCTTTCTGTTAATGCATGCCTTGAAGATGGGAGCTCTCCCTTATTTTTAGCTGAGAACTCAATTAGTGAAGGGATATCCAGGCCATCTTCATTGAACAAGGTTATATTACGGTCACTTACAGCTACCACTTTATTCGGGAGCATCGGACATTGAAACGCCTCGAGAGCTGTTACAGACCCGACGTTACCGAACCCTTGCACAGCGATTTTTAATGGCCGATTAGAAGCCTGTAAAGCGGTCTTGGCAAAAGGATTGTTTAAAGAAGCTAAATTTTCTCTGTTTTTGTTAATGTAATCATGCATCAAATAGCGGTAGGTAAAATAGACCCCTTTTCCAGTCGCTTCTCTTCTTCCCAGGGATCCTCCGTTTAAAACGCTTTTCCCTGTAAAACTTCCTCTGTACGGAAGTCCCGGTTTTATACTTTTATATTCCGCCATCATCCAGTCCATTTCCCGTTCGCCAGACCCTACATCCGGTGCAGGAATATCCTTATCCGGGCCTATAACGTCCGCAAAATACTGAACATATTTTTTGGAAATAAGATTTAATTCCTTTGTCGTTCTTGCTCTTGGATTAAGTACAATTCCGCCTTTTCCTCCGCCAAAAGGGACGCCATGAAGGGCATTTTTCAACGTCATCAAAAAAGCTAAATTAACAACTTCTTCTTCATTCACTGACTCATGAAATCGAATTCCTCCCTTATAAGGTCCCAATGCATCATTATGATGAACGCGAAAAGCAGGAATCCTGACGACCTGCCCGTCCTCAAGCGGAATCCGCAAAAAAGATTTATGTATTTTGTTTGGTGTGGAAAGTATCGCTGCTAAAGAAGTAAATGCTTTTTGCCGCGTTTCCCCTTCCAAATCAGAGATAAACGTTGAATCCTGCATTAAAGCGTCTAACGAAAGCTGAACGATTGATCTTGTTTGTTCCTGCATGCTGCCCCCACCTTTTTCTTTTTATTCTGAATAAAGTGTATCATAAGATAAGCGCTTTCAAAAATGATTAGGAGCACTGCTTCTTTACCCTACTATCCTCCCCTTTTATTTCGATATAAAAATAAAATAAAATAAATATATTTATAATTGCTAAATAATGTTATAAAATATGAAAAAGATTAGTCGAGAACCCAAATTCAATCTCTTAGTATGCATAAAAAGCTTTATAAGCAGCCGCACTCATCCCCTGTTATAACTTCTATGACTTCCTTAAACCGTGTCCTTTTAGAAACGGGAGTTAAGTCATGCAAGCGTTTGTTCATCGTTTGAATTTACTAATCTGGTAATATTAAGACCTTAAACCTTTCAAATAAGGGGATAGAAAATGGAAAAGACATTTAATAAGACTGACGCTGCCAAGAGTCAACAGGAAATGTACAGAGAAATTTTGGAGTATTCCATTGAAAACATTATGATACATACCAATTTCAAAGTGCTTTATCTAAATGAAGCATGTTCGCGTTTCTTAAGATGTTCAAAGGAAGCTGCACATGGAGCATGTGTGCTGGAGTTATTTGAAGAAGGAACGCAGAAATTAATTCAAACCAGAATCGAAGAAACGATGGATGGCACACAGAAGCCCGGAAAAACAGAAGAAACCATCACCCGATTTGACGGGTCTAAGATAGACATAGAGTTTCACTGTAATCCGGTGATGTATGGAAATCAGAAGGCTGTTCAAAGTGTATTTCGAGATATTACGAAAAGAAAAGAAGCGGAACGGTGGATGAAGGATCAGGACAAACTTGCTTCAGTCGGACAAATTGCAGCCGGAATTGCTCATGAAGTGAAAAATCCGCTTACAGCCGTTAAGGGATTTCTTCAGCTGCTTGAAGAATCCCATCCTCATGCCTACTTAACAACAATGAAAAGCGAACTCAATATTGCAATCAACACCCTGACAAATCTTTTACATGTTTCAAAGCCGGACCTTTATGAAGAAGAAATCGTTCCTATTTACTTATGTAAAGAGCTTGACGCCCTGCTGCTTCTTTTCCAGGATCGCTTTTATGATATTAAAGTGGAGCTTCATTTAAAAGATACATGCGTATTTATACTTGGAAAAAGAAATCTATTCCTAAAAGCTTTTTTTAACCTGTTTAAAAACGCGATTGAAGCTATTGAAGGAAGCGGCAAAATTACCATTGAACACTATGTTCACCAAGGAACCGTACATGTGAAGATGCACGATACAGGCGTGGGGATTCCAAAGGATAAAATAAAACTGCTTGGCACCCCTTTTTATACAAGCAAGTCACAGGGCACTGGGCTGGGTCTGACACAGGTTTTTACTACTATCATTGATCACGGCGGAACTCTTACTGTGCACAGCCATGAAAATTGCGGTACTACTTTTCATATCCAGCTTCCTACTAAACACAGCGTTTCGTAATGGTCATACACACGTCCTAAAAGATGGGCGTGTGTATTTTTTTATATCCCTTGCTTTACTGCAAAAACACGCATTTTTTCTTCCAGCTGGATTAAAAACTCGTGGATATAAAACGGTGTAATAAGAATTTGATCATTTTCTACTTTTTTATAGTCAATAAACCAAACGCACTCTTCACTTGGCAGAAAAAACACGACTTGCTCCAGTTTCGTTTTTCCTTCACTTGCAAAAAGAAAAGAGAAATTATCGAGCTCTTTCCTGTTTAAAGTAAAGTCGTAAAGAAACTGACGAAAGGCAGGGGGCGTGCTGCGGTCCTTCATTACCTCTTCCACATAGTCAGGACTCATCTGATGCAGTTCATCAAAACTGTCAGTAGTTAACTCAATAGTCAGGAACTCCATTTCGTTCATAAGTTTTCTGCCTTTAAACTCATACCATCCGTGTAAAGCTGAACGAAGACTCTCACCATGAGAACAATAGGAAAATCTATGTTCTCCATTTTCCACTTCCTGAATCAGCATGTTCATTCCATCAATAAAATGAATAAACCGTACACCATTCTCCTGAATCCATCTAATCTTTTTCTGAGATTTTTTAAGAGTGGACAGAATGGTTTCAAGTTCAGTTGAGAAACCAGCTGATTTTACAAGATTACTATTTTCTTTTCCTGCAAAAAACTCCATGTCTTCCTGTGAGGTGAGATTAAAGAATGAGCGTGTATCCTGAGCAATACAGTCATAGCCGCGTTGGTCTAATGCAGCAGTTAGTTCTTCGTGTGATAAGCAAATGGCTGAATTCACCTTGTCACCCCTCATATTCAGTATGATGGATAAAGCAAAAAGTCGTGCAGATCGTTTTGATAAACACTCGTTATCCAATATCTTCTATTTTAAAAGATCCACCATTTCATAGCAATAAAGTGGCTGTGTCTTTTTAAAAAAGAGTAGAAAGAACCGGTTTGTGCATGAGTGACAGCAGGTGATTTGGTCTATGGTAATCGAACAAAAAAGAGCCTGGGACATAAGTGTCTCAAGCTTTTCGATCGGTTCAGTTCGCTGCGCTTCAGGCTTACGCTTCCGCAGGGACGGAGGTGAGCCTTTTCGGGCCTTGCCCTGCACAAAGTCTTCAGCTTGCCGTCAAATCCTGCTGGAGTCGACACCTTCCGCTCCGCTCTCCTCATACTATTGATACATACATCCTCATTTGTTAAACTTTTATGAGTTTTGTCCTAACCTCTTTTATCTTACATAAAGTTTAAAGTATTATTTACTCGGTTACTAAAACAATATAGCCTATGTCCTCATCGAAATCCCAATCCACAAAGATTTCCTGTATTTTCTTTTTCATGATTTCTTCGAGACGCGCTTCACGCACCAGTTGTTTTTCCATGGGGCGTTTCGTTAAAACTAATTCTTCAGCATAGCCGTTTGAGATTAATTCTTTCTCTATACGGACTAATATTCCTTGCCTTTTGGCTACGATTGTCCGATCGCTTAACCAGTACAATTCAGTTTTTTCGGGAGTCTTCTGACCTTTTTTCGTAAGCAGATTGACCTCCTGCCGGAAAGCTTCTTTATCAACCTCGTCCGGCCATGGCACCGAGGATTCGTCTCCGCTTCCCATTACGCCAAGGATCATGCCTGCCTGGTCTTCAAGAGACCAATTAAAATAAAGCTTGTCGATTTCAACAGGTATCATTTTATTTAAGGATGCCTTCATAATCGGCAATATATTTTCCATGATTAAATCCCGTGTTTCCTCCACACGGTTAATTTCATTTCGTTCAATCAGTACACGTTCCATAGGGGCCATAAAATCCCTCAAATGAATCGTGATAAAAGGATGCTTGTATGTTATATAAATAGATGTTGGTCCTTTTCCAAAATGGTCTCTTAAAAGTTTCCCCACATACCTTACCATCTCTGAATACGTTTCTGCTTCTATCTTCAAATAAAGTCTCCTCTCGTACAAAGACAATAGCTGCTAGCTAATCTATATAGTACAGATAATAATGAAAAAAAGAAATGTCTTGAAACTGGGAAAACTCCCTGATTATTTTCATCCTGCTCTCTTTTTGCTTCTTCAGAACATATAAAAAATATACAGTTACTTTTCGCAATAATTACAGAGGCTATAGTAATTTTCTTCTATAAGCTGCTCCACATAAGCGTAGCTGTAGGTGAATTCGCGGTAATCTAGCGAACTTGCATTGAATTCACACCCTGTTCCTGCATATGATGTCCGGTGAATTGATTTAGTTTCGTGGTCAATTAAATAATTCACGACTGCCACATCCTTATCGCTTTTAACTACGATTGCATCTGCTTTATACACTTCTTTTAATTTGCACAGACATCGATCATATATGTATAAATTTAGAAAATAAAAAAAGCCGAAAAGAACCATTAGCGGTTCTTTTCGGCTTATGTCCAGCTCTATTGTCCAGCTCATTCTACCTACTGTGCTATATAAAATAATTATATTTTGGTTTGTAAATAAGATAAGGCAGCTGCATTTTTACATACATCGGAAACACTACTGTTTTCCTGCCCCTTTATTTTACTAGAATGGTGCAATAGAGTAAAGAAACTTACCAAATTCTTTTCTTATTCCCGGTATAAGAAAACAGTAAACATGGGCATGAATATGCTCTCATCTGATCTTAACTTACAACCGGATTTATAGAGTGAAGGCTGCTAAAAACCCTATCAAGACTCGTTTTTGCCAAAGTTCATTCTCGCATATCTTCCTCGGATAATTTCATAAATACCGTATAAAATTAATCCAACTGCAACGATTCCGAGTAGAATCATTCCATAAGGCTGCTGTGCAAGCTCAGAAAGTGCTCCATCCAGTCCTTTTGACTGATCCGGGTCGGCAGTATAAGCAGTTTGAATAAAGAAAAAACCAACCATAGCCAGGACAATTCCTCTGGCGATTAACCCAAGTTTCCCTGAGTTTCTTGCTATTTTTTTCTCATGCTGGTTCATATCCTTTAAAATAAACTTACTCATAAACCGCTCTTTCCATCCATTATAAAATTCGTATACTGCATAGCCAATAATAATGACACCGATTAATCCAATAACCCATTGGCCAAAAGGCTGCTGAAGCAGTCTGGCAGAGATCGTCTGCTCTGAATTTCCGCCCCCGCCGCCGGCATTCATGGCAATTCTAATGGCACTGAAAGCAAGACTTCCATAAATAATTCCGCTGACAAAATACCCGATTCTCGTAACGATCCCTTTTGGATCCTTTCCTTTATGTTCAGGGTCCATGATCGCACGCACAAATTCCCATATAATATATCCAATAAGACCAATACCTATAATCCACAGCAGAACTTCACCAAATGCCACTCCAGCAAGTGATTGAAGCGCTCCGCTCGTGTCTGTTGCTTCACCGCCTGCTCCGATCGCCGCCATAAATGCTAAAATACCAATTACTCCATAAACAGATCCTTTTGCCATATAACCGAATCTTCCCAGCCTTCTGACCCAGGGTTTTACCTCTTCACCGGCATCTTCAGCTTTGTTTTTTGCCTTTTGAGTAGTTGCACTGCTCAAATCGTTCACCTCTTTCATTCTATCTACGTATTAGATGCCCTTTTAAGCGGAAAGAAAAACCTGCTGGTAAAAATAAACAGGTTTTTATTCCATTTGCTTTAATCCATTCTTTTTAATGATCAGATCTGAAAGTTTCAGTTGCTTTTCAGCTTCCTCTACCATGGCAGCACAGCGATCGGTTTCAACCTTTTGTTCAGTCTCAAGTGAATAGCAGGTGCCATTTCCACTTTCATTCCAAAGATTTGATTCATAGTAATAGCCGTCGTAAACAAATGATCCGTCCCGGAAGGCTGTAACTCCCTTTTCTTCAGATAGAAGAGACGTCCCCATCATAAAATCCGGCTGAATTCCGGCCAAAGAAAGAATAGTTGGTGCTACATCAATTTGTCCGCCGCTTTTCTCTACGATTCTTCCCTCTTCACTCGAAGGCGGTTTAATAAAGAGCGGCACCTTTCTTCCGAGCTCGAAATAATCAACAGCGGACTCTGCGTTTTCATATTGCGCCATTTCTCTGTCCTCTTTGAACAATGCGCTGTCATGATCTCCGTAAACCACAATCATTGAACGGTCCCATAAATCTTCTTCAATCAATTTTTCTTTCATTGCCCCAAATGCACTGTCTACGTAATGAACATTATGATAATAATTACGGAGAATTTCTTCGTCAAATAAACCAAAATCAAGCGTCTTCATGTCATCCGGGAATGAATACGGCGTGTGACTCGTTAATGCCACCATAAAACTGTAAAATGGTTCTTCCATGCCGGCCATTTTTTCAACACCCGTTAAAAAGAAGTCTTTGTCATTCAGTGTGAGCCCGATCTCTCTTTTATCTGGAAAATCATCAATACTGTAAAACTCATCAAATCCAAAATTTTCATACATTTGATCCCGGTTCCAAAAATTTGGTCTGAACGCGTGAAAGGCTGCCGTTTCGTAGCCTTCATTACTCAGCTCTTCAGGTAATGAGCCAAAGGAATGGTCAGGGTATCTCGTATAAACCGATCCCGACTTTAAAGGGTAAAAAGAGGTATTGATAATAAATTCAGCATCAGATGTGCGTCCTTCATGCGTTTGATGATAAAAGTTTGAAAAATAGATCGACTCTTCTTTGAACTCGTTTAGATATGGTGTGACCTCTTGACCATCAATTTCCTGGCCAATAACGGAAGACTGGAAAGATTCAAGCTGAACGACAATGATATTTGGCCGCTCATCCACTTCTTCTGCCTGTTGTGATTGCTGTTTTTCCTGCTGAAAAGAACGAATTTCTTCCTTTTCATTAGCAGAAAGCTCTGTGTCCTCAAACCAAGCTTCATCTACTTCATTTACGATATCTACAGCGTGGTACCCGATCATGCCTGTCTGATAGTAGTTTTTTAAATTTGATATAGGATTTGGTTCAATAAGCTCTCCGTCTCGTGTAAGAAGCAGCGGTGTGAAAAACAACACAAGTCCTGCGGCGAGTGCGGCTAAAGGAGCTGTAATTCTGGACTTTTTGCTATAAGATGGAACGGTCTTTTTACGGTTGATGATTAGAAAAATGAGGATGATGAGAGCGTCCAGGAAAAACAGAAAATCGTACCACTGAATAATGTCCTGCATCCCTCCACCCACTGCATCCATCTGCGGCAGCTGAATCAGCAGTGACACGGAAAGCAGATCTGTGAAATAGCGGTAATACCAGCCATTTGACACAATCAAAAAACTGATCAGCACACTGAAACCGACAAGCATCCATCTTCGTTTTTTGGGAGCAATGGATAAAATCCAAAAAGACAGCAGAAAAGCACTGCCTAAACTGACAATCAGCATATAAAAACTAAAATATGTAGTAGTTGCAATACTGAATAAGTATAATTTAATTAGTAAAAAGCCTACATAAAGAAAATAATCTCCATACTTGCGGCCAAACTCTTTCATCGAATCCCCCTATCTTCCTGCTCCTACTAATACCCTCCCACATTCATGAAAAAACTATGTGCGGCATATTCTCTTTTTTCACAAACCTTCAAGCTGGGGGTTGGAGGCATACATGAATAAAAATAATAAATGATTCAGTATTTCACACCTCACATGAAGGCTGGGGAAAGCTTAAGCGGAAATCCTCTCGCAGCAGAAAAGTGAATGGGTAAAAGCCCAAGACCTACATTGGGCCTCAGACTCTTGAATCGAACAGCTATTTACATATCAACCCGGCCTTTCTTTATTCTGCGGTCTGCATACACAGCCATTGATTGACGCAGAAATTCAGATAGCCCCTCGCCAAATTGGTCGATATTTTTCGTGAACCTTTCATCGTTCGTGTACAATTCACCAAGTCCTTTAAAGGCTTCAAGCGAATAATTGCCAACTTTGTTTAACCAAAGATACCATTGATGAATTAATTTCTGAGCTTCCTCTCCATCTGCTGCTCCATGGCGGATTGAGGCGATTTGCCGGTAAAGCTCTTCCATTTCGTTTTGCATATTCTGTTGTTCCGATGCTGTCAGTTTGCCTGTTTTTTCTTTCGCCTCATCAACCTTTTCGTCTCCCCAGCGTTCTCTGGCTTCCTTTTCATAAGGATTTTGGCTGAAATCAAAGCCCTCAAACTTTTCCTTTTGACTCATTTTAATCTCTCCTTTCATATGAAGAATGGTTTTATCAATGGAAACAAGTAACTGATCAAGCCGTTTTCGTTTTTCCAACAGGAGTTTTCTGTGAAGCTCCAGCGCTTCCTGACGATTGTAATCAGGCTGGCTCATCATTTCTTTAATTTCTTTCAATGGGAAATCAAGTTCACGAAAAAATAAGATTTGCTGCAGTGTTTCCAGATTTTCCTCAGAATACAGGCGATAACCGGTTTGACTTAGTTGATCTGGAATCAGAAGTCCTATTTCATCATAATGGTGCAGTGTGCGCACACTGATGCCAACCAGATCAGCTACTTCTTTTATTTTATATGTCATCCAAAGCCCTCCCTTCGATTTCATGATATAGTATCCCGTTACGTGAGAGTCAACTAAATAATTAAAGTATTTATGTTAAACTGACTTTACATTTTGTTAACTCAACTATACAATAGGAGTATAAATGTTAAGTTTATTTAACATGAGGTGATGAGAATATGCTTATAAAAAACAGGGTGAGGGAATTGCGTGCGATTCATAAACTGACACAGGAGGAACTTGCCGAAAAAGTGAACGTGACGAGGCAGACGATTGCTGCAATTGAGAAGCAGGACTATATCCCTTCCCTGCTTCTTGGACTGAATATTTGTGAAGTATTTAAAGTGAAAATGGAAGAACTATTTTGGCTGGGAGGAGAAAGTAATGAAAAATAATATCACGAAAATGACAGTTATTAATGTGTTGTCTATTTTATGTTTAGGCTGGCTGGCAACAGCATTTTACAAAGGCAATGAATCATTTGCGGATTTTATTTGGAATCAAACAGATGGTTTTGCTGTAGAAATTCCTATTCTCCCTTTCATTGCAATGTGCTTTTTTGGCGCCTTATCCTATGTCCATATGAAAAAACTATCCAAAGAAAAAAAATCATTTAAATCCTTTATTTTGCCGCCTGAATTTTCTGAGCAGGATGAAAGAGAACGAGCCATTACAGCTAGAGCCTGCAGAAACTCTTATATTATCTTAGCTTATCTTGTCCCTTTGATCGTTCTAATTTTAGCTTTTGAACCGGTATATGAACGAATTATTCCTTCTCTCAGCATTTGGATTGTCCTCCTAATCCCGCTTGTGCAGTATTTAAGCTATTATTTTACAATCCGCAGGCAGGAAAGCTGAATTTATGACATTTGACTAAGCAAATGGATTATTTCCCGGAAAATAATCGAAAGAAGTCGGTATTGAGACGACCAGATGAACGATCGTCACGACGCGATCTCAGCAGGAAATGATGGTGGCTTGAGACTTTGCAGGGCAAGAGCTATAGAAATTTGCAGCGCTCCCTTCGTCCGTCTGAAGCGCAGTGAACCGCTAAAAAAGCTTGAGACACATGTCCCAAGCTCTTTTTTATAAATTATTTGTCTACCATTTTCTTTTGATACACTGCCACAACAAGTGCAGATATTCCAACCGTCCATGCCGTGATAATTAGCAGTGCGGCCCAGCCATCCCCGAAGCCTGCGCCATTTTGAACGGCGTATCCAAGATCTACAAGCTGTGAATTCGGCAGGTATTCTGCCGCCTTTAAAATAGGATACTGGTCTGAAAGCTGTACGGCAAAGGAACTGAATGAGAAAAATAACAGAACAGGCAGTATAACAACAGATGCTTCCATTACGGATCGCGTAATCAGCCCAAGCAGAGTGCCAATTCCCAAATAGAAGAGAATGGAAACAAACAGTGCAGCTCCAATCAGTAAAGCATTTTCAGGTTGATAACCGATCAAAAAAGCCGAGAATATGAGAACAATTGCGGAAATCAGGAAACTTACGAGACTCTTTCCAATTAAGATTTCACCTGTGCCGGCCGGAGAAAGCATGAGTCCTCGAAGAGTGTTTTTCTCTTTTTCTTCTGCAATTAATGCCGATTGTGTAAATGCTGCGATAACGGTCAGTGTCAGGTTGAAGACCATAAAAACCATATCAAGGCTCTGTACACCCATTCTCCCATAAAACGCTGCCAGGAAAAGGGGCAGAAAAACCATAGATGAAACATACAAATTTTTCGTAAAATCCTTATAGTCCTTTTGAAAAATAGCCATTGTCCTTTTTATGGATTGATTCATGAAAGCTTCCTCCCTGTCACCTCAATAAAAATATCACCAAGCGTTGGTTCATTTGATTGAATCCCAGCTACTTTATTCACATTCATATACTCGAATAATTGCTGAGCCCCTTTTGGACCTTTTTCAATCATCACTTCTGTTCCGTCTGTCAATTCAACCTTCAGCATGTCATTGCCAAATTTCTTTTTCAGCACTTTAGGCTCTTCAAGAAGCTGGATGGTGCCATTGTTCAGGAAAGCTACACGATCACATAATAATTCTGCTTCATTCATGTCATGAGTGGTTAAAAAGATTGTCGTTCCTTCACTTTTTAATTTCTCTAGCCCCCGGTAGATATGCCTGGAATTAACCGGATCCAAAGCAGAAGTTGGTTCATCCAAAAACAAAAGTTCCGGTTTGTGCAAAAAAGACCTGGCAAGGATCACGCGCTGCAGCATCCCTTTGGAAAGGGCTGAAACCTTTTTCTTTTCTTCGCCTTTTAAATTCACCATTTCAATTACTTCTTCGATTCTCGCTGCTGGCACATCATATAAATCGCAGTAAAGCTTTAAATTGTCCCAAATGCTTAATCTGCTGTACAGGCCGGAATTATCGGTTAAAACACCAATTCTGCGGCGGTAATGGTTTTGCTTTACTTGTTCTGCCGGCACCCCAAAGACATAGGCTTCTCCGTCTGTTTCTCTTAATTGAGCGGTGAGGATTTTAATGGTTGTTGTTTTGCCTGATCCGCTTGGACCCAAAAAACCAAATGTCTCACCTTTTTTCACTTCGAAAGAAATATCCTTTAATGCCGTTTCATTACCGAAAATCTTAGCCAGCCCTTTAACTTCTATGATGTTTTCCATGATACGCCTCCTGCTTTTATAAGATGGACTCAGTCCTTCACTTCCTGATTCCATCTTATAAAAGTGTGGGTGACCCTGCATTAAAAGAATGATGAAAGGATGTCAGGATAGGTTGAATAGCGCAAAAACGGCCATGAATGAATTCTATTTTAAACCAAGCATCTCTTTTAATTCGGCCATTTTTGATTTTGAAAGAGGGATTGTCGTACGATCTGTCCCCTCGAGGACCAGACTGTAACTGTTTCGCGTCCATGTAACGACCTCTCTTACCTTCTGCAAATTGACGATGTAGGAACGGTGGCAACGGAAAAATCCGAATGGAACGAGCCGCTTCTCAAGATCATTCAGTGTAAATGTACATGGATATACTTCCCCCTGAACACTCAAGTTGGATTGTCCTTCGCTGCTTTCAACAAAATCAATTTCAGGAGGATTAAACAGGATGATTTTTTCATTTATCTTTGCCGGAATTTTTTCAATTTGAACAGGCTGACTGACACAATAGTCTTCCCTGTCAGGTTTTTCTTCTTCACTGGATCCATCCTCCTCGAGTTTAACATCCAGCTGATGCAGCCCCTTTTCATCCAGACGGTGTACGCGCTCTGTCATAAATAAAGCACTTTCCATATTCCCAGTTAAAAGAAGGATGCTTTTGCCTTCCTCTTTTAATGCCTCAGTTACTTTTTTGATCACTCGTCTCGTTTCAAGATCCACATTTTGATCAGGCTCCTCCAAAATGAGCACCGGCTTATTTTCAAGCAGGAGCCTGGCAAAGTGGACCCGCCTTTTTTCAGAAAAAGTAAGGGAGGAGATTCGTTTTTTCTTTAGATGCTCAAGCTGAACGAGACGAAGAGTTTCATCTGATGTACGAGAAGATGAATGTAAATTTTTCCAAAATACAATTTGCTCTGTAACCGTCAATCGTTCGTATAAGCCATCATCAAGAAACATACATGATAATCGGCTTTTGCAGTTTTTTAAATCAGAAGAAAGCTTGTTCCCGGATATTTCTATGCTGCCGCCGGAAAGAGACATACCACCGGAGAAAATATCCATCAACACACTGCGGACATTCAGACTTGAATGAATAGCAGCTGCTTCATGAATATGGATCTCCATACTGAAGGGAGGAAACACTACGGAATCGCTGCTGCTTTTTTCTGCGTTTATAATTTTAATCATTTAACCCTACACCCCAAAATGATTGATGCCGCTAAAAATCTGCCTGATAACCATCAGCTGATTTTGATCGGTGACTATTCTTTTTACTCCCCTTTTTCTATCGGCAGCCAGTTTAAGACATCCTGTATCTTTTCATCCCAGTAATCCCAGGCGTGCCCCCGCCCAACGTCCTCTGTATAGACATGTTCAAAGGACGTTTTCGAGCAGGAATGATTAAACCGTTTGTTTTCCTCATATAGGTGATCATCCTCACCGCAGCATTGAAAGAGCATTGGTTTCGGCCCGGATTCCTGGTTTCTTTTTTCCAGCAAATAGAAAAGATCTTCGTATGTTTCAGCAATTTGTTTGTTTCCAAATATTAAGTGGTAATCATGATAAGGCTTTCCAGAACGGCTTTTGAACCCGGCAATATCCATAACTCCTGACAGACTGGCAGCAGCTGAAAATCGGTCCGGGTGGCTCAGTGCCAGTTTAAACGCTCCATATCCGCCCATTGAAAGACCGGCTGTGAAGGTATCTTCCCTTCTGTCTGAAAGAGGGAAGAAGGAACGGGCAACATCTGGAAGCTCTTCGCTTATAAAGGTCCAGTACCGCTGACCATGTTCCATATCCGTATAGAAGCTGCGGTGAACCTGCGGCATAACCACCGCGATTCCCATTTCAGATACATACCGCTCAATGGAAGTTCTGCGAATCCATGCGGAATCGTCGTCAGACAGCCCATGTAAAAGAAACAGCACTGGATAAAGCCCCTTTGCCTTTTTTCCGGTCATCCCTATTTGGTTGGTCGTTTCCTGTGGAAGAATTACCTTCATCGAAGTATTGATTCCGAGCGCTTCAGAAAAGAAATTACAATCAATCAGTGCCATAAAAAAACTCCCTTCTTTTTCCTATACTCTTAGTTTATCTTAACCTTGAGCGGAAATGTAAGAGAGTCCTAGTGTTATAGTTAAAAAATTGTAAACTGATTAGGAATAATGACGATGTCTGCCGGTTTGGGGCGCTTTTTCACGCAGCTCTGCCTTCTTTAATTTTCTTGAACGGATCCAGTGATCAATGGCCCCGCTTCCTGAGACTACCCCTGCTACGATAAATAAAAAGCCGAGAAGCTGTTCAATATACAAATCCTCATTTAAAAGGATCGCCGCCCCTGCGATGGAAAACAGCAAATTCAAATTCGTGAAGACAGCTGACTCACTCGGTCCTATTAAACGGATGGCATTATTATAAATCATATGCCCTAAACAAGTAGCGAAAATAGCGGATGCGAAGAACAGGGCGTATTGGTACCCCTCTCCCTGAAGCAGAGAAGCAAAGCCTCCAGGTTCTGTTGCGAAGCTGATTCCCATCAGGATCACAGAGCCAGTCATCATCATCCAGCCAGTCAAAAGCAGCACGCTCATGGAAGTAGAAGTCTTTTTAATCAGCACAAAGGAAATTGCCTGAGTCAGTCCAGCCATAAAAATAAATAAATCTCCAGCTGCGACGCGAAAAGCCCCCTGGCTGCCAGCCATCACAACGAGCGCCACACCTGCAAAGCCAATGATTATACCAATGAGCTTCAACGGTGTAAGCCTAGCCTTTAAGAAAATCATCGCCGCAATGGCAGTTAAAATTGGTATTAATCCAAGAATGAGTCCAGCATTAACGGCTGATGTAAGAGTCAGACCAATTGATAAAAAATAGTGATGTCCAACGACATTAAACAACCCTACTCCCGTGATTACCCCAAATTCCCGAAGCGTTGGCATCCTCCATTTTTTCATAAAAGCCAAAATCAAAAGCACGCCGCTTCCGGCAGTTAAAATCCGGATGGAGGTCATGGCAATCGGATCAAAGGATTGAACGAGGATCTTTAAAGCCACTACATTCAAGCCCCACACCACCATAAGCCCTGTAAGCCATATATATACATTAGAAGCCTTCATTTCTTCACACCTGATTTCTTTCGTTTTGCGAATAGAATTAATTTCTACATCCTACCATGTTTTGTTCCCCTTGTGTGAATAAAAGAAAACATAACTAAAAGAGCTTAGGACAAAAGTGTCTCAAGCTCTACGACCGGTTCACTGCACTTCAGGCGGACGCTTTCTCAGAGACGGCGCTGAGCTTTTTCAGGGCGTTGCCCTGTAAAGTCTCAGCTTGCCGTAATATCCTGCAGTCGCCACCTTCCGCTCCGCTCACCTACTACTACCAATAAATAGTTTCTTGTTTTGTAAACTTTTTTGAGGTTTGTCCCAGCCTCCTGTTTTGCAGGTATTACATCTTCCTTCTTTTACTCAACGTCTCTCGTAATGTTTTTGACAGGGCTTCAACAGAAAGGATTTCTTCTACTTCTTCTGCTGAGGCCTTTTTATTCCATTTCACCCGGTTTACCTCGGCAACGGTGACGCGTTTTTCGTCCTGACTGATCAGGATCAGTTCATCACCCGGAGACACCCATCCCTCTTCGAGCACCCTGAACATAAAGCCTGTATAGCCTGACTTCTGCATTCTTGCCACCAGATCAGGGATATTATATTTTGCTGCAAGCTTATAGCACGGCTGCCTTGGCTCTGTTACCTGCAGGCGGGCTTCCCCCAGGGCGAAGATATCACCGATATGCGTGTTCTCCTCAGTCAGGCCGATTGTCGACAAGTTTTCTCCAAACAATGCCTCAGTCTCTAAAAACCCGAGGAGATCCTTCCAATAACCATAATATTCGTAAGGATACTGGCATATGGCTTTTTCTGTGCCGCCATGATCCTTGTAGGCCTGCTCATCCTCTTCTATCCCTAATTTATGCACCCAAACCCGACGATTCACCGGGCGCTTCCGTATCGCTGAATCAAAGGTTTTGCTGCCGAATGTCAGTGTTTCAGTCTTTCCCGCATTTAGGGAATGTACTTGGTAAACTGTGCCCTCCATCGATTTCCTCCAACTAACCAGTATTTGTTTACAGCCGTATGTCTCGCAGGCTCTCCCAGCCGTAAGCCGTTTCGTTATAGCCTTTGCCTTCTATCTCCAATACCTGATGAGACATTGGAGTGCCGCCAAGCTTTTGATAAAACGCACAATAAGGATTCTCATCAAATGCCCACACATAAATTCCCCCGTCTCCCGTCAAGGCAAGTTGTTCAATGATCTTTGAAACGAGCATTTGACCTATTCCTTGGTTTTGATGCGGTTTTAATAGATAAATAGCCATAATCTCGTAGGGGTGATGAGGAAAATCTGATTCTCTTGATTCTCCTGCAATCGCAAAACCTATAATCTCGTTATCGATCTCAGCGACCCATGTACAGGCCCTTTCATCATCAAAATCTTTTTCCCATTTTTCCGCCAGCCGTTTCTCAGACATTCCATCAAGAAATTTTTGATCAATCAGCCCTTTATACGTCGATTGCCACCCTTGTACCCTCACCCTGCTGATTTTTAATGCATCTTCGCGCGCAGCCTTTCGAATCATTACGAAAACCTCCCGTTAAAGCGTAATCCTCACATTTCTGCCAGCTTTTTTTGTTTTTTAAAATTGAGCTTAAAACGGTCCTATTTGTCTCGTATAATTCCTTCACTGGATGCAGATAAAACCTCTTTTCCATTTTGATTTGTGTAAACGGAAGTTACAGTAACCAAACTGAACCCCTCTTTTGGGATTACATCGGTTACCAGTAGTTCACACGTAATCGTATCTCCTGAAAAAACTGGACGGAGAAATCTGCTCGTCATTTCTCTTGCTATATAATGCAGATCACCGCCAATTTTTGTGCCAATACTCGCAGTCAGCAAGCCATGCACCATTACTCTTCCATTCTCATCTTTTTTTGTATGATGCTGACCCATATCACCTGTCAGTTCACCGAATCGCCGGATTTCTTTCTCCGTGAAAGTACGCTTCCATGTAAATATATCCCCTTTGTTCACCGGCAAATGCGTTCCCCTCCTGCTATTCTCTTACGTACAGTATAGCTCACCGTACCACAAAAATGAACATCCATTCACTAAGGGTAAAATGATTTAGACGAATAAAATAGGGTACTAGAGTAGTATTGAAAATCAGATTAGGAGTGGATAATTGTGGATCGATATTCTTTACTGATTGACGGAAAAGAAACAGGACAGGATTTACCTGTGATTGAAATCACGAATCCTGCAACTGAGAAAGTCTTTGCCACCGTTCCCCAAGGCGGAAAACAGGAGGCAAGAAGCGCTGTAGATGCCGCTCATGCTGCATTTCTTCCCTGGTCTAAGCGGACAGCGTATGAACGAAGTGAACTGCTGCTAAAATGGGCTGCGCTGATTGATGATGAGACACAGGCACTTGGAAGAATCATGACGCTCGAACAAGGAAAACCGCTGAAGGAAGCGGAGGGAGAAATTGCTTACGCCAACAGCTTTATTAAATGGTTTGCAGAAGAAGGCAAGCGGGTGTACGGAGAAATGATCCCGGCATCCCAGGAAAATAAGCGGATCTTCGTACACAAACAGCCCGTCGGTGTTACGGCTGTCATCACACCATGGAACTTTCCTGCTGCGATGATTACCCGTAAAGTGGGACCGGCACTTGCTTCCGGCTGCACAGTTGTCATCAAGCCGGCAAGTTCGACACCGCTTACTGCAATCAAGCTCGTTCAGCTCGCTGAACAAGCAGGTATACCAAAGGGCGTCATCAATCTTGTCACAGGAAAATCCTCTGAAATCAGCGAAGAATGGCTTCAGGACAAAAGAGTCAGCAAAATCACATTCACCGGCTCAACTGAAGTAGGCAAAACCTTAATGAAGGGCGCTGCTGATACAGTCAAAAAACTTTCACTTGAGCTTGGCGGTCATGCCCCAGCCATTGTCATGGAAGACAGCGACCTTGATAAGGCGGCAGACGGAGTAATCGCCACTAAATTCCGAAACGCCGGTCAAACCTGCGTATGTGCCAACCGCATTTATGTTCATGAATCCATCGCAAAAGAATTTACCGAAAAGTTCACCCAAAAAGTAAATAAACTCAAACTTGGCAATGGACTTGAGGAAGGCGTGGATCTGGGTCCATTAATCAACCAGGACGCAGTGGATAAAGTGAATGAACATATTAAAGATGCAAAAGAAAAGGGAGCAAACGTAGAGCTTGGCGGATCCGTTCGGGAAGGCTTATATTTTGAACCGACCGTATTATCAGGCGTTACAGACGATATGCTCTGCATGAACGAAGAAACATTTGGTCCGTTAGCACCGATCACCACTTTTTCATCGGAGGAAGAAGTGATTCAACGGGCAAACGACACGATTTACGGACTAGCCGCATACGTATTCACAGAAAATATTGCAGCCGGCATCCGCATCTCTGAAGCACTCGAATATGGCATCGTCGGCTTAAACGACGGACTCCCATCCGCAGCCCAGGCACCGTTCGGCGGATTCAAGCAAAGCGGACTCGGCCGCGAAGGCGGACACGAAGGCATCGACGAATACTTGGAAACAAAATATATTTCACTTGGACTTTAATAAGATGAAAAGCCGCCGTATCCTCCATCTCTATGGAATCTACGGCGGCTTTTTTGATTCTGGTGCTTACGCAGAAAAACTTTTTCTACATTGTATTTAATAAGTAAAGTAACAATAGAATAGGTTCATTGCAGCGGAGGCCGGGGACTCCTGCGTGATGCAGCGGGAAGGGTGAGACCAGGCAGATGCGACAGCATCAACGGGGCTCACCTCCCGCCACGCGGAAAGCCTCCGGCCGGAGCGGAAATGAACCGGTCCCCTTCCCTCTTACAAAAAATAATTGCTTGTGTAAAGAGCAATCGGCAGCTGTGGAGCATTGTGTTTACAGGTGAAATCACCAAAGAATAGGTTCATTGCAGCGGAGGCCGGGGACTCCTGCGTGATGCAGCGGGAAGGGTGAGACACGGCAGATGCGGCAGCATCAACGGGGCTCACCTCCCGCCACGCGGAAAGCCTCCGGACGCAGCGGAAATGAACCGGTCTTCTTCCCTTTTTAAAATACATTGCTTGCAAAAAAACAGTAGACAGCTGTTCTCTATTATAAGTACAAGTGAAATGACAAAAGAATAGGTTCATTGCAGCGGAGGCCGGGACTCCAGCGTGAAAAAGCGGGAAGGGTGAGACCAGGCAGATGCCAAAGCATCAAAGGGGCTCACCTCCCGCCACGCGGAAAGCCTCCGGCCGGAGCGGAAATGGACCGGTCCTATTTTAAGTACCTCTTCCCGACTTCAGCATAGGATACTAATAAAGCCGGGAAAGGACTGATTAGCATGTATTATAATCCATATGGTTACTATAACAATGATCCATACCAGACAATCCGATATGATTCTTACCACTCCAACGCTGGAGATCATTGGTACCGATTACCCGACTACGGACCCGCCCCGTACGTTGTAAACATTAACGAAGCCACACTGCAAAATAATGCTTTTCGCTCCGCTTTATGGACTGGAAATCATTTGCAGCTGACACTCATGAGTCTTAACCCAGGAGAAGACATCGGTTTAGAAATGCACCCAAACGTAGACCAGTTCCTGCGTGTTGAGCAGGGCAACGGCGTGATTCAAATGGGAACCACCAACCAATCAGTTGAATTCCAAAGCAATGTGATGGACGATTCCGCTATTTTTATCCCCGCGGGAACCTGGCACAATCTAATTAATACAGGAAGTACACCTTTGAAGCTCTACTCTATTTACGCTCCGCCTAATCATCCATTTGGAACGGTTCACACTACAAAAGCAGATGCCTTGGCTGCTGAAGAATAGTTAGATTTATTCCAATGTAAAAAAGCCTTCCATAATGGAGGCTTTTTTGCTTTTACTATTCAGGACTGGACATCATGATAATTCTTTAGTCATAAATAAGCTGTTAGGATCCTCTTTATACCCGTTGAACGGCGGACAAAATGTAAACCCAAAACGTAAATAAAGCTGCCTTGCGGGTTCAAACGCTCCCATTGATCCGGTTTCCAGGCTAATACGCTTATAGCCGCGGCGGCGCGATTCATCTATTGCATGCTCAAGAAGCCTTCTTGCCACGCCTTTTCTTAAATGGGCTTTTACCGTTCTCATCGATTTAATTTCACCATGCTGAGCGTCAATCTCTTTTAATGCTCCGCAACCGAGCAGTTCCTCTTCTTCCCACGCACTCCAAAACGTGATATCCGATTTTTTCAGCTCTTCAAGACCAAGTGCATGCTTGCTTTCCGGCGGAGAATGCTCCAGCATCCCTGACAGATGCTCTCTGATCAGTTCTTTTATTTTTGTCCCTGAGAGATCGTCTAAATGGATTTCCATACCTTTCATCCCCTCTCCGCTAATTCCTCATTCAACTCATGATACGCATTAGATCTTTATAATTTCCTACCTTTTTCATGTCGCTCTTTTGAGGCTGCCGTTGATTTTTCAAGCGAGAGATATTCATCCGTTTTATGAACAGAAAGTTCATGTTCGCATGCAAAGATGTAAACAGCTTGAATGCCAGCATCCGAAAAACGGACGAGTCGAATTGAAAACCCCTTTTGCAATCCAATGACCACGCCTTTAGATGTCCAGCCGAAACGGCAAAACAGCATTCTTTTTATCTTCTCCGGAGGAAGCGAGAGTTGATAAATAGACTTAGAGAACAACTGGATCGAATAGTGCAGGGCTCCCGTTTCCACTTTAATCTCAAAACGGAGAAAACCCAGCAGTAAAATTCCGCTTAAAACAACGATGTAGATCCACAACACCGGCCCTGCCTGATTTTGCATCATATAGGGCAGCGGCAAAACTGCGAAAAAGAAAATGAGAGCAAACGCCCATTTTTGCGGTTTGGCAGTGTAGGTGATGTGCCTCTCGCCCATTTACTGATCACCCGGTTCAAGCAGCCCCATGGTCAAACACATTTCGATGGACAGCTTTTTAGTGGATTTAGTAAAGCGGATTTCAAGACCCTCGTCAACAAATCCCAGGATTTCTCCCCGCCCGAAGACCCGGTGCTTGACGTTCCTGCCAACTTCCAGCTCTGAAACTCTTGTAAGGGCATTCGGATTTTTTGGGACTGGCCGTGCATGGATGGATGCTTCTTCTTTTTCTTCCGGCGGGTTGATGATGTGATTCACATTTAATAGGAATAGAGAAGGTTTCGTGGCCTTGCCGTTGCGGATGCGGTAAGACAGGAGCTCCAGGTGCTCCTGGGCTCTTGTCATTCCCACATAGAACAGTCGTGCCGCTTCTTCCATTGGCTCCTTATTCCCCTCATCGCTTTCTTTTTGATCGCTTTTAGAAGGAATCACATCCGCAATCAAATCCATCATATAAACGTTCTTAAATTCCAATCCTTTAGAGCTGTGCAGGGTGGAGAGGGTTACTGCGTTTTGATTTTTATTGAACTTTGATGTTTTCAGCAGAGATTCCAAATGCTTTAAACGGGCAGCGAAGCCTTTCATTGTTTCTTCTTTTCGCGCAATTTCTTCAAGCGTCATAAGTATATCTTTCAGATGATCCATTGAAAAACCCAATCGCTCGCTCATTTTCTCAAGCGCTTTGTCATAGCCTGCGCGCTCCCGGATCAGCTTAATCACAGGATAAGGTGCCTCATCCTTCATTAAATGAAAGGTCTGTTTTAATGCTTTCACCTGTTTAATTTGATAATCCTTTAATGGAACATGCTGAATCAGCTTGTCCCAGACGGAATCCTGAGAAGGCACGCCTTTTAGCTGTTGAACCTGCTGCTTTGTAATATAGCCCTTGCACTTTGAGTGAAACTGCTCAAAAATATCGATTCGTTTATCGTTAAACGTGAGCCGCATAAAATTCAGGATATCTTCCACTACCCAGTGAGAAAAAAATCGCTGATCTGAATCTTTCATGTAAAAGGGGATATCCGCGCGGTCAAGTTCATTCATCAGTAGAATGGCTGAACTATTCGTCCGGTACAGCACCGCCGCCTCCTTGTAATTCGTTAATGCAGCAAGCTCCCGTCCAATATAGCGGGACTGGTCCTCATAATCCGGGAACACTTTGATGCTGATTTTATCTCCTTCCGTATTTTGAGTGAACATATTTTTATCATATCGGTTTTTGTTTCGTTTAATAAACCGGTTAGCAGGCTCGACAATTTGAGGAGTGGAACGGTAATTTTGCTCCATCATCAAAACGGCTGCGTCCGGATATACCTTTTTAAAATCCAGTAAATATTGCGGTTCGGCAGCCCGCCATGTATAAATCGACTGGTCGTCGTCTGCTACAACGCATAAATTCCCATGTTGCTTAGCAAGCTTTTCAATAATGGCATGCTGCACAAGAGAGGTATCCTGGCTTTCATCTGTCAGAAGGTACTCGTATTTTTGCTGATACTTTTTCAATAAACGTCGATTCGAGGCAAGTGCTTCATTTGCAAACGTCAGCATGTCATCATAATCAAGCAGGAGATGCTTTTTATTCTGCGCTTTTGTTTCTTCATATTGCTGAAAAATTCTTTCTGCCTGCGGGACTTCACACGGAATGGTTGACCACTTTTCTTTGGGCAGCAGCTTGTTTTTTATAAAGCTGATATAGCTCGAAAGTTCCTCCAGCTGATCGTCTGTTATCGTTTCCCCGTTCAGCTTTTGAAAAAGTGTACGGAGGAGCATCTTTTTGTTGGCAGCCGGATTGGCAGGATCAAAATTCCCTTCAATTAGCTGGTATTCTATGCCATGCTCCCGGCAATGCTCCCGCACCACGGAAAATGCCAGTGAGTGGATCGTGGAAAAATCAACCGGCTCAAGCTCAGGGAAAAACCGTGCAAACCTGCTTTTCATATCTTCAGCTGATGCCTTGCTGAAGGTGACTCCTTTAATGCGGTCCGGTGAAACGCCTTTAACCTCAATTAAGTAGCCAATGCGCATAATTATGGTGGTCGTTTTACCCGAGCCGGGTGAAGCCAGTAAAAGCAGCGCCCCTTCCGTATGCAGCACAGCTCTTTTTTGAACCTCATTAAGGGAAACCTTCAGCTCCTTACGTTTTCTTAGAAAAAATTCTTCTGCACTCATTTTCAAACTCCTGACACGTTAATTTATCGATGATTTGATTGTATCATTTTGAAGAAGTTTTGTGGAAAGGTCATGGCAGAGGCAAACTCACTCCATAAAAAAGACGCCCAGAAATGATCTATTCCGGACGCCTTTTATGCTGCTCCTACCCAAAAACACTTTTCTCAATTTGCTTCATTTCATAAAAGTAGCCTTGCTTAGCCATGAGATCATTAAAAGATCCGGCTTCTACAACTTCCCCTTTTTCCATCACAATAATCTGATCCATTTTTTCAAGACCCGTGAGACGATGACTCACAAGAACGAGTGTATCATCAGCAGCCTGCTTGAATAAACGCTCGTACAGAACCTGCTCAGTCAGGGCATCAATCGAGGAAGTGGGTTCGTCTAAGATCCACAGCCGCTGCCCTTTCAGCATCGCACGGGCAATCGCAAGACGCTGTTTTTCACCGCCGGAAAGATTTTCACCGCGCTCAAGAACTTCACTGTTGAGATCAAAATGAGACAGTTCAACTTGATAAAGAGCATGTTTAAACTCTTCATCTGAAAAGCCGGTTCCAGCAAGCTCAAGGTTCTCCCGGATGGTGCCATAAAAAAAATGATTATCCTGCAGGACGACATTTGATTTGGACCAAATATCCTCATCGTTTACATGCTTAATGGAATGTCCGCCCAGCTGCAGATCACCTTCGCTTGCTTGAAGCACTTTTAACATGAGCATCAGCACCGTTGATTTCCCTGAACCGCTTGGACCCACAATCGCCGTTTTTGAACCTTCAGGAAGATAAAAACTCACGTTACGTACTGCTTGTTGCTCTTCACCTTCAAATTGATAGGAAAGCTCATCAAAACGAACAGACAGCGCTTGTGATTCGGGCAGTGAAGTGATGGGCTCTAAAGTGCCTGCTGGCTCTTCTTTCACCACCGAATACAGCCGGTTTGAAGCCGTTCTGCTTTCTTCCAGGTTCCCAGGCAAAGCTGCCATAGGAGTTGCATTTTCAAAAACAGTAAGAGAAATCATTACCAGCATCGCTAAAAACAGCCCGTCAAACTGGCCTTCTGTTACCAGATAGGCACCAAGCGCCAGCACCACCCATGAAATCATCAGGGAGACCGCTGTATTAACTGACTGGTTAAATATCAATTGAACCCCTTCGCGCTCCTGTTCCTGAATATAATTCTGAGAAGAAGCTTTCAGCAGATTTTCTTTTTCATCTAATCGCTGATACAATTTCAGCTCCCGGAAGCCGTATAAAAGCTCCGTCACTTCTGTCGAAAGCTCCCCTCGCTGTTCACGCACACGTGAGTCGATTTTGCGCTGGCTAAAAGCAAAATAGGCTGGCACAACCAGAGCCGTTAAAATTAGGCCAATGACTAAAACGAGCGCAATATACACCGAGAAAAACATCGTAAAAGCAATGGTACTTAAAAAAACAATAACGAGTACAATAGGCGGATAATACACACGCAGAAAGAAATTTTGCAGACTTTCCACGTCTCCTACAATCCGCGCCAATAAATCTCCGCTCCGGTATTTTTGATAAATGCCTGGTGCAAGAGGTTCAAGCTTTTCAAAAAAATTCACTCTTAAATTACTCAAAATTGAAAACGTAGCTCTATGAGAATAAAGGCGCTCTCCATAGCGGCTGACTGCACGTGCAAGACCGAACATTTTTAAAAGTGCAATCATAACCGTCAGTGCGTATAGAGGTGGAACCAGGGCCGCCTTCGATATCAGATATCCACTTGATGCAAATAAACCGACGGCCGTAATGCCCGCCAAAAACCCAAATAAAATGGACATAAAAATGTCTTTTCTTTCACGCCCTACTTCTTTCAAAACAATGGACAGGTCCTTCATGCTGAATTCCCTCCCTGCTGCAGTGACACCATGCTGCGATAATCAGTTTCTTCATTCATCAATTCTTCGTGAGTGCCGGCACCTTTCAGTTCACCATTTTCAAGGAATAAAATAAGATCCGCATCCTGAATGGTGTGCAGCCTGTGTGCGACCGTAATGACTGTGGATTCTTTAGAAAGCTCTTTAATCGATGCCTGCAGAATTTGTTCAGTCTTTAAATCAAGTCCGGTAGTTGGTTCATCAAATAAAATAATGGACGGGTTTTTTAGAAATGCTCTAGCAATGGCCAGACGCTGTTTTTCCCCGCCGGATAATCCTCGTCCGCCTTCTCCAACTGGCGTATCATAGCCCTGGGAAAGAGATGAAACCATTTCTGAAATCCCTGCTTTTTGTGCAGCCTCTATAATGTCTTCACGTGCTGCCTGCCTGCCACCGCCTATAGCAATATTTTGGGCAATGGTGCCTGAAAACACATATGGTTTCTGTGATATATAGCTGACTTCATCAAACCATGCTTCCTCGGAATAATGGGATAAAGGGTGACCTTCAACTTCAATGCTCCCTTTTGACGGCGCGACAAGTCCGGCAAGCAAATGAAGCAAAGTAGATTTACCTGCACCGGAGCGTCCCACAACTGCTACTTTCATATAAGGCTTGATCTCAGCAGATACACCGGTTAGCTCAAAGCCTTTGTCACCATATTTAAAGCCTGCTTCTTTAAGGCGTATAACAGGAGGATGGGAAACATCAAGCTGTCTTTCCCCCCACGCCACTGGCTGGTCGTCCTTTTCAAGTTCATCTATAATTTTTTTTGCAGCCCCCATGCTGCCTCTTCCGGTATGAAAAGCGCTGCCCAGCTCTTTAATCGCTAAATAAAATTCTGGAGCCAGAACCAGCAGGAAGAATGCAGTGAAAAAAGTGACACTTTCAAACACTACAAGCCGAAGACCAAGTTCAAGTGCAATCAGCCCGATGCTCAGCATAGAAATATACTCGAGCATTAAGGAAGAAATAAACGCGACCTTCAGCACGTCCATTGTCGCATCTCTGAAGCCGTAGCTGCTTTCGCGTATCGCGTCCTTCTGCTTAGCAGACCGGCCAAATAATTTCAGTGTAGTCAACCCCTGAAGCGTATCCAAAAAGCGACCCGAAAAAGCAGCCATCTTATCCAACTGTTCTTCTGATTTCTTTTGCGTTTTAATGCCGATGATAATAAAAAACAGCGGAATAAAAGGTGCTGTTATAATCATCAGAAGACCGGTGTAAAGATGCTGGCTGAATGCAATAATCAGGATCATCAGGGGTATGATGGACGTTTGAATCACCTGGGGAATGTAGCGGCTGAAATAGCTGTCAATCTCATCCACTGCATCCATCATGACACTTACCTTTTGACCCGACTGTCCCTGAAGCGAAGCCTGCACCGGGTTTTTTGAAAACTTATCAAGCAGCCTCCTGCGAAAATCCTGCTTCACTTTTGATGCCATACGGACTCCTGCCCGTCCGCTGGCAAAAGTAAGTCCAGCCCGCAGGAGCAAGGCAAGTGCCAGCCAGCCCAGAATAGGGACAATCGATTCAAACGGCTGTCCCTGAAGAAAAACACGATCTACAGCAAGCACGATTAAATACGCCTGCGCAATAATGCTCAAACCGGTTAAAATAGCTGTGACCACTAAAAAAATCTGTGTGCCTTTATATTGTTTAAGATAAGGATTTAAAACATTCATGTGAGAGATTCTCCTATCAGCAAGCAATATACGTTCATGAAATTACTTTGTGAATTTTTTCACATATATTTTATTTTTATTATACCTAATTATAAGAGTATTTTCATCTTTAAGGGGCTGGGATATGTGAAAACGAGAAAATTCTGTGTCAAAGCACAAAATTGCGGGAGATACGGAGGAAAATCGCAGAAGTATGTGCGGAGGATATTGCTAATATACACTTAATAGTTTTAGCTTTATTACTTAAATTTGTCAGTGAATCCTTCGAAGCACATACGAAGAGGATATTGAAAAACGGCAAGGAATGAACCGGACTGCTCCAAACAGAAAACGAAGACCCGTCCAGGATTACCCGCACAGGCTCATCTCTGTTTCCACAGAAATCATTCGCCTGCTGGGCAGTAAAACGGCTTTAAATGGCCAGAAAAGATAGGCGCTTAACAGCTTTGCTTCTCCTCTGTTACTTAAACCAGCCCTTTTCCTTAAAACGGGAAATGGCTTCAATACGGTTGCTTACCTCTAATTTATCCAGGATTACCGAAATATAATTGCGCACGGTACCGTTTGTGATAAAAAGTTCGCTCGCAATTTCTTTGGTGTTTTTGCCTTCTGCAATGAGTTCAATAACCTGCTTTTCACGCTCGGTCAAGGGGTTTACATCTGCAAAAGCCATATCTACAAGCTCAGGCGCATAAATACGGCGGCCTTCCATAATGGTGCGGATTGAATTGGCTAATTCATCGCTCGGTCCGTCTTTTAACAAATAGCCGCTGACCCCTGCATTTCGGGCACGCTCAAAATAACCTGATCTTGCAAAGGTCGTCAGGATGATGATTTTACAAGGATGGTCCTTTAGTTCAAGCGCTGCATCGAGCCCGCTCATCAATGGCATCTCAATATCCATAATACACACATCGGGATTCTCCTGCTTAACCAGCTCCAGCGCTTCTTCTCCATTTTTAGCTTTTCCGACAATCTCCATATCTTCTTCCAAATCAAGAAGGGACCCCAATGCACCAAGCAGCATTCCCTGGTCCTCAGCTAATACAATCCGGATCATGTTACTCCTCCTTTGATTCTTTAATGACAACAGGCAACCGTATGGTCAATGATGTACCTTCAGAAAAACGGATGTCCATTGAACCATTCACAAATTCCAGGCGCTCTCTCATTCCCTGCAGACCGTTTCCGCTGTCACGATCCGCTCCTTCTGCCAGACCATTTCCGTCATCCTGTATATGCAAACGAATTTCTTCAGATGTCTGCAGAATGCTGATCTCACACAGATCTGCTTCACTATGCTTTACGACATTTGTAACGGCTTCTTTTAAACACATACTCAGGACATTTTCCACTAGAAAAGGTGTGTGCTGCAAAGTACCCGTTCCCTGTATATCAAAAGCAATCCCAGCAGCGTTTAAAATCTGCTTCACATGCACCAGCTCATCCCGAAGCTTTGTGCCTCTCATATCCGAAACAAGTTCACGCACTTCCTTGAGGGCTGTTCTTGCTGTTTGATTGATATCCAGAATTTCCTTTTTGGCTGTTTCAGGATCTGCTGTCATCAGCTTCCCGGCAAGGTCGCTTTTCAGCCCGATCAGCGACAATTTCTGGCCAAGTGTATCGTGAAGATCCCGTGCGATTCTTTGGCGTTCCTCCATTACAATGAGCTTGGATATACGCTCATTTGCCACCTCCAGCTGTGTTTCAAGCTTATCCCTTTTATTGCTGTTATACGAATTCAGAGGCAGAAGAATAACACCGATAACACTGATTAACACAAAAGGAAATTGAGAGAAAAATAATTCATCCTGCGTAAAAAATGCGATATTCACGGTAGCAATCGTCGTTAACACAAGAATTCCATATAAAATAAAAAATCCAATTTTATTTTGAACATTCCCCACCATAAACGCGAGAAATAAAGCGAAATAAACAAAACCGAATATGACCGTCATCGCGATACTGATCGCAATTGCAATCCCTACCCACACATAGTTGACCCACCCTTTAGTTAAAAAAGTCAGTCTGTACGCAATGAAAAACAGCAAAATCATCAGTATGCCTGTCGCAATTTCAATCCAGGAAGAAGACCTGAAAATAAAATAAAACGGAAGCATACAAAAAATAATCCATATGTAGATGTTCAAACCCGTATTCTTTGGAAAAATATTATACCAATTACGCACCCAAGCCCTTCCTTTCTTTTCTATATTATATCAAATTAACCCTGCAAACTCACCGTAAAAAGCTGTCCTTTTCTGCTTTTCAGTATACCGAAAAACGCGTTAGTGCAGTAAAGGGGCCAGGCCCCTTTACTGCACTAAAGAACACCAAAACCAAAACACCCGCCCAATTGGACGGGTGAAGTAAAGGTTATTTTCCTTCAACGCTGCTTATTTTCCGGTTAAGCTGCACGTTCAGTTCTCCTGTTTTTATGCGCTGTTTCACTTCTTTAAAGCTAACAAATGTTTTACGGCTCTCGTCATACAGGCGGAATCGGATCGATTGAAGACTTGACCCCATTGTGATGGTCGTTGCCTGATGAAGAGGCGGTGTAGATTCGTGCGCTTTTTCAAGATTGTAATTGGGAACACGCGGGCTTAAGTGATGCACATGGTGATAGCCAATATTGCCGGTTACCCACTGAAGCACTTTTGGCAATTTGTAATAGGAACTGCCGTCCACCGCTGCTTTAACATAATCCCATTCTGATTCATCTTCAAAATAAGAATCCTCAAACTGATGCTGTACATAAAACAGCCAGATGCCAAGCGAGCCTGATACAAACATAATCGGACCATGAACCAGCAGAAATGCCTGCCAGCCGACTGCCCAAATCATCAGGGCATACACAGCGACAATCGCTGCATTTGTTAAATACGTATTGTTTCTTTCTTTTTTGCGTGCATCTTTACGATTCATGCGGTTCGTTACAAAGAAAAGATAAAGCGGACCCAGTCCGAACATAACAAGCGGATTGCGGTACAAGCGGTAAGCCAGTCGTTCTTTAAAAGAAGCAGCGGCGTACTCGTCCACCGTCATAATCCATACATCTCCAACTCCGCGTTTATCCAGATTACTGCTGGTTGCGTGATGAATGGAGTGCTCTCTCTTCCACTTTTCAAAAGGGAACATGGTAATAACGCCGGTAACGGTACCCAATATCGTATTAATTTTTTTATTTTTAAAGAACGATCCGTGACAGCAGTCATGGAAGATAATAAAGATTCGAACCACGAATCCGGCAGCCACTACAGAAAGTGCGAGTGACAGTAAAATAGATATCGATAAGCTTTGATAAGCTAAAAACCATAATAGAAAAAATGGTGGAATGGTATTAATCATTTGTTGGACACTTGCTTTAAAGTCTGATTTCTCAAAAGGTGAGACGCTTTTTCTAAGTTCAGCCGTTTTTTGTTTACTCATATTTGCCTCCCAAGCTAAATCGTTTTTGTTGATCTTATGACCTCATCTTAAAGCTTTGCCAAAAAAGAAAGAAGTCATGAGTGTCAACTCTTATTCATGACATCTGTCATGTACCGATGAAATACATGCTTTTCTTCTGCCGCTTATCCCGGAATTTGGAATGATGAAATAGAAGGAGAATGGAGAAAATAAGCGTAGCCGGAATGGAGGGTTGAATGTGAAAAGAATTAGTTTATGCAGCATCTTAGTGTTTGTTCTCTTCACCTCTTCTTTGTCTGCCGAGGCGAAAACCTCCAGGGAAGAATTATTGTCAGAGCGGATGGAATATTATATTCAATACGGCACCGAACACTTTATTCCCTGGTACTACTTGGCTGCTATCGATCAGTTTGAGCGAAATATCCAGCTTGTCCGTGATGACATTCCAAAAAGGGACAGCTCCATTGCCATTCAATTTCATGAAGATTACTGGGCCGGCTCCATGAATCCAAATAAGGAGGACACCTCTCCTGCGACCATTGATCTTTTTGGAGGCAAAGGCCTTGATGGAAATAATGATGGGAAAGCGGATCGCAATGATGTAGAGGACGTTCTCTATACCATGGCCGCTTATTTAAGTGAATTTGGAAATGCGGAAGAAAATTTCTCCATCGCTCTGTGGGAGTATTACAGACGCGAAGAAACGGTGCGTCAGATCATGACCATCTCAAAAATATATCAGCAAAATAATACGCTTGATTTATACGATCATGTTTTCCCTCTTCCGAAAGAGCATAATTACAGCTACCGCAGCACCTGGGGCGATAACCGGGGGTGGGGCGGCAAGCGGATTCATGAGGGCACGGACCTCTTTGCAAATTACGGCGTTCCGGTCAGAGCCGCTACTCACGGCGTAATTGAAGTAATGGGCTGGAACGAATATGGCGGCTGGCGTGTCGGCATTCGTGATATACACAATATCTACCACTACTTTGCTCATCTGGGCAGCTTTAACAAGGAGCTTAAAAAAGGTGATGTTGTAAAAACCGGAACCATTATCGGGTATGTGGGCAGCTCAGGTTACGGTAAGGAAGGAACAAGCGGAAAATTCCCGCCGCATCTGCATTACGGCATGTATTTAGATAACGGACGAACGGAATGGGCATTTGACCCTTATCCTTCACTCCGCATTTGGGAAAGACAGCAAAATTAACCCGGGCTGCAGGAAATCCTGTGCAGCGCGGGTTTTCTTTTTTTATTCCAGTTCTTCAATCTCTTCAGGAATCACATAATCTGTGTAAAATCCGTGCACGTCTATTTCAAAGAATGTATACATTTCATCTAAATCATTAATGGTGTAAACATAAGTGACAATTCCCTTTTTATAAAGCATCTCTACCAGCGATTCATTCACTCTCGCTTTCGAGATGCCAACTGCACGCAAATCATGTTTTTGACAAAATGCAAGAATTGATTCAGGAGGATGATTTTCCCTTCCTACAATATACAAAACATCCTCAAATCCATAGCTCCTGATAATGTCTATGTCATCGCGGTAGTACATTTGAGGAATCAGCCGTTCCACTATTCGCTGATCCACATCCTTTATTTTTTCCCCGACTTGCTTGTAAAGTTTTTCAGTGTCTTTAGAGGAGGTTCCTTTTCCATCAAGCAGCACATAGATCTCGGGATGCTTTTCCATCAGTTTAATGACGCGCTCAAAATCAAGCGGTGTATAGTGCAAATAGTAAGGAAGCTTAATGAATTTATTATAAGAAAGAGCTTTATTTTTCGGTTTAAACTCCTGACCATATGTCTCATCCCAGCCATGACGTGCCACAAGATGGCCATCACTAGTGAGGGAAAGATCAATTTCTATCAGCTTATAGCCATTGCTGTAGCTATTGCGAAAAGCCTGTTCACTATTTGTGTAGTCCTTTCCTTTAATTCCTCCTGCTGCATGTGCAATTAATTTGTGTTTTGTCCATGCGAAGGAATCCACTTTTTCTTCTGATGGACTTGTCCACGACCATAAAACCATCAAAATCAGTAAATACTTCATTCTTCAACACCTCAATGACAGTCTGCTTCTGTAGTATGAGCTATTTTAAACATCAAATTCCTTCAAATTCTCTTTAGCGTAATGTTCCTGTGGCTAAAATCTGCATTTCCACCTTCAGGTTATACTCCAGGTTTTCAAGAACCTGCTGATTCATTTCCTCGGTCCACTCTCCGTGATGATGCATTCGAAAATTTTCGGTTAATCCGATAGGATCGATCCCTTTCTCCTTCAGATCATCGATGACCCCTTCCACCTGCTCTTCCGTAAACTTTCTCACCTCTTCTTCCAGCTTCGAATAGTCACTTCTTTTTGAAAGGTCTTTTTCTCCACGATATTCATAAATGCTGCCTTTTAATTTTAAGGTAATATCAAGGACCGGATGATGCACATCTTTGTTGGAAGAGTAATCAACTTTTGTTTTCAGAAAGTCGATCACGACTTGTTCTCTTTCCTCTCCGTTCGAACTGAGCGGTATCGTAGCAGCAGGGATTTTTTTTGCCCCGGAAAGCATTTGAACAATTTGTCCTTCTTCCCGCGAGTACACTTCTTCCATTTTGTCATGTTTAAATAGGGCAATTCCTGAAAGCTCAACGATGCCTTCTTTGTGCTCAAGATAAGGAACTATTATATCTACTACCGGGTTTGAATGGGCGTACATAAAATTATGAATGGTCGTAAAAGGACTAAACATAATATGCGGCTTCGGCTTCAAAAGGGCATTCATATACGTCACGATACTTGGCTTATCGGGATAATCGCCACTAAGAAGTCCTTCTGCAGTGTCTTTAACGATCACCACGAACACATTTCCGCCAATGACCGGATTTCGATACAGATGCTCTACTACTTCCCACATTTTTCCGCTAGTCGCGAATTCTTCATTAAATAAAACAACTCTCAAGCCATTTAATTTAATTTCTTTATCCGCCTGCGAGGAAAGATCTACGATGGCTTCTTTGATCATGCCCGCTTGTGTGGTATAAATTTGATTTGTCTGTTCTGTGGAAGAACTGAACTGGGGAATGGCAAGCGTCACCGACATATTCTCCTCGTCTACATAATCAATGCCAATTAAACTGACCAACGCTACATCTTCTACTGCACTTGGTTTAAGTTCAGAGGCACATCCCATTAAAAGAAGGGAGCAAAAAATGAGCCATGCAATCCGTATATTCATGATGAAGCCTGCTTTCTTCTGGATTTCACCGCATGAAGAAGAATTAAAAAATTCGGCCATAGAATAATGGCAAATTTAAAATAAAACAAATTATCGTAAATCATTTCCTGTGTGTCCTTTGAAAAAGGAATATTGATAAAGATAAAAATGCAAATAGAAATCAGGTACACATGATACGTTTTATTATTGGAACGGAAAGCATCCATCCCTTTTTTTGCCACCCATAAATACGCAGCCGCACTCGACGTAATAAGAAATACCCACAGAGAGATCCCCAACACATCAATCCGTTCTGCGAATGACAGCTCAACTGCCTTGTACAGCTTTAAAATAGGGTAAAGCACTTCCTTCATCTGCCATTCTGAGAAATACATTACACTCACGATTGTCACCCCGGTATAGATGAAGATCGTAATCCAAATACCAATACTTGCATTTTTAAATGCCTTTTTCTGATTAATAATATAGGGGAAATACGTCATAATAAGTTCGTATCCGCAAATAGCAAAATACCCGTTTCGTGTGGCAACTAAAAAATCTTCAAACGTGAAATTTGTAACCGGCAGTAAATGACGTATATCTCCCTCAAGTATGGGCCACTGAAGAAAATAGACCATCCACACGGTCAGGATAAAGCTCATCACACAAAATCTCGCGATGGATTTTATACCGCCATGCACTACATATAAAAGCAGGATAAACAGGATAAACAGTGGCGCCGTAATGGTTCGGTCAGGCAGTGCAATGATCATGATTAAATCAAGATATCCCTCTATAATAGAAGCGATAAAAATAACCAAATACACAACCAAAAATAGATTAAGGGCTTTCCCTAAAACCTTTCCAATCATTTTCTCGTTTAATGTAAAGATATTATCCTGGGGATAACGTAAAAACAGCCAAATAATTGGGATGAGCGTCAGGTTTGCTATCATTCCAAGCATCAGCGGCAGCCACCACTGGCTGTACCCCATAGAGCTTAACTGGTTGGGAAGAGACAAAAGTCCGAGTCCCACCATGGTATTTTGAACAAGGAAAACAACATGATATCCTTTTAGTTTTTTCAGCTTATTGTTATCCACTCATGTTCACTCCTCATCCAGCGGGCTGACACGGTTTCTTTTCACTGTAGATATTCCTTTTTTGAACCTCAACACCCCCACCGGCAACCGGATGACACTATCGAGAAGATCGGTCCATTTTCTCGGGATCCCAGGAGCCAAATACGGTTTTCCAAGAGAGGTTAAATTCAGCAAATGAATAAACAGCCACGCAAGTGCAATCATCTGCCCGTAAAGTCCGAACATTCCTGCAGACAATATAAAAACATAACGAATAAACCGGCTTGTGTTGCTCATAAGGAAATTTGAAGGCAAAAAGGATAATAAAGCTGAAATCGCGACCAGCACGACAAGCATATTGCTGATGAGCCCTGCTTCAACCGCAGCTGTTCCAATAACAATACCGCCAACGATACCAATTGTTTGACCGATCTTAGTCGGCATTCGCGATCCTGCTTCTCTTAAAATCTCAATAACCAGTTCGATGAAAAGCACTTCAATGACGGGCGGAAACGGTACGCGATTCCTGGATTCCTGCAGGTTAAGAAGCAGCTCGAAAGGAAGCAGCTCCGGGTGATAAGTGAGGGCAGAAATATAGGTAGGTGTTAATATAATGGTGACAAAAAAGCCAAAAAAACGCAGACTTCGAAGAAGAGTTGCGGTCATCCAGCGATTATAATAATCTTCAGTCGGAACAAATAATTCAAAAAAGGATGTAGGGCAAATAATAACCGATTGGCTGTTATCCATAAGCACGACTATTCTACCATCCAATAAATACTGCATCGCCATATCTGGCCGAACCGTCATATTGTATTGAGGAAACGGGGAAAGCGGATGATCCTCGATCAGCTGCTTCAGTACGGATATATCCAAAAAGCCATCGTAATCCGTTTCTGTTATTTTCTTTGTAATACAGTCCAAATCTTCCTTGTTTACTAAATGTTCTATATATAAAACAGAGACTTTTGTATTTGTTTCCGTGCCGAGAATATAGTCGATATTTTTTAAATCAGCATTCGTGATCCGTCGTTTAATAAGAGACAGATTGGTTTCCATCGATTCTGTAAACGAATCCTGAGGGCCGATAACTGTGGACTCTGTTTGCGTCTGCTGGATCGGACGGCTTTCAGCGCTGAACGTTTCCAGCGCATAGAATAAATTAGGCTTATGAAGATAAATCACCGTATAGCCGGTCGTAATTAAATTCATTACATGGCTCAAATCATCTTTTTCAAGCTTTTCAGCTGCATGAATAACGGTTTCCTGGTGACGAAGGATAGGGTTGACCACCATATCATGTAAAACAGTCGTATCCACAAAAGACTGATAATAAATCAGTGTGACAAGACCTTCAGGCGTTCGAATCGGTTTGTACTGAACGTCCTGTACATTCCGGAGCATTTGCTTGATTGCTTCTAAGCTGACAGGTCTTAGTTTGGCTGATTGCTTTTGAGGCTGGGTCTTTCCCTTTTGGCCAGACACTTTCTTATCAAGGACCTTTCCCAACATTTTGAATAGACCCATACCTTCACATCCTTATCTTCGTAACCCTTATTCTTTTATTTATCTCCTTGTGAAATAGGATGTATACGTTTTTTTCAGTTTTTCAGCAGGATAGACACAAAAGAGCAAAAAAGTCCAAAAGAATCATCCTCTCTCCCTTGAGAAAAAGACGATCCTTTCGGACTTTTTCTATCTTTGACCTGCAATGCGTTCAGCTGCCTTTCTCGCACCTGCAATATTTCTTGCGGTCGGACCTAATTCAAGCTCTGCAAGGGGCCCAGATACAAATAAATGCTCACACCATTCAAGAGATTCATCGATAACAGGATAACCGCAGTTTGCACATTGAAGTTCATGTTCATGAATTAGCTCCTGCAGCCAGTCTGTTTCCATCACACTGTTTGAAAAACCTGTAGCAAACAGTACCGTTTTTGCCTCTGCTGTTTTGTTTGAGTGTGTGAGATTCAATTGAATAGATGACGATTTCTTTTCCCACGAATCAACTTCATCTAAAATAATTGTAAAGGCACCTTCCTTTTGAAGCCTCTTAAGGCGGGAAGCAAGTTCACGCGGAACAGACCCTTTATTTCGCACCTCTGTAATCAACTTTCTTCTTTCGTCTGACTGCAATTGCGAGTATGATCGCATATTTTTAGGCCCCAGCCAGCCGGGATCGCTGTCAAAATCATGCACACGATTTTCATGACGTGCAATCTGCGTGACCTGCCCCGGAAAAAGCTGCGCCAATTTAATCACAAGATGAGCGGCGGAAATTCCCCCGCCAATCACAGCCACCGGAGGAATAAAGGGAGGCACCTTGTCTTCAAAAATATGCCCTGCCTGGTTCGGAAAGGAAACACAAAGCTCCTTTCCCCATTCAGGCGTATAAACCTTGTTGTTCGTTCCGGTTGCCACCACAAGATTTTCACTTCTTAATCGCATCCCTGTATCTATCTGGACTTCCCAGGCAGCATTTACTTTCTTTATTTTCTCTACGCATCCTTTCAGCCAGGCCTTCTGCAATTCCACTTCCTCGAAAACCGCATAACTATGTGCATTAAAAAGGGATAGAGATGGACGGCTGTACGGTCCATAAAACTTGTCCCTGGAGCACGACTGTTTACCATACGCCTTTAAGCTGAAAGGATTAACATCTACATGATGCACACCGGGAGAACGCAAATACGGCATAGAAATAGTTTCAGTCCGTTTTTTCCATTGATAGAGCGGCACAGGGTACGGATCAATGATCTTTATACGGTTGATTTCGGTTTTCCGGTTCTTCAAAAGAGATGCCGCAATGGTGCACCCATGTATTCCTCCACCTACAATGACCCAATCATACATCTCCCATTTCACCAATCCCTTCAATCGTGCTGTCCAGTTTTTACATATCAAAATGAAAAATCATCCTATTGCCATTTCGATTGCTCTTGCTGCCGAGCACTTCATCAGATACATCTGTCCACTGTACCCTTTTCAATCTTCTATCCAGCTGATCATCAATTTTCATTTCAATTTGCTTCATTTTCATCATGGTTTTTTCAAAGGACAGGCCAAACCGATCTGCAGCCTGCTGGTGCGGCGAATGCTTCACTAACAGCGTCATAAACTGATCGGAAGTGCTTGATTGCGCAGCTAAAGAATCTTCCATCTCAATAATATACTCATATAACTGCCGCTCATCTTCCGGCAGTTCACTTATAATCTGCCGTGCAAGTATCTCCATTAAATGCTGATTCACCTTGAACACCTCCAATTGTTAACCTATTTTGCTGCAAGAACTGACTTTCTACCAGCTTGCCTTTTTCACACCTGGCACCTGGCCCTTGTGTGCATAGTCCCTGAATGCAATCCTGGACATCTTAAATTTACGCAAATAGCCTCTGGGACGTCCCGTCACTTCACAGCGGTTTTTCAAACGGGTCGCCGATGAATCACGAGGCAATTTCTTTAATGCCTCATAATCCCCTTTCTCTTTTAACTCTCTTCTTAAATCTGCGTATTTCAGCACCATTTCCTGGCGTTTTTTCTCTTTTGCCACCTTAGACTTTTTAGCCATTTAACTCTCTCCTTTTAAATCGTAATCATTACGTTTTACTAAGTAAATCACATTCATAGCGATTTATCAACCGATCATTTTTAAAATAAAGGCTGGGACTAAAGTGTCTCAGCCACTTTGACCGGTTCGGTTCGCCGCGCTTCAGGCGAACGCTTTCCGCAGGGACAGCGGCTTGAACCTTTTCAGGGCCTTGCCCTGTAAAGTCTCAGCTTACTAAAGAACAAGTATTCTTATTGTTCTAATATCTACAATAACCATTAACATAGCCAAAATAAAAAGAACCTGGGACAAAAATATCCCAGGTTCCTTAACCGGTTCACTGTGCTTCAGGTGAACGCTTTCCGCTTCGATCACCTCGTACTACAATATACTGCCTTATGCTTACTCTTTATTAATTAGGACCCAGCCTCTAAGCTGCGATCAGCCTGTGTAATTTTCTACGATCATTAATATAAAAACACTGCTCATAAGTGCAGCATTGCATATGATCAGTATCAAATTCCGGCCTGCTGCAGCAAATACCAGACCGGCAGCTCCAAGTACGAATGTCAGCCAGATAGCCGTTTCAAGTCCGAACGTGATCTTAATCAGCCATAAGAGTACACCGGCGACGAAGAAAAGCAATGATGTTTTTGTTTTATTCATGGCTGCCTCCTGTACAATAGGGTGGTTTATCCTTATTTTCCCTCTGTGCACTTCTTTTTAAACATAGGAATCTGTTCGAAAGCTGTCATATTCATTTCAACTATAAAATATGATATACTTATAAAAAAAGACGCTTGGTGCTCGACACACCAAACGCCGGCAATAGAATGCCCTCTAAGGGGGCAGCATAAAGCAGACAACGAATAATCCACCTGAGCCGCCAAACTCAAGGGTGGATTATTCTTTTTTGTTAAATGACAAAATCGAAACGACGAGACCTGAGAACGCGATCATCATCATAATTCCTTCGAACGTTGTCAAACAGCATCACCCCCTTTTCAGCGGGATGTGCCGACCACCCTTGAGAAACGATTCTATTGTTAAAAACAGTCTATCACATTCGTGCACGTTAAAAATGGGTGATTGGTCCGAGAAAGCGGAGTAAGTCATCTGACCGGATTACGATTCGTCAAACAGTTTCCTTTTGTAACTAATCAATTCAGCGTATACTACTTCTTGTACCAAAACTAATTGATTATTTAAGGAGGCTACAAATCATGACAGCATCGTTTTTAGAACCTTTTACATTCCAAAATGGCATTACGTTGAAAAATAGAGTAATGCTCGCTCCTATGACGAATTTTGCTTCGAAGGAAAATGGGGAAGTGTCACAGGAGGAGATTGCCTATTATGAAGAAAGATCTGAGGGCGTTGGAACGGTAATCACTGCTTGTGCCAATGTAACAGCAGACGGCAAAGGTTTCCCAGGCGAAATCGGTGCAGACCGTGATGAGTTAATCGACAGCCTGTCTACTCTTGCAAAGGCAATACAAAATAAAGGTGCAAAAGCCATTCTTCAAATTTTTCACGGCGGCCGCATGGCTCCACCCGAACTGCTGCCTGATCACCAAACCGTCAGTGCAAGCGCCGTTGCGCCATTGCGTGATGGAGCGATGACACCGCGCGAGCTTGAGCCAAGCGAAATAGAATCCATTATTAAAGCATTTGGAGAGGCAACACGCCGAGCGATGAAAGCTGGATTTGACGGTGTTGAAATCCACGGGGCAAATACGTATTTGCTGCAGCAGTTCTTCTCTCCCCATTCCAACCGCAGAGACGATCAATGGGGCGGCACGCTTGAAAAACGAATGACGTTCCCGCTCGCAGTTGTAGAAGAAGTGCTAAACGCAGCAAAAGACGATTCTTCCTTTATCGTGGGCTACCGCATTTCACCGGAGGAAATGGAGAATCCGGGCATCACCATGGAGGACACCCTGACATTTGTGGATCGTTTAGCTGAGGAAAAACTCGATTATCTTCATGTTTCGGTTCAGGACTTTCATGCAGGTTCAATGCGCGATTCTGAAGACAAAGCCTCCCGGGTTCAAATAATTCAAGACCGGGTCGGTGAAAAAATACCGGTGATTGGAGTAGGCTCTCTTCATACACCGGAAGACGTGGAAAAAGCGATGGCAGGAGGCGTTCCTCTTATCTCTCTTGGACGCGAACTTATTATGGAACCAAAATGGGTTGAAAAAGCAGCGGATAACAGAGCAAATGAAATCAGAACTGATTTATCCGTGAACGACCGTGAAGCACTGGTCGTTCCTGAACCTCTTTGGCAGGCCATTATCAATACACCTGGCTGGTTCCCTGTGCGCGAACATTCAAAAACGGAATAAACATTCAAATACAAAAAGCCTGAGGCAGATTCGTCTCAGGCTTTTTGCATGGAACAAATAGCCCGCCCTTCCTCCTGCTGCTTTATGATAAACTGATTTCTAAAGAGGAAGCTGGAGGGTGTGAAAACGTGATAGTCAAAAACATACTTGCTATAGCAGCAGGCGGGGCACTCGGGACCTTATCCCGGTATCTGCTGAACGCCCAAACTCTCCCCTTGTGGAATGGCTTGCCCGTCGCCACCGTTCTTGAAAATCTTTCTGGCAGTTTCCTGCTTGGACTGCTAACTGGATTTCTGATCCACCGCCAAACAAAAGAATGGATCAAGCTCGGTCTGGGTACAGGATTTTGCGGCGGGTTTACGACGATGTCCACTTTGGCTTCAGATACCTTATTTATGTATTCTATTCATTCTCCATTTCACTCAGGCATTTACGTAGCCATATCACTTTTTGGGGGAATAATTTTAGCTTATGCCGGTGTGCTTTTAGGTGAGAAATGGGGACAGCGCCTATGAATCTTTTACTCGTGAGCGTCGGCGGAGCATTGGGAGCAGTCTGCCGCTATTTAATGGGAATCATGCTGCAAAATAAATTCCCCTCCCCCATTATCCCAACTGCTATGCTGAGCGTAAATCTGCTTGGCTCGTTTGGATTAGGCCTTTTTTCAGGCATGTTTTATGGGTCGATTCCAGCCCAGCCCATTCAGGACCCCATCTATCTGTTGATCGGCATCGGCTTCTTTGGAGCGTTCACGACCTTCTCTACTTTCAGTGTTGAAGCTGTTCAATTACTGCGTGATTTTACCTATACTAAGGCGCTCGTGTATATAAGCCTTACAATAGCCGGAAGCGTCTTGATGTTTATGCTCGGGTTATGGATAGGCAGCTCGTAACGGGAAAGAAGGTATTCGCAGTTCCGCTTATCGGACTCCGGATACCTTTTTTAGGGTGAACTCTTTTGTTAAAACACCTTCTTTTGATCCCTATCTTCTGAAATCATGGCAACCGCTTCTCTAAAGCGCTGAGAATGAACAATTTCCCTCTCACGTAAAAACCGCAGTCCATCATTTAAATCCGGATCATCTGACTGGTCAATAATCCATTGATAAGTTGCCCTTGCTTTCTCTTCTGCGGCAATGTCCTCATACAAATCAGCGATCGGGTCTCCTTTCGCCTGAATATAGGAAGCAGTGAACGGAACCCCGGCAGCATTATTATAAAACAAGGCACTGTCATGGCTGACATAATGCTCTGCCAATCCCGCTTCTCTCAGCTGCTGCGGCGTAGCGTCCTTTGTCAGTTTGTAAATCATGGTAGCAATCATTTCCAAATGAGCAAATTCTTCTGTTCCGATGTCCGTTAATAACCCGATGACTTTATCAGGGATCGTGTACCGCTGATTTAGGTACCGCAAAGCAGCCGCCAGCTCCCCATCCGCCCCGCCATATTGTTCCATAAGATACTTGGCAAGCGTCGGATTGCATGTACTCACCTTAACAGGATACATCAGCTTTTTTTCATATGTCCACATGTGCCCACCTCATTTTTTATACTTGCCAAGGCCAGGGAGCCTCACTCCATTCCCACCTCTTATCAGTCCTCATCGGCATGCCGAATCGCAAAGGTCCATGTTTTGCTTCAAAATCCGTCTTTAATTTCAAGCTGTGAGCGGCAAAATGGTTGTACTGCTCAATCGCTTGAGCGTCATTGGGATGTGTATCAAGGTAAAGAACCAGCTCGAAAATCACAAAATCCACTGCTTGAATTTCCTCCAGCTGCTTATAATATTCCGGACTCAAAGGCTGCACCATAGGAGTTGACCTCCTTTATTTTTTCTTATAGGGATTCTCATAATAATCATAGAACGGAACCCAAAGCGTTCCCTTCCTAAGAGCCTCAATGGCTGAAAACTGTTTAAAATTTGGAGGCTGAAAACCGATAAATAAATTCGGAGGAGTTACGTAATACTTGACTCCAATAGGGGGACACGGATCAAAAGGACCTCGAAACGGTGCATACGAACGCCTAAACGGAACATGTCCGTGTGTCATTTTCTCACCTCCCATATAGCACCTTACCCCCCGAGTATATTCACCACCCAAAAAAATAGTCGTTAAAATGGCTGCCGTTAGAAGAGTAAAGCAGTAAAGGGGTCAGGCCCCTTTACTGCTTTACTTCATTAAAAAACACTCGAGTCCACATAAAAAAACCGCTTAGAACTGATTAGGTATCAGTTCTAAGCGGCAGATATTTAATAAAACCTATCCTTAAGATTTGCCTGTTAAAGTGGTATGTTATTGTGGAAATCCTCACCCTGTTTAATTTCGTACAATCGATTCATCCTGCTTCTTCAAAAGATCCACATTCGCTTTTGTATCTTCTATTGTTTTTTGCACAATTTGCTGATAAGCATCCAAAAGTTCTTGAATCCCTTGTTCTCGTTCTTCCCATGCTTTGGTAAAAGCAAGCTGATTGTCCCCCAGTGAGGAAACAGGAGGTGCAGTCAATGTCACGTCCGCTAATGCCCTCTCCACATCAAGCAGTGCCTGGGTAACGGTATGATGATGCAGTTTAATTACAACCATGACGCAAGCCCCTTCCTGATCTCACCCAGTTTACTGATTGCGCTGTCAATTGCATCTTCCCCTTTTTTGATGAGATCTTCAGCTTCGTTTGAAACGATATCCAAAGCGGTCAAGGCAGCAATTTGATTTTGCAGTGTACTGATTTTGGATTCTATTGAACTGATATACATGGCGTAATCATAATGAAGGATTTGATCTAACTTTTCACTCGCCGCTTCACGGTCTTCGTCGAACGAATCTGCACGGGTCCCTTTCCATGAAGCACCCAGTTCAGGTTCTGTCAGTGTTTTCTTTTCTTCAAATCCTGTCTCCTGCTCTCGTTTAATATCGCTCAACGCCGTTTCCAGCCGTTGAATATCCCCAGCGATGTTTGAACGCTGGGATGTGATACTGCTCGTCAAATTATTTAATTCTCCCGCTAAATCCATGCCATACCCTCCTTGAATAATTCCGCACATTTTCTACTATTTTCCTATATTGTAAAGGTGAAAATGATAGACAGGCAACCGTCATGTTGCCTCATTGGAAAAAATAAGAAATAGGACCCGATTCTTCAGCATAGTTCTATATTACCCCACGATAAGCTTCTTCTCACAACTTATGAACCTCCATTTGAAAAACTGTGGATTCCACCTTTTGTATCATATTAGAGTTTATTTATACATTAATACTTTACATGTTCAAAAGATCGAATTCTTTCAGTAAGCGCACCCAGATCGTTCGTCAGTTGCTCAAGATGCTCTGACATAGAAGTAAATTCTTCTGCTGCAGCAAGCTGTTTTTCTGATGTGGCTGAAATTTCTTTCGCATAGGCTGCCCCGTCAGCAGTATATTGATTGGATAATTGAAGTGTTTCCCTTATCATTTTTTCCTGCTGATGAATCGTCTGAGTAATACCAGCCAGCTCACTGACTTTTTCATCCACAGCCACAATTGACTGATGAATCTGAGCGAAGGTGCAGGACGTCATCTCCATTTGCTTTTCACTGTCATGAACTTCTAGTAATTCCTCCTCAATAAGCTCACCCATCTGCACATTCTTCAATTCAATCGCCTTTACAACTTCTGTAATCTGTCTGCTAGCTGATTCAGATTGACTTGCGAGCTTTCGCACTTCTTCTGCTACCACAGCAAATCCTTTTCCGGCTTCACCTGCACGTGCGGCTTCAATAGAGGCATTAAGCGCCAGTAAATTTGTCTGATTGGAAATTTCACGGATGGAACCTACAAACGAATTAATGTCTCGCATTTGCTGCTTCAATTCATTCATCTCTTCTTTTATTTTTACTGAAATAGAAGTTACTTTCTTCAGTTGGTTAGATGTTTGGGTTATAGCGGATTGACCTTCTAACGTAAGAATTCCAGCACCCTCCATTTGAGCTGAGAGATGATCTGCGTGGCTCTGCATAGATGCTGCCGCATTGGTTAACTGATCTAGCTCACTTAGGCTTTTCCCGCTGGTCGTCAATTGGCTGTGGGAATCCTTCATCCAATCTGTCACCGAAGCCGCCACTTCAAAGCTGACACTTTTCGTTTGCTCCGCCCCAGCTACAATGCTTGAAGAAATTTGCTGCAAAGATTGAGAAGATTGTTTAAGCTCTAACACAATTTCACCGAAACGAAGCTGATTTTGCTGCTGTTCTTTTTTGTATTCCCTTTCATTTTGCTGTCTGCTGTAGACAAGTGCACTATTAGCCCCAGCGGTTAAGATTAAAAATACAGCGTGAATCAAAAGCAGTGGAAACGAATAGTTTTCTGTGCCGCACAGTAAAACCGGATATAGAAAATACCCGCCTAAATGGTGAACAGCAAAAACCACTGTACTGATCGCAATCATAAGAATCGAACCAAAATAAGCAATCAATGCAATCACCATGAAAATGGAAAAGTGATACTCCACCCACCCATTGCCTGAAGCTATAATCAACATAGATCCATGCGTAAGCGTTAGTGTAATCAAAAGTTTAAACCAGCTGCTTTCCGGACTTTTTTTATAACAGACGGTAGCAGCCACAAGAAGTCCTAATGTTAAAGCCGCCAATACATAATAAACCCCTCTATCTCCAGCACTCATGACATCATTACGCAATAATAGAGCCGTTGCCTGTCCAAATCCTACCTGTGTATGAAGAAACCAGACCAACCCGGCTAATACTACCGTTAAATAAGCAAAAAGAACCATTAATTTATTTCCCTTTATCATAATTAATTCATCACCTTCTCTTCTTATATGCCAATACTAATTACCTATTATCCACTGAATGTGCTTTCTTTTCCAATTTTAATATGCTGTTTTTAATTAGCGTCCAACCCTTGAAATCTTCGTGTATCATGGTATACTTATTTCGTTCATAACGGCTGACTTTTCTTAGAGAGAAAAGTTGTTTTTAGATTGAAAAAAGTTACCTCAACGAACCAGGTTACCCAATACTTAATTAACTATATGGATGTGATCTTTAATCAAAATCCATTTATTTAAAAAGAGTACTTGGACCTTATGTTCACGAACGCCACGGTAACAATAAAGTTTAAAACAGAAAACCTTATTCTGACAATTGAATTTGCAGATGAGGATTATTTTTCATGCAGCTGCACAGGCAGTGTTTTTTTATTATGCATTCATTTACTCTTACTGACTTTTGTGAGACTCAAAAGTCAACCAACTATAAACAGAAAGAGGTAAAAAGATGAGAGGCGTTTTTACAAAAGAAGAGTGGTTTGGAAATGTACGAGGAGATATTCTTGCAGGAATCGTAGTCGCACTGGCACTGATTCCCGAAGCGATTGCCTTCTCTATTATTGCAGGAGTGGATCCCATGGTGGGACTTTATGCATCCTTCTGCATTGCCGTTGTAATTTCATTTGTCGGCGGACGTCCCGGAATGATTTCAGCCGCTACAGGAGCGATGGCTCTCTTAATGGTGACCCTGGTTGCTGAGCACGGCCTTCAATATTTATTCGCAGCGACTGTCCTGACCGGTCTTCTGCAGATTCTGGCAGGCGTGTTTAAATTAGCAAAATATATGAAATTTATCCCAAGATCGGTGATGATCGGATTCGTAAATGCTTTAGCCATTCTGATTTTCATGGCTCAAATTGAACATTTTGTTGGAGAATCCTGGATTATGTATGCATTAGTGGCGTTAACTCTGGCTATAATTTATTTGCTGCCACTCCTCACAAAGGCAGTTCCTTCTACTTTAGTTGCGATTGTTGTGGTAACAGTCATTGTTATTTTTATGAATATAGGAGTCCGTACGGTTGGAGACATGGGGGCTTTAACTCAAACTCTTCCAATGTTTTTAATCCCTGATATTCCGCTGACTTTTGAAACGCTGCAGATCATTTTCCCTTATGCCATTGCCTTAACGGTTGTGGGTCTGCTTGAATCACTTTTAACTGCTTCCATTGTGGATGATGCGACGGATACAGAAAGTGATAAAAACATGGAGACTCGCGGACAAGGAATCGCCAATGTCGTGACAGGATTTTTTGGAGGAATGGCCGGCTGTGCAATGATTGGGCAATCCATTATTAACGTAAAATCTGGCGGAAGAGGAAGACTCTCCACTCTTGTAGCTGGTGTTTTCTTAATGTTTTTAATTGTCATTCTTGGGGGAGTTGTGGTGCAAATCCCTATGGCCGCTTTAGCGGGTGTTATGATTATGGTTTCCATCAGTACATTTGACTGGACATCCTTAAAAACCATGCATATTGTGCCAAAAACCGACGTGGTCGTTATGGTCGTTACCGTAGCGGTTGTAGTGTATACGCACGATTTATCTCAAGGCGTTTTAGCCGGCGTTGTTTTAAGTGCATTATTCTTTGCTGCAAAAATTTCTAAAGTAAAAGTAATGTCACTGCTTGTGAACGATGGCACCAAAAGAATCTATTATATACGCGGACAGATTTTCTTTGCCTCCGTTACTGAATTCCTGGAGGAGTTTAAATTCTCTGAGGAAGTGGATGAAGTTGAACTTGACTTTACCGCTGCTCATTTATGGGACGATTCTGCAGCCGGGGCTATTGATAAGATCGAAATGAAATTCAAACAAAATAACACCAAGGTCTACTTTAAAGGGTTAAATATCGAAAGCAAGGACCTGATGAACAAAATAGGCGGCTTGTCAAACAATGGTCATTAAGTCATTTTGCAAGGAGGGTAAAGATGAAGAAACTAATGGTAGCAGTTGACGGCTCAGCGCATGCAGAGCGGGCACTTGAGAAAGCCATATCGATGTGTGCCTCCCATAATGATGCGTGTATTGATCTTGTTTATGCAGTAGATGGAGATCAATCAAAATCAGACATCCTCCACTTTGGCGATAGCGATACAGCCCGCTACAAACGGGAAAGAATGCTTGAAAAAAATGCCGAAAAGGCAAGACAGGAAGGTATTCATGTTTCAATTGAAATTCTGCACGGATCCCCTGCCGAAACGCTTATCTCGTTTGCCAACAGCCGGGAGTATGATCTGGTTTTAGTAGGCAGCAGAGGCCGAAACAAACTTCAGACAATGCTGCTTGGAAGTGTAAGCCATAAGCTTGTAAAGTATATTGATGCTCCAGTTATGGTTGTGAAGTAATGCAAAAAAGCAGATTCATCCTATGGATAGAATCTGCTTTTTTGCATTTAATCTCAGTTTATATTACTCATAACCTGGCAGTTGCGGATGTCTTTTAAGTGGACAAGCTCTACTGTTGAGGGGTGAGTTTTACGCTTTAACGAACAAAAATTTTTACTGTCAACTGAAAGGATGGTATATTCTTCTCCGTTATAGAGTATAATATCTCCTTTTTTCATTTTACTTCCTCCGTTTAATTGTTGATTCTCATGAAATAGGGACATATAGTAAACACGGTGACCTGCTGCGATGCCTATGCTTTACAAGGCTTCACAAATTTTTCTATTTTTAATCTATGAAAACAGCCATATTTTATCTCAAAATATGACGATTAGTTTGAATAATCGTGTGAATTCGACGATAACACTCATCTTTATTATATCATCTTCTATCAACCTGTACTTAACAAAATAGGTTAATAAGTTTTTTCAGGCTGCTCCTTTCTTCAATCTAAGTCAATGTATATTGTTAGCCCTTTATGATTAGTTTATTCAGTTTAACACTCAATTGATAATCATTAAGAGCCTGATTTAGAATGCATACTTCACTTGATTTAACCTATTGAAGACACTCTTTGCCAGTCTCCCCCTCTTTCCTCTTTTCCACAAAAAACCACATTTTTTTCTGCATCTTCTTCATATTTTAGAATTCAACGGGCAGGCTAACAAGGTTCACTGAGACTGTTTCGTTCAGGCTTGGTGAGAAAATAAAGGAGGAATGTAAATGGGAATTTTAAGCGGGAACCCTAAAACAGAACCAATGCATTACGGAGAGGTATTCGGTGCCTGGTCCTATTTAACAGTGGCAAAAGGAGGCGTAGCCTCACATCAGGTAATGATGAATCATGTTGGGGATCATGAACTGCAACGATTAATCGATGAGGCAATTAAAGTCAGCGAAAATGAAATTGATCAAATTGAAACGATCCTCCGTGAAAATGGGATCGGACTTCCCCCTACACCCCCTGCACGCCCGGTAGCAAAGCTTGAAGAAATTCCTGCAGGCGCCCGTTTTCAGGATATGGAAGTGTGCGCGGGTGTTCAGGCTGCCATTGCTGCTTCTCTAGTCAGCTGCAGTCAAATTATTGGCCAATCCGTACGCGAGGACATTGCCCTGCTTTTTGGTCAATTTCACATGGAAAAAGCAAGACTTGGAGCGAAATTTTTAAATCTTAGCAAAGACAAAGGCTGGCTCGTTCCTCCGCCGCTTCATCAAGATTAATGTTCTATTAGCATGCCTTTTATGTATAAAAAGAAGTCCTGATTTTCACCAGGACTTCTTTCTCTCTTATTTATTCAAAAAGCGCCTCAAAGGTCGAAGCAGGAAGAACAGACTCTCCCCCTATTACATAATACTTTCCAGTTTCATGCGCATAGCCTGAAACTGTATCAATCGTGGTCTGCTTAGGGCTCATAGGGTTGGTCAAAATTATTGGATTGCCATTTATTCCGGCAAAAGCTGACCCCGCCAAGGCATCCGGGAAGTTTTGACCGGTTGCAATAAAGACTGTTGACATATTTACGCTATCTAAATTGTGAAAATAATTAATAATCTCGCTATTCGTTTCGTAACGGTTGGCTCCGCTTAATCTCTTAGCACTCGGAAACGATTTAGCAACCTTATCGCTAACAATTGATTTTCCACCGATAATAAATGTTTGATTTTCAATGGTCTTTTTGTATTCCTGCAAGGCAGGCGGGATGGAATCAGATTTCGTTAGCAGAATTGGCATACCAATCCATGAAGCAATAGGTGCAATGGATAATGCATCAGCGTAGCTGTTTCCGTTAACAACTACAGCCAGCTCAGTCAGACCAAGCTCTTTAGCGACATTTACTGATGTCTCATACCGATCCTTGCCACTAATTCGCTTGACGTTTTTTATCCCCAAACTTTTCAATTCTTTCTCCACATTCGGTGAAACCACATATCCGCCCCCTACGATCGTCGCAGATCTTGCGTTTAGTCGAACAATTTCATCCTTCACGCTATCAGGCAAAGATTTTGCTTTTGTTAATAAAAGCGGTGCTTGATGTTTGTAAGCCAGTGGTGTTGCGCTCAGTGCATCCGGATAATCTCCTCCTGCAGCAATGATCACATGTTCAGAGCTTTTCCATCCCTCAGCAGAGACCTTAACAGATGTTTCGTATCGGTCTTTTCCGCTAATTCTTTCAAACAGCTCATCTTCTCCGTCGTACTCATCAGCAAAGTTGATCGCGTTATAAGCATCTAATCTTCCCCACCCTGATACAAGATCATATCCTGCCACTGGTTCCGAAGAGTAGTACGGGTCCTCCGGATCAAAAGGCTGGTATGGATTATCACTTTCTTCAAAGGCAATATCCTGAGCACTTCTTGTGAGAATGGATTCAATATCACCAGGAAGCAATTCGGGATTATGAGAAAGCAACAGCCCTGCGACAGCAGCCACATGCGGAGTTGCCATCGATGTACCGCTTTGGTAAACAACATTGCCATCCGGCATTAAACTTGGTACCTCGGATCCCGGTGCTACCAAATCAAGACCTTCTCCATAGTTTGAATAATCCGCCACGATATCCATTCTGTTCGTTGATCCGACAGCAATGGCATATTTAGATGAGGCCGGATAAGAAACTTCTTCGTATGCTTCATTTCCACTTGCAGCCACAATGGTTACGTTGCGGTCGTTAGCATATTTTAATGCATATTCGATGACCCGGCTGTAAGGTCCGCCAAGGCTCATATTCAGTACTTGTGCGCCTTGATCAACCGCATATTTAATACCGTATGCAATTTGTTCTGTGTCGCCTCCTCCAGAAGCGTCAAGAACCTTCACTGGCATGATATCTGCATATGGATTAATTCCAGCCATTGAATAATGATTATCAGTCGCTGCAGCAATAATTCCCGCGACATGAGTTCCATGTCCGTAGTCATCCATTGCATCCCTATTTCTGCCAACGAAATTGTAGCCTGATTCCGTTTGAACGCTGTCACTCAGATCAGCAAGTGTATGATCTACTCCTGTATCAAGAACCGCAATTACTGTATTTGTAAGCTCTTTGCCTTCAAGTAAATCCCGAAGCTCCGTATAGTTGATATCTGCATCTGCTACACCCTGAACAGCTCCGTCATTTTCAAGCGACCACTGGTAGGCGTAAAGTGCATCCGCTGTAAAAGCCTGATACTGCTGAACCGGCTCCACAAAATCTACTTCAGGAAGCTTGTCCAATTTTGCAGCAGTGGATTTCATCGATTGAGCAGAAGCCTGAAAAGAGGAAGACGCTTCTACTTCAAGCACGAACATATTTGGAAAAACGGACTCGTCCGCTGCCAGCGGTTCAATCGATTGAACACCATAGGATTTTGTTTTAGATTGAATGCTGCTGATTTTCTTCCCGTCTTTCAGTTTTACAATAAGACGATTGTCATCTGGTTTAGCAGTTGAGTAGCCGCCTTTTGATAAAATGGAAGAAACGGTTTGATTCGTCAAATTAGAAACGCCAATCCCCGTACCTGCTTTCTGAATTTCTTCTTTTAAAAACTCAGGAACGGAATCCAGCGCAGTGGAATAAAGGCCGTTGATTGAAGCCTGATCCTCTTTTGTAATTTTATAGGTGCTTGCACTTCCATTTGCAGCTATGTCTTTAAATAATGGTTTTAACTGCACCAGGTTGTTGAAAACGTCATCTCTTACTGTTTTGCTCAGCACCATTTTTGTACTGATAAATGGGGCAGCTTTATAGTAAACGGCAGACAAATCTTTTCCTTTATCTGTTTGGGAGAGGACCTCTTCACGGATTGTGCGCAAATCGGATAATATTCCTTTTCCTTCTTCTCTTTGATCCACAGCCAGTTCGACCGTGCATTCCTCACCAATTATGTCATCTGATGGAGCAAGTGTAATTCCATCGTAGCCGATCGTATAAGGACCGCCTGAAATTTCAATGAGTTCTCCGTTTTCGTCTTCATAATATTCGGTTCCATATGATTCTACTTTTATGTAGTAGGGGCCTGTCCAGGCAATAGGAAAGTCAATAATTGCCGGTTCATCCATGTAGGAATAGTTCATATAGCGGTCAAATGCCCTGTTATCTACGGCGTTTTCAATACTTGAGTACACCGTAATGTTTAACTCTTGCTCTGATTGAAGTTTTACACGAAAATGAGTAAACTCCTCAATGTCCATTTCCGACGGGTCAATCGTATACCAATGAACGATTTCTCCTTCTTCAAAACCAGCCTCCACCGGCTCACCCAGCGTTAATGTTTCTTCCTCATTAGGCACCATCACTTCCGCATTGACCTCCATCAAGCTTAACTGACTGAAAAAAAGTGAAAGGATTAAAAAACCAGACAAAAAACCGCTGACCAATTTCCTGTTCATTTACACCCCCCATAAATTCATAATATTTACATTTCTATTAAAGCATAGTTTAAGAGAAACTGGCAATCTCTTCTAATGCGTTTTCATTCTCATTTTCTCTTTATTTTTCAAACACTAAAAAGCAGGACTTTTGGCTCTATGCTATCCACATTTTCTATGTAGCCAGGATGGTTTTCAATCTGTTTTCGCTACGGTGTCCTTTTTTGTCCGCCGCTACGATATAGGAGGTGAAAGGAGGTGATTGACTATGGCAGTTAGCAACGTCAGTGATGTAAAGCTTCGTTTGGTTTTCGAGGACGGTTTAAAGCCAAACGGATCACCCGTTTTAAAACGAAAAACACTTAGCCGTATCCGCTTCACAGCAACACCTGACCAGCTTCACAACACCGCTCAGGCACTTTCTTCTCTGTGCAGCTACTCACTTTTGGACACAGAGCGAGTGGAAACATCCGGAATCCATCCGTTTTAATAGCTAATTAGAAAGAAAGGAGGCGAAAACATGAGTAAATCACTGGAACTTCAATTTCAAACAGCTGGAGGAGCAACATCCACGCTGTCAATTGATTCTCCCATCGAGCCCATCGATCCGGCTGCTGTCAAATCAGTAATGGAAAGCATCATTGCTGAAGACGCATTCGTCACCCCAACAGGCGGACTTGTCTCTATTATCGGCGCACGCGTTGTAGCCAGAGACGTTGAAGACGTGGAGATGGCATAGGCATTATCGATTTTTTAAAAGCGGTCAGCGAACAGCTGACTGCTTTTTTTATAAGTAGACCCTAGAAAGGAGTGAACCAAAATGGATGAGTGGATTAAGCTAATTAGTGAAGTAGGATTTCCGATTGTGGTAACCCTTTATTTACTGCACCGGATTGAAGCTAAACTCGAAGCAGTGATTCAGTCCATACACGGCCTCACCGAACGAGCAGGATAAAAAAAGAGGAGCTTATCCTGTAAATGGGATAGCTCCTCTTTCCTTTTACAAACGCTATTCAAATGTTCCTTTCACAACCGCTTCTCCGTTTTTAACCATAACTTGTCCAAGAGAAATGACGGTATCAATCTCAAGTGTGTCTTTGTCGAGCAGCACAAGATCCGCAGCTTTTCCTTCTTTGATCTGCCCTTTTTGAGAAAGCTTAAGAATTGCTGCAGGATTTTCAGTAATCACGCGTACAGCATCTTCTATGGCTACACCTTCTTCTAAAATAGCATCCCGCACTTCAGGATAAAGCGTGGTTACTTTGCCAAGCTGAAGACCTAAAAATTCTCCCTGATCATTAAAGTCCGGAAGACTTGCCTGTCCGTCAGAAGTAAACGTAATCAAAGACCCATCCACACCTTGCTCAAGCATCCTTTTCAGCGCCATGCTGCACTTTACTTCGCCTTCTTCAAAAAACTTAGGGATTGAGCTCGTCGTAAAGTCCACGTATCCTCCTTTTTTCGCATAAGCAATACCTGCTTCAAATAAGTGAGGATTCCGGTTTATATGAGTAGGATAAAACTGTTTGATCGGAATATCGGTCGTCTCCACAACTTTTTCAATCACATCCAAATGATCGAAGCTGTCTCCCACATGCACATTGACAATACCCGCTTTTCCGGAAAGCATTCCCCCAATCCGGGCAGCTGAAGCAATTTTCGCAAGCTCTTCCACCGTAGGCTGTGAAGACCGGTGATCTGCAATCGCAATTTCACCGGCACCAATAATCCGGTCAATTAAAATCAAATCATCCTCAATCGTACCTGTCAGCGTTTTAACCGGCACTTGATAGGACCCTGTGTGCGCATAGCAGGTGATGCCTTCTTCTTCAAGCCCTCTGGCTTTGGCCACCAAACTTGCCATCGTACGAGTTGTGCCGTCCGTTCCAATCACACCCACAAGAGTGGTCACTCCGCCGAGCGTAGCATCTGTAAGCTGCAGTTCAGGCGTTCTTGTTTTATAGCTGCCTTCCCCGCCGCCCATAATATGAACATGCGAATCAATAAAGCCGGGCACGACTATTTTTCCTTCAGCATCTATCTCCTCAATCTCTACAAAACCTTCCGGCCGCTCGATCTTATCACCAATAAACCCAATCTTTCCATCCACCAGCAGCAAATCCTTCCTGCCAAGCGGATGCGGCGCATACACATCGCCATTTCGAATCAACTTCAACATTTCAGCAGCCTCCTTTCTATTTACAACCTGAGTTTCTTTATCACACTAAAGGGGTCTGGCCCCTTGATCAAAGTAAAGCGTTCCATTAAAGAAGGGGCCAGACCCCTTTACCACTTTAATTCACTAAAAGTTAATCAACGTAGCTATCACAATAAATAGTGAAGCCAACGCAATCAACAGCAGCATGAATTTCCAAATAAAACGGGCCCATGTGCCCCAATCAAGCCTCGCTGCTCCAAGCGTTCCAAGTAAAGCGGCAGAAGTCGGCACAATAATATTCGTCAACCCATCGCCCAGTTGAAAAGCAAGCACAGCTACTTGACGTGAAACTCCTGCAATATCCGCCAGAGGCGCCATTAAAGGCATAGTTAATGCTGCTTGTCCCGAGCCGGATACTACAAAGAAATTAAAGACGGACTGGAAAGCATACATAAACCATGCTGACAGCGTTTCAGGGAAATCCCCAATCACTTGTCCAGCACCAAAAAGCATAGTGTTTAGGACAGAAGGTGAATCCGGGCTGTCGCCTCCAAGAATAATGACTATCCCTTTGGCCATTCCAACAATTAAAGCGGCCGGCAGCAAATCCTTCGCTCCCTCTACAAATCCTTCAGCAATGTCATCAACCTTCATATTATTCAGTTTAAACACAACAGCAATCAAACCGGACACTAAACCAATGGTGAAAAACTGCGACGCAATTTCCGGAATATAATACGCATTCTCAATGACGCCCCAAATAATCCAGCCAATTCCTAGTATTAATGTCAGGATCACCAGGCTGTGGCCAAGTGTGAATTTCGCGTCGAGGTCCTGTAATTCTGATTGTTTCCTAAAGTACGAATCCGTATCATACGAAAGAGATTTTTTAGGATCCTTTTTAATTCTTGCAGCATAACGCCATGTGAAGATGATTCGATTATGGTAAATACAGCCCACATGGCAATTCGAAAAGGTGCACCAGACAGCACCGGAACATCAGATACTCCCTGAGCAATCGCGACACTAAATGGATTCATCCACGAAGTGGCAAACCCTACCTGAGTCGCTACATATGTAATCATGACCCCTGTTATCGCGTCATACCCAAGGGCGACCATTAATGGAACAAGAATAATAGCAAAAGCAATTGCTTCCTCACCCATGCCAAACACGGCTCCGCCAAGCGAAAACAAGAAAAACATAATCGGAACAATCAGAATCTCTTTTCCTTTTGTTTTATCAATCACACTTAATATTCCCTGTTCAATTGCTTTTGTGCGCAGGATAATCCCAAACGCTCCACCAATAATCAAGATAAAAGCCACAACCCCCACGGCTGATCCCCATTTATCTCCTGAAACGAGACCTTCAAACACGTAGTTTAAAAACCCGGCCTCTCCTCCAGCTTCAAACAGCTTCGTGCCTTCACGAACCTGATTACCTTCATTATCGGTGACAATTGAAAAGCTATCCGGAATCAGCACTGTCCGTGAAGATTCCTCTCCCCCCTGGCTATAGGTGACCTCTTCTGTCTCAAACTGCCCGACCGGCACTAAATAAGTGAGCAGTGCGGCAAGAACCACAACCCCAAATACAATCACAAACGTATGCGGCACCTTCCATGCGACTTTTTCCTTCTTATCCTTTTTCACATTCCTTCCTCCCTTTTTTTGAATATTGAATACAATCACCGATCTATCTTCCCATACCCCTTTTGTTTTCTCAAGGTGATGAGGTAACGCAATAAAGCAGAGAAGGGGCCAGGCCCCTTCTCTGCTTTACATTTGAAACGCACGAAAGGGGTCAGACCCCATTTCTTATTTGTTCTTTTTTTCAAATTCCAGCATCCATTGCTTACGGGAAATACCGCCTCCATAACCGCCAAGTTCCCCGTTGAGCCGGATGACGCGGTGGCAAGGAATGATAATAGCCAGTTGGTTTGCTCCGTTTGCGAGGGCTACTGCTCGAAAGGCCGTCGGTTTTTCCAAAGCCGCAGCAATATCAAAATAAGATTGAGTCTCTCCATATGGAATCTCACACAGTTTTCCCCATACCCTTTTTTGAAAATCTGATCCCAGTAAGTGGACAGGAGTTTTAAACTCCGTAAGCTTCCCACCATAATAAGCTTGAAGCTCTTTTTCGATAGACTGCAGGATCTCGTTACTGCCGGGAATAACCGCTGATTTTGTTTTGGTTCTTAGCTTTTCCACTTCCCGTTCAAGTCCCCGTCTGTCCACAAATTCAAGCAGCCATAAAGCTTCTTCATCGGCAATGGCGATCATGGAACCCAGCTTTGTGTCGATCCAGGAAGCTTTCAGGATTTTAGTTTCTTCTGCCAAAGCAGGAGGAGCTCCCATAATTCTTGAGAAGGCATCCCGAAAGCCACTGCCCGATTCGTAGCCTGCAGCAAGCTGTGCTTCTATCACGGCATCCCCTGAACGTATCTGCTTCACCGCAATCCCTATTCTTCTTGACCTGGCATACTCCACAAACGTCATTCCAAAGCGTTTTTTAAATTGACGTCTTGCGGTAGATTCATCAATCGACATTTCTTTGAAATGATAACTTTTCCATCGTTTTTCAGGACTTTTTTCTACTGCTTCAACAAGTCTTGTGACCACTTCAGACACTTGATTGGGATGCGACAGCGGACGGCATCTTTTACAGGGACGAAAAGAGGCGAGCAGCGCATCTTTTGCAGTAAGATAAAATTCACAGTTTTCAAATTTAGGCTTTCTCGCAGGACAGGTTGGGCGGCAAAAAACGCCGGTTGTTTTAACCCCGACATAAAAAATACCCTCATACTCACTATTTTTTTGGATCAATGCCTGATAAAACTCGATTTTTCTTTCCAAAGCCTCCATGGAATTCCCTCGCTTTCGCAAAAAACGGTTTTCTTTTTACTTTACCGTATCTTACAAACGGACATCGCCAAAAATCAGGCATTGATTTTTAAAATTATTCCGGCTGTGCGGCCGATTTTCCTATATCAATGATCCGCTCAGCCACAGAAGTCATTTCTTTACTGTCTTCCTCATTATCACATGAAGCCCATTCAAACACTCTTTCTCCGCTATTGATCGATACTTCGAGCTTGTATGTTTGATCATCATTGGGATCACAGGAAGTCGACAACGTCTTTTCTTCTAAGTAATTGGCAAACACAAGCTCTTTGTAAATTTCATTTAAATGCTCAGTTGAAAGCTGAAAGTCACTCGTTCCTTTTTCGGTATCCTCCAGCTTTTCTATCCATTCTTTCCTTGCCGAATTCAATTTATAGTGTGGACTGTCAAGTGAAACGGCAAAATAATCCTGCTCTTCTGTGTTATAAGATACCGTCAGTAATTCTATATCACCTTCACCGGAACAGTCCATCAGATAATAAGTCGTCTCTGCACCGGTCTCGTTCATCTTAATGGAGTCACACTCGTGTTCGTAGACGTTTCCGCTGCCAAAGGAGTCATAGGTCGTATCAAGGGTATAGTTCAATTTCTGACTGTATTCAAGCTGAGAAATGATTGGATCTCCCTCTGTGGTATATTGGATAAGTTTGATTGAGCTCTTTTCACCCGCCTGTACATGTTCTGTGAACCTGCTGAGCAGGTCGATATTTTCAATAGATCCATGGGTTTCAATTACATCCTTCTCCTTGTTGATGTCGGCATCGCCAGGCCGCTCCCTCTCATTTTCTGACGAACATGCAGATAGCATCAAAACGATTAACGTGAAAAGAAACGTTTGGAATTTCATCCTACACCCCCTTATCCATAAGACGGGAACGGTGATAGAACGTTACATAAAACATTGCGCCACGAGTCTATCCCCTGATCTCCTGGGAGGCATCCTCATTAATTTTTATTTATGGTATATAACTTTTACTCTAATATAAACGTTAGATAAGAGAAATTTAATAAGGAGTGAGACAGATGTTCAGAGTAGGCAGTATTTTCATACCAGTGACCAACCTTGACCAATCTAAAAAATGGTACCAGAAGAATTTAGGAGTGTCGGTGATCGATGAGTGGGAATTTGGTGATGACAAAGGACTTGGAATGTACTTCCCAAATAGTCCGACACAACTCGGACTCGTTAAGGTAGAAAAACCGCAGCCCATGGAATTTACGATAAGAGGAAAGAAAAAAAACGTCTACTTTAATTTTGTTGTAGAGGACATTGAAACCGTGCACCGTGACCTTATAGCAAATGGGGTCACTACTACTGAAATAGAAGACTTCGGCGGAATGAAAGGCTTTGAATTTTTTGATCCTGACGGCAATCCGTTTAGCGTCGTAAGCGAAGAAGAAAACTCTCCATTTCACTCTGATCAAATTAAAGAAAAACAACAGCGCGGATGAGGTAGTGCTTTAAACCATAAAAGGGGTCTGACCCCATCGATGCGTCACCGCACTGATGGGGTCAGACCCCTTTTTAAGTGTTAAGCATTTTTCTTCGCTTTTGAAGGTGCTGCTCGTTTTTTAGGGGCAGGTTTTTTCTTTTTGGTTTTGTCTACAGATGCCTGAAGCGCAGCCATGAGTTCCGTTACGTTGGCTGAGGTGGTTGGCTGCTTGCGCTCAATTGCTGTGACGGTTTTTTTGCCTGTTTTCTTTTGTTCGATCAGCTCCATTAAGGCAGTCCTGTAGTCGTCTGTATACTTATCAGGATCAAATTCCGTGGTGAGCTGGTCGATCAGCAGTAAAGCCGTATCGAGTTCTTTTTGGACGATTTTTGCGTCTTCCGGTACATTTGGTACGTCCTTTGAGCTGCGGACCTCGTCCGGAAAATGGATGGTTTCCATGATGAGGGTTTCAATGTAGACCCTTACTACAGCAAGCTGTTCTTTCGAGCGGATGATTATCTTGGCTACGCCGATTTTGCCTGACTCCTCCAATGCTTTTTTCAAAAGGGAATACGCTTTTCCTCCTCCAGTATCGGGCGCCATAAAATAGCTTTTCTCAAAATAAATGGGATCGATTTCTTCCAATTTTACAAAGTCGATGATTTCAACTGCTTTGTCTTCATTTTCTTTTTTCAGCTGTTCCAGATCTTCTTCATCCAGCACGACAAATTTATTTTTCGCGTACTCGTACGCTTTGACAATATCTTCATTTTTCACTTCCTGGTCACAGCCGGAGCAGACCTTTTGATAATTGATCGGTGTATGGCACTCTTTGTGGAGCTGTCTTAGTTTAATATCTTTGTTTTCAGTAGCGGTGTGAAGTTTAACCGGAATATTGACCAGTCCAAATGAAATGCTTCCTTTCCAAACGGTATGCATGTTTTTCACCTGCTTGTTTTTTTCTTACTATGGAGGTTTTTAGGCCATATTATGTATGAAGTTTTGATCTTCATCAAAACCTACTTAAAAACGACAAGGCGGTGTAACTGTGAAACCGATGCTCGTTACCTCTGCTTCGAAGGTTCAAAAGGGTTCTGACTGGCTGTATGAATGCAAATATGACGGCTTTCGCTGCCTGCTGACGTGGGAGGAGAAGACACCAAGACTTTTCAGCCGCAATGAAAAGGAGCTGAGTGACAGGTTTCCTGAAGTGATTACATTCTGCGAGGAGAGGTATGAAGCCGTAAAACCTTTTCTACCCCTCTTGCTTGACGGTGAAATAGTCCATCTGGTCAATTCCTTTAAAAGTGAATTTTCAGTCGTTCAAACGCGCGGACGGATGAAAACGGCATCTGCGATCCAAAAGCATGCCCGTGCCTTTCCGTGTCTATTTGCTGCGTTTGACCTTATTGGCATCAGCGGAAAGTCCCTTTCTTCCTCACCGTTTGAAAAACGAAAAGAAAGGATGCACACTCTTTTTTCCGAGCTGTTTCTTCCAGTAACGGTGCAGGTAAACCAAAAGGAAAAGATTCAATGTGTAGAAACCTTCAGTCATTATGAAACGGTGAAAAAGCTTGTTGTGAAACACTATGGAGAGGGGATTATAGCTAAACGTAAAACAAGTAAATGGGAAAGCGGAAAACGCAGTACGGATTGGCTAAAAGAAAAAAACTGGCGAACGATAACCGTCTTTCTCACGCAGTGGGACAAAAATAATGGTTATTTTACCGGTGCAGTGATGAAAAATGAAGATCTGCTTGAGATTGTTCATTTTCGCCACGGCCTGGAACCAGAACACGAAACAACCTTGCAGGAGCTTTTCAAGTCCCGGGGACATAAACAGTCGACCACCATCTTTACGCTCCCCCCCTCCATTTGCGTTAATATTGACTGCATCGATTTTGACGGGAAGCATGTCAGAGAACCCCGCTTTCATTCATTTAATTTTGAAATAGAGCCGGATGACTGCACGTGGGAATCCATTCACCGCCAGCTGCTGCCCATCCCTGAACGAGTTACAGTGACTCATCCCGAAAAACCGGTGTGGCTGGACTTAGGCCTTACAAAGGATGATTATCTTCTTTACCTTCAGCTTGCATCGTCTGTGCTCCTTCCTCTATTAGAGGACAGACTTTTAACGGTCATTCGCTATCCGCATGGAGCGGGGGATGAACGGTTTTATCAAAAAAACTGCCCTGATTATGCACCGGATTTTGTGAAAACGAAAAAAGAAGAAGATATTGACTATATTTTGTGCAACGACCTGGACACTCTTCTGTGGCTTGGCAATCAGCTTGCCTTGGAATTTCATATCCCTTTTGGAACCATTCATTCAAACAAACCATCAGAAATTGTTTTTGACCTTGATCCTCCTTCAGTCAATGAATTTTCCTTAGCCGTTGAAGCGGCTGTTCGAATGAAAGCGATCTTTGATTCATTTGAAATGGTTTCCTATGTAAAAACGTCAGGGGGAAAAGGTTTGCAGATTTATCTTCCTCTGCCTAAGGATACATTTACCTATCAGGAAACAAGACAGTTCACCTCATTTGTTTGTCAATTTTTACTCGAACAGGAGCCGGAGTGGTTTACGATCGAACGGCTGAAAAAAAACCGCGGCAATAAACTTTATCTGGATTATCTCCAGCACGATGAGGGCAAAACCATTATTGCCCCCTACTCACCAAGAGGAAATCCTCAAGGGCTTATTGCTGCCCCGCTTTACTGGGATGAAGTCACGCTAAAACTGAGGCCGGAGCAATTTCCGCTTCCGGCTGTCCTTGAGCGTTTAAAAAAAGTGGGTGACCCCTTCCGTGACATGCAGGATTATGTAAATGAAGTGCCTTTTCGATCCATTCTTGCTCAGCTAAGAGAATTAACAAAAAAATGACTTTATGAACGATTCATAAGGTCATTTTTTACGTTCATTTATCAAACACCTTGTTTTCAGCCCTGATTTCCCTGCTCCTGCCGGCGGTACAAATCCAGGAACCCTTTTACATTGTAGGTTGCAAGTATCACCGAATCCAGCTTCTGCACTTCCAGATTGTGCGGCTTTAATTGCCCTTCAAGCCAGGGCAGATCTTTATTAATATAGTGCAAATTATTCTTTTGAACAGATCCATCTATGATCAATGGAATCGGAAGGTAGGTCGGTGAGAGGTCAAGCTGTAAATCACTTCCCTGAAGCGGACGGGCCTTCTCAGTTGGTATAAAGCTGATTTCTCCTGTCTGCTCCATCGTCGCCCGGGCAATTTCATTCACTTCAGTATAGCCGTCGATCCTCATTTGGGCTAAAAGCTCCTCTACCTCAATCCGTTCTTTTTTCAATCCATCTATTTTTATCTTCCCTTGATCAATTAAGATAGTTGGTGTTGGGGTAATCCACCGTTTAAAAAAGTTAAACAATTCCAGATAGCTGTAGAGGATATAAAACAGGACGATCAGGAGGGAGTACCAGATGGCTGTACCGATTTTCCCGCTCACAATCGGTTCAGAAATGGTGGTACCGAGGATCATGACAATCATTAAATCAATTCCGGACATTTCACTTGCTGCTTTTTTTCCCATCCCTCTCATACAAAGGTAGGCAACCACAAAAACGATAAATGGAATAAACAAATAGTCTGTTAAAAAGTTCATGCCCCATCACCCCGTATTAACCACATAGTTGCTGTTAGTATGACCCGACGTGTGAGAAATACACCTTGAATTAATCCCCTTAGAGAGTATATTTTTTTCTTTCTTCACAAAACCTAACAAGGTGTTTTCGAGGGGGTGAAGAAGTGAAAAACAGCCGCTACGGTATTCATGAAATCGTGGATCTGCGAGAGCTCTTGAATTTCAAATGGTCCTGCTTAGATGAAGCAAAACAGCGAGTTAAGGTGATTGAAAATAAGGAGTTAAAATCTCTGGCTGAGGAATCCATCGGGCAGTTGACTGCTTCGATCAATAAAATGAATGAATTTATTTCAGCATCTGCCGTCAGAATGCAGCAGTGAGGAGGAACAAACATGGAAAAAGAACTGAGCAAAGCCGATCATGCCATAGCGGCAGATATGCTGTTTGAAGTAAAAGCATCCATTAAAGATCTGGCTGCTGCCATTACAGAATCTGCAACAGAGGAAATTCATCAGTTTTTGGCAGCCGAATTAAAACTGGCCATCTCTCATCATGAAAAAATCTATTCATTTTTACAGGACAGAGGGATTTACGACGCCTACAACGTTCCAGATCAGCTGAAAAAAGATGTACATTACGCAGAACGAACCTTGCAGTCACATGAGTAAGGAAAAAAGTGAGGTGTTTTCAATGAATGAAACTTTAGGAATACATGAATCGCTCGAAATCCATGAATTGCTGACGTTTAAGAGCCTATGTCTAACTAAATCCTCAGTGATGCAGGGGTTGGTGTCTGACCCCCTTTTAAAAGAACTGATGCAGCAGGACGTGACGATGTCTATCCGGCAAATTGAAGAGCTCCGAAAACATTTACAGTAAAGGAGGCATGGAGATGAATTCACTTTTTGAAAAACTGTCCGGCATGTCCCCTATGACGGATCAGGTCATTGCGACAGACATGCTGATTGCTGCTAAAACAGGTGTCAAAACCTATGCCCTTGCCATTACAGAAACAGCCTCCCCTGTCATACGGGCTGTGCTGAGCAAACAGCTTGAAGAAGAAATCAAATTCCATTATGAACTGACTAATTATATGATTGACAGTGGGTATTACTATCCTCATAACACTTCGGCACAGTTTAAAACGGACCAGAAAATGATGGACGCTGCCTTAGAAATCGGCTATAAGCAGGATCAGACACATTAAATCCGATGTAAATTAAAAATCCCTGTTCCTGTAAACGGAACAAGGATTTTTGTCATTAGCAATCTTTTTGGTTTCTTTTTGCTTTTGCTTGTTCTGCGTTCATTTCAGTGCCAAATTCTGTTTCATACTGCTCATTGTTCGCATTTTTGCGTTGAGCATCTTGATTTTTGTTGCGTTGCGGCTGTTGTTTGTTTTCGTTTTGGTTGTTTTGTTTGTTCATCAGGTCTCACCTCCACCTTGGTAATATAACCAAATGAGTTGAGAATTATAAGCGGATAAATCAAGAGCATTTTGATAGTTGTTTACCGCTGATTTTTTTCTCTTTTCCATAAAAAGAACCTACTCTGAGCGGAATTCCTTAACTTTAACGCAGCCATCCCTGTAAGAGAATTTTATTCAAACTCTCAATTCCTTTAAAATACACTCTATTGCTCTTCTAAGTGATCGTTTAATTTTTGCATACATACACTCCACGAAGGAATCTTGTCTCCCTCCCAGCTGATGTAGTTCAATTCATCAGCGAGCTTCCCCGAGGCTTTCATTGCTTTCAGGTGGGAGCCATGATTCCTGAATGCACGCATATTGTCCACTGACTCCCAGGCTGTCAATGTCCAGTAAGTGCAGTAATCTTCACTCTTGTAGGCAGCTGAAATAATCCCCGGTGCTTTATTCAGCTGCCGGATGGACTTGTATGTATACCAGCTGAACTTTGGGATCTTACTTATTCCTTTTAAATGGAGTCTCGTTACGGTAATGTACAAGTTTGCTCCTCCTTCATTTGTTATTTAACCAGTGGTCAATAAAGTGTAAAAAAGAAGAGAGCTTACTCTGTTTGTCAGCTCTCTCTGCATTGCAGCGCTTTTAAAATAAACTTTGCGTGTACTTTCGCAGCTTCCTCCGCTTCTTTAAAATCAGCTGTAAATCCACTATAGTAGGACACGAAACCCTGCAAGGATAAAAAAGCTGACCAGATTTCGTTGACCTTGACGCCCCTTGGAGATAAAGTGCCCACAGCCTGAGCGAAGTTCTGATAGCTTGCAAGTGCCGCAGCCTCGGATTGGGTATCTGACACACTGTTTCGAATCGTAAACATCATGTCAAACTGGCTTTGATGATTTAGCCCAAACTCAATAAAGCGCAGCAGGATGTTATAGAGACGAACTGTATCGTCCCCCTCTTCCCGAAGGGTGCGTTCAAGCACTTGATTTAATGTGGAGAAATCTTCTTCAACGATAGCATTAAATAACTCAGCTTTGTTTTTGAAGTGATAATAAAGAGCTCCGTGCGTGCAGCCGAGATCTTTTGCAATTTCTCTCATGGAAACAAGAGTAAAGTCTTTTTCAATAAATTGAATACGTGCTGTTTGAATAATTCTGTCCTTTGTCAGCTCATCAGATGATTTTTTTCGTGGGGACATGGGGAGGACTCCTTTATTGACCATTGGTTAATAATAGTATATCCTCTGCGAGCCTCTTAGGCAATACAAAAAAGTCCACAGGGCACATTCCCTGCAGACTTTCATTAATCAAGCTTCCCAATATATCTTTTCGCGTCTGTAATTTCATCTTCATCCGTTAAATGAGCAATCGATTTATCAGCCAGCTTTGAGTATTCTGATGTGTATCCTGTCGTACTGGCGATATCCTGAAGGATCTCATAAAATCTTCTGCGATCCAGCCGGTGCAGGTATTGATAGTTAAAACCCTTCACAATATATTCGACAAAACTCCAAACAGAATCATGATCCCGTTCTTTCACACCGCGGGCGATCGCTCCCATGACAGCGAGCAGTTCAATGGTAACGACCGTGTTTTGTCCGGCATACTGTCGGATGGAGGCAAAGGAAATATGCAGATAATCATCAAAGTCCAGGCTTTTTATAATTACACGCAGATTTTGTTCGTCATCAACTAAATAGGACGTAAAGCATTCATTCTGCGAAATATTAATCAGCAAATCCCCAAGCTGATACAGTGTTCCGGAGGCCGTCCTTGGGTCATCGTTGCCGAGTGCCCGAATCGCAATTTCCACAAATTTATTTAAGCTGTATTCGATATCGTGAAGCTCCCGCTGTTTTTTTCCTATATGAAACATGTTGATATACTTTTCTGTGTCTAATTCTTCTGTACTGTCCTTCGTTTTCCAATAGGTTAATACCGGAGAGTACGCAAATATGAAATTATCCACCTTATGCTCAAGACGAACCAAAATACCATCCTGCTGTGCCTGTTCAAATAATTCCCTGAAATTGATGGACTGCAGATAACCGGATTCCTTTAGCAGAATCGGCATTCCTTTCTCTTTTGGCAGTTGTTCTTCAACTTTTGCACCAGCTTCTAACTGGTTCACATCAAGTTCGCTTACAGCTGATTTACCAATAATTCTGATCGACTCATTTTTCATATCAATGGTCATGTTTGTAATTTGCAGCCAGTTAATGATGTGATTGACAAAAACGACAAACGCGCCTAATGAAAAGACCGCCAGAAAAGTTGCTGTGACCGGAATAAAGAAATAGCTTGTTTCTTCCGTAAGAAATAAGAGACAAAGGATTACATAAAGAAAACTTCCAATAAAAATCCCCAAGGTCCGCTGCGTTTTTTTCGTCACCATGAAATTCCTCAAAATTCTTGGGGAAAACATGCTTGAAAAGGTGGTCAGTGCCGTCAGCACTCCATAAAAAGTAAAAGAAGTAAGAGAGAGCAGCCCCGTCGTCAGAGAGCTCAAGATCGTCATAGTCAGCTGATAGTCCGGCTGAACAAGAGGCATCCTGCTTCCGTAATTCTGCCATAAATCGAGCCACACCGTGAGCGTAAACAGCAGAAGGGAAACGACTGTATATTTTAATGGCGTCATCCATAGATTTGAATACTTATAAAGCCATTTTTCTTCTTTCGGCATCTGCCTGTACCATTTTATATTTTCCTTTAATTGAGACCCCATAATATGTTCACTTCCTTTATCTCTGTTAAATTCAAGTCACCTTTTACTACCCTTTCCTCTGAACGCTATAACTGAAAATCCAAAATTTATTGAAATTGACATAAAAAAAAGGCTGAGACATATGTGTCCCAAACCTCTTGTAAACAATTTTTATGCTTCAGCTTAACGGTTCCTTTCCTCTGCAAACAGTTTTACAGTGCCGGCCAAAATTCCCGATAACGCAACCCTTTTTTTCAATGCCTTACGAGGTTCCCATTTAGGGTTAAATGCTTTCGGCGGTAAACACTGAGCACTACACCAATGAGCAGGGCATTGAACAGAGTCGGCATTAGCCCATAGCTGATAAAGGGCAGTGCCATAGAAGTAAGCGGTAAAAACCCAAGGACCATCCCCACGTTATAGACCAATTGAACGGCATACATCGTCATGCTGCCTGCGAGTAAAAGCCTGCCAAATGAATCCTTCAGCTGCCGCGAAATAACAATCATTCTGATCGCAATGAACGACAATATCAGCAAAAGAGCGATTGCGAATGCATATCCGAAATAATAGGTGAGGCTGACGAATACAAAATCCGTGTGCGCCGCATTAAGAAACTCCTTGCTTCCTTCAGCCCCAAACCAGCCTGCCTGCGAAAGAAGCTCCTGCAGATGAAGGTAGAGATAGCCCCCTTCTTCAGCATAAGCCTCGGGGTTTAAGTAGCCCATGATCCGGCTCAGCTGATAGTCGTCTGCAGTGAACCAGAATGCGAACATACCCATCACCACCACACTAAGAGGTAAAACGCTTATCCACACTACTTTTTTCTTTGCCATGGAACTGAACCAGGCCATCATGAAGACCATTGCCATATAAAGAAAAAGCGAGTGAAGATTAGGAATTTGCAGGAAGAAATAGATAGGAACGATAGTTAAAATACCAAGCTGCCAGAGTCGCATTGATTGGTGATGAAAAAATGCTGCCCAAGCAATTAAAAGAAAAGGAAGGGCCATCAGTGCTTCAATAGTCAAAGGACCGACTTCAATAAAGAACTGTCCGTTTACAATCCTATTTGGAAAAGTACCGATCATAAATAAAAGGAAATTACCGAATATGTAAAACATCCACCCTTTTTTCATGAGCTTCCGGTAGTCCATTACCATTAATCCAATGGCAGCCAAGATCCCAAGAATCACAAAAATCACACGATAAAGGAGAAAATGGTCCATATCCATAAAGCCCTCTGTACCAAGAGAGAAGATGGGCAGGAATCCCAGCACCAACGCAGCTCCAAGCAGACACAGAAGAACCCAGTCCACCCTTGGACGGTGAAGGTGGTTCATTTCCCTGCCTAGCTTACCCGGACTTCCCATCCCTCCTACAGCCTTGTCCTCCGCTTCCTTTTCACTCAGCCCTTTGTCCATCCAGGTCTGCGATGTTTTTCTTAAGTGCTGATCCAACTCTGCCTTCACGAAAGCTTTTACTTCTTTAGATTTAATATGATGCATGACCTCTTTTAAAAATTGATCTCCTTTTTCACTCATCCTTCTTCACTCCTGTATCAGGCCTTTTAGAACGGCAGCTCTCTTTAGAGGCGTTTCCTCCGCTTTTTGCACAATTCTTCTTCCTTTTTGACTCAGCTGATAGTATTTATCTTCATTATCCCAAGAGGCCTGGATGATCTTTTTTTGTTCAAGAGAATGTAAAAAAATATACAAGAACCCTTCTCTGTTTTCAAATCGCTGCACTCCCCTGGATCGAAGCAGCTGCGTTAACTCAAACCCTGTTTTCTTTGTACTCAGCAGCTGCAGAACGGAAAAGTACGCATGGTCTTTCTCTTCTGACCCCTTGATTTTCTCATGGACCCCTTTGCGATGCTGGGCTGAAAAACTCAGCTGTCCTAATGCTGTATCTTCCATCGATTTTCGAAGCTTTTTCAGTCGATCTTCCATTGCTTTAACCCTCCCATCCTTGTTTCATGAGTTCCTTGGCTCTTCTGAGTCGTGTTTTCACTGTATTCTGCTTTACTTGAACCACTTCCGCGATTTCTTTAATCGACCGTTCTTCATAATAAAACAGAAAAATCACTTCCCTGTACACAATCGGCAGGTCCATCACAGCAGATAGGAGTCTTTCATCCTCGTCCTGTTTGATCACTTCCTGCTCAACGGTCTCTTTCGGAGTGCCTGAAAACACATAATCCTCTTCGGTTGCCCACACATTTTTGTAGTACCAGCTTTTCACATAATCCTTGCAGTGGTTAATCGCAATTCTCCACAACCAGGTGCGCAGGGCTGACTTCCCCTTATATGTATGAAGTGATTTGTAGCATTTCACAAAAATATCCTGCGTTAAATCCTCCGCCAGCTCTTTGTTTCGGACATAGGAATACACCAGCTTTAAAACATCCTGTCCGTAATGATTCATCAGATCATCAATCAGTATTTCTTTTTCTTCCGTTTCCATCATTGCTGCGCTTAGCTCTTCCACACTCGCTCCCCCTTTCACTACGTTAGACGAGGCACTATGCTGAAAAGTTTTTATTAAACGTAAAAAGAGTGGACAACCGCTTGTTATCCACATTTCAGGTATGTATTAAATTTTTTTAAAATGGTCATTTTTCACAGAGTCATGATGCTGCAGCTTTTTTCAAGATAGCAAAAACAAATTCCTCTTTCCCATCGGTATACACATCGCGATTAGGTGAAGTGCGTGCAAGCTCCCGTTTCAATTTTTCATACGCAAGACAGGCATCACGATTCGCTCGCAGGTAGTCACGGAAAGCCAGGTGGCGTTTTAACTCTTCATTATCCAGTGCACAGACATACAAATGGTGAGCCATCCATTCGGTGTTTTTTTCACTAAATGGAACAGTTGAATTTGCCCGTTTAAAGGCTTCACGCCCCTTAATTCCCTGATCCCCTTGGTGAGAATAGCCAAGCTCTGAAAGCTTTTCAATCACTTTTGGAAGGATTTCTCTATGGGAGATCACTACGTCAAGATCAATAATCGGTTTTGCACTTAAGCCCTCTACAGATGTGCTTCCTACATGCTCCACTCGCAAAATATAGTCTCCAAGGGAGTGCTCAAGTACTTTTTTTAGCTCCCGAAAAACGTTTTTCCACTCCGGGTTGTATTTTTTAATCGTAATTCCGTTTTCTTTCACTTTTCTGCAGCTCCTTTTAAACACCTGCTCTATCGTTTAGAATATGTTGAACATCTCCAGTGACGCAGGCTTGACCTTGTTTTCCCCTTCCACCCGGCAGCCTGGAGCTCCTTTGCAATCAGCCGGTTAAAAAAGCCGTGACCAATCAAAGCCACTGTTCCGTACTCTTGAGCATTGGCGATCAGCATATGAGCCGCCTCTTCCGCTCTGGTCGTGGCTTCCTTTAACGATTCACATTCTCTTGAATAACCTAAAAACCATAATGAACGCAATATGATCGCCCAAGTGTTGGCTTTTAGTTTAATTGTGTCAAGCTCCTTCGGCAAACGCGGAATGTCTACCTCACGAAACAAGGAATCCGACAACAGAATTTCAGTCTGAAGGAAACCAGCGGATTCTATTGCCCGATTCAAATCACTCGTTAACACTGCATTGGCAAGAGAAATTTGTTTGACAGTCGATGGAGGATATCTTTTTTCTTTCCTGACACCCGCCTCATTATACCGTTCAAACCAGTTCTGCAGTTCTTTTTGGGTCAGACGTTTGGAGCGTGTATGGGTGGATTTACCGTGCCGAATCAAATGAATCTTCATAACATTTCCCCTTGAGCCGGTCACCAGACCATTTTGTAAAGCAGCACATCATCGATAAATTCATTGTCACTGCGCTGGATTTCATTGACCTTGCGTCCTTCTTCCTGAAATCCCATTTTCTTATAAAGAGAAAGGGCCCGCTGGTTGTCTGAAAAGACGCCTAAACTGACTTTCTTAATATCCTCATTGCGTTCCGCCCACTCAAGCAGTGCGTTTACCAGCAGCTTACCGATGCCTTTTCCCCGATGCTCTGCACCTACCATCATGCCAAGAGAACCCGTATGCGCAAGCCGTTTTCGATGGGAGGATTGAAACACAATCCAGCCGGCAAGCTCTCCGTTAATTTCAGCGACTATGAAGGTCTCCCGGTCCTGATCAATTATTTTTTCCAGCCATTCAGTGTGACGGGACAGATCGTCAGTGAACTCTTCTGGCAGGGTAATCAGATAGTTCATCTCTGACACCACCGCTTTTTGAAGAGCAAGTGATGACACTGCATCATGAAGTGTTCCGCTTCTAATTTTAATTACATCTTGTTCTGCTGCCATAATTCCACCTCCATCATCTGCTACACGCGGTCGCGAAGCCCTTCTTGTACAAGCTGGAGAAAATCCTCCTTTTGATCAGGATGGCAGGCGATTAAATAGGGTTCGCTGCTCATTCCTTTAAATTCATTTCCGTCAAAATCAATGACAATTCCGCCTGCTTCCTTTACCATTAGCAACCCGCCGTATAAATCATCACCCTCGGAATTGTATAAAATAATCCCGTCAATATCTCCTTTTGCAAGCATCGCCCACTGCAAAGTAGGAGCCCACAGCCGCAGCATTCGTTTGCATGTTACATCTATGTAGTGTCTTAACTGCACCGCTTTTGCTTCGTTTTGCACCTGGTGCCCCTGAATCCACGCAACTGTCAGCCGGGAGAGGCCTGATTTCGTTTTTATATTAATCGGCTTTTCATTGCAGAACGTTCCCTCCCCTAAAACAGCGGTATACATTCGATCGGCTACCGGTTCATAAGTAACTCCAAGCACCGGTTCTCTTTTATACAGCAGTGAAACAGAGGCTGAAAATACAGGGAACCCCATCGCAAAATTGTGCGTGCCGTCAAGCGGATCAATTTGCCACAGCCAGTCGCTTGTGAGGCCATTATCCCCTGCTTCTTCACTATGAATCTGATGATCAGGGAATGCGCCGGAAATTTTGTCTAAAATTATTTTTTCTGCTAAAAAATCTGCTTCTGTAACCAGATCGCCAAATTGATCTTTTTCACGTACCTCAATTATCTGGTCAAACCGTAATTTTACTGCCGCACCTGCTTCCAGTACAGCCTGCTGCGCTGCTATTTTTGCAGCGGGTAAAAGTGTTTTCATGTTGTCCTCCTTTTAAATATGCTGACGCGATTTTTGCCGCTTATCTTAAAAAGACGCACCCTTGTGAATGCGTCTGATCAAATCATTTTTTTGGAGGCTCCAGCAGCAGTCCTACATAGCCAAAGTCTTCTGTGAAATCCCAGTCCAGAAAAATCTCTTCTATTTTACGGTTCAGTAGTTCATCCAGATTGGCTTCTACAAGAAGCGAGCGTTCCATTGGGCGTTTCGTAAGCTTAAGCACTTCCGTATAGCCTTCTTTAATCAGCGCCTTTTCAATTCCCACTAAAATATCTGTTCTCTTTACTAAAACTGTGCGTTCACTTAACCAGTACGTATCGACTCTGCCGGGAATCCTTTGTGCTTTTTCTGTTGCATTTCGAATTCGCTGTTTAAATGCTTCTTTATCAATAAAGGAGGGGCCGTCAAACGCTGACCCTTTAGGTTCGCCCTTCATTACTCCAATAAAAAAGCCGGTTTCAAGCTCAAGGTTCCAGTCTGCATAAAATTCATTAATATCCAAATCAGCTATTTTTTTAAGCTCATTTTTTATATCTTCCCGCAGCTTTTGCACCAGCAGATCGCGAATCTCCAGCACTCTTTTCCATTCATTTCGCTGAAGCAGCACTTTTTCCATTGGCGCAAGAAAGCCGCGAAAATGGATCGTGATAAATGGTTGATTGATTGTTACATAAACTGATCTGGGTCCTTTTCCGAAATGATCCCGAAGCAGCGTTGAAATATATCCGCTTACTTCCTTCTGGATTGTTTTTTCTGCAGCCATTCAATCAATCCCCCTTATTTGGTAGTCGATTCTCTCCAGCCTGTATATGTAAGCTGCCCTATGCTTCGTCCAAAATCAATACATGATACCCTTTATCTTTGTGGAAGTCCCAATCGACGAATAATTCTGTTACGGTTTTATTTAACGCTTCATTTAAATTAAACAGTTTTAAGATGCGATACTCCATTGGCCTTTTCGCTAGTCTTAACTGTTCTTCGTTTCCAATTTTTATTAGTTCTTTTTCGATATCCACCATAATTCCTGAACGCTCAATTAAAAGATATCGATCATTGAGCCAAAAGTATTGAATGGAATCCGGCTTCTTTTCTGTATGAATACTGTTTATCATAAAAATTTGCCGGACGGTGTCTTCATCTACGTCATCAGGCCAAGTCAGTGATTCATTTTTTTGCCCGGAGTCTGAAATAGCCAAAAGCATACCCGTTCCGGTTTCAAGATTCCAATCGGCATAAAGTTCACTATACTGTCGATCGGTCATCGATCCAATGCTCTCTAAAAATTCTGATTTTAATGAATAAATCATAAAATCTCTCGTTTCGAGCACCCGTTTTTCATTTCCTTGCTGCACAAGAATATTTTCGCTGGGCAGCAAAAAATTCTGGAGATGAATCAGTGTAATGTAAGGATGGGTGAACACCATCGAAACATTTGGTTTTTGTCCAAAATGCTTTTCTACAAACTCTTCAATAAATGATGTAAGATCAGCCATAAAAAACACTCCTTTATCAAATGAATGGAGGCATGTATTTCGTACAGTTTTAAAAGTTTCATCTAGTATAAATGCTCAACCGTTTCTTTTCCAATCAAAATCAATCCGCTGCCCGTACTAACACAATTTTCTTATTTTTTGTTTAGTTCGCGCAAACACGGGTAGACAAGTGTGATGAAATAATATTCAGGAGGGGTTAAATGACACACTATGATGAACGGTTTTTATTTCAAAGAGATTTGAACCGTTTAAAAGAATTGAAATCCACCATAACTTCTGAAAACTGCAACTGGATCGTACTCGACGACCAAATCAATTTGTTAACCCGCACCCTCCATTTAATTCAACATTAAGACCATGAAGGATCAGTCAGGAAAGTATAAAGGTTTACTCTTTGTTCTTTTCCCTTTATACTTGTACTAATTGAAAAACATTTGCGTTTTCAATCCTGCAGAATAAATAATTACTCGTATTTTAAATCTTAATATAAAGAGGTAATATGTCACGGGCTTTTGAACCGCTGACAAAGCCGAAAAAGCATCACACCTGCTGTGGTCTTTTTCGGTTTTTTTTATTGGAAAGGACTGGTTGTTGCATGAAGTATTTTGTGGATCATAAAAAGAAAAGAATTCACCATAGCAGTCACGCGGGTACTCAATGTGATTTTTTTGATACCCCTATTGAAAAGAGGGAATTCACTACTGATTTATCTTACGTATCAAAGCTTGAGCAGGAAAGACATTATGCCAAATGTCCGCACTGCCGTGAACTTTTAAGCACCACTTCATAGTGAGATTACCTAAAAGGCATGAATAGAATCACTGAAAATATGGGCTGCTCATGATCATCAGAATTTGATGATCATGAGCAGTTTTTAGTTTAGTTAAAATTCCTCATAAAAAGCAGGGTCCTGGTCGTTCATCCTGCCTCCCGGATGAGACAGCTCACCGATCCTGTTCATCTCTCTTTCGCTAAGTGTAAAATCAAAAATGGACAGATTTTCAAGCTGCCTGACCGGCGAAGAGGATTTTGGAATAGAGATGGCTCCAAGCTGATAGTGCCAGCGTAAAATGACTTGAGAAACTGTTTTATGATGAGCAGAAGCAATGGAATGAATGGATTCATTTTTCATAAGCTCAGCGGCTCTCGCCAGTGGACTCCAGGACTGCGTTTGAACGCCATGATCCTCATGCCATTTTCTCTGATCTGCCTGATTAAAGAACGGATGCAATTCCACCTGATTAATGCTTGGCAGCACGCCAGTTTCTTTTTCTAATCGGTCCAGGTGCTCCGGAAGGAAATTACAAACACCGATCGAACGAATCAGCCCCCATTTTTTCGCATCCATTAGCGCTTGCCATGCTTCCACATACTGATCCTGTTTCGGGTTAGGCCAATGAATCAAGTACAAATCATAATAATCCAGACCTCCGCGGTACAGCGATTCCTGAATGGCAGTTACCGCGTCATCATACCCTTGATAGCGTCCTGGCAGCTTGGATGTGATAAGCAGCTCTTCTCTTTGAACCGTGCTGCGTCGGACTGCTTCTCCTACCGTTCCTTCATTTTCATAGTTGTAAGCAGAATCAATTAGACGATAGCCATGGTCAATCGCTCCTGTGATCGCATGTACGCCGTCATTTCCTTTCAGCTTATATGTACCTAATCCGATTACCGGCACCTTTAAGCCGTCATGTAAAGTTACTTCTGGTATTGGATGACTCATGAGTAAACGCCCCTCTCTGTGTTGTCTTAAGTGTACCATTTCTTCTCATGATCGTTCTAAAAATTCGAAATATGGATGAATTCTTTTGCTTATCTATTTTCCACGTGTGAAAACCAACTTTCAGGAAACGATAAGAAGACAGTGAAACAGTAAAGGAATGAGGAGCATGTTAACGATTCAACAGCAGCATTTCCTGCGGAGCGAGCTTCTTGCCAGAAAAAAGGCACTGGAAGTTCACTTTAAGCACAATGATCATTTTGACCTGCAGCGAAGCCAGAAGGACGCTGTGGGTGAGCTTTCTTCCTATGATAATCATCCGGGCGATCTCGCATCTGAATTATACGAAAGAGAAAAAGATCTTGCGTTAAATGAACATGAAAGATTTGAACTTGAGGGTATTTTGGCAGCGCTGCAAGCGATGGAAGTGGGCATGTACGGCCGCTGTATTACGTGTACAGAGGAAATTCCCTATGACCGATTAGAAGCACTGCCCGCCACGCGTTATTGTGTCGACCACACACCAGACCGATACCGATCCCAAAACCGTCCAATTGAAGAAAAGATCCTGACAGCTGACTTCAGAAAAACGGAGCGAAGCAAAAAGAAAGAAAGTGCCGTCTATGATTCGGAGGATTCCTGGCAGGACGTGGCGCGTTATGGCAGCTCTGACTCCCCATCTGACCTTGAACATCCTCCTTCAGAATATGAAAATATGTATGCGGACTGGGAGGAAAACCACGGGTACGCAGAGGAATACGAAAATTTTGTCGGTGTGGATTTAGAAGGCAATATGACGGTTTATCCGAACAAGCAGCATGAACGCTACGAGGATGTACTCGATGAGGAAAATATTATGTCTTTATTGGGTGATTTACCTGCTGAGGAAAAAGATCCATATACAGACTGACCGTATGATGTGAATGAGCCTGGGGCCAATAGGGCTAAGGCTCTTTCACCGGTTCACGGAGCTTCACGGGGGACGGTTGTGATCTCCTCACTCACACAACTTCTCCAGCACAGGCAGAAGTGTCTCTGCTTTTTCCGTGAAGCTGTACTCAACCTTATGAGGAACCTGAGGGTACTCTTTGCGTTTCACCATTCCATTCTTATCATTCTCCAAATAATTCTATCAGCAGAAGGAAATCCTCTATTTGTTAAATGAAGATTGACAATAGAATATTTTTCCTATTAACTGAAATCAACCCATAAATAAACAGGAGGGACATTTGTTGAAGCAAAACCCTAAAAAAGAATGGTTTTCATGGTTAAAGTCGATTCTGATAGCTTTTATCATCGTATTAATTTGCAGACATTTCCTCTTCTCACCTGTATTGGTAAAAGGAATTTCAATGGAGCCTACTTTCGAAGATCAAAATCGTGTGGTGATTTCAAAAATAAGTGAAATCGAAGCATTTGATTTAATTGTTTTTGACTCTCCCATTTCATCCGATCAGCATATTAAACGCGTCATCGGCTTGCCGGGAGACGAAATTGAAATAAAAGAAGACATCCTTACCATTAACGGCATCCCTTATTCTGAACCCTACCTCGAACAAAACAAGGAAAAGCTGCTTTTTGGCGAGCCTTTAACGGGCGATTTTTATCTTAAGGTTCCGGAAAAATCGCTATTTGTTCTTGGGGATAACCGAAGAAAAAGCATGGATAGCCGGGAGTATGGGGTGATTTCAGAGGAAGTTGTTTTGGGAGAAGTAAAAGCAAGGATTTATCCATTTAGTGAAATAGACTTGTTTCAATAAATCAAATAAGGAGCCTGAGACAAATCTGTCTCAGGCTCCTTGCCGGTTCACTGCGCTTTATTAGGAATGTATACCACAGTGTGGGGCTCTCTTAATTACAACGTAACCTGTTCTTTCAATTCCTTCTTGATCAGCCCGGCTGACTTGACTTTTACATGTAAACAATCAGAGATACTGGTCTGGTAATGCTGTTGACGAATCGCTTCTTTCAACTCGTCAACCGTTCTGCATACTTCATCGAAGCGATTGAAAATCGCTCCGTATTGCAGAAAGTGATGAGTATCGCTTCCTCCAACCACCGGAACACCATATTGATCTGCAAATTCTGCCACCAGCTTTTCCATTTCTGGGCCTGCTTTAAACAAATCTTTTCCATTTAAATCAAACGCATCAAACTGCTTAAGCAATTCCGGATCATGGTGATGCAGCGGAGTTGATTTGCGCAATGGATGAGCACCAATTTTAAGTACGTTATAAGGTGCAAGCAGGTTAAATAAATCCGCAATTGGAATAAAGCTATCTTCCTCAGTAAATGCCGTCAGTTCCATAGAAATCGAGCGAATGTCATCACGATTTCCAACAACAAGGTAATGTCCGACTTCTTTTACATCGATCTCCATTCCCGGAAAAACGGTGAGTCCATTTACATCATAGGTGTGGCCGTCATAGGGAAACGAATTGTCAAGCATGTCATAGACTTTAAGAAAGTCAGGTGCATTAAAATGTTCCGTAAGGGCCAAAGCCGTTAATCCTGCCTCTTTTGCTTCATTCATCTTTTTCGTGAATTCCTCCAAATCAACGGGAATTCCTTTAGATAGCTTTGCGTGTGTATGAAAATCAATAATCATGTGATTAATACTCCTTTTATCTATAAAATCTGCCTTGTGTGCAGTCATTTACGGTTTAATTAAGCAGTTAAATAAGGGATTCCTGAAAATATCATAAGAAGAAAACACATGGTTGCTCCTAAAAAAACAAGATCGCCTGGACCGACTTTCATGTAGGAAAGCTTCTGCTTTTTCGCTTCTTTACTGTGAAGTGAATACGGAAATCCTCTTACTTCCAATGCTTCTACCGTTGTTCTTGTCCGTTTTGCCACATTTAATATCATCGGATAAAAAGCCAGGACCATGATCTTGCCGTAATAAACAGCCATTCTCCAGCCGAGCAGTCCTTTTTTCTCTGGTCCCTTTCCTCGCATTAGAAAGGATTGGAAAATATGTTGGTATTCATCAAGCAGGATGGGCAGCATACGATAGCCGTAAGAAACACCGAACCCAAACTGCGCCGGCACTCCAAAGCTGATCAATGCGTCACTAAGCTTTTCCGGGTCCATGCTTGCAAAAACGGCTATACTCGCAATAGACATAATCGTAATCTTCATCGTGAAGGTCAATAAAGCGAGAAACGCCGTAATATCTCCCCCGAAGAAAAGCACCACTACTGTAATCCAGCCAATCTCACTTACAACCCCAAAGGAAAGCAGACCCAGTATTAAAGGACTCACCTTTGAGATAATGGCCAAAATTGAGGTGAACACAACGAGAGTAAACAGGATCCACTCGTTAAATGTAAACCACGGAACAATGCTGACAGCAAGGTACCAGATGATTAATATACGAGGGTCCAATTTGGCTAAAAATGTATCACGATTACCAAAAGCGGTTTTCATCAGTTCCATTTTCACATACTCAACACTTAACTTTTCACGCCATGCACTCAAGAGCTGCACCTACTTTCATCGCCTCTTCCATTTCTTTAACAGATAAAAAGACGGGTTTACATCCTAATTGCAGACTCAATTCCACGATTTGAGGGGGACGCAGATTCGCCTTTTTCCACGTTTTTTCATCCTGGAATAAGCTTCGGGGGGCTCCATCAAAGATGACTTCTCCCTCTTCCATTACAATGACACGTGTGGCCCACTCTGCGACAAGTTCCATATCATGCGTTGCGACAATGACGGTTTTGCAATGATCAGATGTTTTGTGGAGCATACGCGTCATCTCTCTTCGTGACACAATATCCAGACTTGCCGTAGGTTCATCCAGCAAAAGAACCATAGGCCGCATCGCCACTCCTATCGCCATCGAACTGCGCCTTTGCTGTCCTCCGCTGAGCAAACGGGCATCCCGCTTGGAAAGATCGTGCAGGTTAAACGATGTGGACAATTCGGATAAAAAAGCCTGATCTTTTTCCAGCCGCCCGCGTGACCTTGAAAAGAAGGATAAATCCTTCTCCACTGTATCCTGAATCATCATTTCTTCGGGATTTTGAAATACATACGCAACATGATCAGATAAATCAGAAGCACGTATTTTGCGGATTGGATTTCCCTCCACTCGGATTTCTCCGTCAGAGGGCCTGGAGAGTCCGGCAAGCGCTTTTAGAAGCGTCGTTTTACCCGCTCCATTTGTTCCGACAAGGGCGACCTTTTCTCCTTCTCCAAATGTCAGGGAGATATTATTTAAAATCGTCTTTTTGTCTCCGTCCATTGTTCTGACATGATGAGAGACCTCTTCTGCTTCAATTGTTTTCAAAGGATTTTTCTCACCGTTTACCTTCTGTTGAGAAAAGGCCCTGACTTCTTTTCGAATCGGCTGAAAGAAAGATACACCCTGCTCAAGCGTAATGGGATAGGACATAGTTCGTTGTCCATTCAGTCCGGCAGCAAGCTGAGTAACCTGGGGAGGATAAATCCCAAGCTCCATTAACTCCTGCACCCGCGACAGCCCTTCATGAACAGGAAGCTTCCAATTCACTTGCCCGTCCTTCATTAAAAGAAGAGTTCGTGCATAATCTGCAATAAATTCAGTATGATGTTCAATGACAATAATCGTTTTTCCATGTTTTTCATTTAATTCTTTTAATTTTTCATAGATTTTCTTTGCATGATAGGGATCTAATTGCGCCACCGGTTCATCTACTATGATGATCCCGGGGTCCAAAGCCAGCGCACCGGCAATCGCGGTCAAATGTTTTTGACCTCCGCTCAGCGACCAGATGCTCTGATCTTTTAAGTGCATTAAATCCAGTACCTCAAGAGCCCATAATGCCTTCTCTTTGTAATCCGGTTTCCCAAAATTTAAAGGAGCAAATGCGACATCGTCTAATACAGTCGGACGCATCAGCTGCTGTTCAAAATCCTGATACACATAGCCGACTTCCTGGCTTAATACAGCCACCGCACTAGTAAATGCCTCTTTTCCATTGACTGAAACTTCGCCCTTGACGTCTCCTGCGTAATAATGAGGGATTAATCCATTCATTGCTTTACATAGAGTCGATTTTCCGCTGCCGTTATTCCCTATGATGGCAAGAAATTCTCCCTTTTCTACTTCAAGTGACGCTCCTTTCAGTACCCATTCTTCACTGCCCGGGTACCGAAAGTGTACGTCATTCATTTGAATCAATGCCTGTGTCATGCGATCTTAGAGTCTACTTTCTTTTGAGATTTTCCCATTTTAACCGCTATAGTTACGATAATAATGAGCACAATGGCAGCAGCGGAAATCGGCAGCCAGATATATTGAGAGCCGAATTGCTCTAAGAATTCAGGTTCCCATACAGCAAAGTTTATATCCATTTCAGCCATAAACTCTGCCACAATCGCAATAAAACCTAAGAAGATTGAAATAATAATAAATCGAAGTGAAATCCATTCTGTCATGGAAGCCTGAGGGCGCGCATCCCGCGGTTTCATACCAAGCAGCGGCTCAATCTTTCCATATAATCTCGGGATAAAATAAAGAGTTGGAAGCAATCCAAACAGCACACCTGAGATGACCATTTCATTCACAAAACTAAAGGCCTCGATCGCCACAATACTTTCAGGTAAACCAGGAACTGCTTCGATTCCTTCAATACCAAACCATACTTTTCCGATATCCACAATGGTGCTGAGCATCTGATCGATCCCCACCCCAATAATGACTGCTAAACCAACCTGGCGGCGATTTCTTGGATCTTTTACCAAGAGTCCCGCAATATACATGGCAAGTGTAAACTCAATGAATCCTTCTAATTCACCAAGACCACTGAAATCTCCCATTAATAAATCGCCAAAAATAATTTCCCCAACAGAAGCACCAAGCGCCGCATAAAGCGGATTAAACAAAATACAAAGAGTAAGAGGGATAAAAGCAAAATACGAAACAGATAATTCCACTGGACCAAACGTAAACTCCGGTAGTAATTCCGTGAATAAATTAGCCAGTCCGAAAAGGGACATCGCTAATATAAAAATCATCATTTTCTGAGACTGAGTAATTTCCTGCCGACCTAACTCTGCCATTGTTTTTTCCTCCCTAAATGTGAATCTATTTTTCTTACACATTTATCGTACAAAATAAAGATGAAGGGAAAATATAAATAAGGTTTAGCTTTTGTAAAAGAATTTAAGTTTTTAATAAGAATGAAAGTTTTTTTACATCGTTTTCCGATACCCTTATATACTCTAGTAAAAAGGAGTGATCGGCATGCAAAACTCATTAGGACACAGACACGGACAATTCACATCGAAACAGCTCCGCGTCACGCAGGTGCTCGAGAAAAGAGGGACGAGTGTGGCGTATATGACAGAGCAGGAGGTGGCAGATGAAGCAAAAGTAAGCATTGCAACCGTTTCAAGATGCTGGGCACTTCTCGGTTATATGAACTTTAAAGATTATAAAAAAGCAATGAAGAAAAAACTCGAAGTTACTCCGGAAAACAAACTTAAAAACGCAGTTGAAGAAGTTCAGCAGCAGGACCTTCTGACCAATATGGTTCAAAAGCAGATGAATCATTTAGCTGAAACAAACCAGCACGTATCAAGAGAAGATTTTAATCAGGCTGTTCTTCTTATATCACGCGCAGACCCTTTGTTCATCTTTGCACCCGGTCCTTCTGAGTCTCTTGGCTGCCTTGCACAATTTCGTTTATCACGATTGGGAGTGCCTGTTGCTGTAATGCCTAAAAGCGGACATGAATTATTTGAATCTATGATTCACTTATCCTCCAGCAGTGTCTTATTAATCTTTCAATTTGTGCAAACACTTCCTGAAACAGATGTACTGGTAGATTACGCAAAGGAAGTGGGCTGTCGTGTAGTATTGGTGACGGACCGGTTGTACTCGGATCTGCATCGTCAGACAGAAAGCACGTTATTTGCAAGGAGAGGGGAATTATGGGAATTCCATTCAATGGTGCCTCCCATGATGATTATTGAATCTCTTATTGTAGGGATCGCGATGCTAATAGGAGAACCTGCCATGGAGAAATTGGAATTACTTAGTAAGGTAAGAAAAAATTATAAAGCCAAAATACCAAAGTAACTGTAGATTTGATTCTTATCGAACATAAAAGAGCCTGAGACAAGGTGTCTCAAGCTCTACGACTGGTTCACTTCGCTTCAGTCGGACGCTTTCCGCAAGGACGGCGCTGAGCCTTTTCAAAGCCTTGCTCTGTAAAGACTCAGCTTGCTGCCATGTCCTGCAGGTGTCGCCGCCTTCCGTTCCGCTCACCTAATACTGCTAATGAAAATATCTTCATTTTTAAAACTTTCTTGAGTTTTGTCCCAACCTCGACGCTTCCACATTTGAAATCTCTTAAGGAGAAGTTGAAAAGCCTCCTCCTGCAGCGGCTAACATAAAAAACAATACTAAAATGACGATATAAACGACCAAAAGAATTCCTGTTACAATCAGCATAGCGCGGGAATACTTTTTACGCTGACCTTCTTCTGAACCAAAGCCCCATACGAACAGCAGCACAAGATTGACCAAAGGAATCATTAATAAGAAAAGAGTGCCAACCCAGCTTTTTGTGGTCATTTCCTTGTGATTGCGATTTTCAGGGTACTCAGCAGTTGTTTCATGCTGCATCTGTTTCCCTCCTTTCTTTAAACTCGAAGTTAAAATGGAAAATACTTCTTCATTTCTATACCTTTGCACACCCCTATTTAAACTTGTATATAAGATAAAAGTTTCATAATATGAGGAATTAAATAAGAGAAATCAATGTTGTTGCCGTCTAAATGCAGCGACTGAGACAAAAGTGTCTCAGCCTCGTTGCCCGGTTCACTGTGCTTCAGGTGGACGCTTTCCGCAGGAACGGCGCTGCCCTGTAAAGTCTCAGCTTGCCGCCATTTTCTAAATTTTGAAGTTTGATCCCTGCCTCTTTGTTTTAAGCTGCCTTAGACTGCTTATCGGCTCCGGCATAGGTCCACTTTCTCCAAATAAACTCAAGCGGGCCCTGATTAAACTTTTTCAAAATCAAGTAGCTGAGCACCACCTGTACCGCGTAGATCACAATCGCAATTCCTACACCCTGCGTTTTTGATACCTGACCAAAAAGACCGAATCCGTATCCATTAAAAATGATCACCGCAATAATCGATTGCATCAAATAATTTGTCAGCGCCATGCGGCCGACCGCTGCAAATGGCATAAGCATTTTTTCAACGGACGCTTTCCTCGTTGCAAGAACAACAAGCGCCACATAAAACAGCATAAGAAGCGGTCCACCGAGCATATTCAAGCCCTCTGCAAGAGGAGAAGTTAAATACGCCGGCCAGTCAAATACATTGTATTGAACGGCTACTGAAAGGCCGACTAATGGCGCCCCAATGCCAAGTCCAAGCCATAAAATCTTTTTCCATCTTTTGATATTGCCTTCAATATCCTTAAACATCCCGGTTTTACCGAAATAAAGACCGATTAAAAACAACGGCAAAATCGTCGGAACCAGCAAAAGGACCTGGAAAAAGATAAAGAGAACTTCATTAAAAAAGCGAAAAGACAGGATTTCTCCGTAACTGCCTGTTGCCATAACAGACACTGCTGCGAGTTCTTCAGCCTTGAGGGATTCAATCGTCTCAAACCCTTCCGCAATGGTATATTCCATGCTCCAGCCGCTGCCAATCAGAAGAAGGGTAAAAAACAGGCTGCCTGCTATTAATAAAGCAATACCCCAAATTTTAATGACCTTAGGTGAACGGTGAACAAAGAGCGGCAGCAGAAACCCTGTAATGGCATATGTATGTAGAATATCGCCCGACCAGATAAAAACAAGATGAACGATTCCAAGAACCAGTAAAAACACGAGCCTCCGCATAAAGAGCTTCGCTGCCGGGAGATTTCGCTGCATTAAACGGGTGTAAAAAATATAAAAACCTAAACCAAATAACATCGAGAACATCGGATAAAATTTGCCGTCAACCAGCAGTGCCGTCAGAATGGTCAGCGCCCCGTTCAGACCGCCCTCAGGCAGACTTTCTCCTTCTACTAAACTGCTCATATTGTTAAAAATAGGAGTCTTGAAAGCAATCATATTTGCGATCAAAATTCCAAAAAGCGCAAATCCCCTGATCATATCCAGCGAATGGATGCGATCCCTCATTGATATCGAACTCATTTTACCATTCCCTTCATACCTTTTTCCCTACTCATATCCTACTTTATCCCGGTTCCATTCTCAATGATAATTTGGAAACAGAAACCATACAAAATGAAACTTTTCAGATCAGTATACGTAGAAGATAGTAGAAGATGAATGGAAAGGAGAATGAATATGACTGCCTGTGCATATTGCGGAAGAGAATGGAAATGGAAGGATACCTTTAAGAGACTTGCCTCCTTTAAAAACACGCTGGAGTGTCCCTATTGTAAGAAATCTCAATTTCAGACCGCATCGTCTAAGCAAAAAACATCCATGCTGATTGTCTCACCATCCCTGCTGCTGCCCTTGTTTGTTATGTTTAGCCTGTCTTTGCCGCTGCTGCTTCTCTGCTATGTCACTGTCTTTTTATTGAGTCCTTTACTAGTAAAACTGACGAAGGAAGATTCGCCTCTTTGGTAAAACAATGCCCCTTCTTTAGTTACGACTCAAGAAAAAACGCCACAGCTCCAACAATGGCAAGAAATACAGTCAACACGATGACAATCCCAATGATGCCCCATGTCCGTCTGTTCATGCAATCCACCTCTTTCCATAACGATTCTACTCCATATCAGCATAGGGGTGTGCATATAAGTCAATATCCACCTCTGCCTGAATGCTGTGAATAAAATTAATTTGTGGAAGATCCAGATGAAGTCCAGGAGTAATTCCCTTTTCCATATAAATAACAATCTCAATCGTACATGCTACATTCAGTTCCGCCCTTAACGCATTTATTACATCTTCTTTGCCATAAAGCATGCTCAATACCCGATCAAGCTGCACTTTCACATCAAATGATTCCTCTTCCTCCGTTCCATAATACCAACGGGTACTGCGCTGTAAACGCGGAGATGATCCCTCCATGTGATGGATAAGATCTCCTTTTTTATAGGTTGATGTAGGGGAAAGGCTTAAACGTGCTGTAACTTCCTCTAAAGAAAAATCCTCTGCCTCGAGTTTAAAATAAATCATTACTCTAGTCTTTTGGATAATGACCCACTCCTTTATTTACTTCCTTCTATTTCCACAAACAAACAGCTATTTCCTTCAAAAAACGATTTATACAAATTGAATCCCATAAACCTGCTGCCCAATTTCCGCAGGGATTTCCCCATTCACTTAGAATCTTGATATACTAATCCTCAAAGCTCTTTATAAAGTAAGGGCGAAAAGGATGGGAACAATTTGAACAAATGGCCTGCTACAGGAGACTTTATTTATACGTATGCTTACAATGAAGAAGAAAAAGATCTATGCCACCTTGAAATGCGCTCATTATTTGGGAGGCAGTCTGATACGAAAATACTGAAAACAGACCGGGATATACACCCAAGCCGCAGTCCATTCGTGAAGGAGCGGATCCAGGTGCTGTTTGAAGGCAGCACGCTTGAGGAACTTTGCCAAAAGCTGCAAAATGTTAAAATGGGCGACTCCTCGTTTAAAGTGCTGTTTGTCAAAATTAATGATTTAGAGGGACCCCAAAAAATAGAGTATGAGCAGAAAAGACAAATTGAACGGGATCTTGGCATGATTATTGAAGGGGAACTGGATCTTCACCAGCCGGATGTTTTCTTTGGATTAGTTCCCTGTGAAGGCAGCTGGCATCTCGGTCTTTACGAAAAAGCGGAACCCGTTTGGCTGCGTCACGTAAAAAAACCCCGGGAGTACTCAACCGCACTTAGTACCCGCACAGCAAGAGCCGTTGCCAATATCGCCGTGCCTGATCCAGAGGGGAAAACAGCCATTGACCCGTGCTGCGGAATTGGAACAGTTCTTGTAGAAGCTCTGTCGATGGACATTGACATCGTGGGACGTGACATCAACCCGCTTGTCGTGACTGGATCACGTGAAAACATAGCCCACTTTGGCTTTTCAGGCGACGTCTCCATCGGACCGATTGATCAGGTAACCGGAAGTTATGACGCGACCATTATTGATATGCCGTACAATTTATACACACATGCCACACCGGAAGAACAGCTTGATATTCTTGTTAATGCACGGCATTTCACGAAACGGCTTGTGGTCGTCACGATTGAATCGATTGATCATATGCTCTCACAAGCCGGCTTTATCATAACTGACCGTTGTGTTGTGTTGAAAGGGAAGTTTTCAAGAGAAATTCTTGTATGCGAATAAACTAAAAGAGCTTGGGACAAAAGTGTCTCAAGCTCTTTGACCGGTTCGCTGCCCTTCAGGCGGACGCTTTCCGCAGGTACAGGTGCTTGAGCTTCTCCAGGGCCTTGCCCTGTATAGTCTCAAGCAACCGTCAGGAGTCGCCACCTTCCGCTCCGCTCTCCTCTTACTATTGATCAATACTTCTCTTTTTATTTTTGTCCCAACCTCATTTTGTTATTTAGATGATCTCCATCAGCTTTCTCGCCTGTTCGCCGAGACCTGCAGCTGTCTGTGAAATCCCATTGAAATCACGTGTTGTATTGGCAATTTGCTGCTCACCTTGTGTGATGGATTGCTGAGCCTGATTGATTCCCTCAGAGATCGTTTTAATTTCTTTTGAAATGCCTTCCATCGTATTTCGCACCTGCATAATTGAATCTTCTACGCGCACAGACAGCTTGCGCACTTCTTTTGCCACGATATCAAATCCTCTACCATGCTCCCCTGCTCGCGCGGCTTCAATTGCGGCATTCAACGCAAGCAAATTCGTTTGAGCGGCAATATCACGAATGGTGTTCACAACCTTTTGAATTGACTCGGATTGCTCCTGCAGGCTTGAAAGTGTTTGAATATTGGAGGACGAGACCTTTGCCATATCCGAGATGCTGGTTAGAAGCTCTCCGCTTCGCTTAATCCCCTCATGCGCACTGCTTGTCATTTGAACTGACATTTCCTGCAGCTCTACGACCATTTCGGTTACTGCCGACTGACGGGACGTAATATTGGTTGCGACCTTTGACACGCCAATCACCTTCTGTTGATCATCATAAATCGGCATATAGGTCGCTTCAAGCCAAATTTGGTTTCCGTCTGCATCCTTGCGTTCAATTTTGTCCTGATAACTGATTCCCGCCCATAGATCACGCCAAAATGATTTGTATTCGAAACTCCTCGTAAAAGCATCAAAGCAAAAGGCGCGATGGTTCATGCCAATCATCTGCTCCTTTGTGTAGCCCATTGATTGAGCGAATAAATCATTCACATAGGCGACATTCTGCGCCCGGTCAAACCGGATGATCGCCAAATTGCTTTCGAGCGCCCTTACCACCATTTCATCTGAAACTGCCGTGATCGTCTCTCTCATACACATTCCCCTTTTTAATCGACTTTGTCTACTTGTATTTTAGCCTATTAAAGAGAGAAAGCGCTACCTTTTTTGTGTCTTTCTACACAAAAAATAAAATTAAACAAGGCACAAAGAACCACATATCATATTTCATGAATGTTTTTCGTCTGCCTGCAGCTTGTCTCCAGACCTTACCTGCTTATCCATTCATCCCGCAGCATCCCATATATAGCATGATCGACAAAATGATCGTACAGCCATTCCGCCTGACGAATTTGCCCTTCGTAGGTAAACCCAAGTCTTTCAGGGATTGCCCGGCTTTTCTTATTCCCCGCTGCTGCCCGGATCTCAACCCGGTTCATGTTCAGCTCTTCAAAGGCATACCGTGTCAGCGCCTCAGCGGTTTTTGTCATAATCCCATGACCCTGAAATCCTTCCCCGAGCCAATACCCGATCTTAGCTGTTTTATTTGTCCAGTCAAGCTGGTTGTAGCCGGCCACACCTGCAAGCTCTCCTTTAAAAAGGATTAACGCGTTCAGCCCCTGATTGCTGGCATAGATCTTATTGCTTCCTGCAATATAGTTTTCTGTATCATCCACTTTTGTCGTAAAATCAAGCCACGGCAGCCATTCTTTTAAATGCGTTCTTGACTGATCCGTTAAACGGAACAGAGCTTCAGCATCCTGCTTTTGCGGCAATTTCAATTCAAGTTCTTCATCAATTTTATGTACAAACATCCGTTTGCCTCCTTAGCGGTCTCTTATCTCTTTGAGCAGTTCAATAACCTGTTCATTCTGCTTTTCTATCGATCTTAATGATTTTTCAATTGTACTTGTCGTAACATATAACACAATCAAAATGGCGATTCCAATTAACCACATATGATGCCCCCAATTTTCATCATTACTTCAATTCCAAGTATTTCAAAAGACTTAAAGGAACTCAATGTTTTTTTAAAACGGTCCGAACAAAGAAAGAAATCTGTGAGAAAATAAGAAGACAATTCGGGAATGGAGTGGCTTTCTATGTCTATTTATTCACCCCAAAATCAACCTATAGCAAATAACCGTACGTTTTTGCACTTATTCAATTCGTTGTCCTTACTCTTTTTAGGAGGCATCCTCTTTACATTTATTCACCCGTTTACGGAAGGCTTCTCTTTCTTCTTTCTCGCCCTCATGGCTGTGGTTGGGTCTTATATTGGCCTCTTCTATGCATGGCTTTATCCGACGAACAATTGGCCGAAAGTATTTGCCTTCACCTTTCTTTTGAATGCTGCCGGGCTGGGCTGGCGTGTGGCGCTTGAATGGGGAGAAGTCAGTCTTATCGCTTACCTTACATTGTACAGAACAGGAAGTTATCTTTTTTTAACGCCTTTAGCTATCACCGTCGTGTACATATTTGTTAATAGATTAATTCACAAAAGAACTCTCAAAGATTAATAGAAGCCATGCAAAAAAACCCGCCTTCACCCAAATGGGGCAAAGACGGGCATTGATTATGCTTCTGCGATTGTTTTTTGGCGTCCTTCTTTTTCTTCGTGCTGATCGCTTTTCATCAGATGCTGAAGATGACGTTTGAACAGCGCCATTACCCATAAATGAACCTTCGCTTGCGTGTATTTGTAGATCGTCCACGGCAGTGCGGGTCTGTAGCCATGAATAGCAATAATGCACTCCTGCGTATTGGGAATCTGGCGGAACTCAATTCTTCCTTTGCTGTCTTCCCCCACATTTGCAAAAAGTCCTCCCGTGATCAAATAAAGCGCACGGGTGTCGGTGCTTCTTTCGCTTGAGTAGGTCAACTCCAAAATAGAAGCTGCTTTTGAAAACAAACGGATTTTGCAATTTTTATCCTCATCGAGATCTACTGCTAAAAACGGACGGGCAAGGCGGGAGATCCAATTCATATACTCTTCCCCTGCCCAATTCGCTGTTTTCCCCTCCGGCAGCATAACCCGCTGAACCGAGCGCACGTCACTTCCTGTTGGAGAAGATGTTAGAAAAGCAGGCTTTTCCGCCCCTTCCTCTTTTTCAGCTTTGAGCGCTTCCTGTGCCGCTTCTTTAAATGTGGTTTTGCCGTCGCTGATTCCCTCAATCGTATCTTGGGCGACCATTGGATGCTTCAGACTTTCAATAAGCGGATACGCCATTTCTTTCGGTGAGCCTGTCACGAGTGTTACCCACAGACGGGAAAGGTTTACCGTTAAAAGAGGGATATCCACCACTTTTGGCTTTTTGCCCATTACTTCTGCAGTCTGAATCAGCATTTCTTTATAGGACATGATCTCCGGTCCGCCGACATCCACTGATTTATTTTCCACCTTCTTGTTTCCAATGCTGTTTTTTAAAGAGCCGATCACATCTTTTAATGCAATTGGATGCGTTTTGGTACGAGTCCACTTTGGCAGCAGCATCCATGGAAGACGCTTTACAAGCTTTGAAAGAATGGGGAATGAAGATCCTTTAGGACCCACAATCAGTCCTGCTCGGATGGTTGAGACCGGCACTCCGTAGGATCCGAGTACTTTCTCCACTTCCAGCCGGCTCTTTAAATGGCGGGAAAGCTCTTTTGTGTCCTTTGGAACAATTCCGCTCAGATAAATGATCTGTTTAACACCCTGCTTCTTGGCAGCCTGCGCAAAATTATCCGCCAAAATCACATCCATGTCCTCGAATTTTGCCTGTGTCAGCTTGGCAGAGGGCTTCATGGAGTGAATCAAATATATCGCATAATCGGCTCCTTCAAGTCCCTTTTCCGCATCACCTTTTGAGTAAAAATCACATGAGCGCCAGGTAACATGCTCTGAATCTTCTTTATCATCACCGCTTCTCGACAGCGCAATCACATCTGCTTTTTTGGTGATCTGTTCAAGCAGATTACTTCCTATATATCCAGTGGCCCCTGTGAGCGCCACGACTGGCCTTTTCGTTTCAGTCATCATTAAACTCTCCTTTTTATTCCCATTTACCTGTCTTTACCCTTTTCAATTAAAAAGGAACAAGAGCAAGCACATCGAAGAAGGGAGAACTGCAGCCAGCTTTGTCATTTTATCTTCGCCTGCATAAGGTAATGAAAGAAGCCTAAATAAAAGGAGCGTTTTGCGATGCCCATCATTGATAGCACCTTTTTTATTTATACGGTTCAACCCGGTGACACACTGACTTCCATCGCCTATCGATTCAGCAGCAGTGTATCTGCTATTGAACAGGCAAACGCCCTTTATCCCCCTATAACAGATCCCGGCTTAATTATTCCCGGACAGAGGGTCGTCGTTGAAAAAAATGGACCTGCTGTGATCTACCGAATCGTTCATGGAGGTGATAACCTCTACCAATTTGCACAGGATTATTCTTCTGCTGTGGATGTGATCTACGGGATCAATCCTCAGATTGGGAACCCTGGTCTTCTTTATGTAAATCAGACTGTTTTCGTACCCGCTTTTGTTTACCGGGTTGAAGAAGGCGATACACTCGCTCAAATCGCAAGTCAGTTCGGGCTTCCACTATCCGCATTATTCAGTGCCAACCTCAATCGTCCTGGCTGGTCACCGGATGTTATCTATCCCGGGTACGATCTGCTGATTCCTCTGCCTTCTTCCGGAAATATCCTGGTCACGTCTCCAAAACCCGGATCGACGGTTGCTGCAGGACAGACGCTGTCAGGCTTTGCACGGGCATTTGAAGGAAGCATTCTTTATCAGCTGCAGGATTCAGCAGGTGGTACGATAACCAGAGAATCTTCAATTCAGGCATCCGCCGGCGGACCTTCTTTCGGCAGCTTCTCGATCCCTATTCAGTTTGAACGAACCCCTCAAACATCCTCCGGAGAGCTTTGGGTATACGCAAGAAGCGCTGAAGATGGACGGATGATTGATTGGGTGAAGATTCCTGTCATGTTTTAATCAAGAGTCTGCGGGATTAATGATCGCAAGCACCTGATGATCCTCCCACTTGCCATTAATCCTCACATTCTTTTTCGCGATACCTTCTTTATGAAACCCTGCTTTTTCCAAAACGCGGAGCGAGCCAATATTATGAGGCATCACACCCGCTTCAAGCCGGTGAAGCTTCAGCTCTTCAAACGCATACGCTGTTAGCAGCTTGGCGGCCTGGGTGGCGTAGCCTCTTCCATTATGATCCTGATCAAGAAAATACCCAACAACAGCATTTTGCAGCGATCCACGCATCACCTGAAAAAGGTTCATCGTGCCAACTAGTTCATCGTTTTCATTTTTGAATATCCCAAACTGATACGTCAGATCCAGTTCCCGATCCTGTTTAAATTGTTTGATTCTCTCAATCTGCGCTTTTTCAGTGTAAAATGAATCTTCCCTTAGCATAGAAAACATTTCAAAAAATTCTCTGTTTCTTGTTTGAAGCTCTGTTAATTCTTTTGCATCCGACTCCTCAAATGGCCGTAAATAAATGGACTTCCCTCTCATGACAACCGCCTCCTTTCTTTCTAGTTTACATGATGGCACTAAAAAAGCCCTCGGCAACGTGCCTAAGATTCTTTGACCGGCTCGCCGCGCTTCAAGTGGACGCAAGGACTGCCTCACCTCATACTAACGGTAGATTCTCCTGGTATTACAACGTTCTTCTTTATCTCTCTGCCTCTTTTTCCAGCAGTTTGTCCATACAGGGGTTAACTATGGTTTCTCTAAATTAACCATAAACAAAAACACCATTCATCCCTCATGTCCAGGACGAATGGTGTGTATTTTAAGTTATATTAATCACTCGCTGTTTGAACCGATAAATACAGGACGTTTTGACCATCGTGTTCTTCTCCGCTTGGCACAAATCCAAAGTTTCTATAGAGCTCGTTGGCCGAATCGTCTTCTTTTGAAGCATTCAGGCGAATTTCTGTACAGTGTTTGAAATGCTCCCTGATCCACTCTACAACGGATATTAAAGCCTCTTTTTCATAGCCTTTTCCCTCATGCTGCTCATCTATTTTGATTGCGTGAATCCAATAGGTGTTGGTGATTTCATCATCAAAGGCATATAAAATCGTGCCGATCATCGTATCTTCGTCATAGATTCCGAAAAACACGGTTTTCACATTTTCATCCTGGGGTATGATTGACTCTTCATTTGACTGTTCTGCCCATTGCTCTTTGCTGATTTTTTTTAGTTCAATATCCATGGATAACGCCTCCATTCATGAGAAGGACTCAGTAAAAGACCTTCTTCGCTTTAAAGCTTTCCTTTCAGGTTTGAATCAATCTTGCATAAAGCCTCGCGGAATTTAGGGTTCGGCCTTATTTTGTATATACCCTTTCCTCTGTTTTTCATTCATTTTCTCTGCCAATCTATGTAATTGAATACAACAGGATTTAAAGTATGTACAGAGGGAAACCTAGCAATGAATGACTATCCTAACATGGGGGGTGAAATACATCATGGAGGCAGTCATTAAACTAAAAGAATATAGAAAACTGCTTGGCCTGACACAGGCAGAGCTGGCAAAGGGCATTTCCAATCGCAGTTTAATCAGTCAGATTGAAAAGGGACTGGTAAAGCCATCACTTTCACTGCTTCGTCAATATAGCGTCCGGCTTCAATGTGAACTTGACGATTTATTTGGCGGGGAAATGGTACTTGAAATGATTGATGTTTCGAGCACACTGGCTGAGATGGAGCTTCTTCTGACAAACCGAAAGCCATGCCGTCATCTGGAAGCTGATTTTATACTGCTGGAGCAGGTTTCAAATCAGATATCAAAGCAGGAAAAAGCATTATTGTATTATTGCAGAGGCTTGTATTGCCGGTATTACTCAAAGGAGATGAATGAAGCGGTTCAATATCTTGAGGCAAGCTTCAGCTTTTACATTCAGACACGTTTATTTAACGAGAAAATCCGCTGTGCAAATGAGCTGGCTGACCTGCTGATTGAGCTGGATCAAACCGATCAAAGCTTTCTTTATCTGGAGGCTGCTTACAAACTCGTGATTAAGCATAAAATAGATGGCATCGAACAAATCCGCCTCATGGTCAGCATGGGGATGGCGCATGCCAAAATCGGTGAACATCGCTCTGCCATCCGGCTATTAACGACTGCGATTGAAAACTCGAATGAAGCGAATATAAAATTCAAGCCGGGACAAATTCATATGGTCCTAGGCATTTGCTTTAAGAGGGAAGGACTATTTGAACAGGCTCTTGAGCATTATGAAAAATCACTTCACTACTATGAAGCCGCAACCGATTTATTAAATGCCGGCGGGATCCTTACGAATATCGGTATTGTTCACCGCCTGCTTCAACATTACGATGAAGCCATCCGGCACGTAACGTATGCCTGCAACGTGTTTTCCGAACTGAACGATCCGATTGGTCAGCTTAACGCAAGCTATGAACTGGCTGCTGCCCATTTTTACAGAGGAAATCACAAAGAAGTTCTTGAGATATTCAAGAGAGTCCAGAAGTTAAAAAAAGAAGGTCTTCCGCCTTTCACTCTTGTTAAATTTCTGCTGATGGCCGGAGATGCACATATGCTTGCTACGAAATCAGAACAGGCATTGTCTCACTATAAACAGGCATACAAAGACCCCTCCAATACAGCAGAGCAAAAAAAGCATGTGTTTGCTCACGTCGTTCAGTCGCTTACGGCACAGCAGCTGACTGAACAGTTAACCGACTGGAATAAAGTGATGAAAGAAGACACGGACCTGTTTAAGTTCTTGTATTAGCCCTCTCCCTTCCTGCACGCCGTCCGGGAAGGGAATCCAGCCCAAAACCTTCTCTTTAACCCCCTAAACAAACGATTGTTTAAATCCCTTTCACCATTGTCACTCATGATCTGAAAAGACCTGCCATACACTGTATGGGAGGTGTGATCAGATGGTACGAAAATGGCTGGCGTCGTTCTTTCCATCCCCAAAAAAACATGAAGAAATACAGATCATCTCCCTCCATGACCGCTTGCAGCTCAATAAGAAATGGCAGAAAAAGGCCCCAGTATCCACCCTCACTTCACAAGAGACCACCATCGTCCAAACAATTTTAAAGGAAACCTACCGGCTCAATCTGAATAATGTCACTAGAACCCGCGCTTACTGGAGCCTTTATCGCAGAACACCTGAACTTCATTGGGCCTTTCTTGCCCATATGGTTTCCAGAAACGCCGGATGGAACATGACCGACTTGAAGAGCATCCTAAACCAGCTGCTGTCTTATGATCAAACAGCCGTCTTTTTCCGTTTCCTCGAAAAAGCCAATTACCTGATCTTTGAAGATGCATACCCTCAATTGCTGCTGTATGAAAAAAGCAAAAAGGACCGCAAAGACTGGTCCTATCTTCTTCCTCACTTTGGTGTATCCAGCTTTATGACTCCGATCTGGGAGCTTTTTATTGAACAAAAAAGCCCGGAGCGTGACCTGCTGGCAGTCGCCCTCATCATAAATGAACAGCATTTTCTAGAAAAACAGGTCATGGAAAATACATTCTTTCAGGAAAAGGTCATTCAGTCCTTTTCTTTTCAGATGCAGGAACTGCTCGGTCTGACCCATATTTTATTTCCTTTTGTACAGTCTGGCCGCATCGAGCTGTCAGGATTATCCGTTCAGCAGTTCTCAAGCCTTCCTTCGAGAATTGATATTGGAAAATCACTCTACACATTACTGTTTAAAAGCCCGGACGTTTTGAAAGGAAGTTCCTTGTTTGCTGAAAAAAATCCACATACCGGTTCAAGGACAGACTATTATCCCGACCTGTTTACAGTTCAAAAAACGCCTCTTAAACTGTACAGTCCCTCTCTTTCAAGCGTCTGGCCCAATCAAATCCACCCCCCTGAAAAAAGAAAGGACTGGTTCGATCCGGAACAAGAAATTCTTCATTTCTTTTCACTTCCTAAAACTACTTCAGCTGGCCCGATGAGCGAAAAGCATCTTGCTGCGATGATCAAGCTCTCCGGCTTAAATCATTTCCACAAACTTATTCCCTAGTAGCAACGCCTGCCAAGTTCGATCACTTTATTATGAATCCTGCACCTTTCAAATTAAATTGGCTATGTAAAATTTTATGGTATTTTAAATAACACTAAAAGGCCTGGACAGATGATGTCTCAGGCTGATTAAGGGTTTCAGGCGGACGCTTGCCATCAAATCCTGATGGAGTCGCCACCTTCCACCTCCTCATTCTTTAAGCTTTTTTGTTATAGTTCAATCTTTTTTAAAATCTTGTGCATGGTTGTCTATACAATTTTTTAATTCTCGTTGCCTAACTCGCTGTTCTTCTTTCTCTTATAAACAACGTAAATCGCATTGCCCAGCAAAATCACTAAAACAACGATTAAATACATAAAAGCGAATCGTAAATTCAGCTCCCATTGAACGAGATAGATACCAATAAAAGTTCCAATCATTGTTGTTATTGCAAATACACTAGGTTTCCATTCAGAATGATAGAGTTTATTCAATGTTAGTTTTCCCCTCTTATTTTCTGACGTTATACGCAAAGGCATTGAATAACTATAGTACAATTAATTTGTTTGAATAATTAGATAATATTATTCTATCATACATTGTAACAATTGGAATTAATTTTCCTTTAATGATCCTATCTTTGACTGATACTACGTTTCTCTGGTGCTGAACACAATACATTGTGAGTTAAGCGTTTTCGAAAAATCGTCTATCCTTACGATACGAGACTAGTTGACAAAAGAGTCCCCTCCTAATAAAAAACGTTTATTACTGGTCTGGAAGGGGATGAAGGTACTATATTCCAAAATTAAGGAGGGTGACGTATGAAAAACAGGAAATGGATGTATGGAATTGTTTTGTTTCTTGCTGGTCTTGCTGTCGGCGCTTTTGTCATTCCCCTCTTTACCAGCTGATTTCCGGCAATCAATCTGCCAAATGTATTCCATCAGATTGGCAGTTGACTCAGCGCTATAAATCCTGCCCAGCGATTCTTTCCCTATTACCAAGAAACACAGTATAAAACCCGACTAAAAACAGGACCTTCATAAGCAAGAGAACACTCACCAAAAGTTGAGTGACTTCAGGAGAAAAGAAATAAAATAGCCCCGCTAAAGTGAAGGTCATCATCATGACTGCACAAAGGATGCTCAGTCTTCTTGTACGGAATGCATCCCCCACCCCTTCAAGAATAAGGGGAATAATAACAAATACCATAAACATTCCTGCAATGACAAAACCAAGCCCCACCAAAGCGATTATTGCCATATACGAGTCCAGCGGCATGGATAAAGGGGCATTGCCCGAACCATTCAACCCCAAAAAGAGGAGGCTGTGAACGATCATGAAAATGACATATGGCTGAGCCTTCAATACATGTTCATCCTTCATTCCCAGCTCCTTCACTCCAAAAAAGATCAGACTATAGCCAACCAAATTGGTTACATAATACGCAGTCCCATCCTCAAAGAAACTTGCATTTGTTTTGAAAAATACGAAAAGAAATCCAAAGAAGATTTTATTCATAAACTGCCTCGTTGTTTAAATCTCGTTTCATTCGTTGATTGAGTAAGTCAAATGCCTTTATGACGAGTTCTTCGGGAATTTCAGAATACATGTCTCCCATATGAACTTCAAAATAACAAGACTGGTCATTTATTTCTTTTAAATGGCTGGTCAAACCAATTCCGGATTGCTGTTCTACCTCTAATAAGATTGGTTCCACCTGCTCTTTTGAAAAATGAAAATGGACATGAAACATATTCGAAACTGGAACGGCAGGGAGTGTTGAGATGCCATAACAGGCGTTAAACCGCTCAGCCACTTCCTTTGCTTCTTTAAAATACTGCTCCATTCTATGTGCACGCATGTCAAAGTAATAGTCTGCAGGGATGATATAAGGGTACAAGCTGATCAGATCACCGCCATACCGCCTTTTCCATACTTTCGATTGTTTGATAAAATCCTGATCACCAGCCAGTATGGCGCCTGCAATTCCGCCGACTCCTTTATACAAAGACACGTAAACACTATCAAACAAGGCACACACTTCAGCGGCCGTCTTCCCATAATAGGGCAAAACTTCAAGCAGCCGTGCTCCATCAAGATGCAGCCTGGTCTTGTTAACACGGCAATACTCTGAAATATCCCGGAGCGTTTCGAAGCTTGGCAACTGCCCGCCTATTTCCCGCTGCGGCAGCTCCAGAAGTACGGCCGACACACCGTCCTCCATATTCATTACATCATTCAGATCGATGACCCGTTTGCGGTCCGCTAGAAGAACTGTTTCAATGTGGTGCAGCTCTTTTAAACCATCTTCTTCATGAATTTCAAGATGACTAAGTGGGTGGTAAGCCACTTTTTTATTGCCTTTTTCATCGCACCAGATACGTAAAGCAATTTGCTGTGCCATCGTTCCGCTGGGGAAAAAAACAGCGTCTTCTTTTCCAAGGTATGAGGCCATTTTGCTTTGAAAATCTTCAATGATTTGACCAGTGCCGTACAGATCACTTACCAAACCCCCATCCCTGCTCTCAAATGCCTTTCGTAAAACCTCTATATCACGCACGCCATGATTGGCCAGCTTGTATTTGGACTGGTTGTACACCTTTTGCAATTGACTTGCTTCACCCATTCTTTCTTCCTCCTTTCATTCCGTTCGGACACCCATTCTCTTCCACCATTCCACATAAAAGCACGAGAATCCTTCTATTACAGTTCAAGTTTTAAGGTAAAAAAGAAGTCTATGAATGTGTAAAAACCTTGATGAGTCTACTCAGGTCATTTTTTGCGAATACTGCTTGTATAGAGTACTTACTTAAAAGGACGTGATCAACTGTGTTATTTACAACTCTATTCGCTTTTATCGTACCCTGGGCAATCATTTTCTTTATTTTAAAAATTGATTTGAAAATTATTGTACTTATTGCTCCGATTACAGCAGTGCTGACCTTTACCCTGGACGCCTGGACGATAGCCTATGGCTTCGCATCTGTGTACCCTTTTTCAAAAGAAACCAACTTCGCTTCCCTGCCCATGGCGCTAGGTGTAATGCCTGTTTGTGCCTCGATATTTATTTATCTGGTGAAGCGCTATGCTTACTCACTTGCCTGGATTGTGGGTTTCACCCTGTTTTCTACTCTACTGGAATGGTTTTTCGTTCAAATGGGGCTGATCCGCTACGAAAACAATTGGAATATCGGATGGACCGCACTTGAGTATGTAACAGGTTACACCGGTGTTTTTGGCTATTACAAAGTACTGAGAAAGCTGGAGCTTCTTTAAGGGCTTCCATGTTTATGTCCTGCCCCTGTTGTTCATACTGGCAGGTAAAAGCATGAACTTGGAAAGAGAGGCTTAGTGATGGAAGGAATTATGTTAATTAACAAGGAATACAGCATTCCGTTCACGCCCTGCAGCATCACCTTTCAGCATACACAGCTGACTGACTTTGTTCGGAAACATCAGATCCAGCTAAAGGTGTTAAATCCCTATCAGCTTCATCCTTTTTACACGATCCCGGACGCGCTGTTGTATGATCTAAAGCGAAGAAACCACACCCTTGATGTGCTACTGATCTATTCAGCCGACGTGTTTAAGCAGTATGAATATATTTTTCCTGATTATTGGGAGAAGCTGATGAATCACTTTCAAGAAGTACGGTACGTTATGTAAAAAACCTGCTGCCTGACGCTATAAACGTCGAGACAGCAGGCTTTTTAGTGTCGTCTATAAAATAGAAAGAAGAATAATAATACCTATAATCAATAACACGACGAAAATGAAAGCAGCAACCGATAAGACGACGCCCAGGCCCTTCCAGCTTGAAAATCCATGAACGATTCCGATGGCTTTAGCAGTAATGACCAATCCCCATACCCCAAAAACCGTAGATAAAAGCAGCGTAATCAGGTAGGTGCTCATTGGCAGCGAAGTGATCTCTAATGAGTCTGGATCCGGTGCCTGGATAAATTGCTCGCCGTAGATTACAGCCACCACGATATAGACCAGACCTATCGCGATCTGCGGAATGTAGCACGGTGCAATAGCAACCACCATGCGGCGGTAATTTCCTGTTCCCCCGAACCATTTCCCCACCATCGTGTAGAGTCCTGCGGCAATAAAAGCACCCAGGATCGCTGCAGCGGCTCCCAGCAAAACAGCCAATAAAAACACAACTGCCACAGGAAGAGATTGTTCAAATCCGGAGTCCTGCACATTGATCAGCCCAGCACCGATTCCCGCCGCACCGGCAACAGCCACCGTGAACCCAAAGCCCTTACTCCCGAGCACCTCACGGACGGTTTCTTTTGGTTGTGTCCACACAGATAAAAATGGATTACGTGTCATTTGCATCATCTCCTTATCAAACTATGTACAGTTTATATACGGTTCATAAATAAAATTGGTTTCACTTTCCAGTTCGGATAATGAGCAGTCTTTAATGTATATGATAAAATCCCAAGTTTAATTAAAGGAAAAAGCCTGAGACCAAAATACGTCTCAAGCTTTTTGACCGGTTCACTGCACTTCAGGTGGACGCTTTCCGCAGGGACGGCGCTGAGCCCTTCTCAGGCTTCGCCTTTCGAGGTCTCAGCTTGCCGTCATTTCCTGCTGGAGTCGCCACCTTCCGTTCCACTCACCTCTTACTTACAATATATAATGCCTTTTAAACTTATAAAGTTATGTCTCTGCTCCTTGCAAATTTTTTATTCTTCAGATTCTTGTTATAAACGCAACTATTGTATAGAAAACGCTTCTTTTTTTAGTAATTCCTCCGGTTTTTTACCGATTGGATCCTGGTGGAAATACTCACGAATAACGCCTTCATTTAAATAATTGGCGATGGAAACCATAATCATGCCTTGGTCAAGGGCAAGATATGCTTTTGCAATTTCACCTGTTTCTACATTGACAGAATCATAGAAACCGTATTTCCCGTACGTATTTAATTTCTTTAACGCTTTAATATTTTTCAACACTTCTTTAGGTGCATAATCCAAAGCAAGAAACGTGGCATGCGGTGTCACGGTCGCTCCATCATCATAGCCTGATGTTCCAAGCGGTGTGGCAGCGAATTCACTGTAGCCGTCTGGCGTCGCTGCTGGTGAAAAGCCCCATGCTTTGTATCCCATCTCTTTTGCATAGTCAATTTGAAGATCAACATGACGCTGGTTATTCAATCCCAGTGCGTTTGTTCCCAAGTCTTTTTCTTTCATCACAATCCCTGGCATAAGCCCTTCAAACATACTGCCGCCCCAGCTTGGGACAAATTTTACACCGTTGTATTCATAGTGTCCTTCAAAGACCGTGATCCCATCATACTGCTGATCATATCCATCTGGTATTTGTGCCTGCCAGTCCCATTCCTTTGGCATTGTCCGATACATCTTCCACCAATGTTCTGACGGGACGTCTCCTTTACCAATCGAAATATAACTCGCAACACGAGGCTCCGTGTAAAGCAAGCCGTAATGATGATCTGTCAGCTTTCCTGCTTCTGCATCGTAACCGCCTCTGAACTGTCCAACCTCTTCATCATATAGGGTTGTATAATTCATTTCTTCAACCAGCTTGCTCGTTTGTTCATTTAATTCTTCATACGCCTGTCCAACAACGATCAAGCCTGCTGAGAGCCATCCATTATCTACTTGAGAAATGAATTGACCCCAATCTGTTTTCAAAGACCCATCCTCTGTCTGGTACCAGTTGTAATAAAGCCCATTCCATTTCTTCAGCTCTTTTAACGTATTGACTGTGATTTGAATGCGTTCAACCGCTTCTTTTCGGGAAATGAAGCCCATTTCTTCTGCTGAAACAGTACTCATCATATACATCCCGATATTGGTAGGTGAGGTATGCGCCGCTTCCACTTTGCCATCTTCCGTATAGCGAATCTCATCGTACGTCATACCTGTTTTTGGATCTGTATTATCTTCAAAATACCGATACGTCTTTTTTGCAATCGCTTTCAATTGTGCGTTTAACGCTTTTTCTTTTCCGTGGTTAGCTGCCGAAACATTCGTCGGTGAAATGGCACTAAGCAATAAAATAAACAGTAACAACATAACACCTGCTTTTGATTTTTTCATCATTAGCTCCTCTCAAACTCAATCGTTTAGGTAATTGAAACGTTTCACCTACAGTGTAGCATGTTAATAGGGTAACGTAGAGTTTAATTTTGTTTATTCTGAAAATTAGTTATTTTCACATACTGCATTATAGGTATAAGGGCTTGTCATCTAAAAGGTATTAGTAGTTATTGTCGTGAAAGAGTTATAAAGTATGATAACCCTCTTTTATTTTGACTCTGTTGAAGTTAATGTTGATTTTATGAGCCTGGGGACAAGTAGAACTCAGGCTCTTCGACCGGTTCGTTTCTCTTCAGGTGGATGCTTTCCGCAGGGACGCCGCTGAGCCTTTTCAGGGCTATGCCCTTCAAAGTTTCAGCTTGCCGCCATATCCTGCAGGGAGTCGCCACCTTCCGCTCCGCTCACCTCTTACATTACGGTAGATACTGGACCTTTTTCTAAATTTTTATAAGTTATGCCTCACCTTGTTTGGCATTAATGACTTACTAACTAAAAAAGCCCCCTCTCAGTTTACGCTTAAACCAAAAGGGAGCTGTTTTATTTTTTGCTTTTATCATACAAATCTTCAGGGACTAAATAAACTCTATCCTTTGACACGCTATTCGCTAATGAAGTATCAACTGATATCCTTACGAGTAAAGCAATTATCCTAACAACACTAAAGACAATAAATACCTTTATTCGCCAAAATATTTTTGGTTTATTTAGTATTAAATTTTGAAGGTGTTTCTTCATTCTCTAACTTTTTCGCTATTCTTCCTCTGTGCCATAATGTAACTTCCAGGATTGCGATACAGGTAACCAGCCATGTTAGACCAAGGGCCAGCCCGCCGATTACGTCTGTGAAGTAATGAACGCCAAGAGGAAGACGGCTGAAAGCAATAAGCAAGATCAGGATTCCAAGGAAAATATTGATCAGCCATTTTGCTAAAGCATTGAGTTTACTTCTGATAACCAAATAGATAATAAATCCGTAAAAAACAATTGGCGCAGTGGAATGACCGCTTGGAAAGCTGTAGCCAGTTCCATCGTACTCTTCCAATATGTTTGGGCGGTCTCTTGAAAATGCTGCTTTAAGTCCGCTAACTAAAATGGTCACTCCACCCATTGCAATTACAAAGTAAATAATCTTCCATTTATTCCTATTATAAAAATACCACAGTACTCCAAGCATGATAAATGATCCTGCAGTCAGTACCCAGACTGATCCGAGTTCGGTTATCCATGCGAAAAAGGTTTTAATTTCAGGTGTGGCCAGATTCTCAGCATAGTCAGCGGCCTGACGGTCAATCATGAATTTTTCGTTCTCGAGCACTTCTTCACCAAGCTCTGAAAAAATGTAAAACCCGCCGCCTATTATTCCGAGTGCCAGAACGATTAGAATATAGGTTCTGGCAGGGATTGCCTTTAATGTATTTAGCATACTCGTAAACTCCTATCATTCAGTGGTAATACTTCTCTTTCCCTGTTTTTGAAAGGAGAAACGTGTTAGCTGCAGTGTACATCCTCTGTTTCTGCAAAGTAATAGGCAAATGAAGATCTCAGTCCACACTTTTTTTGATCTCAATCGTGCAATCTACATTGGAATCACCATGGGATAAGTATTTTTGGACTGTTCACTTTGTTTCAGGCAGACGTTTACTGCAGAGATTGAAGCTTGCACCAAAGTTGTTATGAACGATCTCTGGCATTATGATATTGATGAGATTACTTCAAATTACAGGAGGTGGCTCTAGATGAAGCCAAGAGTTTCTGTCATAACAATCGGAGTAGATAATCTTGAAGCATCGTTCCATTTTTACCGTGATGGGTTAGGTTTCCCAACTGATGGCATAGTGGGGGAAGAATTTGAGTATGGGGCTGTTGAATTCTTTGATTTACAACCGGGTCTGAAATTAGCTATTTGGAATCGCCAAAGTATCGCGCATGAAACAAAAGTGCAGGCAGGCAGCCCAAGTCCCACTGAATTCACCCTTGGTCACAATGTAAATAGTAAAGCTGAGGTAGATGATGTGATGACCAAGGCAAAAAACGCAGGCGCATCCATTACAGACCCCGCACATGATACATTCTGGGGTGGATATTCCGGGCATTTTCAAGATCCTGATGGTCACTTGTGGGAAGTGGTCTGGAATCCGGCATGGGATGAAGTAAAATAACCGTCAATCAGGCTGGTACTTGCCAGCCTGAGTTATTTATCATCAGCTAATTCTCTTTACTGAAAAGTGTTTAAACCTATTGTTTTTTGATCGACCGCCATAAGCTAATTAAAAATAAGACTATTCCTCTTCAAAAACCGCCCATCAAATGTAATGGGAATCCCTTCACCGTCTCTTTCTGCGTGTATATGAAGATGCGGCTCGGTTGTATTGCCTGTGTTGCCGACTTCCCCAAGCATGTCACCGCTCTCTACCTCATCGCCTTCTTCAATAGCAACAGTACCCGGTTTCATATGTGCGATCAGGACCTCTGCATCCTGGCAATCAATGATCACGTGATTTCCGGCTGGCTCCTCCACCTCAGAAGGCGGCTCTAATGGTGGAATATCATCGTACTCATCCACTGCCGCTGTCACCGTTCCTGTGCACGGACTGGATAAAGACTGACCGTAAATATGATACGCGCTATTTTCTGTCGGGGTCAGGCCATTCGCGCGCAAGCCCCATCCGTTAATCTGAAGAATATCATAGGCGTAGGCCTGGGACTGATGCGAGTGGTGATAATTGATTGCTGTGTGTGCTCCGCCTTGTCCAACAGAATAAACACCGTCTTTTAAAGGGAAATCAAGCTCGATGGCCTCGTCCCGATCACTGCTGTTGAGGAAATAACCGGAAATACCCTGACTTAAAAATACCCCGAAGTACACTGCAAGCACCACACTCAGACCTACTGAAAATTTGTAGCTGCCATCATTTTTCGGACCTTTTGATGGTTTATCCTTCACCTTCAGATACGATACAATCACTGCAATGAGAAAAAGCAGAAGCCACACGTAACGTAAATAATATAAATAGATATGCCACGGGCTGATCACAAAAATAAACCCGATAAACATCCCCACAGACAACGCTTCCGCAAACCATGAACGCCTGCTGACATGGTCGCCCTTATACAGCCGCCATATAAAATAAGCGGGCAGGAGGATATTAATGATCGCCTGAAACCAGATCATTCTAGTACAACTCCCTTCTTCCATCGGTTTTAGGTATGTACAGTAGACATACGGTTTGAGAACAAAATGGTTTCACCTTCCAATTCAGAAAGCCTGACCAGTTAGAAAAATTGTCTGTTTTCACAGCAATAATCAGGCAGACGCTCCCTTGATCTCCCTCTATGATTGAGCTTGAGGTGATGATCATGTATAAAAAAATATGGCGCAACAAAAACATACGGTATTACTTGCTGGCAGGAGGGGTTTCAAGACTCGGGGACGTTCTTTCCGGGATGGCCTTTTTGTTTCTAGCTTATGATTTAACCGAATCGAGGCTGCACGTCACAGGTATTGCCATGGCAGAGACGGTGCCCTACTTGCTGTTTGGTCTGATAGGCGGCGTGATCGCTGACTGGGTTCCCAAGAAAAAACTGCTGATCTACTTGGACCTCATCCGCATTCCCCTGATCCTTTCCGTTGTGGTCCTCTATCATTTTGGTGCACTCACGTATGTCTATCTATTTATCGTTAGCTTTCTTATTCAGAGTATCGGCTGCTTCTTTAATCCCGCCCACCGATCTATTTTGTCCCTTCTGACCGATGAAGAAAACCGGACCATTGTGAACAGCTTATACGATACCATTACCCGCGGTGTTACGGTACTCAGTCCACTGCTCACAGTTTGGCTGTTAGCTGTGTGGGGAACGATTCACTTTTTTACCGTGGATGCCATAACGTATGCAATCAGCGCGTTTTGCATCTCACAGATTCAGCTGAAGGAGCACAGGTCTGAAGGAAAAAGATCGATCAAAGCAGTCTACCGTTCCATTACAGAATTTGCTGCCTGGGCGACATCACATAGGGTGATCAGAGGGCTGTTCCTGTTTACCTTTATAACTGTTTTTTTCAACACATGGGTTTGGGAAGTGGGGCTTTTGCTTGCTCTTGCAGAAATGAGTGATCAAAGCGAAGAAGTATACAGCATCTTGCAGGGAGTATTTGGCGGTGTAGTGATTTTAACCAATATCCTTTTGCCTTATGTAGTGAAGGAAATGACGCTGAGAATGTATTTAATTGGGGCCGCGATCTGGGGAGCTGGTATTGCCTATTACGGCTTGTTTTATGATGTTAAGCATTTTTTCATCGGCTGTGCCATCGTTGGAGTCGGGCTTCCAATCGCAGGTCTTGCACGGGTTTATCTTCTTCAGACACTTGTGCCGGAAGAAAAAATGGGCAGGGCCTTCAGCTCCAATGCGGTCCTCTTGTATTTTTCAAACACTCTTTCCCTGGGGGTGTATGGCCTGCTCGCCACATTTATTTCGATCCAGCAATTAATGGCGGCAAGCGGACTTCTCATGATTGCATTCAGTCTCGCAGCTTTACTGGTTAGAACCGTGAATTCTTCGAAACTCAGCAGGCGTTTTTCCGTACACTTTTTTAACTAAATGAGTATAAGAAGAGACACTCTTAAACCCGTACTCAAGGGCAATCCATAGAATTGACTCCTTCGTATGAAATAAGGCATGCTGACTTCGAATGAGGCGGTAAAGCTGCAGCCAGGAGTAAGGTGAAAGACCAAGCTCCTCTTTAAAAAGGTGGGCAAACTGGTATTTATTCAGACCGGCTGTCCTCGCCATCTCATCCAGCGTCCAGTCTTCACGAAAGCTTTCTTTTAACGCCTGGACCACCGTTTGAACCGGTTCCCTGCTGTTTATTTCAGGAAGCTCAACCTGATGTGAACCTGCTCCATATTGCAGCATTAAAATAGAAAGCTGGGTCAGACTGTTATCAAGAAAAAACCGATTGATCGCCGGATTCCCTTCTTCATTTAACAGTAAAAAATCGCGGACAAACGTCATCCACTGCTGCAGCTGAGGATGCTTAGAAGAAAGCATCGAAAACTCGGGACTCACGTAAATATTCAATTGATCCGCCGCCTCCTTCAGGAAAGAAGGCTTCAGCTCCACCAGAAACTTTTCCTTTTCCGCACGGAGCTGCTTATGCTTTTCAAAGGGATTCATAATTAAACATTCCCCTTTTTCTATGGAGATGTCTCGGTGACGGGTCTGGTACACCCCTCTGCCAAACGGAGAAAAGATTAATTTATACGACTCATCACTTCTCCAGCTCCGCTCCCCTAAATGGTCATGGCGCATCAGCAGCAGGCCGTTATCGTTATCAAGTATCATGGGGGTTCGCTCCTAAGACTAGAAAGATAGATTAATACAATAGTTGTTTTTTCTACTAATACAGCCTTATAAATGAACCACATTTAGCACATCCAGGTTCAAACTATACTATATTTCTATCGTTCACCCGTTTGGTACGTTTTCTTATTTTTAGTAAAGAAGATATAAATGATTACTCCCAAAAAAGAAACTGCATTCAGGATGAACATACTACCATAATAGTTCGATCCATCCCCTTCTAATAAGTAAGTCAAGTACCTGGATGTGTTTAATCCAAGGACAAATAATAACGCCAAATATACTTTTCTCATATTTGCTCCTCCAAAGCCATAAACTATATCGTAAATGGTATCATAGTAAACCCATATTGTTCCAACCTCATTGTAAAAAACCCCCTCCCGTAGCCCAAAATAAAAAGCCCGGTGCTTCCCAGGCTTTATACTCGTATCTATTGCACTTCCCGCTGCTCGTGAAAGTAATGGCACGTCTTAAACTCCTCGAGTAATTCCTGGAGTCTTTCATATAAATCATTCATTTCTTTTTCATGTCGTTCCTTCAGTAAATCAAACGAGGACTTACTCACTCTAAGGTGACCGGACTGCTTTTTAACTACGAAGTTTTTACTGTTTGTCATGATCGCATCCTCCTCTAACTGAAAAGTAAATCTATTATATCAGACAATTCGATCAATTTATAAAGGATTTGTAAAAGTTTTAATTAAATTGACTTTTACGGGATTTTGTATGCTCTTTTTTGCTGAATGCTGTCCACATTTTCCCTTTGTTCTTTCTTCATCAGCCGTCCATAGATCCCAACCACGGCAATCCCTGCCAGTACTATGCATCCAGTCAGCACATATGGCGAAATGAGCCCGCTCCCGAAAATAAACAGTCCCGCAACAGCTGAACCGCCGACTGCCATTAAACCGTACAGGGATAAATACACCCCTCTTGCATGATCCGGAATGATATTGGCTAAAAGGGTCTGTTTCACTGGTATATGCATCAACTCTCCAATTGTTGCAATCAGCATGGCAATGATTAGTACGATAGGCGTGTGATGAAAGCTGATCACGGCAAAACTAAGAAAATACAGCACCGTACCCCAAAGCAGCACCGAACGATCCCTAAGTTTTTTAAGGAGATAAGCAATGAATCCTGACAGGGCAACAACGATCAATGTATTCTCTGTTTTTAAAATCCCAAGCAAATTGACCCCGCCCACCTCCACGGCAAGAAATGAAACCAATGGAACCGGATCCGCGATCTCATTTGATAAACGGATGCCAATAAAGTTGGTCAGCTGCTCATCTACAGAAATAAAAAGCAGATTGGCCACGGCCAGCGCAGCAAACGCTTTATTTTTCAGAACTTCTATATAAATATGCCACACATTCGAAATGGACTCTTTATTTCCCACAGATGTGTACTCTATTTGCGGAACCACATAGCGGTCTTTTATAAACAGGCTGGTCATGACCAGTGAAACCAAAATGATCCCTGAGACTCCGAGAAAGAGGTAAAATGAGTAGTCCTGAAATAAAAAGGCTCCAATCATTCCGCCAATTGCGAGTCCCACATTATTCAGCCAGTAGGCAAAGGTGTACACCTTCTTCCGATTATTCGGATTTGTTTCGTCTACAATCAGTGCCTGGTACGCAGGACCGCTCAAGCCTGTGCAAAAATTGACCAGAACGAATAAACCAAATGTCACATACGGAAGATCCAGCCAAGGAGAGTTCACCGCTGCAATGCAGGCAAATCCAGCAAACACAACAGCTTCTGAAAACACAATGACCTTCTTCCTTCCCTTCCGATCTGTCGCAATTCCCCCCGCCAGAGCGCCGGCTACACTTGCGAGCATCACCCCCAAAAACATAAACCCTGTCACAAAAGAACCTAATTTCTCTGCAAAGAAGATAACCACATACGGCATGACAGACATCGTCCCGAGCACCGTTAAAAATTGCAGGATCATCCGGATTTTGATCGTTCTGTTAAAAGTAAAAAAGTCCAAGCAGCTCACCTCTCTTTTATTATGATTGATTGATCAATCATTTTAGTGGTTAAAAGCAGACCGATTACGGCTTAGCGTATCGGTCCAAATAACCGGATGGCAAACGGAGCAAATTCTTCCCAAAGATCTTGATCCGGCTCATCCACAGCCGTTAATCGAATGCCCATCAAAAAGCTGATATAGGAGCCTGCTGTAAGGAGTGGATCACCCTTTTCCAGCTGCCCATCCTTTTGTCCTTTTACAATTAATAAAGAAAGCTTTTTGCGAAATTCATCATGAAATGCATTCAATTCCTCAAACTGTTTGGCAAAACGGATTTCCTGGCCAATTACCTGCACGACTAGACGCAAATAAGTGCTCAGTCTTGAAAACAACTGAATCTGAGTGCCGACCAGCCACTCAATTTCAGCCAGCGCATCCTCTGCTCCTTCATCAAAATTCAGCACTCCTGCCTTCAGCTCCTCCATCGGCTCCATCACCGCATAATGAAACAGCTCCTCCTTCGTCGAAAAATAGGTAAACACACTTCCAAAACTGACCCCCGAAGCCTTCGCCACCTTCGAAACCGTCGTATCATTAAAACCCTGCTCCGAAAACAGAAGAACAGCCTGCTCCAAAATCTTTGCCCGCTTTTGCTCCATCCTTTGCTGCTGGTCTTTTGATGTGGACAATTTGGGTCACTCCTTTAGGTTATTTATTTTTATGATTGATTGATCAATCATAATTATAACATAACAAAATTTAGAGATTAAAACTAGTTTTAAAGAATTGATCTTAACACAATGGGTTTAATAAATAGGATGTAATTTCACTTCGGCATCCAAAAATCACTATATCCATTCTCAACAGTATAATGGTAAAGAGATTCTAACTTGTTAGAAGCATAGACCTTCATATCCTCCCTAACTTTCACTTGCTGCACCGTTAGAAATTCCTGATTACGATCAATCAGTGCGGATAAATAGATATCTGAAGCAAGCTTATCATTTTTAGAAAGATTGCATCTGCTGCACGAAATCACCAGATTCCATAGCTGATCTGCCTGCACAAAGCTCCAGGGAATAAAATGATCCACATGTGCTCCACTCTTGTTTTTGATCGTTTTCCCGCAGTAAAAACAAGTCCCTGAATAAAAAGATGACAGAATTTCATAAAACTGATTTAGGGATGAACGCTTAGATACATTCTCCACCTTAACCAGTAAGCCTCTGGTATCTTCCTGATCATTAAATTTCTCTAAAAATAAAGCTAGCTGATAGTTTGTGAGGTAAGTGACGATCTTTTGAAACCGTTGCATGAAAGCATAATAGGAAGCATTTAACTGAAGCACATCTTTTTTATTGTCAAAATTATAGATGGTACCTGCTGTATCGCCATAAAGAGCTCCCATCACATTGATCTTGCAGCGCCTAGTAACAGTCGTTATGATTTTAAGCTGAAGTTCGTTAGACAGCTTATCAAAGACAAACGATGAATCGATGCCATGCTTTGCTTGAAACTCTAAGAGTATCTTATGTACCTCTGCCTGCTTGCCTGTCATGTTAATCTGATTCAGCTTGTGATGGACCACAAGATTCCAATATATCCTCGTAAAGCTGCCGAATAAGTTGAAATATTTCAGTTCGAAATTCTCGTTTATATTATAGAGATTTTCTATTATAGCTTTTACTAATACAAACTTATATGTAGTGGAATTTCTAGATTTGCTCGAAAAAATGTAATTAAAATGACTCCAGATTTCCTTGTCCGTTACGTAGGAAGCTTTCATTTCTCCAACTTGTAATTTGTAGCTCATGGCCCCTCCTTTTAAGAGTCTAATCAAACTTAATCCTCTACTTCTAAGAGATATATTTTCTCACTAAACCCTCCGCGCATTTTAATTTTTTCTTCACGGATTCTTTGTATATCCTCGCTTGTTGCCCCATAAGCAGCGGCTGCCGCGTATACTAATTCTAAGATATCTGCCAGTTCTTTTAATGCCTCTTCATCTTCTTTAGCTTCTATATACTCTTCCAGCTCTTCCTGCATTTTATTTTTTATTTCGTTCAAATACTGATCGTCGTCCAGTGTTTTCACAGAATAGCTCTTGCCCGATTTCTCAATGATTTTAGGAATATAATCTCTCACTAATTTATTATAAATTGGCATGTAAAAATCACCTTATAATACCTATTTTATACTATTGTATCACCCTCTGCTAGAAACTGGATAAGCGACTATGTAAACCTAAGTAAATATATAAAAACGGCAGTTTATTGAAGGAATTAAAATTGTTATTTCTACAATAAAAAAGCCCGCAAACGAGAGCCCCTCTCTCTCATTTCCGAACCTTTTTTCTCTTTATCTAATACGTAAGTTCCCGCTCTTTTACCACTTTCAAATAGGTATAAGAATCTTTTATATAGCTTGCATAGTAGCGTGATTTTGAAAATGAACTCATCAGGTGTTCAAAAATGTATTTGGGCACTCTATAATAATCGAATGTCCCCGTGCGAAATTGGATGCGCAGAATCTCATTAAATTGATCGTAGCCGACTGCTGTAATTAGAGAAGATTTAACAGGACGCATTTCCATGTTTCTTCACCGCCTTTACTGAATTTAGTGGTTTTGTTGATGTACTTCATACCAAAAGGGAAGGTTGCACTATTTTTCTCTATCTATAAGATTTCCCTTTGCTTTTTGGTTCCCCCAAACCCGTTAACCCTATTATAAATGGGGTTTGAACATTTCGAAATAGACTCGACAGAACCTCTTATTTTAAGACAAAAACAGAACTTTTTCCCTTATAGAGACAGTGAAACAAATCCAGCGGCAGACTCTACTCCACTGTCAAGCTTTCCTTAACCACGCACCTTCGCATAGATATATGTGTCTGTCAGTCTTTTCCCGTCCACAGAAAGGTCTTCATTTCTAAGAATCCCTTCCAGATCAAACCCAAGCCTTTCTGCCAGGCCGCGGCTTTTCAGGTTTTCTTTTTCACATTGAATTTCCACTCTTACGCAGCCCAGGTCTGAAAGGGCAAATTGCGTCAATGCCCCGACCGCTTCTGTCATCAGTCCTTTCCCGCTCATCCGCGTGTCCATCCAGTACCCTAATTCCACTTTCGGCATCTCCCATCTGATGTTGTGAAAGCCGGAGGAACCGACAAACTCTCCTGTTTCTTTTTCAAAAACGAGATACCTGAGTGCTTCTCTGGATAAAAATTTACTATGCGCTTCCCTTGTGTTGAGTTCCGTTTCTTCCACAGTTGGCAGGCTTTGAGCAAACCCGAGCCAGTTCCGCAGCTCATGAATGGAATGACGGATGGCTTCATTCACTTTTTCTCCGTCTCCCGGCCGTGGCATCCGCAGCACTAATCTTTCTGTTTCTATTCTCTCCGGTATTTCAATAAATAATGGATTCAATTTAATCCCTCCCTTTTTTGTACAACAAAAAAACTCCCGCCCCCCAAGATAAAATTATCTTGAGGGCGGAAGTTTCCGCGTTACCACCTCAGTTTATTGATACATCACTATATCAACCTCATCAGGTACGGCCAGGTTTCAGCGTATACCTTATCTCTGTAACGGGAGATCCCGTCGCATCATCCTCTGCAAAAACAGATTCCCTGCGCAGCTCCAAGTCTTTGTTCAGCAAGCCCGTCTCCCTCCTTCCCAGCAACCGGAGTTCTCTTTGTCAACGCAGCCCTGCCTACTCTTCTCTTCCCAGCCTTTTTTCTTAAAATTACAACTATTTTGCCACAGAGAGCTTTTAACGTCAACCCTCATTTTTGAGATCAGTACGTCGCTATTAAGAATGCGAGGTTAGGGGAAATTTAACATCCCCCTCAAATAAAGATTTCTGGGTTAAATAAAACAACGCATCCTCACCATTATTCTTTTTCTGAACGCTCAGACCATCAATAGCCCTAGGTTCAAAATGAAATACAATCCGTTCAGTCGTTTTGATAGCTGCACGGCTTACTACTTCACGCACATCCTGCTCGTTAAGCGAAATCACATCGAAAATATGAAGCACTTCTTCCTCCTGTTTCATGAGAACAATCGTTTCCAAGTCCTTAATGTAGTAAATTGAATCAGGAAATGCGATAAGAAAATAGAACATAAGCAGTTCCTGATTATCCTTCACGGCACTCGTACTTTTGTGGATCCAGCGGTTTTTCGCAAAGCTTTCCAGCAGCTTGAGGTCGTGATCCACGCTTAGTTTGATCAACTCTTTATCCTTCACTTTTATCTGACTGTTCTTGAAGAATAAACTATATTCGCATTCATCCACTCTGGTAAAGCCAAACTTAGGATAAAAATCGAGAACCGATTGATTGGCAAAGAGGTAAATAAGATCCACACGGTCTTGATACAGCTCCAGAATATGATCCATTAACTTTTTGGCAAGCCCCTGATTCCGGTAGCGTTTATCCGTCATGACCGTCCCGATTTGAATCGCCTGGTGCGTGACCTGATTCATTTCAATCGTCATTTTGTAAATAGATGCATTGGCAATGACTTCCCCTTCTTCATTTAAAAAAGAAAAAGGAAGGTACTTGTCCGTCCAGTAGCCATGGGCAAACCATGGATCAAAATCCAGCTGAAACGTTTCCTGTGCTAAACGATTAAAGCTCTCTCTCAGCCGATCATTGTCGCGATAATCGCTTACTAATCTATACGCCTGCATGAAACTTCCTCCATTTGGGGCTAATTAGATCGCTATTTCCCCATGAAAATCCTCTTTAATTTCTCCTCTTCTGCCAATGATAATTGCAGACGTTCCTTCCATTCTTCAAAAAGATCGGAAAACACGGTAAGCAGTTGGCAATAATTGTAGGCAGCCGAAAATGCACTCTGAAGGGGTCTATTCTTCGTAATCGGAACAGACTCTCCTAAAGTTGAAATATAGCACACACTAAATTCCGTACCTTCTTGAATAATATTAATTGCGCCCTTTGTTTCTTTGTTAAATGAAAATAGATTTTGATCAAACTGCTGCTCTAATAAATCAATGCCTTCTCCAGGTTGATTTATATTTCTCAACTTGTTTTTCATTTCCCGGTCAAAGTCAGATTGCTTATGTTCATATACTTTTTTTACTGCTAAATAAAGCCCTAATAATCCTGGTTCCTCACGAGGAAAAACTGCTTTTAAAAACTTCTTATCTCTTTGAGTTTCATAGAGCTTCCATTCTTTCTCTGCATGATTTCCTACCAGATGGTACCCTCCATCAAGATTAGGACTTCCATCCGGATTATTAGGGTAAAGTAGAATGACTGTTTCTCCGTTTCCTTCTCTTTTCTTTACACTGTATTTATCGGACATCGTGTTTTTAAGATCAACGAACTTCATGATCCACCATCCTTAGCATACTGATCCACCAGAATTTCTAATTTATCTAATTTAATGATAAGTGGATCATCATAATTATTTGGTAAGTTCGTATCTAAATAGGCCCGTAATGCACCCTTTAAATTTAGTGACGTCTTCTCCCCATCCCGTTCATTCTTTAATCGATCGGACGCAGTGATGACTCTTTTTTCAAGCATATGATAATAGCTGTGAGGTGTGTGCTCGATCCTTGACTGAACCAGATCTAATACGAGTTGCAGTTGATTTTGAACGGAACTTTTTTCACATTGAGGCATCGTCTTTTCTCCTATTTAAAATATTCTTAAAAAAACAGATAAATATCATCATCTGTGAATTCGTCTCTCAAATGATGCAATTCCAAAAGCGGTGACAGCCTTTTCTCGAATAAGTACAACTTGTAAATTGTTGTGAAGGCAAAAAACAGAAGACTTTCATTTTCAATAGGGAGAGTCGATTTCACACATTCTCCTTCATCATTTAGAAAAGAAATGACGGTGTGATTATCATCCTTTTTATCTAATCGGATTGCTTTATTCTTACCTTTCGTTTCCCCTTTCGCCAGATAATAGGGAGGAATGGCTAATAAAGACATAGCTCTTTGAAGCTCCTCCTCATCAAACGTATCGCTATATATATCAACTTCAGGATGTTGCGAAATAAATTCTTGAATATATTTTAAAAAATAATGAGAGGATAACCGATCGATAAAGAAATATTTTGCTCCTTCTTCCTCCGCGTTAAACTCTTTTCTTACTTTTAAATACGGATTGTTTTGTCTTTCAACCATAAATAATCCGTACAGCCACTTTTCTTCACTCTTTTTTAATTGATAATAGCTTTCGTATGGCCGGGGCTCTTCTTGAAGGACATTATGTTTAAGAATCGTTGAAATGCCTTCCTGACTTAAAAGTTCCGCTGCCTGCTTCATATTCACAGCCACTCACCTCATTACTCATTTCATATTTAAACCCTTCACTTTAACAATCTATCACAAGGCTAATCCGTCGATTACTTTAATTTCCATAGGTATAGCCAAAAAAGCCAGTTCACACAACAATGAATGAACTGGCCTTTTATGTAATCATGTAATTCTTTAAGCTGTTATCCGATTAAGAATGTTAGATTGGGGTTTTCTTAGATAAATAGAAAAATATCCTCATCTGTAAATTGATCTCTCAAATTATAGGATTCTAAAAGTGGAGATACCTTCTTTTCAAATAGGTATAACTTATAGACTTTTTTGAAAGCAAAGAACATAACACTTTCATTCTCAATGGGAAGGGTTGATTTCACAGTTTCTCCTTTCTCATTTACAAATAAAATGACAGTATGGCTATCACCCGATTTTTCTAATACTATTGCTTTATTTGTTATTTGATTCTTATCATTTGCTAATAGAGTAGATGGAATAGACAATAAAGACATCGCTTGTCGAAGTACACGCTCATCAAACGTATCCCCATATATATCAACTTCAGGATGCTGCTTAATGAATTCTTCAAGATATTTTGAAAAATAGTGAGTGGATAACGTCTGTAAAAAGAAATACTTAGCTCCTTCTTCCTCTGTATCAAATTCTTTTCGTTTTTTAAAATATGGATTGTTTTGTCTTTCAACCATCCAAAAACCATATACCCATTTGTGTTCATCTTCTTTTAATTGGTAGTAATTATCATATGGTGAAACCTCTTCTTGGAGAGAATTATTCTTATAAATCATAGATTTACCTTCACGACTTAATAGTTCTGCAGCCTGCTTCATATTCAAATCAATCACCTCTTTATTCAATTTCTCTAATGTAACCCAAGTCTTTCAAATTTTGGACTGAAGCTTCAAACATTTCACCTGTATCTGTATCCGCTATTTCGAAATTACCCGTATAATATTGTGTCCCACCTCCAAGTCGATCAAACCATGGAGCAGCGACTCCGCTTTCCACATTAAAGGGACGTATTATCTCATATCTATAGTAAGGCATTTCATCACTGTGTAAAGCAAGAGCCCTTTGTTCATAAGGAACACCTTGTGGAGATAAAAATTTGCCACCTTCGTCTCCGTATCGATCTATGATATGACCTTTATCTAGTTTTACAGTTTCACGAATTCCCTCAAAACCATCATTCGGAGGCCAGTTAATTTCTCCTGTTTCCTGGTTATAATATTTCGGATTATCAAACGTTTCTTTATATTTTAGATACTTCTCCTCATTAGGAGCATATTTCCAGCCTTCTAACTTTTTTTGATCTGCTTCACTAATTCCCTTGATATCTCCTGCTGCATCATTTGCATGACTGGATGTTGAAGGATTACCACCAACGTCATTCAGATGTTGTCTCTGTCCATTCACCATCACGACCTGCTCCGCTTTTTCACTATTATGTGGAGTGATCCGGTTAGCCAGCGTCGATAAATGGGCAGTTGCATTACTCAGTTGCGAAGTGACATGCCTAGAGCCGGATGAGATCGTGCTGCCAGCAGATTTCATATCCTGGAGGACGTTTGTCGTCCCTCTCATAGCAAACGCCGTTCCACCTAGTAGCAGCGTGCTTTGAAGTAAACTTGCATTCCGCTGTTCATCTGTCAGTTCGTTGCCCATCAGGTCGCGTCCTGTTATGTATTCTGTCATTCCATTCGCACTGACGAGTCCGTAGATCCCAAACTCTGATTTTTCAAGTGCGCTTAATGATTTAGTCGATTTATAGGCATCCAGAGAATGAGTGGCTGCATTGACTCCTTTAGAGGTATTGTATATAGCTTTTCCGCCTTTGACCAGCCTGCCTCCCCAGCCGACAACGGGGATAAATCCTGCTGCGGCTAATGCTGCTGCGGTAGCGCGCTGCGTTTCTGACAGTTCTTCACCTGTTACAGGGTCAATTCCTGTTGCTGCCCGTTTGCTGTCGTAATACCCGCTGATTTCCCCTACAAATACGGTTCCCGTGTCCCAGGCTTTTTCATACCAGGGCCTCGCGTCAAGCTCTGCCTGTTTTGCCTGCGCTTCCCGGACTTGCTGCTGCTCTTCTTTATAGGTGATGTAGTCCACACTTCGCTGCTGAACTTCATCCTTTACCTGATACAACTCGCCTGCTTCAATAGAAGCTGCATTAAAGGACATGGGAACAATAGATGCCCCTTGCATCGTAGCATTCACGAGCTCATTAAAGCGACCGGAAAGATAGATTTGTCCTTCTTCTGACAGCTCATATTCACTAACAAGCGACTGATCGTACTCCTCTACTGTCTCCACGGTATCCAAGCGTGATTGTTTGGCGTCTTCAAGCGACATTTCCATCTCGGTTGGAGAGTAGGGCTCAAGCGAAATCAGGTCGCTGATGCTCGATAGAACAGCGGATAAATCCTCATGCTGCAGACTTAACATTTGGGTGGATCTGATATGAGCAGTCTGGAGATCGCTGTCTGCAAAAGGAACATCAATAAAAGTATTGCCGCCTAGCGTACGGTCCTCTGCCATGGCTCCCACATCACCCATAAACGCAATCTGTTGCTCTGCCAATTGAATCCATAATGTCACAATCTCACTTTGATGGCGGTAAAGATCCTTAATATTGGTTGCGCCTTCTCCTTCAAACGCATCCCCAAGCTCCGTCACCACCAACATCTTTTCCCTAAGTACCACCAGCTTTTCCTTGAAGCTCTCATACTGGCTCACGCGTTCCTCCATCGTGGTCTGCAGAGCTTCTGCATCATATCGGACTGTTTGAGACATTGCTTCACTTCCTTTACCACTTGGACTATTTCTTCCAGTTTATAGTTGGAACGTTTAGCCAGGCAATCAGGAAACTGTCAAACTAGAAAAATAAGTCATTATACCCATAGTTTACATTCTAAAATCAATAGAATACTAGTTTTAGGATTAGTCTGTACTCGTGCGGTCTACTCTACGGTTAATGGGTATGAAGTTTATGTACCGGATGATGATAAACCTCCGATGACATTGAAATCTGATGACTGTATATCTGATACATCTTGAGATTTTTTAACCATGTTAAGCACCTTCTTTTACCTTTTTATTAAGAGCTCCACCATCGAACCAGGCCTCTCTAGCTGTTCTTTCTCCAGCATGCTAATCACGTTTTGGATGGATTCTTCTAACCTTTTCATATTCCATGTGGTTTCATCGTGCATCCTCTTCCATCTCCTTTGTTAAACGCAACTCTATCATTCTCGTATTCAGGTATATTTACTTTTTTCCAGCTACATGGTACCTTTACCTTTTCGCAAACGCTTTCAATAAAAGGAGGAGTATCATGTGGAAACCAGACAAAAAATAGGGTTGTTTTTAGGGCCTTTACTGTTTGCTATTTTTTATTTTATCCCTTCTATCACGGGGTTAGGTGATGAGCCGAGGGCTGTGCTGGCGGTCACGCTGTGGGTGGCAGCCTGGTGGATTACAGAAGCGATGCCGATCCCTGCTACGTCGTTGATGCCGATTTTTTTGCTTCCGATTACTGGCGGCGCTGATCAGAATACCGCAGCGATGGCCTACGCCGATCCGATTGTCTTTATGTACATGGGCGGTTTTACGATTGCACTCGCGATACAAAAATGGAATTTACATAGAAGAATTGCCATGTTTATTTTATCGTATGTCGGCACCGGAAGTCAGCGGATTATACTGGGGATTCTGATCGCTACCGCAGGACTGTCGATGTGGATCTCCAATGCAGCAACAGCACTCATGATGCTCCCGATTGCTCTTGCCTTAATAGAAGAAATTAAAGAGAAGAACTTTTTTGATGAGGCCTCGCTTAATCGCTTTGCCAAGAGTCTCCTTCTTACTGTTGCCTATGCCGCTTCCATCGGCGGTCTTGCGACGATTATAGGATCTGTTCCAAATGCTGTTTTTGTAGCGGTTGCCTCAAACAGCTTAGACCGGACTGTTACATTCTTTGACTGGTTTTTATTTGGCTTTCCACTGACACTTATTTTGCTTGCGGGAATGTATTTTTACATGACCAAAATTCAGTTCAAAGTAGAAAACCAAAAGGATATCTCGTCCGACTTTGCGAGGAATCAGTTAAAAGACCTTGGACCGATGTCTTACGAGGAAAAAGCTGTATTAACGGTTTTCTCTGTCGTTGGGTTTCTCTGGATGTCCAGCGGTTTCTTGCCGGAAGCGTATACGCTGTCGGATACCTCGATTTCCATGATCGGAGCTGTCTCCATGTTTCTTTTCCCCGCGAGACAGGAAAAGGGCGGGCTCATGATATGGGAGGATATGAAGGAGCTTCCGTGGGGCATTTTGCTGCTATTTGGCGGTGGATTATCGCTTGCTGCAGCCTTTGAATCCTCAAACCTGACTGAATGGTTCGGCGGATTATTAGAAGGGCTTGGTGTTCTGCCTTTCATCGTCATCTTGATTGCTCTTGCTGCTATTGTTCTATTTATGACTGAAATCATGTCCAATACTGCAGTTTCGAATATGCTCCTTCCGGTAAGCATTGGACTGGCGCTTGCCATTGGTGTCGATCCTTATCCCATAATGGCAATCGTGGCATTAACCGCTTCATGCGCCTTTATGCTGCCGATCTCAACGCCGCCAAATGCCGCGGTTTTCAGCTCGGACTACTTAACGATTAATGATATGGTGAAAGCCGGTTTCTGGATGAATATCCTCGCCATCTTCGTGATTGTTCTATTCGTCTATTTTTGGCAGCCTGTGGTGTTAAACTAGGACATCAGCGACACCAATGAACTGATAAATGGCTTATCGCAGTACCATCAGCACCGTGTGATCATTCATACGGTGCTGTTTGTTTTCAATAAAAGACGATATCTGTTTCTATAGTATCTTGAACTAAATGGTAGATAAAGCAAATAAATAAATGACGATATGTTACAATTTTTAACAAGCTCATCATTTAGGAGGTTGAACTGTGAGATACATTTTATCTTGTTTTCTGCTTTTAATTTTCTTCGCATTGATTTCTGGTTGTGATAATTCTACTAGCGGCAGTGATGTGATGTTCAGGGGTGACAGTGATCACTGGGAGGGAGAAATTATTTTAGATGAAGAAACGGATATGACTAATTTATATTTAACACCTAATGAAATTGCTGAAGAAAATTTGAACGAAATCGTGGTTGATATTAGCCGTGGTCAAAGAAAAATAAGGTTAGAGGCGGAATCCCATAAAGAAGATGAACCACTCAGAATTCGTATTGCTGAAGATGTGTTTAACGATACGACGGAAGTAAAGTCAATAGATGTAACGGTTTGGTGGGATCATAACAATAATACTGAGTCTTTAGAGTTAGTGAAAAATAGCGATTAAACATCTTAATTTTACTTATAAACTTATAAAGAAAAGCTGCTGGGATCCTCTTTTTTAGATAATAAAAGCAACACTTCATAAGCTTTTATCCGCTTAAGAACTGTCACTCAGTAAACTATTCCGAGCTATATACACGTTCCTACAGCAATCCCACAGAGCATAGCCACGGCTATTACGACATCTCCAGCTGAACAGACTAATCGTTCAAGAAGAAGCGCCCAACCCAATTGTCCATTACCATTTTATGCTCAGTCCTCCATCACATTAAAATAATCTCTCTAGCATTTGTGTTATTACTCCATATGTAACTATGCTTAGAAAGATGGTGGATCCTAAAACAAGATAAAACTTTTCTTTGGTCATCGTTATTTTGTTGTCACTGTCTTCTTCTTTGTTCCGTGACATTGTTAGTAAACCACCTTTCAGATTAAACTAAAATTGAAATCAATTACATCGTATGAACAAAACACCAGCTGTTCCCACCAAAATTTCAATATAACACTGCATTTCCAGCACTCTATCGCTAAAATAGTTCGCCCCCGATTGCTGATGACAGAAAGAAAGCAGCACTAACGGCAATAAGTAAAATCGTAGAAGCAAGCAATAATTTAAAGTGTTCCTTTTTCTTATCCCTATACATTTCAACTAACTGAACCGTATTTGATAACCCTAAGATAAAAAGCATACTGAAAACAAAGTAATCCACATTAGCCTTTGTAGAATTCTCAAATATGATTGCTGATCCTGCAGCATATAGAACTCGGAAGGCAAAGTACATTGCGAGTATTTTGATCATTAACTTTAAGAGAAATAAACCCTTGCTTTTCCTATAGTCTTTTTGAATCGTATCCAGTATTTTCATTTTCCGAATACGCCCCACCCCTTCTCTAATTATTCAGTAAGATATTGGTATATAAAGATATTCTACAGACTCTTATCACCCTCATCAACCTATGAAAAAGAAGGAAAGCACTGTATCAAAGAAATAACCAATCGCATAAGAACGATTTGAATACCTATAAAGTTATAAAATCAATTAGTTATTTATTTAAGATGCAACCAATTGTTTAACTATAGCAAGGATGGATAACCAGCTTCCAATAATTCTTGAATTATAAACGTATTAACTAGATCTTCTGAGACAAACCACGAAGCAACTTTTCGGGACCCGGAAAAGGAGTATGCAGCCTTTTCATTAACTTATTATCACACTCTAAAGGAGGAAATTTCATGAAATATGTTATTTTATCAACAGGAATTTTAATTGCATCAGCTATCCTTTATTCCGCTGCATATATTACTTCAGCAATTATTAAATTAATAGGTAGCAGCGTTGGGGACGATGTGTTAACTTCCCAAGCACAGCCTCTGTATGTGTTAAGTATTATTGCGTTGATTGCAGCAATTTTAATACTAATAATCGGATTTTTGAAGAAAGATAATGGCATTAAACAATACCGTAATGACTCTTAAAATCATAAAAAAAATTCTTAAAAATAGTTAAATCTTTAAAAAAATGAGTCAATTCAGATCAGAAATATAAGGAGCCTTACGAATGAATTTGATTCGCAAGGCTCCTTTTATTTTTTACTATTTTCCTACTCCAATAACTCTGGCAAAATTGGCTTAGAGAAGAAATTAAGCGGCTTTCAGATCAAACATCCTTTTAGAGAAAGTGTAATAATAAAGTTATTGGATTGTGAAAAAACTAACTTATTTCCAATGGAGGATTTCTCATGTAATTTGACAACCCCCTACATAATTCTGTAAGGGGTTTTTTCAAGAGATTTTTGATAGGACCTGTTCAATACTTTTTTGAAGTGTTCGCAACTTAGAATCACTGTTTATTTTAATGTAAAAACTTTTTAAAAATGTTTTTACATTAAACACTAAGAACCAATACTTTTCACTCTCCAACTGCTCCTTTTGATTCTTTAATTCTATAGGTAAGTGCTGTATTAATTCTTCTGCTTTTTGAACGTTCAGTCCTCTATCCAGCATTTCAAGTATAGGTATGAGTAACCTTTCTTCTTCATCGTGAACATAGACAGTTTTGGATATTAGAATCTTGTTCCACAGTGTCCTTAGTATTTCCGGATAACAATCTGTGTTTAACTTTGGATTTTTCACCAATCCACCAAAAGCGTCAGCTACATGTGCAACACTATGGGCCCACCCTTTACCAGCGATGTATCCTCTTAGATCTGTCTCCAGGTTGATGTATGAAATTAAGTTCTCTTTAATGGTAGCAACTGTGCTTGATGATAAAAAATTTTCTTGATGATCTCTGTACAGAATCAATGCGATTAAAAGTGTACTAAACGCTCTTGTGAAGACTGTATCCGTTTCTTCTTCACCGATTCCTTTAAAAATCAGTTCACTCAAGCAAGCATTTAATAGTTCTTTTAATAGTTCAGATTCTAGATGATTACTCTCAATGATCAATCTGTAAAACGAAGTATATATCAATTGATCTCGGAGTTCAGCATCTGTAGAGCCGATATGCTCTAGCATAGACACGATTATCGATAATCGATCTACCTCTTGCCAGTCACTTTCTCCATGTTTAATCTTAGTTAATATATTTTTAAGTTCACAGTCACCCAAAGAAACTTTTCCTGATAATAAACTCATCAATATCCCCTTTTACTACTCACTTTTTTTACGAGGGTCAACACCAACTGAACTAAACAGGTATTCAACCTTTGCAAGGAACTTATTTGAATGTCTTGATAATAGATCCAATAACATTTCACCTACTTCACAACACGGTATCGCAAGTGGGTTTCGCTCGCAAAGGCAGCTGTTTCTTTCCGCTCCAACTTAATCTGCCTTCCGAGCCCGCCAAATAATGAAATGCCGTCACCCAGCAGCAATGGTACTACATGTAATTGAATTTCATCCACGAGGCCAAGCATTAGGCACTGCCGGGATATGCTGCCTCCCAAAATCGCTACACTCTTTTCACCGGCAGCAGCTTTAGCAGCTTCGACTGCATGCGTAATATCATTAACGACAAACGTATAGGTGATGCCGTCCCTTTCAATCGGTTCACGATCCTCATGAGTCATTTCAAATACCGGAATCTTTAGCATACCGCCGTACGGTATCTCCCCTTCCTCGATGGTCTGCGTCTTGTTAGCGCCACCGACTACGGCTCCTAATTCATTCATCACTTTGCTAACGACAGCTCCATCTTCATCCACAGACGAAAAGCCGAACATCCAATCAATGCCTCCATTAGGATCTGCCATAAAGCCATCAAGTGTTATGGTCGCATGAATAATCACTTTTCCCAATTTACTACCTCCCTCATCCTCTAGTTCTGTCCGCAACCTAACTAAAAGTAGTCCCAAATTTATTAATCAATCATTTATATAGTAATTTATTCTATACCATATCAAAATCCCCTTCTTGTTGAACTAAACCACTTTTTACTTTACATTTATTTCCTTTCTTTTAACTAAAAAAAGCGTTCCTTGTTAAAGAAACGCTCACCTTTAGTTGAAGAAGAAAGGGACGCTTATTCAATAATCGCGCCCGATTCAGGAACAATCTTTTATGGTTCACTAATTCCTACCGCAAGCAAAAGGAAATATGCGAAAACCAACACTGCACCATTCAGAACAATTCCTGTTATAACAAACCATAGTTTTTTAGATACTATGGCAAAAACAATTCCAAGTACGGAAAGCACCGTAAACACGCTAATGCCCAATGTCAAATTCGCATTAGGTCCTCTTATTATAAAGAAAAAGATTACACTTATTATTACGGTCAATATAGATAAGAATCCAAATATATTTTTTGTTCTATTGTTCAAAATTGAACCCTCCATTCCATCTTAGAAATTTTTCAATAATCTGTCCCGTTTGTTCAGGACAAGTAAAACAACCCTCTTCAACTAACGCTCCCTTATCTGAAAAAAATAGAAAAGCAGTCAATGGTGAAGCAGAATTAAAAGGTGGGGTAACCCGCCTTTTTGATTAATGATCCTCTTTCACAAAAAACAACACTAGCACAGGCCACGCAATCGGAATCCACGCCAGACCTTTTCTATTCGCATCAGGATAAAATCTGTGTACCGCATTCACAGACAGCCCCCACAAAATAAACCAGTCAACCGTCATAACAGAGACCAGGCTTGATTCCATAAATGCTTCACGATATCCGGATAAAGAAATTCCCTGTAAGAGGGTAAGCAAATTTCCGAAGAAGAAAATGAGTAATAAGATCAGCCAGATGTTTGATCTCAGTATGCGCAGTATCCATTTTGGTGTTCTTAAACCGCGCTTTGCAGGACGGTCACCAAATGCAAACCATGGAAGCAGCGCAAACGCGCCTCCCGCAAATGAAGCTAACGAAAACGGCCATGCAGGCCATTTTTGACGGTCATTGCGTAATAAAATCGTGAGGAAAACCAAAGGGAAAATACCTAATGAGTTAAAAACAGTCAATACAAGCGGATCGATCTCATTCCAATTCCCTGCAAATACCTGCTCCATGACGGGGTCTGAACCCTCAGAGCCCGGTGCCAGGAAGACCGCGTATGCAAGGAGTAATAACCAAATTACCATAAACTTCATCTCATCACCTCTTTTCAATATCATACTTGAAAGAAGTGGAAGCAGGCGAACAAAAGGCGGTTGATGGGTAATAAAAAATTCGTCCGCAAAAGCGAACGAATTTTTTTCTTAGCCGGCAATCATACCGCCATCTACGACTTTAGCCTACACAGCACAACTTAATTAAGTAAATCCTTTTTTTAACGAAACACCCTTCAGGTACATATACGAAAGGGGTAAAACGGTGCAAGCCTTGGCTTTTTCCAGTTTCTTTTTATCCTAAATATCTTTCTCTGATGGTCGGCTGGTACTGTTTTTCCTCGTCATTCTTTGTAGAATTTGTCTTTTCAACGACGGGGTGTATTGGATAAATACAGAAACTGTATTTGCGTTTGCCTCCAAGAGCCGTCGCTAGTGTTCGTTAAAAATAACGTACTCATATAAAACTCTTCCGTTCAACTAGATATATTCAGTATACCGGGGTCTGAAAATAGAAAAAACCCCCAACTGGGGACAATTTTTAAAGTGTCTACCAATTTGGGGTCAGTTCATAATGGTTAGAGCTATTATTATGTCTTTTTATTCGTTTAACCTAGTCCTTTTTATTAAATAAGATTTTTATAAACCAAAGAATAAAACAATCCATTTAGCTGTTTCAGAAGCTACATCCGGTGGAAGGCCACCTTGTATTAGGATTGAAGCAATAGCAGTCTCTTGGACATCCTGCACTCTTTCGATATAATCAGCAATTTTGTAAAAAGAGTCTTTAGCTTGCGCCGCATATTTCTTTCCAATCACTTTAGAAAGTGGTCCTTCTAGATATGTTCCAGATTTTCTTAACCCTTGAACAGCCAGCTTTTTGGCCAAATTAGTGACTATGTTTTGAGTTCCGATTTGTCCTGGAGACACGGATCGATCAGTGTAGACAGCTCCATTATTTAAAAACCGCTGTACTTCTTGCTGGGAAAGCTGCCCAACAGTCGGAGAAGCACTTATCCCTGTATTAGAAGGACTCACTACTGCTGAACTTGTATTTGGTAAAATACCAGAGAACAAAGTAACCGAAGATAAGACTATAATAGTCCCTCTAACCAATTTCTTTTTAATAACAATTACCTCCCTTTTAAAAAGTATAATGTTATTATAACATTTTATTGAAAAAAAGTAAAATAATCCTATTTACTATTGTGAGAGAGTACCTTAAATATTATTACTATTAATAAAGAACCAATCAACGCAATAATAAGGGTAGATAGTTCAATAGATTCTAGATTAAAGAAAACTATTTGTACCCCTTCAAATAAAGCTAATAAAATAACGTAAATTGTTATGGCACTTAAAATAAATAATCTGAACCATCTAGGAATTGCTATCCAATAACCTAATATTTTTTCTGAAAATTTATTCAAGAAAAACATCCCCTTTTCTTATACATTAAAAATCTTAGAGGTGAAAATCTATATTTTTCCACATTAACACTAATGCTCTATTTTTTCTATCTTCATAATTCATTTCAAGTTTACAAGGATGGTTCTGCCGAATCATCCGAAGGTAGTATACGGGAATGCTGCTAAAAAAAGAAAGCTCCTGTGATCCCTTGTTTGTTTAAAGGGCTTTATTATCTTTCTATAACCACCACTTAAAACCAAACTCTTTGACTTAAAATGCACTGTTCACAATCTTTACCGGATCATTACTTACAAAAGAACTTATTCTCCATCACCAAGGTCATCAAGATTTGACTCATTATGAGATAAGTAGTTCAAAACAAGCTCAAATGCTTATCTTGATCTTCGTATTCTATTCTATATAAAGCTAAAATCTTCTGACCCACTGTTCTTCTTTCATAATCAAATAACTCTGTAATAAAGATTGGGTCAGGATTAATTTAAAGAATAGAATTCATGTTTAGACCATGTTGGTCATACTTTGCAATTCTGCTAAGGTAATACAAAACTAGCTCTTTTGAAGTTATTTCACCGTTATCCATAGCAAGTTGAATTTCACTAATTGTTAATTCTTCTCTAAGCTTTTATTATGCTCAACCACTGCCGCTAAGAGGAAGAATGCAAAGATGTGATTTGTAAGTAAGCCAGATATACATAACAAGGTAAAAATCATCAACAGAAAAAACGACCGGACGCTAAGTCCGATCGTTTTTATGTTTATTTTTCAATTAAGCTTCCTGAATAGCTTTCTACCATTAATCGTGCCGCAAGATAGGCTGGTGCATTTTGCACGAATGCCTGGAAGTGGCCGCTTTCGTTATGGGACTGAACTGCTTCTTCGTTCTCCCATACTTCGATCATCGTGTACGTGAAGTCCTGTTCCAAGCTTTTCACCAATTCGTATTGAAGGTTGCCGGCTTCTTTACGCGACGCTTCGATAAGGGGCGCGATTTCCTGCAAAAATTCACTTTCTTTTTCGGGCATGATTTGAAATTGAACATGTGTAATAATCATCGTTTACGCCCACTCTGTGATCTGGTCTACATCAAGTCGCACGGATGAGTAGCCAGGGTTCGCAGCCTTTCCGATCGAAATCAGCATCACAGGATAGTAGCGCTCTTTGTCCATACCAAACGTGTCTGCAATTTTGTCTTTTTCATAGCCGCCAATTGGGTTGGTATCATAGCCGTGGGCACGTGCAACCAGCATCAGCTGCATGGAGACAAGTCCGCTGTCAATTAAATTCATTTCTTTCAGCTGATCGTAGCTCATCGTTTTAAAATAGCCGCTGATAGCCGTTGTTTGCTGCTCTTTTACATCCTCAGGCATAACCCCTTTTTCTACTGCTTTTGAATAGATTTCGTCCAGATACGCATCGCTTTTCATATCTGCAAAAACCGCGATCACAGCAGAGGATGTTTCAACCTGTGACTGATTAAATTTTGCGATTGGAGCAAGCTTTTCTTTGCCTTCTGGTGAATCAATAACAAGAAAACGCCATGGCTGAAGATTCACTGATGACGGTGCCAAAGAAGCCTCCGTAAGGATTTCCTTCATTTCTTCCTTGCTGATTTTCACCGTTGGATCGTAGCTGCGGACCGAACGGCGTCCTGTAATAATTTCATTAAAGTCGTTTACTTTCGTTGTATTCATTTAGATCATCTCCCGTTTCTGTATAAATTCTATGTTGTGCTGAAGCTTCTCAAGGAGTTTGTCCAGCTGATGAGATTCTTCCTCTGAAATTCCCTCAAATAATTGATTGATAAAATGCGTTTTTTCCGCGCAATAATGCTCAATGCGCGAACGCCCTTCATCTGTTAATCGAACAAAGGTGACCCGGTTGTCTGCGGCATTTTTGTGACGGGAAACGGTTCCCTGCTCCTCCATCTGCTTTACATGACGCGTTACTGCTGCATGGTCAACCTTTACACGCTGCTGCAGATCCTTCTGACTAATTTCATCCACTTCCATTAATCGCTGCAAAATCGCAAGCCTCGTCTGACTGATTCCCATACAGGTCTCAAACTTTGGCGCCACCCGCTTACTCATATCATGAAGCCGAAGCAGCACACTTTCTTTGCCAGCACGTTCTTCCGTCAATCGCATCCACCTCCAATAAATAATTGATCTATCAATTATTGATGTATCAAATATTAAGTTACAAAGAGCAATTAGTCAATTCGTTTGCTCAAAAAGCTGTGAAACACTAATTCGATAGATTTTTATATTCCTTGTTTAAGTTCTTTTGACGATTATTAATAAGTAGTCAGCACCAAAAAATACAGCTAATCCTGCGAGCAAGATATGTAAAGAATTTAAAACAAAGTGGCCGCCAAAGAATGATTCGCCAGTATAGTTCAGAAGCAATACAGTACCTCAAAAAACAAACGTTACAAATTCCCATCAAAGATTATAAATGAAATATTTTCAACATCATCGCTCATAGCCAATTCCATTAGTTCGTTGGAATTCGCTAGAAGAATGATTTCTAAATCATAATTATGTAGGACTTTTATTAATTCCTTAGATTCTACTTTTGATTTTCCCTCTAAGCATACGAGGCATTTTTTCAACCTACTCCCCCCTATTCTTTAAATTTTCATTTAACCGTTTCTCAAAAGATCGGTTAAATGGTTTTCGGCCGTTTATTATGCTTTCTACATACACTGGATGATAACCTAACTGCTTTGCTAAATCTTGTTGAGATATGTGTAGTTGCCTCAACAATATGACTAATCTCTCTGTATTAGTCTGTATCCTTACGTCCTTTAACCTAGTCACCAATAGACATACATCTCCCTTATTATCAGTATCAATTCATGTAAGACAAAAAAAGCCCATACAAAGTCACTTAGCATTGACTTTGTATGAGCAGTATTTGCTTTAAATTATATTTAGTTTAGAAAACGATCTTATACAGAACAATAATTTGTTATGGAATTAAGTATATCATTGTAATATATCTGTATACAGTGATAACCTATTAGAAAGTTCCCTACTAATAAATCCTAACAAATATAGAACTTGGTTTATGAAAATTAATAATAACATAGAAATGGAATAAAAAAAGAATTTTCGGAATGGATTAGAAATAGAATAAGCATGTATCAAACGCGTCTGAAAATTAAATCTTTCTTTCGGACCAAAGGACAATTATTTAAGAAAATTTAGAAATTATTCACAAGGTTTAAAAACTGGTTATATATGCAGTTGGCATGGAGAGATTTAAAGCTAGAGAACCCTATTGTCGGTAGATTAGCTAAAGTTAATTTAACATTTGTGAAAAAAGAAATGACTAGTAAGGAGAAATGATCAAAAATGGAAAAAGATTTAGATTTATTAGATGAAAATAAATTAACAGTCAGCGGCACGGTGACTAAGGAAGAATTCAACAAATATGGAAAGTATCATTTTGAATTAGCCTACAGAATCATATTCTACTCTCTTTTTATATTTATATTTTTTATTTTTGCAATTCCTACAATTAATATGGCAGATGCTGATTTTTATATATTTTTGTTCATACCCTATGCGATTTTTTCTCTACTTGTTTCATTCCTAGTTGTGTTGATTGGAAAGTTTACCTCTAAAATAAGAACGTCACGAGAATATAACAGTGACCAATTAATTCAAAAGGAAATTACTTATACGTTCACTCCCAAGGAAATTCAACAAAAGTTTGACAGGTCTGTAGGTTATTTTGAATGGAATCAAATTCAGAATGTACATGAGAATAAGGATATGTTTCGTTTATATGTTTCAAAAGCAAAAGCCATTATACTTCCAAAAAGATTTTTTAATTCCAATGCAGAAATTGAACTACTGAAAAAGTTAGTCAGAGATAAATTAGATAATAATAAGGTAAAGTTAATGTAATTTGATTCAAATTTTTTTAGAACTTAGTAATCATTAATTGAGCCCCTTTCCTCAGAATTATTTAGTTATGAGGAAAGGGGCTTTATTTTGTTAGGTTATTTGTTAATGTGGTGAAGACCTTTCATTAATATCAACTTATTATTATGCAGGTGCAATACTATCAGCTAATTCTTCCATGACAACTAATAGCATTGTTATAGCTGCCGCGGCCGCCGCCGCTGCAGCTATTGCCGCTCCTATATAAGGAGAGATTAGGATCATTAATACTACAACAGCCGCCGCTGTAGCAGCAAAAATAACGGATTTTTTCGCAAAACTAGTAAATTCAGGGCTTGTTACATATTCTTTATATTGTTCAAAAATTGGTTCCTCCACAAACGCAGGAATTCCTGGCAAGTTTGTATTAAGATGAAACTCTATAACTATAGAGAAGCCTGCATTCGTACCATCTTGAATCTTTAAGTCGGGCATATTAAGTGCAATAGAAAAAATTGGTGTAGTATTATTAAATCCCACCGAGATTCGAATATCCCCTGTCTGCATTTGTACTGCGAACCCATCTAGCAGATCTGGATTAAATGCGACGTTAAAGTGAGCATGGTTTTCAAGGATCTTATCTCTAACTAGATCACCAATTTCCCCTTGTAGTTGCCCGTCCTTTACACTTATTTTTGTTGAAGAGGAGCCTAATAATTTATAGGAAGTAGAAAAAATGAATTTCCCTTTCGTTACCCCATAGTTAAAAGGAACTTCTACGTCTCTGCCAAATTCTAATGTAGGAAGAACGTTTGAAACCTCAACATTCTCTCTGAAAGTTGGGTAGACCTCTCTAATTTTTTCAATCTTATCTGCACGAACATCTCTTATCTGCTTTTTTCTTTCTTGTTCAGTAAGACCTTCTTCAGCAGGGGGAGTTATTCCTAATTTTGAAATGATTGCTGTAGCTATCGCTTGTGCAAACTTTTCGGGTTGAGTGCGCAAAATATAAGCGTCATAGCTATTTGACAAGAATCCAGTTTCAACTAGGATAGCAGGCATTGTTGTGTAAGTGATAACGCGGAAATTATCCTGTTTTGCTCCACGGTTATTAAGGATCAGCTCTGTAGAAATAGATTGGGCGATTGCTGCAGATAACTCCGATTCTGCCTGAGAAGGATTATACGTATAGCATTCTGTCCCAGAAGCAGCTGAATTAGGATTGGCATTGCAGTGAATAGAAATGAATAAGTCTGCATCACTGTTATTTGCCATATTAACAATTTCGTTTAATTCGTTGAAAGTATCATAAGATCGGCGAAATTGTACATTGGCACCGTTTTCAGCCAGAATTCTTCCTAATTCACGGGTAATGATTAAGTTGACATTTTTCTCTACAAGACCATTCCCTGTTGCCCCTGGATCATGTCCACCATGACCTGCGTCGAGAAAAATCTTAACGCCATTAGGGTTTGATACGATCGGCTCGTTACCGCCTCCGCTAGTTGGAGGTGTGTATCCGCCGTCACTTGGTGCAGTGTTTCCTCCCGTCACTCCAAATAATGGTGTAGAAGTAATGGAACTGTCATTATCTCGTGGTGCATAGATATTAACAGTGCCGAAACTTTCTGTATTAATAGTGTAGCTGTCAGCACCTACTGATCCTAAGATTTTATAGGTTAATCCTCCAAACATGGAAGGTCCTAAATTTCCAACCTCATTACCACGTATAAGAGACACGCCTAAAGGATAGACTCTCCACGAGCTAATATGCGGCATTAAGTTTAAATAAAGACCGTGAGTTGCGCCAGCAGAACCGTCAGCAGAATCTAAATAAAGTGGAGAGTCCGAGAAAGTACTGTCATTATCCTCTGGTGCGTAGATATTCACACGTCCAAAGCTTTCTGTCAAAATGGTGTATAAATTTGATGAAGGTTGTCCAAGAATTTCATAGGATAAACCTCCGTAACGTGATGGTGCCAAGTTTCCAATTTCATTCCCACTGACTGGGCTAGCGCCTAGTGGATAAACTCTCCACGAAGTCATATGCGGAGCCAAATTTAGAAATTGTCCTCCACCTGAACCGGAAGAACCACGATCTCCTCCATTTGAAAATTCAGGACTATTTGTAATTGTGCTATCCGGGTCACGTGGTGCAAAAATGTTCACACGGCCAAAACTTTCTGTTTCGATCGTATATAGATCCCCAGAAGGTTCATTTACAATACGATAAGACAAACCTCCAAAAGTAGCAGGAGCCAAACTTCCAACCTCGTTACCCGCAACCGGACTCACTCCGATAGGATAGACTCTCCACGAATTCATATGGGGTTGTAAATTCAAGTAATCCCCTGAACCTGTTGAATTTGATTCATTGTCAAACTGAGCTACGTTATTAATGCTGCTATCGTTGTCACGCGGAGCGTAGATATTCACTGTACCAAAACTCTCCGTTCGAATAGTGTAAACATCTGCACTTGGATTACCGACGATTCGATAGGAAAGTCCACCGAATGTTGCTGGTGCCAACTGTCCTACTTCATTCCCGGCGGTAAGTGTTGTACCGATTGCGTATACTCTCCAAGATGTCATATGGGGCATTAAATTTAAATATTTCCCTTCATTCACAATAATCTCTCCTTTTTAGTTTTGCCGGCTATTTTTGACTAGTCACTATACTAAGAGAGAAATCACTTGAATGTGTAAAGCAAAAAAAGATTTTTTATTTTGAATTTATCAGTAAAAATACGAACATATGTTTGTTATACTATTTATATGGAGGTGAGAAAATGAAAAAAATCTCTATTCTTTAGTACTATTAGCCAAAGAAGAGAACGAGGATGAGGTGATATTAGAAGTAATCAATGTATTTAATCCTATAATTAATAAGTATGGGCGTCTTCTCGGAGGGGAAGATACGAAACAAGATTTACGTTTGCATATGGTAAATGTAATTAAAAAAATTCCTCTAGACACTTTTCGTGAAAAGAACAATAAAACCATATTTACCTATTTCGCAAATTCTTTAAAGTATGAGTACATTCGTCTTTCAAAGAAAGCCCGCAGTCAAAATACAAATGAGGCTACACTTGATTTTGAGGAGTTTATGGAACACACACCATTAGGATCTGATATTGAGTTATTAGAAATGATGGAAGTATTGTCAAAAAAGGAAGCCTTTATCATTGATTGTATTTTTACTAGCTATTTATCTGTTACTGAGGTAGCGCAGTATTTAGGAATCTCAAGACAAGCCGTAAACCAGTCAAAAAAGAAGGCATTAGAAAAAATTAAAAATTTATATTTCGTTGACGACACACAAAAAAAGAAAGCATTATAAATTCCTGGGCGGCCAAACCACAAGAATAATGCTTTCCATCTAAATTATACCGCAAATCAAAAACTCATAACAAGGCTACAAAAAAGAATCCGCTATTTTTTAGCGGATTTTTTTCATTAGCTATTTATTCCATTAAGACTTCTAAGTTCATCTCTTATTTGTGGTAAATTTTCCTGCTGCACTCTAATAATTTCTTTATATTCTTCTTCTCGTTTCTTGTTCGTCCTTAACACATAAACAAAAAGAATTCCGAAGAGCACTGCAAATATTCCTTGTGTAGCTAGGTATTCAATAAATGCACTTTCCATTTTTATCTCCTCCTTTATTTACTAAGAGAATTCCGTATCAAAAATGTAAAGTTTGTCGCAACTTTAAATTAATTTAGTACTAAACTAAAATGTTTAGTGATGTAGAAAAAAAGAAAATTAATATCATTTCCTTCAACAATCCGTTATAATAGGGGTAGATTTTCTTCCTTTACTTTTTTCAGCAGCCAATTACGGTTTGCGGTTTCGAATAAACAATTTTAAGCCTCTTGGGCAGTTTGTGGCAACATAGTATTTTTTACTGTGTCGAACAAATTTCTCTAGGGGCTTTTTTGCGTTTTCTGAAATAGGATGAAAATCAAAACTTGGGAAAGGGTGCATAATATGTGCGAAAACAAAGATTGTATGGAGGGTAGAAGTAGTTATCTTAATTTATTAAAAAAACCATTTCTACCAGAAGAAATTGAATGGAGAGTTAATAGTGCGAGCGGGAATGACCGTATCTTAGTGGTCCCCTATATAAACGCACGAACTGTAATGAAGCGATTAGATCAAGTTTGTGGAGCTTTATGGCAATCCAAATTCACTCCTCTTATTGTAGATGGCAAAGAAGTATTTCAATGCAGCCTGTCTATCAAAATTGAAGATGAATGGATTACGCGAACAGATGGTGTTGATCTATCAACTACGAACGCTTTTAAAGAGGACAACAATACAGTACCCCAAAAAACAAACGTTACAAAACAGGCCGTATCTGCACTTTTTTTAGCATGCGGATGATGATCTGGTTTGAAAAACACGTAACAACTCTACTTCTCTACACACTTTTGACAGTAATCTATTTCAGTTCAGCACGTATAACCGGCTTATTCAGTGAGCCTGTCATAAAGCGTCTCCGCCTGATCCATTTCTTCAATTAAGGGATTGTGGTATTCCCTTAACTCATCAACTACCGCTCTGAGCCAAAGACTAATTTTAATTTCGTTTACTGAACCGTCTGATTTGAGGATATGTACTGCATCTGAATAACTCTTCCACACGGAACGGAATGTCCCCCAGATTCAACTTCTTTCCAATAATTTTTTTTATTTCAAGCAAGACCTTTTCACAATGAGCTTGTAGTTGTTTCTTCCGTGCATCCATGTCTTCAAGCCTTTCACGTTTATTTACGTATCACTATTCACTGAACGGCAGACGCGGACTTTCATCTTTATAGATGGAGTATGTTGTACCGTATTCTTCCATTGTGGAGCATTCTTCATCACTGCAGCTGAATAGGTAGGTTTGTTGGTCTGTACGTACGCTCACATTAAAATAGTAGGGAAATACCCCTCCCTTTGCCTTGTTTATATCCGTGTTGATCGCAATAACATCCTCACTCTCTGCCAAACGCTTATAATCTTCACTCTCCACCGTTTTTTGAACCATTTCACTGAGTATAATTGTCTCTTCGTCTGTAGCTTCAAACCATTGTTCAACTAACAGCCATCTTCCAAGCATGAAAAGATTGATTCCTATACTTAAAATAAATAGCAGCAGCACAATCTTACCCTTCAACTTCCCCGCCCCTTTTTGTTCTTTTCTTTAAGCGCCTTCAATCGCCATCTTTTTTATGAAGTCTGCATCCATTTGATTCAATCCTTTGTACCTCGGCTCGTCTGTCTCATCATATGGACGAATGGCATAGACGCCTCCCTCTTCTGAAAACCAAACATAAAAGGTAAATACTCTAACCTTACGAGACGGGTCATTCCAGCTGACAACATAATCGGGCTGCGCATCACCAATCTCTGGCTGCGCGTCCACAGGCTCACCCTGCATAAAAATGGAGGTAAGATTGGTTACTTCATTTAACTGGTCTCTATTCGTAAACGTTGCGGCAATGGATGTTTCTGATGTTTCAGCATTCACTTCGGCAAACGACCACTCCGCCGTCACCTCATCCTCTACTAAATAAATACCTGCAGCCAACCCTAAACTAAAAACGACTAAACCTGTAACAACAGTCATAACAATTTTTTTCGTCATCCAATCCTCCTCATTGATCGTATCTTACTGTTTATCATACATGTTTTACATTTATTACTAAAGAAAGATATTGGAAGTTAGAAAGAAAATTTCAACATGAATATCATTCTTTGAAAGGTTTAATCCCATTTTCAAAGCTGTTAATTCATAAATAGCTCTAGCAGAGTTAGTTCTTCTTTATTATGAAAAAAAGGAACAAAATAGCCTGAAGTCAGCCTATTCTGTTCCTATAAGGTAAATTGAATTACTTAAGAAGAGGCAATGTAAACCAGAAATGGTGGTAGCCATCATGAGAGTAAACGCCAATTTCTCCTCTATGCTGTTCGATGATTTCCTTTGAGATGGCCAGGCCCAGGCCGCTGCCTCCTGTATCTGAACGGCGGGTAGCATTCGTGCGGTAGAATCGTTCAAAGATTTTGGTCTTGTCCTCTTCACAAATGTCGTTTCCTTCACTAATAATGGAGACACGGTACTCTTCTCCAACAACTTCTCCATGAATACAAATAGGCTCTTTGCCTGAATAATAGCGGATCGCATTGTCGATCATATTGCTTAGCACTTGCTGAATCCCCGTGTCGTAGACGTGCGCTTTTCCGGGTTCTGCATCGATCTTCAATTGAATCGTTTTTTCCTTCAGGCGCCAGTGAAACATCTCAGCTACCTGCTCGATCAGATTCTTAATCTCTTGAGATCTTTTTTCTGAAAACTTTTGCGTGCTTGCATGGTCCCATTCTTTTAATTGCTCAAATTGCTCCACCATGGATTCAAGTCTTTTGGATTCTCCGTGAAGTGATTGAAAGAGCTTTGGATCCCCTTCAATCACCCCGTTACTCAATGCATTCATATATCCGATTAAATTGGATAACGGTGTTCTGAATTCATGGGACAGGTCAGTTACGATTTTCCGCCTCGAATCTTCGTTGCTTTTGAGCTGCAGGACAAGTTCATTAAACTGAGTGATCAGTTCACTCATTTCTCCTTCCGCCTTTGCCTCAATCGTTTCCGGATAACGGCCTTCCTTCATACTTTTCGTAGATTCAATTAACTTTTTCAACGGCCGTATTAATTTGGTAGTCAAATGAAAATGAATGAGGCTGCCGACCATTATTATTAAGATGCTGTAGATCCAGAGATAGTGCAAAAGGGCACCATTAAATTGATTCTGCCTCTGCGGATTGGCATCTATTCCTTCTACCAGGATGCAGGCTGTGCTGTAAATCGCAAAACTGCTGAGCGCTATAACGGTAATGACAATCGTGACATTTAAAAAGGTCAGTCTCCAAAGAATCTGCTTCGGCCACAAAGACTTGGCAAGTTTACTCATGGACAAATTTATACCCCATTCCTCTAACGGTTAAAATCCGTTTGGGCGAAGAAGGTTCGTCTTCAATTTTTTCTCTTAGTTTTTTTATATGAGCATCAATGGTGCGGTCCATCACCATTTTGTCAGCATAAGGATACAACTGGTTAATTAAGTCCTCTCTGCTCAGCACGATATTGGGATTATCCATGAAATGAAAGAGTAAATTAAATTCATGCTTTGTTAAGGACAGGGTTTGGCCAAACAGTTGAACTTCTCCTTTTCTAGGCTTAATGGATAAACCATTGTAGGTAATTTTTTGACAGAATTGTCCGGTTCGGCGCAAGACAGCTTCCACATGCGCCACTAGTTCGTCCGGGTCAAAGGGCTTTGTCATATAATCATCAGCGCCGCGTTTCAGTCCATTAATTTTGTCACTGGTCTTTGCTTTAGCAGAAAGCATAATAATAGATACTTCGTTGCGTTCCTGGTTTTTAATCCAGTCACATAATTCTTCACCGCTTGTATCCGGAAGCATTAAATCCAAAATAATTAAACAGGGCTGAACAGACAAGAATACATTTTTTGCTTCTTCTCCATTTTCCGCTTCAGCGACTTCGTAGCCTGCTTTTTGTAAATAAATAACAACCAGGTTTCGGATCATCCGATCATCTTCTACAACTAGTACAGTTGATTTCATTTCGTTCACCTCTGGCTTGATGGATTTGGCCTCTTACTCCATCTTTTCCACTTCCTGAATCATCATGTCATGATTCATAGCCCCGGGCGCAACAAATGAGATACGCCCTTCCTGGTCAATCATATAAGAAACCGGAACACCGCGCACCTGATAAGTATTCGCTGTTTCTGCCTCAACATCCATTAAAATCGGGAAGCTTAGTCCGAAATCGGTGACAAATTGGGATACTCCTTCTTCATCATTTTCAGAGTCCGTTAAGTTGACTGCAAGAATTTCAACCGGTACTTCCTGCTCCTCGTAAAGCTTTTGCATATCCGGCATTTCTGCTCTGCAGGGTGGACACCAGGTCGCCCAAAAATTCACAAAGACGCGCTGCCCTCTATAATCTGATAAACGAACGGTTTCCCCTTCAAGGGTTTTCAGTTCAATTTCAGGGGCGATATCCCCAACCGCCAGACCAACTTCTCCTGCATCATCCATTCCTGATTCCGTTGCCTGTTCTTCTGCTGAATCCTGACGGGGCACAACAAAATCGTAAATCGCCCAGCCAACCATTGCTGCTATAATTGCTCCTACAATCCATTTCTTCATTCAATACCGCCTCCTGTTTTATCCTAAATCGCCCAGCCACGTATCTTCGACTAAATTCAATAGCCATCCCGTTATGACCGGCATCTGTCCGAAAAACAAAACCAGCCCCATGAGGACCATAATTGCGCCCCCTGCTTTCATAATGATCTGGCTTCTGCGCACGATCCATTTTGCTGACCCCAGGAAGAACGTAAGAATGAGAAACGGAAGCGCAAAGCCAATGACATACATCAATGTGTAAAAAATCCCCTGTCCCGGATTAGAGGCTGCCAAAAGGAGAATCGATCCGAAGATAGGTCCAATGCAAGGCGTCCACCCCGCTGCAAAACCAAGGCCAATAAAAAATGTTCCAACATATCCTGCAGGTCTTTTATTGTAGTGAAAGCGCCTTTCTTTCATTAACACTGAAAGGTTGATCCAGCCTCCGATAAACAATCCCATGATTAAAATAAATGCACCGGCAATGCGTTGAATGAACAAGCCGGATTCACCGATCAAAAGCTGCTGAATCCATTGTCCAAAGAAAGTGGCTCCAGCACCCAGGCTGAAAAATACAAGGGATACTCCAGCCAAAAAGATGACGGAATGGCTCAGTAACTGCTTTCGCATTTTCATATTTTGATTTCCCTGCAATTCTTTCACACTAATCCCGGTAATATAGGAAAGGTATGCTGGAAAAATCGGCAGTACACAAGGAGATAAAAAGGAGATCGCCCCTGCACCTAACGCCAGAAACATACCTGCAAGTAACATCGTATCCGCCTCAATCATGCCCATTATGCCTTCCTCCTTCTGCTATAAAATAATATGATGAATTGTCCAATTACAAAAAATAGCAGGATAAACCAGGGTTCCATCAAATATCCGAACATCGTGACATATGGCTGAAACGTCATGATTAGCAGCATCCCTGCAGCCCACCCCGTTATGGCAATGCTTAAGAGTCTATAAGTAGAAAACCTTCCTTGTAGACTAAGTAATACAGCGAGTAAAACAGCGTACAAGATGATGCCTCTAAAAGCATTCACCTCACCATTCCATGTAAACTGCAAAAATTCATACATAAATGCAGCAGGCACAATGACATACGTCAAAGCTTGAGCAACAGCCAAGCCATCGATTTTCCCTTCTCTGGTCCTGTGAAAAATCAAAGCCCCTGAAAAAAACACGGCTAAATAAAAGGCATTTTTATCACCAGGATAAGCTAGAATGGCCAGTGGATCACCAATAAATACAGGAAGATTCAGCAGCACTTTTGCCAGCCAAATAAAGAGGATTACATTAATAATTTGCGAGCTAACTTCTTCCGAACGTTTTTTTCTTAAATCTTTCTGAATGTCACTTACAAAATAAAATGTGACGATGCCAAATATAAAACTGATCACAAGTATTAAAATAGAAGCAATAATAGCAGTTGAAGGCATTACTTTTCCTCTTTTCTCATTCTCTTCTTTTTTATCCTACCTGCGCTGTGTGAAAATTTGATGAAAGTTTATTGCTATCAGGAAAAATGCCCTTATTTTTTTGCAGACCTACCGGGTAGATGGTTTTTTCCACAAAAAAAGCACACAAATCAGTGCGCTTTCTACTATTTCTTGATCCTATGGTGTTTACGCTTATTCATAAGGCTTCTGCCCAGCATATTGAATTACATGTGACAACCCATTATGCAGCTTTCCTTCGTATCGTTCTACTTCTCCTTTGAAAAAGTGCCTGCTATCCCAATTTTTAAAACCATCAAGAAAATCTTCTTCTTTATACATAAATTCTTCTGATTTCGGACCGCCGCTTCCATAGTTTAATTGCTCAACCGCATAGACTTCTGTTATAAAATATCCTCCTGGTTTTACTGCTCTTAAGATACCCTCCAATGTTTTATCCCGTGTTTCCTTAGGAAAATGACCAAAAATACATACCACAGCATCCCATTGGTTTTCTACCCAGTCCACATCGCTCAAGTCCTTCAATTCAGTCTGAACAGTCACACCCTTGCTTTGTGCTAATTTATTTGTTTTATCCAATCCGGCTTGGGCATAATCCCAAGCGTGCACCTGTAATCCTTTTTCGGCAAGAAAAACAGCGTTTCTTCCCTCTCCTTCAGCTATTGCAAGGACTTTTCCTCTTACATTCAATTCAGGTAAAATATCCGATAAAAACTGATTCGGTTCTGTACCGTACATGTATTCTTTGCTTTGATAGCGCTGTTCCCAGTGATTCATACTAGACCCTCCCATTGATGACTGATGATATTTAATCCATTTTTCAGAACACACCGTATATTAACTCTCAGGCATCTGTAATTCCATTAAACGGTCTTAATCATAACGCTCACTTATAACTTGTAACGGTGGTGCTTCTTCATGATTAGACACCCTTTACCTGATCTGCCGGCTCTTCCAATCTTCATAAAAATTCTCAACCGTAGCATGGATGCCATTCAATGACAATAAAATCAAAAATAGCATCATCACCGTTGCAATTTCCCCTGTAAAAATAGCGATTATTGCAATGACGATAATCCAAAAATAGAACCAAAATTTGCTCATTTGGTGATCCTTCTCTCTGTTATTTTTCAACCCCAATTACCCGTACAGCCCTCTGCCAATCAGGTTAGCCGATACCGGTTTACGCTCAAGCTCACGTGACCAGATGGACAGCTGGCCGATATGATGAATTTCATGCGCAATCACATGACGCATCACTTCTCCATAAGTAAAGCCTTCCTCTTCTTCATTAGGCACAGTAAGCCGGTGCGTTTCCATGTCTGCTGTCCACTCTTTGACAAAAGGCTCAACTTGCTTGTGAAACTCATTTGATAGTCTCCTGACTTTCTCCAGGCTGCTGTATTCTTCAAATGGAGGCTCTTCTACTCCTGGATTTCCTTCCAGCGCCTGCAGCCAGCTGTATTCTGTCTCCGCAATATGAAAAAGAGTATACAAAATGCTGCCGATTCCTCCTGTTCGTTCTTTTAAAAGCTCCTCCTCCGGAACGGTTTCACACCAGTCGAACCACTCTTCACGCACCTGCCAGTTGTATTCAAACAGCTTCTGCATAAGAACCCTCCTAATTAATCATTGTCTTTTCCTCTATTCCCTAACAACTGGTAAAATCCCTTTTTTCTTTTACTATGTTTCTCTTACATTTACGGTTGTTTGTTAAAGAAAAAACAGCACCGGCAAATCCCCGAAGCTTTTGTTAAAGCTTCAGTGGATTTGGGTGCTGTTTCGATTTTTTAAGACATCTGTTTTTGTGTGTAGTGGTTATCTACAGTGCTTTTGCCATTTACGCCCCTGCCCAGACATCCTTTGCAAATCGTCCATTTTCCTCTAATGACTGCAGCCATTGAGCCGCTTCATCATTCGTAGTTTGATAGAGTTGGCGATAGCTCTCAATCAAGGTCTGTTCAACGGCAGGCGCCATTTGCCCTCCGTCTCCGCAGATGTACAGATGCCCGTCTTCTTTTAATAATGGCAGAAGATCTGTAGCATTTTCTGCGATCCGATGCTGAACGTACGCTTTTTCCTGACCTGGACATCTTGAAAAAGCAGTGTGCAGGGTTACAAGACCCTCTTGCTGAGCTTGCTCTAATTCTTCTTGGTAGAGGAAATCATGTTCCGGGTTGCGGCATCCGAAGTACAGATGGGCCGTCCCGAGTGCCGCCCCTTTTTCTTTTAAAGCGCGGCGGGCCTGAATAAATCCTCTAAACGGTGCCACTCCTGTTCCTGGTCCAATCATAATGACTGGCGCTTCGGTGTTTTCAGGAAGCTGGAAGTTGGATTGCGGCGTACTGATAAAGCAGGCTGTCTTATCTCCTTCAGACCGGGATGCGAGATAGTTTGATGCAATTCCTTTGTATTCCCGTTTGCCGCTCCAGGCATCTCCGCGCACGACGCTTACCGTAATGCTCGCTTCTCCTTCTTTGTGAAGAGGAGAGCTTGAAATCGAATAGTATCTTGCTTTTAATGGAGGCAATAATGCCAGAAAACGTTCAAATGGCATTTCGCAGGCTAGATACTTTTCTGCCAGGTCGAGCATCGTAATGCGTTTTTTCAGGATGTCTTGCTTATACGTTTCATCTTCTACCAGCTCCTCAAGCTCTTTTACATGTGGAGGGCATACTGTGTGAGACGCCAGTGCCCGTATTTGAGAACGCGTAGCAGGGTCTTGCAGCTCTACGTAATTCGCAAGTAATTCATGCAATTTCACAGGCTGCTCTGTTGGGAGGTGAGAAGCTTTTCCTGAATCTCCCGTCAAATTAACATAGTCATTGCCATCTAAACCGAATCGACTGAGCACTCGCTCGACAAGCTCCGCCGGGTTTTGAGGAAGAACCCCGATATGATCGCCTTCCTGATACTGAACTCCCTCTGGCAGCGTGAATTCGATGTGTCGTGTGCTTCTGCCGCTTTCTTCATGGTGTTGTAATTCAACATTTCTTTTCACAACTGCTGTAAAAGCATGATGCGTTCTGGCAAGAGGAGTATCACTCACATTACTGACAAAGTTCATGGTGATCGAGCTGGTTACTTGATCATTAAGTGCCGGCTCAATATCTAATGCTTTGGCAATATTCGGCCAGAGAGCCTTCGTCCATTTTTCATATTCTCCTTCGAAATCATCGCTTGCATCTCCGTACCCTGTCTCTGATAGACGAATCGCTCCTTTTTGCTCCATTTGCTCCTCAATCAACGTTGGAATGCGTTGATATGTATTCGCCCAGTTGTGGTCTCCACATCCAAAGACAGCATAGTGAACCCCGTCCATGGTTCCTTCCTGACACTCTTTTAACCATGAGATAAACTCTCCTGCATTGTCAGGCGCATTTCCATTATAGGAGGCTGATACGATGAGAACAGCTCCTTCTTTTGGAAGCTGATTCGCGTACTCATTTAATGAAGCAACTTCTGGATGAAATCCCTGTCTGCGTCCGTTTTCAGCAAGATCCCGAGCGATTCCTTTTGCCGTTCCCATGTTTGATCCATACAGAACGAGCAGAGGTGTGCCATGCGAATCGACTGGTGCAGCTGCGGTCTCTGCCTCTTCTTTTTCCGGTTCTTGAGATGCTGCAGGAAAGGACATCGCTGCCTTCCGTGGTGAAACGCGCATGGTTAATCCATCCGGTTTAAGCGTCAACGTTTCTTTAACGTCAAGCTCATACCCTTTATGGTCAATAAAGTCAAAATGCTGTAATACCATGCCAAGCACAAGCGTCGCCTCATGAAGTGCAAACTGCTGGCCGATACAGGCACGCTGCCCGTTTCCAAATGGTTTATAGGCATGATAGGGAATCGCAGCCGCATCCTCAAAACGTTCCGGAATAAATGCTTCCGCATTATCTCCCCAAATGGATGGGTCGCGGTGCAGCTCTGGGATAAGGAGTGTGAACACATCATCCTTTTCCACTTTGTATTTTCCGATTAACGTTGTGTCTTCCTTGGCATATACAGAAAACGCCGGGGCAGTCGGCCATAGACGAAGTGATTCGTTCAGCACCATGCGTACATATTTTAATTTCTTCACTTGCTTATAGTCAGGAACATCATCGCCCAGCACTTCATCGACTTCCTGCTGTGCTTTTTTAAGCTTGTCCCGGTTATTCATAAGATAGTAGACAGCAAATGACAGAAGACCGCTCGTTGTTTCATGTCCTGCGATTAAAAAGGTAATGATCTGATAACGGATATTTTCATCATCGAGTGCTTCCCCTGTCTCAGGATCCACGCCTTTTAACATATGAGAAAGAAGATCATCCTCTCCCTGATCGCCATTTTGCTTCCGTTCTGCAATTAATTCATCTACTAAAGAAAACATATAATCAATGTCTGCGTTAAATTGCTTTTTTGATTTGATCATCAGCTTATCCTGAATACCGAGCCGCTGCGTTTGATTCATTGCCTCATCCAATGCCCTGACCATACTGTCCACAAACGGATGAGGGTTTTCCCGGTAAAAGCTGTTAAAACGATAATCAAATCCGCAAAGACCAATCGTGTCCAGAGTTAAACGTGTCATATCTTCAGGCACATCAATCTCATCAACTGGATTTAAGCGAGCCCATTTTTGTATAAGCTGAGCAGCAAGATCGACCATTTTCTCATGGTATCCCTTCATTGCCTGCTGGCTAAAGCTTGGCAGCAGGATGTTATGCGCTTTTTTCCAATTTTTCTCTTTCGTTTCACTGGTAAACAGACCATCTGCGCCAAATGCTCTTACTTTTTGCAGAGCTGGACCGACTTTTTTATCAAATCTCGTTTCATCACAAATTTCTTTAGCTAAGGCGGCACTCGATACAAATGTGCTTATGCGGCCAGGAAATTGAAATTGAAAGATAGGCCCCAGTTCTCTGGCAAGCTTCCCAAACGATTGAAGGGGCTTCTCTTTATCGATCACAGGCAGACTGCCCAGCGGTCCATATGTTTTTGGTTGTGGAAATTGATTTGTGTTTGTCATTTGATTTGCACCTCTTCCTATAGATTCGGAAACGGAATGAACGTTCATTCCGTTTGGTGAGAGAAAAACAAAAATGTTTTCCTCAAGCGTTTAGACGGACAGCGTCCCACATACTTTCTTCTATTTCTGCAAGCAGTTTTGCTTTAAGTTCTAACTCTCCAATTTGAACGAGCCGCTGCACTTCTAAAAACGCTCCATATACAATCGCAATCAAAGCTGAAGTTGGCAGCGCCTTAATTTTTTTCTTCTCTTTCCCTGAATCAAAAAGGCTTCTTAATAGATTAAGCAGACCCTGAAAACTGACATGACTTTCTTCCGTTAAAAAATGCGCATGGCTATGGGTTCGAATAAAATAGAGTGCCTGATTGTGCTTGCTTGTAAAACGCACCATGGATTTGAAAATATGGTGAAACTGATTTCGAATCGATTCATCAAATGGAAATTCATCCTCAAGAGTTTCAGTAAACGTTTTAACATACTCCTGAAAAATGGTATTTCCAAGTTCTTCTTTATTCTCAAAATAACGATAAATCGTACCTGCTCCAACGCCTGCTGATGTCGCAATCATTGGAATGGTCGTCGCATCAAATCCCCGCTCAGCAAATAAGGTTAAAGCGCTGGATACAATGCTGTCTCGTTTATTTACTGCAGTTGGCATCATGATTCAATCCTTTCTACATAACGGAATGAACATTCATTCCTCTTTAAGTGTATACACTAAAAAACCCCATCTCAATCAAACATTGTACCTACTTTTTGTGAAGATTTCGTTAACGGGATAAATGAATGGCCTGTTCATAACCACCACTTAGATTCCGGGATTGACGTGCCTGAAAAACTCTGGTTACTATACTATTAATCCTGCTTAGGTTAATTAGGTCTGAGCAAAGAAAGAAGGTTTGTCTATGAAATCGATCTTATTAATTGGACAATCAAACATGGCAGGCAGAGGCTTTATGGAGGAAACAGCACCGATTTATAATGAGCAGATACATATGCTGCGAAACGGCAGATGGCAAATGATGGCGGAGCCGCTTAATTTTGATCGCCACGTATCTGGTATCGGACCAGCAGCCTCTTTTGCTCAGGCTTGGACAGAGGATCATCCTGGTGAGAGGATTGGCTTGATCCCATGTGCTGAAGGTGGAAGTTCTATTGATGAGTGGAAAATTGATGGAGTATTAACAAGACATGCGATTTCTGAAGTAAAATTCGCTATGGAATCAAGTGAACTAATCGGCATTTTGTGGCATCAAGGAGAAAGTGACAGTTTCGGAGAACGGTATAAAACGTATGAAGAAAAGCTCCGATTATTGTTTAAACATTTGAGAGAAGAACTGAATGCACCAGATATCCCGATTATTATAGGGGAGTTGGGACATTATCTTGGAGAAGCTGGATTTGGTAAAAGCGCTGTAGAGTATAAAGAAATCAACCAGCTATTATCTACGGTTGCTCATACCGAAAAAAATTGCTATTTTGCAACTTCAAAAGACTTAACAGCAAATCCGGATGGCATTCATATTAATGCTGTCTCCCAAAGACGATTTGGATTAAGATACTATGAAGCTTTTTCAAAACAAAAGCATATTTTAGATCCTTTAGCCTCAGAGGATGAATGGATTGAAAAGACAGCAAGGCGTGAATTAACAAAAAATGAACGTATATTTGCTCAAAGTACGAAATTTGCTTTAGGACAAATAAATTTTGAGGAGTTTACTACTACTATCTCTTCTATTAATGAAAGTAAATAAACATTTTCTCCACAACTTCAATAAGTCTTTCTTTAAGACTTATTGGCTTGATAACCAGGACGTATTTCCTCCCGGCATTAGCAAAACTAAGATAGTTCTAATTACTATGACAGTTGACTGAAAACATCCATTTGAAGCGCAGTAAACCGGTTAGAGAGCCTGAGACACATTTGTCCCAGGCTCTCTGATTTGACATCAAATTCAATAATTGGTAAATAAATCGTGCTCGTCTATGCTTGGAGAAGAATATTCGGCTGTTTATCTTAAGATGATGTGAACTGACCGCCATTGACATGAATACATTGTCCTGTCATATAAGAGCCTTCATCAGAAGCAAGCAGTACATACGGCCCCATCAGTTCAGCCGGTTGTCCCGGACGTCCCATTGGATTGTCCTGACCAAATTCAGCCACGGATTCTCCATCAAACGTAGACGGAATTAATGGCGTCCAAATCGGACCAGGTGCAACCATATTTACACGAATGCCTTTTTCCACAAGATTTGCGGCCATGCTGCGTGTGAAGCCTACAATGGCGCCTTTCGTAGAGGTATAGTCGATTAAGATCGGGTTTCCTACATATGGATTAATGGACGTTGTATTAATAATGGAGCTTCCCTGTTTTAAATGAGGGATCGCAAATTTTGTCATGTGGAAGACAGAGTACATATTCGTTTTAAAGGTTTTATCCCACTGTTCAAATGAAATATCCTGAATGTCTTCAGTTGGAAATTGGATCGCTGCATTATTAATCAGAATATCAAGCTTGCCAAAGTGCTCAACCGTTTGATCAATTAAATTTTTGCACACTGCTTCTTCTGACACATCACCAGGAATTAACAGACACTGAACCCCTTCTTGCTCGATCAGATTTTTCGTTTCGTCTGCATCGCTTTGTTCCTCTTCAAGGTAGTTAATGGCGAGATTGGCGCCTTCTTTTGCGTAGCCGATTGCTACAGCCCGGCCAATTCCGCTGTCGCCTCCTGTAATGAGTGCTACACGGCCTGCGAGTTTATTGCTTCCTTTATAGGTAAGCGGCTGAATTGGACGAGGGTCCATCTTGGATTCAATCCCTGGCTGCTTTTCCTGCGTCTGGTTTGGCTGGCCATTTTGCTGCTGTTTTTGAATATCCATGGTTGATCGCTCTCCTTTTTTATTTCGGTTTTCTTTATTTTGTCGACAGTACTCTTTTCCTCATACAAAAATTTGCAAACATATGTAAGCGTGTGCAGATAGATCTTTTTCATTTCAAGGAATAAATTCCCTTAAGAAGCATACGTCTTACTTCCCATAATGAGAAAAATACATGACGAATTCATTTCTTTTTTCTCACAATTTGAACATAAAAGTTCTGCTCACTCATACACTCTACAAAGAGGAGGAGATGACAATGGACAAATTCATTTTTCTGCTGCTCGCTGGTATTGCCGCCGGTTTCGCTTTACTGAAAGTTCCTTTAGCCGGTACATTTTTATCTAGCCTCACCCCAGTTTTCACCTGGATCGCGATTGTTGCTATCATCGTATTTTCTCTTTATCTAATCTTCAAAGCCTTTTTAGCGGTTCTGGGGAAATAAAAAAATCCGGCTCAGGTTTTATCTGAGCCGGATTTTTATTATGCTCCTCCGCTGCTTGCAGCGGCATTTCTTCTTTTCTCAATTGCATTCACGCCCATGACCACTGCAATCAGTTCATCCGTTAAAAGGGATGTTGACATGTTAATTAGTTCATAGGCAGGAGCCTCAAAGAATCCGTTGACCTTTTTAAATGTGGCTGCTTCTTTCCCGTTTTCATCCACCACACGATACTCTCTTGAAAATGCAGGCGACTCTATTTCAAAGCGGCCTCTATTTGATGTATAGCGATAGCTTTTCGAAAAAAAGGATATATTCCCTTTTACCTCGCCAAGCTCTGTGCCATCCCCCTGCTTGATGAGCCACTTGCCTGATAAGAAAGGAAATCCTCCCTGCACCATTAACTCCCCATCGGCATTTTCGACATTGACATCTGAAGTGAAGGCGCTTTTTAAATCAAGCACCCCAATCTTTTCTTTTGAACGATTCCAAATATCCTTTCTTCCTGTTGAGAAAAACTGGTCTGAGAAGTATACGATATTTTCCACGTTTTCCACCCCTTTTTACTCTTTACGTAAGAGGCTTCTATTGGTTTCAGGATTCTTCCTGTTTTTCGTCCGGCTGGTATTCCAGTAAATCGCCGGGCTGGCAATCCAGCGCTTTGCAGATGGCTTCAAGAGTGGAAAAGCGCACCGCTTTTGCTTTCCCGGTTTTTAAAATGGACAAGTTCGCCATAGTAATCCCCACTTTTTCCGATAATTCGGTTACACTCATCTTTCTTTTTGCGAGCATTACATCCAGATTAATTACAATCGCCATCTTATCACCTCAAATCGTTAAATCATGTTCAGATTTTAATGTCAGCGCATCTTTTAGCAGTGTTTGAAGAACGGCCGTAAAGGTGGCAATGGTTAAACAAGCAAATAAGATCACCAGACCGACCAGTGCAATGCCTGGATGCAGCGCACTCATGATTGCCAACATAACCATGCCTGCCATGTAGATTAACATAATCGCAAACGCACTTGATTTAATCCATCCCAATGCAGCCGCTGAAGAGGATGAAAATGCACGGCGGTCCGCGATAAGATCCAATAACTTATACGCCTGATACAGCGCAAGAAAAAACGGCACAACGGTCGCGTACAGGCCAAATAAAACAGGATATTGCAAACTGGCGAATTCAGGAGCTTGATGCGCCGCGTTTTCCGCTTGCTGTGGAAGCAAAAAAACACATAAAAGCAAAATTGTAACAGCGATCATTATAATGACAGCCTTAAGAAAATGAATTGTCCCCTTTTTCATTCGTTCCCATCCTCGCTATTGATTTTGAGTATAGTATACCTTTATATTTATTGATTATCAATAAATATTTATCTTTTATTAGTATCATTAGTAAAGGTTTCCGTTTCATCAGTCAGATGGTTATGGTATTCTAATGTGGTAATAAGTGTAAAAAAACCTTATTAATACGTCTGCAAGGAGGAATTGAGTTGAAAGAAGAAAAAGCAAAGACCCTTATCCTCGGAAGTTTCCATATGTCTGAAAATGAAACGCTGCATTCTAAGAAGAGACAGGCTGAAATTGAGGAAGTCACTGCCAGCCTTGCACGATTCGCACCGACAAAAATCGCAGTGGAAATGCCGGCAGACAAAAATACGGTACTGAACGATCAATATAAACGTTATAAAGCCGGTACCCACAGCTTGGAAATGAATGAGATCGATCAAATTGGCTTCCGTCTCGCCCAGCAGTACGATCATGAACAGATCTATGCAGTTGATTGGATGGGAAAGGCTGAAATGGGCTATGGAGAAGTGGAGATGTGGGCAAAAGAGAACCAGCCTGAACGTTACAAGGAAATCATGCATGGACTCACCATCCCAGCGTTAACTGAATCCAAAAGTGTAGTAGAGTATTACAGAGAATTAAACGACCCCGCCTGGCTTGAAAGTTTGCATAGGATGTACGTAAATTTGGCACGAATTGGAGATGTAAACCATTATGTCGGCATGAAATGGCTTAGCTGGTGGTATGAGCGGAATTTAATCCTGTTTGCTAATATAGCCCGTCTTGCAGAATTGAAAGAAGACAGAATTCTATTTATTGTCGGTTCCTCTCATTCAGCCATCGTGACGAATTTTCTTAAGGAAAGTGAGGTTTGCGAGATTGTGGAGCCGCTTGACTATTTGTAAGGATACTATTTTAAAAGAGAAGACTGAAGAGAGATATCCGCAAGGATCACAGATTATCCCTTTTCATTCGATAGCTTCCGATTAAGGAAATAACAAATAAAACCCCGTTCCCTGCAAAAGAAAGCGCGGCGAGTGTTTTGGCTATCGGTGCTTCTTTCGTAAAAAACAAATAAACCGAAAGTGCCAGTAATGCTGCAATGACAACCTGTGAAATCACAAAAACCTGTTTGCTGTTCTTTTGTAGAAGCTGTTGAAACAAGAGAACCACTCCTTCCAATTAGGACAAGCTCCCATTATTTCAAACTGAAGCCTGATGTACAAGAGGCGGCTGTATGTAAAAAACGAGCCTGGGACATAACTCATAAAAGTTTAAAAAATGAGGATATATTTATTACTAGTAGTAGGTGAGCGGAGCGGAAGGTGGCGACTCCTGCAGGATATGACGGCAAGCTGAGACTTTACAGGGCAACGTCCTGGAAAGGCTCAGCGCCGTCCCTGCGGAAAGCGTCCGCCTGAAGCGCAGCGAACCGGTCGTAGAGCTTGTGACACTTTTGTCCCAAGCTCCGTTTCATATGGATAAATGCTGTCATCAAGTTCCGCAAAATGTTCTATAACGCCCGTTTGAAGGATCCCGCGGGATGCAGTATTCACTTTGTGTACTGCTTGAATAGTCGTAAGGGCTTGATAACACTTCGAGCAGATTGGTGAGTAAAGTATAGTCATCGTACCGAACCGCCGCTTCAAGTGCTTCTTCCACTTTGTGATTGCGCGCGATGATAACCGGGTTATGCTGCTGCATCCTTTTTTTCGTTTCATCCTGCGACTGAGTCTGGCTGCTGCGTCTTTCCTTCCACTTCGTTTCCCACTTTTTAAATTCAGGTGAAGTAAAAAGTCCGTCGTTCTCTGTTGTGCCATCTGTCAGCATGCGAAATGTATTTGTAAAATCTGATTTATGATCTTTCATCAGCCCAAGCAGTTCTTCAACCAGCTCTTCGTCTCCCTCTTCTGAACCGAAAAGTCCAAGCTTTCCTCTCATATTACTGAGCCACTGTTCGTGATAGAGTTTTCCGTATGCTTCAATTTCATTCTGCGCAATTTCCACTGCCTTTTCTTGCTCTTCGTGCAGCAGCGGCAAGAGTGTTTCTGCGAAGCGGGCAAGATTCCATCCACCGATTTTAGGTTGATTGCCATAGGCGTAGCGCCCCTGCACATCAATGGAGCTGAAAACCGTTGCAGGGTCATATGCATCCATAAAAGCACATGGTCCATAATCGATCGTTTCTCCGCTGATCGTCATATTGTCTGTATTCATCACACCGTGAATAAAGCCTACCTGCTGCCATTTGGCGATGAGTACAGCATGCTGTTCAATCACTTTTCTAAGAAACGCCCGGTAGCGGTTTTCTTCGTGCGCAAGCTCCGGGTAATGGCGCTCAATTGCGTAGTCTGCGAGAGCCTTCAGTTCCTTGCCTTCCTCCACACCCGCTGCATATTGAAACGTTCCGAAACGTAAATGGCTCGATGCCACCCGCGTCATAACAGCGCCAGGAAGCAGGGTTTCACGTATGATTTCTTCCCCCGTTTTTACCACAGCCAGACTGCGTGTCGTCGGGATGCCAAGTGCATGCATTGCTTCACTGATCACATATTCCCGAAGCATGGGACCGAGTGCTGCGCGTCCGTCTCCGCCTCTTGAAAATGGCGTGCGTCCGGAGCCTTTCAGCTGAATATCAAATCGTTTATTTTCAGGAGTGATCTGTTCACCGATTAACAGGGCACGTCCATCACCGAGCATGGTCAAATTGCCAAACTGATGACCGGCATAAGCCTGCGCAATCGGCATGGACCCTTCAAACATCTTGTTTCCAGCAAATATGGCTGCCCCTTTTTCACTGTTCAAAGCGTCATTGCTTAATCCAAGTGACTCGGCTAATGAATCGTTAAACTGAACAATTTCGGGTGATTGCACCGGTTTAGGATCAAGTGAAGCAAAAAAGATAGACGGCAGACGGCTATAACTGTTTTCTAAATTCCAACCTGCGTTGCTTTGTGTCATCGAATCCTCCTTATCTACTGCAGAAATCTATTTTGTTAGGTATAAATGCATTTAGGTCATCTGATTTGTTAGTGTTTTCTCCTGCCTGCTTATTATACCTTTTCCCTCATTATGACAGGAGTAAAATGATTTTCTCTATTTTCATAAAACCTTTTCTGAAGAATAAAAATAAGAAGGATGAGATTGGAGGTAGAGTTAACATGCAGAGCCAAGTGGATGAGACGATCGGACAGTTAATCAAAGAAATCGAAACTCATCAGGCACCGGATGGGAGTTTTCGTTTTTGCTTTGAAAACAGTCTGATGTCGGACACCAATATGATGCTGCTGCTAAAAACCTTAACAGGGGATGACCATCTGATTCAAGAGCTTGGCGGCAGGGTTGCTTCCCTTCAGCATCCTGAGGGATATTGGTCGTTATACCCCGGTGATAACGGCAGTCTTTCTGCTACCATTGAAGCGTATTTTGCGCTTTTATATACAGGCTTTTGGACAAAAACTGAGGAGGCAGCCCAAAAAGCCGCTCACTTCATTTTGGCACAGGGAGGGCTGGGATCCGCTCATTCCATGACGAAGATCATGCTGGCGATTCACGGGCAATATCCTTGGCCTAACCTGATGCATCTGCCTGTCCACTTCATTTTGTTTCCTGCTTCCTCGCCCATTTCCTTTTATGATTTCAGCAGCTATGCGCGTGTGCATATGGGGCCAATTCTCCTTTTAACGGACAGCCGTTTTCAGCTTAGCGACAAGGACATCCCCGATATGAGCCGATTTATAGTACGGAATCTGCCTAAACCGGAAAACGAGCAGTCCCGCTCCCTCCTTTCTGGCATTTATCAAGCAGCTTCAACGATTGCCGGCCTCCCCCATCTTGTTCATCAGCAGGCCAGACAACGTCTCGTCACTTATATGCTGCAGCGAATTGAAGGAGACGGAACATTATACAGCTATGTTTCCTCTACCTTTTACATGATCTATGCCTTACTCAGTGCCGGCTATTCAAAGCAGCACCCGCTGATTCAAAAGGCGGTCTCAGGATTAAAAACACACCGCTGCCGGACAGATAACGGCTGGCATATTCAAAACTCCACTTCAACTGTATGGGACACAGCTCTCCTGACCCACGCGCTGAAGGATACTTCTTTTCCGATGCAAAAACGGACAAAAGCAGAAGCTTATTTGCTTAAATCTCAGCACGATAAATACGGGGATTGGATCCTGACAGCTAAAGATGCTTCCCCCGGCGGCTGGGGTTTCTCAGACAGCAACACCATTCACCCGGATGTCGATGACACAACCGCTGCCTTGCGGGCACTCTCACCCGGGACGTCTTCAGACTTATTTAAAGAGCCGTTTAACCGGGGATTAAATTGGGTTCTAGCAATGCAAAACGAGGACGGAGGCTGGCCGGCATTTGAACGGGGAAAAACAAATCAGCTGCTCACCTTCGTACCGATGGATGGTGCTTCCCATGCTGCCATTGATCCTTCTACGGCTGATTTAACAGGGCGTACACTCGAATTTTTAAGCAGTGAAGCTCGTCTCCCTTTTCAGCATTCCGCTATTCAGCAGGCCATTCGCTGGCTGAAAAAGAATCAGCAGACTGATGGCTCCTGGTACGGAAAATGGGGCATTTCGTTTCTGTACGGAACATGGGCGGCGGTTACCGGCCTTTCTGCTGCAGGACTGAATGAAAAGGATTCAGCCTTAAAAAAAGCAGTCTCCTTTATAGAACAAGTTCAAAATAAAGACGGAGGCTGGGGTGAATCCTGTTTAAGCGACCAGGAAATGCAGTATGTCCCCCTCGATTCAAGCACGCCCTCTCAAACTGCCTGGGCACTCGACGCTCTGCTCAGTGTGCATCAGCAAAAAACCCCCGCCATTGAACGCGGGATTCAGTCTTTATTACGGCAGCTGAAAACAAAAAACTGGACGTACCGCTATCCGACTGGCGCAGGACTTCCGGGAAATTTCTATGTATATTATCACAGCTATAATTACATTTGGCCGCTGATCGTACTGAAAAAATACGCCTCGTTGTAAAAGCCGCAGTCCTCAACCGGACTGCGGCTTTTTGCTATTTCTTCGTCGTATACTTTTTAACCGCCGGCAAAATCTCTGTTCCAATGAGCTCAATATTTTTCATTAGACGCTCAAACGGCACGCCGCCAAAGTCAATTTGAGCCACATACCGCTGATTCCCAAGCACTTCATGCTGATAAAGGATTTTCTCGATAATTTCCTGTGGACTGCCAATGTTAATGACGCTTTGACGATGTGCTCCCTGAGCAAAAAGCCGTTCAGGAAAGCCCTGGCCATTTGTTTTTTTCATCCCCTCATTGATATGAGGATACATTTCCCTGACTGCCTGCTGGGAGGTTTGGGCTGCATAGAAGAATCCAGCGGTCGCAATTGGCAATTCAGCCGGATCAAATCCTCCCTCAACAGCGGCTTGACGATACGCATCCACTGACGGCTTAAATGACTCAACCGGCCCGCCTAGGTGGGCAAGAAACATCGGCACACCTGCCCTGCCTGCTTTAATCGCACTGCCAGGTGATCCTCCGACTGCACGCCAAATAGGCAAAGAGCCTTTTTGGGGCCGTGGCAGAATTTCGGCTTTTCTTAAAGGTGCGCGGAACTCACCGCTCCAATTCACAACTTCCTCTTCATTAATCTTACGCAGCAGATCAAACTTCTCTTCGTACAGCGCTTCATAATCACGGACATCATAGCCCAGAAGCTCAAAAAGCCCAATCCGGGATGCTCGCCCTGCAACGATTTCTGCACGGCCTTTTGATATCAAATCAATGGTCGCAAAGTTTTCATATACCCGAACCGGATCTGATGTGCTGATAATGGTAGACGAACTGGCGATTTTCATCTTCTTTGTTGCCTGGGCAATCGCTGCAAGCACCACCGCATGAGCCTGCGTCACAAAATATTCCTGATGACTTTCGCCTACACTGAAAAAATCAATGCCTGCCTCATCGGCTAGTGTGGCATATTCGATAATTTCCTGAACCCGCTGTTCAGCCGATATTCTTTCTCCTGTTAAAGGATTGGGCAAATGGTCTCCAAGCGTATACAGACCAAACTCCAGCCCATTATCCGGATATATGCCGTTTTTCAATCATGACCCCTCCCTCTTTTTGACTTATTATACTTTAAAAGACGGCCAAGCTCGAGTGATGAAGTTCTTGTATACATTATCCGCTTTAAATATATTTACATATATTTAATGAAATAAATGGTTATTTTATTTATTTAACCACTTTTATTCAGTATAATAGTCTCAAAAAGAAGAGGAATAGGGGAAGCATTTTGCTAAACAAACGTCAGCGGGAATTTAGAAAGAAAATGAAAGAAATCAACCGCCTGAGAAGTCAGGAGTACATAGATGGTTCTCTTGCACATCGATCATATTCCGCAGGAAAAGGAAAAAAACCGTTTTTCGTACTTGGAGGGGTGGTTGGGGGGCTAGTTTTAACCTGGAATCTGTACGCTGCTTACACATGGTTTTTTCCTGACACTTCGCCTTTTCCCTCAGCAGAAGCTTTTAAAGGCAGCGGTTCAGATGAAAAGATTCATTCTTATTTTCAAAAGGCAGAAGAAATTGAATCAAAACTAGGGTACCAAGTAAATTACCTTACGACTTCCGCACAGCACGGGCCTCTTGATTCAAAAACCGTTCAGTTAATTCATCAGTCTCTTTCTCTAATCACTGAGCAAATGGATAGCGGAGATGAACGAACAGCAGAGCTTGAGCGTTACCTTAATGAACAACTGGACCTTATCTACCAAATGCTTGCCGTCAGCTCGCCCACTCTTGATGCCGAAAAGCTGAACTCTATTTTACAGACCTACAATCAAAATCTCGTAAACAAGTCTTTCATCCTTATGTCCATCCTGGAAAAAGAAGATATGCACTATTTAATCAAGGAAGATGAGATTACCTACGAGTATGAAGAAACTTCATTATGGTAAATCAGGAGTTCAAAAAAGCACCCGTACTCAAAGGATGCAATTCCTTTGAATGCGTGTGCTAGTCATTCTTATTTTTCCACACCTGAAAACCTTTGTTTGTAGATGCCCCCGCTTCCCTCATTAATCTTTCAAACACTTCAATCATCCCGTAAAAGCCTTCACTATACCCTCCATCCTCATCAACAGACCAGGCGGTGGCAAGAACTGTGTGGCAGAACCCCCACTGAAGCAGTCTTTCCTCTTGTAAGTTCAGTGCCTCTATAAAAATATTCACCCTCTTTTGTGTAAAGACTTCTAAATTATCTTCAGGGAGACAATTTAAAAGAAACTGGATCAAATCGGACTCTATTTCTCCAATCAGCCCCTTCGGATCAATCGCCACCCATTCCTCTTCACCTGAGAGAAGTACGTTGAAATGATGAAAATCTCCATGAAGGACAAAGGATGGCCCTGCTGTATGTAGTAAATAGTTGAAAAGAGTAAAAGCTTTGTTTAAAACAGGGAATGAGATCGGCCCAACTCCTTCCGGATGCTCAACTATGATCTTTTCAAGTGATCGCTTTCTTGCTTCAATGGTCGGAATTGAAGTTTCTGAAGGAGCAGGAAGCGCAAGAGACCTCATCACACGAGCTGCTATTCGGCAGGCTTCTTCATCCTTTTTTACATTTGCAAGTGAAATGCCGGGGGAGATGTTTTCAAGCAGAAAAATCTTTTTTTCCTCATCCCAATCTAGCAGCTTAACCATGCCTTTCCCGTTAAATTCACGCAGAGCGTTTAGTTCATCTGTGAATCCATCATTATCAGGCAGACAGATCTTAACAACCACTTTTATTCCATCCTTTTTAACGGCAGGTGCGACATAATTAATTGACAGCTCATATGGTTCTTTTACGTCTAGATCCCATTTTTGTTCAGCGTGCTGAATAAGAACCGGCAGCTCAGCAAGCCAGTTCTCCCCTTTCTCCTTTGCATAATGGCGGACTGCATTTAAAAATTCTGTCTGAAGCTCCATATGAACCTCCTTATTAAATTGTATTCGTCATTTTCACAAGTTTAAAAGTACCTATTATGAGAAATAAATTTTTATTTACCTTTAATTGTTAAAGTTAACATCAAAAACCTTTTTGAAATCTTTTCGTATTAAACTTCACTTATCTTTTAATCTTTCTTTATACTCTCTCAATTATGTCCTATTAAACTAAAAATTGTAAGAAAATCATCTTCATAGGAGGAATGGAATTGAAAAAGTTCAAAGGATTTGCAGCCGCCGCATTGTGTACAGCCATGGTCGTTTCAGGTGTTACGTATGTTCATGAAGCAGAAGCAGGGCCTTCCAAAAATGCAAAAGGCAAGTCAAAGATCGAAAACGTGATCTTCATGATTCCGGATGGGTATTCAGCAGCCTATGCAACAAATTACCGCATCTTTAAAGGAGAAGAAACGGTGCTTGATCCTCTTCTTGTCGGCATGATGCAAACCAATTCCTCTGATAACTGGGTAACAGATTCTGCAGCAGCCGGAACAGCTATGGCAACTGGACATAAAACAAATAACGGAATGGTAGGCGTGACCCCAAATGGCCGCTCAGTAGAATCGGTCTTAGAAGCAGCGGATGATGCCGGAAAATCAACCGGTCTCGTAGCGACTTCAACCATTACACATGCAACACCTGCTGTATTTGCTTCTCATGTGCCATCTAGAGGCAGTGAGGCAGCCATTGCATTGCAGATGGTCAATGAAGTGGATGTCCTATTTGGCGGCGGGAAGTCCAATTTCCTTCCTGAATCACTTGGCGGCAATCAGGAAGAACGCAATCTGATTGAAGAATCAGAAGAAAATGGCTATGCCATTGTAGAAAATAAAGACGATTTGATGGACCTGAATGGCAAAGAGAAAAAAGTACTGGGTCTGTTTGCAGACGGTCCTATGGCACCTGAGCTTGACCGTGAAATGACGGAAGAACCAAGCCTTGCTGAAATGACTACTTCAGCTATTGATTCTCTATCTACAAATAAAAAAGGATTCTTCCTTATGGTAGAAGGAAGCCAGATTGACTGGGCCGGCCATGCACATGATGCAGCCTGGGCAATGAAGGATTCTGAAGCTTTTGAAGAAGCGGTAGAAGAAGCACTTGCCTTCGCGAAAAAAGATAAGAAAACACTTGTTGTCATTGCCGGTGACCACGATACAGGCGGCATGTCTGTCGGCGGATATGACGAATACAATTCCAATGTAGAAATCCTTCGCAATGTAGAAGCTACAGGTGAATACATGGCTTCACAGCTGAATAAAAAACGCGGCAATGCACGAAAAGTCGTTCAGGAACATACAGGACTTAAATTAACAGCAGAAGAAGTAGGCAGAATTCAAACGGCTCCTGAAGGTGAAGTCGGCATGACCATTAATACGATTGTCAGTGAACATGCTTATGTAGGCTGGTCCACTTCTGCTCATACGGGTGTAGACGTACCGGTTTATGCTTACGGGCCAGGATCAGGATTGTTCCACGGTCTTCTTGACAACACAGAAATGCCTGAATTAATGGCTGAAGCAATGAAAATTGAATTTGGTCAGTAATCAACTGGTTGAATGCACTCAGCTGTAGCGAAAACACGGACGGGCTCCCCGTCCGTGTTTTTCAATTTTCCAGTTCTTCAGCCAAAATGGCATAATAATACTCGTCCCACCAGCCATTTTCATGAGGGATGCATTTTTTAAAACAGCCTTCTTTTCTCATCCCGATCTTTTCCATGACCCTGAAAGAAGCTTCGTTTTCTGGCTGGCATGTCGCTATGATCCGGTGCAGCTTCAGTTCGCTAAATCCATATTCAAGCACTGCTCTTGCTGCTTCACTGGCGTAGCCTTTATTCTGATAGGCGGGATTCATTACCCAGCCAATTTCATATGTATGGTCCCCAAAATACGGATGAAAAACAAGATGGCCAATCAGCTGGTCATTCTCCCTCAAAATAATCGGGAATTTCTCAGCATTATCACTGCTGTTTTGATCCACCAATTCCTTCGCCGCTTCCTTTGAGAGAACTCCTTCAGGCATATACGTCATCACGTCTTTTTTTGAAGTATAAAGCCAGACCTCCTGCCAGTCCTGAGATTTGAAGTCCCTAATGTCCAATCTCTTCGTTTTAATTTTCATTTACCATTCTCCTATAGATCACTTGATAGTTGAGTAATATCTCCTGTCACTGGATTTACTCGGTAGGAAACCAGCTTGTCCCCCGTTTTCATGCTGATATGATAATGCCAGGAAGGACGGATCAGTGAAAATTGTTCTGAATCACCAGGGACTTTTTTCTGTTCGTGCCCTGTAAGAACCCCAGGATGTGTCGTTCCCACGAGCGCTTCAGCTTCACTGTAGGTGTATTCGGGAACCATCAAAGCCAGACATCCGCCGCTTAAGCAAATCATAAAAAAGGAAGCCAGTAATCCACGCCTTGTCGTCTCACCAAAATAAACACCAAGAAAGGTTCCCGCTAAAAGTCCGCTCAGCAGGCTCATATTCAGTATCGTCTCATACATTTCTGCATTAATCGCCAGGATCACGCAGAAAAATGCGATGAGTCCAACGAGTAAGCTTCCCTTAATTCTGTCCATCTTAATTCAGCACCTTTACTTGTTTTCACCATCATATGATGGGATGCTGAAGCTCATGCGGACAGGTTATTTAGGGTCAGGGAAAGCTGCAGTAATGGATGGAACTTTACTCGCTTCTTATTTTCTTTCGATACTCGCCGCTAGTTAAAACCCTGAGCACAAATAGATTAAAATTTGTTTGCAGCTTTTTTAAAGTCAGGATGTTCAGATTATTTGAGAGAAAAATGATTACTGTTTGATTCCCGTCTTTATCGGTTGTGTAGGAAGCGTATGTATACACAAATAACGTGGATCCCCCTTTAACGCCTCCCCGCTCAATCCATTCTCTGTTTTTCTCATTTTTAAAAATCGAGTATCCGAGAATTCCTTCTATACCGCTTTGCATCTTCTCATCAAAATAATTCCCATCATTAATCATTTCCATGAGACTTGCATAATCCGTTGCAGAGCCTGCCGGCAGACGGTCAGACCAGATCTTCTGAAGATCATAATAGAGATTTAACTGTTCCATATACTCTTTTTTGTCTTCGTTTGCCATATGGTCATGTATGAGTAGTGAATATCGGATATATTCCTCTGACGTCATATTTTTCATGCGTTCCAGTTGTTCTTTCTTTTTCGTAATTTTTTCGTTAAAACTCACATAATTGCATATGTACAAGGATGACACCAGCGGATAAATTCTGGAATGATGCTGTAAATCCAAGGACTCAACCATTTGATTTACTTCTTCTATGCCCAGGTATTTTAACAGGAAATCAGTATTTGCATTTGAACTGTAGGCAGCCATTCCGATGGCAATTTCCTTTAATGAATAGGTTTCTCTATTAAACTCCTTCATCCATTCTTTATGAGCTCCCCCGTCTGTTTTCTCTACATAAAACTTCAACAGCTCTTCTTTTGGCACGCGTTCGTTTTCATCAATCTTTCCCGTACTGACCTGCCGTGCAAATTCAATCACAAGGATGATCTTAACGGTACTGGCCAGGGGCAGAGAGATTTCAGGGTTGATAGATATCAGCTCTTGTTTGTTTCGTCGAATAAGCAAGGAAACGTCTTTGTCTGCTTTCCTCTTTTTTGCATACCTTAAAACAATATCCGGATCTTGATTGCGCTTGTTAAACCAGGCGACTATTGGAATCAGCTCCTTTTCTATTCGCAAAAAGATGAACAGGTGTAAATTATCGATTCTTCTATTATCAGGTATAGGGCTATTTTTTGAGAATCCTGTTTTCGGACCAGATACTGGATCCAAAAACCAATGTTTCATCACCCGCTCTTCTGTCCATACTGAAGGTAGTTTAGTTGCGAAAGGAGTATGGAAGATGAATGAAACCATTGTACTGCTTCATTGGGTGTATGCCGCGGTTATGTTTGCAGGGGCAGGCTACTTTATTTGGCTGAGCCGAAGAAAGACAGGAATTCCATCTTATGAATTTTTAATCGCTGCGATTATCCCGATATGGTCCGGTTTAGCTTACTTCTCAATTGCCATTGGTCAAGGGCTGCTTCAGACATCTGATAAAACCGTTTATTTTGCCAGATATATTGATTGGGTGGTCACTACACCATTATTGCTGGTCGCACTCGCTTTGACTGCAATGTTTTACACACCGAAGAAAAATAAGGTGCTGATCTGGTCGCTGGTATCAGCGGATGTAGTGATGATTTTAACCGGTCTCATTGCGGATTTTTCCCCCTCTTCGTTAACGTATGTCTGGTATTTTATAGGGATTGGGGCTCTTGCGTTTATTTTATCCTTAATCTGGGGGCCTTTGCTGAACATTGCAAAGGAAGAAAGTCCAGCGCTTGAGAAGCATTATAAACGAACAGCAGCCTATCTTACTGTTTTATGGGTTTGTTATCCTGCAGCTTGGATCATCGGTCCTTCGGGTTTGGGACTCACACAGGAACTAACGGATGTGGCAATCTTTATTTTTCTTCCTATTTTATCAAAAGTTGGTTTTAGCATTCTTGATTTAAACGGTTTGCGAGCTCTTCACCCACCTGCTGTTGCAGATAAAATGACTGCTTTATAGATATTCTGAAGAACCGAGTGCGGCATGACATCATTATTTTCATAATGCTACTTTAGTAACTAAGACCTTTAAAATGATAAAACTTTCATCTTCTTAAATACATTTTACATTGTTCCTTATGTCATTCACAGAGAATTTAAAATTAAAAGAATTCAACACAGCATAATCATTATTGTTTTCCCTTTGCCCTGTCCTCCTCCATGCAAAAAGAGCTTGGGACAAAAGTGTCTCAAGCTCTACGACCGGTTCACTTCTCTTCAGGTGGACGCTTTCCGCAGGGACGCCGCTGAGCCTTTTCAGGGCTGCGCTCCTCAAAGTCTCAGCTTGCCGTCATATCCTGCAGGAGTTGCCACCTTCCGCTCCGCTCACCTATTACTATTGATAAATATATCCTCTTTTTAAACTTTTTTGGGTTTTGTCCCAGCCTCTTTTTCAGTAATGCATCGAGCTTATTTCAATATCAAAACGTGAAGGGGTCAATCCATTTTTAATAATCAATTCGGTGAAAAGCAATTGAATCTCCTCTTTGTTTTCAGCCGTGGCTGCTTTTTCCTGCAGCTGGACCTGAAGAGCGATCCGGTCGGCTGTATAAGCATTCCCTATAATCCGAAAAGGAGCGTAGCCTTTATTTTTCATTTCCTCCCTAACCTGTTCATACAGCGCGCCTTCATCAAGCAGCGCTTCATTGAACACTTGTACTTCTTTTAAAGAGACTGCCTGTTCAGTTTGAGAGAGCTGAGCAAATACTGCTTCAGCTGTTTCTTCTTCCACGCGGGTCTGGCTGAAAAAAACCGCTAGTCCAACTGCCAGCATCATAAACCAAATGCCTATTGTCTGTTTCCTTGTCATCGTCCCGCTCACTCCAACTGTTTTTTAAAATCGTATGCACGCTGAAGCCCAACTATGATTCTGGCAAACAGAAATTCAATCTGTCTTGCAAAATGAAAACAATAGACAATCCGTTTTTTATGGTAAAATATTCTTATTTACCTTATTCTTTTACTAGTGTTCTTTTTTCGTTATCGAAATGAAATCAATCTATTTACAGTTTGATACTCGTATTATTATAAACGTGTATCAAAAAGAAAGGAGCCATTACTTCATGTCATCTGAACCCGATTGGTTTTTCACGATCCTCTCACTTCTTTTTGCGGGTTTTTGGATTTTTGTTACACTCATTCCTTTTGCCCTCCTTATTTTCATCATCGTTTATGCGGTAAGAGTCATTAAACGCATGGAGCACCGGGCTGAAGAAAGGCTTTCCATTCAGCGCGAATCCCTTTCGCTGCAAAGAGAGCAGATGGAGTTGTCGAGACAACCAAATTCTGCAGCATTCACTACACCTGAAGAACCGCTGTAAAATCCACAGCAAAAAGAGGCTGAGCCACGGTGGCTCAACCTCTTTGACCGGTTCGCTGCGCTTCAGGTGGACGCTTGCAGTCATATCCTGCAGGAGTCGCCACTTTCCACTCCGCTCACCTCATACTTCACAATAGATACTGGGTCATGTTCTAAAATTCAAACGTAATGTCTCAGCTTTTTTACGTTATTGCATAGCTTCTTTAGATTTAGAAATCAACCTGTGTTCACAAGTCCTGCTGCAACGCCGTTAATCGTCAGCAGTACTTCTGTCAGCAGTTCATCTGAGTGATCGTCGGATTCACGCATTTTCTTGATCAGTTCAACCTGCAGGAAATTGAGGGGATCTACATAAGGATTTCGCAGATTTACACTGTCCTGGATATTAGGCGTATGATCAAGAAGCTCCGTGTTGCCTGTTATCTTCAGGAGCACCTCTTTTGTCAGGGCATACTCTTCTGAAATTTCCCCAAAGATTCGTTTAGCGATCGCCGGGTCATGCACCAATGATAAATATTCTTCTGCGGTGGTTAAATCGGCTTTTAACAGGGCCATTTGAAGATTATTAATGGTTGATTTGAAAAATGGCCAGTTTTCGTACATCTCTTGTAACGTCTTCACCTGCTCCGGTCCCTGCGAAGCAAATGAGTGAAGTCCTGTGCCCGCAGCATACCAGGCAGGCAGCATTTGTCTTGACTGCGTCCAGGCAAATACCCATGGAATAGCACGGAGATCTTCAAAGCGCTGGCTTCCTTTTCGGCTCATTGGACGTGAGCCGATATTAAGCTCTCCCAGTTCTCCAAGCGGTGTGGCCTGCTTAAAGTAGGTTAAAAAGTCTTCGTCTCCAAATACAAGAGCCTGATATTTTTTTAAAGCAGCGTCAGAGCTTTGTGTAATGGCCTCTTTCCAGTCAGCAGGAAGAGCATGCCCATCCTTAAACTGCCGGATGGCTTTTGCCGAAGCTTCCAGCAAAGCAGATGCTGCCTGTTCAAGGTTTCGATACGCGATGTCGCCTAGCAGGTAACGTGAGGAAAGGACTTCACCCTGCTCGGTAATCTTTACGCCATGGCCTAGTGTTTCGCCTGGCTGTGACTGAATGCTGCGGTTTAACGGACCGCCTCCGCGCCCAAGTGAACCGCCTCTTCCGTGGAAGAATTTCAAGCCGACATTGTATTCTCTCGCCATTTCATGAATTTCCTGCTGAGCGTTAAATAGCTTCCAATTGGCTGTCAGCGTTCCTCCGTCCTTACTTCCATCTGAATACCCAAGCATGATTTCCTGGTGGTCGCCGTGCTTTTCAAGATGACCGCGGTAAACGTCCATGTCAAATAATATCTTCATAATTTGAGGACCTGCGATCAAGTCATCCACTGTTTCCAGAAGCGGAGCGACATTCAGGTTGCTCTCGATTGTACCGTCAGCATGCAGCCGGTAAATCCCTGCCTCTTTTGCCAGCACAAGCACCTCCAGCAGATCACTTGAAGACTGTGTCATGCTGATCAGGTACACATTGATTGAACGCTTGCCAAATACATCATGCGCTTTTTTGATCATTTGAAAGACCTTCAACACTTCCTGCGTTTCTTTTGAATAGTCTTCCTGCAAAAGGGTCACAGGCCTTGGATCCTTCAGGACTTTTTCAAGAATGGAAAGCTTTTCTTCTTCTGGAAGAGAAGCATAGTCCTCCGTAATGCCAACCACTTGCAATATTTCTTTTATTGCGGCTTCATGCTCTCCGCTGTGATTTCGTATGTCGAGTGTCGCAAGGTGAAAACCAAATAGCTGCACTTGACGAATGACTTTTCGGATGGTTTTAAGCTTACGGTTGTCCGGCTGGTGGTTTTCTGCGTCTTCCTTAATAAGCATCAAGTCTGACAGCAGATCCTCTGCGTCCTCATAGCCAAGGTCAGATTTTCCTACTTCACGCACCCGCTTCAGCATCACTGCAAACTTGCGCCGGTATACTTCCCCTTCTACCGGCCATGCTTCGTCCTCTGCTAAATACATCTGTTCTTCCTCGTTAACGGAACGGAAAAGTTCTTCGCTTACTTCAACTCGCGTAATGGACTGGCTGAAGCGCTTCATCAGGTCCACAAGTGCCTGCTCGTACTTTTTCAACGTCAGTTTACGCTGCAGTTCAAGGGTTTCCCACGTAATCTCTGGAGTTACATGCGGGTTGCCATCCCGGTCTCCGCCGATCCAGGAGCCGAAGTGAAGAAAGTTTGGAACGGTCCATTCGAGGTCAGGATAGTAGTCTTCAAGTTTATCTTCGAGCTCTTGATGAATCGCAGGAAGCACGGTAAAGAGCGTCTCATCAAAATAATAAAGGCCGTTTTTCACTTCATCCAGAACGGTCGGCTTGCGGTGGCGCAGTTCATCCGTCTGCCACAGCGCGGTCACTTCATTAAATAAGCTGTCATCATATTTTCTTCTTTCCTTTTTTGTTAAATACGGATTATCAAGTGCCCTGAGAAGAAGGGAAATCCGCTTCTGAACTTCTAGCACTGTGCGCTTCGTCGCCTCAGTTGGATGGGCTGTTATAATCAATTCAATGGACAGATCATTGACGATCTGCTGAATTTCCTGCGGTGCAAAATCGTTCTCTTTTATGTACGCCACCGCACTTTCAATTGAAGCAGGCTGAATCACCCCATCATCGTCGAGCTGATACTGCCTGAAGCGGCGGATGCGATGGTTTTGCTCTGCAATATTAATAATGTGAAAATAGATGGAAAATGCACGAATCACCTGTTCACGCATCGGCGGCTCAATTGCGCTGATTTCTTCCTTCAAATGTCTATAAGTATCTTCATTGTATTCTTTTCTCAGGTTTTTTGTGGTCTCTCTTATTTCTTCTACCTTATTTAAGAGAGAAATCCCTCCGTGATGAATTAACACTTCGCCCAAAATTGAGCCAAGCTTCTTCACATCACTGCGTAAGGGTGCGTTACGATCTGTAGATTCAGTCATATCCATTTCCTCCTAATTTCCAAAAATTCAGATAAAATAAACCTTAAAAGTTTATTATAGCGGAAATGCGGAAGGAACAAAAGAATTTCGCTAATTCAGATCAGCACCGCCTTAAAATTGACCATAAAAATCCATCTTCATGAATTTTTTGTAAGATTAACGGTCAACCTTCTTTAAATGTATTTAATTCAGATGAAAACTATCGCGCATTAGACCTCCCCTGTTATATGCTTATACTATAATGATTAAGGGAATTTATTTTTCAGAAATGAATAGACTCTCCTTTTTAGATGCACATTGAATGCATAACGTTTTTTCTTCCATACCCGATGTTCACCAATTCATGAAAGGAAGAAAACGATGACTGAAACCCTGCTTAATAACTTTTTATTTATCTTACTGCCGGTTTTAATCTATCTTATTTTCTTTGAGGATCGTCTGAGCCATTACCGGAGCCATCGTGTATTTCTTTTACTCGCTGCCTTTCCTTTAATTTTGACCATGACGTTTCCTATTGAAATGAAGCTCGGATTTAATTTTGATCTGCGGTACATTCCATTTATCATTGCAGCCCTGTTTTCAGGCTACAAAGTGGCGATTCCTCTTTATATCCTTTTAAATGTATATCGCTTTATTCTGGGCGGAGAAGGCCTGATTCAGTCTTTTCTTTTCTCAACTGTTGTTTTACTCGTTGTGCCTTACTGGTGCAGAAAGTTTATACAATTAACTCCTAAAGAACGAGTCATTTGGGGAGGGATTACGTCCTTTTTAGTCGTCAGCTTTTATCTTTTCACTCTCACAGCATTTTTCCCCGTGCTGAATGAAGAGTACTGGATGATTGCAGCAAATATTGTGCCGGTTCATGTGGCAGGCGTTGTTATCGTACTGGTGTTAATTGAAAAAATCATCACGAACAATCAAAAAAGAGAACAATATATGCAATCAGAACGCCTGAATGTGATTAACGAGCTTTCTGCCAGCGTTTCGCATGAAATCCGTAACCCGCTAACTGTAACAAGCGGTTTTCTTCAGCTGTTAAAGGAATCCACCACCGTTAAAGCAGATGATAAGGTGTATATCGATTATTCTTTAACTGAATTAAAAAGGGCGGAGAAAATAATCAGCGACTTCCTTTCTTTCGCTAAGCCGCAAGCGAAAAATATGATCACCACAAATTTAAAAAGTGAAATTGAATACGTCAACAATATTATGGTTCCATACGCTCATCAGCACTTGGTGGAACTGGAATTCAGCTTTACAAATTACCTCAGCCGGACATTTGATCAAAATCAGATCCAGCAATGTCTAATTAACCTATACAAAAATGCGATTGAAGCTATGAAAGAAAATGGAGGAACTCTCTCCATTGATGTTTTCTCCAAAAAGCGTTATATCATCATCTGTATAAAAGATACAGGGGAAGGAATGACAGAAGAAGAAGTTTCCCTGATCGGAAAGCCGTATTATTCAACCAAAAAAGAAGGGACAGGCCTTGGGATGGTTATGGTATACAGTGTGGTAGATAAAATTGGAGGAAGAATTGAAATTGACAGTGAAAAAGGCGTCGGCACTACGTTTCAACTCACCATTCCTGTCAAATAACCTGAAAATCAGCTCCTTAAATGGGCTGATTTTTTTCTATGTATGAATACATTCACCCGTATTTTGCCAGCTTTTTAAAATAAGTATCTTCAAAAATAGGGGTGATATGATAAAGTTCTTTCGGACAGTGGGAAGAAAGCTTTACCAGTTCATCAAACACTTCCTCAGATAAAAAATAAGTGGATACTCCCTCTTTCAGACTAGACATTTTTTTTGTGGCATGACTTTCTTTCAACTCTTGAATATCAAACCAAATCCGGTCATTATGAGAATATATTGACTGTGGATATTCTCTTGTTAATCTTGCGGAAAACGAAATATAGATCGTACCATTTTCAACGAATGAATCTTTTACACGGGTAAAGACGTATCGAATTTTTGTAGGTATTTCTCTGGTTTTTGTCATTGCTTTCCCCCAATTTACATAGTTTTTTCCCGAGAGCGCTGACAACAGCTGGCAAATTAAAAAAGCCGAAAAGAATCGAGATCTCGATTCTTTTCGGCTTTGCTGACAGTTCAAATGCCTACAGCATGATACCAAGCATCTATTTAATTGTTTCTTTTGGCTAAGCAGCAGATACGACAAAGAAACTCAACTGTTTTCTTGTTACACTTTATTATACTGAATCTTCAGTAAATAGTAAAGCAGGGATTTTGTTTATCCTGTACTTTTTCATCATCTATAACACAAGTAGAAAGGATGATACGATGACCACGCTAATTACAGGATTTAATGGCAAAACCGGGTTTGAAGTTGCAAAAAAGGCCAAATCAGCCGGTCTTGACTTTAAATGCGCCGTAAGGGATACGGAAAAAGCACAAGCTGAATTCGGAAGTGAATTTTCCTTTACCCTGCTTGATTTTACCCTGCCTGAAACCTTCGTTCAGGCATTCAATGGTGTAGACAGAATCTTTCTCATCTATCCCCCTGGGGAAGGCATTGAATTTGAACGTTTCGTGGAAAAAGCGAAGGAGCTATCGATCAAACAGATCGTTTATCTTTCTATAAAAGATGTTCAGTTCATGCCTTTCATTCACCATTTCAAAAATGAAAAGCTCATTAAGAAAACCGGCATCCCTTACACGTTTATTCGAGCCGGCTACTTCATGCAAAACTTAAATGATTTTTTGCTGCAGGAACTGAAAGAAAGACAGCGAATTTTTGTACCCGCAGGAAAAGGGAAAACAAGTTTTGTTGACGCACGTGATCTGGCCGATATCGCTGTCTTAGCCCTGACGAATCCATCCCATCACCACAATAAGTCGTACGTTATAACAGGAAACGAAGCGTTAAGCTTTTATGAAGCAGCAGAAAGAATGACGACTATATTGCAACTGCCAATTGTGTATACCGATCCTTCTGTAAAAGAATTTAAACAGTGGATGCTTTCACAAGGCGCTGATCCCTCTTTTATTAATATTGTGACCGGCATTCACTTCCCTACAAAGCTGGGACTGGCAAAAGGGATCTCTGATGATTTTGAAAAAGTTACAGGAAAAAAGCCTTCTTCTATTGATCAGTACATTGCGGACTTTAAACAGTATTGGCTTTAAGTTGCTCGAAAGAAGTTTTCAGTTGGGAATAAACTCAAAAAGGTGAAAGAAGAAGGAAATGAGGAGAGCGGAAAGCCTCCCCCCTAAAATCGCAGTGAACCGGTCAAAGAGCTTGAGGCACTTTTGTCACAGGCTCAAATTATTATTTCCTATATTCTTTAACCCAGACGATTCCATATACAATGGTTGAGATATTCAAGATGGCCGCAAGCATGTAAAACAAGTAAATGGGAAATTCATCGCTGATAAAAGGTGAAAAAACGAGAATGGTCATTACTATAGGAATGGTCACCCCATAAGTATAATACCCGGCTCGTGTCGCTTTGCTGGTAATAATGCTTTCCCGCTCGTCTCCTTCGCTATACTCGGTCATAGAAGTAAACATCCACTCAACCGTGCGCTTATTTGTACTTCTTGTTTTAAAAGAATAAATGGCATAAAACACTGAAAATAAGGTGAAGATGATCAGCGGTACGGCATTAAACGTAAAGGAAATCTCCCCTCCTTGTGACCAGTTCGTTTCTTCAAACTCCGCAAACTTTCTGAACAATTGAACGGCAGAACTCAGCATCCAGGCCAGGAGTGTATAAAAGATCACACTCATAATCGTTTCAATGACCACTCTTTTCATGACTTGTCCCCTTCCCGATAGAAAATCGTTTCTATTTTTTCTTCCAACACATCCGATAAATTCATTGCCAGCAGTAAAGAGGGTGTATAACTCCCTTTTTCAAGAGAAACAATGGTCTGCCTTGTTACCCCAACTCGATCGGCTAGCTCACCTTGAGTAAGCCCATGCCTGGCACGCAGCTCTTTAACCCGATTCCGAATCGCCATGTATCACGCCTCCTGATTTTCGTATGAGTATAATGTATACTAAACTTTACTTTTTGTAAAGTTAACTATTCTTTTTGCATGGTTTATTTTACTTTAAACTAAAAAAGCTGCGAAATTGGCTCCGCAGCTTTTTTGTGAAATTGTTAATAAATTTAAAATTCCGGCAAAACTTATCCACACTTCAACTAAGTTAAGCATGTCAGACGAATAAAGTTATTAAATACATCAAAGTTATTCACATCACTTATGCACATATACACGTTTTCATAGTCATAAATATCTTATCGTTCGGAAAAGTTATTCACATGTGCATAACTTCTTTTTGATGATTTAAGAAATGCTGAATGGCTTTGCAGTCTTTTTTCAGTACAGGATCCGGGTTTGGACCAAACCACTCCAGGCTGCCCGGGATCGTTTCAACTTTCGGAGCGAGCTTTTTGAAAAAATCCGTGTAATCTACCGCCCCTTCGAATAAGCTGACCATTCCGACCCGATCGCCGGCCGCCGCGTACACATTGGCTGGTTCAAATACATTCAGCTGGTCTCGTGAAGCAATATTTTTCAGATGGAGATGCTTGATGGCAGGCTCCAATGTTAAAAAGGCCTCAACCGGGTCACTTTTTGCTTCCCATATGTGAAGGACATCAAAATTAATAGCTAAAGCTGGATGGTCTACTTCCTTCATCAGTGAAATTGTGGATTCTAAAGTATCAGCAAGTGTATTTGGATGTGTTTCAATTAACAGCTTTTGATCCCCCACCAGCCATTGACAGATCTGACGGATTTTTTTTACCATGAGGGACCGTTCAGCGGGAGTTGTTTGAACGCTTCCCTTTTGACCGGCAAAGGTGCGAATATGGCTGGTTTGCCAGCGTTCTGCCAGTGCCTGGACACGCATTACTTTTTGTTGAAGCTCGTCAATAGGAGCATGCAGCGGAAGATAATCACTAATCATTGATACCGTCAATCCATGCTTCTTCAGCCATTTTGCATTTAAATTGGGTTGAGAGGAAAGATGCTCAGCATGAATTCCCCATAGTTCAATAGACGAGAAGCCATTTGCACTGGCAAACAGCGCCAGGTCGTTCATGGATATCAGATGATGCCGGTAGGTAATGGTGCAAAGAGACAGCTTCATCCGGTCATCCCTCCCAACGAGAAAGAACTGCCGTCCATTTTGCGACGCCATTCTAAAAAGCTGTCGGTCAGTCCTTCTTTTATATAAAATTCCAGCTTCTGCTGTTTGATAAGCTGCTCATGGATTTGTTCAAGATGCTTTGCTTCACCTGTAACCGCATATTTTAATAGTCGGTAATGCAGTGCTGTGAAGCCGTTTACCAGCTTTTCAATCTCGTCGCACCAGACTTCAAATGTTTCTTCAGGCCGCCCAAGCTGCTGCCAGAAATACGCGTAGGCGTGCTCATAGGCGTATTTTCGAATGGCCAGCACGGGAATCTGTTTAACAGCATCGGCCAGATGTTTCCGCTCATTTTTCTTTGTTCCCGTTGAATGCGCTGCTGTAATTTCTTCTATCGCATCTGTCAGAGGATTTTCCGTTTTCTTCATGCATGTTTGGAAGTAAGCTTCAACCGTTTCTTTTGATGGGACTTTTATTGACGCGGCATCAAAATAATACCCGCCAGCTACAGAAGGTTCACGAATCGCGTCCAAAATTCTCTCCTTAGGCAATATGCCCTCCCATCGAAAATCCGGATCAAGCATCTTCCATGCATCCGCCTGCTCTGTTGCTTCAACCATGACGTAATGAGGAAACGGGCTTTGGTGAAATTTATTTTCCCGTTCAGGAAGCATGGACAAATCCAGCATGACCATGACATGACGATCCGGTTTTTTTTCTTCTATAAGCTGAATGAGCGTTTGTATATTTAGCTCTTTTGACTTTTCTTCCCTGAACCATTTTGTAAGGGAGATTCCATACAGCAGGCTGTACCAGTCTTTAAAAAACGTATGGTCCATTTTTTCTGAGTGATAGGATAAAACAAAATCCTCTGAAAGATCAAAATCGGCATCCCACACACCGAAATAATACGGACGGTGGTCGGCTTCGTGATGCTTTTTTATGACCTCGCAGACACAGCTGACAAAGCAATGCACCTTTATCATGATTCTTCCACCTCCGCCTGTAGATTTTCAATAAAATCAAGCAGTGTGCCTACGGTTTGAAAGTCCTTTGGAATCAAAAGCTCATCAGGGATCTCGACACCTAATTCAAGCTCGATTTGCACAATCAGCTGCAGCAGCATGACAGAGTCAAGACACAAGTCCTCATTTAATCTTGCTTCTTCACTAAACCGGTGCAGGCCAGGCGCTTCAAGGTCATTTTTCAGCAAATGAAACAGCTTTTCTTTCAGTTCGTTTCGTGTCATCCTGTCATCTCCCCTAATCTTTTTCGGCTGATTTTTCCGTTAGGCATGACAGCGATAGCTGAAACAAAATGCCACTCTACAGGAATTTGGTAAGGGATGAGCCTGGTTTTGCAATAGCGCTTCAGTTCTTCCTCCTGCTCTTTTGACCCGACAAGTTGAACACATACCTTTTCTCCTGTCCATCTATCTTCTTTTTTATAAACAATTGCTTCCTGAACTAACGAATTCTCGAGCAGAATGTCTTCAACTTCCTTAGGAAAAACCTTCATTCCTGACACATTAATCATGTCATCCATCCGCGCGGCATACCTTAATTCCCCTGTCTGCGTAAGTGTACCAAGATCCTTTGTGTAAATGGTTTGGTCTTTTTTATGAAGGATAATCTCACCCGGTTCATTTTCCGTACCTGCTTCCATTCGCACATGCGGCAAGGCAAATCCCATAGCGTCCGGTCTTTCAGGAGATGGATGCAGCGCCACACAGCCCGCTTCAGAGCAGCCATATTGCTGCAAAAGATGTGTCACGGCTTTCTTCACGTGGTTAAACCATTTTGCAGGCATCAGATTTCCCGAAATCATCACGGCGAACAGCTTTTCTTTTGATAGCTGCGCCAGTGGGTAAATAAGCGCTGGTGCAGCGTATATGAGCGCCTTATCCCATTTTTTCACTGCAGACAGGATCGCTTTTGGGTGATGATTTGTGATCACAACAGGTATCGCCTGTCGCTTTAGAGTGGCAAAAAAGCCGCAGATTAAGCCATATGAATGGGTCGTCGGACAGGCAACGATGGAAGGTGTTGAACTAGCCAGCGGAAAAATGGCCGCATACTGTTCCAGCTCCTCCTCAATCGAATGCCAGGTTCGTTCGATAACCTTTGGTTCCCCGGTCGTACCGGAGCTCATTTGAACGAGCACGCCAACTTTCTCCCGGTCCAGTCGTTCTGAAATGATGGGAGCAATAAAAGATTTATAGATGAGAATATGACTATTTGTTTTTTTGGCCGCGGCTCTCGCTCCTTCTTCTGTCATGGAAGAGTGAAGGGGCACAACAGATCCGCCTCTCTTTTTCATAAACAGGCAGTACAAAAGCCAATCCTCCACTTTTTCGGTACACACAGCGACACGCAATGAATGGGCATCCTTCAGCCATGGGAGCGCTGAAAACCAGCGGTCTGCCGCTTCCGCCTTTTCTGCTGAAATAAACTCCTTATCTATGTAAAACATCTCGATCACTCCTATCTTTCTCTGCAAATACATTTACTACTGTATGATGAATGGGCTTGGACGGTGCTATTTTTTGTGAAAGCAAAGCCTCCGCCTGTATCCATTTTTTTCGATAGCCAATTTCTTTTATTCTACTTTCGAGTTCAGGGTGCTCCCGTTCAAATTCTGCAAGTGCGTTCTCCACCCATGACCAAAATGAGGATTCATCCAGAATTCCTCTTTGGTTCAGCGCGCTTGACAGCTCTGTAAAATGAAAAACAAATAAAGTATCCATCACTAATTCCCGCAGTCCTTCAACTGAAGACATCCAATAAAACTCGTCAGACTTTCCTTTTTTAAAATCAGGATGAATAGCCCAAAAACGGGGTGCCTTTTCGGGCTCGGCTAAAAAGGATTCCACATACTCAATGCTGTCATGAAAGTCACGAACCGCCATTCCAACAGGCCAGCCATTTTTTACAATCAGCACAACGTTTTGTGCGTGCGCCTCAAGGGCAATACCGTGCCGAATCAAAAAGTGCCAGATGGGAATGATGACAATCTGAATCAATTGTTTCAGCCATTTTTCCACGCCATATTGCTGCAGCCAGCTTTCAATAAACAGCTTTCCGTTTTCTTCTGTTAAACTGCAGGCGTTAAGCGGCACGGCTTCTTCTCCCGCTGCCAGAACAGAACGAGGACTTTCCCTAAAGATTACGCCAACTTCACCAGGCTGAACGTCACATTCAACAGGCTCCCAGCTCACACTTGCATATTCCTTTAACACTTTCGTTGAGGAAAGAAGCGGATCGGCTTTTGCAATGGTACTCAGCCATTCTGAAATAGCCGGTGCCGCAGCAGCTGCTGATGGTGCTATTGTACGGATGGATGACGTATGGGCCAGGTTCATGGAAAGCTTAATATGCGCTTTCTCACTTCGTTCCGTATTCCAGAGCGTGCGAATGGACTGTGTGGCCCTGTAAAGTTCAGCCCCCTCTCCCAGAAAAATCGCCCCTTTTACCCTGTCGCGCACTGCTTTCCATTGCCAGGGATGAACCGGTATAAGCGAGTACTGATTTCTTTGGCCTCCCTTTTTATCCAAACGCTCCATAAGCTCGTCGTATACCTGTCCTATTTCACTATTCCAAAACAGCTCCTCGTTAGGAAAGGATCTGCGCACTTCTTTTTCAGGACAAGCCAGCCAGACTAATGCAAACGGGTTTCCGGCTTCAGGACCGTACTGCTCGTGGTCTTCCAGTGAAAAACCTGTTCTTGATTTAAAGCAAGGATGATAGGGATGTCCTTCCCAAATGGCTGACTCCAGCTCTTCATACGAGAGGCTGCTTCTATTTTCTGTCTGCGTAAGATGCTGCTCATTCCATTGGGTCAGCTTTTTTGTTTGTTTCAGCTCGAGTGAAAAAGCGGATGGAAAATCAGCTGAATTTAACAGTTTATCAAGCGAAATGGCTTCGCTGTTAGTTCCTTTTTCAAGCCGGATGCTTTCCCCTTTTATCCGAATGCGTCCGAATGCTCCCCTTTTCCCGGAACATAGAAGAACAGCGCTCTGAAGCGGTATGTGAAAATGGATGATTCCGCCAACTTCTTTTTCTGTACAGGAAAGAAGATTCTCAAACAACAGCGCTTCGATGAGCTGTCTGCAGATCCGAAGATCCGTTTTGCACCTTTTCATAAGCTGCCTCCTCTCTGAAAGGATTGCTGATCGAAGTGTAAACGGCTTTTTCATCCGCTGCTTCAAGCTCATCCACATCCTGAAGACGCGTCAGTAAATTCGCTTTGCAGGCCAGAGCCGGCGCTGTTAGAACATGTTGAATCCAGCGCTTTCCTGCCCCGGTGAACCGCTGCTCAAGCTCAGACAGTTCCCGTTTCACAAAGCGGATGAGTTGTTCTTCCTGGATTAGCCTATCTGCGCCCATTCTATGGATCACAGAAGATAAATGATTCAGTAATACATAATAGGTAAAGCGGTCCTTGATAACGGAATCGCTGTAAAACAATTCTTCTCTAGCTTCAATGCCAGGCTCCAATTCGAGCAAATGCTCCTTGTAGGAAGAAGCCAGGTAATAGCCCTGATTATCACGATAATATCCGTGCTCAGGAAAACCGGATGAAACATTCACGATGCAGTTTTGCTGGTGAGCTTCGAGTGCGATCCCTTCCTCTTCATAAAGCGTAATAAGTGGAACCATCATCGTATTCCAATAGCTTTTAAACCACTCGAAGGAAGCTTCTTCAATGGACTGATCATTCTTTTTACACACTTGAACGAGCTGGAAAATCGCTGAACGCTCACCCGGAAGCGCTTCTTGCACAAGTGCTGCGACCGGCATAACACCACGATGCCCGCTAAACGGATTGTGCCGGAGAATCACTTCAAATCCCGACTCTTTTTTCTCTTTGTGCTGAACAGTTAAATAAGCAGGGTCGTGAATAATAGAGAAATTTTCAAAGCGGTGAGCCATTCGTTTCTTTTTAAAAATAGAAGCCATGCCCACTCCTGCTTCTAGCTCTGAAAACTTGTTCACCCGCAGTGAATTTGTCACTTTTACTGGGATGGAGAATTTCAGCATCCACTCGCTATCTTCCTGAAAAACCGTTCGCAGAGAAGAGGTGGCCGAATAAGTTTCACGGCTTTTCCCCGCCAATCGGATCAGCCCTTCGTTCATCGCCTCAGCTACCCATTCCTGCTGAAGAAGCCATTGGGTTTGGAGAGGATGCATTGGCAGCAGCAACTCGTCCTCTTTCAATTCGATCCCGTCAGCCAGTTGGATTAAATGCTGCGATGCCCGTTTTTCCTCAGCCGAGCCTTCCCTGATCAGCTCCCGATTGACGGCAAAGTAATCGAGGTGAAAAACACCTGATAATTCGGGTGAGTATTTTTCCTGCTGCCACACCGTCATTCCCTGTCTGCTTTTAGGGGTGGGGTGCATCCAGTGCCCAAAGGTCAGTGACTGTTCTGCCTGAATAAACGAAGTCTGGACAGGATGAGGCCGCGGCCCCCGATTCAAATGGTGTTCAACCATCTTCGCCATCGTCTGACAGCTGTCGAGCAGCCGGTATAGGAGCTCATCATAATGAGAGCAATGCCCCGACAGCACATGCATTTCCTGACAAAGAAGCATCATGACCTCGAGTGCTTCAGCTTCCTTGCAGCCCTTATTGTGATAAAGCTTTATCCCGCCAAACTCATGCGTACCCACTTTGGAATGGTACAGAATTTCCACAATTAAACAGGACCCGTGCTTAGGCAGCCTGACCTCCAGCAGTTCTTCTGATTGAAATGCAACGGCAGCTCCATGACAGGCTTCCCAGTCTTCTTTGCGCCAAAATTTCTCACCCTTCACTTCCTGAATGTAGCTGTTCATAAATGCCTTAAACGATGCTTTTTCTGCAATTTCCCTGTACTTTCTATCCATCATCTCATCCTTTCAAGGGCCAAAAAGACTACTAATTGAAAATCATTCTCAATAAAGAATGAAGAAAAAACGGGATCCCCCGTCTTGTTCTCCCTCTGTTTATTTAAGCCCGCCTTCACGTTCAGCCAGAGGACTTATTACAGGTTGATAATGCTGATCACACCTTTTTGTGCATAAAATTACTTAATTATGTACCTTATGAATTGAGGACAGATAGTCATTTCTCCTGAAACGCCTGTTTTTGTCCAAGCACATCATAGTAATCCTGGCTGCTTCCAAGAATAAAGGAAGGACCCGGTTTTCCTCTTCGTTCACGATGTCCAGCTAAGTGAATCTCACTTGTTTCCCACGCCTTCCAGTCCTGTTCTGTTTCCCAGCGGATCATGACGCGCACTTCTTCTTCGCCGCGCCGCTGCTTTTTCTTTAACACACTTAAATCTATAAAGCCGGGCTGCTGTTCGATGACCCCCTCACCCGCAAAACGCTCTGTCATTTGATCTGCATATCCTTCTGCAACCTGTATCGTTTTCATTTGTATAAACATCAAAAGGCCTCCCTTTATTTGGTTGAGTTCATTATAAATGATAATGAGATTCATTTTCAATTAAAATCTAAAATGAAATGGACGAACAGGAATATAGTAGGTGGTACCATCAGTTCAAAAGTTTGCCATCTACTCCCTTTATTTGTCGAAAGAATTGTAAAACTTTTTCATTTCTGTCTATTGACCAACCGTACTAACCGTATTACAATAACTAATACAGATAGTACATTTCAAATGAGGAGGGTGCGGATGTTTACGTTAGATACGCGTAGCCGGGTCCCTATATACGAACAGCTGATGGATCAGCTGAAGAAGCTGATGATGCGTGATGTAATGCAGGTGGATGAACAGCTGCCTTCTGTTCGAAGCCTCGCGCAGGAGCTGACCATTAATCCCAATACTATTCAAAAAGCGTACCGTGAGCTTGAACGGGAAGGATTTATTTATTCCATACCAGGCAAAGGAAGTTTCGTAGCACCATTTCAGATTGATGCTAATAAGGAGCGATTGGAGATGCTGAAGCAGGATTTAGAGAAAATTGTGAGTGAAATTTTGTTCCTTGGCGGATCAAAGGATGAGCTGATTCAACTGATTGAAAAAGTCAAAGTGGCAGAAAGGGAGGATAAAAATGATTAAAGCGGTTGCTGTGAATAAAAAATTTGAAGATCTGCAAGCCGTTCACGATCTCTCCCTTCACGTTCGGAAAGGCTCAATCTACGGCCTGCTTGGATCCAATGGGGCAGGTAAAACCACCCTGCTGAAAATGATTGCAGGAATTTATAAACAGGATCATGGAAGCATCACTGTCGCTGACCAGCCTGTATATGAAATCCCTGAAAGCAAACAGCGGGTTCTCTTTATTTCTGATCAGCCCTATTTTCTTCACCAGACGTCTTTAAATCAAATGGCTTCTTTTTACGAACAGGTTTATGTCAATTGGAATGCAAAACGTTTTAAGCAGCTGACCTCCCATTTACGAATGGATCCGGATAAAAAGCTTTCCCGCATGTCAAAAGGAATGCAGCGCCAGGCTTCGTTTATTCTGACGCTTTCGGCCATGCCTGACGTTTTAATTCTTGATGAACCGTTTGATGGCCTGGATCCTGTTGTGCGGCAGCAAATGAAGAACCTGATCTTGCAGGATGTCGCTGATCGGTCACTGACCCTTCTTGTCTCGTCCCATAATCTTCGGGAAATGGAGGACTTTTGTGATTATGTCGGCATCATGCACAAAGGCACCCTTTTATTTGAACGGGATATGGATGAACTGAAAACAGATATTCACAAACTGCAGATCGCCTTTAAAAAGGTCCCGGACAAAACCTTTTTGGATGGAATGGATGTACTTCATTATGAAAAGCGGGGCAGCGTAGTCCTCTGCATTGTAAAAGGAAATGTCGATGAGATCTCTGCATATGTAGAAACGTATCAGCCGGCCATTTTTGATCTATTGCCGCTGACATTAGAAGAAATATTCATTTATGAATTAGGAGGTGTCGGCTATGAAATCCGGAATCTTATTGTGGAATAAAGGATTGTTTCAGCAGCAGGCACGATCCATCACCTGGATTGCCGTATTTTTCACACTTGCCCTTATTATCATGCTTCCGCTCAGTATACTGATCGATCATTTAACGAGAGTTGCAAGTGGACAGTTTTCACGCTCTTATTACTATTACAATGACCAGATTAATCCTGTCTTTGAGTTTTCGTTTGCCTTTCAATTGATTTTGTATGCCATCTTCCCTATTTTACTGGGAATCATACTTGTTAATTTCACAACCAAAAAATCAGCAACCGATTTTATGCACGGGCTCCCCTTTACCCGGCAGACAATTTTAACGAATACCTATTTGGCGGGAACGGCCGCCCTGCTCGTACCACTGCTTATAACGGGAGCTCTGCTTGCCATCCTCCTGCCGTTTTTGAATGATTCATTTTACAATTTCGTTGATATTCTCAGTTGGATGGGATTGTCCTTTCTTATCGTGCTTTTATTATTTATCTTTGCCATCACAATTGGAATGTTTGTTGGCAACGGTCTGCTTCATGCCGGGCTTGCGTATTTAATGATTTTTGTGCCGGCCGGTCTGATTGTACTTGTTCTTTATAATCTTCAATACTACGTTAAGGGTCTTGCGCTGACCAATTATGCTGACACTATTATGACAAATGGAATATTTTTTGTTCGGCTTGCAATGCTGATTGACGATCCTTTCAGCTTGACGGAATATGCCACCTACACACTGATTGCTGCTGTATTGACAGCCGCCTCTTATATTGCGTACACAAAAAGGCCGTCAGAAGCAACGGATCAGACCATTGTCTTTCCTTTCTTCCGTTACTTATTTCTCTATGTCCTTACCTTTTTCACGATGCTCGTGGCAGGCTTTTTCTTTAGTGAAATTCAGCAGGGCAACTTTGCCTGGGCCGTAGTCGGCTATATTCTTGGTGCTTTTATCGGGTATACCATTCTTCAAATGATCCTGCAGAAAACACTGCGTCTGGTATGGCCTTGGAAAGGGTTTGTGATTTATGGGGTGTTTGTCGCCCTGCTCATCATCCCGGTGAACTTTGCTGCAGGGTTTTATGAAAATGCTGTACCTGAAGCTAGCGAAGTGCAGAGTGTCAGCATCAACAATATGTATCAGGATTCTGAAGTCAGATATATGGAGAGTCCGGAAAGTATTGAACAGGTCATTGCGCTTCATGAAACCCTTGCGGAAGTGGCTGTTTCAAATACCTATAATATCGATTACATTTCCATCGATTATAAGCTGAAAGACGGCGGGACATTATCTAGAGAATACCGTGTTCCATATGAACTTGTCGCTGACCTTACCGCAGAGTTGCGCCGAAGCGAGGAATACAAGCTGATGAATGAACCAATTTTCAGAATGCAAGAGAATAATGAAATTTCTTATTTAAGTCTAAGTCTTCACGATTCAGCCGAAGAAACACGAATTACAAATATGACTCAAATCCAGGAACTAATGGATGCTATTGAGAAAGACGTGCGGGAAACGCCAAGCCGTTGGCAATTTTCATCAGGTAACGAAAACTATTTTGGAAGTATCTTCTTTGAAGGGCTGGACGAACAATACCAATCTCACACAAGTGTTTCTCTCTACATGGATTATACGAATACGATTGAGTGGCTCAAGGAAAATGGTTACTCAGATGAAATGCTTTCACCGGAACAGCTCGACAGTGTGATTGTTTTGCCAGATATGAACGAAGACTTGAGGATGATTGTCGATGACATTATGTATAACAATGGCGACATCAACCAGCTGCCCGATCCAAAATATGTCGCAACGGATAACGAGGAAATTCAGGCGATTTATACTGCTGTAACAGAAGGAGCCGGAACAGATTACACCGTAATTGTTCCGCAGAGCGGCAGCTATACCACGCTAAGCTTTACTGAAGAAAATGCGCCGGACTTTATAAAGGACGCTCTTCCTTTGCCATAAAAAGTAAAGAAGGGAACTCGAGCATGGGTCCCTTCTTTACTTTTGCCAAAATCGGCCCCAAAAATAGAGTTCTACCTTGAGGAGGGTAAAAATGATTGATATTAACCAGCTTTCCCACCACTTTACTTTAGGAAAAAAAGGAGATCAAACGTCACTGTCCGTGTTAGAGAATATCTCCTTTCATGTACGTGCAGGTGAAATAGTAACCATTGTTGGCCGAAGCGGATCAGGTAAATCAACACTTTTAAATTTAATCAGCGGCTTTATCCGTCCAACTCAGGGTGAAATTATCATCCAGGATCAAAAAGTGAGTGAATATGATGAAAGCGAGTTTGCTGCTTTTCGATTGCAGCATATGGGCTTTATCTTTCAAAACTTTCAGCTGATCCCCAGTATGACAGCGTATCAAAACATTGAACTTCCTCTTATTTTAAAGGGCATTAGTGAACAGGCGCGAAAAAAGATGACGCTTGATATGCTGAAAAAAGTCGGCCTTGAGGATTTTTCAGGACACTACCCGAGCGAATTATCAGGCGGTCAGCAGCAGCGCGTTTCCATTGCCCGGGCACTTGTTTTAGAGCCCCCTCTTATTTTAGCGGATGAGCCGACAGGAAGTCTTGACAGTGAGACAGAGGAAGATCTGCTTCATTTCATTCAGAAGTTGAACAAGGAGATGGGCATCACCTTTCTGATCATCACGCATGACGACGAAGTAGCCAGAATTGGCGATCGGACCATTACACTGGCAGACGGAAAAATGGTGGAAAGCGGGGTGTTTTCATGAAGATCAAAGACCAGTTTCGATTCATTCTTCAAAATATGAAAAAAAATAAAATTCGAGTGTTTATGACCGTCCTGGCCACCGCGATGGGCTGTGCCTTTTTAATTGTCCTTGCCTCGGTTGCCTTCGGTCTGCACGACTCTATCGTAAGCGACACGCTTGAAAAAAGGACGATTAACGAGATTGAGGTAGTAGGAAGTGAAGAAGGCCAGGGAATCACAGACCAGGATATTGCTAAGTTTGAAGAATTGGAAGGCGTACGTGCAGTTACGCGTCAGAAATTTGTCCAGCAGGATGCGGTTTATTCTATTGATGGATTTGAAGCCAACGCTCCGACTGTTGCTGCACATTTTCCATCTGAGATTGCCTCAGGCGTTGAACTTGCAGAAGGCAGATTGCCAGAAGCTCCTGACGAAGTAGTAATTGGACATCATTTTATCCCATTGCTAACGCCTTCAGAAGGAAATCCCGATGAACTTTATAACGAAGACGGACTCATTAAAAAAGAGCTGCAGTTTGATGAAAATGTAATCGGGCAAACTATTGCGATGGAGATTGCCAAAACAGACGGTGACGAAGAAACCGCTGAAGAATTTGATGTCAAGATTGTGGGGGTTATGAAGGCACCCGGACGCGAATGGGAGTGGGACCAGCGTGTTTATATAACGGATAATATGCTCAATGAACTCGAGGCCTTCACCGGTACTCCGGGAGCAGCATTAGAGGATCCTTCCACCTATGAAGATGTCACAGCTGAAGAAATCCCTTATGACCAGGTTACGGTTATTGCAAGCGATCTTGAAAGTGTGAAAAACGTAAGCGAACAACTTGAAAGTCAAAATTATATGTCCTACTCAATTGTAAATGAAATGGAACAAATGAACACCTTGTTCACCATTGCAAAAGCAGGATTGATCTTTATTGGCACCATCGCCATTTTAATTGCCTCTATTGGCATTTATAATACGATGACGATGGCGGTTACGGAACGGGCACCGGACATAGGGATAATGAAAGCCATCGGAGCGAGTCCTAAAGTGATAAAACGGATTTTTCTTCTCGAAAGCAGCTACATTGGTCTGATTGGTGCTGCGATTGGCATTGCTGCTGCCTATGTAATTAGTATTCTGGTGAATCTTGGGCTTCCTCTGCTCCTGGAAACAGCTTTTAACGAAGAAATGCCTGAAGGTCTTCAGTTTTCATCCATTCCTTCGCTGTTAATTGTGATAGCGGTCGTGATATGCCTGGTTGTTACAATCCTCTCAGGTCTGCGTCCGGCAAAACGCGCTACAGAGATCGATGTGCTGAAGGCAATGAGGAGAGAAATTTAGAAATTTTCTTTCAATCAAACATTTGTTTAACTTCTTTGAAGGTTTCACACCTCCCAAATTTGGAAAAAGATGAGTAAATAAAATTTCCAGGGAGGAAACAAACATGCAGCATGGAAAAGCATTAGTGATTAAAGCAGCACTCGTATTTCCGGTATTATGGATTGTACTTACTCTGTTTAATGACGTATCCTTTTTAGACAGCACCCTCATTGGACTCGTTCTTTTACTTGCCGCATATGCCGCTGGAGATCTTATCCTGTTGCCGAAAGTGGGAAATGTGGTCAGCACCCTTGCTGATTTTGGCGTCGCTCTTCTTGTCATTTGGGGCGGTCTTGAAATATTTAGTTACAATGAGATGTTCATTCCCGCTTTAGTTGCAGCAGCGGTGGTCGCCGCTGGTGAATTTTTATTTCATATGTGGATGCTTAAAAATGTTTACAATAATCCCAATTTCTCCACTCATTCCGGTACACCTGCTAGTAAAGAAAAAGCTGAAAAAACACCAAGTCCGGAGAAAACTACTACGCTTGACTCTAAAGCTTCCAGAACAAAAGAACGCAACACCTAATGATCTCAATCCTTCACCCTCATGGTGGAGGATTTTTTTGTCTGATACTCTATTGACCACGCACCCCTTCTGCCTTAAAGTAAAATAGGATTGTAAAATTAAACCATGAAAAGAGGTATCTGGAATATGACCGCGGGGCCAGTAAAGTCAGAAAGAGAAACAATTTATTTTGTGATTGGTGCTGTTTACAGCGCAATAATCTATCTTATTGCCATTATTTCGATTGTAGGGATTGGAATTGCTCTTGCGGTTTTAGCTGTGGTTCTATTCATGAACGCCATGATGCTCGGGTCCATCCGCGGAAATGGAATCCGCATCAGCCATCACCAGTTCGGAGATGTATACGCGCGCGTAGAGGAGTTATCCTCCAAAATGGGGTTAAAGAAAACGCCTGATGTATTTGTCATTCAATCAGAAGGCGCTTTAAACGCTTTTGCCACCCGCTTTTTCGGCCGTAATATGGTGGTGCTTTATTCTGAGGTTTTTGAGCTTGCACGACAGCAGGGTGCAGCAGAATTAGACTTTATCATCGCCCACGAACTTTCACATATTAAGAGACGGCATGTGTGGAAAAACATTTTACTGATGCCTGCTCAGCTTCTTCCGTTTTTGTCTCAGGCCTACAGCCGTTCGTGTGAGTATACCTGCGACCGGGAAGCTGCCTATATGACAGACGACGGCGCAGCAGCAAAGCGTGCGCTGACCATTTTAGGCGCAGGAAAACTGATGGCGCGGGAAGTGAATGAAGAAGCCTATCTTGAACAAATTCGCTCCGAATCCAACGGAGCCGTCTGGATGAGCGAAATCTTATCCACCCACCCTATTCTGCCAAAGCGCATTCAATCCGTGGGCAGATTTATGAACGACGTATCTACTCCTCTTTACCGCCCAAACTATGGAAAAATTGCGGTTGGAGCCGGTCTTCTTTTCGGAGGATTGTTTGGTGCATATATTTCCGTTCTTCCTGCCATCACTGTGGGTACTACTGTTTTTGCTTCCTTGCTTCCTGAAAGTGACTGGGAAGAAACGGGGTGGGAGGAATCCGGAGGTCTTATTGAGGCTGCTTCCTACGGAGACATTCGTACCATGGAGGATCTTATTGCAGCAGGAGAAGATCTTGAAGCGACAGATCCCGGGGGTTCAACGGCTTTGATGAATGCAGTGTATGCAGGTCAAAATGATGCGGCCCAGTTATTGCTTAAAGAAGGCGCTGATCCTAACGCAGCAGATGATTACAGTTACCCGATCATCATTGCAGTTGCCAATGAGAACAATGATCTTGCAGCTTTGCTTTACGGATACGGAGCGGATCCCACTGCAGAGGATACTGAAGGGGATAGTGCTTACTCCTGGTTGAATGTGTCGACTGAAGAGGAATTTGAAGAAGCACTTGGTATAGCAAACAGCAATTAAGATCAGGGCAAAAGAAAATCCGGGCGGATCATCGAAATCAATATAGAATTCGAGTCCGCACGGATTTTTTTATTTTGTCCTTTTTTACTCTCGCTTACCTGCAGCTGCCTCCTGCCATGTAAGCTGCTGCTGTACCAGAAGCGCAATCTGATCGGGCGATACGGGTCTACTAAAGTAATATCCCTGAAACATTGAAGAGCTGCTGTTTGCGACAAAATCTACCTGCTCTGCTGACTCAACTCCTTCAGTCACCACTTCAAATCCAAGATCATCCAGCACGCGGTAGATTCCTGCAAGCAGGCTGGTATCAAACGATTCTTGAGGAACACAGCGGATAAAGGACCGGTCAATTTTCACCACATTTACCGGAAGCTGCTTTAAATTAAAAAGTGAGGACGTCCCTACTCCAAAATCATCGAGTGCAACGCGAACTCCTTTATTCCTAAGAATCTGTGCAAACTCCCTTATCTCATTGTCATAATAAAAGATGTCGCTTTCCGTAATTTCGATCTGGAGCTCAGACGGCGCGACCTTGTACTGCTTCAGCCACTTATCCATTTTCATAATAAAGCGATCCTTTTGCTTCATTTGCTGCTTTGATACATTTATGGCGATGCCGATCTCTCCAAGACCGGCCTCTCTCCATCCTGCTGCCTGTCTGATGCTTTGTTCGAGAACCCATTCCCCGATATCACAGATGAACCCGCCATTTTCAGCAATGGGAATAAACCGGTTTGGCGGAATTAATCCTTTGTTCGGATGATTCCATCGAAGCAGTGCTTCCACTGCCACTAAAAGGTTGTCCCCTGAAGAATAGATCGGCTGGTAATCCAGATATAACTCCCCTTGATCAAGTGAAAACTTAAGATCATTCTCTAAATCAAGGACATGTTTATAGTCTAAATCCTGTGCTAACTCTTCGTAAAAGACAATCTGGTTTTTCCCTTTTCGCTTCGCCTCATACATGGCGATATCAGCATATTGAAAAACGTCATCAAAAGAATCACCATCCTCCGGAAAACGGCTGATCCCCACACTGGTTGTGATATAGGTTTTTACCTGCTCAAATGAATATTCACTTTTAAGCGATCTCATCATTTCCTGCGTGCGATGGAGCAAGTCTTTCTTGCTCATATCAGGAACGATCATGACGAACTCATCTCCGCCCATTCGTCCAAGAAGCTCCTGATCATGCTGCAGCATGCCGAGCATTCGATTCGTCATTTGTTTCAGCAGCTCATCACCGGTTTGGTGTCCGAGTGAATCGTTAATTCGCTTAAATCCATCCAGATCCAAAAACAAAAACGAAACATTTCTTCGCTGATTCAAATGATGATTATGAAATTCTTCCTGCAATCCGCACCGATTCAGCAATCCAGTGAGGGGGTCATAGCGCGCCAATTTGTTTACTTCCTTTTGAGCTTCCTCTATCGAATCAAGCATTTTGTTTATCGAGCTCCCAAGCTGATGAATGTCGTCCTGGTACTGACCAGACCAGGATAGCCGGGATGATAGCTCCTTTGATGTCAAAATACTCTTCAGCTGTGTGGAGAGATTCTCTACCCTTGAGACGACCCGCTTATTGAAAAGATAGGAAAGAACCAGTGCTAAGACAAGCAGACCGAGCAGCAGATACAATAGCCTCGGATGAATAAACAAAAACAGCGAAACAAGAAAACCAGCTATACTTAGGCCAGCAATCCACCAGGTCTTTCTCTGCAGCTTCATACAGCCACCTCCAACCGTTACCTACATCCCTCCTATCGGTTAAAAAATGGAATTATTAATAGTAATTCGGACTATAAACAGGATTTTGGTTAAATGGGTATTATAGTGAGGTAAAGCATTAAAGGGGCCTGGCCCCTTTAATGCTTTACCTTACTGCCATCCCAAAAAAACTATTTATGAATATACACATTCGTTCCAAGCGGTACGGAGTAGGCGAGTTCAACTGCGTCTTCGTTGTACATGCGGATGCAGCCTAAGGAGGCTTCAGTTCCAATGGAAGCCGGGTTGTCTGTTCCATGGATGCCGTAGTGAGGCTTGGATAACCCCATCCACATATCACCGTATGGACCCCCCGGATTTTCTTCTTTATTGACGATCATATAGTTGCCGGGGGGTGTAGGTGTGAGCATTTTTCCAACGGCAATGGGATACCGCTTGATTACTTCACTGGCATCATAAAGGGTCAGCTCCCGCTTTGTTACGGATACGTCAATCCAAAGAGTCATGCCTCTTCCTCCTTCACATATGTGCTCTTATCACTGTATGAAGGAAGTATAAATCAATCACAAAAAAGAGCCTGAGACAAAATTCTGTCACAAGCTCTTTGAACGGTTAGCTGCTCTTTTAGGCGGACGCTCTCCGCAGGGACGGTGCTGACCTTCTTAGGCTTTGCCCTGCGAATTCTCAGCCTGCCATTATATCCTGCGGGAGTCGCCACCTTCCGCTCCGCTCACCTCATCCAAACAATATATACTGCCTAAGTTAATTAAACCTGTTCAGTTCTGTTCAACGCTTTTCATGTTAATTTAGTACGACTTCCTGTTCGTTTGTCAGACGCTTGCGGATTCCCGTAACAGGTTTAATAAAGAGCTGAATAAGAACTCCCATTGAAAAAGCGACCAGAAGGGTACCCAGTCCAATAGGGCCGCCAAACAAAAATGCCAGGATGAGCACACTAACCTCCATCATGGTTTTCGACACTGCCAGACTTTTCCCCGTTCTATGCTGAATGGCCATCATCAAAGAGTCAATGGGGTTTCTTGCAAAATCCGCCTGCAAATAACATGCAATACCAAGGCCGATGATCGCAACCCCTGCTATCAGCATGATGGCACGGACCGGCATTGCCAGTGCATCGATTCCTGCAAATGCTACAAGCAGCCAAAAATCCATGAAAACTCCGATCAGAAAGATCGTAATAATGGCCAGAAAGTCCGGCACCCTTTTCATCAGATATCCGTTAAGCAGGATTAAAATAATCCCTAAAATAAATACCCATGTTCCAACGGTAAAGCCGATTGTCTCTGATAATCCAACATATAAAGCATCCCACGGGCCAACCCCGAGATCTGCAACGATCATGGTGCTGATTCCAAACGACAGCAGCAATAATCCAAGTAAATAAAACATTCCTATAATGAACCCACTTCTCATGGTGACACCTCTTCTACTTAATCTACCCTGCTTATCTTACCATGCCCAAAGAGGTACGTACCACTACTATTTTTTATAAAATTTATTCAGCAAAAAGAAAATGTAAGTATATTCATACTAACCTTTAATTTACCTATTTTGTATAGTACGCTTGTACTCAAGGCGTGGATTTCTATGAGCCGCAGTCACTCTGCTAATTTTTTGAAGAAAGGAGAGAAAAATCATGAATCGGGAAACAAATCCAGCCGGCTTCTGGTCCCGGCTTTTTGCAAATATGTTAGATGGCATCATTATATTTATTCCCATTTCCATTGTGATTTACTTAATTACTGGAGAATACACGTTTACCAGTATGAATAGCTGGACCGAGAATATCCTTTATTACCTTTACCTTACAATCACACCGCTTGTTTGGTCAGGGTATGTCATTGGAAAACGGTTGGCTGGTATTAAAATTAAACGGAACGACAATAAAAAGCTGACGTTCCTGAATATGTTTTTAAGAGAGGTTGTAGGTTTATTCCTGCTGTCTTTCCTCACTTTTGGCATTTCCATTGTGGTCAGTGTTTTCCTCATTATATTTAGAGAAGACAAGCGGGCGATTCACGATCTGATTGCAGGCACACGGGTGGTTCATTCCTAAAAAACAAAAAACGCTCGTCCTGGAAAATGACAGCGTTTAAGTGCTCACCCATTATTCTTTTATATTCAGCCCCATAAGCTTCGAGAATTCAATAGCCTGATGAGGTGCAACAGTGCACCCTGCCAGCTGCTCCTGTGACACATTGATTTTTTCGAAGCTGCATGTGCTGATGTCGAGCCCCTTCATTGGCATTTCAATAAAGCTCGCTTCCTGAAGACTACAGCTATCCATGTCTACCTGCAGGAATTCATTTCCATAAAAGCGTGTATTATTCAGTGAGCTCTCCCGGAACAAAACGAACTTTAAACGGGATTCAATGAAATTGCTTAGAGCCCCCATGCACTGGTCAATCGAGATATGCAGCAAGTTGGATTCGGAGATCTCAATTCCGATCAGCTTGCATTCCTGAAAAGAAACGCGGTGCATCGATGCATCTGACATTATGACATTAGACAGATCGCAATGCTCAAAGGCTACGTCCGTCCAGTCAGCCTTGTGAAAAACCACTTCTTCAAAAACGACATGTTTAAAGACGACGCGCGTCAGCTCCATACCGGTCAACGTCTCGGGACCAATTACTTCATTTTCAATTACCACGTCCGTCAAATAAAGGTCCTCTTCAGAAAATATGTCAATGAAGCGCCCTTGCTCCATTTTTCTGGAAATGACCGGCTGTTCTATCTTCGATTTTCTCTTCATACCCTTCACCTTCCGCCTCTTTGTTTGGCTTTTCAGTCCGTTGTTCGTTACCCCCAACTGGAGATTATTTCTGCTCGATTGCCGGCTGAAGCAGCATACGTGCCTTCATTTTTTGAGCAGGAATAAAGAAAAGTCCGATCAACGGTCCAATGCCAAACGCCACGATAACGGTACCAACTCCAATTGGTCCACCGATCAGCAATGCGACAACCAGAACGGCTACCTCAAGAACCGTTTTTGAACGAGATAAGCTTAAACCCGTGCGAAAATGAACAGCCACCATAAGCCCATCAATCGGATTTTTGGCAAAATTAGCCTGCAGATAAACTGAGACACCTGCAGCGATAATCAGAATTCCGCTTCCAAGCATAAGGCTTCTTGTCAGAACCTCTGCCGCCTGCAGATCTGCAAAAACAAACAGCAGCCAAAAATCAATGAAAAACCCCATAATGAAAATGGTAATGACCGCATAGAAATCCGGCATCTTCCTCATAAGTGCCGCATTCACCGCCATCAGCGCAAATCCTGTAATTAAAATCCATGTTCCTACTGTCAGCCCGATCTGATCAGCAAGCGCAACATATAAAGCATCCCAGGGTCCTGCACCTAAGTCAGCCAGGATCATCATCGAGATGCCAAAGGATAATAGGACTAAACCAATTGTGTAAAACAAACCCAGTGTTAATTTATTTTTCAATAATATCCCTTCTTCTCTGAAAACTAGCATTCTTGTATAAGTGTATCAAAAATCTGTCAGATAACCTACACTTCATCTATGATCGTTGTGAGGCATTTAACATGATATTTGTCATTATTTTTAGAATAGTCAATGAACATTCTTGACTGTTATTTTTAAAAGCAGATACAATCAGTAGGAAGAGTACGCACTATCTACGAACTAAAATACTCGGATGCTGCTGCCTCAGTTGAGGACGGGGGATCGTTTGGAGGAATGGAAGATGACGTTTCAACATTTGATTGCACCAGAACAATACAATATTACACAAGAAGTGGATCAATATGCGCAAGACGACGGCCGCATGGCGATTAAGTGGACAGATGCAGATGGAAACCGGCGGGATGTATCATACCCGGAACTCATCGGGCGCACGAATCAGTTTGCACAAGCCTTAAAGAAGCTGGGAATTGGAAAAGGGGATAAAGTTCTTATCCTGCTGCCTCGCATTCCTGAAGCCTACATGAGCTATCTTGCCTGCTTAAAAGCTGGCATTATCGCCATCCCCTGCTCTGAAATGCTGCGAAAGAAAGATTTGACGTACCGGATCGAGCATGCGGAGCCAAAAGGAATTATCGCGTTTCACAAAACGACTTCCGAAGTGAATGCGATCCAGGGAGATTATCCCGCTCTGCAGACAAAACTGATTGTCGGCGGACAGGAGGAGGGCTGGCAGTCCTTTGAAGAACTTGCGTCCAAGGAAAGCACGGATTATGAAGGAGAAAAAACAAGCCGGCATGATACGGCTATTTTATCGTATACTTCCGGAACCACAGGAAATCCAAAGGGCGTCGTTCATACACATGGCTGGGGCTACGCTCATGTTCGCACCGCTGCTAAAGAATGGCTTGGCGTCGAGGAAGGTGATCTTGTTTGGGCAACTGCTGCTCCCGGCTGGCAGAAATGGATTTGGAGTCCGTTTTTATCTACCATTACACTCGGTGCAACAGCGTTTGTTTACAATGGAGGCTTTGATGCCCATACATACCTGACGATTTTGGAAAAAGAAAAAATCCAGGTTTTATGCTGTACACCAACCGAATACAGATTGATGGCAAAGGTCGACAATCTGAAATCTTATCAGCTTCCCCATTTAAAAAGCGCAGTTTCAGCAGGTGAGCCGCTGAATCGTCCAGTTATGGAAGCATTTGTGGAAGCTTTTAATATCCACCTGCGGGACGGCTATGGACAAACGGAAAACACACTGCTCGTCTGCAATCTGCAGAGCATGGAAATAAAACCCGGCTCTATGGGCAAACCGACTCCCGGCAATCCAGTTGATATTATTGATGAGCACGGACAGCCGGCCAAAACGGGTGAGGTCGGGGATATTGCCGTTCATCGAGACTGCCCTGCTCTTTTCAAGGAATACCTGAATGACCACGAAAGGACTCAAAAAGCGTTCAGGGGTGAATGGTATTTAACCGGCGACCAGGCAACCCGTGATGAGGATGGCTACTTCTGGTTCGAAGGAAGAAGCGACGACATCATCATCAGCTCAGGCTACACGATCGGACCCTTCGAAGTGGAGGATGCTCTTTTAAAACACCCGGCTGTACGTGAGTGTGCGGTAGTTGCAGCACCGGACGAAATCAGAGGCAGCATTGTGAAAGCATTCATCGTTCTTAAGGACCCGGAAGCACTCGAGCATAAGGGTTTGATCAAAGAGCTGCAAAACCATACAAAGGAAATGACGGCGCCTTACAAGTATCCGAGAGAAATAGAATTTATCAGCGATCTTCCCAAAACGACCTCGGGGAAAATCAGAAGAGTGGAGCTGCGCCAGAACTAAACGGTTTCAGCTGCCGGAAAGGTCAGGAATTCACTGGCCTCCGGCAGCTTTTTTATAAGGAATTCCGTCTTCGGGCTTGCTGAATAAGAATGATGTATAAGTATTTAACTGACTGGAAAAACATTGCCCGTTGTCAGCTTGGCATAGGCGCTCTAAGTTTTCGGTGTTTGCGTCTCGCAGGTGCTCCGGCAAGAAGACGCTTTTCTTCATCTGTTTCAGCGGTAATACCAGGTACTTCCGAGGGCCTTCCTCGATCATCCACTGCCACCATCGTTAAAAAGGATTGGGTGGTGATTCTCTCCTTTCTTGTCAAAAGATTTTTCGAACGAACCCGCACAAATACTTCCATAGATGTTCTGCCAGTGGAACTAATGACAGCATCAAGCTCCAGCACATCTCCTACTCTCGCAGCTGACAGGAAATCCACGGAATCAATCGAAGCAGTCACGACCACCAAATTGGCATGCTTCATGGCGGTAATAGCTGCTATCTCATCAATGTACGAGAGCACCTGACCTCCAAAAATTGTTTGAAGATGATTCGTGTCAGGAGGCAGTACGAGCTTTGACTGTATAGTTCTTGACAAGCTCATTGGCAAACTATTTCTCATTTACTTCCCTCTTTTTCTTTGGAGAAGCAAAAAGCTCTCTCCAGTAGTTAGGGAGAGAGCTGACGTTCGAAAAATAAGCATTCAAAAAAACATTTGAATACAACTGACATCACCCTTCCCTATTCCGCGTAGGTCCATCGTGCATACAATAGGCAGGTCTCCTGACTTCAAATCAACGCTCATATTCCCTTCCCATCCTTGCAGACAGTGGGCTATTCATATAAGCTCCTTGTTACAGTGGCGCGACCGTACCAGATTTTCACTGGCTTCCCTTTTAAACGAAAAAGATTTCGTCACCTATTGCTTGATCCATATGAAATTGTCTGACTGTTCCATTTTCATTGTAACGGTCCCCTTGTTTTTTGTCTATTCTCCCACAAAGAAAAACCGACTGAAAAATTGATTTTCAGTCGGTTGATCATCATCTATTTATTTGATAATACTTATTTTACGCTTGTTCTTCTTTACGGCGAAGGAAGAAGAATGCTGCTGCAAGAACAGATGCTGCTGCACTAACGCCTACCCATACCATGTTAGAAGATTCCTGCTGGCTTCCGCCCATACCGGTATTTGGCATTTCTTCCGGCATTTCAGTGTTTGTAAACATATCAGGATTTTGCGCTACGATCGCATTTCCAAGAGATTCACCTACACCATACATGTAAGCATAGCCTTCACGGAATGTGTTAACAGATGCTTCATAGTCTCCTGCAATGTGCTCATCAAGTGAAGCAAGCTTCAATTCTTCATGTCCCCATACAGCTGCTTGAGCATCTGCAGTTGGAAGGTTTTCTTCTGTTGCTGAACCAAGGAAGGCACCAAAGTCAGTTGAGAATGTTTCAAATTGCGCTTTTGCTGCTGTAATTGCTTCTTCATCTTCAGCAATATAACCAGATACTAATGCACCCTCTGCTTCAATATGGTTTGCAGTCCATACATCTTCAAATGCTGCTGCTCCTTCTTCACCATAAACAGAAGCCATTACTGCTTTAAAGTCCTGTGTATGCATATCTTCAGCCCATGTAACAAAGTCATAGTTAGGTGCGCCATCTACTCCGCTCTTAAGTCCCATTACAGCTAGTGCATGGTGCTCTGCTGCTAAATTGTTAAGTGTTGAGCGAAGATCAGAAGTAGCTGAATCTACTTTGTAATCACTAAATTTATCAGGGAACTGAGTAGTAATTGCTCCAGATAAAGCTGCTGAAATATCATACATACGGTCATAGCCTTCACGGAATGTTCCGTAAGCTGCCTCGTAATCTTCCGCTACATAGCTGTCAAAGAAAGAAAGGACATCCATCTCATGTGTGCGAAGGACTTCTTCAGCTGCTTCCTGTGGAAGATTTCCTTCTGTTGCTGTGTCGAGGAATGTTGAGAATTCAACGACAAATTCTTCTACTTCATCTTCAGCAGCAGCGCGGGCTTCTTCGTCCCCGGATTGTGCTGCAGCTACGATGTCTGCAGTATAATCATTATGGCCTCTGAAAATTCGTTCAAATTCTGCTGCACCTTCATCTCCATAGATCGAAGCGATCGCTGGTGTCATGTCAGCTGCATTTTGATCAAGTGCCTGATTGTAAGCTTCTGCATCAGGAGCATCCATGTAATCTTTTACCATTGCGTTCGTTGCTAAAACAAAATGCTCGGAAAGCAAGTAATCCAAATCTGCCCGTAAATCTGCTGCCGGGTCATTTACCGTTGGCCCCTCCTGTGCTTGTCCTGCTGCTGGTACCAATAGTGATAAACCTAAAACGGATGCTGCGATTTTGTTCATTTTCATCTTAACGTCACTCTCCTTTTTTAGTATGTTCTTATTTTCAATACACTAAGTAAACGGAGAGGATTTTCATTTAGATCACTTTTTTTAAAAAAGTTTTTAATTTTTTCTCAGCTGTAGTCAAAAGAGGAAGAATTTCATTAAGATTTAGGACTATACTTTCACTTTATTCAACGCCATTTGTGATGATGGAAAATTTTATAATTGGAGGGTTATTATCTTCCAGACCTATGCGACGTTGGATATCTTGGCAATACATTTCTTTAAGAATTGTCATTCATTATTATGATTAACGTCAATTAAATAAGGAGGTAACAATAATGGAATATAGCTGGAATAATAGAGGGATATCCAATCGTAACAATTAATTAGATTTGGACGTCAGAGTAAGTATGAACAGAAAAGGATACAGGATTCATATCTTCAATTCAATAAAAGGATTCTTAGATTAACGCTAATAAGGAAAGTTAAAAAGGTTGAGACAAAAAACGTGGTTGTATTTATTAATAGTAAGAGGTGAACGGAGTGGAAGGTGGCGACTCCTGCAGGATATGACGGCAAGCTGAGACTTTACAGGGCAACGCCCTAAAAAGGCTCAGCGCCGTCCCTGCGGAAAGCGTCCGCCTGAAGCGCAGCGAACCGGTTAAATAGGCTGAGATACTTTTGGTTGTCCCAGCCCATTTATTTTCTCCAGTTAATAGACAGAATTGCACTTTAGTGATCGTGCCCGCTGTGATCTCCATCCTCTGATTCCATATGGCTGCTTTTTTGACTTTCAGCGTTTTCTTCTGCAGTCTGCATTTGTTCTTCTGTTACCTCACCGACCGTAAATTGTTTTTTCGGCATAACGTGCATATCTCTGGCTGTGATGTGGGTTTGCAGAGAATAAATGCTGTCTTCTTCGAAGGTGTAGTCAATTTCATAGACTCCTTCTCCGATATGTTCAGCTTCGTGCTGCTCACTTTCATCGCCTTTTACATCATTCCAAATTTCAAACATGACTTCGTTCGCATCTTCGACTGCTTCTCCGCCCTGAGAAATCTCTACCTGCAGCTTGGCATCTTCCTGCACCTGAAGATCTTCCGGAATGACAATCTCCGCTTCAACTACCTGCGGCGTTTCTGATTCCTGGGATTGCGGTTCACTTTCTTCTCCGCATGCAGTTAAAATTAACCCTGCACACGCAATGGTTCCGATCATCCATTTTTTCATCTTATACACTTCCTAATCTAAGCTGCTTTGCCGTGAAACCACTTATTAACAGCCGGTATTTTTTTAATAATTAAATAATCAACAATTACTACTGCTAAAATTGAGACACCTACAAGAGGCATTACTATTCCTCCTGCGATCATCAGTATGAAGACGGTGCGCGATGCTTTTTTACTTATCGGTTTTTTAGGCGCACCCAGACCATCAGGCTTTCTTTTTCTCCACATGATAAAGGAGCTGATGACAATACCGATAATCGCTAAGCATGTAAGCAGGCCAAGCGCCTGATTCAGCCAGCCGAACAGTCTGCCTTCATGGAGCGCAATACCTGCTGTGATTCCCTGAGCCATTAAACCGTAGTCAGCGAAGCGCACATCGGATAAAATACCACCGCTGTATTGGTCTAAGTGAATAGTGGCATTATCCCACGGGACAGAATGAGAGGTGGCAATAGTGAAGACTCCCTCTTCTCCCATTGGCATAGAGATCGTATAAGGCTTGGCCACATTCTCCATCGATGCAATCATGGATACATCATCAAGTGAAATCGTTTGATATCCACCAATGGAAGACACTGGGACCGCATCGTTTTGAGAGGCCCACGGAACATCCTCTGCTACTTCTTCTGCGCGGAGGGTGGAAGCCGGTTTTTCACCAAAAGAATGAGCAAATGCTGGATACCCGCTGTTTGTTGAAGTAGCAACCTTGTTAATTTGCTCTCCCATAATACCAGACCATGGGAGTCCTGTGGCAATCAAAATGACGATCATAATGGAAAACCAAAATGCCGGAACTGCATGAAGATCACGCCAAAAGGTTCTTCCTCTTGCTTTAAAACGCGGAAGGACAATTCCCCAAATTGATTTTAACTTTCTCGGCCACCAAAGATAAAGACCCGTTAACAGGAGAATAATCGTCCAGGACGCTGCAAGCTCAACTAACCGGTTGGCAAAGGTGCCTCCAACGATTAGTTCACTATGAAGCTTTTTAAAAATCTCTGTGAACTTTTCGCTCGCAATCAGTTCGCCCTGTACATCACCATTATATGGGTTAACATACACGGATTTTGCTACGCCGCCATCCATTACCCCTACTTCAACCGTTCGATCCTCTTCTTCATATACTTTATAGGCTGAAATAGCACCGTCAGGGTAACGTTCCTGCACAGCCGCTGTTATACTTGCCGGGGCCAGCATTTGAGAACTTGTTTCGTTCACCACATATTGTTCCTGATACAGCATGCCCTCGATCTGCGGTTTAAAAAGATACACACCCCCGCTGAAAGCAAGGATCAGTAGAAAAGGAGCGGCAAAAAGACCTGCATAGAAATGCCATCGCCAAACCGCCTGATACCAGGAAGCTTTGCTTTTTTTAGGTGATGGTGAAGGGGCGTATTCCTGATTTAATGCTTTCATGCTTTTTCTCCATTCTTCTGTTCTTCTATTATCGTTCACTTTCTTATATGGGATTATACAATTTTGCAAGTTTTCCTCTGTTCTTTTCTACCATACAAAAAGAATGTGAAATAACTATGAAGAAAATGCACAAACATGATTTTCCCGCTTATTTGTGGCAGGTATATGAACAAATAAAGGAAGAATGAGCTTGGGACAAAAGTGTCTCAAGCTCTGCGACCGTTTCACTTCGCTTCAGGTGGACGCTTTCCGCAGGGACGGCGCTGAGCCCTCCTCAGGCTTTGCCTATAGGGGTCTCAGCTTGCCGTCGTGTCCTGCAGGAGCCACCTCCCGCTCCGCTCACCTACTACTACTAAATATATCCTCATTCTTTAAACTTTTTTGAGTTTTGTCCCAGCGTCATTCTTAAATTATTGATGCCTTTTAACTTCCTTCACAATCTTTTCTGTCACATCTGAATCAGTAAAGCTGACTTCTTCTACGATGACACCTTCAGGATTCACCACATAAAAGTTTACGCCATGAAGCACCTGATCTGTTTCATCGGGCTTACTCACAAGCGTTTGAAATTCATCGAGCGCAAACTTCTCGATCTGCTCCTGTGTATAGCCTGTAAGCAGGTTCCAGTTGGCATCCTCCTCTGTGAAAGCAGACAGATATCCTTTCAGGCGCTCCGGTGAATCCACTTCCGGATCCACGCTGAAAGAAACGAATTCTGCTTCGAGCCCCTCCTCCTTGAGCGTCTCCTGCAGATCGCTCAGCGTAGAGGTCATAGGAGGGCAGACGGTCTCACAATTTGTAAAGATAAAATCAGCAATCCATACCTTCCCTTCCAATTCATCAAATCCAAAGGATTCTCCGTGCTGATTTACAAAAGTGAATGGGCTGACAGACGGACCTTTTTCCTGAAAAGGAGAACAGCCGCTAAGCAGTACGATTAAGACCATCCCAGCCAGTCTTTTTTTCATTCTGGATGCGCCTCCTTTTGAATAGGCAGCCTGACAGCCACGCTGATTAGTCCATTATCTTTACTCTTCACAGTAAATACGCCACCCTGGATACGTACGATTTCTTTTACAATCGATAGACCCAATCCTGTTCCACCCGTGCCCCGATTTCGTGCACGGTCCGTACGGTAAAAACGTTCTCCCATTCGATCCTGCTCCTCTTTTGAGAGTGTATCTCCCCTATTCGCCACTTCAAACACAAAGTCGTTTTCCTGTCGGTGCAAATTCAGAAAAATAATGGATTTGGGATGAGAATATTTCACCGCATTATCCAGAAGGTTATAGAAAATCTGCTGGATGCGTTTGGCATCGTTTAAAATAATCAGCTCTTCATCCACATCAAATGTCATCTCAATCTCTTTTTTTGCGGCAAGGATCTTAAATAGGTCGGCCGTTTCATACAGCAGTCCGCCAAGAGCAATGGGTTCATGATCAAAATGGAACAAATCATCCTGCAAATGATTTAAATCCACTAAATCAGAAAGAAGTTTTTTAAGCCTCCCCACCTCCTGTTCAATCGTCTCAAGATACTGCTTTTCTTCTTCCGGAGAGGTATACAGTTCATTTTTAAGCACTTCCGTGTAGCCATTAATGTACGTTAAAGGTGTTCGAAGCTCATGGACTACATTGGAGAGAAATTCTTTTTTCCGTTCCTCCTGATGCTCAAGTGCTTTACTCATTTCATTGAAAGCGGTCGCCATCTGCCCGATCTCGTCCATCTGACGGATCTCAAGACGGTTTTCGTAGTTCCCCTTTGACACTTCTTTTGACAGCTCCTGTATGGAAACTAACGGCTGAAAAAGAGATTTTTGAATTCGTCTTATTAAATATGCCACTCCAATAAAAAACAGAATCCCAATTCCGAAAAGCAGGGGAATACTGCTTCCAAACACCTGGGAAAGACCGGCAAGGGGCACGTAAATGTATATGAATCCAATGACGTCCTCCCCGTCATTTATCGGGTAGATTGCACCGATTACTTCTCTTCCGAACGTTTCAACATAGCCTTCTTTCATCATGGAATCACCTTGAAGTAGCAATTCACGGTCCTCCCATGTCACCAAATTCTCGTTTCCGATTGTGTACGGAAAGGATTCATTCAGATCCTCTACTTCATCCACAACGATCACTTCATATTCAGAAACGACGTTATACCAGTGGATTTTTTCAATAATTTCCTCGCTCAGCTCCCCGTAATGGTAGTGGGCTGCTGTCCGCTGTCCCTGGTATTCCACCGATTCACGAATCGTGTTTAAATAAAGATCCTTATATAAGAAGTACAAAAAGACAAAGGAAAAAATCAATGACAGCGCCACACTGCCAACAAGCAGCAGCACAATTTTCCGGCTAAAATTCAATTTACTTTTTTTCAACCATCACACCTCAAGTTTGTAGCCTAATCCCCATACCGTCTTGATCCGTTCGCCGTGCTGCTTCATCTTCATCCGAAGCGTTTTAATATGGGTGTCGACGGTGCGTTCCGTTCCACTGTATTCGAGTCCCCATACTGTTTCCATTAAATATTCCCTTGATACGAGACTGTTTTTATTCGTGACCAGCAGCGACAGCAGCTTATATTCTTTAATCGTCAGACGGATTTCTTCTCCCTCTATAAAGACACGATGACTCGTCAAATCCAGGGAGACAGGTCCCGCTTTTGCCACTTCCCCTTTTTTAAAATGAGGATCCGTTCTTCGCAGGACAGTCTCAATTCTTGCCAGCAGCTCCTCTGAATGAAAAGGCTTTACCACATAATCGTCCGCTCCAAGCCGCAGCCCTTTGACTTTATCCAGGTCTTCTCCTTTAGCGGATAAAAATATAATCGGAGTTTGAGATGTCTTTCTTATTTCTTCTGTTAATGCATATCCGTCCATGAACGGCATCATGATGTCAGCCAAAATTAAATCCGGCTGTTCGGCGCGTATAATGGACAGGGCATCAAGTCCATTTGCTGCTTCATATACGTGATAGCCTTCTGGAACCAGAAACGATTTAATCAGCTTTCTCATGGTTTCTTCATCATCCACCACTGCTATTTTCCGCACACTCATGTGAATTCCCCGTTTCCCATTGATACGGCTATTTTACCAATTTCCTGTGAAGTTAATGTGAAAGTTTCCGCACTTTTTAGAAGGTTCTTTTAAAACGACCGGTTCACTTTCGTTTCAGAAAGAAGATATTATCCATTTTAAAACCATGAAAAAACTATGGTTTTCAGTGTATAGTGTTCCAGACTTTAGAGACTTGAACCTCGTTTAACTGCATGCTGGCACAAAAAAAGCCTGAGACAAAAGTGTCTCAAGCTCTACGACCGGTTCACTTCGCTTCAGGGGGACGCTTTCCCCAGGGACGGCGCTGAGCCCTCTTCAGGCTTTGCCTTTTTGGGTCTCAGCTTGCCGTCATATCCTGCAGGAGCCGCCACCTTCCGCTCCGCTCACCTATTACTATTAATATATATTCATTTTTTAAACTTTTTAAGTTTTGTCCCAGCCTGCTTTTTTTGTTCTTTCTTGGTTTTACTAAATGAATTTACTCATTTTCCAGCTGCTTAATGTATTTATCCAGCTTATCCTGGTTTTCCTGAGAAATTTCAGGAAACTGTGGATCTATTTTTTCCAGACATTGAATCATCGCCTCAGTGATAATGTAGCGTGAGTACCACTCGTCATCTGCGGGCAGGATGTACCATGGTGCAGCTTCTGTTGAGGTATGGTTCAGCATGTCTTCAAAAATTTCCTGGTAGCTGTCCCAATGCTGTCGTTCTTCCACATCACGAAACGAAAATTCCCAGTTCTTCAAAGGATCTTTCATGCGTTCCAGCAGACGGTTTTTTTGTTCTTCTTTTGACATATTAAAAAAGAATTTGATAACTTCAAAGCCGTTTTCCACCATATATTGTTCAAAATCATTTATTTGCCGAAAACGCAGTGACCATACTTTTTCTTTATCGATATGATCAGGTATGGCTTCATCACCAAGTAAATCATGTACTCTCGGTGCAATGACTTCTTCATAATGAGATCGATTCAAGATGCCGACCTGTCCTCTGGCAGGAAGTCCTTCCCGAATGCGCCAAAGGTAGTCATGACTCAGTTCCGTATCTGATGGTTTTTGAAAAGATGTCGTTTTTAATCCCTGCGCATTTAAATTAGAGAAAATATAGCTGATGGCTTCATCTTTCCCAGCAGCATCCATTGCCTGCAAAACAACCACAATCCCTTTCTTCTCTTCAGCGTGCAAACGCCAGTGCAGGTCCTTCAATTTTTCAACACGATCAGGGAGCTGTTTTTCACGAAGCTCTCTCTCATCGATGCTGTGGTCTTCGGATGTGGCGAATTCTTGCAATTTAACTTGCTGACCGCCATCTACTTTATATTTGCTGATGTCCATTGGTTCCTCCCAGCCTTCCATTTAAATCGGAAACCACTGCGTCCGTTTTGGAAAGTTCTATTTTATTATACTGTCTTCATAAATACCCCCGTTTAAGAAAACACAAACAGCAAGCTTTACACAACTTAATAAGTGATTACAGAGACACTTTTCGTTTCCGTTTCTGGTGACTGCTTTGATGCTGAGAAATCTTCACGTACCATACACCTGCATTTCATAAAAAAAAGAATATCTGCACGATCATTATCCTCTGTGCAGATACTCTATATACTCTTATTTCCTACTCGACCAGCTGAATAAACTGTCTTGTCCGATCATGAGACGGGTTTTCGAAAAATGTTTTCGGGTCGGCAGATTCGATAATTCGCCCTTCGTCGAGCATGATGATGCGGTCGGCCACTTCTTTTGCAAATCTCATTTCGTGGGTAACCACGACCATGGTCATCCCCTCTTCAGCGAGCTGTTTCATAACGGCAAGCACTTCACTGACCAATTCAGGATCCAGAGCAGAGGTTGGTTCATCAAACAGCATAACCTTTGGCTCCATTGCAAGAGACCGGGCGATGGCTACCCGCTGTTTTTGACCGCCTGACAGTTTGCTTGGATATACGTCTGCTTTTTCCGAGAGACCCACTTTTTCAAGCAGCTGCTTTGCATGCTTGATGGCATCCGCTTTTTTCTTTTTCTTCACCTGAATAGGTGCTTCAATAATATTCTCCAGTACGGTTTTATGCGGAAATAGATTAAAATGCTGAAACACCATTCCGACTTCCGCCCGTATTTTGTTTAAGTTATCTTTTTTCCCATTAATTTGTTTTCCATCAATGATAATTTCACCACTATTAATCATTTCCAGAAAGTTAAAGCAGCGGAGCAGGGTGCTTTTCCCAGACCCACTGACGCCTACAAGAACGACTACTTCCTGGGGCTCTACCTGTAGGTCAATCCCCTTTAACACTTCTAAGTCGCCAAATGATTTGTGGATATTTTTTGCTGTTAACATGTATGACCTCCCCCTTAATCCTTATCAACATCAAGTTTATTTTCATACAGACGGAGCAGGAACGAAAAGATCATAACAAGAACTAAATAATACAGACCAACAACCAGATACGTTTCAAAAGGCTGGAAGGACTGTGCTGCTTCACGGTTTGCAATGGAGAACAGCTCTGCTACTCCAATTACATAAACCAGTGAAGAATCCTTTAACGCGATGATAAACTGGTTTCCAAGAGGCGGAATAGACCGCTTTAGCGCCTGAGGAAACACAATTCGTTTCATGGTCTGTGTTTTGCTCATTCCTAGCGAACTGCTTGCTTCTGACTGACCTTTATCAATGCCCTGAATGGCACCACGGAAAATTTCTGCAATGTATGCACCATTATGCACGCCTAAAGCGATTGCGCCAGCCCAAAAATTTGATAGGGTAACGAATTCTACAATTCCAAAATATAAAAATGTAATCTGAACAATCAAAGGTGTTCCTCTGATCACTGTAATATAAATATTCGCAATCCACTGCAATGGCTTGGATTTGGACAGCTTAAGAAGTGCAAAAAACAGTCCCAGTAAGCAGCCAAGCACCACTCCAACTGCGGTCAGCTGGAGTGTGATGACAACGGCATCCATAAACCCGGGATACGTTCTTGCTATAACTTCCAATATTGTTTCAATAATCTCCGGCATGAGGCTGCACCTTCCTAACTATTGGACTTGTTATTCTAAAATTTCAATTCCTTCCAGATCCACATCTAAAAGGTTACGATCAAATAGATTCGTAGAAATTTCATCGTAAGTCCCATCTTCCTGGATTTCTGCAAGTGCTTCGTTGATGGCCTCAAGCAGTTCAGGATTGTCTTTGTTCACAGCAATCGCTGCCTGCTCAATCCATAGTGGCTCGCCAACATCTTTAACGCCAAGACCTGAAGCCATCGCCTCGTAGCCAACTACGTCTGCAGTGATAACAGCATCCAGGCGGCCTTCGATTTCCAGGTCATTCAGCGCCACAACGTCACTGTTGTAATATTGGATATCCTCTGTATATTCCTGTGCCGCTTCATCGTACGTACTTTGGGCAACTACGCCGATTTTCTTTCCTTCAAGATCTTCTGCAGATGTGATTTCGTCATTTCCTTCTGCAACGAAAATCATTCCGCCAGAGTAGTAGTAGGGATCGGAAAAGTCGACCTGCTCGGCCCGTTCATTAGTGATCGCCATACTTCCAATGATCGCGTCAAATCGCTCGCCGGTCAGTCCCTGTAAAATCGTTTCCCATGGCGTTGTAATCGGGTTTGGCTCCAGTCCCATTTTTTCTGCAATGGCATGTCCGATTTCAACATCGAAGCCCTTCAGTTCGCCGCCTTCTTCGTAGTTAAACGGTTTATACAAACCGCTCGAGGCCCATGTAAGTTGACCTTCTTCCTGCAGGTTGAATTCACTTCCTGCCTCATCTGATCCATTTGATTCTGATGTTTCCTCTGAATCATCGCTTCCGCAGGCTGCTAAAATTAGACTTGCAGAAAGTGCTGCTGTACCGAATAATGTACGTTTTTTCATCGTAATCTCCCCTTTTATCTAATTGATCTTTTCTTTACCAGATTGTGCTTTTCAGAATCGATTTGCTTGCTGGGAGTCAAAGAAAATTTCTTTTTCTTCGTAAAGCTTCTCCACCCGCTGTACATTTTTATTGACTTTGTCATGATCCTTAACCGAAACAAACCTCATGATAGATGTTAAAAGAGAAAGTGCTGCTGTGAAGGAGTCAATTTTAAGATTTGAATTCATCGCTGCTTCTAACACAAGATCCGAATAAGCGGCGACAGGTGAATCGGGCTGATCTGTAATGGAGATGACGGTTGCTCCGTGCAGTTTTGAGGTTTGAACGGTTTCAACAATGTTTTTGGTATAGCGGGGGAAAGCAAGGGCCAGTACTAAATCCTGCTCCCCAATCTTGGACAGCTGCTGGTAATACTGTGTATCTCCCTGCATGAGCATTTCTGTGTTATCAAGAGCCATATTAAGCCACTGAACAAATAAATGTCCGAGACCGAAACTGAAAAAATTGCTCGTCACATAAATTTTTCTTGCACTGCTTATGTGTTCAACAACCTTTAATAGATTTTCTTCTTTCAGTGTTTCTTTAAGCTTTGAAATATTGGCAATATCCGCATCCAGCAAGTTGTGAAGAAATGTTTGATCTTCGCTGAGTTCTTTATTCTCAGGCTGAATCTTCCTCCATCTTTCTTCTGCCAATTTCCGCTGAATCATATGCTGCGCTTCTGTGTACCCCTTATACCCAATTTTTTGGGTCAAACGGATCACCGTTGATTCGCTTACATTGACGTGCTTTCCTGCTTCAAGTGCTGAAGAAAAAGCAATCACACTGGGTTCTTCAAAAAATAATTGTGCTACCTTCTTTTGACCTGCGCTTAAATAAGGATATGATTCCTCCAATTTTTGCAGTATTTTCTGCATTTTTGAGCCCCCAAACCCGCAACAATTCTGAAAACTTAGTTCAATTGTACCTTTATGAAGGAAATCCTGCAATCTAATCACAGAATTTTATGTTTTTTCCGTTTATTTTGTCTATTTAATTTTCTCGTTTTTTTATAAAAGAAAAAAGCTTTCTTTGCATCGTTTTTATGCAAAAACAGCTCATTTCGATAGTTAATCTTCTATTGTATAGAGATCATTAAAACGGATCTCATAACAAATCTCATCTATTTGATCCTCGTTCATTCCGGTTGTATCCAGTCTAAACTTTTGATTAATTCCATATTCATCGAATTGCCGTGCCAATTCGATTGAACGGAGACCCATCTGCTGGGAGACAGGACGGAGACGATCTCTCCGAATCAGTTCCTCAGCTTCTACCTGCAGCACAATATATTTTATTTTGCAGTCTGCTTGTTCTCTCAGTCTTTGTTTTAGCCGAATAACTTCCTGTGGAAAGGCCACGTAATCAATGACGACATCCATCCCGGACTGCACAAAATTTCGTGAAAGGTCTGCGATGTTTTTCCATGTCAGCTCAAGCAGTCGCTCGCTTTTCCAGGGAGGCTGATATCCACCGGCAACCATATGATTCACCACATCACCTTCGACACAGGCACTGCTTGAAAGGGTCCCGGCAAGTGCTTGTGAAATCGTGGATTTTCCCGCACCCGCCGGCCCTGACACTACATACACTGTGCGCATCAGTCCGCAGCCTGCCTACTAACTTTTGCATATACACACGTATCAATTAGTTTTTTAGTCACAGGATTCACATCATTATTTTGCAAGATGCCTTCCAGGTTAAAACCGATTTTTTCCGGGATTGCTCTGCTTTTACTATTTTCCGCATCACATCTGATTTCCACCCGTTGTGCGTTCATTTTGTCAAAAGCAAAGCGTGCAATTCCCTCTACTGCTTCTGTCATATAGCCTCGCCCGCTCATCCGGCTGTCAATCCAGTAGCCTATTTCAAATTTACGGACGTCCCAGTTAATCCGGTGGAGACCGGACGAAGCCACAAATTCACCTGTCTCTTTTAAAAACACGAGAAGCCGTAAGTCCTCTCTCGCTAAAAAATTTATATAGGACTCTCTTATATGAATCTCTGTTTCTTCTACTGTCGCCTCATGCGAAGCAAAAGGAAGCCAGGGCTTCAGCTCCTGCCTTGAAGCGTTCACTGATTCCCAAACCTTAACACCGTCGCCCGGTTTTGCAGAACGGATGATCAATCGGTCCGTTTCAAATTGATTGGGAAAATCAATTAACTTCGGATTCATTTCAGTGTCCCCCATCTTTCTCTTTTTAAAGTCCTACCCGCTCTTCACTCCAGCCCCACAGTTCTTCTGCCAGCCATTCATTATTCGCTTCTTCTGACACGTCCACTTCTTTCATTTTGTAATAATACCGGCCTGATTTGCCTGCCACTTCCTCACTTGCAGCAAGAAACAGCGCCGTTTTTGCCCCTTCTTCTGCTGTTTGGAAAAATGGCTTTAGTACGCGGGTAATCGTTCTTCCAAACTCTGTTTTACGATCAACGCCAAGATTGGTCGCGACTGCACCAGGGTGTACAGCGTTCACTGTAGCATTGGTGCCTTCGAGACGTTTTGCCAGTGCTTTTGTAAAAAGAATATTGGCAAGCTTTGAGCGTCCATACCCTTTTGCCACATTGTATCCCTTTTCAAAATGAGGATCATCAAAATCGATTTTCCCCCATTTATGAGCACCGGAGCTTACAACAACGATGCGGGCGGCCTCTGCTTTTTTCAATTCATCCAACAGCAGATTCGTCAACAGAAAATGCCCGAGATGATTGATTCCAAGCTGAGATTCAAATCCGTCATCTGTCAGCTCTCTTTTAAGCGAAACTACTCCGGCATTATTAACAAGAACGTCTAAGTGATCAAACTTTTCTTTAAACGCATCTGCAAACTCGCGAATGCTTTCCAAAGAACCTAAATCACCCTGCATGAGTGTGATTTCCTGTGACCGGCTTTGCTCTTTTGCTGAAATCCAGGCCACTTTCCCTCTTCGTGTATTTCGGCACAGCATTACGACATGCATCCCCTGTCTTGCCAGCTCCACGGTTGTCGCGAGCCCCATGCCGGAATTAGCTCCGGTTACCAATGCGATCTTCTTCATATAGAACACCTCTTTTATTTTTGTGGTTAAGCATAACAAAAATTATGTCGTCTCCTCTACTACTTCCACTCCCTCCCGCCATTTCCTTTATTCTTTCACTAATTGTTCATTTCGATCGAAGTATTTTGGTAAATAATGCTATAATGAAAAGAAATTCTACTTTTACAGGGGAGTCATGTTTATGCTGCGCAACCAGTTTGAGCGTCTTGTCACCATTTCCGCCATCAGTATTCTTGCAGGATTTGTTCTTATTTTTGCGAGTACTGCCTGGGGGATACGAATTGGCGATGTTTCATCTGAAATTGAAATCAATGGCTATATAACAAGCTTTGTAGTAGCAGGAGCTTTGATTGCGTCGTTCGGGCTTCTGATCGCTGCCTATCTGCTGATTCATTGTCCTTATATGCCCGAAAGAGAAAATGAGGAATGAACTTACATGGGGACTATTACGGTGCAGCTGGGGTTTGTGTTAATGAAAAAGGTGAATTGCTGATGGTTCTGCAGGGAACGAAGGAAGAAAAGAAAAAGTGGTCTGTTCCTTCTGGCGGGAGAGAAGCTGGCGAAACCTTTGAAGATTGCTGTATCAGAGAATTCGTGGAAGAAACCGGATATACTGCAGAAATCGATAAACTCATATTTACAAAAAAGGAACTATTGGAAACTGGATTGCGGCTGGAGGTTCACTATTTTCTTGTGCGCATCACCGGCGGCAAAAAAACCATTCAGGATCCGGATGGTTTAATTTTTGATATTGAATGGAAAGATTCTGCACAGCTTCAAACACTCGATCTCTCATTTCCAGACGACCGAAGCAGATTAGTCAGCTGCATCGAGAAAAATTCACTTCAAAAAGCTGTCACGCCTGAAAATGGCTGACAGCTTGAGTTCTTTTACATAGCTTTGCGTTAATTCCTTTATCCCTAAGATCATCTGTGATTTGTCTGATTGATTTTTTCTGTTCTTTTTGCCGTATCTGCAGCTCGCTTCCAGTCTGCGCGTCTGAATTTTGTCCTTCAACTGCATGTAACAACGTCATCATCCTCACATCCCATTGAATTATTCTCTTCTCTGCTGCAATTTCATTATAAAATATCAAGATTAACGGTACATTAAGCCTGATTATTTATTTGATTACTAAATTATTACAAATCAACTTGTAACCTCTCAGCTTCAGAAGTACACTGTTATAGAAGCGCTTACAAATAGTATGGAGGGTTCCCATGATTAGAAGTTCAATGAAAGCGATTATTTTATCCAATCAACGCGTCCTTTTAACGAAAAACAGGGATAAAGAAGGTGATTTTTATCTTTCACCCGGCGGTGGACAGGAACACGGAGAAACCTTTCATGAAACGTTAAAAAGAGAGTGCCTCGAAGAAACAGGATTTGAAGTGGAAATCGGCGAGCTACTGTTTATCCGGGAGTATATTGGCAAAAATCATGAACGTGCAGACTTCGATTCTCATGTTCATCAGGTGGAGGTATACTTCATTTGTCATTTGAAGGATGAAAACTGCCCTGCCACGCCTCTGTCCCCTGACTCAAATCAAATAGGCATTGAGTGGGTGGCTCTATCTGAACTGGATTCTTACCGTATCTATCCTAGTATTCTTAAAGAACAAATCCTATCCCATACTCAAAATAAATCTTTGCCTATTTACCTGGGCGATGTGAATTAAAGGAGAAAAAATAATGCACTTGCAAATTACAAGAGAAAAAAATCAAAGCGGCCAAGACCAGGTGAATAAATGGCTGTACGAATATAATCTTGCCCGGTTTCCAAAGGATCTTGGCGGCCGGTATGAGGAAGTTTCACTTTTTGTTAAGGATGCCCAAAACGAAGTTCACGGAGGACTTTTGGGCGAGATCTGCTGGAACTGGCTTGAAATTCATGTTTTAATTTTGGATGAAGAAATACGTCAATCCGGCTACGGGTCTAAACTAATGAAAGAAGCAGAAAAAATCGCCCGAGCTAAAAACTGTGATTTCATTAAAGTCGACACACTCAGCTTTCAGGCACGTGAATTTTATGAAAAATTAGGGTACGAAGTCTTCGGAACGCTGAAGAATGTCGGCCGGGAACATGAGCATTATTATTTGAAGAAAGATCTTACGCTATCTTAAACCGGATGTGAATTCTTGCAAAAATGCTCTATGTGTCAGCAGCGGTTTAGGTTTTTCCTTTACTGCCCTGTCTTACTGTTTAAAAGGCGAATAAAAAAACACCTTTCTGTGATGTTAGGTCGCTTACCATCAAATCAGAAATGGTGTTTTTTTCTATATTCACTTGGTAATAAACAGCTAATCAACAGATGTGTTGTACGAACATTCATTACTTGTCCAATTGCCGTGTGAATTTATCGATTCCGAAACTGCTTCAGCAGCTCCAGCCCCATCGTCACACCATGACTCATAGCTGAACCTCCGCCATAGGCTGCTGCAACCATCATCATTTCATGAATCTGCTGATCGGTGCAATCGTATCCTATACACTGATCCATATGATAAGCAATGCTAGATTCATCTCCATCTTTTACGGCAATTGCCAGAGCAGTTAGATGCTTTTGCGAGCGGTCAATCTCACCGCTTTCGAATGCTTTCCCTGTAAAACGATTGTATTCACTTACAGCGTCCGGCAATGATTCACTTACTTCTTCAATGCCTTTTCTATAACGGTCTAAAATCTTTTCTCCATCTAAAATCATATTCTCACTCCTTTATTAGATTCAATAGTATGCCATTCCTTTTTGACATCTGACCTAAACTATTGGATGTGCTTAGAATATCGGCTGCAGCCATGAGAGAGTCAGGTGCTTCCCTCACGTTTACTTGCCATGTTACCTTATACTATTTATCGATTAGAAGTCAGAAAATTACATAAATAAGTTGACTTAAATTCATTCTAACTAGTACTCTAGTACTTGTAAGAAAAGGATTATTTTTAAAAAGGAACTCTCAGGTGCTGGGACTCTTTATGTAAGTAAACTACTACAAATTAAAAAACTGTCTTTTATCCTTCTATTGGCCTTTTGAATAAAATACAGTATGAATAGAGGTATTTTTCTTGGAATCTTTAACATTATGGAATAAAAGTGAAAACATTTACGGATTAGCCTATAGTTTAAGTTTGTTCATGACACCTGACAAAGTAACGATACAAGCAGAGTTAGAAAATAAACAAACGATCTCTGTACTATTTGATAGACTTTCTCTAACTGGTTCAAAAGTTTGGTCCGCTATTTACACAAGTGAACTGTACAGGGGAGACCTAACAGAAAAAATACAATTATGTAAAAGAAGTTTTGAAACGAAAGATTCATCTTTCCCTTTGATTTACTTAATGGAAAACTCAAATTTTATTAAAAGGTTTGATGAGTACGGATACCCGTCAAGTGAGGATGTGAAGGATCTAAAACATTTTGTATTTGTTAGTGAAAATGACATCGTTGAAGTTCTTTCCGAATACGATCCAAAAGTCTCAGTGATCGACAAAAAGGAATGTTTTTAACTATGGAAAAGCTTAAAAGGAAGTCTCAAGCAACCGCCCAAAAAGCCTGAGACATAGTGGTCCCAGGCTGCAGCTTTGTGATTATGTAGCCGGCATTCTATTTTTCTATGACCTCTTCTAATTTGCCGAGCGTTCGATCTTCGAATTTTGCGATTGCAATTCCGTAAAGAATGCCGAACAGTGCACCACCTACTACTTCGATCGGCTGGTGACCGAGCAATTCCTTCAGATCCTTTTCTCGTTTTGTGTATTCCAGACTTGGATAGTCTCCGGAGATCACTTCAAAATGATCCTCAAGGTCATTCACTAGACGCGCAATTTCTCCTGTGTGCCGTCTAACGCCCTGCGCATCGTACATTACGATCGAACCGAATACGACAGCAATCGCGGTTTCAATATGTCTGGTTCCACGGTTCGCTGCTACATATGCAGCAAGAGACGCTACCCCTGCAGAATGGGAGCTCGGCATGCCTCCAGTTTGTAAAAGTGGTTTCCAGTCCCATTTTCCGGTTAATTTTTTATTTGTAAATACTTTTAAACCTTGTGCAATTCCGATTGCGGAGATTGCCGTAATAATTCCACGGTTCATGTTTCCACCCTCATTCCTGTAGTATAGCTGCTATTTTCCCTTACCCTTTTTCAGATCATTATAACCGGCTGAATAAAATGATCTGCGGTTAAGTATTTCACAAGCTTTCCCTGCAGGCAGTGTCCTTTATACACATGGATGAAAAGAGAAAAAATGAAAAAAGGCTTGGAGGAGTGGAGGACGGTGACTCCCTGCAGGAAATGAGGCCAGCTGAGACCTCGCACGGCAAGGTCCAAGAAGGCTAAAAGCCCTCGTTCCTGCGGAAAGCCCCTGCCTATAGCGCAGTGAACCGGTAAAAAAACGTGAGAAACCTTGTCCCATGCACTTTACAAAAGCTTTTCCTTATTAAGCGCCACAAGCATTTCCTCAATCGTGTGGCTTTGCAGAATGTCTAAATAAACAGGCGTGAGGGTTTTAACCATTTTTTTCAGATTGGTTCTCATTCTTTTTACAAGAAAGTATAAACGTATACCGTAGTATAGATCCGTCACAGGAATCCAGCGTGCTCTTTTTTGAGCAGGCAGAACGGGATAGGTGCTTAGGTCTCTTCTGGCATGCAATTTCCCAATTATTTCAATTGCCTTCTGGCTATTTTCCTCAAATCGTTCTGTTTCAAGGATAAGCAGCTTTTTTTGTTCCTCGGTAATAAAGTAATGAGAAAAAAATGCATTCCAGATCTTCTCTCTTTTTTGTGTAACAGATTTGATCAATTGAAATATAGGAGGAATTCGTTCGTTCATCCGGCGGATCATCTCATCGATTTGAGCCGATTGAGTAAAATAGATTTTCAGCACATCCTGCAAATGACGGGCACTCGAGAATAATGCGATATTAATTCCCGTTAGTGCCTCTATGCCTTTCACGTAGTCCCCATCCCTGAATGCAGCGCCGTATTCCTGCGCAAGAAGCTGCAGCCTTGAGACAAAACTGTCCGGTACTTTTTCTGCCATGGCACGAAGACCGCTTGTTCCGGGATTGGTATCAATCATACGAACGTTTCCTGTGGTAAAGAAGCCCCTGATGCTGCTGATTGCATATACAGGGTCATCCTCTGAGATCAGCTGGTCTATTCCTTCCGCTTTTGCTTCATAATAGGATTGGGCAAACAAGGTTAATTCACCTGGAGGAAGTGTGTAAAGAGCGGCTGGGTCTGTCAAGATCTCCGGAAAAGCCTGAATCAATCCGCTTCTGAAATTCCGGTCCGTAATCGCCAGCTGATAGACACTCGGCTGCGCGCCATTTACACTATAGAGCTTATGAAATCCATTGCTGATCAAATGAGCGCCTGCATTATTGTTATGGGCGAGGGAGTGAGCGAGACCTATCACAGCCGGAATGTCTCCTGACTTTTCACTAAAATGCCTGACAGCATGGTTCCTGAAGATCTGGGCGCTAACAGCTTGATAAGCCTGTCCGCCTCCGAAAAGCGAGCTGATGTTGTAATACCAGTCTCCTGAATCAATCGTTCCTTGTGAAATGATATATAGCTGATTCACGTTCATTTGCGGAGAGTAACAATGAACAGCAGTTCCGTTATAGCCTGAAGTATCCTGTTTAAGCGCTTCCACTTCTGACGACCACATAATGTCAATTTCCCCGTCAAGAGGGGTTTTGGTTTCTTCATAGTATATTTGCTTCAATTTTTCTTTAAAAAGGGGCTTTGGAAGGTTTTCATATTCTGCTTCCAGTATACGAAGCCTAAGAGCATCAGTGTACAGCAGTTCAGGACCCATTTACGGCACCGCCTAGGGAATGAAATACGACAGAATGCATAATCTGCTGACACGTCTGTTTTTCACGCGTTTTTATTTCCTCGTGTAGGGCTTCTGTTGCATGTCCGCCGAAAAAATCATAATAAAACTGCATTCCACCACTGCCAGCTGTATGCTGAACGTATCCTATGTATCCGGTTCTTACAATGTCACCTGATCGCTGGTCGGCACCCCTTGCCATATACACATCCTTTGACTCAAGCGTAACTTTATCAAATGCCAGTTTTTCGCCTGCATGAGATTGAGTAGCAGCAAGATAGTCCGCAACAAAACGTGAATTGTTTACTGCAAAAAAAGCAATTCTGAGATGAACCATTCCCGCATCGCCGCGTCTTATATAGCATAAATAGGATTCATAATCTTTACTCGGTGCCAGCGTATAGCTCATGCTGTCAATAATCGTTTCTTCCGGAATGATCATTTCATAGCTGCCTGCTGCTGAACGCAAGGGATAAAACCCCGGCTCCGTTTCTTGCGTTAAGGAAATGAATTGACGCGTGAATTCTTCCTGAAACGCACGATCATAAGAATAACCTTTCTTATTTCCTTCTTGAAACAGGTCGTTGTTCGAACTCTCCATTCAGCTTCCTCCCCTAATTTATGATAAAAGATTCAACCAGGTATGTTTTCCATTAATTGTATCATATATCTCTTCTCAATTTTCTCTAAAATCAAAGGCTAACAGGCTCAACAATTCTGAAACATTTTTCCTTTTGAACCGTATATCATACTAGAGGTGAATTGAAAATGTACTTACATATAACAGAACCATCACGCAAAATATCTTCAAAAATCGTTGGAATCTGGCAGATGACCAACACCATAGGGCACACGGCCGTCCTGATTATTTTAGGCGCTTTTCTTTATTTCAGCAGCGTTTACCAATGGGCGGGGTGGATTGATACAGCCCTCTACATCTTAGTGGGATTAATGGTGATTTCAGCTGTTTTCTCTATTTTTATTGAACCCTCTTTTCTGCAAAAATCCTGGCGTTATGAAATTGATGAGGAGTTCGTTCAGCTGAAGCATGGCCGATTCAATCAGTATCACACACTTATACCCATGGAAAAGGTAGAGTATGTGACGACGGATCAGGGACCTTTTTTACGCAGGCATGATCTATACAATGTAAAAATCGGAACAACCACATCCAGTCACACGATACCGGCCATTTACAAGGATGAAGCTCTTGCGCTTCGCTCTCAGATCGCCGTTTTTGCAAAGGTGAAAGACACTGATTCAGAAAGGGAAGAAGAGGAATGATGACACAGCCGAAACGATATCATCCAGCATGGCTGTTATTTGAACTGTATTCTTTTATAAAAAACACCGTTTTCTTTATAGTGTTTTTATTTGTATTAAGATCCGGAACCAATTCCGGCTGGATTTTGTGGGCAAAATACGCGTTTATCTTTTTCGCGGTCTGGACGTTAATCCACATCGTCCTGAAATGGTTTGTTCAAACCTATCAGATTACAAACCAATCGATTATTCTACGGGAAGGCGTGCTTGTAAGAAATCAGCGGACGGTTCCTTTTGAGCGGATACAAAACAATCAAACGAGCACCAACTTTCTTCACCGGATGCTCGGCTTAACCTCTCTTTCTCTTGAAACCGGCACAAGCGATGCACAGGCTTCAGTGAAGTTTACCGTCCTTTCCACTGAGGAAGCCCAGCAGATTTTAAAGGCAGTCAATTATCAAAATGCAACAGAAACAGAAGAAACAGAAGAAATTGCACAAACCTCTTATAATCGTACTTTTTACTTTCGCTCAACTAAAAAAGATACGTTAAAGGCGGCATTTACTTCCTTAAGTTTTCTAGCAATTTTTCCTATTTTAGCGGCTGTTTATTTTCAAATTGATGATTTTTTCAGTTTGGAATCATCCGCCGAAAACATCTTTTTCTATTTTGCAAACCATTTATGGATGCTGATCCCTCTCTTTATCATCGCAATGATCCTATCTGTTGCGATCGGTTATGTTCAGACGGTGATTAAATATGGAAACTACGAGATCTCTGCAGATGAAGAGCGGATTTACATTCAAAAAGGTGTGCTTTCTACTTCATCTTTTTCGATTCCTAAAAAGAAAGTACAGGCGATTACGATCCATCAATCTTTTATAAAAAGAATGCTGAATATGGCGGAAGTAAAATTGGTGAGTGCCGGGAAAATGGGTGACGGAAAGCAGGAAACGAATTCTCTTTATCCGTTCATGGCAAAAAAAGAGGCCTACCGTTTAACCAATGTTCTTCTGCCGGATTATCAGATTGAAGAAAATATGAAAAGGCTGCCCAGAAAGGTGCTGCTTTTAAAGCTGATTTCTCCTTATTTCGGCACTCTGATCGTAGGGGCAGGGTTGTTTATCTTTCAGCGCGAATGGCTCTGGATAGCAGGCATTGTTTTTTTATTAGGCATAGCCTCCCGTGTACTGGACTATTTGTTCACCAGCTACCTTAGACACGGTGACTTTATTCAGACGAGAAAGGGCGGCTTTTCAAATGAAACCTTTTTAACCAGGAAAGAACGCGTTCAGCAAATTGAAGTCCGCCACTCCTGGCTTCAGCGAAAATTTAATGTAGCAACTCTCGAATTTTCCAACCGGTCAAAACCTGTTTACGTCAGCCAGTTAGCCGATGTCCCCAAAGAAGATGTCAGCGACTTTTACCGCTGGTTTAAACAAAAATCCTGAAAGGGTTAAATAAGTAAAACAAATGAATGGCAATCAAGATTAAAGAGACTGGGCTGAATTTCCAGTCTCTTTTTTTCGCTTTCTTTTACTAAAGGGTTAAAAATGATAAAAATATTCCGATATTAAGTATAAAAGCACGTATAGCATACTATTTTTGGAAATAATTTGTGATTCTGCGCTCTGTTACAATAAACCATCAAGCGTTTAATCAGAAGAAAATCGGAGGAAGCCTATGTTCACATTTACGAAAGAAAGAAAGAATCCCCTGCTGTTTCGCGCATCAATTGGATTTCCCGAAAAATCCGCCATTGCTACAGCTGCAGATGAAAGCCTGTCTGACAGATTATATTATATGGGCTATACGCAGGCTCAGGTAGATACATTAAAGGAAATGGCTCCACTAATGGAATCCATCCTTGATGAAGTGCTCGAAAACGTACTCGATCATTTGATGAAAAGTCCGGAAATGGCTAGAATTGCTCAAAATCAATCTACACGGGAACGGCTGAAAAAAGTATTCAGTGATTATTTTGGCAGTCTTCTGACCGGGAAGATGGATGAGGATTTTCTTCAAATGCGCAAGCGGATGGGCAGTACGCATAACCGCAATTTTGTTCCTGTTACCTGGTTTATTGCTTCTTACTCTGCATTTAACACCCTCATCATTCCTAAAATTGTTGAGCATTATCAGCAGCAGCCAGAGGTGTTATCACAGGCTATACAGGCTGTTTCACATGCGATGAATCTGGACTCTCAGATTGTGATTAATCAGTATATGGATGCACGACTTCAGGAAATTAATGAAGCGAATGATTTACGGCTTAATCTTCAGCAGGAGATTGTATCGGTCAGCCAGGAAGTGGCAGCTTCTGTTGAGCAGACTGAAGCTGCGATCTCAGACACCAGTTCACGAGCGGCTCAGATTCTTGAAGAGACAGGACAAACCGAAAAAACGAGTAAAAACCTTGTCGGTCTGACCATTCAAAATGAAGAGCAGATGGAAAAAATGGAAGTGCAGTTTATTCAATCAACTGATAAAGTAAACACTTCTCTTTCCGGCATACAGGACTTAAAAGAAACGTCTGAGGAAATCATCCGGATGACGCAGGGAATTGAAGCGATCGCAGACCAGACCAATCTTTTAGCTCTCAATGCATCGATTGAAGCAGCGCGTGCCGGCGAGCATGGTAAAGGATTTTCTGTCGTGGCAAGCGAAGTGCGGAAGCTTGCGGAAAACTCGAAGGAAATGAGCAACAGCATCAATACGCTGATTGGCAAGAATAACGCCAGCATTACCAAGCTCGTTTCCCAAATGGAAGATATTACTCAATCCAATAAAGATTCTCAAACAAAGCTGCAGGAAGTAAAAAGGGGCCTGTTCACCGTAAAAACAGAAATGGAAAACTACCTGGACATGTTTGGCCGCAACAAGCGTGATTTAGATAAAATCGTGGAATCAATCCAGGAAATCAGCCACACGACTGAAGGACTATCTGTACTGACAGGCAATTTATTGATAAAAGCAGAGCAAAATATGTAAGCTTACCAGAAGGTTGGGATCAGTTTATCTTCTTTTTCGTGGGACGGGAGGAGATCTGCACAAATGCTTTTGCATTCTGCTGTGTATCACCTCCCACCCCGCCTGCTCCCCCTGATTAAAACTCGCGATAAACGACCGAACGCATTTTCATCGTTATTCTGTTAAGCTTGCTTCAAGCAGCCGCTTCAATCGTTCAGGTTCATCAACACGAAAGGCCACTTCAGTTATCATCTGCTTCTTCCCCATAAACAGGGTTGCTTCAACCGGTTCTTTCAGGTAAACAACTGCCTGAGGATGCACTTCCTCAAAATCCTTCAACATAAAAGTCAGCGCGTGAGCCCCGAGTTGAGTGCCCCACTCCACTTTATCCACATTTTCCAACTTGAATACGATCCGCTTCATTAGACCTTGTGCAGCATAAACCTCTCCATTTTTGACTTCGATTGGATGAAGCCGGGTGATTTGAATTTCAGCTAAAAACAGTAGAATCGAATAGATATTTAAGCAGAGTAAAATGATAGAGAGTACGGGCCACTTGTCATGAAGCCACCAATGAATCCCAATGGTCTCAATTAAAATGGCATGAATGATCATAATATGAAAGGCGATTGCGGAAGTGTTTTTATGAAATGTCACTGTCCCTTTGTGGTGTGGAGGATTTTTCCTCCAGGAGAATAAGGCATAATACAGCATCATTCCTTCTGATAGGATCACCCGGATAAGCAAGCGGTCTTTCGTCATTTTTTGAACAGCTGGTAAAAGCGAAAACACCGGACCTGCATCCATCCTTTTCATCTCAGCTTTAATGAGAGGAATCTTGGGAATCAGCCATATGATCAGGGCAATTTCAATAAAAATGAGGATGCCTTCTGCAATGAGTCCTATATAGAGAAACACGGTATATGGAGAAAAATATTCCATTGGGATAATGAACCGAGCTGCCAGTAAACCAAGCACTGCCACTCCTGCTGCCTGCTTTTTTGAAATAGGAAAAGCAGCGTATGCCAGCAGCGGGGCCACGATGATAAAGTCCAGCAGTGTACCGATCACCATTTCTTTTTCAATCTCCAATGTGAGCGTCTGCAACACGGCTGGTTGATAAAGCAGGATATTCGTGCTAAGCAGCAGGATTAACAATCCAATGGACCATTTGGAAAGTAACGTCTGTCTTAAAACCATTCCCATTCACTCCCTCCCCTTTATCCCTTAATTATATACCTGCAGAACTGCCAGCTCTGAATCAACGTCAGAAAAATGTGTGAACATCCAGCTCGTTTTTCGCACAAAAAAAGACGGATGATGGTCCGCCCGCTTCTGTTCATTTCAACTATTTTAATACTTCCTCCAAGCGATCCTTCGCCTTTCCTTCACTTAAATAATACGTACCATCTCGATCACCGCTTGTGAAAATGGTAAACTGCCCGCTTTCTTTCCATAAATAAATCTTTTCTTCTTTATTGTCCTCGTAAAACACGGTCATTTTTATATTGGCAGACTGCGACATTTCCGACTGACGTTTTTCATGAGAGGCTTTATTCAAGCTCTCGCGAATCACTTTTAGGGATGACTTGTCTGTTATGTATGCTTGAATTCCATACTCTCCAGTATCCTGATCCCAATACTGAATGGCTACGTGGTCAATTTTAGAAAACGTATTGGATGCAAGGATGATACTGGCAAGAGTAAAAAATAGTGCCAGTGCAGCAAAGACCGTTTTCTTCATCTCCATTTCCCCTTTTCTCCTTTTCTTTTTCTCATTTAACAGACGTCCGGACCAATCGTAAAGTTACAGCCTGCGACTCACTTTTTCACCTGTGCCAATTACTATTTATATTATAGCCGTGTTAACATGCATCCATTTAAAACAAAACAGACAGCCTCATTTAAAAATGTGTTTTCAAGCTGAAATAGGGAACAACAAACTAGTGCCTCACAAAATAAAGGAGTTGGAATAGATGAAACCTGAAATAAAAGCTTTTGTATTTGATGCCTACGGTACGCTTTTTGATGTACACTCTGTCACGAAAGCCTGCGACGATTTTTTTCCTGATAAAGGGGAAGCAATAAGCCAAGGCTGGCGGAAAAAACAGCTGGAATACTTTTTTCTTCGTCAGGTGATGGGAAGATATGCACCTTTTGATCAGGTCACTCTTGATGCCCTGCGCTACGCTGTAAAGGAACAGCAGGAGGAGCTTTCACATGAACAGGAATTAGCTTTGCTGGATGCGTACAAAAAGCTGGATTCCTACAACGAAGTAAAAGAGGTGCTCAGCGCACTTCAAGGCAGGAAATTGGTCGTTTTCTCTAACGGGTCACCTAATATGCTGGAGCCGCTTGTGGAACAGTCAGGGTTTTCCTCTTACTTAACGGATACTCTCAGCGTGGACAAAATCAAGCAATTTAAACCTTCCCCCGCTTCTTATAATCAAGTCCTTGAGGAGCTGAATGTCCGCCGTGAAGAAGTGCTGTTTATGTCTTCAAATGGATGGGATATCTCCGGAGCCAAGAGCTTTGGCTTTCACACAGCATGGATTAACCGCAATGAATTGCCGCAGGAAGAATTAGGGCTGACGCCGGATTGTGTCTATACAGACCTAAAAGGAATAGTAGAATGGCTTTAAAAGATAGAACTTGCTCATGTATATTTTATGCGTGTCCTATGTAACTTATAACAACGAAATGATTACTTTGACGATAAAATTAAATGGCATCTAATATCCTATTAGTTTTTCCACGAGTACGAATGAATTTCCCCCTATCCTAACAAATTCAGGCTGAGTCATACGTAAAGAAGGAGAGAAATTCAGACAGGATCAATTAATAGTATAAGGTGAGCGGAGCGTAGGGTGGCGACTCCTGCAGGATATGACGGCAAGCTGAGACTTTACAGGGCACGGCCCTGAAAAGGCTCAGCGCCGTCCCTGCGGAAAGCGTCCGCCCGAAGCCCAGTGAACCGGTCAAAGAATCTGAGACACATTCGTCCCAACTTCTTTTCATTCCATAAAAAGGAGAGTTTAGATGAAGAATAGTATAGCGCTGATAGGTGTAACATTAATTGTTACTTTGGTTTTGGTTCCAAACGCTATGGAAGACTTTAACTCCAACTTTTACAATCAAATTTATTACTCCTCCTCGTTCATTGTGGCCGCTTTTTTTTATATTGCCTTTATTGTTATAACTGTGAAAAACTATAAAATTAAAAAACATAAGAACTCCTCCGATTAATTCACCTGGACTTTGAATACGATGACAAATCCTGCCTCCCTTTCTGCTTTCATCTAAGTCCTGTGAACGATAAAAAGCGACCAGGGCACATTCGCCTCAGCCGCTTTCAGATACTAACAAATCAATGTTTTATTTTTCAAACTTACGCTTTTATTAAATCAAAATATGATTGTGAAATCAGGTTTTTGTACCAGTAGTAGCTGTTTTTTTTCGTTCTTTCGAGTGTATCGAAGTTTACATGCACGATCCCAAAACGCATATCGTAGCCTTCTGCCCATTCAAAATTGTCCATGAGTGACCAGGCGAGGTAGCCTTTTACATTCACCCCTGACTGCATGGCACGGTGAACACTGGCGATGTGGCTTCTCATATAAGAGATGCGGTTGTCATCCTTTACTTCTCCGTTTTCAACCCCATCGTTATAGCAGGCGCCGTTTTCCGTGATGTAGATTGGAACCTGACCATAGCGGTCATTCAGGTATGTCAGCAATTGATAGAAGCCCTCAGGGTAGATCGGCCATCCTATATCTGTACGCTCATAATTAAAATCAAGGTTTTCTATATGAAAAAGACCATTTCCTTCATCATACCGGGCCACATTTCCCGTATAGTAATTGATTCCCACAAAATCGATCGGACTTGAGATCACGTCCATATCGCCTTCCTGAATTGGAACGGTGACATTTTCTTTTTCTTTAAACCAATTGACCAAAAAGTCGGGGTATTCTCCTTTAAAGACAGGATCCATGAACCATTCAACCTGCCAGCCATTTGCCCGGCGGACCGCCTGCTGATCCTGTTCTGAATCAGAGTAGGCTTCTGACCATCCGGCATTTGGCGCATAGCCGATCTGCGCTTGGGCATCAATTTTTCTCAATGATTGAACAGCACGCCCATGCGCAAGGAGCAAATGATGAGCGACGGTGGTCGCTAATTGCAAGTCTTTTTTCCCTGGTGCATGTATTCCAAGATAATTTGACAGATACGAAGCACACCATGGTTCATTTATCGTAATCCATGTTGAAATCTTTCCTTTAAAGGACGAAAAGATGGTTTTAGCATAGTGGTCAAACGCCTCGACCGTTTCCCGGCTTTCCCATCCGCCCCGGTCTTGCAGTGCCTGAGGAAGATCCCAGTGGTAAAGGGTACACATCGGTTTAATGTTGTGTTCAAGCAGTTCATCCACTAAACGGTGATAGTAATCCAGTCCTTCCTGGTTCAGCTCGCCGTCTCCATTTGGAAAAATTCGCGGCCATGCCATAGAGAAACGGTAGGTGGAAACACCCAGTTCCTTTAGCAAAGCAACATCCTCTTTATATAAATGGTAGCTGTTGCATGCCACATCTCCATTATCTTCGTTTTTTACATTGCCCGGTTCTTTTGAAAAAGTGTCCCATATGGAAGCACCTCTTCCTCCTTCGTTTGCAGCTCCTTCAATTTGATAAGAAGCTGTCGCTGTTCCCCAGATAAAATCTTGTGGAAATTGGATCTTACTCATTCCATTACCTCCCTTGGAAGTGGTGCTGCGTAGTAGGTTCTAATCACTGGGATAAAAATTGAATAGATTGATATAGCGAGCAAACTGCCTGTAATCAGACTGATAAATGGCATGATTAGGACCCCTATTAAGCAGGCTGAGAAGATCGCCAGCATCGCAAGGCTTCTCTTCCATTCAATCCATAGCAGTAAAAAGCTGTTCTTTATAATTCCGATCACATTTAGATCTGTTTTCATCACCTGTACCGTCATATACGGCATCATTAGCAGCCACATCACGAAAAACAGGATCGCGGTGACGTAAAGCACGTCAGCCATTGCCATTACAAAGGAGGCTGCCAGCCAGGCATCTGCTGCGAGTATGGTCAGTCCTGCAAACCAAATGCCTGAAAGAGTTAAGCTCGTTTTGCCGGCATGTTTTTTGAAGCTTGAATGAAAAGAATGAACAAAGTAAGGAGATAATCCTTCTTTTTTCCACTTATGCATCGTTTCAATTGCCGCTGCCAGTGCAGGAATAAACGTGATGATCAAAAGGGAGTACACGAAAAGCAGGAGGTTCAGTAAAACAAAGGACGCAAACATTTCCATGATTCCTAAAAAACCTTTTATCACCTTCGACTCCTCCTTAATACATTTTCTCTGCAGCTAACCCGCAGCTCTCTCTGACTGTCAATTCCGGATCAACCAGCAGGGATCTTGTTTTTCCTTTTTTATCGATTAAATCGCTTAATAGCTTTGCTGCCAGAATTCCGATTTTTTCTTTATCCTGCCGGATGGTCGTGAGCTTGGGGTGCGAATAGCGGCACGCTTCAATATCATCACAGCCGATTACTTTGATATCATTTGGCACCTGCAAGCCATTTTCTCTTAGCGCTCTTACAGCACCGAGCGCCATCAGATCAGAAAAAGCAAAAATCATCTCTGGTAGATTTCCTTTTTGTTTTACAATCATTTGATTCATCAAACGGTAGCCGGATTCTTCATAATAATCACCGTATACAGTCCATTCATCGTTCAAAAGCAGACCGAATTTTTTCATGGCCTCTTTAAATCCCTCTTCACGAAGCATGGAAATTCTTGAATCATGCGTTCCACCAATCATCCCGACCCGCTCAATGGAATTCATATATGCATATTCAACTACTAAATGAGATACTTTTAGGTTGTTGGTCATGACATAGCTTGACCGCTCCCCTTTAAGCTCGATGTCAATTCCTACACAGGGGATGGAGCTGTGATCAAGCTGTTCAATCGCATCTTCCACATCATCCCCGGCAATAATCAGTACACCATCCACATTATAGTGGCGGCAGCGGGATAAGTAATTTCCTTTATATTGTTCATTGGAGAAAAAGATAAAGTCATAGCCTAACAACCCAATCTGGCTCTTAAAGCTATTTAACACCTGATTAAAAAATGGATGTGATAAATCGACATTGATTTTACCTGCGTAGACAATGCCGATTAAATTTGTTTTTTTCGAAGCAAGGCTTTTCGCTGAATGTGTCGGTGAGTAGCCTGTTTCTTTGATGATCGCCCTTACCCGATCCTGCGTTGCTTTACTTATATTTCCTGTGTTATTCATAATTTTTGATACTGTGGCAGCAGAAACTCCAGCAAGTACTGCTATATCCTGAATGGTATATCGTTTAGTCATACTGTCAGCTCCTGTACTCTTCCCCGTGATAATCAACTTTTTACTGCGCCTTGTGTCAGGCTGGAGATAAAGAGTCTGTTGAAGAGAAGAAAGATCAGAACAAGCGGGATTGTTGCCCAGAAAGTTCCTGACAATATCATACCATTATCCTTCACGTACGCGTCGATCAACCCTCTCAGCGCAATCTGAATTGTATGAACGGATTCATCTCTTAGTACAACCAGCGGCCATAAGAAATCATTCCACATATACATAAATTTAATGATCGCAAGCGTAGCAAAAGCAGGCAGAATAATCGGCACCGCGATATTCCAGTACACACGTAGACGGGAGCATCCGTCGATCTTTGCTGAGTCAAGCAATTCATCTGGTACATTGCTTGAAATATACTGTCTCATCCAGAAAATACCGAATGCGTCAATGAGTCCTGGTACGATTACAGCCTTTAAATCATTCAGCCATCCCAATTGCGTAATAATATAGTACTGGGGAATCAGGCCAAGCTGAGGCGGAACCATCATGGTAATCAGCAGAAGTCCAAATAAAAGATTTTTGCCTTTAAAATGATATTTGGCAAATGCAAATCCCGCAAGTGAACATAAGAACAGAACACCGATCGTGGAGATAGTTGCGACAATAAGAGAATTTCCAATTGCACCGAAGAAATCAATATTGTCTAATACGTTTTGAAAGTTGGTTACTAGTTCAGCACCTGGCAAATAAGCCGGCGGAACACTATTAATTACGTTGTTGTGATTGGTCGCCATGACGAACATCCAGTAAAAAGGGAAGACCGACAATAATGCACCAATAATTAAAACCGCGTATAAACTAATTTTTGAAATAACGTTGGACATTTTGGACTCTCCCCCTTATTTAAATACTTTGTTCGCCAATAGAGAATTCACAGTAGCAAATACGATAATAATCAGGAATAAAATGATGGCTGATGCAGAAGCGGTTCCAAATGCCATATTTGAGAAAGCTTCTCTCCATAGGTAGAGAACAACCGTAATTCCTTCTTCCCTCAGATTTCCGCCTAAAAAGACAAGCGGTTCTGTAAACAATTGCAGAGATCCAATGGTAGAGAGGAAGATCGTAAAAATGATGATCGGACGCAGCATCGGGATGGTGATAAAACGGATTTTCTGCCAAACCGTCGCCCCATCAATCGTAGCTGCTTCGTATAAATCATTCGGAATCCCCTGCATACCGGCAAGATATATAATGGTGTTGTACCCAAGCCAGCGCCAGAATACCATTACGGCAATCGCGATTTTAACGCCCCATTCATTTGTCTGCCAATTCACACTATCGAGCCCGATTGCGTTAAAAAACACATTGACTAAACCGAAGTCCTGGCTGCTGAACATGACGCCAAAAATAATGGCCACCGCTACAGTAGAGGTTACATAAGGCAAGAAGAAAGCAGCTCTAAATGCACTCTGAAACTTTACGAGCGCCGAGTTCAAGGCAAACGCAAGGAAAATCGCTACAATCAGCTGCGGCACTGTTCCCAGCACACCCATGATGATCGTGTTCCATAGAGACTTCCAAAAAATCGGATCCTCCATTACGAATACAAAATTTTGAAACCCGACAAACTCCATTTCCCCTAATCCATTCCACCGCTGAAAACCAAGATAGAAGCTGAACAGCATTGGAAACAAACCGAATATGGCAAATAAAATAAAGAATGGCGAGATAAATAGGTAGCCAGATAAAGATTCTTTTCGTTTTTCATTCCACCTTTTCGGTGAATGTGCTTCTGCACTCATTTTGAAGTCCCTCCTTTAAGAGAAAGAAGACCAATGCGAAAATCACACTGCGCATTGATCTTCAGTCCATGCTTTATTGACGCTCAAGCTGGGATTTGATGCGTTCAACCGCTGCATCCCACTCCTCTTGAGGATCCGTTCCTTCACTCGCCACATTTGTCAGCGCTGTCATTAATTCCTGATGTACAATGGAATAATTTTTACCCATATAGATTGGTTCAACTGATTCTGCTGCTTCAGCAAAGATTTCGGCTGTATTTAGACCGCCAAAGTACTCGTCAGATGTATTTGCAAATTCTTCATCTTCGTATACTTCCGGCGCAGATGGAAACATTCCGCTTTCCTTAAAGGATTCAAGCTGTCTTTCCGGTGCTACAAGCCACTCAACAAATTCGTAGGCTTCTTCCGGCTGATCAGATTCTTTAGGGATCGCGATGTAAGAACCACCCCAGTTGCCGGCACGCTCAGGCATTTGAACAATTCCCCAGTCGCCAGAAGCATCAGGCGCATTCCCTTTAATGCTCGCCACCATCCAGGCAGGAGCCAGCAAAGCACCATAGCTTCCTTCAGCCATTGCGTTGCCCCATTCAGGCGTCCACATTGCATTTTCACCAACCAAGTCCTCTTGAATCATTTTTGCTGTGTCATCGTACGCCTGTTTTACGTGTGGAGAGTCCTCAATAATCAACTCATCCTCTGTGTTGAAATACTGTTCCGGCGCCTGATCTCTTTTCGCTGCAAAAAGTGTTTCAGGTGTATCAACCATCATTTTTCCAGTTTTATCATGAATAATTTTCGCTGTTTCTTCAAATCCTTCCCAATCACTTACAAGCGGCTGTACTTCTTCCGGCTCTGTAGGAAGACCTGCTTCTTCAAACACATCTTTACGATAATACATAACGGATGGGCCAATATCTGTAGGAAGACCCATTAAGAATTCACCGTCTGTACTCTCTGCTATATTCCATTTCCAATCCAGGTAATCCCCTTTTACTTCATCCGCCCCAAACTCATATAAGTTATGGAAACGATCCTGCGCATCCAGAAATCTGGAAATCTCACTAACTTCTATCATCGTAATATCTGGTGCACCGGAGTTTGAAGAGACAGCTGTAAACAGGTTATTGTGCAAATCTCCCATTTCAGTGAAATTTACTTTAATTTTCACATCAGGATTTTCCTCCATATACTGGGCTGCCAGTTCTTCATAATTGGTCGCTCCAAATACCCAAAAATTCAGCTCATCACTGTCTTCCCCACTGCCTCCTGATGAACGATCTTCAGCACACCCCATCAATCCAAGCACAGCTGCAGACATTGCCACCGTTCCAAGAATCTTTTTCATTTCCATCCCCCTAATTTTATACTTTAGTTTTAAGTAAGCGATTACCCTAATAGACAAAAAATTTTTGTTGTTCTACTTGATTATATTAGGGTAAGCGCTTACTTATGATCATTATAGCGTATTATATAATGAAATCAACTACTTTTTTAAAATATTTAGGTAAACGGTTTCCTAAGCTTAATATAATCCTAAATAAATAATGATTTTCATCCATTCGTTTCAGGCTCTTTTCATACCTCGTAATGAAACTATGGAAACTCATCTTAGACGATCCACTGCTCAATCTGCTCGTTTTTAATCATACAAAAAAAGCCTGGGACAACGTGTCTCAGGCTTTTGACCGGTATAGATAATGCCTCTTTACTAAACTTTTTCGAGATATGTCCCAGCCCTCTGGTTTTTAGTCATTAGCGCTGCTTCTATCTTTTATAGTAATCCAATATCTCATTTTTTTGTGACGAAGGATTCCAGATCAAGTTCCGTGCTCGCAGTCGTGTCCGCCATCAAAGAACGCTTAATGATCTGAATGGCGTTTTCATTGTCACTTTCTTTCTCCGATGCCATGCAATCCTTCGGAACATAGAGATTATACTCTCTCATATACGCATCATTAGCTGTAAACAGCACACAAATATCTCCGGCAATGCCGGTTAAAATAAGATTGTCAATCCCCAATTGGTGAAGCAGGATATCAAGCTGGGTTCCAAAAAATCCTGAGTGCTTGGGCTTAATGATAAAATAGTCGTTTTCCTCGGGCAGTATTTTTTCGACCACCTCTTTACCTGGGTTCTTCATGCACTCTTCTATAATATTTCCGGCATTGTCCTGCCATTGGCCAAAATTATCATTCACATAGATAATAGGAATTTCCTTCTCTTCAACCCTTTCCTTTAAAGCAGCCAGACGGTCAACCATCGGAATGCTGTGCTTCAGCAAGTCCTCTCCGCCCTCAAAATCCATTTTATTCATCATATCTATAATCAGCATCGCTGTATTAGAACGGCTCATAATCCAACACTCCTTAAAAAACCATTTAGTATACTATTCCTCTAAATACCATTTTATAAAACGATTTATGGACATTTTTTGGGAATTGCAATGAACTTTTTATGGTTCTATCTTTTTATAGAGGAGCATCCCGTTCTAAGTGCCTGCTATAAATGAGAAGTAGAACCCGCCGATCTATCCCTATCCCTTTGTACCTGAGCTCAAATTGGAGCCTTCTATAAAATACCGCTGGAAAAAGAAAAATAATGCAATAACCGGAAGAAGCACAGTGACGGACATCGCCATCAAATAATTCCACTGCGTCTGAACGGTTCCTCTGAAGGTCTGCAGACCAATTTGCAAGGTGTACATCCTTTCATCATTTAGATAAAGCAGCGGACCTAAAAGATCATTCCATGCACCGTTAAAAGAAAAAATCGCGACCGTAATCAGAGCTGGCTTCGTCAAAGGAATCATGATATGCCACCAGATTTGCAAATGGCTGGCACCATCAAGTATAGCTGCTTCCATCAGCTCATTTGGAATCGACATCATAAATTGCCGGAGAAGGAAGATAAAAAATGCACTTCCAAAAAATGCAGGAACAATTAAGGGAAGATACGTATTTACCCATCCAAGCTTTGAAAATAGAATATATTGGGGAACCAATGTTACAAAACCCGGAATCAGCATCGTCGCCAAAATAATAACAAACCAGAGATTTTTCCCTTTAAATCGTATCTTTGCGAAAGCATAAGCTACAAGAGAATTAACAAGTACAGCTCCGATCATTCCCATTGTCGCAATAAACAGCGTATTTAACGCCCATCTGGTAAAAGGAGCCGTCTGCCAGGCCTCAATATAATTTGAAAATCGGAATTCACTCGGAAAGAATGTCGGCGGATACTGAGCAATTTCCTCAGGCGACTTTAAAGAAGTCGATATCATCCACCAAAGCGGCAGGAGGACTAATAAACTTCCCGCAAGTAAAACAAATGTGATAATCCATGCTTTAAAAGAAACCCTGAATTTTTTTGTTTCATACCATTTTGCCTTCCTCCGCGTCACCGCCTGTCCCCTCCTTCGTAATACACCCATTTTTTACTGAGGTATAAATGAAACACTGTCATTACGAGGACGATGAGGAATAAAACCCATGCCATCGCAGAAGCATAGCCCATATCAAACAGTTCAAACGCGTTATTCCACATATGAAGATTATAAAATAACAGGGAATTTGCAGGTCCGCCGTCTCCACTTTGGCTCATAACATATGCTTCCTGAAAAATTTGAAACGATCCGATGGTGCTGGTCACAATATCAAAGAAAATAATAGGAGTAATCATCGGAAGGGTTATGTAAAAGAATCGATGAAATACATTGGCCCCATCCAAAAGCGCTGCTTCATACATTTGCTTTGACACACCCTGCAGACTTGCAAGATACAGCAGCATTCCGCCCCCCACACTCCACATTTTCATCAAGATCAGTGCAGGTTTTGTCCACTCGGGATCAAACAGCCATGCAGGCCCTGCTATTCCAAACCATGCCAACACTGTATTCACAAGCCCGGTAGACGGACTGAGCATTTGCATCCACAAAAAATAAACTCCTACACCTGACAATACAGCAGGAAGATAATAGATTGTCCGAAAGACATTCATTCCCTTAACCTTCTGATTCAAAAGAACAGCAATTAATATGGCCCCTGCCGTTGTAAGAGGCACGGTAAAAGCAACATAATAAATGGTATTCCATAAAGAAGTCGTAAATAGGGCATCCACCTGAAACATTCGTTTATAATTTGCCAGTCCAATAAAGTCCATCCGTGAGGTAATATTGTAATTTGTGAAACTTGCATATAAAGAAAATAGCATCGGCCCCAATGTTAATCCAAAAAAGCCGATAAGCCAGGGGCTGATAAATAAATAACCAATTAAATTTTCTTTTTTGCTTCGCATCGGCTTTTGTCTTTTGCCTTTAATTAAACTGAGTTTAGCCGGCTGCATTTCATCAACAAGCGTTTTTCCTGCAGCACCCGTTTTATTTGCTCTCAATCATAGCCCCCCTTATCCAAAAAATAACGAAAAAGAAAGGTATCGACCCTTTCTTTTCGTTCATCCATTCCTATTCTCTTTTACTGTTTTCCACAGCAGCTTGTCCCTGCTCAAGCGCTTCAGCCGGTTCAAGCTCTCCAAGCATGACACTGTCAATTAATGGATTAATCTGACTCATGTAGTCCGGATACGCAACCGGCATCGGGTAAAGCTTAGTCGAGTCCAGGTTTTCATTTAAAAAGGTAAACACTTCTTTTTCCTGTCCTTCTAGCTCCTCTTCCGCCGCTTCAGAACCTGCAACATTTGCCACATTGTCATAGTTTTCAGAAGCCCAATATTTTTGTGCTTCTTCGCCTGTTAAGTAATTAATAAAATCCATGGCTTCTTCGGGGTGCTCTGAGCCTTCAGGCACTTCTACTACAAAGCCTCCACCCGTACTCCAATTATCAGCGGATTCATCAAAGGCCGGAATTGGTACAACTCCAACATCCATTCCATTTCCAAAATCACGTATTTGCGTATAGAATGTGCCAACATCGACCCACATCGCTACTTTTCCATTAATAAAAGGATTTGCTTGCTCACTGCCAAATTCTGCTGTAAAAGCATCAATGGTCTGTGCGCCATACCTTTCTTTCCAGGAAGCTACCCATTCCAGTGCTTCTACTTTTTTATCCGTATCGACCGTTACTTCTCCATTTTCAATAAAACCATTGCCCCCGTCTGCATTTGTCATCCAGGAATCTGCTCCATAGCTTCCCCATAGCGGGTAAAAGCCGATCCGCTCATATCGATCCCCATTCTTTTTATCCAGTTTCTGCGCATATTCTTCAAGTTCTGCCCACGTTTCAGGAGGCTGTTCAGGGTCAAGTCCAACTTCTTCAAAAGCCGTTTTATTGTAAAAAAGAACCCTGGTATCTGTATTAAAAGGCACTGCATACAGTTTTTCATCGACTAAAACGGTTTCTGCTAGATTCGGATAAAACTGCTCCAGATAATCCTCTTCCACATAGTCAGTTAATTCTGTTACCTGATTGGCTTCCGCTCTTTGGGCAACAGAATTTATATCATTTACAATGACATCTGCAGGGTTTCCTGCTGCAATCGATGCCAGATTCTTCGTCCAAATATCTCCCCACGGTAAATACGTATGTTTTACAAAAACCTCATCCTGGGATTCATTGTAGTCATCAATCATTTTTTCAATAATCGGTCTTCTTGTTTCAGACCCCCAGAACGTCCAAAAATCCAACTCCACTTTGCCATCTGCTGCCTGCGAAGACCCGCTGTCTTCATTGCTGCATCCCGCTGCCAATAAACAGATCAAAACTAAGATGACGCTTCTTTTTGCAACTGTGAGCATGTTGTTTTCTCCTTTATATGTAATTAATCTATCAGGTAACATTACCTCCCTTCTTCTCCTTCTAAACCTCATATTTTGTAAATTTCTACAATAATGACAGTCACTCACAAAGATTTATATTTAAACAAATTCTTTAGACCTAATATAATCCTTTAAAAGGATGATTCTAAAGTAATATTACTTTATTATTTTCTATAATATGGGTAAAAATAAGAAGCAGTACTAATCTACTGTTTTTATATTCTAAATTAATCTTTTCAACACCTGTACAAATGAATCTCCCTCTTGCATCCCGTCTCTTTGAACTAAATAAGTGGCTGAAAGAGGTAAATTCAGCTCTTTTTCCACGAACACTTCAAGCACTCTTCCTTCCACCAGCTCACGTCGCACAATCGATCGGGGCAGGACCGAAAAACCGATTCCTTCCTCAATAAAACGTTTTGTAACATGAACCTGAGAGATTTTCATCGTTCTTATGAAGGGATGAAGGCTTTTCATTTTCAGCAATACCTCCTCCCAGTATTCCGGATGATTATGTGTGATGAGATAGTAGTCTTCTATAATCTCCTCCAGTTCAAGAGGAGCGGCGTTCTCTCTTTCACCCCCGTCATGAGGAACGATGACTGCGAGGGGTTCGCTGTATAATTTTTCACATGTCAGTCCCAGGAGGCTTGTTTCCTGTCTGGACAAACCCAGATCCGCCCTTCCTTTTTCAATCTCTTCACTGATGAGATTCGATTCCACCACGTTAATCATCACTTCAACCTGAGGATGTTCCTTCATAAATACATGTACCCAATACGGCAAATACACAGAAGCGATAAGTGGAGAAACGGCAAGCGTCAGGGTCTTCTTATACCCCTGCCGGAATTGCTCCATTTTCATTTGTCCCTTTTCAACCTCCAGTACAATCGATTTTGCATGATGTAAAAACGTATTTCCTGCCGGAGTTAAACGCACCACTCTTCCTTTACGTTGAAACAGCCGGATTCCTGTTTCTTTTTCAAGCTGTTTAATGTGGACCGAGACCGTTGGCTGAGATAAATATAATAGCTCTGCCGTCTTATGGAAATTTTCACAAGAAGCTGCAGTAATAAAAGTTCTTAACCAGCTTATATTCATAGAGAAACCTCCCATTCATTGATTATGTTTTTTAATCATTATCTCATTAATTTACTATTATTAATAATCACTCAAAAACGTTACGGTTATTTTAATCAGATAAAAAAGGAGTGTGTTCAATGAACAATGAAAAATGGAGTAGAGGGCTCGAAGGAGTGATCGCAACCGATACAGCCATCAGCCTGGTTGACGGGCAAAATGGCCGATTAATTTACAGGGGGCATGAGGCAAATAAGCTTTCCTTGCAGTGCTCTTTTGAAGAAGTATGCCACTTGCTCTGGTATGGCCGCCTGCCTGATGCGGACAGTCTTCTCAAAATCCAGGAAAAGTTTCGCCATTACCGGATTTTGCCCTCTCATGTCAGCAGCATCTTACAAGCGCTTCCACGGGAAATGTCGATGATGAGTGTCATCCGAACTTGCGTATCCGCACTTGAGAGCTCTTTTTTCTCATGGCCGCCAACCGTTGACCAGGCGATTGCAGCTACAGCAGTGGTTCCAACCATCATTACAGCAAGAATGGCCCATTTAAAAAAGGAAGAGCCCATTAAACCGGACCCTTCCCTTCACCACATCGCAAACTATTTAACTATGCTTCATGGCAAAAAACCAACGGACACGCACGAGAAGGCTTTGACCGCATACAGCATCCTGACAATGGAGCACGGCATGAACGCCTCCACTTTTGCTTCAAGAGTGATTGCCTCCACTGAATCAGACCTGATCTCAGGTGCAGCTGGAGCAATTGGCGCAATGAAGGGTCCTTTGCACGGAGGTGCCCCAAGTGAAGTAACGCAAATGCTTCATGAGATTCAGACAAAAGAAAGAGCAGAAGTCTGGATCAAAGAAAAGCTTGAAAACCGTGAAAAACTGATGGGGTTTGGCCACCGTGTTTATAAAACAACGGATCCAAGGTCTGAAGCGTTAAAAGAAATGACCAAACAGCTGGCAGGAGAAGATCCATGGCTTGATCTTGCCTATTTCGTAGAAGAAACCGCCCTCCGTCTGCTTGATCACTACAAGCCCGGCAGAAAGCTCTACACAAATGTGGAATTCTATGCTGCTGCCATCTTAAAAGCAGTCGACCTGCCGCCTGAATTATTTACCCCTACCTTCACAGCGAGCCGAATGGTCGGATGGACAGCCAACATTATCGAGCAATCCGAAAACAACCGCATCTTCCGTCCACAATCACTTTACACCGGGGCTGTTCCCTTTAGCTGACAAAAGGGGCCAGGCCCCTTTTGTACTGTAAAGCACTAACTCAACTCCTAAACCCCCGCTATGAAGCCTTTCTCAGCTTTTCTCCTCTTCTAGCAAGGCCAAAATAGGACAGCAAAGCAAGTGTGCTGGTGGTAAACATAATAAAGCCCATTGGAACTGCCGTTTGTTCACCGGCAATTCCCACAAGCGGGGCTGTAATAGACCCGAGCAGAAATGGCAGCAGCCCTAAAAGCGCTGATGCACTGCCCGCAATATGTCCCTGCGTCTGCATGGCGAGTGAAAAGCTGGAAGTGGATACGATCCCAATTGACATGACGAAAAAGAACAGCGGGATGGCCAGTGAAATAAATGGTCCATTTAAAAGCACAGCAAAAACCAGAGCGGTACTCACGATAAAGGCCTGGGAAAGACCAATCAGCAAGAAGGTTTTTTCTGTTATAACATGGGACAGGCGGCCAACGAGCTGGGTGCCGATGATCAGGCCAAATCCATTGATTCCGAACAGAAAACTAAATTGTGTATCCGAGAACCCGTACACATTCTGGTAAACAAACGGAGTTCCTGAGACGTAAGCAAATACACCAGCAATCATAAGTCCCTGGGCAAGGGCATAGCCTGCAAACTGGCGGTCTGTAAGCAGAGATTTGAAATTCTTTAAGGTCTGGCCGATATTACTCGGCACACGTTCTGCAACAGGCAGGGTTTCTTCAAACCGGATAAAGATGGTGCTTGTTAAAACGAGTCCAATGACAGCAAGGAGGACAAATACACCCTGCCAGTTTGTAAAAGAAAGCACTCCGGCACCGGCAATTGGCGCTAAGATTGGTGCGAGGTTACTAATGAGCATAAGAAGAGAGAAAAATTTGGTTAATTCTCTTCCACTGAACATATCCCTCACAATGGCGCGTGAAATAACAATCCCTGCAGCCGCGGAGAATCCTTGGAGAAAGCGCACCCCAATTAAAAAGTAGATATTCGGTGAAAAGGAAATGAGCAGGGAAGCAAGCAAGAATGAGATCAACCCAATGATCAACGGCTTTTTCCGACCGTGCACATCACTTAATGGCCCCATCACCAGCTGGCCAAGACCAAGACCAAGCAAACAGGCAGTTAAGCTTAATTGAACAGCCGAGGCACTGGAGTGCAGCTCCTGTGCGATCATGGGGAACGCCGGCAGGTACATATCGATCGTGAGAGGTCCAAGGGCTCCTAACGTTCCAAGCAAAAAAGCAAGCTGCAGGCGTTTTCTTCCGGATAATAGATTCATATATAGCGACCTTTCTTATAGAAAAACAAATAGTCCTGGCTGTCAGTCAGTGACTGCTGTCAGGTTCGTTAAATGATTTTCAGTTTAATAAATACAGTAATTCGTACGCTATTATCCTCCTAACTTTTGAAAAATGCACGTTCTATGCTCAATTTGGAACAGAAAAGTTCCCGGTCAGTAAACATTGATTTCCTTGCTTCCGCTTCCTCTATTACCATATTTTGTTTGATGCATGTTCTTCTATCCCTTATACTTTGAACAGATATAAAAAAGGAGGGAATGCCAGATGGAAACGATGGAGACAATTTATACTTCGAATTTTAAAACAGGTGCCTATGAGTTTTACCATCAACTTCGCAAAACCGATCCTGTATATGCTATGAACCAGCAAAATGGTCAGACTTCCTGGATGATTACTAAATATGATCAAGTAAAAGAATTGCTTAAAAGTCCAAATTTTATTAAAGATCAATCGAAAATATTTGTCACACCGGCAGCTGAGGGAGACGAAGGAAAAATCATCCGAATCTTTCGGAACATGATGCTTGATGCCGACCCGCCTGACCACACGAGGCTAAGAAAGCTTGTTCAGCCTTTTTTTAATCCGAAAACGATCAAAGCACTGGAGCCTCGGATGCAGGCTATCGCAAATGACCTGATCACTGAACTGAAAACCCAAGATGGACCGGTTGATTTGATTACTCATTTCGCCTTCCCTCTTCCTATTATTGTTATTAGTGAAATGCTTGGCGTACCCACAAAAGACCGCCACAAATTCCGCAAATGGTCCAATACCATTCTGGCAGCCTCTGATAACTTAACGACTAATTTTGCAGAAGATGTAGAAGACTTTATCGCGTATTTATCCCGATTGTTTGAGGAACGAAAAGAGCAGCCTCAGGATGATTTGATTTCCAAGCTTCTGCAAGCGGAAGAAGAAGGGGAAAAATTAAACCGGGACGAGTTGTACTCCATGATTGTTCTCCTGATTATTGCCGGTCATGAAACAACCGTAAATTTAATCGCCAACACGATGTATGCCCTCTTTGAGCATCCTGATCAATTAAAGGCCGTTCAAAAAGATCACTCTCTTATTGAGCCTGCGATTGAAGAAGGACTGCGTTTTTACAGTCCAGTTGATTTCTCTACAGCAAGATGGTCAGAAAAAGACATGGAGTTTCACGGAAAAACGTTTAAACGGGGAGATTTTGTGCTGGCTTCTCTAAGCTCGGCAAACCGGGACGAAGAGAAGTTCACGGACGCGAATACCTTTGATATCACAAGAAATCCATCCGCACATGTGGCTTTTGGCTTCGGCATCCATTTTTGCCTTGGAGCACCTCTGGCCAGACTTGAAGGAAAAATCGCATTGGAATCACTTTTAACCGCTTTTCCTTCTATTCGCATGGCATCTCAGGAACAGCCTCAGTGGATTAATCAGTTTTTATTAAGAGGTCTCAAGGAATTAAATGTTCAATTAGAGGCATAAATAACAGGCCCCTGATTCCGCAGCAAGCGGTTCAGGGGCCTGTTTACTTATTTAATATCTACATTTTTCACATTGCTGTCATGAAAAATATTTAATTTGAGGTCTCTTGAAAGAATGCGAAGCGCCTGTCCTCCCGCCTCGCTGTTCCCTTTTTTATTTATCGCTGGTCCAATAATGCCAATCCCCATTTGACCTGGAACAGAACCCACTATACTGCCGGAGACACCACTTTTCAATGGAAAGCCTACCTCCACGCCAAATGATCCGGATTCGTTGTACATTCCGGACGACAGCATAATCGCTTTTACCGTGCGGACATGTTCAGGCTGGATAAGCTGTTTTTTTGCACCGATCAATCTTCCATGATTGGATAAAAAGCAGCCCATTTTCGCTAAAGCGAGTGAATTAATATCAATAGAGTTGATGCGATGATATAAGTCGAGTGCGTCGTCAGATTCCTGGCTTGATAATACCCCTGTGCTCTCCATAAAATAAGCGAGCGCTCTGTTTCTTGCTCCATTTTTAACTTCTGATTCGTACACATCTTCATTCATGCTGATTTTCTTGTTCTCCATGATTTTCCGAATGAAATCCAGGCATCTTTCAAATCGCTCTTCCACAGAACTTCCTTTGATCATGCTGGCTGTCGCGATTGCTCCTGAATTAATCAGTGGATTATATGGCCGCTGCCCCTCGTAATCCTCAAGATTAGATATGGAATTGAAAAAATCGTCTGTGGGTTCCATGCCTACTTTTTGAAACACAATCTCCTTGCCAAAATCCTCAAGTGCCATTAAAAGCAAAATGACTTTCGAGATGCTTTGAAATGAAAAATCGTTATGATCTTCACCTGCAGAATATACATCTCCATCAAGTGTCACAATGGTTACACCGAGATCTGTTAAATGTGATTGATCCAGCCCGGGAATATGATCAACAACGGACCCTCTTGAAGCAAAGGGTCTGCAGGCTTTTACTACCTCTTCGATATATTCATTCGATAATTTCTTCATAAACTGCCCCCTTATTTAATTTTGCCCTACTTTATCTATACCCAAAATCATTGGGGCAAGGGCCTTAAAATAACTCACATTTGTGAAATAATCTATCAGATATGGAGGGGGTTATAATGAAGGCTATAAAAGAGGGGAACTTGACGGGAGATGAATGCTCATTCTGCCAATTGTCTTCCCAAAAGGCAGGAGATGGTTAAGCCAAGCAAATGTAAAAGGATGCTTAAAGCCCCCTGCTTTACTTATTGCACGCCAAGAGGCTTTCATTTTTTAACTTGTTTTACTTAACCCCAGAGCGCCTCCGTCTACTGCAGCACCGAGTTCTTCAAGCTCCTTAAGAATCAACTCTTTTAGAAGAATTGCTTCATTGAGCGTTGCGAAGCTGACGATCAGTTCTTCCATCATAAGCTGCTGAACAGATATCACATGGGGATAGCGATACTGGTCTTTAATTTCCATGTCATGGAGACGGACTTCATAGGAGGAAGATGATTCTTTTTTTGCAATCAGTTTCCGTACTGCTGAACGGAGTGAGGGTTGTTTTTCATACCCAATATGTAAATGGTTTTCTTTAGCGAACTGAATAAATTCATCTGTTAATTGAACAGGACCTATATAGCGAAAAGAAAGCTGATTGGATGGTTCATTGTTTAGGATGACTGTTTCTGCTGAGAAATAATTCAATGGATCACATACCCCTTTTTGCGTTTTTTGTTCCTTTTTATAATGTCGGCAATTTTTCAGCATTGTTTACACTGAAATCGCAAAAATTTGAGACCGACCGGGACAAAACGTCAAGTGAAGGGAATAAGGCTGTACATCATGTCACAGCCCCCTGCCTGCAAGATTATTCTCTAACTTCATCCGTTTCTTTTCCGCCTATTCCATCCCAGGGATCATTTTGCGCTTCTGTTCCACCATCATCTACTTCAATCTCCGACCCATCATCACGGTTATCGAGGATTTCTCTGTCTTTTTCAAGGATATTGGCACTTCCTTCTTTTTGATGGCCCGGCTGTTCTTTCTCTGATTCGTTTAATTCATTTATATTACACGCCGTTAACAGCAGCACAAACCCTATAACAAGAGAAAACTTCTTTAATGATTTCATGTAATTGCCCCCTTTATACAAATAGCTTTCCCTGCTTAAGCTCATCTATGTACATATACATAATGGCCGCGGGAACGGACATGCTAAACCATAAAAACAAGTTAGGAGGGAACCAAATGGGATTTATTTTGTATCTGATTGTCGGCGGTTTGATTGGCTGGATCGCAGGAATGATTTTAGGTAAAGACATTCCTGGAGGCATTATTGGAAATATTATCGCGGGGATTATTGGAGCCTGGATCGGTGATATGATTTTAGGCGATCTTGGACCTGAAATTGCAGATATCGCAATTATTCCTGCACTTCTTGGCGCGATTATTTTAATTTTGATTGTAAGCTTTATTTTGAAAGCGATGAGGAACAAATAATCAATGCGGCAAGATTTTGTAAAACAGATGGTCCTGCTTGCTTCCTGCATTCACCAGCATACTTCTGTTTTTAAGAGGGGAAAATAAAAGCAGTCATGCAGGAGGTGGATTTACTTGAGCTCACACAATAAAGCAAATAAAGACGGCGGGACAAAGCAAAACAGCAAGCAGAAACCAAAAGGGAAAACTTCCAGCTCTGCAAATGGACAAAACGGCTATCATTAGCCATACAAATAAGCATGTCCACACGACTTTTTTTCGTGTGGACATGCTTTATTTTTATGATCGATCCGGCATGGCGATGGTTTCAAATTCATCGACAAGTTTTTGCAGGTTTTCCTTTAGCTGCTGGCCTTCCATCGGTTTTCCGTGTCCGGTTACAGCAATAGAGGGCTCTAGATTCTTTATAGCCCGCACAGAATCCCAGGATGCCTGAAAATCCATTGTGAGGTATTTAGGCGGTCCATGAATTTCAAGGGTTTGCATCGTCACCTTCGCAAGAGACTCCTGCTTAACCGTTACAAATGCGTCTCCAGCTATTAGAAAACGGTCCCGTTCCCGAAACAATGAAACGTGCCCGGGAGTATGACCTGGAGTATGAACCCATTTCCATTCGGGCATGAACGGAATCGAGCCGTCGTCTGGAAGAGACTGCACTTTTTGACCTAAATTAATCGCTTCGTTAGGAAACAGTTTAGGTGACATTTTCGCAACTAATCCTTTATCGACTGTAGGATCAGGTTCAGGGTAGTCCTGCCTGCCGGTAAGATAGGGCATCTCAAGAGAATGTGCGTATACCGGCACCCCCCACTCTAAAGAAAGCTCCTCCACACCGCCCACATGATCGAAATGGCCATGAGTCAAGATGATCGCTTCAGGCTTCGTCCCTTTTCCGTATCGTTCCTCTGCTTCTTTCTTTATCTTTTCAGCTGATTTAGGCATTCCTGCATCAACCAGCACCCACGATTGGGCAGATGGATCAAGGGTTACAAAAAAGAGATTGACCACCTGATTCGTATACATAAACACATCAGACACGACGTCCTGTTCTTCTCCTGCCTTAACAGATACTACAGGTATTAATTTATCCATTGGTATACCTCTCCCTTTCCCAGCATAATTTATTCCTTTTCTTCTTTATCCTTTGAAGAGCTTAATGCCTTTATAAAATAGGCAGTTGGCAGCAGCAGTCCAAGACTGGCTTCAATGAGAGCGAAAAAACGTGCCGGACCCACAGGCACCATGTCTCCATATCCCACAGAAAGAATCGTTACACCACTAAAATAAAGGAAATTGCCAAAGGTCTTTTCAACAGGGTCTCCATAAGGGTCATTAATCGATAACAGCTGTTCATTGAAGGAAAGCAAATAATATAAGAGACCAAACCCAAGTGTTAAACTTAAGAGAACGAAAAACAGTTTATAAAACAGTACTGGACTGAAATAGCTGTCCTTAAAAGACTTATTAGTGAAAAAATAATAAAGCGTAATAAGAAGGTAGACAATTGTCATGCCGATTAATATGGAAGAAGCCATTCTTAAAACCATTCCTTTCCCTATGTTTTCCATTCCCGATTCTTTTATTAAAAAACATAGGTGGGGGACAGATTTTTTGAAATAAAAAGACTCTTTGCTATATACTGGTTTTATCAACTAAACAAAGAAAGAGGGTTTCACATGGCTAAAATTGATCAATTTATGGCAGGATGGCTGACACACAGGCAGGCATTAATTGAACTTGTTGAAGTAATTGACAACGACCATCTTCATTTCAAGCCTTGGGATGAAGCGATGTCTGTATCTGAATTGGTTCAGCATATTGCCGATTCTACAAGTATGTTTGTTCGAACGGTTCAAAATGGAGAGCTGACTCCTCCTTCAGGAAATCAAACATTTGAGTCGATCACGGATCTCCAGGACTATTTACAGGCTGCGACTGAGCAAACACTGGCTGATTTAAAAACGCTTTCTGATGAACAGCTCGATAAACAAGTGGAGTTTTACGGCTCTGTGATGCCAGGCTATGCATTGCTTGAAAGTGGAAAAGACCATGAGATTCACCACAAAGGACAGCTGTTTACCTATGCACGTTTAACAGGTGCCAAGGAGCTCCCGTTTTTTATCGCACGTTAAAAAAAGAGCCGTCCCACATACTTTGTGGAACGGCTCTTTTTACTTATTCTTCAATGACTCTTGACCTAGAGCCGTCTTTTTCAGAGCCTGCCGCTCCAGGGTAGTGTAGATCCTGGTCCCGGTCCGACTGTACTTTCTTTTGCTTTTTCAGCTTTTTTTCCTGTCTGTCTTTTCCCATGCTGCATCCCCCCTGTTTATACTTTCTCCTTCTTGCCCCCTTGCTATTCGGATTATTATTGCCATGTTTTTATGGTTATATTTCTGCTCCATTCAACCACACTAAGAAGGCTTTACTACTTTCAGAATGGAGGAATTTGCATGAGAAACAAAGCAAAAAATTTTCCTGAAATGACGATGAAGGGTGAAGCAGGAAAGGCGCGTGCAAAATCACGATTTGCTTCTAAACGGGCAGACGGGACGATCAATACGCATCCTCAGGAAAGAATGGAAGCATCCGGACATCGCAGGCTTGATAACAACAGCTAAATGAATGCCAGAGCTTGGGACAAAAGTGTCTCAAGCTCTTTGACTGGTTCGGCTGCGCTGCAGGAGTCGCCACCTTCCGCTCCGCTCACCTACTACTAGTAATAAATATATCCGCATTTTTGAAACTTTTTTGAGTTTTGTTCCAGCCTCTTTTTATCCAAAAAAAGAGACTGTGACAAAAACTGTCTCAGCCTTTTTGACCGGATCGCTGCGTTTCAGGTGGATACTTTCCGCAGGACCGGGGATTGAGCCTTTCCAGGGCATGTCCCCATAAAGTCTCAGCTTGCCGTCATATCCCGCTTGAGTCGCCACCTTCAGCTCCGCTTACCAAATACTACCTCGTTTTTTTAAATGTTTTTGTTTTGTCCCGCCCTCAGTAAAAGTTAAAGATTTGAACGCTCTTCTTCTATTTCACGGCGTGTATCTTCGACAGCTTCCATACGCTGTGCATTTTTATCTCTTCTTTTTTCTCTGGCTGCTGCAGTGTCGGCATGCTCAATAGCGAATTCAGTATCTTTTATATTTTGCTCGGTATTGTTAAGCATTTCCTGCATCTTTTTAATTTTTGCCCGGTGTTCCCCTTCATGCTGCTGACCTTTATTCATATCGAGATCCCCCCATTGATTTTATCCATTTGTAACAATCGGTTCTTTGCCGGTTTTATCCAGCATTTTCCCTTTGTTTGTTTTTGCCGCATTTTTAGATTGTGTGCCCAGATGCTCCGGTACGAAAGCTTTGCTGTTTTTCTTCGGATTACTCAAAAGACTCACCCCCTACTTGTGTAATATGCCCTTTTAATGACGAAACATAGGTAGCAATAATTTCTGAACACAAAAAGAGCTTGGGACAAGAGTGTCTCAAGCTCTACGACCGGTTCACTTCACTTCAGGCGGACGCTTTTCGCAGGGACGGCGCTGAGCCTTTCCAGGGCCTGCCCTGCAAAGTCTCAGCTTGCCTTCATGTCCTGCAGGAGCTATTCCTGTGAGGAAGTTACGCAGCTATTGCATAAAAATAGCCCCTCCGATATGATGCAGGTGCAAACCCTAGAGCCCATATCGAGGAGGAGCTATACATGCATCTTAATAGAAATGAA
>NZ_JBNILO010000006.1:0-215648 GCF_050107735.1 Jeotgalibacillus proteolyticus
ACCAGAGGTTGTCCTTATCTTTTATTAAAAATTTTAATTATCTAAATAAAAAATGCCCTCATGAGCTACTAAAGTTCATGAGGGCATTCTCGTTTATTCAGCTGAGTTTTGTCCCAGCCTCTTTTTTTATAAGAATTATTCAGATACTCGAATCGAATTGATTCCTGCACCCTGATCCATCGTTAATGCGTGCTCTAATCCCTCTGTTACTTTGCCAAACACGGTATGAACGCCGTTAAGATGCGGCTGCGGCTCGTGTACGATAAAGAATTGGCTTCCGCCTGTATCTTTTCCAGCATGCGCCATGGATAGAGAACCAGCTACATGAGTATGTGGATTGCCTGCTGTTTCACATTTAATCGTGTAGCCTGGTCCGCCGGTGCCGTTTTTATTTGGACATCCGCCCTGGCTTACAAAGCCTGGAATAACGCGGTGAAAGTTCAGCCCATCGTAAAATCCTTCGTTTGCCAGCTTTTCGAAATTTTCTACTGTACCGGGAGCTTCCTCCGGATAAAGTTCAAATGCAAGTTTGCTGCCGTCTGTTAATTCAATTGTACCTGTTTTAGACATGCTTAAGTCACTCCTTAAAAAGGTTTTCTATCGATTTACATCTTACCACGTTTTCACAAAAGATAGAAATAAAAGAAAGCAGCCTGGGGGTCGGAGGTGAGACCAGCCAAAAGTCATTTTGTTCAAGTTTAGCAGATTGAATAAAAATACCCGGGTCAGATGCCTGAGCCGGGCTTTAGGTAAGATGTTATATAATTTAGCTGTCAAGCTCCGCAAGGACATCTTCAATCGTCAGCCGGTTTGCAATATTGCCGGTAAGGTTCCAGTGGCTTGAATCAGTAATGTTGTACACCTGATCATTTTGAACTGCCGGCAGACCCTGCCAAAGAGAGCTTTCCTGTAAACGGGTCAAACCTGCTTCTTCCTCTAATGAGATAAGGAAAATGTGGTCTGCATCCAGATCAGCCATTGCTTCAAGTGAAATCGGGTTCCACGCTGCTTCCGTTTCACCAAGATCAGAAATAAAAGAAGGAACGGAAATGCCAAGGTCTCCGTATAAAACATTTGCAGCATGGCGCTGTTCTTCGAAAATGTAGAATTGATCAGCCATGACCCATACCATTGCAGCTGATTCATCTCCGATCATTTCTTCAACTTGATCAGCTGCTTCTGCTGCTGTATCCTCATAGTCCGCCAAAACTTCTTCAGCTTTTTCTTCGTTTTGTGTAAGAGTGCCAATTACCTCAATCTGTTTGCGCCAGTCGGATCCTTCTTCATCCCTAAAAACATAGGTTGGGGCAATTTCACTATACTCGTCAGCTGAACCCTCTGACATTGCAGCTTGAGAGCTGAAAAGTAATAGATCCGGATCTGCTTCAATTGTCATTTCAAGCGGAAGGTTCCATTCAATGGTCGGAACATCGGCAAGATCATCCTGAAGATAATCTAACACGCTGGTTCCAATAGCCCATTGAGCGGCAGGTGTAATATCAAGAGACAGCAGGCTGTCTTCCATATAAGGGGCGATAATCCGTTCAGCATCTGTTGGAATGGTTACTTCACCAGTAGCATCTTCTAGGGTGACTTCCATTTCCTGCTCTGAATCGGTATTTTCGTCATTTTCAGTGCCAGCATTATTCTCATCAGCATTGGAGCATGCGCCCAGAATCAGTGCGAGTGAGAACATAGGTGTATAAATAAGTGAACGTTTTTTTAGACTATTCATTTTTCTTCCTCCAGCATGTATGATTAGATGGTTCAATGGTAATGATAATCACTTTCATTTTAGGTGTCAATCGACATTTCAAGATACAGTGCTTTCCATTGTACAACAATGTGTGACAAAATACGAAATGAGTGAACGAAAATTCTAGAGTATGTATGGGTTTCGGGGGACATCTAATGATGAAAAAAAAATCTTCAAATAGAAAAGCAAAAGTAAAAACATTTTTTATTCTTATCGCTGGCCTTGTCCTTCTTCTTGCTGCCATGGTGGCTTCCCTTGCGCTTGGATCCGTCCAGTATTCCATGCAGACCCTCCAGGATGTGTTGATGACAGGAACTGAGACACAAGAGGGGCAGATTATTTGGGACATACGGATGCCCCGTATGCTCACCGCTTTGCTGGTAGGCTGTTTTTTAGCGGTTTCCGGTGCATTTATGCAGACACTGACACGAAATGCTCTGGCAGAACCAGGCCTTCTAGGTATCTCTAGTGGAGCAGCGTTCGTTTTGGTTATTGGCCTTGCACTGTTTCCAGGAATGTCAGCTGCTGGATCAACGGCAGCGGCGATGATCGGCGCTTCTATTACAATGGTTTTAATTCTGGCTTTGGCGAATTGGACCAAAGGCGGTTCTTCTCCAGTCAAACTGGCTTTGGCCGGCATGGCAATTGGCATGTTTCTTACCTCTTTAACCACGGCTATCAGCCTTTATTATGATGTCGCCAAAAATATGAGCTTTTGGTATGCTGGTGCACTTTACACCGCAGCGTGGGGAGACGTTAAGCTTCTTTCTTTATTTGGTCTCGCTGCGATTCCGGTCCTTCTTTATTTGCTGCGTCCTATGACGACGATTCGTTTTGGAGTGGATGTCGCAAGAAGCCTGGGAGTGCGGGTGAAGATGGTGCAGTTTTTCGCAGTGATCACGATTTTGCTGCTGACAGGCAGCTCAGTTGCTGTTGCGGGGTCTATTTCATTTGTCGGTCTTATCATTCCGCATATCAGCAGGATGCTTGTGGGAGAAGATTATTTTCATATGATACCGGTATCGATGGTGCTTGGGGGGCTGCTTTTGGTGCTGGCTGACCTTGGTTCAAAGTTTATGAATCCTCCTTTTGAAACCTCCGTCGGTATTGTGACCGCGTTAATTGGCGTCCCATTCTTTCTCTATTTAATTAAACGCAGAGGAGTGGGGATAAAATGATGCGAAGAAAAAAACGGGTTCTGTTTGTATCAGGAATATTACTTTTACTCATTGCTGCTGTTGCCGTTATCAGTTTTCATCTGGGTAACGTCACGCTTACAATAGAAGAAATTTTTCAGACCGTGTTAGGAAAAGGAGACAGCCGGAGTGAGCTTGTGCTTTTTCAAATCAGGCTCCCGTCAATCGTTCTCGCCATTTTAGTTGGAATGGCGATGGCGCTGTCAGGAACCATCCTCCAGGCCATTACACGAAACGAACTTGCCGATCCCGGCATTTTAGGAATCAATGCCGGAGCTGGTCTGGCGGTTGTGATTTACATTACTTTCTTTGGCACGATTAGTCAGGGGCTCTCTATCCTTGGCGCCTTCGTCATGCCGGCGGTTGCGTTTTCCGGCGCCATGCTGACTGCGCTTGCGATTATTCTTCTGTCCTGGCGTAATGGCATGGAGTCTATCCGGTTAATTCTGGTCGGAATTGCGATCAATGCCGGTCTTGGCGCCGCACTGATATACTTTCAGCTAAGGCTGGATCCTCAGGATTTTATGCGCGCCACTGTCTGGCTCTCTGGAGATTTATGGGCTACGCAATGGGAATATGTCTGGGCGGTGCTTCCGTGGTTTGCTGTTCTGCTTCCTTATCTTATCGTGAAATCCAATGTGCTGAATATTTTAAATCTGCATGATGATCTTGCGAAGGGTCTCGGACTTAAGTTAAATGTGGAACGGCTGAAAATGCTTTTATGCGGGGTAGCGCTCGCAGGAATTGGGGTAGCAGTTGGCGGCGGCATTGCCTTTCTTGGCCTTATTTCTCCTCATATTGCAAGAAGGCTTGTCGGACCGGAGCATCGTGCGCTCGTCCCGACAGCTGCGCTGATTGGTGCCTTTATTTTGCTCCTGGCAGATACAATAGGGAAAAACCTTTTATCCCAGCTTTCTCTTCCAGCCGGCATTGTCGTCTCCATTATTAGTGTTCCTTACTTTATTTATCTGCTGCTTCGCGTGAAGTAACATGCGGCGAAAGGTTTTTATGCAGATTAAAAGGGAAAGTAAGGGAATAAACACTGGTTTTCTAAGGAGGATCTATATGGTTGAAGAAACGATGCGTGGTTTTTTCACTTTTCTTGCGCACAGCAAGCCATTGATTAAAATTGCAAGGAAAAGTGGGCTGACGCTTGGAGGTTCACACTTTGTCGGAGGTCAGGAAGTAGAGGGAATGGTGGACCAGGTAAAAGAGTTTAATCAAAAGGGTCTGGGTGTGACCGTGGATTGCCTTGGAGAACGGATTGAAGGAACAGAGGATGCAAAAGAAACGGTTAACCTTTGCTACAAGGCGATCCATGCCATTCACGAAAATAAATTAAAAGGGCAAATATCCCTTAAGCTGTATTCCGTTGGCTTGGAATTAAGCGAAGAAATTGCGATTCATAATATGCGAAATATCTTAGAAGAAGCCAAAAAATACGATGTTTTTGTAACAATCAACATGGAAGAATATAAAAATTGCGAAAAAATCATTAGGGTTTTTACAAAGCTTCGAAATGAGTATGACAATGTAGGAATTGCGCTTCAGGCCAATTTGTATCGGACAGAAACAGATGTTGAAAAGCTCGATGATCTGTCTCCAATCATCCGATTTGTCAAAGGAGCATATAAAGAGTCAGCAGACGTGGATATGGATGATAAGTCCAATGTGGATTGGAATTATCAAAACCTCGTAAAAACGAATTTGCTAAAAGGAAATTATACACAAATAGCGACTCATGATAACGATATGATCGATTTTGTTAAAAAAACGGTTAGAGAACATAATATTCCCCTGGATCAGTTTGAATTTCAAATGCTGCAGGGAATGCGCGACGAAAAGCAAAAAGAGCTGGCTGAAGAAGGCTATAATGTGGTAGTGTACGTGCCATTCGGACCTGACTGGTATACCTACTTCATGAAGCGGCTTGCCGAAAGACCGGCAAATGTCGGATTCACCGTCATGTCTGTATTCAGAAGGTAATAGGGAGTTCTCACCGGAATAATTTAAAGCGAGCTTAACCGGCTCGCTTTTTTCTTTGCCTAAAAAAGGAATTATTTTCATCAATGATGGAAATCCTGCTAATGTAACATACGATTTAGGAGGGTAAAGAGATGAAGCTTAAATCAATTGGAATTTGTTTTTTTATCGGTGCAATTCTTGGAGGATGCAATGCATTTTCCTCCATTACAGGGGATGAAGAAACCGTCACTGTGAGTGAAGAAGCTGCACCGATGATTGAAGCTGTTATGAAAGGTACAGATGGAGAATCACTTGGCACTGCCCTTTTAAATGAGACGGAAAAAGGCGTCTCTATTGCGTTAAAAGTGGAAGGTCTAGAACCGGGTGAAAAAGCCATCCATTTTCATGAAAAGGGTTCCTGCGAGCCTCCGGAATTTACATCAGCAGGAGGACATTTTAATCCGGAAGGCAAACAGCATGGCTTTGATAATCCAGAAGGTTTCCATGCAGGAGATCTGCCTAACCTTAGAGTGGATGAAGACGGAACGGTGGATTTGGAGCTGATTGTTGAAGCAGTTACATTGAAAAAGGGAGCAAAAAACTCCCTGCTGGATGAAGATGGAAGCGCCTTGGTAATTCATGAGGGTCCGGATGATTACAAAACAGACCCAGCTGGAAAAAGCGGAAAACGAATTGTTTGTGGAGAAATAAACGGGCAATAATTTTTGTGATAGAAGCTGTTAACCGGATGAAAAGAAGAGGGCTTGAACAAAACTCAAAGAAGTTTAAAAAGAGGATATATTTATCAATAGTAATAGGTGAGCGGAGCGGAAGGTGGCGGCTCCTGCAGGATATGAAGGCAAGCTGAGACTTTGAGGGGCGTAGCCCTGAAAAAGCTCAGCGGCGTCCCTGCGGAAAGCGTCCACCTGAAGAGAAGTGAACCGGTCGTAGAGCTTGAGACACTTTTGTCCCAGGCTCTCTTTGACCTGTTCACTTCTTTTCTGAATAGATTGTTTTTTGAATAATAGTTGCTTTTAACAAGATTTATATATGCAATTCTACTTATTTGTTTTGGATAAAAAGGTAAATAGGTCCTATTTTTGTTCGATTTTCCTAATAATAAGCTCTTCTGTATCAGTCCTTTTACATATTTTATAGAATATGCCGGTTTAAAATTGATATTTTCCATTTACTTGATACAATGGAAACAGGTAAAAAAAGTTAATAAAAGGAGAGATTGAGATGTCAGGAAATATTCGCGTTACACCAGCAGAATTAGAAGCAATTGCGAGCCAGTATTTACAGGAAAGCGGCATGGCTACAGAGCAGGTTACCCGTTTGGACAACATGATCGATAATTTAATTTCGATTTGGGAAGGACAGGCCAGTCAGGCATTTGCAGAACAATTTGAAGAATTACGCCCATCCTATGTAAGAATGTCTCAGCTTCTTGAAGAAATCTCCCGTCAGCTTCGCAGTGCATCCAATGCTTTGCAGGAAGCAGACCAAAATGTTGCCGGTCAAATCCGCGGCTAATTAATTTAAAATTATATAACAAAAGCGGCGCTGATTCTGTAAAGATGATAGCGCTTTTTTTCTGATTTTCAAGAAACATAATCCAGTAGTAAGGATGTCACTTCATAAAGACGAATGAAACAAAGAGGTGAATTTTGGATGTACATAGCTGTAACGATTGATTTAAAGCATTATACAGGTGAAGTGTTTGACCTGAGGCTGTCTGATTATTATTCTGCCAAAAAACTGGTGGATGTGGTATGGCAGGCTAAAGAGATTTCCATTCAGCCGAAAGAAGGTAGCTGGATTCGAATTGAAAACAAAAATATTCTTTTATACGGCACTCATCAGCTTTCTGAAAAAGGCGTAACCAGAGGAGACCGGATAGAAATTTTATAAGGGAGATCACGTCATGACAGAACCTTCGCACACATACCTTGAAGACCGGCTGGACGCCAAAGTGGAACATAAAGACGATCATGTTTTTATTTTTCAGCAGACCAAAATAAAACTTGTCAATGAAATTGAGATTCATTTGATTAAAACGGTTCATCCAGAGCTAAAAAAAGAAATACTCTCCACAGAGGATGAAGTAACAATCACCGTGCAAGCACCGGATTCTTTTCATTCATTTTCTTCGCTGCACAAAAAATCAGCGTTAGCCCGTTGGACGTTTGCACTGAGGCTTGTTCACTTTGCAGAACAAAAGCGTTCAAAGCGGCTGCATCCGATCTATTCTCCTGATAATATCATCCTGGATCGCTCGAATGTCCCTTATTTGCTTCATTACGGGGTTGAGGAAAGCCTTCCGCCCTATGAAAAAGACCAGGATTTGCAATTTAACGAAATAAAAGCAACGATTTTGTATGCATTGGATCCCTCGAAATCATTCAAGGATTATCTTAACCTTTATCATACCATGCAGCTGACGCCTGTTATGAAGGAGCTGCGTGAAGCAAGCGATATAAAAGAATTAAAAGAACTGGTAATCAAACAGATTGATCAGGAGGAACAGCAGCAAAAAACGTTTACCCATGTACCCAATAAAGCATGGAAAAGAAGAAAATATAGTTTAATTGGTCTTATTGTGTTAATCATCCCTTTGCTTGCTTTCAGCTTTTATTCTTATTTTTTTATACAGCCAAGGCAGGATGCTTATATAGCAGCAAATGAATATTTTATGAAAAACAATTTTAGCAGTGTAGTAGAAGAGCTTGCCCCGCACGAGCCTGAGGATATGCCTTATGTCGTGCAATACCAGCTCGCAGTGGCCTATGTTAATAATGAAACGCTTGGAGATAGTCAGAAAAGAACCATCTTAAATGGATTGACGCTGCAAACAGATCCACAGTACTTTTTGTATTGGAGCTACATCGGCAGAGGAATGGAAGAAGAAGCAATCGACGTAGCCCGGTCTCTTGAAGATCGGGATTTGATTATGATGGCTTTGCTGCAATATACAGAAGCAATCAAAAGAGATCCTGAATTGACTGGAGAAGAAAAGCAAATGGAGCTCGATCAAATCGAACAGGAGCTCGAGGAATACGATCAGGAAAGAGTGATGCAGGAAGAGGCTGAGCAGGAGGAGCAAGAGGAAGAGCAGAATGCAGAAGAAGAACCGGCTGAAGAGGAAAATGAAGAGGCTGATGCTCAGCCCGAGAGTGAAGAAGATGCTGAAGAGACAGAAAGTGACAACCGTGATGATCAGGCTGCAGCAGATAAAAGCGTGAGGGGAAATGAGGTGGTGTGATGGAGCAGATAACTGTGTATTATGGCAATCATTTTCAGCGGATTGAATTTGATCCTCACACCTTTGACCGGATCACGGTGGGGCCAGGCAGAAAAGATACACTGTCCATACGAGCCTTGCAAGCCGCTTTTTACATAAAAAAAGAAGACGATCACATGATTCTTGTAAAAGGGGAAGAGACGGTCAGGCTTGAAACTGGAGCTGCTTATTCATTGTCATTTGGTGGACTGCAGCTGCGTGTGCTTCTGGAGGAAGTACCGAGAACGAAAACATTATTCTACATTGGCGGAGAACAGGAAGTCACGATTGCTGCAAAGGAAGATGATGAGGCTCAAATCCATATTTTGGAGAACGAATGGGCTCAACATGCTGGTGCACAATGGAGAATTGCTCAAAACGGGGAAGGGTGGGTTCTTCTGCCATCCGGGAAGGCTCTTTATGTGAATGGGACGCTGCAAACCGCTCCGCTCCGACTGCAAATTGGAGATGTGATTCACTGGAGCAGTGTGGAGTTTCAATTATCAGCAGAGGACAGCCTGATGATAAAAAGCAATGAAGAAGTAAAAAGCACTCTGCCACGATTAGTGGAACCTACCACTCAAATGAAGCAAAACTATCCGATTTACAGACGAACTCCGCGTATGGTTTACGAAATGCCGGAGGAAAAAGTGCAGATGACCTTTCCAAGTCAGGAAAGCGAAAATAATAATCGCGGACTGTGGATGATGGTCCTGCCTCCTCTGATGATGCTGATGGTTATGGTGATCATTGCCTTGATTCAGCCAAGAGGCCTGTTTATTATTATTTCCGCGGTGATGTTTATGACCACCATTGTTACATCGACCGTTCAATACTTTAGAGAGCGCAAAAATCATAAAAAACGAAAAGCTAAACGATTGAATGTGTATACAAGCTATCTGCAGCAAAAAAGAGAAGAACTGAATAAGCTTGCTTCAAAACAGAAGGAAGTTCTGCGTTTTCATTATCCTGACTTTGAACAAATGAAGTATTTAACTTCTCATATCAGCGACCGGATCTGGGAACGCACGCTGACAAGCAATGATTTTCTCCATTTAAGGCTTGGGATAGGAAATATTCCCTCGAGCTATAAAGTGTCGCTCAGCAATGCCGATTTATCCAACAGGGAAATTGATGATTTGCTCGAGCAGGCACAGCAGCTTGAAAAGCATTATAAAGAAGTAAAGGACGCACCCGTCATTATCAGTCTGGCAGAAGGAGCGGTAGGATTAATTGGGAAGCAATCCGTGATGAAGGATGAACTCCATCAAATGATCGGGCAGCTGGCTTTTGCTCACAGCTACCATGACCTTCGTTTTGTTTTCATTTCTCATGAACATGAATACAAAGCGTGGGAATGGATGAAATGGCTGCCTCACTTTATGCTTCCCAACTCCTATGCGAAAGGCTTCATATACAATGAGCAGACCCGCGATCAGCTTCTGTCTACGATTTATGAATGGATCAGGGAAAGAGAGCTTGAAGAAGAAAAAGAAGCCATTTTTGTCCCGCATTTTGTGTTTGTTGTAACAAATCAGCTGCTGATTTCTGAGCATGTCATTATGGAATATCTGGAGGGGGAATACTCTCACCTTGGCCTATCTGTTATTTTTGCAGCTGAATCCAAAGAAAACCTGAGCGACAATATCCACACCCTGGTCCGCTACATTAATGAGCAGGAAGGCGATATTTTAATTAAAGAGAAAAAAGCGGTCCGCATTCCCTTTGTAATGGATGAAATGAAAAAAGAAACAAATGAGCGATATGCCAGAACGCTGCGTTCGCTTGACCACCAGGTTGGGATGACCAATTCAATTCCTAATTCAGTTTCGTATCTTGATTTATTTAAAGCAACAGATACAGCCGAGCTTCAAATTGACCGGCGCTGGCAAACCTCTCAATCTGCCAAATCGCTGGCGGTTCCAATTGGTTTAAAAGGAAAAGAAGATCTCGTAGAACTGAACTTACACGAAAAAGCACATGGCCCGCACGGTTTGCTGGCCGGCACAACAGGTTCGGGAAAAAGTGAATTTTTACAAACGTATATTCTTTCGCTGGCGGTTCACTTTCACCCTCACGAGGTTGCCTTTCTCCTAATTGATTATAAAGGCGGCGGTATGGCCCAGCCGTTTAAACATATGCCTCACTTGCTTGGTACTATCACCAATATTGAAGGCAGTAAAAATTTCAGCGCACGCGCACTCGCCTCGATAAAAAGTGAACTGAAGAGAAGGCAGCGCCTGTTTGATCAGCATACAGTCAATCATATTAATGAGTACACAAAGCTGTTTAAACAAGGTGAAGCTGAAATACCGATGCCCCACTTGTTTTTAATCTCGGATGAATTTGCTGAATTAAAAACTGAAGAGCCTGAGTTTATCAGGGAACTCGTGAGCGCAGCGCGAATCGGTCGTAGTTTGGGTGTTCATTTAATTCTGGCTACTCAAAAGCCGGGCGGAATCATAGATGATCAAATATGGAGCAACGCAAGATTCCGGATTTCCCTGAAGGTTCAGGATGCCAGTGACAGCAGGGAAATCCTGAAAAACCCGGATGCTGCGAATATTACCGTGACAGGCAGAGGCTATTTGCAGGTAGGCAACAATGAAGTGTATGAATTGTTTCAGTCCGCTTGGAGCGGAGCAGCCTATCAGCAGGAAACACTGGCGAATGAAGATGAGGTAGCCCTCGTTACTGACCTTGGACTCGTGCCGCTGTCATCCATTTCGACAGAAGAAGAAAAGACATCGTCTGGCATAACAGAAATTGAGGCCATCGTAGAAGAGATATCGCGTGTTCAGGAAAAACTGAAAATCAAGCAGCTCCCAAGTCCGTGGCTTCCTCCGCTGCCTGCGAGGCTGGTGCTGCCTTCTGAGAAAGAAGATGCGCTGGAATTTGCTTTGGTGGACGAGCCGGAATTGCAGCTGCAGACGCCATACGCATATAAATGGATGGATGATGGCAACATTGGAATCTTCGGATCTTCCGGGTACGGCAAGTCTACTACCGTTCTTACTCTTTTATTAGGATTAGCCCGGACGCTGTCACCTGAGGAATTACATTATTATGTTTTTGATTTTGGAAATGGTGCCCTGCTGCCAATTAAGCAGCTGTCTCATACTGCTGATTACTTTCAAGTTGATCAGCCTAAAAAAATTGATAAATTCCTGCGTCTGATGAAACAGGAACTGAACAGAAGAAAGCAACTGCTGCAGCAAAAAGAGGTCAGTTCCATCAAAATGTACAATGAACTAAGCGAAGATAAGCTTCCTTTATGCTTTATTGCTATTGATAATTTTGACCTGGTAAAAGAAGAACTGCAGGATATTGATTCCCAGTTCACTCAAATTTCACGCGACGGTCAATCGCTCGGTGTGTATGTCATCTTAACGGCGACAAGAGTCAATGCCGTCCGCCAGGCCCTGCTCAATAATTTGAAAACGAAAGTTATTCATTACTTAATGGACACGAGCGAGGCCTACACCATTATCGGGAAATTGCCGTTTGAGCTTGAATCGATACCCGGAAGAGCCGTTATAAAAAAAGAGCAGTCTCTTTTTACACAGGTATCTCTCCCTGTAGCAGGAGAAAGTGATTTGGAGATCTTTGAGAACATCAGAGAAGAGATTCAGCAAATCAATCATTTCTATGAAGGATCTGCTTCTCCGTCTGGAGTCCCTATGCTTCCTAGTGAATTGCCGCTTTCTGTCTTTACAGAAAGGTATTTGGATGAAAGAAGCAGAGGGCTTATTCCGGTAGGATTGGATGAAGAAACGGTTCAGCCGGTCTACATTGATGTGGCAAAAGGAAATCACTGGCTTGTTATCGGGTCTTCTCAAAAAGGAAAAACAAATGTTTTACGACTGGTCCTTCATGATCTGTTAAAAGAAAAACAGCAATCGATCGGTTTATTTGACTCAATCGACAGAGGTCTATCACGTTACGCAAAGGAAGATCAAATTACGTATTTGCAGACAAAAGAACATATTGAAGAGTGGCTGTCACAAGCCGAAGGGCTGTTCAAGGAAAGAGGAGAAGAATATGCAGCTGCTCTTGAAGGACATAGACCCGTGCCTGTTTTTACGCCAGTGGTGCTGGTAGTTGATGGAGTTGGACGTTTTCAGCAAACCATTAATCCATCCATTCAGGATAAAATTGCAGGTTTTATGAAGCAATACAGCTACCTGGGCTTCAAGGTTATTGCTGCCGGAAACAGCAACGAAGTGTCTAAAGGCTTTGATTCACTTACAAGTGAACTAAAACAGATTCGTCAGGCTCTTTTACTTATGAAGAAATCTGATCAAAATCTATTTACGCTTTCCTTTACCCGAAATGAAGAGGAAGTGCTTCCCGGGTTTGGCTATTTTATAAAAAATGGAAAAGAAAAGCGGATTCAAATTCCATTATTTGAAGAAGCAGAAAGGACTGTGCCTGAATGACTGATCAACGAAAGCATCTGCTGAAAATGCTCGGCACTATGGTTTACATCATGATTCTTCCTGTTCTGTTTTTTACCTACATTGGGGATAACCCTGAAGAGGTAACGGAACAATCCACAAGAGAAATTGCCATCGTGAATGAGGACATAGGGGCTGAGCAGGAAGGACTGTCTTTGAGATTTGGACAGGAAGTGTCTTCTTTAATTAATGATTCCTCTAACTTTAACTGGACCGTAGTAGGCAGGAGCGCTGCAGAAAACGGCTTGGAAAGTCAGGTTTATGACGCTGTATTTTATATTCCTTCCGACTTCTCTGAAGCGGTCCTGAATTTTAAAGAGAGCACACCAGCAAAAGCGTCAATAGAATTTGAACTTCAACCACAGCTGAATGCCAAAAACAGCCAGCGGGTTCAACGGGAGCTGGAATCCGCACGAAACAAAATTAATAGTGAAATGTCGACTATTTACTGGAGCTATATTGCTCAGGAGATCGATAATGTAAAGGTTGCTTTCGGAGATATTCTTGAAAAGGAAATAGATTTTCAGGAAGCCATGAACTCCTTTTACAGTACCGGTTCCCAAACGCTTGCGGAGGAAATAAGCGATCAAAAAGAAATGCTGGATGGCTTAAAAAGCTCCATTGAGGATGGAACTGAGGGTACCACTGAACGTATACAAACCATTGAAGAAGCTGATGAGACGCTGACTGCTTTTGTCGATAATGTAGAAGTATACAGAGAATATCAGCAGAGGCAGCAGACTGTGTTAAATGACACATATGCAGAGAGCCAGCGCTTAATACAGGAAAGCTCATCCGAAATTTCCGCCAATCAAAATCAGGCGATGCTGTCGTATGCCGATCAGCAGGCTTCTGTTTTAGATAATGTAGATGATATTAAAGAACAGATAAATGCCACAACGACCATTGCCGACAGCTTAAATGAAGAACGCACAGGAGCGGTCGGAAATCAGCTTCAGGAACTTGTGGACCTCCAGGCTGTCATTTTAGAATCATATAAGCAGGATCTTTATGTAAGAAGCTTAAATCAGGTGCAAGAGGTTTTAATCCCGTTAAGAAATGACATCGTTGAAGCAGACGCTCCACAAGAACCGGAGCAGCCTGAGGAGCCAGGAGACGAGGTTCCGGAATTGCCTGAAGTACCCGAAGCAGAACTTGATCTGATTGAAGACGAACGAGCGGCGCTTGGCAGTACGGCGGCGGAAATTGAAGCAGTTAAAGAAACCATTTCTCTTATATCACCAGATGTTCTTCCTGAAACTGAGGAACTTATGCTGACACTGGATGAAATCACGGCTTCTCTTCAAACCATTGATGCCGGTTTAGAGGAAAAACAGCAGTCTGATGCAGTATGGCAGGAATTATTCAACGATCTTGCAGCACAGATTGACGAGTACGAACCCCCTGTTGAAGAAGTAGAAGAAGAAGAAGAGCCCGACACCTCATTTAGAGATGCCATATGGGCGATCGAAGAGGAAATTCTCTCTTCAGATGTCCTGTCGGATTCCAGAAAAGATGAGCTTAACAGCTTTTTCAACCAGAGTCTTGAATCGACAAACGGACAGAAGCTGATTTCTTATGCAAAGGCACTTGGGCAATATGCTCAGCTTGTAAATGAAATTGAAAAGACTGAAGATCCGGTTGCTGATGAGCTGCTTGCAAGTGAAGACCTTATCCAAAACTATCAATCCATTTTGGCCGTTGGCGAACAAGAACGTCAAGGGTGGGAAGCGCTTAGCGGATCTGTTGCATCAGCCGGAAGCAATGTAGATGATTTTTCTGTTCAGGCGGACAATCTGATGGCAAATTATGCGTCTATTATTGAAGAACAGCAAGGACTGATTTTAGGAGAATTAGAGACGATTGTGGAAAGCTCTCAAAACCTCTCTTCTACTCTTGCAGAAGCAAATGCAGAAGAAGCCGCATTGCTAAACGGAGAAAGCGATCCGTTAACAAGAGGGTCAAATGCACTTACCTATCAATCCGAAATTGGAAGTGAGATCGTATCACTCAATGGACTGATTACGTCTCTGTCAGATCGTCAGGAAGGAGTAATTTCTTCTACGAGTGTGATGCAGGAGGAAGTTGAACGTGTTCAGCTTGAATCCAGTTTATTGAATACAAACTGGGAAGAAAATGTATTATTTACCATGAATGTAGAAGAAGATCTGAATGAAATTTTTAATAATGCAATTGTTGATGGTCAGGATAACGGATATGTGTATGATTTTCTTTCTAATCCTGTAGCCATTTCAGGGGAAACACTGGAAGAAGAGGTGGTTAATCTGCCTCCGGTTGTGATGCTGGTGATTTTGCTGGCGAGTGCTTTATTAATTGGATTTTTCACCCAGCATTTCTCTCTCACACCATGGTTCATTCAGCTATCTTTATTTGGATTGCTGAATGTGGTCGTAGGGCTGATGATCAGTATTTTTGGACTGACGATTTATCCGATGCAAAATGATCAATCGATTATGTGGTCTGTATGGACAGTCATGCTTCTGATAGCTGCCTCCGGTCTGGTGTTTACAGCATTCAGTTTCAGTACAACGATTGGCTGGATTGTCACAGTCCTGTTAATGCTTTTATTCACAGCGCCATTACTTGATCTGATCCTCCCGAACTTTACGTTTGAAGATCCGATTACAAGAGTGTATCTCTCCATTCAATATGGAGCTCAAAGCTTGTTCCCGATGGCCGTCATCGTGCTCAGTATTATCATTGTCGTATTAGGTCTGCTGGCTTTTGCGAAAAAGAGCCTCACTTCAAAGGAAGCTGAAGATCATGAAGCGGCCTAAAAGGATTATGTTTTATAGTCTGCTGCTCAGTACGTTATGGACTGCAGCTGAGCAGCCTGAAAGAGCAGTTGCGTCTATGGTGCAGCCGAACCAGTACGAAGAAAAAGAGATTGATGTCGATACGAATTATTTTCATGAGCAGTCGATGCGTCAACAGAGAGAATCGTTGTCAGAGGAAGTACTTGAGCTTACATTTGACGGAGAAAAAACGACAAACTTTGATGAACTGAGAGCCGGGCTGTTTCTTTCTCCCGCAAAAGAAACAAATACGATTGCATCGCGTGCCAGCGAAATGGAGCTATTCTCTGAGCAACCCGGCAGCAGTACCCGTTATATGGAGAATGCACCTGAAGAAGATTCAGGCATTAATTTAATGATTATCATTCTTGGTGGAATTATACTGGGAGCTATACTGTTAATGGTCGTTTTACTCTTCAGATTTTCCTCAAACGGGGCAAAGCCTTCTGCCTAGTTAATCAATATCAACCAGCCGCTCTCCGATATGGAGAGCGGTTTTTTTGCGTGGTAATTTACGAAAAGTATGCATTTGGAAGGATTGACCAAGTGTTTTGTTCCAAAAGGAAGGCACACATATTCAAGGGAAAACATATTATTTTCAAGAAGGGGTGGTGAAGTTGAAAGCACATAAAAGCCCATTTGAAACTGAAAAAAGAGAATGGCAAAAAGAGCAGCGTAAAAAAAGAGCAAAAACGATATTGACTATTTTTTCTCCCATCTTTCTATTGCTGATCTGGGAAGTTTTATCCCGGAGCGGGTTAGTTGATGCGAGATTTTTCCCTCCGCCCACCTCCATTGTTTCTACATTTTTCACTCTGCTGATAAGCGGGGATTTATTTGATCATATAAATATTTCTTTGTTCCGCATCTTCTTTGGCTTTCTTCTTGGGGTCATTCCCGCCGTTATTATTGGTCTATGCATGGGTTTATACGCCCCTGTACGGCACTTTGTTTCCCCAATTATAATGGCGCTAATGCCGATCCCAACGCTTGCCTTGCTGCCGATCATTCTCATTATCTTCGGCATTGGAGAAGTATCGAAAGTGGTGACGATCGCAGGAAGTGTATTTTTCCCAGTTGTCATTAATACAGTGGCAGGTGTCATTTCAATTGAAAGCATTCATTTGGATGTAGCGAAAAACTATGGGGCAGGCCGCAGGGATTTTTTCCTGAAGATTGCGCTGCCAGGGGCTTTGCCAGTCATGCTAGAAGGGATTCAAATGGGGCAGGCAATTGCTTTACTGACTATTGTAGCTGCTGAAATGATGGGGGCAAGGTCAGGTATTGGCTATTTAATCTGGACCTCTTACAGCGCCTTTTTATTAAAGGAGATGTTTGTGGGGCTGATTTTAATTTCCTTCTTCGGTTATCTTTTTTCATTGATTCTAAGGGGCCTTCAAAAAAAGCTGCTTCCATGGAGGTGACAATGTGGACCAACCATCGAAAATCTCGATTCGCGAGCTGACAAAGGTGTTTTATAAGAAACAGCAGAGCGTAACTGCGATTGAGAAGATTTCTTTAGAGATTGAAGAGGGAGAATTCGTTTGTCTGGTAGGACCGAGCGGATGCGGAAAAACGACTTTGCTTCGAATTCTGGCAAGTCTTGAAACACAAAGTTCAGGAGATTTTACAATTCATCAGCGTCATAAGGATCGACCGAGTCAGTCTATGGTATTTCAGGAAAAAGGAATTCTGCCTTGGCTGACGGTTAAAGAAAATGTTGCATTTGGTTTAGCCATGCGGCATTTGCCAAAGGCATTCATCGATGAAAGAACCTCTTATTTTCTAAAAAAAGTCGGGTTGGAAAAGTTCGCGAATATGTATCCTAAGGAACTGTCAGGCGGGATGAAACAGAGGGTCAGCATTGCCAGGGCGTTTGCGAATGACCCGGAAATCCTTCTAATGGATGAGCCGTTTGGAGCGTTAGATGAACAAAATAAATATATTTTACAGGAGGAACTATTGTCCATTTGGTCAGAAACCAAAAAGACGGTCCTCTTCATTACCCACAGCATTGATGAAGCTCTTTATTTAAGCGACCGCGTGCTGTTAATGAGTGCGCAGCCGGGTAAAATCATCGCTGAAATAAAATTGGATCTGCCGCGCCCAAGAAAGCTTGAAGATGTGCGCTCAGACCCTGAAATGGCTAAAAAGTTTTTGGAGATATGGAAGCATCTCCAGACTGAAGTGCAGGGATCAAGGAAGTAAAGGGGGAGATTTCGTTGAAAAAATGGATCGGCATTGCAGGAGTTCTATGTATGTTGTTGGCGGGATGTTCAAATCCGACAACGATTGATGAGGGAGAAGGAGTGGACAAAGAAAATCCATCCGGTGATCTTTCTCCTTTAAGCAAAAAAACAACAGTCGTCATCGCTGAGGACGGAGCTGCATCAGGAGCGGGTTTTTATATTGCAAATGAAAAGGGATACTTTGACGACTACAATATTGAAATCGAATTTGCCACATTTGCCAATAGTGATGATATGCTGCCTGCCCTTGCATCCGGAGAAGTAGACATCGCCGGCGGTATTTCTTCGGCATCATTCTTTAACGCGATAGCGCAAGGAATTGATGTGAAAATCGTGGCAGACAAAGGTCATAATGTAGAAGGAAAATCATACTTCACCTTCGTCATCGGTGCAGATAAGCAGGAGGAAATTAAGGACTACAGCGATTTGAAAGGAAAGAAGGTTGCTGTTTCATCACAAAATGCATTAGATGAATACATTTATTTTGAAATGCTTGAGCACGCCGGTTTAGATAAGGATGATGTTGAATTTGTTCTAATGCCGGACTTTGGGAATATGCTAGCGGCTATTGAAAATGGATCGATCGATGCAGCTCTGCAAATTGAGCCCCTTATAACACAGGGAATTGCGAATGGCATTCATGTTCGATTAGGTGATGCAACGGACTTTGCGCCAGAAGCACAAATCGCCATGGTGTTGGGCTCCCCGGATTTCATAGGCAAAGAAAAAGACGTTTCTCTCCGCTTTATGGCTGCGTATTTAAAGGGAGTAAGGGACTATAATGATGCTTTTACCAAAGGTCAGGATAAGGATGAAATTATAGACATTATGACGCAATATACTGCGCTGAAGGATGCAGCGGTCTGGGAGGATGTATTTGTTACAGGTCTCGATCCTGATGGAAAAATGTTTGTCGATAATATTCGTGAGCAGTATGAATTGTACAAAAACAATGGAGCTATTCAGGGAGAAATCGATTTTAATAAAGCAATTGATACGACATTAACAAAAGAAGCTGTAGAAATTTTGGGGGAATATAACTAAAAGAGGAGCCTGGGACAAAATGTGTCTCGGGCTCTATGACCGGTTCACTTCGCTTCAGGCGGACGCTTTCTCCGCAGGGACGGCGCTGAGCCTTTTCAGGGCGTTGCCCTGCAAAGGCTCAGCTTGCCGTCATATCCTGCAGGGAGTCGCCACCTTCCGCTCCGCTCACTACTATTACTAACTAAATATATCCTCTTTTTTCAAAATTTTTAGAGTTCTGTCCCAGCCTTTTTTAGCCGAATCACTGCGCTTCAGGATGAGACTTTTCATGTGAAGTATCATCTTGCCATCAAATACATTTTGCTAAATATAACTTTTAACAGCTAGGTCCCAACCTCTTTTGACAGTTTCACTTTGTTTCTGCAATAAAGGTGTGCTGAAGCCTACCGGACCTGTTTTACTTCGGCTTCAACACTCCTTGTTTTACCAGATTCACCAATGCACCTTTGTTTTTATATCTAAAATAAACGCTCAGCCTTTTTAAATCGTCAGTAGTTAAAGAAGAGAAATCCTGAACGAGTGTATACTCGTTTTCTAATTTTTTCAGCAAAATTTTTGCATAGTCCTGCTGTTTGTTAGTAAGGGGCAACCGTTCTTCTTGTTGATTTTCTATGAATGAGACTGATTCTGACTGCCGGTTTTGATGAATGGAGTGCAATATGTCCTTGGAATAATGGCCATTCTTTATCCAATCTACGTCCTCCTTTGATAAAGAAAACCACTCTCCTTCTACTCTTTTTTCAGAGAAGTGATGGTGAAAAGCCTTCTCTGTTTTGTGATGATCTCCCGTTTTAACTAAATGAATCAGTTTATTTTCAAAGGGAAGCTTTACACTAAACAGATTCATTCTTTTATCTACATATTTGGTCTTGCCTATTTTAAACGTTCCGTTCATGTATTCCTGAACAAAATACACATACCCTGGTGCATTTCCATCCATATCTGATGATTCCATTGCCTTTTGAATCTCCCGCTCATTCGGTTCATAAAGAAACACTTTTTGCTGCTGGTAAATGACCTGCTGAGTTTCTTGCTTTGGAGGGGAAGAGAATAACCTGTTTACAAAATCCTTGATCATAATATCACTTCTTTCTATAAGTATAAGGTCTATTTAAGGGAACTAGTTCTATTATACTATAGTTACAAATAAATGGAATGTCTGCTTAATCATGATTGTGCTGCTTAACGTTAGGCGGGTTGAGTTAGGGGGTACTGTTGGAGAAAGGGAGGAATAAATATGGCGTTTGATTATGATCTTGATTTTGATAATATTGATTTCCGTGAGCAGCCTGAATTGTACAGGGTCGGTCGGGGAGAGCAGGGTGTATTGATGGTGGAGCCTTATAAGGGTGAAATTTTACCGCACTGGCGCTTTAAAACTCCGGATATAGCGAAAGAATCCTCTGAAAAAATTTATGAAATGTTTCTTGAGTATAAAGAGAAAAATGATTTTGTCGGGATGGACATGGCCAGAAAATTTATTCAGATGGGCTATACCCGCGCAAGACGGTATGCCAATTATAAAGGTGGCAGCAAATATGATAAAGACGGGGAAATAAAAGACCGTCAGATAAATGATGAAAAAGCAGAATCAGCAGCGATTTTTGAAAAGAAATGGATTATCGTGAGGGAAGATGAAGAATATTTAAAAGCGAAAAAAGAGCATCAGAAAAAATATGGATAACAGGAGCTTGCAGGTAGCTGCAGGCTTTTTTTATTGGGTAATATGACTTATATTTCTTTTATATGGTATAATAAAAGCATTATTTATAATTAGTTGAAATGAGAAATTTGTCATATAAAGAACTTAATTACACCTATTTTGGAGGATGGGACATGAATCAGGAAAATATAGAAGCCCCACAAAAGCAGACGGAGCTTCAAGCGGAAGAAATGCTTGAGATTATGTTTGATTTTGCAGCGAAAATTGCACATGAAAATAACCTGAATAAGCTTCATCTGTTAATGGCTGATTTGGGGAAAAAATTGATACAGGCTGACCGCTGCACGCTCTGGCTGCTGGATGAGGAAAAGCATTTGCTGTGGGCAAAAGTGTCTCATGGACTGGACAGAATTGAAGTGCCGGCAGATTCAGGTCTTGTTGGACATGCCCTCTCCACTGGGGAACCGGTTGTCGTGGATCATGCGTATAACGACCCCCGTTTTAATGCTGATATAGACAAAGAATCAGGATATGTAACAAAGTCCGTTCTTTGCATTCCAATCCGAAATGACGAAGCGCATCTTATTGGTGTCTACCAGGCGATCAACAAGCTGACAGAGCAGGGTAGATTTACAGAAAAAGACGTAAAGCATTTATCCCTTGCTGCCTCCTACACAGGACAGTCCATTGAAAAAGCAATGCTGCATGTGGAAATGATTGAAACACAAAAGGAAATCATTTTTACGATGGGTGAAATAAGCGAAAACAGATCTCAGGAAACGGGCCAGCATGTAAAACGGGTAGCGAAATATTCCCGATTACTTGGTTCTCTTTGGGGTTTAAGCGAAGAAGAATGCAACATACTTGAACTTGCTTCCCCCATGCATGATATAGGCAAGGTTTCAATCCCGGATGAGATTTTAAAAAAACCCGGCAAATTAACAACGGAAGAATTTGAAAAGATGAAAACCCATGCAAGCATCGGGTATGGCATTTTTAAAGGATCTAAACGAACGATTCTAAAAGCTGCGGCTGTAATTGCCCAGCAGCACCATGAACGGTGGGATGGCAAAGGCTACCCAAGTGGATTGAGCGGAGAAGACATTCATTTGTATGGGAGAATAACGGCTTTAGCAGACGTTTTTGACGCCCTTGGAACTGCCAGGGTCTATAAAAAAGAGTGGTCCATGGAGGCGATTCTTCAGTTAATAAAAAAAGAACGCGGTAAGCATTTTGATCCTGGTCTGGTGGACCTTTTCCTGACAAATCTGGATGCGTTTCTTGAAATTAAAACCGCTTATCAGGACGGGCACGCATAGTGAATGGGGAAGGGGAGCATCCTGTGTTAAAAGATAAGATTTATGTTTTTGAAAAAACATACGAACTGCCGCGTAAAAAAGTGTGGGAGCTTTTATCTAATACAGAGCATTTAAACCGGGTTTCAGGTCTTTTCTCCGTGCATTTTTCACCCGCTCAATTTCTTGATGATGCCATGTTCCGCTGGGCAGAGGCTAAGACTTTCGGTATCATCCCGTTAAAGTGGAAGGAGTTTCCTTTTGAATGGGTGAAAGAAGAGATTTATTCAATCGAAAGGGTGTATGTGAAAGGACCGATTAAACGGCTGCTGTGGAGCATTGAATGTGAAGATCATCTTTTACCTAATGGAACCTCAGGCACTAAAGTAATCGGAAGAGCCATATTTACTCCGGCGTCTCTTGCAGGTTATGCCGCGATCCCGGTTGCAGGTGTACCTCCCATTAAAAGAATTATGAATTATATTGATTTATACCTTGCCTCTTTTAAAAACAGCACGAAAGAAAAGCTGCCGCAGATAAGAAAATCCTTTCAGGTTGACCAGGACCGACTTTTCCGCATTTGCGATGAACTGGTGAAAGAACAGTTCAGCAGCAAGCTGGTGGAGCAATTAAGAGATCATTTACTTTTCAACGGGGATGATGAGGTATTGCAAATGAAACCTTATGCCCTGGCAGAAAAATGGAGTGAACATCGTGAGCAGGTTCTGGCTTTATGTCTTCATGCCACTCAAAAAGGACTTCTTATCCAGTCATGGAGCTTAATGTGTCCAAACTGCCGGGTGCCGAAAGCGACGGTCTCCTCTTTATCAGGTGTCACTAGTCAGGTTCACTGCGATCTTTGCGGGATCGACTTTAACATAAACTTTGACCGATATATTGAAATGCGTTTTTCCGTTCATCCCGCTGTGCGAAAAGCTGTGGATCAGACTTACTGTATGGGAGGCCCTATGACCTCTCCTCATATTACTGCGCAGCATCGGATTAAACCGTCCGACCAAAAGAAAATACGCATTCCCCCATTTCATAAAGAGATGAGGCTGAGAGTGCTGAAGCACAATCACAGTGCTTATCAAAAAGAAAATTCCGGTTCTGTATTGGTATTTGGTACAGGCGGGTGGGACAAGGATTTTATCCATTTTCCTGACCAGGGCGGGTTCCTTGAAATCCGGAATAGTACTGAAAATGAAATTACTGTTGTTTTTGAGGAAACCGTTTGGGACGAGCAGGCGGCAACAGCTCAGACGGTCACATCCCGGCAGCTTTTCCGGGATCTTTTTTCAAAAGAAGTGCTTTCTCCTGATCAGCAGATTGGCATCGAATCCTTGACCGTGTTGTTCAGCGACCTTCAAGGCTCTACGTCTCTTTATCAGACCATTGGAGACGCGATGGCGTATCGGCAGGTGGATGAGCATTTTGCCTATTTAAAGCACCATATCGCACAGAACAGGGGAGCGGTGATTAAGACTATAGGTGATTCAGTTATGGCGGTGTTTAATCGATCAGACGATGCGGTTGCTGCTGCGCTTGAAATACAAGCAGGCATCGATGCTTATAATAAAGAAAAGAGCACTTCTTTAACCATTAAGCTTGGATTGTTTACAGGCCCCACGATCGCAGTAAATGCGAACGATCTCCTTGATTATTTTGGCCAAACCGTGAATCTTGCAGCCCGGATTCAACAGCAGAGTGAAGGAAATGATATCGTTATAAGCAAGGATGAATTGGATCATCTATCTCCATTTCTTTCTCTTTTTCAGTACGATTCTTATCAAGTAAATACTCAACTGAACGGAATTGATCAGGAAATCACGCTTATTCAACTGAAAAACATTACGTATGCTGGGCATGCTGAAAAAGATGCCAGGCAGCTGCAGGCGGCAGGCAGTAAATAAACATAAGAATGCACCCAATTTTCACATGACAGTACTTTAATGAAACGGTCCCCACCTCAAATCTATAACATAATTTAAAGGGATCAACGCATACTAAGAAAGATGCGAGAGTATCCTGTTTTTTATCCTGTATATGAGGTGAGTCGATGAGCACACAAGATCATTTAGATCCGCAATCTCAGAAATTCCACCACAATTGGACAAGGCCAAAGCATGCTTCGTCGCAAGTGAATGGTCAGACAGAAATGTCCCAGCACGATATTAAACTGCGGAGAGTTCCGAGATCCGGACGCCGGTAAGAAGCAAGACCCGGGAGGTTTTCCGGGTCTTGTTTTTTTAGAATGGCGGCATATTTAAAAAATCCATATCTTAAGGCAAGAAAGATTATTAGTAAGAAGCAGAGCGGAAGGCGGGGGACTCAGAAGGAGATGACGCCAAGCGTCCGCCTGTTGCGCAGTGAATAGGCTGACAAGCCTGAGACATATTTTATCCCAAGCACAATTTAAATTCTAAACTCGCTTATGTAAAACACAAGATTAGAAGATTACTATTGACAGAAAACAGTTTACCCCCTAAACTAATCAGGTAGAATAGTTTAGGGGGTAAACTAGATGGACAAACGACTGATTGAAGCAGTTGAGTTATTTGAAGACGTTATTGTGCATGGGACGGAGCGTGTTCTGAAATCAGTGGATTCACCCATTTGGCAGGAGTATTCCCGTGAACAGCTGCAGTTGATGAAAATGATCAGCAAAAACGGAGCAATGCCTGCGGGTAAGCTTGCCTCCTTACAGGGGGTACATAAAAGTGCTGTGTCGAGCCGAATCAAAAAACTCGAGGAAAAAAAACTGATTCACATCATAAAATCCTCAGAGGATCAGCGTACTAAGCTGATTAAGCTGACGGACGAAGGTGAAAATGTGGTGCGGCAATCGGATCAGGCAGTTTATGAGTATGTGGAAAAGCTTTTTTCCGATCAGGTGACCGATGAAGAGCTGAACCAATTTGTTGCGACCTTTAAAAAAATCAGGGAAATTTTAAAATGGGAAGGTGTTTAATTCGTGAATCAGGTTATTAAGTGGAGATGGCCCATCGCCATTGGTTTAGTCGTTGTGACGGTTTTATTATTTCTAATTTCACCTAATCTTACACAGCAGGCTGAGGAAGCGGGAACGTTTCAGCTGCCGGAAAATGCTGATTCTCAGCGTGCTGCTGAAATCCTGGAAAATGCCGGAGCAGGACAGGATACAATTTCGCTCGTTTTTCCTTTAGAGGAGGAGTTGAATGAGGCTTCAAGGGAAGAAATCGGCGCGATTGTCGAGGAGCTTGAACAGCTTGAGGCTCCCGTAACGGATATTCTTGATCCTTTTGAAAGTGAGGAAATTGAAGACCAGCTTGTGTCCGAAAATCAGCAGACCGTTTTAGTTCCTGTTACGGTTGAAGGTACAAATGAAGAGATTATTGAGCTTGTTGAAAGCATACGATCAGACATCATTGGGGAAGAAATCACAGCGTATCTCACAGGAGAAGCGGTGATCAATAATGATGTAAACCTAAGTGCGCAGGAAGGGCTTGAACGGACAGAAATTATTACAGTAGTATTAATTTTTGCTTTGCTGCTTGCGGTTTTCCGCTCAGTTGTAACGCCGTTTATTCCATTGGTAGCAGTGGGGCTTACGTATTTGATCAGTCAATCCATCGTGTCGTTTTTTATTGACTGGTTTGGCTTTCCGGTTTCCAACTATACTCAGATCTTCCTGGTAGCTATTTTGTTTGGGATCGGAACAGATTACTGCATCCTGCTTTTAAGCCGGTATAAAGAAGAACTGTCAGCTGGGAAACCGGTTGAAACAGCGATCGTGAACACGTATAAAACAGCGGGAAGAACGCTGCTGATCAGCGGCCTAGCAGTGTTTATCGGCTTTTTTGCAATTGGCTTTGCAGATTTCCCGATATTTAAATCAGCTGTAGCGGTTTCTGTCGGAATTGCTGTACTGCTGCTTGTTTTATTTACGATTGTTCCATTCTTTATGGCCGTATTAAAAGAAAAGCTGTTCTGGCCGTCTAAAAAATCTGTTTCTCATAATGACAGTAAACTTTGGACACGGCTGAGCGGATTGTCTGTCAACCGACCGTTAATTTCCATGGCGGTCGTTGCGATTATTACCATCCCGCTGCTTTTCACTTATGATGATGATTTATCGTACAATACGGTGGATGAAATCGGCGGTGAATATGAGTCCGTTAAAGGGTTAAATGCAATTGAGGATGGCTTTGGAGCGGGGGATTCCCTTCCGGCTCAGGTGATTATTTCGAGTGATGAAGATATTATTTCAGAAAGTACTGTCCCTTATATTGAATTAATCAGTGAAGAGATCTCTCAGGTAGAGGGTGTTGATTCCGTTCGTGCCATTACCCGGCCGACCGGAGAAGTGATTGAAGATTTCTATATTGACCGCCAGCTTGCACAGCTGACTGAAGGGCTGGATGAAGCGCAAAACGGTCTTGGAGATGTGCAAAGCGGATTGACTGAAGTCGAAGCAGGCCTGAACGAAATAACTGGTCAGATTCCTTCAGGTGAATCTCAGGAAGGCGCAGGGGGTCTTGGAGAAGCTGCTGGAGGTCTTGGGCAAATTAATGAACAGCTCGGTCTTGTATCTCAAGGACTGCAGCAGTCTCAAAACATCCCGCAAACGGTTGAGCAAATCGCCGCTATTCAGCAGCAGCTTGGAGCTGTTCAGGAAGGGATCAGCGGTGCAGCAGGGCAGATTGAAGCGCAAAGTGGGCAGGCAGCAGGACTTGGGGATGGATTATCTCAGCTTGCTGAAGGTGTGAGTGCTTCAAATGAAGGTCTCACACAAATTTCAGATGGACTAGAGAGTGCTGTCTCAATTATGGAGGAAATGAGTGAAAGTGAAGCTGTCCGTGACACGGGCGTCTTTATTCCTCAAGGAACACTTGAAAGTGAAGATTTTGTTCAGGTACTTGACCGATACGCGATCGGAGAAGAAACCGGAACGAAGCTGGAAGTGATTTTAGAAGACAATCCTTATTCTCCGCAGTCCATTGAAACAGTGGAGAGAATAAAAACAACAGTGGATCGGGTTGTAGTAAATACCCCGTTTGAAGATGCTGAAATTGCTTATGGAGGCATTTCAAGCATTAACAGTGACCTGGACGTCATTTCCTCTAATGACTTTACTCAGACGGTTACGATTATGCTGATCAGCTTATTCATTGTGCTGGCCATCTTATTCCGGTCATTTATAATGCCGCTGTATATGATCGGCTCGCTTCTGTTAACCTACTTTACTTCAATTGCATTTGCAGAATTAATCTTTGTGAATGTATTTGATTTTGACGGCATCAGCTGGGCTGTTCCATTTTTCGGCTTTGTGATGCTTGTGGCGTTAGGCGTGGATTATTCAATCTTTTTGCTTGACCGTTTTAGAGAAGAAGCACTCGGCGGGTTAAGCGTCCGGGAAGCAATGAAGGTTTCCATGGCAAAAATGGGAACGGTTATTATTACCGCTGCCATAATACTTGCAGGAACATTCGGAGCGATGATGCCTTCAGGCGTATTGAGCCTTGTGCAAATTGCGACCATTGTTATCACAGGACTTTTGCTTTACGGATTAATTGTTCTGCCGCTCCTTATACCGGCTATTACCGTTTCTTTTGATAACGGTGTCTGGTGGCCGTTTAAGAAGAAGAAATAACTACAACGGTTTAAGAAGGCAAAAAATGTGCCGGTGAGACTTTCAATCAGAAAGTTTCACCGGCTTTTTTAATATATGGGCTCATTCATCATCGTGCTTCTTTCTTCCTGAATTCAGCTGGTAAGGATTTGAAAAAATGAATTTCGGGTAAATGAATGGAAAGGGAAGTTTCTTTCAAAAACCCCATTTTATCTGGAAGGATGAAATCTATGTCAACTACACATCGATTAGAAGCGAAAAACGATTTTTTGCATGGTACATTTTCAAAGGATTATGAACCAATCATGTCCATTCAATCGGGGGATTCCATTGAACTGAATACGATCGGACTGGAATGGGGCTACACATATGAGGATGGCAAAGAAGAAAAATTTCTATCACGTGAAAATGAAGATGGGCTGGGGCATCCGCTTATTGGTCCGATCAGAATCGAAGGAGCGCAGCCCGGCATGATGCTGGAAATTAAAATAAATGATATTATCCCAAGCTGGTATGGCTGGAATGTGGCAGGCGGGGCAAATGTCTGGCATAATTCCATTGTTGGTTTAACTGAAACTCCTCAGCTTCGTGTGGATTGGGAATTGAACCGGGACACAATGACCGGAAAAGCAAAAATAGGAGACCGGTCTTTTTCTGTTCCTCTTGCACCGTTTATGGGGATTATGGCAAATGCTCCTGCCGATGAAGGCGCACATTCCACGATTCCGCCGAGAAATTGCGGAGGCAATATTGACTGCAAGGAATTAGTGAAGGGGAGTACGCTATACTTGCCGGTTGAAGTGGATGGAGCTTTGTTTTCGGTAGGGGACGGTCATGCGGCACAGGGAGACGGAGAAGTTTCCGGAACCGCCATTGAATGCCCGATGGATAAAGTAGATTTAACGTTTACGCTTCACGGCCAGCCCACATTGACCATGCCGCATGCGCATACACCTTCAGGGTGGGTCGCATTTGGCTTTGATGATGACCTGAACAAGGCGACCGCCATTGCGCTCGAAGGAATTCTGCAAATTATGCAGGAAAAATACAGCCTTGATAAAACAGAAGCGATGGCTTTAGCAAGTGTTACCGTGGATTTAAGAATCACGCAAATTGTAAATGGAGTAAAAGGAGTTCACGCTGTCCTGCCACATGGTGTGCTGAAAGAAGCCTAACAAATGAAAGCATGAATGCTTGCACCATAAGCGCAGTGAATCGTTCGAAGAGGTAGAGACTTAACTAAAAGAAGTTTAAAAATGATGCAGTATTTATTAATAGTATGAGGTGTGCGGAGCAGAAGGTGACGACTCCCGCAGGATATGACAGCAAGCTGAGACTTTTCAGGGCAAGGCTCAGCGCCGTCTTTGGGGAAGCGTCCGCCTGAAGCGCAGTAAACCGGACTAGGAGCCTGAGACACTTTGTCTCAGGCTCCTAGTCTTGTTGTGCAAATTATTAGTAATATAAAAGCTTCCTTGTAAACAGCCTGAAAGTATCCGAAATGAACAGGCCCCATAAATCAGTCTTCATTTCAAGCTTGTTTTCACACTACAAATTTTTTCACTAAATCATTCAATGAATGAGCCATCTTTTGCAGCTCGTGGTTTTGCTCCTGAAGCATTTCGACGGTTGCATTTTGCTGCTGGGAAGAAGCAGAGATTTCCTGAATGGTGGCGACGCCTTCTTCAGAAATAGCAGCAATTTCATGAATGGATTTAATCGATTCCGTGGAAGCAGTATTTACTTCTTCCACACTGTTTACGATGGTGTCCACTTTTGATGTAAGCTCGTTGACAGCCTTGAAAATTTGATCAAAAAGTTCTCCGCTGGTCGTGACGAGTTCCACTCCATTGCTTATTTCTTCATTATCACTTTTATTTGATTGAAGCATGGTTGAACATTGATCCGTGATTTCTCTCAAGATCGCTGTAATCGTTGATACCGTTTCTTCAGTCTGGCCGGAAAGCTTTTGTACTTCCTGTGCTACTACCGAAAAGCCTTTTCCAGCTTCTCCTGCTCTTGCTGCTTCAATTGAGGCATTCAGTGACAAAAGATTAGTTTGGTCTGCAACGTCTTTAATCAGTTTAATATCTTCATTGATCTGGCTGATTTTTTCTCCTAAAAGCGTAATGCGGCCGGAGCTTACATGGCCATTTTCCTGGATTCGGTTGATTTGTGTTGAGATTTCTTTTAGTTGAGTAGAACCTTTTTCAGCAATCTTACCCGTTTCTTTTGTAAAATGTTCAATTTGCTGCGTCTGCTGAGAAACATCCCCGATTTTATCTGCCATAACAGAGAAGCCCTGTGAGATATTATCGATATGCTGGGTACGGGTTTCAGATGCTCTGGCTTCTTCGCCCGTGCCGACCGCGATTTGTGAGGAGGCTTCAGACAATTCGTCAAATGCCTGGACTAATGTTTCACTCGTTTGGTTGATTTGGGTTGAGTTTGTTTTCACACTTCCGATGATTTGGACCAGGCTGGTGCGCATATCTTCAAAGCCTGCTGCAAGAGTGCCAATTTCATCTTGTCGTGTTACATTAATTTCCTCTGATAAATCACCGTTGCTAATCTTCTTTAAGGAAGAGAGCAGGGAGTAGATTGGTTTGTTGATCTGTCTGCCCATAAAGTAAGCGATAAGACTTCCTATCAGCAGAGATACGGCAAATAAAATGATTTGAAACACCAGGATTAATTCCTGCAGGTCGTGAACAAAGGTTGTATCCATATCAATTCCAACGACTGCGTCCGAGCCGGCCAGTGGAATAAAAAATGATTTATGTACACCCCATTCATCCTCATAAATCGAGGTTAAAACCGTTTCCTGAGAGGTGTAAGCCTGTTCCTGCTCCGATGTAAAAGGGGACTCGATCATTGATTCTTCACTGCCATTCAGTGCAACGATATAGTCTGTGCCTTCCTGCTTGGTCAGAACATATACATATTCAATTCCTTCTTTGCCTGAAATAAAGGAATTCAAGGACTCTGTCAGTTCACCGCCAGCTTCTTCGGGATTTTGAATGGCATCTGAAATGAGGGCTTCATCAAGGTTATCTGCCAGGTACTGTCCGTTAATTTGAAGGATCTGATCAAATTGAGGCAGGACGTGCTCATCCACAATATATGTTGTGAGAAAATGAACAAAACCAAATACCAGCATACCAAGAAAGACAAACGGTATGATGAAGCTGAGAAATAATTGAGTGCGAAGTGACTTTTTCGGGTTAAGCTTTTTCATATGACAGGCTCCTTAGACGACAGTAATTGTATATAATGAGACAAATCAAGAGAGAGTAAGTGATGAATTTCGCTTATATCCATAGATTTAAAGAATATAACCGCAAATGTCCGATCATCTGAAGCGGAGATTTCGCGGTATTCAAGAATATGTGTGAACTCTTTTTTAAGCTTTTCGTGATCGATTGAGTGAACCAGTGATTTACTGATGTCTGATGGCAGCTCTGCACAGAAAAAGCCGTATACAGCGTCATCTTTCCCGTTCAAAATTTCTGCCCATTTCGGTTCCATGTCTTTGAAATAGTACTCAGCACCCTTAATTCCAAAGGCGTGATCACTCACATCCGTCGTTCCTGCTCCTGCAAAACGCAATGGATTTAATTCGATTGGAACAATCCCATTTTTACTGTTCCGTACTTCTAAATGAAAAGGATAGTTTACGATATTTAACTGCTTATTCAACTCTGTTAAATAGTTTGTAATCGACTGCTTCATCTCCTGCATGATAGGAGCGGAAGTATAATAAATCCGGTCTGAAGTATCATGCTCGTCTGCAAACATACGCTTTAGAATATTGAGGATGACAGGTTTGCCGTCGTGATTAATATAGCAATCTACTGCGTATTCATCTCCGTCGATCCATTGTTCAACGATAATTTCTTCCCCGTCCAGCACTGAATTGGAATACATGCTTTTTGACAGCAGCAAATCTGCATACAAACCCTTTACAGCCTCCTCCCACTCTGATTCACGGTGAACAATATAAACACCTACACTTGAATAGCCCTTATTTGGTTTAATGACAACGGGATAAGGGACGTTACTTTTATCCTTGGCAAGAAGTTCTTCCATTGTTAATAAAGCAAAATAGTAGCTTGGATTAACAGCTGAAGCGAATTCCCGAAAGGCTGCTTTATTTTTCATCAGCTTGGATGCAAGCGTAAAAGCGTGTGCAGGATGCTGGTTTTCCAAAATGGAAAGACAGCTTTCTGAATTGGTGAGCAGTTTTCCATTGGAAGGAAGTGCGAGTTTCCTTTTATCACCGCTGTAATAGATTGGAATACTATGGTTAATTGCTGTTTGGATTAATAAAGGAGAAACAATCTGTTTATCTAAAATGAGCAAAAATTCAGCACCTCCGGATCGTAGTACTTATTTCATCGGCTGGGAGGTTAAATAGTTAATATGAACTATAAAAATACATTAATTCAGAAGATTATAAATATAAGTGTTATTGAATGTGAAATGATTTTAATCTGAAATGTTTAGTTGTAATCAGAAAGGTAAAGAAAAGTAATAGAACGATTAATAGATAGGAGGTAATGAAATGGGACATGAACAACATAGTGAATTACTTCAGGCTGTACACGATTGTGCAGCAGCCTGTAACCATTGCTTTGATGCTTGTTTAAACGAAGATGATGTGAAAATGGTGAGTGAATGCATCCGGTTAGACAGAGAATGTGCTGACATGTGTGCGTTTATGGAACAGGCAATTTCCAGAAATTCTCCGTTTATCGCTCAGCTTGCCTTTTTATGCGCAGATATTTGTGAAGCCTGCGGAAACGAATGCCAAAAACATGCAGATCACCATGATCATTGCCGTCAATGTGCAGAGGCCTGCTTTAGATGCGCAGAAGCCTGCAGAAAAGCAGCATAAAAAAATGCTGGGGGCTGCCGGGAAAGATCCCCAATGTTTTTCCTTAAGCTCCTGTCAATTTGCAATTAAAAGAAAAAACTTTTCTTTAATCGACATCCGTTTTGCGTACATGCAGGACGGATTTTTTTAAGAGCACAAAAAAAGGATAGTTTTTTACTTTTACTTTATGAAAATCTAGAACTTCACAGGAAAGAAAGAGGGAATTATTGTTATGATGAAACATATAGAATAGTTCAGCTGAAAAAAGGGGGATGTTGAGCATGTCAGGGAAAGTGGTCGGTTTTGAATTAAACAGTCAGCAGCCTGAGAAACTTATGGAGTTTTATTCAACTATTTTTGGCTGGGAGATGGAAAGCAGTAATTGGGGCTACACGCCAGTGCATACGGGCAGTGAAGGGGAGAGAGGGCTTGGCGGAGGAATCGCCAAGGGTCCGGAGGAATATCCGCACGGAACAAGAATACAGATTCAAGTAGACTCTATTGATCTTACATTAAAAGAAGCAAAACGCCTGGGAGCCCGCAATATGACAGAAAAAATGGAGTTTGATGACTTTTGGCTCGCTTATTTTACAGATCCTGAAGGACTGGGCATCGGCTTAATTGAACACATGAAATGACGGAGCACCAAAAAGACAGGAGGAAAAAAAGCGTGGAAATCTCGAAAGTGGAAATCTATACGGGTGATCTGAAGAAATTGAAAGCGTTCTATTTAGAAACACTTGGATTTTCCGTAATAAAGCAGGATAGGGAAAAATTTTCTGTCAGGGCGGGAACGAGCGAACTGATGTTCATACAGAAAAGCGGAAATCCTTTTTATCATTTTGCTTTTAATATTCCTGCTCGTTATTTTCACACTGCAAAAGAATGGGTCCGTTCAAAGGTAGAGCTGAACAGGGAAAATGGAGAAGACGAAGTATACTTCAGAGCGTTTGATGCGGATTCTTTTTATTTTGAAGATCCATGTGGAAATATCATAGAATTCATTGGCCGCAGCGGGAATAAAAGTGAATTTGGAAACTCTTTTTCGGCAGATCAGCTGCTGAATATCAGCGAAATTAACCTGACAACAGATCAGGTGTTAAAGGCAGCGGAAGAGTTAAAAAAAGAGGGGATTCTAGGAGAAGAGAAAACGATCCATCCGCAGGAGCTGAATTTTGTAGGAGACGGAGAAGCATTTATTCTACTCGGGCCGCCTGCACGCACATGGTATTTCTCAACCCATCAGGCAGAGATTCACCCGGTGGCCATTGAGGTCAATCAAACGAAAAGAGTAGAGCTTGACAGTTCCGGAGATATTTTAATCAAAAATATAAATGGATACTAACCAGCCTCCGCCACATATCATAAAGTATCATCGCAGTTCAGGAGAGGGTGGTTGCTTTGTTAATTGGACACGTGAAGGAAATTACCCGCTATCCGGTAAAATCGTTTCAGGGTGAGAACGTAAAAAAAACACAAGTCATGGACTATGGCTTATATGGAGATCGAAGTCACGCATTTAAAGATGAATCAAGAGAAGATAAATTTTTGACCATTACTCAATGCCGGCAAATGGCTCAATATAAAGCAGCATTTTCAGGTGCGGAATCCTTACACGCTTTTCCCCAGCTTTCCATTACTCAGCCGGATGGTGCAATAAAGCAATGGGGAGATCCTGCCATTCTGAAGGACCTCGAAGCTCTGTCCGGCCGTCCGCTGAGTCTTGTGCGCTATGCCCCCAGCTATGTTCCATTAGGGGCGATTGAAGAAGCTCACTTGCTTATGATCACGAGCTCTTCGCTGAATGAGCTTTCAAAGGTAAGGGGAGGGAATGTGGACGGCAGAAGGTTTCGTCCCAACCTCGTAATCGAGTTGCTGCAGGACCAGCCGTACAGTGAAGAAAATTGGCTGGGGAAAACGCTGGTGATAGGCAAACAGGTGGAGATCCACGTAACGTCGACCTGTACGAGATGTATGATCATCACGGTTCATCCTGATAGCGCTGAAAAAGATCCCTCCCTATTAGCTGCTGTAGCAAAAGAAAGAAATAACCAGTTTGGGGTTTATGCATCCGTGTTTCAAAGCGGCGAAATCCGCATGGGTGATGAAATCCGCCTGAAAGAATAGGAAGTGAAACAGTCTATGAATACAGATCCAGATCTGTCATTTGATAAAAAAATCACCACCATCGAGCAGCTTGAAGCCATTATCGGCGAACCGGGCAAGCTCGCTATAAATAAAGTAATACCCGTACTTGACGGGCACTGCCGCACTTTTATTTCAAAGTCTCCCTTCTTAGTCATGTCTACATCGGATGAAAAAGGGAGAGGTGATGCTTCTCCACGGGGAGATTACCCTGGATTTGTGCATGTTTTAAATGAAAAAACACTGGTCATTCCAGAGCGGCCGGGAAATAAACGGGTTGATTCTATGAGAAATCTCTTGTTCAATCCAGGGATCGGCCTCCTCTTTTTTATACCGGGTCTGGGAGAGACGCTTCGGGTTAACGGTAAAGCCCAGCTCATTCAGGATGAAGAAATCCTTTCCCAATTGGCTTTCAAAGGGAAAGAGCCGCTGCTGGCTATTGCTGTGGAAGTGGAAGAATGCTTTATTCATTGTGCAAAGGCATTTAGGCGCTCAGGGCTGTGGAATCCGGAAACCTGGCCTGCCGGGCATGAGCTTCCATCGGCTGCGAAAATGCTGATCGAGCACACAAAGATAGACGATCACACAACGGAACAAATGACACAAAGGTTAGAAGACGGCTATATAAACAGGCTCTATTAAAAGGCGCATAGTATGAAAGGTGAGCATTCATGTATACCATTCGCAGTATGAAAAAAGAAGAGCTTCCTTTTTTAAAAGAGATGCTCTATGAATCTATTTATATTTCCCATGACAAACCCCAGGTTGATAAGCTTTTAGAAAAAGAGGGAATAAAAAAGTATATTGAAAACTGGGGAAGACAGGGAGATGCAGTACTTCTGGCAGTGGACGAGCAGGATATGCCCGCTGGAGCCATCTGGCACCGGCTATTTTCAAAAGAGAATCCCGGGTATGGCTTCGTTGATGAGAACATACCTGAAATCGGTATGGCGGTAAAGAAGCAGGCCAGAGGAAAAGGGGCAGGCAGAGCCCTGTTAGATGCCATGATTCTCTCAGCCCAAAAGCAAGGCTATCGGGCACTGTCATTAAGTGTGGACCCCGAAAATGCACCGGCTGTGAAATTATACGATAAAGCAGGTTTTGTTGAAGCGGGAACATACGGAACTTCGATTACTTTAGTAAGAAAGTTGAAGATGCAGTGATCTTCCATGAGTCATCTTTCTATGATTTGAAAGAATAATAGAATATGAAGCTTAACATACGAATACAGAACAAAAACATCAGAGGAGGATAAAAAATGCTAAACACAGCACTAATAAGCAGATGGCATGTACATGCAGACGATTACGCAAAAGAAGCGATGGAAAACCCTATGATTCATGTCCAGGCTGTATGGGATGAAGATCAGGAACGCGGTGAAAAATGGGCAGAGGAACTGAATGTCCGTTTTGAAAAGGATCTGGATGCGCTTCTAGCAGATCAAACGATTCATGCTGTGATTGTGGACACACCAACGAGTGATCACGAAAGGATTATTACGAAAGCCGCCTCTTATGGTAAGCATATCTTCAGTGAAAAGGTGCTCGGACTCACTGCTGCGGAATGTGAGAAGATTTTTAAGGCTGTTGACGAAGCAAATGTTTCACTCATGCTGTCTCTCCCAAGACTCACTGCAGGCTATTATTTACACGCTCAGGAGGTGCTTGACGAGGGGCTTCTCGGAAAACTGACGATGATCCGCTGCAGAACAGCACATAATGGGGCCGTTCCTTTTGATGGCAGTCCAAACGGCTGGCTTCCGGACCATTTTCTAAAGAAAGAGGGGACTGGAGGAGGAGCCCTGATTGATTTAGGTGCACATCCTATTTATCTGACAAACCGGCTTGCAGGAGAAGTGAAAAATGCAAATGCAAGATTCAGTCATTTTTTCAACTACGAAGTGGATGATCAGGCAGTAGTGCTGGTTGAGTATGCAAGCGGAGCACTCGGTGTGATTGAAACAGGATTCGTCTCAGGCGGCTATTTTGCCCTTGAGCTGCATGGAACAGAAGGGGTCTATCTTGTACAGGATGAACATGTTCGTTATAAAAGCAGCTTGGTTAATAACGGTGAATGGATCACCACACCTTCTTTGCCTGCTAATTTGCCAAGCGCCATGCAGCAATGGGTAAATGAAATTCTTCACGGCATCCAGCCTGCCATTACAAGAGAAGACATGATTCAACTGACCCGTGTAAATGAACTTGCCAGTCAATCCAATCTGAAGACAAGCGAAAGCTCTACATAACTAAAAGTCAAATGGGACTTTTTTAATAAAGTCATGGTCAGAATCATTTGCCAGCAGTGAAATGAACCGGTCAAAGAGGCTGGGACAAAGTGTCCCAAGCTCTTTGACCGGTTTGCTGCGCGTCAGGTGGAAGCTTTCCACAGGGATTGGCTGCTTGAGACGCGACCTTCATTTTGTTATGCACCAACCAACTTTTTTTGCAGCCAATTCAATTATTCAGTTTAATATGTATTTGCCGGCGATGCTGAAGATGTTGTTTTCAGGCTTAAAACCAAAATGGCACTGAAGAGCAAACCGACCCCTAGCCACGAAAGCAATGAAAGCGACTCTCCAACCAGGAAAACGCCGAGAAGAGCAGCTGTCAGCGGTTCAGCGAGCGACAATGTAACGGCTGTGGAGGCTTGAATGTTTTTTAAGCCAGCTGCAAAAAGCAAATAGGCAATTGCTGTAGCGAAAATGCCGATATATATACTGGATGCGAGACCGTTCACCTGAGTGATCCAGCTAAGGTCATACACAAGTAAGAGCGGCAGTAAAAGCAGGGCACTGAGCGTAAATACAAGGGCAACGACGGTATCCGGCGAATGTGATAAAAGCAGCTGCTTGCTTACAATGGTGTATCCAGCAAAAGAGGCTCCTGCCCCAAGCGCAAGTCCGATTCCTAACGGTTCCATTTGAATGGAATCCGGGTTGGCAAATAGTAAAGCGCAGCCTCCAATGGCTAAGACGGTGGCAGCCCACCAGCTTATTTGAGGAGTCCGCCTGTAAAACGTCCACTCCAGCATACCTGCAATTACAGGAGCGCTTCCGATTGCAATGACGGTCCCGGCTGCGATCCCGGTTATGCTCACGGCTGAAAAAAAGAAAGGCTGATAAAAAGCCATGCATAATGCAGCAAGAAAAACCGTTTTAAATGGCCAATTTTGTATCGTCCATTTTCCCTTCAAGCGTACATAAACCAATAAAAACACCCCGCCGATGGCAAGACGGATGGTGCCGAATACTATGGGGTGAGTGCCTTCTGGCGCAAAAGACTGAGCAGTCCCTGTAGTCCCCCATAAAACAGCTGCGAGTAAAACGAGCACGGCAGAAATAGTTCCCTTCATCTAATCCCTCTTTGTTTTTTAGTCATAATAGAGTGTTTCATTTCTCAGTGAAAATAATTTAACTGAAAACAGCTTTAAAGAACATGTTATCAGTCTAGTAAGAATATTTTAACATTTAAATACTCTTTACTAGTATGATTTAGGAAAAGAAGAGGGAGTGGCAGAATGCTGATAAAAACATTTTCTGATCGTCAACAGGAGCTTTTTGAGTATTTTAAACAAGGGAAGCTGCAGCAATTTCATAGACTTTTACTTCAAACAGAGCAGGATTTTCCTGAACGGATGGAAAAGATCTGCTTATGGAGAGCGTGTGCCTTCTCTAGTCAGCATGAATACGATGCAGCCATATCAGTCCTACAGGAAGCACTGCATACGGGCATCTGGTGGCATCCCCAAATGTTGAAAAATGACAAGGATTTACTGCCCCTTCACGGTAAAAAAGAATTTACCGAAATAATTGCACAGTGTTCAAAGCTCTTTGAAGAACACACACAGGATGCAGAAGCAAAGCTTTTCGTTTACGGCAGCCAGAAAGCGGATACAAGTATTTTCCCGCTGCACTGGAGAGGGGGGAATGCAGAGGATTTTTCTTCATTTTGGCTGGATGAAAAAACGGAGACAGAATGCGTCTTTGGATTTCCCCAATCCTCTCAGGTGTTTGGTCTGCATGCTTACAGCTGGGATGATAAAGAAAAGGCTTTACGTGAAGTCACGTCTCTCTATGAAGAATTTCAGGGAAAATTCACTGCGCAAAACAGGATCGTCGCGGGTGCGTCTCAAGGCGGTTCATTGGCACTGGAGCTGTGTTTAAAAGGGCGGCTGGCTGATGTTGATGGGTTTATCGCTGTAATCCCGGTAATTAGAGATGAGGACCTTGAACACTTCATGCTGCCTGAAAGACAAATTCAGGGTTTAAGAGGCTGCTTAATCACTGGGGACCAGGACCCTTTTTTGAAACAAACAGTTGAATTGCAAAAAACGCTTGAGGAACAAGGCATTCGCTGCCAGCTGATCATTAAAAAGGGGATGGGGCATGCTGTTCCTGAAGATTTTGCGAAGGATGCAGCAAAGGCTGTGGCTTATATCAAAGAAGTTTAATGTACGATGAAGCAGATCATTAAACTCCAGGGAGCTGAAGGTAATTGTTTGAAACACGAAGATGCAGATTAAGAAAAATTCGTATATCAGACGCTGAAGAGATAAAAGCAATGTACAGCAATGAGGAAGTAAGAAAATACCTTGGGGGAGTGCGTGACGCAAATTTCGTTCAGGAAGAAATAAACAAAATGGTTCTTTTACGTGAACCCATTTTCTGCTGGGTGGTAAGAGAGAAACGTACAGACCGGTTTATGGGGACCCTCTCCCTTAATCCGCATCACGATGGACATGATTTTGAACTATCCTATCAGTTTTTACCTGAGTGGTGGGGGAAAGGGTTCGCCAAAGAGACGGTTTTGTTCGCAATAAATTATGCGTTTACTGAATTAGAGCTGAAAAAAATTATAGCTGAAACACAAACGGCCAATGTGTCCTCCTGCAAATTGCTGGAGAAATCAGGAATGAAGCGTGAAAAGACAATCAGTAGATTTGAAGCAGAGCAAGCAGTCTATTCGATTGAAGCCGGCTGAACTAAATGAAAAATATAGCAAGGAAAATCATAAAGCGTTTAAACAGAGTTTCCCAACCCTTAGCTTCTTAATCAGCTGCATGGACATTAATTAAAAGCGCATGCAGCTCTGAACACAATTGGACCAGGAAGGCGTGCCGGGTGTTAATCCTAAAAGTGTACAGCGGCTTCTGCATGCCTGAAATTTCGGATCTCCGGGATTGTAGTAAGGGAAAGCCTGCACATAAAGCGGAATAAAGGATTGATACTGCTGACTTACAGGATCAAATTGACCGTATGGATTTGCTGGCTGCATCCACGGTGCGTAGGGGTAGGGAAAGGGGGAAGGCATATACCAATTGGCCGGGTTTTGCACTTGTAAAACCTCCATGGAATCACTTTTTTCTAGTGTATGCATTCAAAATGGGAGGGGAGACATTTACAAGCATTCTAGATATAAGTCTGTCACACGTAATAGGACCGGTTCATTCTTATGCCTGAGGGATGCCCCGCAGTGGAGATAAACCGGTCTACTGCCTGTACCTGTATAACTAGTATCCTTTTTTAAAATCAACCAGATTAATTGAGGGTTTTTGGTCTTTCAAGTAATCCTTAAGGTTTGGTATAAAAATCTCTTCAATCACACGCTGATTATAATATTCTGTTGCGCCTGATGTATGCGGTGTGATAATGACCTGATCCATTTCCCACAGGGGATTGTTTTCTTCAAGCGGCTCCTGCTCAAACACATCCAGACCTGCACCTGCTATTTTATTTTCCTGCAAGGCTTTAATGAGCGCTTTTTCATTCACTGTTTCGCCCCTTCCAATGTTAATAAAATAGGCAGATTCCTTCATTGATTCAAACTGTTCAGTATTAAAAAGTCCTGTTGTTTCTTTTGTAAGCGGCAATGTGTTAACGACGTAGTCACACTCGGGCAGAGCACTGGTCAATTCAGTCATGGGAATCATGGTATCAAAATATTCTTCTTCTTTCCCGCTTCTTCTAAAACCAATGACTTTCATGCCGAAGGCTTTCGCAATCTTTGCTGTTTCTTTCCCGATTGCTCCTGCTCCAAGCAGTCCCAGCGTTTTCCCGTGCATTTCAAGACCGAGTCCGGCGTGGTGCCAGGTTTTGGATTGCTGTTGTTTAACATACGTGTGGACGAGTCTGGTTAAACCGAGCATCATAGCAAAAATCGTTTCTGAAATTGGGTTAGCGTGAACTCCATTTGCACTCGTAACAAGTTGATTCCGTTTTTCAAATACATCAAGTGATAGATTATCCACCCCGGCGCTCCAGGACTGAAGCCACTTAAGACGGGCATCATCCGTTAAAAGCTCATCCATTTCCTTTTTCCAGCCGGCGATGATTTCAGCCTCCTGAAGATGAGGTTTCCAGCTTGATGCATCCTTGCCGGTAATAATGTTCCAGTCAGGCAAAAGAGTATGTACTTGTTCTTCCAAATGGGATGACAAATTTTGCGTAATAATTAATGTGCGTGTTGACATAGTTATTTCCTCCTTTATGCAGTTGGTTCTATCCTATCCACGGTTTCTTCTATTTCGATGTTGGAGTACCTCTTCCTATCTCATATTCCCCTTTTCTCTCAAAGTAAGCTGCCTGAATAAAGGAAAACCGAACATTGAAGGCGAAAGATTGTATAAGATTAACCAATCTTTAAGCTTCAGGTTTTTGAATCAAAATAAATATGCTCAATAGACCACTCATTTTCATTCACATGGAGATGACCAAAAGAAAAGTGCTTCTGTTTTCTTTTATCCGTCGGCGAACCGGGATTGAATAACACGGTTCCATTCACCTTTTTCTTAACGGGAATATGAGAGTGGCCGAAAATAAGGAGATCGGGGTTTTCATCTTTAAATGGTTCCATTGCCCGCTGTTCGGTGGTTTTCCCTTTTCCGTCTCCATGAGTGACGCCTATAGTCAAGGTGCCAAAGGTCAGCCTTATGACCTTTTCAAATCGCTCGTGAAGCGGTGGTTCATCCACATTTCCTGTCACTCCGTATAATGGAGCATATTTCTTTAATTCATCGGCTAATGCAGCTGTTTGCCAGTCTCCGGCATGAATGATTGCGTCTGCCTTGTGCAGATAAGACTCAAGAACTGGCGGGAGCGTTTTAGCCATTCTGGGCATATGCGTATCAGATAGTACAATGATATTCATTTTGTTCACTCCATTCACATTACATGTTAAACTATTGTATCAGTAGAATTGAAACGACATAAAGGAGATCCGAATGTATGCACCTATTTCAGGGAGAATTAACACATCAGCCAACAGATACAGTTCAACAATTTACTGTAAGACAGCTTGATCAGGAAGATGAGGGACTATTTTTTGAATTGCAGAACAAGATTTCGGAAGGCTTGGAAAACCCTGACATGCTGCAGCCGCTTACGAAAAATGAGCTTCTGTACATCCTGTCTGAGGGTGGAATCATGCTGGGTGCATTTGTGAATGATCACTTAATCGGTGCAAGAGCATTGCTCTATCCTGGTGAAGACAGTGAAAACATAGGTCATGACCTTGAATTGCCATACTATGAGCGGATGAAGGTGGTCCATCAGGAGATCTCTTTAGTACATACAGATTACCGCGGCAATCATCTTCAACAGACACTCGCCAAAGTGCTCATGCAGCAATTAAAGTATACGAATGATTTTTTTACTCATCTTTGCTGCACAGTTTCTCCATTAAATGTTCCGTCAATAAAAGACAAATTTTCTCAAGGACTTATGATTGTGCAGATGAAGGAGAAATATGAAGGAATAAGTCGATATATATTTTACAAACATCTGGTAAATGACTTTCCGGTTGATACATCATCTTATATTTATATTAGACTGGATAAAACCAGCCGTCATCGGGATTTTCTCCAAAAAGGATACGTAGGCATTTGGCTGGATCAGACCGAACTTGGTGATTGGATTGTATTTGCTAGACTTAAAGAGAAAAATTAAAAAGTTTATTTTCTGGTAAAGCGGGGAACTACAAAATTAACACATTAAAATTAATTTTATAGGAGGCATTACCATGGCACAAACTCAACAATATAATGCAACCAGCACAGAGGAAAAGAACAGCAAATTGCTTAAAGGCGTTTTAATAGGCGCAGTGATTGGTGGAGCAGTCACTATGCTTGATTCTACTACACGCAAATCTGTAGCTTCAGGCGGCAGGGGCGTAAAGGATTCAACTGTAGGGCTTGTAACCAAAGTAAAAGATAATCCTTCAGAGATTAAAAATGATCTGCAGGACCGATTAAAATCTGCTGCGAGCGTATTAAAAAATGCGATGAGTGATGCTCAAAGCTTATATGAAAGAGTGAACGAGGATGTTCTTCCTCAGGTGGACGAAATCAGAGAAAGTGCTTCTGATATCGTATCAACGGCAAAAGAAACAACGGAAGGCGTTAAAGATATTGGCAGCCAGGTAGCGGAAGCAGGCAGTGAAGTAACAGGAGACAGCGACGACAGCTTATCTTCTTCTTCAACTAATTCAACTTCTTCTAACCAAAACCGATCTGCGAACAGCCAGTCGGGTTCTACGAACACTGGATCATCAGCTGGCACAGGCACAGCTACATTAAATCCTAAAAGTGCAGAAACGGTAGCTGCTTCTCCAAAAGGAGATATTCCTGGAAACCGTACAAGAAGAAAATAATAGAAGAAAAAACCACCTGGCCAACTGGCAGGTGGTTTTTTTGATAATGTAAAACATTTACCCAAAGTCTGACGAATCTCAAAGGGCGTAGAAATGTCCTTTTTTGCATTTACTTATATTGGCTATTCCCCCGATACCGCTGTAGTTACCAAAGGTAGGAAATAATAGTTCCGCCAACTGCACCGCTTAAAACGATTACCCAAGGTGGCAGCTTCCAGAAAACCAGCATACTGAACAAAATCGCTGCAAAAGCAAAGTCAACAGGTTCCATAATGGAGCTTGTCCAGATTGGGAAGTAAAAGGCTGAAATTAAAATGCCGACTACTGCAGCGTTCACACCTGTCAGCGCTCCTTTAATAGAAGAATTCTGCCGCAGCTGATTCCAAAATGGAAGAGCGCCTAGAATCAATAAAAAGGCAGGAAGAAAAATAGCAAATGTAGCAAGCAAGCCTCCTGACCAGCCATCCATTACAGCGCCTAAGTAAGCTGCAAAAGTAAATAGAGGACCAGGTACTGCCTGCGCTGCCCCGTAGCCTGCCAAGAAATCTTCCTGGCTGATCCAGCCGGTCGGGACAAATTCACGTTCGAGAAGCGGGAGAACAACATGGCCTCCACCAAAAACAAGGGAACCAGCCCGGTAAAAGCTGTCGAACATAGCCATCCACCCCCACTGAGTGGCTTCTCTCAAGATCGGCAGAAGGAGCAATAAACCGAAAAACAAGACTAGACAAGCAGCACCAAACTTCTTTGAAATGGGGAAAGAAAATGATTTTTTTTCTTCAGCTTGCTGACCTTTAAATAAAATCCAGCCAATAACCCCTGCGAGTAGAATCACAAGGATCTGTGAATACGTTGTTTGCCAGAGCAAAGTGATTGTCAGCGCGAGCAGTGCGATCGCTTTACGGTTTAAATCCGGTGTAAGATTTTTGGCCATTCCCAAAATGGCATGAGCGACAACAGCAACTGCCACAATTTTCAAGCCCTGCAGCCATCCTGCGTTACTGGCATCAAAGCTCTGCACAGCGAGAGCAAATAATATAAGAACCAGAACGGAAGGCAAAGTAAACCCGATAAACGAAACAATTCCTCCAATCGTGCCGGCACGGAGGACTCCTATCCCAATGCCCACCTGACTGCTTGCAGGTCCAGGGAGAAATTGGCATAAAGCCACAAGATCTGCGTACGTTTTTTCATCGATCCATTTTCTACGGCGGACATATTCATCATGAAAATAGCCTAAATGGGCGACAGGTCCGCCGAATGACGTAAGCCCAAGCCTTGTGGAAATAAGTAAAAGTTGAATAAGTGTCTGAAAAGTTACTCGTTCTTTCATAATCGTCTCCTAACCTTAATCATTAATTTCCTTTATTAGTTCTTTTGCTTTCACCCTTGCTTCTTCAAGTACTTTTATTCCCTTCGTTGTGGCAGAATAATATTTGCGTATTTTCCCATCCGTTACCTTTTCGTATTTTGTGACTAAACCATCTTTTTCCATGGAATGCAAAATGGGATAGAGGGTGCCGGATGACATGGTATACCCATGCTCCTGGAGTTCCTGTACCATCCAGGCACCATAAATGGGTTCTTCTTTAGCATGATGCAAAATATGAATCTGGATAAAACCAAGAAATAGTTTGCGTAGAACTTTATCCTCCAAATAGAATCTCCTCTTCCTTACTATTGTAAATCGATATCGATATTCTACATTGAAGTTTAGCAGGACGGGCTGCGGCTGTGAAGCTTCAGGAGGATTATTTACGAATTCTTAACTTTCTACATTAGAAGAAGCGGTAGCGCTGTAAATAAACCATTTTGTGGGGGTGAAATAGTCATTCCTGCACAGGAACTAATAGGATTGTGAACGATTACTATTAAAATCAAGAAAAAAAGGTGACCCTGCATCTGCATAAAAGCAGATACAGGGTCACCCTCTATTTTTCAGCTGCATCGATTAATTAGTTGTTTGTGCTAAACGGACAAGCAGATGTGCAAGCTGATGGCGCTGATCTTTGTCTCCAACTTTCCATAGCTCCTGAAGAAGTTTTTCCTCGCGGTTGCGCGGATCTTCGTTTTTCGATAGGTAGTCTCCGACTTTTTCTGCACCTTTAGCGAGTGATTCTTCGCCTAATCCAAGCTTTTCACCTTTAGATACCTGGTCGCCAAGATAGTTTTTAAAGCGGTCAAAATTCTGAAGGATATCTTCTTTTTTTTCATTATCAGTCTGTTGAATCTCTTTTTCTACTTTATTTTCGATACTCATGATAAAACCTCCTGATATTTCTATTTTTGGTTACAGTTTATGGATACCCGGCATGCTAAAATCAAAACCTGACGATGTGCTTTAAAAAGGGTAATATCTTCATAAGTGAAATTCCTTTATAATTCAATAAACAGATTAAGAGAAAGGGAGATAAGATGATCATTCAGCTAACAGGCCAGCACGCAAAAGAGTATAGAGAGTTAAGACTGCAGGCACTTCTGCAAAATCCAGAAGCCTTTGCAGCCAGCTATGAAGAAGAAAAAGAATTATCCGTCGAAGCATTTCAAGCGCGTCTAGACATTCCTTATTTATTTACATTCGGTGGATGGATCGAGGAAAAACTCGTGGGGACCGTTACACTTATTCCACAGCAAAAAGAAAAACTCCGGCATAAATCAGATATCGTGGCAATGTACGTGGATCCTCGATACAGACAAAAAGGAATTGGCAGAAAGCTAATGGAAAAAGCGATTCAAAAAGCGGGTGAATTAAAGGAAGTGGAACAGCTGCTGTTGACTGTAGTGGAATCAAATGCAAATGCGAAAAGCTTATATACTTCGCTGGGATTTAAACCATATGGCCTGGAAAAAAAGGCGCTTAAACTAAACGGAGTTTATATTGATGAAGAATATATGAAACTCGAAATGAACTAAAACCAAATTCTTGTTCCCATGTCTAATTATTGCTATGTTTAAAGGACACTTTTCAACTAAATGCCATTCTGTACATAACAAGTCAAATAGGAAAAGGGGGGAGATCAATGACAGACGATCGATATTCAAGACAGGAACTCTTTCGTCCAATTGGTGAAGAAGGACAGCAATTACTCAAAAAGAAGCATGTCCTGCTTGTCGGAGCAGGAGCTCTTGGCACAGGAAACGCAGAGTCTCTTGTACGCGCTGGAGTGGGCAAGCTGACCATCGTGGACCGAGATTACGTCGAGATCAGCAATCTGCAGCGGCAGCAATTATACAGCGAGCTCGATGCACAAAAAAAGCTGCCTAAAGCCATAGCAGCAAAATACAGACTTGAACAAATTAATCATACTGTGAAAGTAGAGTCGCATGTACTTGATGCGACCTGGACTGACCTGCTGGAATTAGCAGGTGAAGCAGATTTAATTCTGGATGCGACAGATAATTATGAGACGCGGCTGATCCTAAATGATGTATCACATAAACTGGGAATTCCATGGATTTATGGAGCTTGTGTAGGAAGCAGTGGAATGACGTTTACCATTATTCCAGGTGAGACCCCGTGTTTTCAATGCTTATGGAATAAAATGCCGACTGCAGGCGGGCAGACCTGTGATACAGCCGGGATTATCAGTCCGGCAGTGGGAATGGTTGTGTCTTATCAAACAACGGAAGCACTGAAATTATTGGTGGAGGACAAAGGGTCGCTTAGCGGAAAATTAATTACGTTTGATCTGTGGCAAAATACACATGCAGCCATTCAAGTCGGAAAACGTAAAAGCAGCATGTGTCCAACCTGTGGAACTCAGCCGACCTATCCGTATTTATCTGCTGAACATACTATGAAAACAGCGGTGCTATGCGGAAGGGATACTGTACAAATCCGTCCTGCTGTGAAGAAAAATCTTCATTTGCCGGATTTAAATGCAATCTTTACTACACAAGGGCTGCCTGTGCAGTACAATCATTTTTTATTGAGTGTGGAAATGAATGAAAAACGGATGGTGGTCTTTGAAGATGGCCGGGTGCTTATTCATGGTACAAACGACGTTGCAGAAGCGAAAAAGATATACCATAGAATTTTCAGCTGAGAAAAAATCCCTCTGGTCCGTTTGCCTGGACGAGAGGGAAAACCAGCTGCAGAACGTTTCGCCCTCCTGTAAGAGGGGAACAACTGAATAAGTATAATCATGTACTTTCCTTGCTTTTGATCAGGGTCGTTCATCCATATGCATAGCTGGAATCATCCGGCGGTGATAATCTCCATTTTTTCCTCCTGTTTTTTCCTTTAAAAAAGCAGGTCCGATTACCATCCCTTTATCAAGCGCCTTGCACATATCATAAACAGTTAACGCACAAACGGATGCAGCCGTTAAAGCCTCCATTTCCACACCTGTACCTCCGGTTGTTTTGACTGTTGCAACAATGATAAGCTCGAAGCTTTCTTTTTTCTGCTCCCAGCTGAAAGAGATGTCAACAGCACTGAGAGAGATAGGGTGGCACATTGGTATAAGAGATGCGGTCTGCTTTGCAGCCATAATGCCGGCTACCTGGGAGACACTTAAAACGTCCCCTTTTTTCATGGTTTGATTCGTAATATTTTGATAGATTTCGGGATTAACCAGTACACTGGTTTGAGCGGCTGCAGAGCGGACTGTGTGCGTTTTCTCGGAGATATCCACCATTTTTGCTCTGCCCTGCTCATTAAAATGTGTAAACTCTGCCATAGGAGCACCTCATTTACTCGTCATATTCGTCATTGTATCATGTCAGTTCAATTAATCGCAGGTTTAAATAGTGAAGAAGGGAGAGCCGCGCCATGGTTGAGAAAAGAAAGCCCATTCCGGTAGCAGAAGCGGTGAGCCGTGTCATCACTCTTGCAGGTTCAGGCAAAACAGAAAAAGTACATATTGAAGAATCATACGGCAGAACCCTTGCTGTGGACATTAAAGCTTTGCATCCCGTTCCGCCTTTTGACCGGTCCCCTTACGACGGGTTTGCCATCCGGGCAGAAGATTCAACTCATGCAACAAGACAGCACCCTGTCACATTTATGATTACAGAGACAATCGGTGCCGGCTTTGTCGCTTCAAAAAAAGTAAATGCGTTTGAAGCTGCGAGGATTATGACTGGAGCAAAAATACCGGATGAGTGTGATGCGGTGGTAATGCTTGAATTAACAGCCCAATCCTCGAAGGACGGGCAGGAGAGTATGTCAATCAAACGGGCCTTTCAAAAAGGGGATAATATCTCGTTCACAGGAGAAGACACAAAAGAGGGTGAGGTGCTCGTTCAGAAAGGAACGAAAATCACACCTGGTGTAGTGGCTGTTCTGGCGACCTTTGGCTATGAGTTTGTGGAGGTAGCCAAAAAGCCTTTAATAGGAGTTTTTGCTACCGGCTCTGAGCTGCTTGATGTAAGTGAACAATTGCAGCCAGGCAAAATCCGCAATAGCAATGCCTATATGGCAGCTGCACAGATTAGGGCTGCCGGTGGAGAAGTCAAAATGTTTGGAAAGCTGGATGATGATCTTGAAGGCTGCTTTTCATCCATTCAGAAGGCAATAGACGAGGTAGACATGCTGATTACTACCGGCGGCGTTTCTGTCGGAGATTTTGATTTCCTTCCTGCCATTTACGACAGACTTGGCGCAGATGTATTATTTAACAAGATCGCAATGAGACCCGGCAGTGTCACAACGGTTGCTCATCTTAAAGGGAAACTACTTTTTGGCTTATCAGGAAACCCCTCTGCTTGTTTTGTTGGTTTTGAGCTGTATGTCAGGCCAGTCATAAATCTTCGTTTATTCAATACCAAGCCGCATTTGTTAAAAGTGACGGCGCGATTATCAAAGGATTTTCCTAAACCAAATCCTTTTACACGATTTGTCCGCAGCCGGCTTTCTTATGATGAAAGAGGAGTATGGGCCGGCCCAAATGGATTTGATAAGTCAAGTGCCGTCACATCTCTTGCCGGTACCGATTGTTTTATCGTGCTGCCGGGAGGAACAAGAGGCTACGAAGAGGGAGATCAGGTGGACGTGCTGCTTCTTGAATCAACTGAAGGCAGTGAGTGGCCATGGGAGTAGACTTTCCGGTTGTTCAAATCGTCGGCTATCAAAACAGCGGCAAAACCACTGCAGCACAGCGGCTGATTAAAAGCGCTGTGAAAGCGGGGTTCCGGCTGGGGACCATTAAACACCATGGACATGGCGGTGAGCCTGATGGAACTCTGTCGTCAAAAGACAGCCATAAGCATATGCAGGCAGGTGCAGCTCTCAGCGCGGTTGAAGGAGACGGTGTATTACAGCTCGCAAACCAAAAAGGGCAGTGGACTCTCGAAGAGCTAACGGCTATTTATAAAGCCCTTCGTGCAGATGGCATCCTCATCGAAGGCTATAAAAAAGCCCACTACCCGAAAATTGTGATGCTTGGCAAACAGGAAGATGCTTCACTGTTAAAAGATCTGACAAATATCGTACTGATTCTTCGGGAGAAAACAGTGGAAATAGAGGACCTATCCATCCCTGTTTTTTTAAGAGACGAACATGAAAAATACTGTGGGTGGTTTGTCGATTTTTTAAGGGGGAAAATTTATGTATAGGATCACTTCTCAGCCGATCGAGGTGGAAGAAGTAACAAAGAAAGTCATTCGTCCTGAGGCAGGAGCCGTTGTGAACTTTATCGGAACCGCCCGGGAGTTTACGAAGGGAAAAAGAACGCTGTCTCTTCAATACGAAGCGTACCCGGAAATGGCAGAAAAGCAATTAGAGAAAATAGGCGATGAAATTAAAGAAAAATGGCCGGATGCCGTCACTGCGATTACGCACCGTACAGGAAAGCTGGCTATTTCAGATATAGCCGTTGTCATTGCAGTCTCGACTCCTCATCGAAAGGATGCCTACTTGGCAAATGAATATGCGATCGAGCGGATCAAGCAAATCGTGCCGATATGGAAAAAGGAATATTGGGAAGACGGAGAAGCATGGATAGGAGATCAGCTTGAAAAAACACCTTATTCAAATGGGGAACCCGGGGAGGTGAAGCCCTTATGATACACATTCAATGTTTTGCGCATTTAAGAGAACAGACCGGACAGGATACGATCACTCTTGAGCAAACCTCGCTTTCTGTGGCTGAACTGCTGGCAGAACTTTCTTCACGCTATGCTATCGAAACGGAGTCACTAATGGTCGCTATAAATGAAGAATATGCTGCACCTGAAGATCGGGTATCCCAAAGCGATCGTGTGGCCTTGATTCCACCAGTCAGCGGCGGGTAAAGGAGAGAAAAAAAGTGGGAGAAAAATGCATCGGCGTTATTTTATCGGGCGGGGGATCTACACGTTTCGGTGAACCGAAAGCGTTTGCTGAAATGAACGGCAAACCATTTTATCAGCATGCAGCAGACGCGCTTTCTCCTTACACAGAAGAAATACTGGTCGTCAGTCATCCTGATTTAAAAGACCGCTTTGAAAACGAAACAGCGTATTCTGTTATACAGGATCAAGAGCCTTTTATAGAAAAAGGTCCTTTATCGGGTATTTATACTGCAATGCAGCAAAGGGACGCACAATGGTATTTCGTTCTTGCCTGTGACATGCCATTTTTTAATGCGGAGGCGGCTGGAAAACTTTTCAGGTATCTTTCGAGCGGCATTCAAGGTGTCATTCCTTGTTCTGATAACAGACTGCAGCCCTTATGTGCTATTTATCATAGAGATACCCTGCTTCATTTAACCAACCAATTAGCCTCGGGGAGCTACCGCATGATGGAATGGATTGAGCGCTTTCATGCTAAGACAGTGTCAGAAGAAGAGTCCGGTATAAGAAAACGGGCTTTTGAAAATATAAATGACCAACTGGAATTTGAACATCTGAAAAAGAATGAATAGTATTATTCTGCTTGCATTCTAGTGCGTTTTAAATGAGTCACAGGTGCTTAAGAAAGGAGATTGAACATGACCGAACCAGTACGGGACGTTTATTCAAGACCTCTTAGAGATATCAGAATATCGGTTACGGATCAATGCAATTTCCGTTGCTCCTATTGTATGCCAGCTGAAATTTTCGGACCGGATTTTGCCTTTCTTCCTAAAGAAGCGTATTTATCATTTGATGAAATCTGTCAGCTTGTCCGATCAATGGCAGAGCTTGGCGTGGAAAAAGTCCGCTTAACAGGCGGTGAGCCGCTGCTCAGGAAAGATCTGCATGAGCTGATTGAAAAACTGTATGCCATTGAGGGAATTCAGGATATTGCCTTGACCACCAATGCGATGATGCTTCCAAAGTATGCAGAAAAATTAAAAGCAGCAGGTCTCCAGCGTGTCAATGTCAGCATGGATGCGATTGAAGAAGACGTATTTAAAAAAATGAATGGTAGAAATGTCAGCACAAAACCGGTTTTAAAAGGGATATCTGCGGCACTGAATGCCGGTCTTGAGGTAAAAATTAATATGGTCGTGCAAAAGGGCGTGAATGACGACCAGATTATTCCAATGGCCTCGTATTTCAAAGACCGGAACATTACACTCAGATTTATCGAGTTTATGGATGTAGGCAGTACAAACGGCTGGAAGCTATCATCTGTAGTAACAAAAAAAGAGATTATTGAGCGTTTGAATGAGAAGTTCAAGGTAATTCCTCTTGATGAAGCCTATTATGGTGAAGTAGCGAGCCGCTACCGCTATGCCGGCACTTCTTCTGAAGTAGGAGTGATTTCTTCCGTTTCAGATTCTTTTTGTTCCACTTGCACCCGTGCAAGAATATCAGCTGACGGACGATTTTATACATGCTTATTTGCATCAGATGGCTTTGATTTAAAAGCATTTATGAGAAATACTTCCACTAGTGAAGAGATAACAGACAAAATTGCTCTTCTGTGGAACAAGCGAAAAGACCGTTATTCTGATGAACGGACAGAAGAGACCGCGAAAAACAGAAAGAAAATTGAGATGTCGTATATCGGGGGTTAGCCCAAGGGCAGTGCGGAATAGATTCCGTCTGTCTTTTTTGGCGTTGGAATACCCAGCCAATTTAAACTAAAAAATGCTGGTAAAGTGGAGGAATGAAAATATGTTGTCTGAACACAGAAAAAAGTCTGCCGGACCCGTCACCTGCAAAGTCATAACCGTCAGTGATACACGAACAGAAGAAACAGATAAAAGCGGGAAGAAAATAATTAATCTGCTGAAAGAAAATGAGCACACAGTGAAAAGCTATGAAATTACTGCGGATGAAAAACTCCTTATTCAAAGAGCTGTTCAAAGCGGCATACAGGACCCTGAAATTGATGCAATCCTCTTAAATGGGGGAACAGGGTTTTCCAAAAGAGATGTAACCATTGAAGCTGTTACCCCTCTTTTAGAAAAAGAATTAATCGGCTTTGGAGAAATTTTTCGCTGCTTAAGCTATACAGAAGATATCGGTTCAGCGGCCATCTTATCAAGAGCTGTCGCAGGAACTGTAAAAGAAACGGTGATCTTTGCGATGCCTGGCTCAACGGGTGCAGTTAAGCTTGCGCTAAACAAACTTATTTTGCCGGAAATTGGCCATATTGTAATGGAAATTAATAAGCAGTAAGAAAGGCGGAGCCCTGAAAGAATCGGAAAATTACGACATAATAGGACCGATGACGTTTTAATTTATTCCTTTAGGGTAGCAAAGTAAAAAGACTGTTTTTTGAAAAAACATTAAATTATGGGGAGAGATGATCGTGCCGGATCAGAAGAGAGTCAATATTAATGGAAAAGACGTTCATGTCGGTGAAGAACAAACCGTTCTCCAGGCGCTGACAGAGCATTCCATTGAAGTGCCGCAGGTTTGCTATCATCCAAGTCTGGGTCCTATTGAAACATGCGATACCTGTATTGTGCAGGTAAACGGGGAATTTGTCCGATCCTGTTCTACGTCATTAAACGAAGGAGATGTAGTGGACACCGAACATAAGGATGTAAAAGAAGCCCAAGTGATCGGCATGGACCGCATTTTGAAAAATCATGAACTATACTGCACAGTTTGTGACTATAACAATGGAAGCTGCGAAATACATAATACAGTTAAAGATATGAAGATTAATCACCAAAGTATGCCATTTGAAGAAAAACCATTTGAAGTAGATGATTCCAATCCGTTTTACCGCTATGATCCGGATCAATGCATCCTGTGCGGACGCTGCGTGGAAGCCTGTCAGGATGTTCAGGTCACAGAAACGCTGACAATCGACTGGAATTTAAAAAAGCCCCGCGTGATTTGGGACAAGGACTCCAAAATAAATGAATCCTCCTGTGTATCCTGCGGACATTGTTCTACCGTTTGTCCATGTAATGCCATGATGGAAAAGGGAATGGAAGGGGAAGCCGGTTTCCTCACAGGAATCGCTAAAAAGACTCTTCGTCCAATGATTGAAATTACAAAAAATGTAGAAACAGGCTACGGCTCCATTCTGGCAATTTCTGATATGGAATCTGCCATGCGTGACGAGAGAATTAAAAAAACAAAAACGGTTTGTACGTATTGCGGTGTAGGCTGCAGCTTTGATGTCTGGACAAAGGACCGCAAAATTTTAAAAGTGGAGCCTCAGGCTGAAGCACCTGCAAATGGCATCTCGACCTGTGTAAAAGGGAAATTCGGCTGGGATTTTGTTAACAGCGAAGAACGCATCACAAAACCGCTCATCCGTGAAGGAGATGCCTTCCGTGAAGCTGAATGGGAGGAAGCTCTACAGCTTATTACGTCTAAGTTCTCTCAGGCAAAGCAAGAGCACGGACCAGACTCGATGGCCTTTATCTCTTCTTCCAAATGTACAAATGAAGAATCATATGTCATGCAGAAGCTTGCCCGTTCCGTTATTGGGACCAATAACGTGGACAATTGCTCCCGTTATTGTCAAACTCCTGCAACCATGGGACTTTTCAGAACAGTAGGCCACGGTGGAGACTCTGGATCCATTACAGATATTGAAAAAGCAGAGCTCGTTCTGATTGTTGGATCGAACACTGCTGAATCCCACCCGGTTCTTGCTACACGAGTAAAGCGCTCGCACAAATTAAAAGGGCAGAAACTGTTTGTCGCAGATCTCAGAAAGCATGAAATGGCAGATCGCGCAGATCTCTTTATCCAGCCGAAATCAGGTACGGATATTGTATGGCTTTCTGCCGTGACCAAATACATCGTGGATCAGGGCTGGGCTGATAAAACCTTCCTTGAAAACCGGGTCAACGGTCTTCAGGAGTATGTTGCCAGCTTAGAAAAATACACAATGGAGTATGCGGCAGAGACGACAGGAATCGACAAAGAAACCCTGATCTTTATGGCTGAACAAATCGTGGAGGTAAAAACGGTATCTGTTTTATGGGCCATGGGTGTCACGCAGCATCTTGGTGGAAGCGATACCAGCACAGCCATATCAAACCTTCTGCTGATTACAGGAAATTACGGGAAGCCAGGTGCCGGAAGCTATCCTCTTCGCGGTCATAATAATGTTCAAGGTGCCAGCGACTTTGGCAGTATGCCAGATCGTTTTCCTGGATATGAAAAAGTTACAGATGATGCCGTTCGTGCTAAATATGAAGAAAAATGGGGAGGACCTTTACCGTCCGAGCCAGGATTAAATAACCACGAGATGATCGCTGCTGTTCACTCCGGTGATCTAAAAATGATGTATTTAAAAGGCGAGGACATGGGAATGGTGGATTCAAACTTAAACTATGTTCATGAGGCTTTTGAAAAGCTTGATTTCTTTGTTGTCCAGGATATTTTCCTTTCCAAAACAGCTGAATTTGCAGATGTGGTGCTGCCGGCCAGTCCAAGCTTTGAAAAAGAAGGCACCTTTACGAATACCGAAAGAAGAATCCAGCGTTTGTATCAGGTGATGAATCCATTAGGGGACTCAAAACCGGACTGGAAAATCATTCAGGAAATTGCGAACCGTCTTGGAGGAGATTGGACCTTTAATCATCCGAGCGAAATTATGGCAGAAGCAGCTTCTCTTTCTCCGCTTTATGCAGGAGTAACCTATGAGCGTCTTGAAGGCTACAAGAGTCTTCAGTGGCCTGTAGCTGCAGATGGCACTGACTCACCGCTACTATTCACAGAAGATTTCCCGTTTCCGGATGGCAAAGCAAGGTTATTCCCTGTTGAATGGACCAAGCCTCTTGATTTCGATCAGGAATACGATATTCACGTAAACAATGGACGTTTGCTTGAACATTTCCATGAGGGCAATATGACGTATAAATCTAAAGGCATTACCTCTAAAACACCGAAAGCATTTTTGGAGGTATCACCTGAGCTTGCAAAAGAAAGAGGGCTTGAGGATGGCACACTGGTCCGCCTCACTTCCCCATACGGGCATGTAAAAGTAGAGTGCCTAGTTACGGACCGAGTAAAAGGAAAAGAAGTCTACCTTCCTATGAACGATTCAGGAGAAGCCGCAATCAACTTTCTAACAAGCAGTCATGCCGACAAAGATACAGATACTCCTGCGTATAAGGAAATCAGTGCAAAGCTTGAGATTCTCAGACCAAAAGGGGAAAGCCCATTGCCTAGAATCAACCATCGAAATGGAAATCCGCAGCCGCAAATCGGTGTGCAAGTGGAAGAAAAATGGAAGCGCAAGGATTACATCTTCCCTGGTGATCTGGTGAAGATTAAGAAGGAGTCGAGCTACCGTGGCTAAAGCAACGAAAGTCATTCACCGTCTTCAGGTAAGTGAAGAAGAGCTCCGGAAAAGTGAATTGGAATCAATTGAAAACATGCTTCTGGCCAATAAAGAGGCGATTCAGGAAACATTTAAAATCCTGAACCACCTCCAGGACCGGGGGATTTTGGAAATGGGGACCGCGCTCCTCTCCCAGGGAGACAAGGTAATGGATATTCTGGTTAAAACAGCGGATTCTCCTGAAACAACCAACACGCTGAAAAATCTCCTGCTGATGCTTGGAACATTAGGAACGTTGAATGTTCAGCAGCTAGAGCCATTAATTTTAAAAGTTAATACGGGTATTGCCCGCATTTCGGAGCTATCAGAGGAAGAGGAGAAGGGCGGTTACTTCACCCTTCTCCGGTCATTAACTGATCCGGACGTAAAAAGAGCGATGGCTGTAGGCATCACCTTCTTGAAAGGGATTGGTGAAAAGCAGGATGACCTTGAACGCACAACTAAAACGCCAGAGGATCAGCAGCATGAACAAAATGCTCAGGAAGAATCGGGCGGAGTACAAAGAACGGTTGGAAGTGAACCGACCAGCATTCCGTCCGATAAGAGTCATGACAGCAAGGGCAAGGAAGCAGAACGCGTTAGCACAGGTACCGGCGGGAAGGGCTGGCTGATCGCAGCAGCAGGAGTATCCCTGCTCTCTATTCCTCTTACACTTGCTCTTAAAAAGAAAGACCTAGTTATAAAATAAGGCAGCAGAATCCCTTAAGACATTGAAAAACCATGTCTTAAGGGGATGTAATTCATATCTGAGCAAGTGACAATGAGGCCCTCAGGCTGAAAGGAGCGCAACAATGGCGAAAACAAAAAATCGATGGCTGATTGCAGCAGCAGCTGTGGGCATTCACATTTCTATTGGTTCAGTTTATTCCTGGAGTGTATTTTCAAATCCACTTTCAGAGAAACATGGGTGGTCTTCAAGCGAAGTAGCACTTACTTTTAGTATAGCAATCTTATTTTTAGGTTTATCTGCTGCATTTATGGGACATTTTGTGGAGAAGCACGGTCCAAAGAAATCAGGGATTGTGGCTACTATCTTATTTGGAATAGGCATGATTGGAGCAGGCTTTGCGGATAGCATAGGCAATCTTTATCTCTTATACTTCTTTTATGGAGCCCTTGGAGGCATGGGGCTCGGAATCGGGTACATAACGCCTGTTTCCACTTTAGTAAAATGGTTCCCAGACCGAAGGGGATTAGCGACGGGTCTTGCCATTATGGGTTTTGGATTTGCCTCACTAATTGCAAGCCCAATCATTGAAACGCTGATAAATGGCATGGGAATCTCGAACACTTTCTTTCTATTAGGTGCGGTTTATTTTGTTTTGATGTTCAGTTCATCTCTGTATTTAGCTCCGCCGCCTAAGGATTTCCTTCCTAAAGGGATGACGAAAGAAGAGCTGGAGGAAAAAACTACGGATAAAAAAACCGGCGACTTATCGCAGCTTACTGCAAATGAAGCAGTAAAAACCATTCGTTTCTGGGCTCTTTGGTTTATGCTGTTTATAAATGTTACTTGCGGAATTGCCATTATCGCTGTAGCCTCTCCTATGGCACAGGACGTAGCCGGAATGACGGCTGGAGCAGCTGCCCTTATGGTTGGAATTATGGGTCTGTTTAATGGCTTTGGACGGATTGGATGGGCATCTGTATCGGATTATATCGGCCGGCCGAATGTTTATACTACATTTTTCATTCTTCAGACTGCAGCATTTTTTATCCTGCCAAATGTAACAAATGCGATCATTTTTCAGATATTAATCTTTGTTATTTTATCCTGCTATGGCGGCGGATTCGCATCAATTCCCGCTTACATTGGCGATTTGTTCGGCACGAAGCAGCTTGGCGCTATTCACGGCTATATACTCACTGCGTGGGCAGCAGCAGGGCTTGTGGGACCAAGTGTTGTAACGCGGATTGAAGAAGCGACAAACAGCTATCAGCTCACCATGTACATTTTTGCAGGTGCGTTTGTAGCCGCTCTTGCCATATCACTATTAATTCGTATCAATATTAAAAAAATACGTGAATCCAATACTAAAACGGCTGCAGCAAGCTAAACAATCTTGGGGCAAACTTAACCCACTTTAGAATGAAGGATAGATCAATGGTTAGAAGAGAGTGGAGGGGAAGGCGGCGGCGACAGCGGGAGATGACGGCTGCTTGCTGCTTAAGCCTTTAAAGGGTAACGACCTGAAAAGGCTCAAGCTACTGCCCTCTCCAAAGTGCAATGCACCGGTCATAGAGCCTGAGACACTTTGTCCCAGGCTTTTTCTTAAGCATACCGTAAAGGAGAATGAATATGAAAGAGCCTGTTACGCGAAACAGGAAGGTGTTGAAAATTAAGGATGGGAATGCAGAATGGGTTGCAGATGATGTAGCCACTGAACAGGCTGTAACCATTAAACTAAATGGAGAAGAATTCGTGACCATGGTATGCACACCGGAATACATCGAAGATATGGCGGTCGGTTATCTGGCATCAGAAGGAATCATCCGCTCTTTTACTGACATTAAAAGCCTTCGTCTGGATGAAACGAACGGGTTTGTGCATATCGAAAGTGACCGGATCAACCCATTATATGAGGGTCTGCAGAACAAAAGATACCTCACCTCCTGCTGCGGCGGAAGCAGACAGGGCTTTGTCTTTGCAAGTGATGCCATGTCTGCAAAAAAGATGGTGGACCGAAACGTGAAGTTAACACCTGAAGATTGCTGCAGTCTGATGGATGAAATGCAGGAGAGTGCAGCTGTATTTAAACAAACAGGAGGCGTTCATAATGCAGCTTTATGTAATGCTAATGGAATGGTCCTTAGCCGAATGGATATCGGCAGACATAATGCGCTCGATAAAATCTACGGGTATTGTATGAAAAATAATATCTCAGTCAGGGATAAAGTGATCGTCTTCAGCGGCAGACTTTCCTCTGAAATCTTACTGAAAGTAGCAAAGATCGGCTGTGAAATAGTTTTATCCAAGTCAGCCCCTACACAAAGAGCACTTGAACTCGCAGAGGAGCTTCAAATTACAGCGGTGGGATTTATACGCGGACAGTCTATGAATGTCTATACGTATCCTGAACGAATGATCCTTGATTGAGACTGTCAGTCGTTTAGCAAATCTATTCAGATACAAAAAAGAGCCTGGGACAAAAGTGTCTCAAGCTCTACTTGTCCCAACCTCTTCTTGCATAAGGGGAAAATGGTTGGCTAGCTGCCTCTAATGAGTTTCAGACAGCTTGATTTCATCGTGGTCGATCGACTGAACATTATTCGCAAAAATCAGTCGTGTTCTGAAACGATAGGAGGCATGATGTTCACATTTTGCCAGAGTAGGGGGAAGAGTATAAGAAAAAGGAATCTTTGTCCAATCCTTATCATCAATGACTTTAGACATGTAAATCGTTGTAGCCACTTCAATCATTTTTTCTGTACCACTCTCTTTATCTAGCAGCATCAAATCACACTCAAGGCGTGACACCTTCTTCTTGCTCTTTGGTCCTTTTAAAAGAAATTCCCCTGTTATTTTTCCACCGGGAATCATGGCATCACCATCATGGTTCAGGATTAAATCAACTTTGCCTTTATCTCTGTAAATCCATTTTTTTAACGCAGTAATCATGGAAGCAGCTCCATCCTTTATAATAAAACTTATTTTAAACAAGCAGTTCTGGTATTAGATACGCGTCAGATAGAAAAAAGTTTCATACGTTTAAGCGATGTCTCCACCAGGAGTGTTGCTGAGTGAATTGCCGCTTTTTAGCTGGCGGAATTTAACATAGAAAACATACGTCATGCCAAAGGATAAAACACCAAAAACCACAACCATAAGCTGAAGACCAATCATATCAAGCAAAAATCCTGTCAGCAGCAAGACTACCTGAAAGATCAAGCGGTCGAGCATATTTCTGAATGAAAAAAATCGTCCGTGAAATTCTTTTGGGACACGGGTTTGAAAAATCGTGGCGGCAGTTGGGAAAAAGCATCCGACTGAAAAGCCGAAAACAATAAAAGCCAAAATCGTCATGAATGGAATATCCGCAAAATATAGAAGGAATTGAGAAATCCCTATAATAAATGAAAATGTAAACAAAATGGCGTAAGGAGAAAATTTGTCTCCGAGCTTTTTAATATAGAAGGCGCCGGCCATAAACGATAATCCTTCTGCTGTATAAATCCATCCTTTAATTGAAGCACTGTCCTGAATTTCACTTATATTAATCACCATTAAGTTGAAACCACCGATAAACAGCAGTGGAATCAACGTAAGCACCAATGTCATAAGGACGATAGGCAGTCCTTTAATGATAGGGAAAACGTCTTTAAAACCGGTGTTTAATTTTTTTGCTTCTTCCGGTAATGGCTTGGTTTGTTCTTCGTCAATTTTCAAGAGCCAGGTTACACCGAAAAGCAAGGCATAAGCAGCGAGGGACAGCACATAAATCATGGAAAGTGACATGATTGTAAGAAAAATTCCTGCGATTGCTGTTCCCAAGACACGTGACAGCGTCGACACGTTCATATGAATCCCATTTAGCTGAAGAAGCTGCTGTTCTTTTACAACAAGAGGGATCGCTGCCTGAAGAGCTGGAAAATAAAAAGCAGCGGACATTTGGATAAAGACAAGAAATACGACCATCCACCATACTGAACCTGTTTCAATGGCAATAAGCATAAAAACAACACTTACGGACCGAACTAATCCTGACGCAAGCATTACGGTTTTTTTCTTCATTTGATCGGTAATTCTTCCAGCGAGCGGACCGATGGCAACACCTGCTAGAAGCCCGGCTGCTAAAATGACTGCTTTTAAAAAGTCAGAAGGAATTTTTTCCTGCATAAATTCTAAATTACCTATTATTCCAAGCCAAAGACCTACACCGGCAATAAATTCACCCGTCAGCAGAATCCAGACATTACGATTACGTATCATCACTTTACCCTCTCATTCGTTTAGCTACCCATTAGTATGATTCAATTTAGGTTCATTGTCTATGAATTCTGTCACTCACTCCGGTAGAAGCAGCAGAGAGATTAGAAAATAAAAAAGTTTAAATTCTCCATATATTGAATTTCGTGATAAAATCTAACTATCAATAAAACTTCTATAAGCAGCACACCCAGCTTTTAAAGGAGAGAACCACATGGATAGAGATAAGTCATTATACGCCTATTTAAAAGATCATTCTGAAAAGATATCAGAAGAATGGTACGAAACAATAGAAGAAGAAGATCCTGATGCGGTATATGCTTCGAAAAACCCTGCCGTAATAAAGGGGCTTAAGAAACAAAACCTTGAATTTAACTATCTGGTCAACCGGATCTTTAATAATGAAGAAGAATACTATTATACAGAAATACAAAAATGGGCAAAGTCAATTGCCGAGGATAGAGAGCATCAAAAAACGCCTATACATAAAATTATCAGAGAGTTTATGAGGGTAAGAAATTTATATTTGGCTTATATTAGAGATTATACCTGTAAAAGCAACGATCAGGTGTCTTTGGAACGAATGGAGGAATGGCGCGATCGGTTGACAAGAGCGGTTGATCATGCCATCACATTGTTTGTTGAAGAAACGTTTTTGTTATCCGAACGGCAAATCAGGTCTCAAAAAGAGATGATCAATGAATTAAGTTCACCTGTTATAGTACTCCATAAAGGAGCGGCTCTGCTTCCATTAATAGGTGATATTGATACAGAGAGAGCCCGGATTATTATGGACAGCACACTATTTCAATGTATGGAAAAACAAGTGACGCATTTATTCCTTGATTTATCCGGTGTTTTAATTATTGATACAATGGTTGCCCAGCAGCTATCCCATTTAATGACCGGTCTTAAGCTGATTGGCGTGGAAACGACAATTTCAGGTATCCGCCCTGAAATTGCACAAACCTCCGTTCAATTGGGTATAAGGTTTGAAGAGGGGACGATCAAGTCAACACTTGCCCATGCCATTTCAGATACGATCTCAAGCCTGTAATAAAAAGGACAGTATTTAATTGATATCAGCGGCCCCTCCTTCTCCATGAAGTCTTAAACGAGTTTGGGGCCGTTAAAAAAACCTTATTCAAGTATGTTATACTTTTTTAAATCGAGCAGCAGGAGGAATTTCCATGGATGCCATCAATAAAGTCGGAACTTTTATTATAGAGGAAAGCTATCATTTAGCTGAGAAAATGAATGAGGATTTAGATAAGAATTTTGTCCGCTCTAGTGTCAAAGAAGAAGAAATCATTGAATTGAACCAATGGCGGGCCGAATTTATTAAGCATCTTGGTGAAGCCGTTCGGACAAATACGTCTCAATCCGTTTGGGACAAAGCAGAAGAATGGGCAAGACTTTCAGGCGAAGCGGCTGTTTCCCGTGGAGTTCCTTTGGATGATGCGATGACTACATTGACTTCATGGCGGACGGTGATTTGGACTGCCATCAAGGAAAACCTGGAAGAGATTGTCCTCTCACCTGAGCAGGTGATAGATATCGGCTTGATTATGAATCCTATTATTGATCACGCAGGTCAGGTTTTTAGTCTGGCTTATGTGAAAAACTATCAGGACAGTATTAAAAAATCTCAAAGCACGGTACTTGAGTATTCGGTTCCTGTTGTGGGCTTGTCCAATGACGTAGCGATTTTGCCATTGATCGGAGAACTAGACGATGAACGGGCAAAAATTTTAAAGGAGGTCGCACTTCATAAATGCCTTGAACTGCGTAATTCTACTTTAATTCTTGATTTGTCTGGGGTCCCAATGGTCGATACTATGGTTGCCAATGAACTTTCCCAGGTCATTGACTCATTAAAACTTATTGGGGTCAAAACTGTTCTAACAGGCCTTCGCCCGGAAATCGCGCAAGCTGTCGTTGAGATTGGCATCAAATTTGAAGGAATGACCATAAAGAAAAACCTGAAAAGTGCGATTGAGGAACTGCAAAATAAGCATAGCTTCTAAACAGACTCCTGACTTCCCTTCAAATGGGAAGGAGGAGTTTTTTTAATTTCAGCGGACCGCTTGATGACTGACAGTAGCGTCCTAAGTTAACGTGAGCGATTCTTTCCTATTATCTGAATACTCGTTATACTTACTATATACATCCTTTAGGTTGTGAGGAGGAAAATGGGTGAACGAACAGACAGAAGAATGCCGGCCGCTGCTAAGGTCTCAATCCATCACCTTGAGACCTATCTTAAAAATGGACGTTCCTCTTTTAAAGAAGTGGCTGTCAAATCCTGATGTATTGCGCTTTTATGAAGGACGTGATCGTTTATTTAATGAAGAGAACATTTTGCAGAAGTTTTTCAGAGAACTTGAAAAGGAAACGAAATGCATCATAACCTATGACGATTGCAGGGTAGGCTATCTGCAGTTTTATGAGCTTGATAGCAGAACAATGTATTCTTATGGATATTTTAATGAAGAAGTGGTCGTAGGCATGGATCAGTTTATTGGAGAAACGCAGTACTGGAATAAGGGGATCGGCACTCAAATCATAGAGGCAGTCTCTGACTATCTATTTTTACATAAGCGTGCTGCTCGAGTGGTAATGGACCCCCGTGTCAGCAACTTGCGCGCCATTCATGTATATGAAAAATGCGGCTTTCAAAAAGTGAAGCTGTTGGAAAAGCATGAATGGCATGAAGGGGAATACCGAGATTGCTGGTTAATGGAAAAAAAGCGGTCAGAAAATGGATAAACTAAGGATTTTAAAAGAAGAGGAAATAAAATTAGTCGGGTTTCGTGTTTTTTGTGAGGGTGAAAAGTATCCAGAAGAAATCTCAAAAGCTGCAGCTGTATTAAAGAAGAGAGCTAATGAAATTCGGAATAAGATAGCAGGACAGCAGCAGATTGGAGCTTTTGTGGTGAATGAACAATCAATAGAAGAGGATGGGTACTGGATCGGCATAAGAGTCTCAGAGTTTTCGGAGATTCCAGACGGGATGGTCACAAAAGAAATACCGCCTCAGACGTACGTTTCGATTCTGCATAGAGGCACTTCTCAAAATATACGGAAGACATACGAAACCGCTCATCAATGGATCGAAGAACAAGGCTTAAGGCGTCTGGTCCAAAATTGGCATATTGAAAAATACCACGAAGCCCAAAACGGCGGGCAATTGGAAGTGGAACTTTTAAATACGATTGAAGATCCCGGAATAAAATAAAAAAGCAGTAATAGGGGGCAGGCAGACATGGTTTCAGAAAATACCTACAATAAAGAAGAGTTCGCTTCGTTTGATCAATATTTTGAAGAAGAAATGGAAAAGGTGAACGAACAGCTGGACCAGGAAGTGTTAATTGCCATGGTTGGCGATGTTAATGCAGGGAAGTCTTCTGCGATAAATAAATTGATTGGAGATGACGTTGCAGAGGTTGGTGCAAAGCCGGGGGAGACGAAGAATGTCAAACGCTATCAATATCGAGACCGGATTTTTTTCGTGGATACCCCCGGCCTGGATGACATCGTACGTGAGCATTCAGAGACAACGATAAAATTTTATAAAGAAGCAGACATTGTTTTGTTCTTTCTTAATGCTGCCGGAACTGTGCTGTCTGAAGGAGAAAGAAAGTCCCTGGCAGAAGTAGAGAAAATGAACTCAAACGTCCTAATCGTACTAAATAAGATTGATGCTGCCGATGAAATTCCTGAAATAGTGAGCTATATAAAGAAACACACCAACAAAAAGCATTCTGTGATTCCCGTCTCATCAAAAACAGGTGAAAATATAGACGGTTTGAGAAATAAAATGCTGGACTTGCTTAAAAAGAAAAAAAAAGACATTCTATTCGCAAAAAGTATAAAAGCAAAATCTTCAACCGCAAATAAATGGATTCTTGGCGCAAGCGGCTCGGCTGCTGCCATTGGAGCCTCACCGCTGCCGGGCGCTGATATAATCCCCATAACTGCCATACAGGTTGGAATGATGGTGAAGCTTGCTGCACTCTATGAAAAGCCCCTGTCTAAAGAACGCGCCAAGGAGCTGGCTTTAGCTACTGCGGCAGGAAATCTAGGAAAAAGTGTATTTAGACAAATTGTAAAGACCTTCCCTGGAGTAGGGTCTGCTGCAGCGGCGAGCGTAGCCGGCACGATGACATTTTCACTTGGTCATGCAATGAAATACGCTTACGAAAATAATATTGACCTGGACGCAGCTGCCCTAAAATCCATCTATGAAATGCTGGTTAATAAAAAAGAGAGTAAAGAGTAATATGCCCGAAATTTAACTGCTTTTGCACAGGCCTGGGACCAATATGTCTCAGGCTTTTTTATGGGTTCACTGCGCTTGCGTGGACACGCTGATTTGCCATGATAGATTTCATTTTCCCTGCTGTCCTGAAGTAAGCCGCTGCCTGCACCCTCATAGAAATCTCCTGCCTCCATCTACGAACTATCGGCTCCCTTCACCTCCGCGCAAATAGCGGATAGAAAGTTAGTCTATATTTCAGATATTTAATAAATAATGGGTTTAAAATACTATTATTTAATATATACTATTTTCCTATTTATTTGTTATAATTAGCCTTAATAAGTCATTAGATTTTTCTGGGGGGAACAGCTATTTTTTCATCGCTGGAATATCACCATTTTAATTTACTTTATATCCTATTAACGATTTTGTTTTCAATGGGAAGCTGTATTGCTGGTATTGAGATAAGCAGAAGAGTGAAAGAAGAAGCAGTCAGCAAGCAGAGGCGATTAATTTCAGGCTCTCTTTTTCTGGGACTGACATTTTGGCTCACCTATTTGTTCATGGCAGCCTCAGTGGATCTTCCCTTTTCCGTTTCCAATTATCCTATGTATATGGTCATGTATTATGTACTTGTAACTGCGGCATCTTATATTGCCTTATCAATGGCACAATTTCAGATAAGAAAAAAGATTCATTATATCGCTGTCAGTATCATTATTACCCTTTGTATCGTTGGGGCAGATTCTTTAGGTTTTTACATTTTGTTTAACGATCTAATTGAGGTGACACCGATTTTTTTAGTTGTCACCATTCTATTGACCCTGGGTACGTCTCTATCCATTTTTCGTTTTCTCATTCAAATTACAAATGAACAATTCTCGCAAGTAGCTTATAAATGGAAGTTCTTCGGATGCTGTTTAGCGGGTATAGCTCTTGCGGGCATTCCTTACATCATTTTGGTGAGTTTAGTGAATTTTGAGAAGTTGAATGAAACGGCCTCAGAACCTTATTTATTCTTAGCCCCATTTATTTTTGTGATTGGTGCAAACCTTCTTCTTATGCTGGTTCCGGATATATACGGGGATCAAATCCTGCTGAGAAATACAAATTCGGTTCAGTCTTTATTTAATCATAATCCTCTGGCGGTGTTTTCAATTGATCTGACAGGGAAAATAATCGATGTTAATGAACAGGCAGCGGCTTTATCAGGATTTTCAAAGCAAGAGCTGCTGCGCATGACGGTGCGGGACTTTTTCAGCAGTCCTCAAAAGGAAAAGATCAGACCAAATGTAAGTTCTATTGTAAACGGCAAAACGACAAATATTGAAACACAGATCAATAAAAAAAACGGAGAAAAAGCGTATGTGAGAATCACGGCCACACGTACGATTATGAATGGGAAATTAATCGGTGTATTTGGAATTGTCGAGGATATTACAGACAGTAAAAATTCAGAAAAGACAATTGAATACCTGGCATATCACGATGAATTAACAGGGCTGCCAAACAGAAGAATGGTTAAACACAAGATAAAAACACATTTTGGTTTAAAGTCCTCCTACGACATACTGGTCATTGATTTTGATCGATTTAAACGAATTAACGACACCTTTGGCCATTCATTTGGAGACCAATTGCTCGTTGAAATCAGTGAAAAGCTTATGCAAACCAGCAAGGGAGAAAGTTCTTTACTGGCGAGACTTAGTGGAGACGAGTTTTTGATCGTGACAAAAGAAAAAAATGGCAAAGAACTGTCGAACTTAGTCGTAGAAGGTTTTAAACAACCAATGACGATTAATGGGATCGAAATCGTGCTAAGTGCAAGTATAGGAATTGCTTCTTACCCTCTGCACACGGAAAACGGAGAAGATATTCATATCTATGCAGATTTGGCCATGCGTGAATCAAAAGCAAGAGGAGGAAATTGCTGGACAGAATATCAAACCGATTTTGCTGAAGTTTCTGAAAGTAAACTAAGCCTGGAGCACGATCTAAGAAAGGCGATTGAACAGCAAGATTTAGTTGTTTACTATCAGCCTAAGTATAAGCTTAAGGATTCCGCCATTACAGGAGCTGAGGCACTTTTAAGATGGAACCATCCCGACCGCGGCTTTATATCGCCTGGCGTGTTTATCCCCATTGCTGAAGAGACGAAGCTGATTGTTTCTCTTGAACGATATGTGATTGGCAAAGTATGCAGACAGTTATCCCAATGGAAGAACCAGGCTATAAACCTGGAAAGAGTATCGATCAATCTGTCCATTGAAAGTATTTTTCAGGAAGACTTTATAGATTTCATTTTAAAGACGCTAAAGGAATATGAAATTGAAGGATCTTCACTTGAATTTGAGATAACAGAAAGAATCGTGATGAAAAATGAGGAGTATGTTAACAACACCTTGCAGGAAATGAGAAGTCTCGGGATTGAGATCAGCATTGATGATTTTGGAACAGGATACAGCTCTCTCAGCTATTTGCACAGGATGCATGTGGATGTTCTTAAAATTGATCAGTCATTCATTCATCATATCTCCACAAATAAAGCGATTATATCTGCTGTTCTTTCTATGGCGAAAAGTCTTGACTTGAAAGTAATTGCTGAAGGGGTCGAAACAAAAGAGCAGCTCGACCTGCTGAAGTTATTAGGCTGTGAAGAGGCACAGGGTTTTTACTTTTGCAGACCAGTTCCAACTGACGAGTTTGAACGATTAATTCAGCCCGGCCGTGCGGTTTCATAATTTGAACCTGAAGCGGCAATGTCAATTTCAAATAGGTGATTGGATGAAAATAAAAGGAAGAATTGCGACGATTCTGCTGACCGTTGTGATACAAACTGTCTATGTACTTTATTACTTTATTAAAACGGGTGCTGTTGATCCAATTGGGTGGGTGGGTTATCCCATTCTTGGGGCTGTAGCCTATTTAACAGGTCTCCAGCATGATAAGGCGGTCTACTATGCTGAAAAAGACCCACTGACTAATTTATATAACCGTCGTGCTATGTTGAAAAAGATTGAGAAAAGAAGAAAAAACAGTTCTTTTCCTTATTTTGTACTGATGATCGACTGTGATAATTTTAAACAAGTCAATGACAGTCTTGGGCATGCAGCGGGAGACCGAATGCTTAAACGGACAGCGAATAAAATCACTCAGGCGCTGGAGACAAAAGACTTGGCGGGAAGATGGGGAGGCGATGAATTTATTATTTTTGGAGAAGCTTCAGGGTACGGAGAGTGCCGTAACAAGGCGGAAGAATACATACATAATCTCTCGAAGCCGTCGAGCAGCCGTGATCTGCCTGTTTTTTCGATAGGGTCAGCCATAGGGGAACCGGGGGATTCGTTTGAAAAAACCGTGATTTCTGCAGATCGGGTCATGTATGAGAAGAAAAATGAACGGAAAAAATAAGTTTTGTCTTGAACGGCAAGCGGTTGAAGTGGAATAAAGCGTTTTACTAATTCGGAATATTTCCTTGACTTTTTCATGATCTTTGGAATAGTATGAAATTAATATAAAACGAAAGGGTGAAGCGGGTCGATGTGGAACTAATCCTATTTTTAGAAAAACAATCGGATAAAACATGCGTCAGGGTAAAGGGAGAAGTGTGTTCTCTTAATCTGACAATTTTTTATCGTTCGTTTTCTGAATAGGAATGGTCCATGCACAGAACCCGTGGAAAAAGGGAGAGGTTTCTTTCTTTTTGCCCTTGTTCACCCATGCCTCCTGTTCGGAATTCGAACAGGGGGCTTTTTTGTCCCCTTAACACTAAAATGGGGATGATATCATGTTGCTATTAGAAGCAAATAAACTTAGAAAATCAGTGAAAGATGTTTTATTATTTGAGGCGGAACAGCTGCGGATTTATCGTGGAGACCGTATTGGATTGACAGGACGGAATGGAAGCGGAAAAACAAGTCTTTTGTCAATTTTATCAGGACAGGGAAAAGCAGAAAGCGGCAGCCTGATAAGCGACGCTTCCTGTCATCTCCTTCCACAATTAAAGCGAACCGATACCACAAAAAGCGGCGGAGAAATTACACAGGAATATATTAATTATGCCTTGTCTGTAAAGACGGATATCCTTTTCGCAGATGAACCGACCACTAATCTTGATATGACAAGGCTTGCACATCTTGAACAGCAGCTGAATCGATTTCAGGGAGCTTTAGTGCTGGTCTCTCATGACCGGATGTTCCTCGATGCACTCTGCACGAAGATTTGGGAAATTGATGATCAGAAAATCAAAGAATATAAAGGGAACTACACAGCATACGCCGTTTTGAAAGAGCAGGAAAAAAGGCAGCACGAAGAAGCATATGATCAATATGTTAAAAAGAAAAGGCAGCTTGAAGAGGCGATTCGGAAAAAAGAATTGAGAGCTGAAAGGGCAACGGTAAAACCAAAGGATGGAGGGGTGCAGGCTACAAACTCCAAGCCTTACTTTGCCAAGAAACAAAAAAAGCTGCAAAAAACAGCAAGTACGCTCGAGACGAAAATCGAACAGATGGAAGAGGTGGAAAAACCCCGGCACCATGCTCCTATAAAAATGAATTTGCCGAATGAAGAAGCCATTACCAACAGAAATGTTGTGAATGTCGACTTTTATGAACAATCGGCAGGAAGCAGGTTTCTATACCGAACAGCACCTTTCCGAATCAGGGGAGGGGAAAAGATCGCGATCATTGGAGAAAATGGCAGCGGAAAAACAACTTTTCTTCGCAGTTTAATGGGCTCAGAGCCTGGGGCATCGTTTTCACCCTCAGTAAAAGCAGGTTATTTTAGCCAAAACCTTGATATTTTAAAGAGGGACCAAACCATCCTTGAGAATGTAATGGAATCGTCTGTCCATCCTCAGGATTTAATCCGTACGGTACTCGCCCGTCTTCATTTTTACAAAGATGATGTCTTTAAGCCGATTCATGTATTGAGCGGAGGGGAACGTGTAAAAGCAGCTTTCGCCAAAGTTTTTTTAAGTGACTTGAATTTGCTGATTTTAGATGAACCGACTAATTATCTGGATATAGAAGCGGTAGAGGCGCTGGAGCAGCTTTTGATCGACTTTAGCGGCACCGTATTGTTCGTTTCTCATGACCGGCGTCTGATTGAAAAGGTGGCGGACAAAGTAATAGTAATAAGAGATCATGAACTTTCACTGTTCGATGGCCGCTACGATGAATACCAAAATGCGCGTCCAAAAGCCGCTGTCGAGCGTGATTTGAGCGAGGATGACCGGATGAAGCTGGAAATGAGATTATCAGAAGTTCTCAGCAGGCTTAGCCTGAATCCCAGTGAGGAGCTGGATCAGGAATTTAAAAAGCTTCTTGAATTAAAAAAACAGTTAAAGTAGACCGATGTCTACTCGTGAATGTTGAATAATAAGAAAAGAGGATAATAAAATGCTGCAGTTAAAACCTATCACTAAACATAATTGGGAAGATACGTTGAATTTAACCCTGCACGAAGAACAGAAAAAATCGATTGCACCCAATGTGTATTCGCTCGCACAAGTTCAATTTCTCGACATGGCTGTTGCCAAAGGCATCTATCTTGATAACAAAATGATTGGGTTTGCTATGTACGGTATTGATGAGGACGATGGTGAATGCTGGATCTACCGGCTGATGATAGACAGAGATTATCAGGGTAAAGGATATGGAAAGCAAGCGGTTCATTTACTAATTGATGAGTTCGAGACAATCAAAGCAGGACATCACCAGTATATTTACATCTCGTATGAACCGGATAATGATGGTGCACGTTTTACGTACCAGCGCTGCGGTTTCATTGAGACCGATGTATTTGTGGATGGAGAACAGGTTGCTAAATACGCATCAAAATGATGAATGAAAAATGGTTAAAAAATACCACGCAGGGTATTGAGAGTGTAAAGGCAAAATAAAAGGAGAGATTGCATGTTTCATTACACTGTAGAAACCAAACAGAGCAGCCAGGAAGCCATTCATTCACTGGAAAAACAATTAAGCGAAGAGCAGTTCGGAGTTTTATGGCAGTTTGATCTTCAGGGGAAGCTGCAGGAGAAAGGACTCGATTTTAATCAGCCGTATCATGTGCTTGAAGTATGCAACCCGAAAGAAGCAAAAAATGTGTTAGAGCAAAACAGTTTAGCCGGTTACTTTTTGCCATGTAAGATTGTTGTGTACGAAGAAAATGGCAGCACGAAAATCGGAATGCCAAAACCAAGCGCATTAGTTGGAATGCTCGAGGATGAAGAAGTTAAAAAAATGGCAGCCGATATAGAGCAGCGATTAATAAAGTGTATGGATCAGGCAGCGGTGTAGTAACGGTTGAGGAAAAAGTGAAAACAATCAATAAATAAAAAATCCGGCGCTCAGCGTGCCGGATTTTTTTGTTGGTCTACATATTTTATAGAAGAAGCCCTTTTTTTAAAAAACGGATATTCGAAGCTGCTGAACTTATGGCATAGAAAGGGAATTCGAACATACATATGGAGGATGATGATAGAGAAAGGGGGATCCGGCAATGTGCGGTATTACTGGGTGGGTGGATTGGAACAGGGATCTCATAAAGGAAGAAGCAGTGATGAAAAAAATGGTGCAGACGCTGGGAAAAAGGGGACCTGATGCATCAGCTGTAAAGAAAACTCCCCGTGCACTTTTAGGGCATACCCGTCTTGTTGTCGTGGATCCGGCGGGCGGTGCTCAGCCTATGAGCAGAAAAAAAGGGGATACGGAATTTACTCTCGTTTACAATGGCGAGCTTTATAATACAGAAGAAGTCAGGGCAGAGCTGATTAAAAAAGGGTATCGTTTTCAGTCTCATTCTGATACAGAAGTGCTGCTCACTGCGTATATAGAATGGAAGGAAGAGTGTTTAAGCTATTTTAATGGCATTTTTGCATTCGCAATTTGGAATCATTCAACAGAAGAGTTATTTCTGGCCCGTGACCGTTTAGGAGTCAAGCCTTTATTTTACAGGCATGAAGGATCGTCTTTCCTTTTTGGCTCGGAGCTGAAAGCGATACTTGCCCATCCGGATGTTAAAGCAGAAGTGAATGAAGAAGGACTTCAGGAACTGTTTGGTTTAGGGCCGGCGCGTACACCAGGCAAAGGCGTATTTAAAGGGGTCAGTGAACTTCGTCCTGCACATGCAATGGTGTTCAGTCGAAATGGTTTAAAAAAATGGCGGTACTGGAATGTAAAAAGCACAGAGCATCCTCACTCTGTTGAAGAAACAGCAAAACATGTACACGACTTACTGAAGGATGCGGTGGAGCGGCAATTAGTGGCAGATGTACCGGTATGTACATTTTTGTCAGGCGGAGTAGATTCAAGCGCAATCAGCGCATTTGCCTCGAGCTTTATGCAAAAAGAAGGAAGGGGTGCACTCAGCACCTATTCAATCGACTATGAGCAAAACAGTCATTACTTTAAAGCCAGTGCTTTTCAGCCAAATGAAGATGGACCTGCGATTCAGCTAATGCAGCATTTTTTAGGTTCTGCCCATCGTACCTCTGTCATGAGCAACGAACTGCTGGCACAGCGGCTTGAAGACGCGATGACCATGCGGGACCTTCCGGGAATGGCGGATGTCGATTCGTCTCTATTGTGGTTCTGTGAAGAAATAAAATCTAATTTCACAGTTGGACTGTCAGGAGAGTGTGCAGACGAAATCTTTGGGGGCTACCCATGGTTTTATAAGGAAGAACTGCTGCATGCAGGACAGTTCCCGTGGATGAGATCGCAGAAAGAAAGAGAAGGACTTTTAGTGCCGGAGTGGAAAAACAAACTGCATCTGTCAGAATATGCAGAAAGCAGGTACAAGGAAATGATCGCGGAAACCCCTTATCTGGACGGGGAAACAGACACCGAAATGCGCAGGAGAGAAATGTCCTATATTAATATGATTTCGTTCATGACAACGCTGCTGGATCGGAAAGACCGCATGAGCATGGGGGCAAGTCTTGAAGTCCGGGTTCCGTTTGCTGATCATCGGCTGGTCGAGTATGCGTGGAATATTCCATGGAATATGAAAATGCTTAATGGTCAGGAAAAAGGAATTTTGCGTAAAGCGCTGGAAGGCACTCTGCCGCTGCAAATTCTTTACCGTAAGAAAAGCCCTTATCCAAAAACGCATCACCCTGTCTACACAAAAGCAGTTACCGCTATGCTGCAAGGCGTAATAAATCGACCGTCCGCTCCAATCTTGGCCTTTTTTTCTCACAATAAACTGCAGGAATTGATTGATACGCAAGGATCTTCTTTTCAAGCACCATGGTTTGGCCAGCTGATGTCTGGTCCGCAATTGATCGCGCATTTAGTACAAATGAACAGCTGGTTTGAAAAGTATGATGTCAAGATTGTATAAAGCAGAATAGTTCAATTGCTGGAAAAGCCGGGACCCATGCGTTCCGGCTTTTTTGTGTGATTATGCTGCACGCCGTACGATTAGTAAAATTAAGGATGGAAAAGGAAAGATTAAACAGGTAGGGTTAGTTAAAGAGGAGGGATAGAATGTACCAATATTACAAAGGGCTGATTATCAGAGAAGGCACATCCGGTGTGCCTGCAGAACAAGTAAAGAAGCTTTTTGAAGAAGCAGGCTGGGTAAGAAATGTACCAAATTGGCAGATGGAAAAATTTTCTTTGATATTTCAAAACTCTGCGTGGGCATTTACTGTCTGGAGCGGAGAAGAAATGGTCGGAATGGTACGGGTCATTTCAGATAAAATTATGGCAGGAAATATTATGGATCTTGTCGTTCAAAAACAGTGGCAGGGGAAGGGAGTGGGGCGAAAACTTGTTTCACTTTGCGTGGCAAAACTTCCTCATGGTGACTGGTTTGCGCATACTTCAGCCGATAATTATGATTTTTACAAACAATGCGGCTTTGAAGTGAAGGATCTAAATGAGCATGGAACATGTGCTTATTATGGCTATATACAAGCAAAAAATGCTGGAGACCGCCTGTAAATAATCTTTTTTAAATTTCCTGCAGCAGAGTTTACCTTTACTCTGCTGCAAAAAACAGGCTAAGATCTTATGATCAACTGATAAAAGTGGACATCCTGCCACTGGTTAAACTTAAAGCCCACCTCTTTAAAACACCCTGCAAATTCAAATCCGAACTTTTCATGAAGTCTTACGCTTGCCGCATTGCCGCCCGTAATTCCTCCAATGACTACATGGTGGTCCAGCGATGCTGCCCGCTGTAAAATTTCCTTCATTAATAAATTGCCAATCCCTTTTCCCTGAAAGTCAGGAGAAATATAAATAGACAGCTCTACTGTATTTGAATACGCTTCTTTATCTCTAAAAGGGCTTAGGCTGCTGTAACCGGCAATCCTGCCATCAAGCTCAGCGACAATCAAGGGATGCCGGCCCCCGTATTTGTCAAACCACGTCTGTCTTTCTTCAATTGATTGTCTGCGCAAATCAAATGTCGCAACCGTTTCTTCAATGGCCTGGTTATAAATTGCTGCCATTTCTGTAAGATCCCGCTGTAATGCTTCTCGAATGCTGACCATATGAATCCCCCATTAAACAGATTTCCTTTCTTATTCTACTCTAAAGCAGCGTTAAGGGACAAAGGTTTTGATTCAGATACTTTCTTCTACATAAAGGAACTCATAAAAATCATAAATCTGCCTACTCTAATGATGTACGCATTTAGAAGAACGATGCCATTTGGCCTGTTTTTGATGGGCAGAGTATTCAAATGCATAACTTGTCGAAAACGGGGTATAGGAATAGGAACTACTGACAAGTATCATACTTATCCTTTCCTAATCACGGAAAATCGATGGATGAACGGAGATAACCGATGAACATACAAAACTTACTACAAGATAAAATAGGACTTCTCAGGCAATACGGTACATTGGAGGGACCCATTACCTCAATTGCATTCGATTCCCGTGCTATTATAAATGGCTCTGCATTCTTCTGTATAAAAGGAGAAAATGCAGACGGACATGATTATATTGTTGAAGCGATCGAAAATGGCGCAATTCTAATCGCAGGAACAGATGCTGGTCAATTTGAAGTGCTTAGCAAAGAGTATCCTGGCTGTACCTTCATCCTTGTTCAGGATGTTCGTTATGCAATGGCCCATTTTTCTATTTTCTTTTACAATCACGTACATGAAAGTCTGCAAACAATAGGTGTAACTGGAACGAATGGAAAAACAACGGTGGCAACCTTTGTCCGTTCATTATTAAACCAGCTGGATGTGCCGGCCGGGTCGATTGGAACAAATGGCATCTGCTCTTCTAAAGGACAGATTACGTTTAAGAAAAGCACCCCGACAACTCCTGAAGCCCCTGACTTGCACCATATCTTTCAGCTCCTGAGTGAAGAGCAGGATCAGGCTGCAGTAATGGAGGTTTCCTCAATAGCAGTAGACCAGAAGCGAGTGGAAGGAATTCATTTTGACATCGCGATTCATACGAATTTGTCTTCAGAGCATCTGGAGTATCATAAAACTTTTGAGCATTATAAGGAAGCAAAAATGAAGCTATTTAAACAGGCGAGCCGGTCCATCATAAACTATGACGATGAAGGCATGGGCAGAGATCTAATTAATGAGGCACAGGGTGAAGTGCTGACTTACAGCTTAAAGACAACCTCTGGAGCAGATTTAATTGCGGACAAAATCCACGTGACTGAGGAAGGGACTTCTTTTGAACTCGTATACCAGAACCGTTCATATATAGTTCATTCACCTGTTTTTGGTGATTATAATGTAGCGAATTTACTGACGGCAATTGGGGTTGGAATCTTTAATGGGTTTAATATTGAAACGATGCTCCCCGCACTTGCTCGAATTGAAAATCCGGCAGGACGCTTTCAGGTTATTGATCAATATGGAGAAAGAAAAATTATACTGGATTATGCCCACACCCCGGTTGCATTGGAAAATTTAATTGAAGAAGCAAAAAAACTTGATCACCGAAAGCTGATTGTCATGATCGCTGGTATAGGAATACGGGATTTTAATAAAATGCCTCTGATGGCAAAAACCATTGAAGGAAAAGCGGATAAAATTGTCGTGACGGTTGATCACCCGGGGTTTTATGATCCCAAAAAAATTGTAAACCAGGTTATGACAGGATTTTCGGATCAAACAGCTTCAAATATCTATACTTCATTAACAAGAGAAGAAGGCGTCATCACGTCCCTTGAGCTTTCAGGTAATGATGACATTGTCATTTTAACAAGCGGATGCATCAACGGTGCTCAGATTGTAAAAGGAAAAGAAATTCCTCACTCGGATGAAGAAATTATTCAAGATTATTTTAGCGAAATCAGTTATATAGGTGAAGATACTGTTGGCACATTGTAATAAACAGATCACAAAAAATTTAAGTCACCAACTAATAAAGAAGAATGTCTTCCAAGCCCAGCTGAAGACATTCTTCTTTTTAATTATTAATTTTACGGAGCACTGCGTCAGATATTCATCACGTTTGCAATGAGACGGTAAGATTTAAGTCGATCCGCATGAAGATAGGTATTCGTAATAATCAGGAATTCATCAATCCCGTATTTTGCGCTAAGTGCTTCTAATTCTGCTTTAACCTGTTCAGGTGTGCCCACAATTGCTCTTCTTCGATTGTGGGTTATTTTTTTGCGGTCCTCTTGGGATACAGCCTTTGATTTAATTTCTTCAAGCGATGGTACTTGTGTATCTCCTTTTTCTAATCCCAACAGCCACATATCCTGGCTTAACGCTATTTCTTCTGCTTCCTCTTCCGTTTCCCCGCATGCGACAAACACACAGGCATTCACCAGTTCCTTTTCAGTCTCTTTCTTAAGGTTTTCACGATAAGCTGCAAGAGTGGCTTCCCACTTATCGGGATTAATAAAATGACCAAATGTCAGGCCTGCCCCTTTTTCGGCGGCGAGTTTTCCGCTCGAGGGGGATAAACCAAGAATCCAGACAGGAGGGGCATCTCCTGCACGTGGAGTTGCCTTGACCATTCGATAAGGGTGCTGTTTAGGGAGATGATTGTGCAAGAAGCCAATCAGGTCATCCACCTGTCTGGGGAACTCGTCAAGATTATTGTCCGCTCCATCGGTTAATGCGCTTCTTGTCCGTTCTGTCCCTCCCGGTGAGCGCCCGATCCCCAAGTCTATCCGATCAGGAAAAAATGCCTCTAAAGATTTGAACGTTTCTGCTACCTTTAAAGGGCTGTATTGAGGCAGGAGAACTCCACCGGAACCAACCTTTATTTTTGACGTTTCCGATGCAATACGGGTGATCCAAAGCTCTGGTGAAGCGCTTAACAGCCCATTTGTATTATGGTGTTCGGCAAACCAGTAGCGGATATAGCCCAGTTTTTCTGCTTCTATAGCCAGCTCGATCGTTTGTTCGATGGTCTTCTGAACGGTTTGACCTTTCGAAAGAGGGACCTGGTCCAATATTCCAAGTTTCATCAGCATAACTCCTTGCTTTTATATAAGTAAAATCTCGAATGTGTTCAACAGATATTCATCAATGAAATACTATTAGTATGCCACGTTTAACAACAAATCTCATGCATAATGTTTGCTCGTGTTTCTTTAAAATAAATAGTGTACAGGAAGACGTGTCTTCACTGTATAAGCATGAGAATAGGTATTTGTAACCTATTTTTATAATTTTCTAAAAAGTTAGTTTGTTTGCTGGATAAATTAAGTTGCCGTTGCTATACTGGTTTTTGAAAGCACTTACTTTTCAAAAAGCAGCTTTTGGTTTCGAACATCTTCTGCGAAATCTAAGTCTATCTTTTGAAGACTATTGAAAGGAGAGGTAACCGAAAACAGCATGGACTGCAGCTAAGGGGTAAATATCAAACTTAACATCTATTTTAGTAGAGAAAGGAAAGGTCAAATGATAAATATTGCGATTATCGGTACAGGTTCCATTGCTTCTTCTCATGTGAATGGATATAAAATATTAAAGAAAAACAGCACTATTACTGGACTGGCGGACATCTATCCGGAGAATGCAAAAAAAATAGCTGAAGAGCATCAATTAAATGTGAAAATTGTAGAGGACTACCGGGAACTTCTTCGAGATCCAGATATTCATGCAGTATCCATTTGCACCCCCCCTTTTACACATAGTGAAATCGCAATTGCCTGTTTGAAGGCAGGCAAGCATGTACTTGTCGAAAAACCAATGGCCTCTTCTTTAAAGGAATGCGACGAAATGATAAAAGCAGCAGAGGAAAACAATAAAATTCTTTCAGTTGTTGCACAAAACCGTTTTTTAACTCCCATTATGAGGCTCAAACATGTACTAGAGCAAAAATTGGTCGGAAAAATTGCGCATGCCCAAGTAGATTCCTTTTGGTGGAGAGGCCACAGCTATTACGATCTATGGTGGCGGGGGACGTGGGAAAAAGAAGGAGGCGGCTGTACGTTAAATCATGCAGTTCACCACATTGACATGCTTCAGTGGATGATGGGGCAGCCGAAATCCGTTACAGCTGTCACGACGAACACCCTGCATGATAATGCCGAGGTGGAAGATCTATCGATCGCTATTTTAAGCTATGAGAATGGATCTCTTGCTCAGGTGACGAGCTCTGTCGTTCATCATGGAGAGGAGCAGCAGCTTATTTTCCAGGGTGAAAAAGGCCGTGTATCTGTTCCGTGGAAGGTGAGAGCTGAAGCTGGAAGAGAAAATGGATTTCCGCTTGAAAAGAAGAACACTGATCTTGAAAAAACAATCCATGAGGTGTACGAAAACTATCCTGCGCTGGAATTTGAAGGGCACACCGGGCAAATCAATGATTTTCTGACGGCGATTGAGAACGGAGAAAACGTGCTGGTTGATGGAGTACAGGGGCGTCAAACACTGGAAATTATTATGGCAGTCTATGAATCAGCAAGTACAGGGCGAACCATCCAATTGCCAATAACTGAATCTAATCTATTTTATGACCGTGCCGGTGTTCTTGAAAATGCCATTCATTTTTACGAGAAAACAAAAACGGTTAAAGGCTTTGAAGATAATGAAATTACAACCGGCGGTCAGTATTAGCTGCTATTTTAAGAGGAGGAATGATGAATGTCTAATCAAGCAGATGGAATGAATTATGCACCGAAAGGAAAACCAAATAAGGTAGTCGAAGAGGGAGAATTTTCATTTGGCATTATCGGCCTAGACCACGGTCATATTTATGGAATGTGCTATGGGCTCACCGAAGCAGGGGGACAGGCAGTCATCGTTTATGATGAGGATCAAGAAAAGATTCAACAATTCATCAAAGCATTTCCTCATGCCAGAGCAGCAGCGTCCGAAGAGGAAGTGCTGGAAAATCAGGAAATTAAATTGATTGCCAGTGCCAGTATTCCATCTTTACGGGGTCCGTTAGGCCTGAAAGTGCTCGATCATGGAAAAAATTATTTTGTAGATAAACCAGCTTTTACTACAAGTGAACAGGTCGAAGATGCAAAAAAGAAAACGAAAGAAACCGGCTTGAAGTGGGGGATTTATTATAGTGAGCGCCTGCATGTTGAAAGTGCTGTGTTTGCAGGTCAGCTGATCGACCAGGGAGCGATCGGCAGAGTCGTCCAGGTCATTGGGACAGGACCGCATCGTTCGAACACGAAAAACAGACCGGAATGGTTTTTTGACCCGGAATACTTTGGAGGGATTCTGTGCGATATCGGAAGCCACCAGATTGAACAATTTTTATTTTACACAGGCGCTAAGGATGCAGAAGTTCTGCATAGTAAAGTGGCAAACTATTCACATAAGGAATACCCGAAATTTCAAGACTTTGGAGATGCCACACTTGTAGCGGATAACGGAGCCACCTTTTATTTCCGGGTAGACTGGCTGACACCTGATGGTCTGGGAACATGGGGGGACGGCAGGGCCATTATTCTTGGTACAGAAGGCTATATCGAAATTAGAAAATACATTGATATTGCAAGAAGCCCTTCTTCGAATCATTTATATTTAGTGAATCAGCAGGGTGAAAAGCACTTTGCACTTTCTGGTAAAGTCGGTTTTCCGTATTTTGGTGAGTTTATTCTTGACTGTTTAAATGGAACGGAAAATGCTATGTCTCAGGAACACGCTTTTAAAGCGGCGGCGTTGTGCATTGAGGCGCAGGAAAAGGCAGTAGTAGTCGAGTCTTCCCAAACCGCATCCCAAGTCGGGTCAGAGTAAATCTCGGATGTAAACCTCCTTTTCTGCATATAAATATATTTTGGGAATATGAAATTGATAGGAGAAAAGAACATCGTTAACCTTTGTTTAACTATTATACTATTGAAAATTTAAGAAACTATTTAGATAAAGGGGGATCCTATTGACTTCTTTTATTCACGAAGATTTTTTACTATCCGGGTCGTTTGCTAAAACTCTTTACCATGATCATGCAAAACCCCTTCCTATTATTGATTACCACTGTCATTTACCGGCGGAGGAGATTGCTGAAAATAAGCCGTATTCGAACCTGACGCAAATATGGCTGAACGGGGACCACTATAAATGGAGAGCGATGAGAAGTACAGGCGAAAAAGAAATGGCGATAACCGGAAATGTAAGCGATTACGAGAAATTTAAGGCCTGGGCCAGAACAGTCCCAGCGTGTGTTGGAAATCCACTGTATCACTGGACTCATATGGAGCTGAAAAGATATTTTGATATTGATTTGCTTTTGAGTGATGAGACGAGCGATGAGATATGGAACAGATGCAATGATATGTTATCTCAACAGGACTTTACGCCACAGCAATTAATTACGAGATTTAACGTTGAAATGATAGGAACTACAGATGATCCGCTGGACGAGCTTGTTTTTCACAAAAAGCTGAAAAAACAGGATGGTTTTAAAACCGAGGTTCTGCCCTCGTTTCGACCGGATCCTTTACTTGACATCAGCCAGCCGGCGTTTCAGCAATATGTGAATGAGCTGCAAGCAGCAACGCAAATCACGATCAGTCAATTTGATGACTTTTTGTCAGCGGTAAAAACGCGGATCGGCTTCTTTCATGAACATGGCTGCAGAGTGTCTGACCATGGATTCGAATTTCTTCCGTTTAAAGTCTGCACGCACGCTGAAGCCGCTGCAGTTTTTGAAAAAGCAAAAGAGGGCATACCTCTTACCGATCTTGAAATACAAAAATATAAAACCTACACATTGCTGTTTTTAGGAGAACATTATCATTCTCTGGATTGGGTGATGCAGCTTCATATTGGCGCATTGCGAAATACCAATGCAAGAAAGTTCGACTCATTAGGTTCAAACACTGGGTTCGACTCGATTAATGATTATCAATTGGCTAAACCGCTTAATGCTTTCCTTAACGAGTTGGATAAACACAATCAACTGCCTAAAACCATTATTTATTCATTAAATCCAATTCATAATTATATAGTGGCTTCTGCTGCCGGTAATTTTCAGGATGAAAACGTTAAAGGGAAAGTACAGATGGGAGCCGGCTGGTGGTTTAATGACACCAAAGATGGAATTCTTGCTCAAATGACAGACCTTTCAAATGTAGGGCTCTTAAGCAATTTTATTGGAATGCTGACCGATTCCAGAAGCTTTTTGTCTTTCCCGCGCCATGAATATTTCAGAAGAATTTTATGCAATATGATCGGTGAATGGGTTGAAAAAGGAGAACTTCCACGCGATCAGCAGCTGCTTGGAAAATTGGTCGAAGACATCAGTTATTTTAATGCAAGACAGTATTTTAACGTCACACAATCATCACCAACCGTATTTTAAACAGAAGAAGAGAAAGGATGAAAAAGTTGCTTGCCATAAGCGAAAATCTCAACGGAAAAGTTGCAGTAATTACAGGGGGCGGCGGTGTTTTATGCAGCTGTATGGCGCGGGAACTGGCCAGACAGGGAATGAAAATCGTCATTCTCAACCGAACGATTGAAAAAGCAGAAAAAGTGGCTAATGAGATTCAACAGGCTGGTGGAGAAGCTCTTGCGATACAGTGTGATGTAGTGAATCCCGAAAGTGTAAGAGAAGCCGCTAAAATGGTCCTCGAATCATATGGAGGATGCGACGTGCTGATTAATGGAGCGGGAGGAAATCATCCCGACGGCAGCACTTCGAAAGAGACGCTAAATCAGGAGGACCTGGATGACGAGGCCATTACCACTTTGTTTGATCTGACTAAAGAGGGGTTTGAATATGTTTTCAATCTAAACATTGTAGGCACGCTCATTCCTACACAAGTTTTCTCGAGACAGATGATGAAAGAGGGTGGCGTCATCATTAATATCTCTTCCATGAGCGCTCCAAGCCCGATGACAAAGGTGCCGGCCTATAGTGCGGCAAAAGCCGGAATCGAAAACTTTACAAAGTGGAGTGCTGTACATATGGCTGAAGCGGGAATCAGGGTCAATGCGATCGCACCGGGTTTTTTCCTGACCGCACAAAACCAGGCACTGCTTCAAAATGAGGATGGCACTTACACAGCCAGAACTGAGAAAATTCTTGCCCATACACCGATGAGAAGACTGGGAAAACCGGAAGATTTGCTTGGCACGCTGGTCTGGCTGATTGATAATCAGGCAAGCGGGTTTGTAACGGGGATCAGTGTTCCGGTTGACGGCGGCTTTATGTCCTATTCGGGTGTGTAGCTGAACGTTCTCCTTCGCTACACCCAGCATTGCGTGCTAAGGAGGCCCACGCATCGAAGAAAATCCTAAGGTGAAAGGTAGAGAAAGGAGAGGAAGTATGGAAAAGAAAATTATTACATTTACAAATACCACAAAAATGAATAAAAACTGGCAGTATTGTATTGGCACCGGGCGACTTGGACTTGCCTTGCAAAAGGAGTACTTGGACCATTTAAAGCTGGTGAAAGAAAAAATCAATTTTCAATATATACGCGGTCATGGCCTCCTATCCGACGACATAGGAATTTACAGGGAAATGGTCATTGATGGAAAATCAGAGCCTTTTTATAATTTCACTTATATAGACCGGATTTTTGACTCCTTTCTTGAAATGGGGATCCGCCCTTTTATCGAGTTTGGCTTTATGCCTGATTTACTGGCTTCAGGTGATCAGACGGTTTTTTATTGGAAGGGCAACGTAACCCCTCCAAAAGACTACGAAAAGTGGGAAAATCTGATTTATGCAGTTGTCTCTCATTTCACAGAGCGCTACGGAATCGATGAGGTTTTAACATGGCCATTTGAAGTATGGAATGAACCTAATCTGACTAACTTCTGGGAAAATGCAGATAAAGATGAATATTTCAAGCTATATGAATCGACAGCACTTGCCGTTAAAAAGGTGCATCCTGATCTGCAAGTAGGAGGTCCTGCTATTTGTGGAGGGGCGGACGAATGGATTACTGATTTTCTTCTTTTTTGCAAAGAAAAAGAGGTGCCGGTAGATTTCGTCAGCAGGCATGCTTACACCTCTCACCCCCCTCATAAAGTAACACCTGACTATTATTATCAGGAATTAGCGGAAAACACCGATATGCTGGATCAGTTTAAAGCGGTTAGAAATAGGATTAAGGAGTCGCCATTTCCAGATCTTCCGTTTCATATAACCGAGTATAATACATCTTACAGTCCTATTAACCCTGTGCATGATACAGCCTTTAACGCAGCTTACTTAGCTAGAATTTTAAGTGAAGGAGGAGATTATGTGGATTCCTTCTCATACTGGACATTCAGCGATGTATTTGAAGAAGCCGATGTGCCCAAATCACAGTTTCATGGCGGCTTTGGACTAATTGCACTGAACGAAATTCCAAAACCAACCTTTCATTTGTTCCATTTCTTCAATCAGCTGGGCGAAGAACTGGTTTTCCGTGATGAGCATGTAATTGTAACAAAAAAAAGGAATGGAGGTCTGGCAATCGTTGCCTGGAACTTGTACAATGAAATAGAAGGCAATGGGAAAAGAACGTTATCACTGGAAATGCAGCTTGATTTTTCTGATGTTTTTATTAAACGTCAACGAGTACACGAAGAAAAAGCGAATCCATGGAAAACCTGGAAAGAGCTTGGAAGACCAAGGTTCCCTGACAAAAAAATGATTCAGACTCTGCGTGAAGCATCTGTTCCGGAATTGATCACTTCAAGGGTGAATAAAACCAAAAGCCATCTCGAACTGGGTGTCGAGCTTTTAAAGAATGAAGTCACTTTAATTGAACTGCAGCCCGTGAAAGATGAGACAGCAGCATATCCTGAACTGGACGACCGGTTAATCACCTCGAATAGTAAAATGTAGTTATCATATTTTTTTGCTGTCGAAACTACCATTCTAGTATTCTAGAATTTCAAACTGCCGGAACAATGTGATGGTTAACTGACAAATGTTTTCTTAGGGTCCGGTTGAGACTTGGTGAGGAATGTAACGGTTTTAAAATGTTTTACGCAATAGAAAGGAACTGTCAACCAGGCTGACCCGTAATTCTCTGAGTAAAGCTTAAGCAGACCATCACGCGACTGCCGCCTTTACTCAGAAGATTACGATTTAACAATGGCGCAATAAAATCAGGATTATTTACAATAGTGAGGAGACCTTCAATATGAAAATTGTTTTTCGGTGGTTTGGGCAGACAGACGACAGTGTGACGCTCGATCAGATAAGGCAGATTCCCGGTTTGAGCGGTGTTGTATCGGCACTTGGAGACATTCCTGCAGGAGATATGTGGCCTCTGGATAAGATTATGGCACTAAAAAAAGAGGTAGAGCAAAAGGGCCTTGAACTTAACGTAATTGAAAGTGTCAATATTCATGAAGATATCAAGCTCGGGCTTCCGACAAGGGATCGATATATCGAACACTATCAAGAGACGATTCGCAGCCTTGCACAGGCGGGTATTAAAGTGATTTGTTATAATTTCATGCCTGTTTTCGATTGGACCCGTTCTGATTTAGTGAAAGAATTAAAAGATGGTTCGACTGTTCTGGCTTATGAAAAAGCGAAAATAGAACAGCTTGATCCGGCTGTCTTAATTGATGCCGTGGGGGCTTCATCAAAAGGGTTCACCATGCCTGGCTGGGAACCGGAACGGCTAAAATTAATCAAGAGCCTGCTTGAGCAATACAAAAACATAACTGAAGAAGATTTACGTAATAATTTAAAGTACTTTCTCGAGAAAGTGATCCCGGTAGCAGAAGAGTTTGATGTCAGAATGGCCATCCATCCCGATGATCCGCCATGGTCTGTGTTCGGGCTGCCTCGTATTGTGAAAAATCGAAAAGATCTGGAACTCATAACAGCTATGGTAGACAGTCCGTATAATGGGATTACATTTTGTTCGGGATCTTTAGGAGCGAATGCTGAAAACAATCTTCCGGAGATTCTTCAATACTTCTGTGAACAAGACCGCGTTCCTTTTGTTCATTTAAGAAATATAAAAAGAAGTGACAATGGGGATTTTCATGAAACCTCTCACCGCAGCAAGGATGGATCGATTGATTTATATGATCTGCTGCATGTTCTTCACGACTTGAATTTTACAGGGTATTTAAGACCAGATCACGGCAGAATGATTTGGAATGAAGAAGCCCGTCCAGGATATGGACTGTACGACAGAGCGCTTGGCATCATGTATATTCTTGGGATATGGGACAGCCTCGACAAGAAACGTGGAGAAGCGGAGAAAGGAATTTTTAACAACATCCTTCATGGACAAGATGTGGGCAGGACGATACAGGGGTAAATAAAAAAGCTGTTCAAAAGTCAGTAAAGTCTGATCTTTGACAGCTTTTTTATGCTCTATATGATTAAAGCGTTTTGAAGCATGTAGAATTAATTCACTAAATCAATCTGAAGGAAATTTTCCACAGCAAACGCCGTTACACCAAGAGCAGCTGCATACGTGGAATTTTTAGAAAAGCTGATTTGCAGGTCTTTTTGGTGAAACCAGTGCGAATGATCCTTGATATATTGAAGGATAGGAGCTTCAAGAAATGCTTTTGCCGATCCCAATCGGTTTCCAATGATGACATGATCCGGGTTGAAGGTATGGATAATCGAGTTTATCCCTACGCCTAGGTACATTCCAATCTCTTTAAATAGATCCGCAGCTTCCGGGTGCCTTCCTGCAAGTGTGATCAATCCCTCAAGATCCAAATCCCTGCTGATTTCAAGCTTGCCTGCCTTAGCCAGCAAGGCTTTCTCTGATGCGTACAGTTCCCAGCAGCCGTGATTTCCACATGTACAGTCCGGTCCATTGATATCAATGGTCATATGACCCATTTCTCCTGAAAATCCATTATTCCCCTGATAAAGACTTTCGTTTAAAATGATCCCGACTCCAATGCCAGTTCCTGCACTGACATACACAAGATTTTCTGCTTCTTTGCCTGTTCCAAATCTTTTTTCACCATAGGCTCCTGCGTTAGCTTCATTTTCGATCGTTACCGGAAGAGAAAATTGATTTTCTACAATCTCTTTCAACTTGATGTTTTCCCATTTTAAGTTAGGCGCATGAAGAATTTCTCCTTCTTTATTAACAGCACCCGGAACACCAATTCCAATTCCAATTACCCCGTAAGTACAGGAAGGGGTGCTTTGAAGCAAACTATTGATCAACTCAAATAGTCTGCCTTCGATCTCTATAAATGTAAGCTGAGAAAAATAGCTTTTTTCTTCATAAATAATCTTCCCATTTAAGTCCGTTAAGATGCCCAGAAGATAATTCACTCCGAGATCAATGCCAATGGAAAAGCCGGCTTGTCCATTAAAGTAGAGCATGACAGGACGTCTGCCGCCGCTTGACTCTCCGGGACCTGATTCGTAAATTAAATTTTCTTCAAGCAATTCACTCACGAGAGAGGACACGGTACTTTTATTCAATCCGGTTGCTTTTGCGATGTCTGCCCGGGAGATCGGTGTATTCTTCTTTATATGTTGAAGGACCAATGATTTATTTCCCTTTTTTACTACATGCTGATTCCAAGTATGATTCGTCATTTATCCGGTCTCCTTTATAAAACGTATCGTAAAAATATTTTATCATATACTTAGTTTGTTTGATAGACAAACTTTAAGTTGTCTGATAATCTTAAAGGGTAAAGACTTTTTATTTTTCCATAATGAAAAAACGGCATAGGCAGACTATAGGGTCGAAAGGAGAAAAACAATGAACAATATGTTTTTTAATGCTCATCATTCACCAATTGGCGCTTTTTCAAGCTTCACTCTCGGTTTTCCGGGTAATGGCGGCGGACTGGATTTGGAATTGGGGCGATCTCCCAGAAAAAACGTGTACATAGGACTGGAGTCTTCTGAGCAGGAAGGCATCTATCAGGCTCTTCCTTTTTTCGGCACGAATGAGGATGAAAGTAAGCGCTACGATATTGAGAACCCTGATCCGGATCCTGATAAACCGGATATCATTCATCCCTTTCAAAAACATGAAGTGGAAAGAGATTTTCAACTGGGCACGGATACATGGAAAGCGGGCGACCTGACATTCACTATCTATTCTCAGGTTCATCCTGTTGAAGATCCTGAACAAGCAGCAGAAGAGGAAGTAAAGCGGACATTAGTGCCGGCTGTGCTGGCTGAATTAACGGTGGATAATACAAAAGGAAAGAAAACAAGAAGAGCGTTTTTCGGCTATGAAGGAAGTGATCCTTACAGCTCCATGAGAAGGCTTGATGATCTTCATCAGCCCATAACAGGCATAGCGGAAGGACGCCTTACGGCTATTGCAGCTCAGCAGGGAAAAGCAAAATCAGCGATGCACTTCAGCATGGAAAATATACTGACTACCCCGCATGAAGAAAATTGGACATTTGGTCTTGGACCAATGGGGACGCTCATTGTGGATGTTCCTGCCGGGGAAAAAGCGACCTGTCAGTTTGCGATCTGCTTTTACAGAGGAGGAATTGCTACTGCAGGCTTGGATACTTCCTATTATTATACAAATTATTTTAACTGCATTGAAGATGTGGCTGCTTATGCCTTGGAGAATTTCGATCTCATTAAGGAAAGAGCAGTAAAGAGCAATGAGTGGATCAGCAATTCTGCATTATCTGAGGATCAAAAGTTCATGTTAGCTCATTCAATCCGCAGCTATTACGGCAACACACAGCTATTGCTTGATGAGGGAAAGCCTTTCTGGGTAGTGAATGAAGGTGAATACCGCATGATGAACACCTTTGACCTCACAGTGGATCAGTTATTTTTCGAAATGAAAATGAACCCGTGGACGGTAAAAAATGAACTCGATATGTTTGTAAAACGCTTCAGCTATGAAGATGAGGTCCGTTTTCCGAATGATGAAAAGCTCTATAAAGGCGGGCTGAGCTTTACGCATGATATGGGGGTAGCCAATACCATCAGCAGACCGCACTATTCATCGTATGAGGTATATGGCATTGACGGCTGCTTCTCTCACATGACGCATGAGCAGCTTGTAAACTGGGTGCTGACGGCAGCTGTGTATGCGGAGAATACGGCAGATAACCAATGGCTGGAAAAGAACATGACGATTTTCAAACAATGTTTTGAAAGCATGATCAACCGTGATCATCCGGACCCGGAAAAACGAAATGGCCTAATGGGTCTGGATTCAAGCCGTGTGATGGGAGGGGCTGAAATCACGACGTATGACAGTCTTGATGTATCGCTCGGCCAGGCTCGGAACAATCTCTACCTTGGCGGGAAGATCTGGGCTGCTTATATAGCACTCGAGCATCTGTTCACAAGGAATGGGGAGGAAAAACTCGCTCAGGAAGCTGGCAGTCAGGCATTAAAAACGGCAGGCACCATCTCGTCCCATATGACTGAAGAAGGTTTTATCCCGGCTGTGATGGGTGAAAATAATGACTCGCAAATTATCCCTGCTATTGAAGGACTGATTTTCCCGTACTACATGAATCTGCACGAAGCGCTGGATCCGAATGGCCGGTTTAAAGAGTATATTGCTGCCTTGAAAAAGCATCTGGAGACTGTTCTAAAAGAAGGCGTTTGTAAGTTTGAGGACGGCGGATGGAAAATCTCTTCCACCAGCAATAATTCCTGGTTAAGCAAAGTGTATCTATGCCAATTTATTGCGAGAGAAATTTTGCAGCATAAAGATGAAGACGGTGGGAAGGCAGATGCAGCTCATGTCAGCTGGCTTACTCATCCTGAATTATCGGTTTGGAGCTGGAGCGACCAAATTATCTCCGGTGAAATTATCGGCAGCAAATATTATCCGCGAGGCGTGACGAGCATTTTGTGGTTGGATGAAACAACTCATCAATCCCCTGTGAAAAAGGAATCAGAAATGTCTCAAGCAACGTAAAAATGTAAGCAGTTACACGACGGAAAAAAGTTTAAATTTATAGGAGGAATAGAAAATGGCTTATTTTTCAAACGTTAAAAAAATCAACTTTGAAGGTGCTCAATCAAAAAATCCATTTGCTTTTAAATTTTATAATCCTGAAGAAACATTTCAAGGGAAAACGATGGAGGAATACCTTCGATTTGGTGTAGCTTATTGGCATACATTCACAATGGATGGAAGTGATCCATTTGGAGCGGGAACCATGAGCCGCCAATGGGACCGTTATACAGGAATGGATCTGGCTAAAGCACGCGTTGACGCTTCATTCGAATTCTACGATTTGCTGGGTGTTCCATATTTCTGTTTCCACGACCTTGATATCGCACCGGAAGGAAGCAATCTGAAAGAAACAAATCAAAATCTCGATCAAATTGTCGGAATGATCAAGGATTACATGAAGGACAGTAAAACAAAACTACTTTGGAATACATCAAATATGTTTACTCACCCCCGTTTTGTTCATGGAGCTGCGACGTCAAGCAATGCTGATATTTTCGCGTACTCAGCAGCCAAAGTGAAAAAGAGCATGGAAATTGGGAAAGAGCTCGGAGCGGAGAATTATGTGTTCTGGGGCGGCCGTGAAGGATATGAAACACTGCTTAATACAGATATGAAGCTTGAAATGGATAACCTCGGACGCTTTTTACACATGGCAGTCGACTATGCGAAGCAAATAGACTTTGATGCTCAATTCTTAATTGAACCAAAACCGAAAGAGCCGACTACGCACCAATACGATTTTGATGTGGCCACCGGCTATGCATTCCTTCAATCGTATAATCTGCATGACTACTTTAAATTTAATATTGAAGCCAACCATGCGACACTTGCCGGTCATACATTTGAGCATGAACTGCGCTATGCGCGTATCAATGGACTGCTTGGATCTGTGGATGCCAATCAGGGAGATCCACTATTAGGGTGGGACACGGATGAATTTCCGACAGATCTTTATTCTACTACTCTTGCTATGTACGAAATTATTAAAAATGGAGGTCTCGGCAAGGGCGGTTTGAATTTTGATGCAAAGGTCAGAAGAGGATCGTTTGAACCGGAAGATTTATTCCATGCGCATATCGCGGGAATGGACAGCTTTGCAGTCGGCTTTAAAGTAGCGCAGAAATTAATTGAAGATAAAGTATTTGAAGATATTCTTGAGAACCGGTACGGAAGCTACACAGAAGGAATTGGACTTGATATTGTAAATGGAAATACGGATTTCAAGAGGCTTGAGGATTATGCACTTGGACTGACTGAAATTAAGCATCAATCCGGACGGTTGGAGTCTATCAAGTCAGTGCTGAACCAATATTTGCTTCAGGCTTATGCTGAAAGATAATTAATTTGTCATATTCAGGAGTGATTGCAATGAACTGCGTACTGGGAATTGACTTGGGAACGAGTGCGGTAAAGATCCTATTAATCAATCAAACAGGAGAAGTGGTCAGGGAAGTTTCAAAATCTTACCCGCTCCTGCATTCAAAACCAGGCTGGAGTGAACAGGACCCTGAGGAGTGGGTTCAAAAAACGCTCGAAGGGATTTCGGAGATCACAGCCGACTTTAAAGGGCAAGTGAGCGAAATTAAGGGAATGAGTTTTTCCGGTCAAATGCACGGTCTGGTTCTGCTTGGGGAAAATAATGAAGTTCTCCGCAACGCGATTTTGTGGAATGATGTCAGGACTACTTCTCAATGCAGAAAAATTGAAGAAAAAGTGGGGAAAGAGAAACTGCTCGATATTACAAAAAACCCTGCACTTGAAGGGTTTACTCTTCCCAAGCTTTTATGGGTCAAAGAAAACGAAACAGAACTTTATGAACAAGCACATAAATTTGTTTTGCCGAAGGACTATCTGCGCTATCGTCTTACAAATCAGCTTCATGCTGAATATTCCGATGCTGCAGGCACCTTGCTGCTCGATATCGCAAAGAAGGAATGGAGCAGTGAAATAGCTCAAATTATGGAAATCGATTTGTCGCTTTGTCCGGATCTGGTGGAATCTGAAGCTCTAGTGGGGACCATTACAGAGGAAACTGCAAAGCTCACAGGACTTGCAGGCTCGACCAAAGTATTTGCAGGCGGTGCTGACAATGCCTGCGGCGCCATTGGAGCTGGTATTTTAAAGGATGGCCTTACAATGTGCAGCATTGGAACGTCAGGTGTGGTTCTCTCCTACGAAGCCTCTTCTGATAAAGAGTTTGACGGCAAGGTCCACTATTTTAATCATGGAAAAGAAAACAGCTATTATACAATGGGCGTGACGCTATCTGCCGGACACAGTCTGACCTGGTTTCGGGAAACCTTTGCTGTAGATCATAGTTTTGATGAACTGCTTGAGGAAGCAAAGACGGTTCCTCCAGGCGCCAATGGACTGCTTTTTACGCCGTATCTGTCGGGAGAACGGACCCCGCATGCGGATGCTGATATTCGTGCAAGTTTTATTGGCATGAGCACTTCACATCAGCAGAAGGACTTTACCAGGTCTGTGCTCGAAGGCATTACATTTTCACTGAATGAATCGATTGAAATTTTCAGGAGTGAAGGCAAGAAAATTGATAAAATCATTTCTATAGGCGGAGCTGCCAAAAGCCCGGTTTGGCTGCAGATGCAGGCAGATATCTTTGATGCAGAGGTGATCCGTCTGTCTTCTGAACAGGGGCCCGGTATGGGAGCGGCTATGCTTGCTGCTTTAGGATGCGGCTGGTTCCAATCACTGGAAGACTGCGCAGAAGAATTTTTACAGGAATCGGCAGTATACCAGCCGGTGACAGAGCATGCAGCGCAGTATAAAGAAATCTTTAGCATCTATCAAAAGGTCTATGATCAGACGAGGGATCTAAATAAAGCTTTAGCCAGTCTGCGCTCAGCAGGCACTAGTTCTTAAAAGATTAATTGGGTCATGCAGCAATCAAATTTAAGAAAAATGAAGGCTGGGACAAATTTGTTCCAGCCTCCTTCTATTCTCTTGAATTTTTTTGCCGTTCTTACAGCATCAAGCATTCGGCTGAAGTGGAAGTGAAAACCGGTCGTTTAATCGTTCGAAACGCGAGGACTTGTGTCATAATGAGGAAGGAAGAGATTCAGAATGTTCAATGAAGAAGGAGGAACATCCATGGCTTTACTAATTTTTGATTTAGACGGCACCATCGTGGATTCTACTGATTATTTAACAAGAGCCATCCATTTATCCATTGAGGATATGCCTCATATAGAGGAACCATCAAGAGAACGGATTCAATCTGCATTCGGGTTGACCGGAGGAGATTTCTGGGCAAAAGTAATCCCACAGGCTAGTGCTCAGGAAGTAATTATGATTCGGGAAAGAAGAAGAATCTTTTTGGAACAGCTTGTAAAAGGGAACGATATTTTATTCCCTGGTGTGCGTGAAACCCTCGCTGCTTTAAAAGAAGCGGGACATACCCTGTCGACTGCATCAAACTGCGGGGAGCGCTATCTGGACATGGTGCTTGACACACAGGAGATCCGTCAGTACTTTACCAATCCTATTTGTTTAGGATCTATTGGAGGGGAGAAAAAAGCAGATATCTTAAGCGAGCATTTTAACGTTTTCCCCAAAAAAGACGCGTATTTGATAGGCGACCGTTCGTCGGATATAGAAGCTGCACACGCTCATCATATCCCCGTTTTGATATGTACATATGGATTTGGCAACGAAGAGGAATGGCAGGCTGCAGACGGGAGAATCAGCGCAATTCAAGAGCTGGTGCCTATGTTTGCAAACTAATCTGAAAGGATGATGGCAACGTGAGTTCAAAGCTATTTTTCAGTTCGTGGAGCGGAGGGAAGGATTCTGCTTTAGCGTATCTCAAAGCGTGCAGAGAAGGATTTCAGCCTGAAAAGCTGCTTACCATGTTTGAAGAAAATGCAGAACGTTCAAGATCCCACGGACTTCCACTTGATGTACTTAAGGCTCAGGCGGATTCTATTGGAGTCCCGCTTCTTATCAAGGGTGCGTCCTGGGAAACCTATCAAAGCCAATTTTTAAAAGCTGCGGACGAAATGAAGGCAGAGGGGATTACGCACGGTGTTTTTGGTGACATCGATCTTGAGGATCATCTGACATGGGTTGAAAATACCTGCAGCAAAGCGGGGATCACTTCCTATCATCCATTATGGAAAATGGATCGGCGGTCGGTATTAAATGAGCTTATAGATGAAGGGTTTGAGTGTCTCATTATTGTCGTGAAAAAGGAGAAGCTTCCGGATTCGTTTCTGGGTAAAAAGATAACACGGGAAGTGATTCAGGAGCTGGAGAGCTGGGGAATTGATGCATGCGGTGAAGAGGGAGAATTCCATACGGTCGTTGTAGACGGTCCGATATTTTCACGCCCTGTGCATTTGCGAATTAACGGGATACATGATGAAGCCGGCTATTCGTTTGCAGATGTATCTTTGCCATAACGCTGCAGATATTTCTATCTTTCGCGGCATTCAGTGATAGGTTTTATGAATTTTTTTAGTTGTGAAAAATCCAGGAGAGCGTAGAGCGTGGAGGATTCGGCCCGGTTTTTAATCAGGCCGTTCTCCCCGCTACAGCTCGCGAATTGAAAGGCCAAACCTCATTTCAAAATGAGGATAGTCTTTAAAGCCATGCCAGTCGCCTCCCCAGGAAAACCCCAGATCTTTTGCAATTTCAACCACTTCCATCCAATCGGAGCGTCCATTGTCGTTTCCGTCATACTCCATGTCCCATACAACGGTCTCTTCACTCGTGCGTATAGCAAAATCAATCGCCAGACCATAATTATGGTAGGATTCTCCGCCTCTTGCATTAGTAACGATATTTCCTTCCAGGGATCTGCCCCTTTCGTATAGTTCGTCTTGTTCTTCAACGGAACGAAAGCCGTCAGTGATGACAATGTCAATCTCCTGCAGGGCAGACTGTTCAACTAGTTCATTTTTCTTTTCTTCAACGATAGGGTGCAGTGCTGTGGGCATGGGTACATTCGCTAATTGCTCTCGGCGTTGATGTTCTTCTGCCAACAGCCAGATAATCACGCCAAGAACGGAAGCCAGGAACAGCAGGTTCAGACCTTTTTTCATTCGCATCTCCTTACTTTATTAATCTATGAATAGTGTAGCATGGTGCATGGCTGTTCATGCAGAATATGCATATAAAAGAGGCTGGAATATAACCAAAGCAAGTTCAAAAGTAAGGCAGTATTTTTTAATCGTATGAGGTGAGCGGATCGGAAGGCGTCGGCTTTAACAGGAGATGACGGCAGCATGAGGCTTTGCAGGGCAAGGTCCAGGAAGGCTTAATCAACCGTCTCTGCCTGAGTGCGCAGCAAACCGGTCAAAGAGCTTGAGACACTTTTGGTCCCAAGCTCTTTTTAAATCATTTAATTTAATAATTGAACGCGTTCTCCATATTTTAAGATTCGGACTACAGCCAGACCATCACTGTATTTTTTCTCGCCAAAGCTTACAGGAAGCAGTGAAAAAGCTGCAAAATAAACGGAAAAGTAAGCATATTGATAAAAGAAAATATCCGGGTCAATCACATTATTTATAATCAGCAGATTAATCAGCAGGATTGAGCCGATATTGAAAATGACCCCGCCCAGATGAACCATTGTATGCGTAAAGCGGTTGTTCCACTTTAGCGGTGTATACTCACAAAAGGAATCCAGAAAATATATAGAATGAACATCTACCGGTCCAATACTGAAAAGCTTTCGCCCTCTGCCTAAAGAGAAACTTGCACTTCCTCCGAAAATAATGGCAAAAAAAGAATGACCGAGTTGATGAACGAGCGATACAGTTGGAAAAACGATCAAAAATGACCACAAAAATGTCCACATATCAGACAATTGAAACATACTAATCACCATCTTTAATCAGATTTATTTTTCTACGGAGCATTTACCTTGAATGTATATACAAATTTAGAAAGAATCTTACACAGGTGTATTCCCACTAGCAGGAAGTGAAAACATATATTGATAAATTTATCTTTGGATTATTTGAGAGGATTATCCTGCAACTGGACATCCCTAATTTTTTGAAGTACGATTGAAAAAATTATTGCAAGAGAGGAATCCTGCTGCTATGGATATACAAGTTGTTATCTCAACTATTTGTGTAATGGGAATCATGATCGCCATAGGTTCTTTTTTTGCACTGAAGGTTAATGTAACAAAAGAAGTAAAATCCGTTTTGATTTTGCTTATCTTAAATGTTGCTGTCCCGGCAGTTATATTAAATGGCATATTCAGTGTGGAAATGACAGGTGAGACTCTGTCCCTGGCTGCAATGGTGTTTGGTATTTCGCTGGTTTATCATATCGGCGCTTTAGGATTAGTTTATATTTTCGCCAAACTGTTTAGATTTAAGTCCATTTTTGCTTTGAAAATGACGATCCTCGGGGCATTGGGAAATACCGGGTTCATAGGTATTCCGCTTGCGGCAACGATTTTTGGCGCACCTGGAGGATTTTTGGCCGCTATTTTTGATGCGGGTCTCAGTGTAACAGTCTATACTGTTGTCATCTATCTGCTCCAGGCTGAGGGCAGATTTCATATCAGGCAATTAAAAGCGGTCATCAATATCCCTGTTATGGCCATTATTTTCGGTATTTTAGCGGCAGTTACAGGGTTTGAACCTCCTCAAATGATTATTCAATTAACGACCATGCTCGCAGGGCTTGCTGCACCTATGGCCATGCTTTATGTAGGGATGCTGCTGCCGCCTTTGCTCAAGAAAAGAGGAAAAGCGCTATATCCTGAACTGTGGTTTCCTCTCAGTTTTCGGCTATTGATTCTTCCGTTAATCGTTATGCTGATTTTTACCCTGGTTTCCTTTGAGGGCTGGGTGGCAAACTTAATTGTTCTTCAGGCAGCCATGCCTACAGCAATGGTAATCGCCGTTTTATTTTCAAGATATACGGCAGAAGAAGATACAGCCGTTGTAGCCATCTTCGGTTCGACGCTGCTCAGCCTTGCGACCATTCCTCTTATTTCCTATTTAATGCTGTAGCAGGAAGAGGTTTTGATTTACACTGTAGTGGTAAAGGAAAATAGATAAATAACGGGAAGGTGTGGGAAAATGAGCAAAACAGTTTTCAGAGGTTACTTTGGTACATACACAAAAGGAGAAAGCAAGGGAGTTTATTCCTTTGCACTTGACACAGAAAAAGAAGAGCTTACTTCACTTGAGGTAGCTGCTGAACTTCAAAGTCCCACCTATGTTTCGATCAGTGAAAATCAGAAGTATCTCTACGCAGTTGCACCCGGCGGACTAGCTGCTTATGAGATCGATGCAGAAGGTGGAGGTCTGACTCCAATTAATAAAGTAGATCCAAGAGAAGGCACCCCGTGTCATGTGGAACCCAATCCTGCAAACGAATTTGCTGCTGCTGCAAATTATCACGATGGTACAGCTGTACTTTATAAGGTGAATCCGGAAACCGGAGAACTGATTGAGCAGCTGGATGTAGCCCAACAGGAGGGTGGAGGACCGCATGAAAGACAGGATGCACCTCATATGCATTACAGCGGGTTTACAAAAGACGGAAAGTATTTAATTGGTGTTGACCTTGGAACAGACGAAGTTGTTACCTATGAGTACTCAGGTGGCAGCCTGAGAGACGTTCAGCGTTTTACTGCGTCACCAGGTGCAGGCCCCAGACATCTTGCTTTTCATCCCAACAGCAAAATTGCTTATGTGATGACTGAGCTTAGCAATGAAGTACTGGTCCTCGCTTTTGACCAAACGGATGGATCTTTTGAGCTGATTCAAACGGTCAAGGCTATTCCCGAGGATTTCACGGAAAACAGCCAGGGCAGCGCAATCCATGTTTCTTCAGATGGCAGATTTGTGTATGCAGGGAATAGAGGACACGACTCCATTGCTGTGTTCGAAATTGATCCTGAAACCTATCAAATCAGTCTGGTGGAGTACGCAGAATGCGGAGGACATTGGCCGAGAGATTTTGTGTTGGATCCATCTGAAAGATTCGTAGTGACGACTAATGAAGAGAGCAGTAATGCAGTTCTTTATAAAAGAGATCCGGAAACCGGAAAGCTCTCTGCTGCAGGCTCCACCTTACACGTACCTACACCTGTTTGTGTTAAGTTTTTAAAGTAAAAGGTCATTAAATTATAAAAAAACCGGATGAAAATGAATCATTTTCATCCGGTTTTATCTTTATTGAGCTAAGAGAGCATCCGCTTCTATCATTCAAGAGAGATATCTATCGCTTACATCTGATCTCCTTCAATCTGAAGCAGTCTCCTCGATTCCTTCCGCTGCCAGCCCGTGGAAACGAAAATAGTTACGAAAAGCACCACTAATCCTAGAATAAACGGATAGATAATATTTACATCGTAAAGAATTCCGGCAAGTGTGGGGCCAAGCACATTTCCAATGCTCATATACGCATTATTCATTCCCATCGCAAATCCCTGTTCATTACCGGCTAGCTTTGAAACGAGAGTGGTTAAAACAGGTCGCAGGATGGATGTAGCAAGAAAAATAAGCAGCGTGACGCCAAAAAACAATACATAGCTTGATGCGAACAAGGACAGGAAAAATCCGGCTGCTGCAACCCCAAGGAACATGGTAAGTACACTGCCTTCTCCTAATTTCCGCACAATTCTCTCTACTACAAATAATTGAACAACTACACTAATAATCCCTGTTGCTGTGATCATCAGTGCGATTTCAGATGGAGATGCACCAAATTGGTTATCCACATAAAGTCCGATAACGGATTCGTAAGCCATGAGTCCAAAACTCATAATTAGCGTGATCACAAGTGGTATAAAATAAGGCTTTTGAACAGAAACCCCAAGTTTCTTCAATAAAGGATCAGGCTTCAATTCTGTCTCAGCGGCAGGTGCCGTTTCCTGGCTTTCCTTCAGCATAATAACAGAAAAAATAACGGCCACCAGGGAAACCAGTGCTGAAATTAACAGCGGCATTTTTAGACCGAATTCAGCTAAGAATCCCCCAACACCGGGTCCAATTACAATACCAAGTGACATAGCAGCTGAAATATAACTGTTTCCTTTTGCTCTTTGCTCCAGGGATGTAATATCTGCCACATAAGCAAAAATCGCAGGGATCAGAAGCGCAGCACCAACTCCGCCAATCACGCGTGAAGCATATAGAACCCATATTGAATCAGACCAGTAAAAGACAAACATAGAAAGAGTCAGTCCGCTAAGACCCGCTATGATCATCTTTCTTCTGCCATACTGATCCGCCCATTTTCCTGTTATCGGAGACATAATAAGCTGTGCTCCGGCAAAAATGGCAATCATCAGTCCTGCAGCGGTTCCTGCTTCTCCGATGGAATTTAAATAAGCAGGAAGGATCGGAATAATGATTCCAAAGCTTCCGATTGCAATAAACATATTAATCATTAAAATGATCATTTTTTTACGTTGTTCAGATGACACGTTCATTCCTTCTTTCATGGTTTAACATTAACCAGATAATCATACAACAATTTGCAGTGGACAAACAGAAAAATGACTTGAAAATAATTGAACAGTTTTCTGATGGATAAACTATTAGTGAGTCGAAATATGGTATTCTATAAATATACAGTTATGTATTGTTTCTTATAGATAAATACAAAAAAATGGTGCATTCAAACTTGTTCAAGTTCCATGTTTTATAGAGCAAACTAAATGTTCAAAAAAAGTCCATATTTTAAAAAGCATGTATATCAAGGTTTTATATAGTATTACACTTATTGGTTAAAAATTCTAATTGACAAAAGCACAGTTAGATACTTTATACTAAATTAGGTCCTTTGCATTTACTCATTTTACTGGTAATAAAATGAGATTGTTAAACGTTTTATTGATGAAAGTACATATGTAGGTACCACTGCAAGAAAGGGGAAAGATGAAGTGAGAATAACCATAGACTTAGCTGTAGTTCACGTGAAACCCCGGGTAAAGTCACATTTGTCCAATGTCATTCATTTTACAGATTCAAAAGAGAACAGGTTTATCTGGACAACGGCTGTTGAAAAAAACCTGGAAGCCGGACAAAAAGTGGAAGCACAAATCAGTGTTAACGAAGAACTATATGACGAAGATGGAAAATACGTTCGAATCAGCCATGTCGCAATCTTGAATCACATAGATGCACTCCGGGAATCCACGTATACGGAAAAACCGTTCAGTATCATGGACCGCCCTGGAGAAAAGAAAGTAAAACGCATGGTTCCAGACGACGAATTGCTAAATGATATTGAAAAAACCCTGTCTCTTTTAAAGAAAAAATGAGGCTGGGACCAAACTCAAAAAAGTTTAGAAAATGAGGATACATTTAGACACTTTTGTCTCAAGCTCATTTTTGGAGATTTACCAGCAAACGAGAGAATGCCTTCACAGAAAATCGTGAAAGCATTCTTTTTTGCTTACTCAATAATTAAGACTTTGTTTCGACGACACGATCGGGATCGTAATAAGCGGATGTATCCAGTTCACCTGTTAATTTACTTGTCAGGATTCCTGCTGTCATACTGCCGCTCACATTTACCGCTGTTCTGCCCATATCAATTAAAGGCTCTATGGAAATTAATATTCCTGCCAGGCCAATCGGCAGGTTTAAAGCGGATAATACAAGTATTGCAGCAAAAGTAGCTCCGCCGCCCACCCCTGCGACGCCAAACGAGCTGATCGCAGTTATGGCCACAACCGTTAAAATAAAAGATGGAGTCAATGGATTAATCCCCACAGTAGGTGCAATCATAATGGCAAGCATCGCGGGATATACCCCTGCACAGCCGTTTTGACCAATGGATAAGCCAAAGGAACCTGCAAAGTTGGCTGTTCCATCCTGAACACCGAGCTGCTGCTGCGTTCGAATATTCAGTGGGAGTGCTCCTGCGCTTGTTCTTGTAGTGAAAGCAAAGATAAGAACCGGGATTGCTTTTTTAAGATAAACGAATGGATTTAAACCGGAAAAAGCAAGCAGCAGAAGATGTAATAGAAAAACAGCTCCCAAAGCGACATAAGAAGCAGCAACAAACTCAGCCAATGTGGCTATGGCATTGAGATTCGTTAATGCAACAGTTTTCGTCATAACCGCCAGCACCCCATATGGAGTTAATTGCAAAATAAGACTGACAACCTTCATAATAATTGCATAAAGTGATTCAACACCAGCAGCGAAAAACGAAGCTTGAACAGACTGCTTTTCTCTTATACCAAGATAGGCAATGCCCAGAAAAACGGTGAATATAACTACAGCAATAACCGATGAAGGCCTTGCGCCGGTCATATCTAAAAATGGATTTGCCGGGACAAGGGAAAGCAGATGCTGAGGGAATGTAACATTTTCTACAGTTCCATACGTTTCTTCCAGCGAAGCACCACGAGCCGTTTCTTCTTCTCCCTGATCGATTTGAATGGATTCGAGACCAAATCCTGCAGCAGATGTAATGCCAATAAGAGCTGCGACAGCCGTAGTCCCAACTAACAGACCAATCACCAGTACACTTATTTTTCCAAGGTTTTTGGTTAATGTCATTCTGGTAAAAGCAGATAAAATAGATATAAAAATGAGCGGAACCGCAATCATTTGAAGAAGCTTAATATAGGAGCCGCCGATTAATTGAAACCAATCAGCCGATGTCTGAAGTACATGGGAATCGGAAGAATAAATAAACTGGAGAACAAAACCAAGAACGATTCCAAAGCTCAAACCAAGGAGCACCCGCTTGGAAAAAGAAACGCCTTTTCTTCTAAGAATGAATAAAACACCAAGAAGACCAAGAAAAATAAGCAGATTTAATAAGATCAGCACAATCGCCATTAAAAAAGCCCCCATTCAAGTTCATTGTCAACAAGGCAGCAGAGCGTTGATCAATCGGAAGGAAGCAGACCTCCTGTGCAGGATTGAATTTCGTACTTTAACTATATTTTTAACATTATCGATTAGACCGGGGATTAAAAGTTTTGGGTACAAGAAAACCTGGATTATTGGTAAGATAGAGACAATATATCGTCAAAGATTGAGGACGTTTATTAAATTCTTTTCATTAAGGAGCAGAGCCCATGGAAAAAACATTGATATTTGGTCATAAAAACCCAGACACAGACACAATTACATCTGCTGTTGTCTATGCTTATTTAAAAAATCAGATTGGCAGCAATGCAGAGCCTGTAAGATTGGGAGAGATAAACGAAGAAACTCAATTTGCATTAAATTATTTTAAAACAGATGTACCACGTTTAGTGGAAAAAGTGGCTCCAGAAGCAGACAATGTCATTCTCGTAGATCACAACGAGCGTCAGCAAAGTGCAGATGATATAGAGGACGTGCGGATTGCGGAGGTTATCGATCATCACAGGATTTCAAATTTCGAAACAAGTGAGCCCCTCTATTTCAGAGCTGAACCTGTTGGATGTACGGCCACGATTTTGCTCAAATTATTTAAGGAAAATCAAGTGGAAGTTCCAAAGGACATAGCAGGATTAATGCTTTCTGCTATTATCTCTGATTCTCTGCTGTTTAAATCACCTACCTGTACAGAGGAAGATATTGCAGCAGCGGAAGAATTAGCTAAGATTGCTGAAGTAGATGCTCAAGCGTATGGCCTTGACATGCTGAAAGCAGGAGCAGATATCAGCGAAAAAACGGTTGAACAGCTTATTTCCCTTGATGCAAAAGTATTTGAAATGGGTGACCATAGGGTAGAGATTGCTCAGGTAAATGCTATCGATCCTGCTGAAGTCCTCAGCTTAAAGAGTGATATTGAAGAAATGCTGGATCTCGCAATTGTAGAGAAGAATTTATCCCTTTTTGTTTTGGCTGTAACAGACATTTTAAATAATGACTCAACCGTCATCGTTCGAGGAGCCCATGCAAGCATCGTTGAAAAGGCCTTTGATTTGTCACTTGATAATAACACTGCGCTATTAAAAGGCGTTGTGTCCCGCAAAAAGCAAATCGTACCAGTGTTAACAGACACGTTCAAAAATCAATAATCTGATTTAATTAGAATAAAATGCGAAATGAAATGATCAAAAAGCCTGGGACAAAATGTCTCAGGCTTTTTGACCATTTCTTCTGCACTTCAGGTAGACGCTTTCATTGGAACGACGCTGAGCCCTCTACAGGCTTCGCCCTTTGGGTTCTCTGCTTGCCGTCATCTCCTGCTGGAGTCTCCACCTTCTGCTCCGCTTACTGAAGCCTCATTCTTTTTATGCAGATACAAGATCACAAAGTGACTTGTTTTACTGACACATTTCCTGGGAAATGTACTTTTATCGACAAAGGGAGGGAAGATTGCACATGAGAATTCCGGAAGAACTTGCTGAGTGGGGAAAAAAAAGAATCGAACCATATTCTGTGGAGGGTTTTGTGTACGGAGGAGGTCCCGAAAATCCGGCACTTATGCTTGTAGGAGAAGCACCTGGTGAAACAGAGATTCACAACGGTATTCCTTTCAGCGGGAGAGCAGGAAAAGAATTAATGAAGTTTCTGGAACGTGCAGGACTGAAGAGGGAAGAAGTCTATATTACAAGTGCAGTAAGAAGCAGGCCATATAAATGGAGAGAAAAAACAGAAAGATCCGGAGAAATAATTCAGCGCAAATACAACCGGACACCTAATGAAAAAGAGATTATGGCACATGCTCCCATCCTTGATTGGGAGATAGAGCATGTGAATCCAAAGATTATTATGACGCTGGGGAATATCGGGTTAAGAAGGCTGGCAGGCAAGGATAAGAAAATAGCAGACATTCATGGTCAATTGCTGAAACAGCCGGTTCGATGCTGCCAAAAGGATGGCACTTATAGCTGGACTGAAAAAGACTATTTGCTATTTCCAACCTATCATCCTGCATCGATCTTTTACAATCGCAGTTTACTGGAGACGATTCACCGTGATTTTGATCAGCTGGCGAAGTATATTAAGGAAATGCATGATTCCTGAAAAGGCAGAGCCTGGGAGCTCTGCCGTCCTAAACGATTAGATTTCTGAGAGGCGTTATCCGATTTTTATTTCGGTTCCATATCCATTACAACTTCGATTTCATCTGAACTGCGTGTCAGTGTCTCATGGACATGTTGTTTATGCTGATCCAAATCACACCACCTGAATTCATCCTGATCCATTTCATCCAGTGGAAGCACGCGAAACTCATTAAATTCCTCTGAGAAAGAAGTGAAAGTAGGAACTGTGTAGACAGAATCGATGCTGATCACATCATTTTGCTTTTTGATATCAAACCCCATCAGCGCCCCAGTCAGACGATCGCAATCAAGCTCCGGAACCCGGTCATCAAAAGGCCCTGAGATAAAATTCCCAAGTGAATAGGCCACAAGTGTTTGCTGATCGTTTTGACCCTCTATCCATTCAATTGGCTGGAGGACATGAGGATGGTGACCGAAAATAAGGTCGGCCCCGCTTTGAGCCAGCCTGTGGGCTAATTCTGTTTGCTCAGCGGTTGGCTGCTGATACTCTCTTCCCCAGTGAATGCCGACTGCAACGAGGTCAGCCATTTCATTGGCGCGTGCAACGTCATCAAGCAGCTGTTCTTCATTTTCAGTAAAAATATTCACGGAATGAGGAAATTCCACAGGCTTATTTGAACTATAGGTTGAAGAAATCAGTGCAATAGAAATACCGTTTCTCTCAATAATTGGGATGACATGACGTTCTTCAGTTGTAAGATGTGCTCCGCTTACTAATACATCTGGATACTCTGTACGCCAAAAATCTATATTTCTCTCAAGTCCTGAAAACTCCATATCAAGTGTATGATTGTTTGCCAGCTGCAGCATATTAAAGCCAACATCATAATAATAGTGGCCCAATTCATAGGGGTTGTTAAATACAAAATCACCGTCGCCAAGTCCAAAGTCGGCTCCAGTAATCGGTGTTTCCTGATTGGCGTAGGCAAAATCTCCTCTGCTGATGTAATGTTCTACATTTGAGAGCAAAGGATCAAACAAAAAGGAGCCGTCTTTCTGCTCGGCATCATAAAGAATGGGGCGTTCAACTAGCAGATCCCCAACCGCTGTAAAATGAGCGGTATCGGTTTCAATCACCTCTTCTTCAACTGCTTCTACGACTTCAATCGTGTCGCTGCTTTCAGCGAATTCTTCCGGAGGATTTAAATAGGTCGGTTCTGAGGCACACGAACTAAGCAGAACAAGAGCAGATACAAAGATGCCTAATTTAAATTTCAATATGCAAATCTCCATTTCTATTAAACTTAGATTATGTAAATAATGACTTCAAGTGCAAATGCCACTCTATTCTACCATTTAAAGGGTTAAAAAGACACAACTATATAGAAAATAATTACATAACAATCAGCAGAAGTTAGATACAGGGATGGAAAGCTGGACGATGGCGGGTTTCTTTTTACCATTGGAAGAACTATGTTTTTCTTTGAAACTTCCTTTTTTAAAAAAGTCTAAAGACTAGATGTATATGATTTATTGGGTGAATTTAGTTGAATGAGGGAGGGAATCATTTGGAACATGAAATTAAAGCAATACCTATCATTCGTATGAGGGGAGCGGGGAAGACGGCAACTCTTGCAGGATGTGACGGCATGCTGAGCCCCTATGGACAGCGTCCGAATGAAGGGGAGCGAACCGATCAAAGAGCCTGAGGCATGGCCCCAGACTCTTGTGTTTAAAATTATTTATAAAATCAGCGGACAGCTTCTTTCTTTTTTAAAAGCCTAATCCCAATAATAACTAGAACTACACTCAGCAGTATGGTTTGGAAATAGCGGTCAAACCAGTACCAGAGGTCAATTTCAATCCATTCTCTAAACGCAGGAGCAAGGGCAGGCACGAGGCCGTTAAATAATAGATAGTAAATGCCGATGAAAATCAGTCCAATGCCGAGCCAGCGCTTGTATTGATCAAAAAAGCCAAAAACCGGCTCATCATATAGCTCTTCTTTTCCATAGCGGGATGCTTTTTGCATACCATCGAAAAAGCTGTAGAACCAAATAAGGGGAATCAAAAATAAAAATAATCCAAGGCGCAGTGCATCTAATATATAGATGGTAAAAAGAAATGCTGCCATCAGCTGAATGCCGCGGTGCTGCAAACCAAGATATAGATGGCCTGCTCCAGGGAAAATCGATAGGATTGTAGCAATAGCTGTACTTTTTTTTCCGCCTTTTCGCCGCGTTTCCAGATCCTCAAGAACCGACTGGTCTACCAGTGTTTCGCCTTTTTGTTTCTTTGATAACATCTGCATGGCATCAACAAAAGAATAAATCCAAACGACCGGAAGCAGGATAGTGAACAGCAGAAATGCATTTAATTGCAGTAGAATTGTTACAAAGAAAATCATCGAAGCCATTCCAAAAAAAGCAACCATGAAGGTCAATCCACGGTTCATTAAGCCCAGCTGGAAGTGGCCAAGCCCAGGGAAAAAGGACAGGATAATGGTGAAAAAGCGTTCCGCATCTCCCTGATAGCTTGGCAGATATCTCCGGGTGCGCGATGTGGTTTCACCTTCTGCACTCTGTGACCTTAGGGTGTTTAAGCTGATAATAATATCTAAAAAACTGATGGCATAAATCAACAGCCCGGCAATGACAGGTGCAAGATATAATAAATTGCTTGATAACAGTGCAGTGGCGAGCCCGCCGACAATCAGTGCGATAATTAGAAAAAAGTACAAAAATCCTCTGATCACATTTCCTATATAAACATGCCCCCAACCCGGCATGATCGAAAGTACAAATGCGATGACCGGTGACTTTGTCATTCTAATTCCTCCTTAGGTGATGGATCCATCTGACTGAAAAAGCGATCCGTTTGTTCAAGCAGGGAGGTAGTAAAGGAATGTGATTCGTTCAAACCTTCTCCCTGGCGATCAGGTGTTTCATCAATAAAAGCTGTGAAAACTCCAGAGCCAGCCAGCATAATAGCAGCCGCTGCAGAAATGACAAAATGAGTGACCGTTTTATGCCAGAAGCGGATTGGAGATTTTTTGACGGTAGGATGTGTTTCATTGGACAGGATAAGCTTCATGACCTCGTCCTCGACTGAAAATTCTCGGGGAGGAGAGAATGAGATAGCTTCATCTTCATACGCTGATAAACAGTATTCACAATGTTGAAGATGGCTCTCCATTCTTCTTTCTGTCACTGAGTCAATTTCCCCTTGGATAAATTGTTCCCACTGATCTTTTTTAAAATGTGTCATCGGAATTCATCCTCCCGCCAATTTTTTTTCATCCACTGCCTGCCGCGGTAAAGCCTCATTTTTACTGCAGATAACTCAAGATTATATGCCTGTGCGATTTCTTCATAGGATTTTTCGTCTATGTAAAAAGCGTGAATGACGACCCTGTAATTTTCAGGAAGTTCTTGCAGGCGTTTATGCAGATAGTCATTTCTCATTTGTTCCAAGAGCTTTGCATCCAGTGACTCTTTTCCATCATGCAGATACGGGCTCACTTTTTCCAAATCATCATCCCGGTCTGTGCGCCGGGTTCTTTTGCGTTTCATATCGATCGCATGACGTACAGCTATCTGCCGCACCCATGTTTTAAGCCCTTCCTGCCGATATCCGGGAAGAGCATGATAGATTTTCAGCAGTATTTCCTGAACAGCATCCTCGGCATCTTTTTCATGACGAAGTACGCCATATGCGAGTTGATAAATATAGTGCTGGTAGGAACGGATAAACAGTCTGAAAACTGAAGAATCCTGCTGGACCAGCTTTTGTACATCAATCTCCTGCACCCGTTCCACCTCCCATGCAAAAGAATTCATTTTAATAGACGCAGGAATTAAAAAAAGTACTACATGTTTTTACACGCAGCCTTCTCAAGTCAGTATAAACATTTAATGAAGGAACCACAATTTAAATTGAAATAGGGTGGTATAATGGTAAGAAACGGTGGAGGAGAGAGCAGCCAATGAATGTAAACACGGTAATGGGCGAGCTTGAAGCACTTGGCACGGAGCAGACAAAAAAGACGTTTATGCGTCATGGAGCAAAAGAGCCTTTTTACGGGGTAAAGGTGGGGGACTTAAAAAAGTGGGTCAAACACGTAAAGAAAGATCAGGAGCTTGTGGAGGCTCTCTACGATACGGGAAACTCCGATGCCATGTATTTGGCGGGTCTTGCTGCTGATCCGAAGGTGATGTCAAAAGAGACGCTTGAAAAATGGGTCAAAGGAGCTTATTGGCATATGATTGCTGAGTGTACGGTTGCGTGGGTGGCAGCTGAAAGTCCCTATGCAGTTGAGCTTGCCAAAGAGTGGATGACGTCTGATGAAGAAATGATTGCAGCAGCAGGCTGGAGCACATACAGCAGCTACCTTTCTATCGCGCCAGACGGAAAAATTGATGCAAAAGAAGTGAGAAGATTTCTTCATCAAGTAAGGGACACAATCCATTCTGCACCAAACCGTGTCCGCTATACGATGAATGGATTTGTCATAGCGGCAGCAGCGTACCTCCCATCCCTAACAGAGGAAGCAAAAGAGATCGCTGTTTCCATAGGGAAAGTTCAAGTGGATGTAGGAAATACGGCGTGTAAAGTTCCATTTGCTCCGACGTATATTGAAAACATAGAATCGCGTGGAAAAATCGGTGTGAAGAAAAAAACAGCACGCTGCTAGCAAGGTATAACATTACCATGTTTTAACTGTTTAAATGAAGAAGATGTGTGGTAAAGGTAAAAAACAAATAGATATCCCTAAAAAGGGGAGTAGCGACCGTCACCGGTTAATGAGTCGTCATTACAGTGGTTATCCACTCGGTTCATTAAGCTTTAGTAATTGCTAAAGTCCGCAAGACCTTTTTATGAGCACTTACATTACATGTAAGGACTCATAAAAGGGTCTTTTTTGTTTGGCTCTAACAACTGCAGAGTGTATATTAATGGACACAAGATTTGAGCAAACAGAAGTAGAACAGGAGGAAATGAAAATGGTATTTGTGTGGTTTATTTTAGCAGCAGCTGTCACGGTTTTTGCCGCTATCAAGCTATCGCGTTATGCAGATGTTATCTCTGCAAAATCAGCTATGGGGGGTCTTCTAGTAGGAACACTTCTTCTGGCAGGCGCTACCTCGCTTCCGGAAGTGACGACCAGTCTTTCGGCAGTTATAATCGGCAATCCGGATATTGCAATTGGAAACATGCTTGGTTCAAATCTATTTAATCTATTCATTATCGCTGCTTTTGATTTGTATTACAGACGAAAAAAGTTATTTCAATGGGCGGGCAACGATCATATCTACACTGCAGGACTCGGACTTCTATTAACTCTTTTAACCTTGGTCGCTCTTTTGATTAAAGTAGACTACACGATCCTTGGCATAGGAATAGATGCGTTTATTATCGCTCTTCTCTATGGTGTGGGTATGTTTGTTATTGGGCGTCTGCCTAAATCCGGAATTGAAGCGGAAGTGCAGGAGCCGGATGATGGAACGGCAGAAACAGCTGCTGCATCTTCTCTTACAGTTAAACAGGCAAGCGTTCGTTTTGCATTTGCGGCTTTAGTCATTATGGGGGCAGGTACGGTGCTATCTATTATGGGGGACGAAATCGCGGTTGTAACAGGACTTGGCTCCAGTTTTGTTGGAAGCTTTCTGATTGCTGCAACGACCTCTTTGCCAGAGGCTGTGGCAGTCTTTGTTGCCTTGCAGCTAAAAAATGTAAATCTTGCACTCGGCTCTATTCTCGGGAGCAATATCTTTAATATGCTGATCATTGCAGGCTCTGATGTTTTCTATCGTGAAGGGTCTATTCTGGCAGATGTATCTGATTCTCACATTGTGACCAGTATAGCGGTTTCAATTTTGTCGGTAGTGATCATTTTGTCCATAAAACAAAAACAGGCTGCCTCCACTTTTCGTTATATCTGGCCATCTTTGATCATTGTTCTAGGTTATTTCGTGTCTAGCTATTTAATTTTTATTGGATAAGCAGAGCCTGTAAGGTCTGTCTATACATTTAAATGAAAAAAGGGCGGGACAAATCTAGAAACAGCTTTTAAAGTGAGGAAGTGCTTATCAATAGTAAGAGGAGAGCGAAGCGGAAGGTGGCGGCTCCAGCAGGTGATGACGGCAAACTAAGCCTTTGCAGGGCACCCAAAGGCTCAAGCCCGGGTTTCTGCGGATAGCGTCGCCTGAAGCGAATCGAACCGATTAAAGAGCTTGGGACACCCTTGTCCCAAGCTCTTTTCTCTTATAAAAAGTATGCAGACTCATTTGCAGCTTTTTTTCAAAGGTACTCTTCATATCGCTTTTCCAAGTAGTTTTGCAGAACCGTCATAGCAGAACAGAGCGCCCAATAAATTAGTGCCACTACAATGTACATCGTCATAAAATCAAACTCTCTGCCGCCAACAATTCTGGCTTTTTGAAAAATTTCAGGTACTGTAATCATCGCAGCAAGAGAAGAGGCTTTGATTATATCAAGCTGAACATTCGCAAGGGGCGGAGTTGCAATGCGGATGGACTGCGGCAAAATAATGCCGTACATCGTCTGCCAATAGGTTAAACCCAGTGCTTTAGCTGACTCCCACTGTCCCTTATCGACAGAAGAAAGGGCAGAACGGATGATTTCAGCAATATAGGCCGCACTGTTTACGCTAAACGCAATTAAAGCAGCCTGAAGTGGAGAAAGCTGCAAACCAATGATCGGCAATCCAAAATAAAGCATAAACAAGATAACCAGAATAGGTACACCGCGCATAAAAGAAATATAGGTTCGGGTCGGCCATCTGAGAACTGCATATTTTGACGTTCTGGCAAGCGCCAGAAAAAAGCCGATGATAAGACCGGCAGCCATGCTTGCAAGTGAAATCAGGATGGTATAGCCGATTCCTTCTATAACATAAGGGAAAGAATCAATAGCCAGTTGAGGGTCAAAAAGATATTCCCATTTAATGTCCGTCAATCACGTCACCTTCTTCCCCAAACTTGGACGAAAGGTTTATTCTTATTCTTCAAAATCGATATCCGGCTTCTGTGTTACGTCTGCTCCTGCGAAAAATTCGGCAGAGATTTCAGCAATCGTTCCGTCTTCAAGCATTTCGTCCAACGTCTGGTTAACATTTTCGATTAACTCTGTATTTTCTCGATTCATCACCATCCCAGCTTCAGAAGGGCTGTATTTTAAATCGGGATGAATGGTAATGTCCAGCTCAGGAAAAGCTTCGAGCGCAAGTGTCTGCAGATAGTAGTCATTTAAAATGACATCTGAGTTTCCAACATGTACATCACGAAGGTATTCTTCGTTCGTTGCGTTATCATAGATTTTCTCTATCGCTCCATATTTTCTTGCCAGCTCCATATAAACAGATGTCGCTGCACCTGCAGCCTGTTTTCCTTCCAAATCCTCGAAGGTCTCGATGCCGGATAAATCATCTTCCCGAACAATCGCTGTGCCGTATGAGTGTTTTATAGGAGTAGAAAAAGCAAATTTATCTTTACGTTCGTCCGTTATTTCAATGTCATTGGCGGCAAGATCAACCTGACCTGAATTAACGGCTGTGAGCATTCCGTCAAAGCCGATTTCTTCAAAATCAACCTCCAAGTCCAAACGTTCTGCCATTTCAAGCACAACCTCGACCTCGAATCCTGTCAGTTCTTCTGTTTCTGAGTCGTAATAGGAAGTCGGATAAAGAGTTCCGGAAGTGGCGACAGTTATAACGCCTTCCTCTTGAATTTTATCCCAAACTGAATTACTTTCTTCCCCGCTATTATCTGAACTGCCGCTTCCGCACGCAGCTAAAAGAGCCATTGACAATACGCCAGCAGTCAATGCCCGGTACTTTTTGGCAACGAATAATTTCACAAAAAAATCCCCCTCTATATTTAGATACTTTTAAAACATAGCATTTCGCTCGGGCTTAGGGCAAGCACTTAATTTTGGCAGTTGGAATTGTTGAAAGCAGTCGAAAAAGATAGAATATTTCATTATTTTGCTAAAAGGGGACCGGTTTATTTCCGCTCCGCCCGGAGGCTTTCCGCGTGGCGGGAGGTGAGCCTCTTTGATGCTTACGCATCTGCAGAGTCTCACCCTTCCCGCTGCATCACGCAGGAGTCCCCGGCCTCCGCTCCAATAAACCTATTCTTTAAAAGTTCACTCGTAAAATAGAAGTACGGATCAACTATTGGTCATCTTTTCGCAAGAACTCATTTTTGAAAAAGGGAAGGGGGACCGGTTCATTTCCGCTTCGCCCGGAGGCTTTCCGCGTGGCGGGAGGTGAGCTTCTTTGATGGTTACGCATCTGCAGTGTCTCACCCTTCCCGCTGCATCACGCAGGAGTCCCCGGCTTCCGCTCCAATAAACCTATTCTTTAGAGGGATTCCATGCAATAGAAATGGAAGGCAGCAAAGATAAAACGAAGGAATGAGTTTGGAGCATACCTGTAAATGGTGTTTGAATTGTAAGAAGAGGTGAACGGAGTGGAAGGCTGGGGCTGCCAGGATATAACAGTTGATAGAGTCTTCGGATGGCAGCACACATAAAGACTCAGCGCCGTCGCAGCGAAACGTCAAAGAGGCTGAGACACAATTTTGTCTCAGCCTCAATCGCCTTATAAGAATACACTGGGATTATTTTTGATCGATCGGATACACGATTCCGAGCTGCTGGCGAATAGTCTGCATAAGTGCCACTACATTTAATGAAAGCTCATGTGTGTTCACTGTTGATTCAATTTGCCCATTCTCAAACGCTCGTGCAAATTCTTCGAGTTCGTAAGCCATAGGAGCCTTTGTCTGTGAGACGGAAACATCTTCTTGCCCGCCTCCTTTTGTTATGCGCTTAACCGAGTCGGGAGAACTGATTTGAGAAATATGAAGTGCGGCTTTTTCACCTGCGATTTCACTTGGCAGGTAGCTGTTGGTGATTTTGGAAAATGTAATGACCGCGTCCATTTCTCCGTAGCTTAAGAGAACCATTCCTTGTCCGTCTACACCTGTATGGAGGTTGGTGCTGATGGCTTTCACCTCTTCCGGCATTCCAAAAAGGGCGACCAGAGGGTATAGGGTGTATACGCCGAGATCCATTAAAGATCCATTTGCATATTCAGGCTTAAATGCATTTTCAATGATTCCCTCTTTAAACTTATCGTAGCGGGACGAGTATTGGCCGTAATGGGCGCTGTACTGGCGGATCGGACCGAGTGAAGGAAGCAGCTCTTGTATTCTCTCAAAATTAGGCATGACAGTTGATTTCATTGCTTCCATCAGCAATACGCCATTTTTTCTCGAAGTCTGTACCATTTTTTCAGCCATTGTATAAGTGGCCGTCAGCGGCTTCTCGCATAAAACTGCGATTCCCGCTTCTAAGCATTGGATGGTTTGTTCGTGATGCACCGCATTTGGAGTCGCGATATATACGCCTTCAATCTTTCCGCTTGAGCACATTTCTTCAACGGAAGTGAAAACATGGTTTATGCCGTGTTTAGCAGCAAAGGCTGTTCCCTTTTCCTGACTGCGGGAGCATACTGCTTCAATAGAGATATTTTCAACGTCCTTTGAAGCTTCAATCAGTGAATCTGTAATCCAGTTTGTTCCTAGCACACCGATTTTCATTGTATGTACATCCTCTCAACTGTTCTTCTACAGAAAGTGTATCGCTAATGATTCAAATAGGAAAGAGCCGTGAGAAAAAAATTTAATTGAAGACGATCTTTAAAGATGATTGAATTTACAGATAGTTCGATCTATAATGGGGAAATTCTAGCAGAAGAGGTGAGGTCATTGAATTCAATTGCGAAGGTCAGTCATTTTGCAGGAAAAACATTTGCCTTGTGGGTCGTATTAATTGGTGTCATTGCTTTTTTTGTCCCTTCAGGCTTTGTATGGGTTACTCCGTATATCAGCTTACTGCTCGGCGTGATCATGTTTGGTATGGGGATGACACTTACCGTAGAGGATTTTAAACGGGTAGCAAAACAGCCAAAAAGTGTAGCAGTCGGCGTTGCAGCTCAATTTACTATTATGCCCTTGCTTGCGTTTGGATTGGCTAAAGCATTTCAGCTTTCACCTGAAATCGCCGTAGGTGTCATTCTGGTGGGCTGCTGTCCTGGCGGAACTGCTTCAAACGTTATTACATATTTGGCAAAAGGGAATACGGCCCTTTCTGTCGCTATTACGTCCGTATCGACTTTATTGGCACCTATTTTAACTCCCGCTCTAATTTATCTGTTTGCCAGCGAGTGGCTCGACGTTTCTTTTTCCAGTTTATTTCTTTCCGTTGTTCAGGTAGTGCTTGTACCTGTCATTCTGGGGATTGCCGCCCGGTCGATTTTTAAGGAAAAGGTGAAAAAAGCGGTTCCCGCTATGCCTCTTGTGTCAGTTATAGCAATTGTTGTCATTGTTGGTGCGGTAGTAGGAGGTAATAAAGAGGCAATCATAACCTCTGGTGTCCTTATTTTTACAATCGTTGTGTTGCATAATGGCCTTGGTTTAGTCATTGGCTTTGGTCTCGCTAAAGCATTGAAGCTTGATTTTTCAAGTCAAAAAGCCATATCTATAGAGGTGGGTATGCAGAACTCAGGTCTTGGAGCTGCCCTTGCTATTGCTCATTTTAATCCGGCAGCAGCTGTACCAAGTGCATTATTCAGCCTCTGGCACAATGTATCAGGACCGCTTGCAGCTACCCTTTGGAATCGGAAATGAACGGGTTAAAAGTATAAGGAATCTTTCAAGCAGCTAAAGGAAAGACTGAATTGATAGAATGATAGGAGAGAAGAGGATGATTGCAGAAATCACAAGGCATCAATGGGTGGAAGCCTATCCTTTGATGAGTCAGCTTCGAACACACGTATCTGAAGAAGAGTATCTTTCCATTATGGAAGAAGCAGTAAAAGAGAATCACTACCGGTTATTTGGGGTATGGAAAAACAATGAGTTAAAAGCATTAGTTGGTTTTATGCCCATGACGACGCTCTATTATGGAAGGTTTATTTGGATATGCGACCTTGTGACGGACCACCGGGAAAGATCCAGGGGATATGGGATAATTCTTCTCGACTTTGTGGAACAATATGCAAAAGACCACGATTTTCAAAAGGTTGCTTTATCATCAGGACTGCAGCGGCAGGACGCACATCGGTTTTATGAAGAAAAAGGAATGTACGATAAAGTAAGCTGCGTATTTAAAAAAGATCTGACACAGGAAAGGTGATCGTGATGGAACCATTTATCCAAAACCATCAATTTAATGTGATCAAACATCAGGCAGCTCTGATGCAAAAACAGGTGCACGGCACAATTGACAGGGAAGTGGAGATGGCTGTCCGCTTACAAGCGGAAACCAAGATATATGAAGCCTTTGATCAGTTATCTGACGGACAAAGAGCGGTGCTTGAAAAACTTCCTCATCTTAAAACGGAAGAAGAAAGAACGGCTTTTTTAAAGGATCTTCAGCCTTTTCGGATTTCTTTTCCGAGCCTCACGCAAAAAGAGGTGAAGGATTTATTTCCAAAAACAAAAAAATTGAAGCTGCCTGTCTTAAGCGAGGTTGATTGGTCCAGCGTTACCTATGTTGGGTGGAAGGATATAGCAGCAAGCAGACAGTATATCATTTCTTTAATTGATCAGCGCCTGACAGGAGTAGAAGGCAGGTACGTGATATCGTCGAAGAAGGGGATTTGCGAGCTGTGCAGCAGGTACGGGGATATGGCGTTTACCTCTATTGCTAAACGGGGGTATGCAGGGGAAAATGACAAGGCATTTGGGAAATACATATGCTACGACAGTAAAGACTGTAATCAATTTATTCAGGATCCGGCCAATCTCACTTCTTTTATCAAGCTGGCCGTTAAGGAAAACTAAATAATTTTGGCAGCAGGGAGTCCGGTATTAAAAATCAGAGCGGAGGATATGGATGAAACAGAGCGAAGAGCTGAAAGAGTATATAACCATTTACGAGTCACTCCGGAAAAAGTATAAGTGGCGTGTGGATAATGGGGCACTCATGATGATTGCTTCTCTTTTTACCAGCAGCAGCAAGCCCTTTAATTTAAACCGCTATATTGAATTAGTTGACTTTATCAAGCAGGAGTCCAGTCCGATTTCCTACATTCAATCCACGCTGAGATATTCACTGGCGGGGCTTCTATTGAGTCGGTCTGATCACCCTGAAGAAGACTACAAACAAGTTCAGCAGTGTTATGATCTGCTGATTGAAGCGGGCTTCCAGCGAAGTGCCCATAGTTACATTGCAGCCTATGTTCTTTCTTTATCAGTGAAAGAGGGGGAAGAGCTTTCGGAGCATGTGGAACGGGCCAAAACTCTGTATGATGAAATGAAAAAGCAGCATTTTTTCCTGACATCACATGAAGACTATCCGCTTGCCGTTCTACTAGCTGAAGGTGAAGAAGACGGAGAGCAGATGCTTGAGGACATGGCGTATTATTATGATGAACTGCATCTGGTTCTGTGGAAAGGAAATAACCGTCAATTTCTATCTCAAATCCTTACATATGGTAGACGGGAAAACAGGCAGATCCTTGTTCAAAACGCGGTAACCTGGATGGATGATTTAAAGACACAAAAATTTCGATTGCGCGGTCTGCATCTCCCGATTGTTGGAGTAGTAAGCCTGGTTTCTACACCATCCGCACTGCTTCCAAGCATAAAAGAGGTTTACGATGAATTAATCGCCTACAGCAAATTTAAGTGGTACAAAGACCATTGTTTTATGACTGCAGTCAGACTGGTGATTCAAAAAGAAATAGAAGAAAACAGAATTCTCGACGTTGGACTTTCTGCAACCGTCGAGTCCATTCTGCAGGCTCAGCAGGCGGCGGTTATCGCTTCATTAGCTGCCGGTGCTACAGCAAACTCTTCAAATGGCGGATAATTTTTAAGAAAACACTGGACAGGGAGAACAATAGTGTATACAATAATAATGAAAATCATTCTCAATTAAAAAGCAGTTTGACAAACGTTGAGAATGACAAAAATTGTCGCTGATTCCGACACAACTAACCTTTCGATTGATGCGTTCGCACCGCAGCAATCCTGATGTGACGTCAAAGGTTATCGAATAAAAGCGACACCCCCTCCCCCGCCCCATTCCGCTGCATTCAGCGGGATGGGGTATTTACGTATGAAACGGTGAGGGAAGTGGAAGGTGTGGCGGGCTTGGGCAGGAGATGGCGGAAAGCATCCGGCTAAAATCCGGTGGACGAGTCAAACAGACTGCGATACGGTTGGCCCTTTTTCATTTGAATAGATAAATTTAAATGAAAAACACGCATAACCCCTTGATTATTTTCATAATCTGCTGTACCGTATAAAACAATCAAACAATTCGGAATTAAAACAAAAATAGCTTTTACTGCTAACATCTAAAATTAAATATGCCAACTTATCTAGAGAGGTTGAGGGACTGGCCCTTTGACACCTCAGCAACCAGCCACATTTGGCACGGTGCTAATCCCAGCAGGTGATTGTTTTGCCTGAGTGATAAGGAGAATAGCGAATGCAGATTCGGACCTTCTTCTTATAAGAAAGGTCCTTTTTTATTTTATTTATATAAAACAGCTGTAATGAATTGAGCGGCTGCAAGGATACTGCCAAACCAAAGTTTTAAGGAGGAGCCAATTATGACCTATCATGTAAATACTCAATTTGTTCAGCTGGGCAATCGCAGTGAAAAAGAGACCGGAACAGTTAACCCGCCAGTATATTTTTCAACGGCATACCGTCATCCGGGCCTAGGGGAATCTACCGGCTATGATTATACCCGCACAAAGAACCCGACCAGAGCGGTTTTGGAAGAGGGAATTGCACGATTGGAAGAAGGAGACGAAGGTTATGCCACAAGCTCGGGAATGGCGGCAGTTCAGCTGGTGTTATCTTTATTTAAGCAAGGGGAAGTGATTTTAGCTTCAGATGACATCTATGGCGGTACGTACCGACTATTAAGGCATTATGAAGAAGCTTACGGCATACAAACAAGATATGTAGATACAAATAATCGCAGAAAGCTGGAAGAAGCAATCTGCGAAAAAACAAGAGCCATTTTAGTTGAAACACCGACAAACCCGTTAATGCATGTAACGGATATTGAAGAAGTATCCAAGCTTGCAAGAGAATATAACCTGCTGACAATCGTGGATAATACGTTCTTAACCCCTTATTTGCAAAAGCCGATTCTGTTAGGCGCTGATATTGTTATTCACAGTGCGACAAAGTTCATTGGCGGACACAACGACGTGCTTGCAGGCCTTGTCGTGGCAAAAGGGAAGGATCTATGTGAACGGCTTTTTGCTATTCATAATGGAGCGGGTGCCGTATTGGCTCCTCTTGATTGCTGGCTTTTGGTCAGGGGATTAAAAACCCTGTCACTCCGAATGGACCGTCACCAGGAAAATGCAAGTAAGGCGGCTCAGTTCCTGGAACAGCAGCCGGGTATTACGGATGTTCTTTATCCGGGAATCGGGGGGATGGTGTCGTTCAGATTAAAGAAAGAAAGCTGGATTGATCCATTTCTAAGAGAACTGGAGCTTATCACGTTTGCAGAGAGCCTCGGGGGAGTGGAGAGCTTTATTACGTATCCGGCTACCCAGACACATGCGGATATCCCGGAAGAAGAAAGACAGCACCGAGGCATCTGCAACCGTTTATTGCGTTTTTCTGTTGGCATAGAACATATAGATGACTTAACAAAGGATTTGGAAAAGGCACTGAGACAGGTGCAGAAGGAGGAGATTGACGATGACCAAACATCACTTTGATACCAGGCTGCTGCATCAGGAGGATTTTCGCGACAAGCAAACGGGAGCCGTTAATGTGCCGCTGCATTATTCGTCCACTTTTCATCAGGAATCGATAGATGAATTTGGTCCCTATGATTACAGCCGCTCAGGCAATCCGACAAGACAGGCGCTCGAAAATACAATCGCAGAGCTTGAAAATGGGGAGCAGGGGTTTGCCTTTGCTTCCGGCATGGCTGCCATTTCATCTGCCTTTATGCTGCTGTCTGCAGGAGACCATGTACTCGTATCAAAGGATGTGTATGGCGGGACGTTCCGGGTCATTACAGAGGTCCTGACTCAGTTTGACATTGAACACACCTTTATTGATATGACGGACCTGGATGAAACGGCAAGAAGTGTAAAGCCAAACACGAAGGTCATTTATGTGGAAACACCATCCAATCCATGTCTGAATATTACCGATATTGAAGGTGTTGCAAAGGTAGCAAAAGCAAATGGCTGTTTAACGTTTGTAGATAATACGTTTATGACTCCATTATTGCAAAAGCCGCTTGATCTCGGAGCAGATCTTGTTCTTCACAGTGCAACCAAGTTTTTATCCGGTCACAGTGACGTAGTAGCAGGTCTTGCTGTAACCAAAAACAAAGAAATCGGCAAGCGCCTGAAGTTTGTTCAAAATTCATTCGGCTCTATTCTAGGTGTGCAGGACTGCTGGCTGCTTTTGAGAGGCATGAAAACATTGAGTGTAAGATTAAATCAATCCTCTCAAACTGCACGAGATCTTGCTCAGTATCTTCATCACCATCCGATGATTGAAGAAGTGTATTACCCGGGCTTTTCCTTTCATGCCGGGTATCCCATCCACCAGCGCCAATCAGCGGGTGCGGGTGCTGTTCTGTCCTTCAGGCTTCCTTCAAAAGACTGCGCCAGAGTGTTTGTGGAGCAGCTGAAAATACCGGTTTTTGCCGTCAGCTTAGGCGCAGTTGAATCCATCCTGTCCTATCCTGCAACGATGTCTCACTCGGCAATGCCGACAGAAGAAAGAGAAAAAAGAGGCATTACAGATGGACTATTAAGGCTGTCTGTCGGCCTTGAAAACGCGGATGATTTGCTTGACGACATAAAACAGGCCTTAACGGCGGTGGAGCAGCTGGCTCCTGCTGCTCAAGTTTAATCATTGCTTAATCATTTGCCTTGATTCTGGTGTTTAGGTCCTTACGTTTTAAGGAACGTAAGAACTAGAAACCAATATCGGAGGGATCAGGGCATGGTATTTTCAGAAAAAGCATTAAAAGATCAGCATCTTCTAGTGACAGGCGCCACAGGAGGCATCGGCTATGAGACAGCAAAAGCAGCGGTTCAAGCCGGGGCGGTCGTTTCTGTCACTGGCAGAAATGAAGAAAAATTAGCGGAATTAGAACGGGAAGTCCGATTACTGCAGGCATCCGGATCGCTAATCGTCATTCCTGCAGACTTAAATGATGCAACTGAACGACTGCGTCTGGTGGAAGAAGCCACTCAAAAAGGCGGTGCATTAACAGGATTGGTGAATTCTGCCGGCATCTCAGGAGGAGGGCCACTTGATCAGCTTGAAGAAGAAAAAATGAGAAAGGTAATGGAATTAAATTATTTTTCAACAGTCTTACTGACCCAGCTGGTGTATGAACGGCTCATTCCTCAAAATAAAGGGGCCATTGTCAATATTTCATCTTTATCCGGATTGAGGGGCACACATGGAAATACAGCGTACAGTGCTTCTAAATTTGCAGTGATTGGATTTACACAGTCCTTTGCAGTTGAAGCAATTGAACATGGCATCCGTGTAAATGCCGTTTGTCCGGGATTTGTTGATACCGAAATGGGACGTTCGGCAATTGAGAAAAAAGGTAAGGCAGCCGGCAGATCGTATGAAGAGCAGTTGAAAATTGCTGAGGAAGGTCTCCCTTCCGGACGCATTACTCAGCCCGAAGAAGTCGCAAACAGCGTAATTTTCCTTCTTTCCGAGGCAGCAGAAAACATTGTAGGTGAATCTCTTAAAATATCTGGCGGCAGTGTGATGAGGTAGGGTGCCAATTACCCTTACGTACTGTTTGAAAGATAGACTTTACTAGTATAAATAAAAAGAATTATACAAAAGCGAGGCTGGGACAACACTAAAAAAAGTTTAAAAAATGAGGGTATATTTAGTAGTAGTTGAGCGGAGCGGAAGGTGGCACCGTCCCTGCGGAAGCGTCCGCCTGAAGTGAAGTGAACCGGTCGTAGAGCTTGAGACACTTTTGTCCCAAGCTCTCTTTATGTTTTTTAATACGAACGAAAGGAAGAATACAAGTTTAATCATCGGTGAGCCATGAAATAAATGGCAGCAGGCTGTGATATGGAAAATAGTGAAAGTTCTTTAGTTTCTTAAAAAAAATAGCGTATAATGTAGGATAAATTGCAGTCAAACAGGCAGGAGGAAAGAACAGTTGAGCCAAAATACTATCATCCGGTTTGATCAGGTTACACATCAATTTGATCAGACCGTCGTGTTGAATGAAGTTAGCTTTGAGATCGAGAGAGGAAAGTTTTATACACTGCTCGGGCCATCCGGGTGCGGGAAAACCACTATACTGCGGCTGATTGCAGGCTTTATGGAACCCGCAGCAGGCTCCATTTTTTTTAACGGCAAAAAAATTAATCATATACCGGCGAATAAAAGGCAGGTTAATACAGTGTTTCAGGATTACGCTCTTTTTCCACATTTAAATGTGTTTGAAAATGTAGCTTTCGGCCTGAAAATACGAAAACTTAAAAAAGCCGATGTACATGTAAAAGTTAAAGAAGCATTGAAATTTGTCAATCTTGAAGGGTATGAGACAAGACAAATCAGTGAAATGTCAGGCGGACAAAGACAGCGTGTTGCCATTGCACGAGCGATTGTGAATGAACCTGAGGTTATCTTGCTTGATGAACCACTGTCAGCACTTGATCTTAAACTGCGTACGGAGATGCAGTATGAATTGCGTGAACTGCAGCAGCGTCTGGGCATTACGTTTATTTTTGTTACGCATGATCAGGAAGAGGCTCTTGCCATGTCGGATGAAATTTTTGTTATGGACAAGGGCGTCATACAGCAGAGTGGAACGCCGATGGATATTTATGATGAGCCGATCAACCGTTTTGTGGCTGATTTTATTGGCGAGTCCAATATCGCATCTGGGAAGATGGTCGCTGATTTTAATGTTTCATTTGCAGGAAAAGAATTTGAATGCGTAGACCGCGGTCTTCAGCGGGATGAGCCGGTTGAAGTGGTGATTCGCCCCGAGGATTTAACGATTACAGAAGAAAGCGCAGGTAAGCTGCAGGTGAAAGTGGATTCCCAGCTTTTCCGCGGGGTTCATTTTGAAATTTGCTGCTTTGATGAATTCGGAAATGAGTGGCTGGTGCATTCAACGAAAAAAGCAGAAGTTGGAGAAAAAATCGGGTTAACCTTTGATCCGGAAGCCATTCACGTTATGCGGTTTAACGAATCAGAAGAGGATTTTGACAGAAGGCTGGAAGGGTATTCGGAGACTGGCCATGGAAACTAAATCAAGAAATTTGTTTTTAATCCCATATGCTTTCTGGATTCTTTTATTTGTAATAGCACCTGTCGTGCTGGTCGTGTTTTTTTCATTTAGAGGCCTGGATGGAGGGTTTACGCTTGAAAACTGGACTCATTTTTTTACCTCCACTTATTTTCAGCTGACAGTAAGCTCATTTTGGTATGCTTTTTTAATTACGCTTTTTGCTCTTATCATCTCTTATCCGACTGCATTAATCTTAACCAAGACCAGGCATAAACAGCTGTGGCTGCTGTTGATCATCGTGCCTTCATGGATCAATATTCTGCTGAAGGTCTATGCTTTTTTAGGTATCTTTGGGACGTATGGTCCGGTAAATGCCTTGTTGAACACGATGGGAATCGGGTCACAGCAGATCCTGTTTACCGATTTCAGCTTCGTTTTTGTTTCCGTTTATATTTTTATTCCGTTTATGATTCTGCCGATCTTTAATGCGCTCGATAAGCTGAATCCGACTCTTGTAGATGCTTCACGAGATTTGGGCGCTTCTTCATGGGAAACGTTCCGGCAGGTTATTTTTCCGTTAACAGCAAGGGGTGTAAAAGCAGGCTGTCAGCTTGTGTTTATTCCAGCTCTGTCTTTGTTTATGATCACAAGACTGATTGCAGGAAATCAAGTTATCACTCTTGGGACTGCCATCGAACAGCATTTTCTTGTTACTCAGGATTGGGGAATGGGATCTACTATAGCTGTATTTCTTATTGCTGTAATGGCAGTGATTATGTTTATAACGGGCGACAGGAAGAGAGGGCTGGCGAATGAAAAAAACGTTTAATTGGCCGGCTGTTTATCTGGCTTTCGTCTTTGTGATTTTATATGCACCGATCTTTTATTTAATGGTGTACTCCTTTAACAGCGGAGGGACCATGTACGGGTTTGAAAGCTTTACATGGGACTATTATATTGAAGTGTTTCAGGATACAAGACTATTAATCATTGTTTTAAACACAGTGATTATCGCACTTTTATCCTCGCTGATTTCAACCGTTATCGGTGTGTTTGGTGCTCTTGCGATTACGTATGTGAAAAGACAGCGTAATAAAAACACCTTGCTTTCCCTAAACAATGTTTTGATTGTCAGTCCGGATGTCATTATTGGTGCTTCCTTGTTAATTTTATTTACGTTTATCGGAATCAGACTGGGCTTTACGTCTGTTCTGCTTGCGCATATTGCGTTTAGTGTGCCGATTGTTGTCATAATGGTTCTGCCGAAGCTGCAGGAAATGAGCCCAACGCTGATTGATGCAGCAAGAGACCTGGGGGCAAGCAGGCTGGATGTACTGACAAAGGTAATTCTGCCTTATATTACACCAGGGATCTTTGCAGGATTTTTTATGGCGTTGACGTATTCGCTGGATGACTTTGCTGTCACATTTTTTGTAACAGGAAATGGCTTTACAACTCTGTCAGTAGAAATCTATTCGCTTGCCAGACAGGGAATTTCCCTGCAGATAAACGCGTTATCCACACTTATTTTTGGGGTAACACTGGTACTGGTAATGGGCTACTATTTCATTAGTAAAAAAAGCGGTGCCGGCTTAGGGATGGGGGTGCCAAAATGAAGCAGCTGATTCGGATGTTTAGTGTCGTCGTACTTGCTGTCATTGCGCTTCTTATTGGAGTAAATTATCTTAATTCGTCTCAAAGCACCTCTGGCAATGATACGCTGACCGTGTTTAACTGGGGAGATTATATAGATGAAGACCTGCTCACAGAGTTTGAAGAAGAAACAGGCATTCGCGTTATTTATGAAACGTTTGATTCAAATGAAGCGATGCTGACTAAAATTGAGCAGGGGGGAACCACCTATGATATTGCCGTTCCCTCTGAATATACAATCGATAAAATGATCGAACAGGAATTGCTGCTCGAACTGGATCATGAGCAGCTGCCGAATATGGAGCATTTAAATCCGGATTTCATGGACCTTTCCTTTGACCCGGGAAATGCGTATTCCATCCCTTATTTTTGGGGAACAGTTGGCATTGTGTACAATCCCTCAGTTACAGGAGATGTTGACTTTACTTCGTGGGACGATCTGTGGAATGAAGAATTTGAAAACGAAATCCTGCTTGTAGATGGTGCAAGGGAAATCATGGGGATGGCCTTAAACAGCCTTGGCTATTCGTTAAATACGAAAGATCAAACAGAACTTGCTGCTGCACAGGAAAGGCTGCTTACGCTGTCTCCGAATATTAAGGCCATTGTCGGTGACGAAATGAAAATGCTGATTGGCAATAATGAGGCGCCAATTGGTGTTAGCTGGTCAGGAGAAGCAGCTGATATGATGTTTGAAAATGAGGAGCTCGATTACGCGATTCCGGAAGAAGGATCCAATCTGTGGTTTGATAATATGGTGATTCCAAAAACGGCGGATAATATCGATGTGGCCCATCAGTTTATTAATTTTATGCTGGAGCCGGAGCACGCTGCACAAAACGCTGAATATGTCGGATATTCCACTCCGAATCAGTCAGGCTTTGAGCTCTTGCCGGCAGAAATTGCAGAAGACGAACGTTTTTATCCTGATGAGGAAATTACAGATCGATTGGAAGTGTATGATAACCTGGGGCAGGAAATGCTCTCGTATTACAATGAATTATTTTTGGAATTTAAAATAGAACTCCGGTAAGGCGCGTAATAAAGGGGAGGAGATGAAGTGGAAGCCTCGCATGTGATTTTACTGCTGTTGATTGGCTACATTGTGTATACCATTGATAATCATGCAAAATCATTTCCACAGCCGCCCATTCTTGTTTTAATTGGGCTGGGATTATCTTTCGTCCCTTTTTTCAGTGAAATCCAATTAACGGAGACAATGCTCTACGATGTGATTCTGCCTTCATTGTTATTTATCTCTGCTTACAAATATCCACCTGCAGCCCTGCGCAAGCATGCAGGAATTATTGCCCTTTTAAGCACGAGCGGCTTACTGCTTACAGTCTCTCTTCTTGGTATTGCAATCTATTTTACTGTAAGTCCGTTTGTCAGCCTGTCATTGCTTGGGGCATTTGTCATCGCTGCAGTTATGGCACCGACTGATCCGGTTTCTGTGACAGCTATTTTAAAACAAAGCGGATCAAATGAAGGAATCGCCGATGTTGTAGAGGGAGAGTCGATGATTAATGATGGCACCAGCATCGTTATTTTCACCACATTGGTCATGATAATTTCTACAGGGGCAGATTTTACGTTTTGGTCTGCAGCAAAAGAGTTTCTTTTCGTTTCAGCAGGAGGCATAGTGATTGGACTGCTGTTTGGATGGCTCGTAAGCAAGGCGGTCCACTATACCCACCATAAAGAATTTCAGGTTATGCTGAGTATCGTGCTGGCTTACGGGAACTTTCACCTTGCTGAAGCCCTTGGAGTTTCAGGCGTTCTTGCTACCGTTACTGCCGGCATTATGCTTTCATGGGAATTTACCCATACAAACAAAGAAGATCATTACAGAGAAGCGCTTGATGGGTTTTGGAATATAGTTGAACCCACTTTGCTTTCGGTGGTTTTCTTAATGATTGGGCTCATTGCAGCCTCTTACTTGGACAGTGGACTGCTTTTATTTTCACTGGTGATTTTTCTATTTAGTCTTATCATTCGATACCTCGTTGTGGGGCTGTCTGCAGCCGCTATTCCATCCGTACGCCGTGTTTTTGGTATAAAGGAATCTTTCATTATTGCTTTCTCTGGTGTGAAAGGAACTATGTCGGTTGTGCTGCTGCTCATTTTAGAGTCGAAAAATGCAGACAACATTGATTTTATTATTTCACTTTCTTTCATTGCCATCCTGCTTTCACTAGTCATTCAGAGCTTTGGAATCTATCCACTCACACGAAAGCTTTTAAAGTCTGAATAGTTATAGCCTTGTAAGAAAGGTCCACTTGATGCGAACCGGTCAATAAGAGCTTGGGAATAAGTATCTCAAGCTCTATGACCGGTTCGCTGCGTTTTTACGGACGCTTTTCACAGTCACTCCAGGCTTTGCCTTGCGGGGGCTCAGCTTGCCGTCATCTTCTGCTGGGAGTCGCCACATTCTGCTCCGCTCTCCCCACACTATTGATAAAGTTGTCCTCATTTTTTTGTTCAGTTATTAGTAGAGAAATACAAAATTACAGAATCGGCATCATTCATCCCCTTGTCAAAAGTTAGACGACAGGACCAGGGATGATTTTTTCTTTTTAAAAAACCATTTAAAAAATAAAAACCACAGTTGTCAATCTTGACAATTTATAATATACTACATTACAACACTAATGCACTATGTTAGATAGGGGGGTGTGAAGATGATTCTCAACACGGATGGGACGAAGCCCATTTATATGCAAATAGCCGAATGGCTGGAAACAGAAATTTTACAGGGGAAATTTACTCCCGATGAAAAAATCTATTCCCAGTACCAGCTAGCCGATTTATTTACCATTAATCCGGCTACTGCAGCGAAGGGATTGACACTTTTGGCGGAAGAAAAAATCTTATATAAAAAGCGGGGGTTGGGCATGTTTGTGTCACAAGATGCGAAAAAGATGATCCGGCACAGAAGAATCAATCAGACATTGAAAAAGCTGGTTGATGAAATTGTAGAAGAAGCGGAGCATCTTCATGTAAAAGAAGAGGAATTAATCGCTATGATTCAAAAGGCAAAAAGAAATCGGGAGGGGGATGCAGAATGAATACAATTGAATGCCGCGATCTGTCTAAAACATTTGGCAGCAAGACCGCCTTGCAGGATTTAACGGTAGCCATCAAAGAAAACACTATCACAGGTGTAATTGGCAGAAATGGAGCCGGTAAAACAACCCTGTTAAAGATAGCAGCTGGTTTTTTGCAAAAGAGCTCAGGAACCATTCAGGTATTTAACGAATCCCCTTTTAACAGTCTTCTGGTTTCGGCCAACAGCATTTACATAGATGAATACGTTCAATATCCTCCGGCACTTACACTCAGGGAAATTCTCGATCATCATCATTTCTTTTATGAAAAGTGGGATAAGAAGCTTGCAGACCGGCTGCTGGATTATTTTGCGCTTCATCCTATGCAGCACCATAACCAGCTGTCTAAAGGACAAAAAAACACCTTTAATGCAATCGCAGGTCTTGCTTCACGCTGTCAGCTCACCATTTTCGATGAACCAACCACCGGAATGGATGCTTCTGTTCGTAAGGATTTTTACCGAGCACTGTTAAAGGATTATCTTTCACATCCAAGAACCATCCTGCTTTCAAGCCATCATCTTGACGAAATAGATGAATTGATTGAAGAAGTTCTTTTGATTAAAAACGGTACAAAGCATCTTCACATGCCGGTCGAAGAGCTGAAAGAATATGCGATGGGGGTTCATGGTCCCGAGCCGGCTTTAAGAGACTGGATGCGCAATCATCACCAAATTTATAAAAAACAGACACGTCCTGGAGCGGCTTATGCTGTAGTAAAAAATGATTTTTCAGCAAGGGAAAAGGCTGAAGCGGTAAGTATGGGACTTCAATTTTCAGCTGTGAGTGCGAGTGATCTATGTGTGTATTTAACCCAGCCGCATAAAGGGGGAATTGACGATGTCTTTAACTAAAATAACGTTGGGAGAAGCCGTTAAAAAACAGTATAAGTACAAACTTTTTTCCTACTACGATGCGATAAAATCACTGCTCATTATTCAGCTGATCGCGCTTGTGTTTTCATTTATAGGGTCAGGCGGGAGCAGTACATCCGATATGAATGTAACGATATCTGTCGATACATACTCCAGTGATATAGTCTTTTTCTTCACTGTATTGTGGATGTTTATAACGGCTATTCTGCTGACGACCAGAGCGTACCGATACGAGGACTTTTCTTTTATAACCAATCGATTGAGCAGCCAGCTTTCAAACGCACTTTATCTGATAACAGGTGCAGCAGTTGGTACCCTTACTACCGTGTTAAGTACTTTTTTACTGTATGTGATTTTTTATTTTACGAATCCTTCCCAGAATCTGTTTGGCTACAGTTCGGCAGGGTCGCCTCAGGAGCTGTTGCTTGCTGCAGGAGGAACATTTTTTTATTTGCTTGCAGCCGCAGCGCTCGGTTATTTTCTAGGGGTTCTTACACAACTAAACCGTATATTGGGATTTGCTTTTGTAGCCATTATCCTTTTTTTACCGATGTTTCTGGGACAGTTTTTCATTTTTAAACAAATTTACATCTTTTATTTTCAGGAGCCATCCCTTCTTTTATTTGGCTTAAAAATATTGCTTTCAGCTTTATTGCTGTTTGCAGCAGCCATTTTATTCCTTAATAAACGGGAGGTGAGAGTATGATGATTGTTTTTCAATTTGTCTTCTTTTGTCTTGTGTTTGCAGGGATCTTCTTTTTGTTCAGAAAAGCACCAAAAAAAAGAAAGATCCTTTTTTCCACAAAGAAAATGTTTATCGTTCTTGCGGGGTATGTGGGGATTCTTCTTCTGTCGATGGTTCTTTACTACCTTTTGCCGGAACTTAAAATGGAAGACACAAAAGAAGCGCTGGGCTCCCGGGAAGAAGCGTTTGAAGAGGGGGCGGAGGTCTATGAAGCAGCTCATCGCGGAGACTTTGAAGAGATACCGGAAGAATATTTGATTGTGGAAAAAACGATTCCCTTTGATAAAAATACATTATTAATACAGCCCGGAATGCTTTCAGAGACAATGGCTGTTATCGCAATTGAGCGGGTGGAAAAAGAAGGGGAAATTCAGCTTGTCCATTATCGTTCTCCCGATCGGTTAAATGGCATAGATATCTCTCATGAGTTTGAAGACACGGAGATCAATGCGGTTGAAAACCAACTTATCTTTACTTCATCGTCAACAGGTGAAATTTCGTATACTCAATTTTCAAAGCCGATGATTTTATCTCAATTTAATCCAAGCGGCCGTTCAGGTATGGGATTTGACTATCAGGCGGGGACTGAAGCGATCCTTCTAAAGGTGCCGGAAAATATTGAGATCCTTAAAGAAGATGATGATTTTGTCATTTATCTTGATTAAAGCAGATGGTGATAAATTTTGTATGTTCACATAAAGTAGGAATACATGACTAACCTGTAGAAATGTATAAACTAAATTATCTGAAAAAGGTTGACTTTCAACTAGAGTTTGCTCTATAATCCACAACAAGAGATTCGTAACCACCTAACTTAATATACTCTTATCCAGAGTGGCGGAGGGACTAGGCCCTGCGATGCCCGGCAACCAACGAATGCTTTTTTCGGAAAGGTGCTAATTCCTACAGATTAATTTTAATCTGAAAGATAAGAGGAGGACAAAACCCTCTTCTTATGAAGGGGGTTTTTTATATAGAAAAGTGCAAAGCGCTCGTTCAGGCCCGACAAGTTTAAGGCGGGGTGCACAATCCACCTGGTTTTTGGTGGATTTGCACCGTGACTTAAAACCTCGAGGGCCTAGCGCTTGGAACTGGATCAAAGAAAAGTGCAAAGCGCTGGTCCAGGCCCGACAAGTTTAAGGCGCGGTGAAGAGAAGCAAATGAAACTGTTGTCCAGCTAATTCTAAAAAAGGAATGGAGAGATTCATGATGACAAACTCAAATCCCCAATACGGCATTGAAACACTGCTTTTGCATGGTGCAGCCGCGCCGGATTCTGCTACAGGATCCAGGGCAGTCCCTATTTACCAGACGACTTCTTATGTATTTGACAGTGCTGATCATGCCCAAAAATTATTTTCTCTTGAGGAGCCTGGCAATATTTACACCAGAATAGGGAATCCTACTGTAGCTGCTTTTGAGGACCGGATGGCGATTCTTGAAGGTGGAGTTGGTGCTGTCGCTGTATCCTCCGGAATGGCGGCCATTACCCTTGCCATCCTGAACGTTGCCAGTGCGGGGGATGAGGTAGTGGCAGCGACCGATTTATACGGAGGGACTTATAACTTATTTACTTCTACCCTGCCGAAATATGGAATTACAATTAAATTTGCAGACCCTAAGGACCCTGAAAACTTCAGACACGCCATTACCCCTAAAACAAAAGCTGTGTTTGCAGAAGTGATCGGCAATCCGAGTCTTCACGTTTTAGATATTGCAAAAGTGGCTGAAGTGGCTCATGAGGAAGGGGTCCCTCTCATCGTTGACAGCACATTTGCCACACCTTATTTAAATAAACCACTTGAGCACGGCGCAGATATTGTTGTACACTCTGCAACAAAATGGATTGGCGGTCACGGCACTACGATCGGCGGAGTGGTTGTTTCCGGAGGTAGTTTTAATTTTGCAAACGGCCGATTTCCAGATTTCACAACACCTGATCCAAGCTATAATGGGCTGAAATTTGCAGACTTGGAAGAAGCGGCATATATCGCAAAGCTTCGTGTACAGCTGCTTAGAGACATTGGAGCATGCTTAAGTCCGCAAAATGCCTTCTTGCTTCTTCAAGGGCTTGAAACGCTTCACCTGCGGATCGACCGCCACATTGAAAACGCAAAAAAAGTAGCCCAATACTTAAATGGACATCCTCAAGTGGAATGGGTATCTTATCCGGGGCTTGAAGATCATCCGTCTTATCACTTAGCTTCTAAATATCTTCCGAAGGGACCGGGATCTATTATTGTATTTGGCATTAAAGGGGGAAGAGAAGCTGGAAGAAAAGTGATCGATCAAACCGCTTTATGGTCCCATGTGGCCAATGTGGGTGATGCCAAGTCTCTCATTATTCACCCTGCCTCTACAACCCATGCTCAGTTGACACCGGAAGACTTGGCGGCAAGCGGTGTGTCGGAAGAGCAGATTCGTTTGTCAGTAGGGATAGAATCAGCAGACGATTTGATTGCGGATCTGGAGCAGGCGATTCAATTATCCGCAGATGTTGCGTTGCGCCCATAAATAAAACCTATTTGAAATGAGTTGATACCCGGTGAATGACAATGGAATAAAACAAAAAGTCGAACGGGTGGAAGACACGCTGAAGATAGGCCCCCTGATCCTGGAATCAGGAAAAGTTCTTCCTGATGTCACCCTGCGCTACGAAAGAGTCGGAAACCCAGAATTGCCGGCAGTTCTGATCTGTCATGCGTTAACAGGAAGCCACCAGACTGTGGGAACAGAAGAAGAGCCGGGATGGTGGAGAGGATTTGTTGGTTATGATTCGCCGGTTGACCTGCAGCAGTATCAGGCAATCACCTTTAACGTAGTGGGAGGATGCAGCGGATCATCCGGCCCTGCCTCCACGGATGGTGAAAACAAACCTTACCGATTATCTTTTCCATTTATCACGGTCAGAGACATGGTTCACGCCCAGTACAAGGCGCTTGAAAAGCTTGGCGTTTCTCACGTAAGAGCGGTGGTGGGAGGATCGCTTGGAGGCATGCAGGCCCTCGAATGGGGAATTCTTTACCCCGATTTTATGGATCAGCTGTTTATCTTAGCGGCTACTCCAGCCTTGAGTGACTATGGGATCGCCTTTAACCGGATCGGTATTCATGCGATTGAACAGGATCCGAGGTGGAATGGCGGAAATTATGAAGAGGCAAGCGATGTGAAAGGCTTTGAGGTGGCCCGCATGGTAGGGCTTGTTACGTACCGAAGCCCTTCTCTTTTTACCAATCGTTTTTCCAGAGAAGAAAAGCCGGCTGAAGATGATCGTCCTTATTATCAGGTCGAATCCTATCTTCGTTATCAAGGGGAAAAGATCACAAGGAGATTTGATCCAAACAGTTATTTGTATTTGCTTTATGCCATGAACGGACACGACATTGGACGAGGCCGGGGAGGCATCCAAAAGGCTGCCAATCTCATTCAGGCTGAAGTCGTTGGCGTCGGCTTCACAGGTGATCTTTTGTACCCGCCGGATGAGATTCATTCCTTCATTCAGTTCACCTCCAAAGGATTCTTCCACGAGGTAGAAACAGCTTTCGGGCATGACGGATTTTTAGTGGAATATGAAAAATGGGGCCCTATCATCAGAGGCCATCTGGCAGAAAGATCACCTGGCCATCTTTCAAATGAACTCTGATACGACCCCGCAGCCATAAGGACCACACCATGCTCTTCACGATCCACAACTTACCGTGAAGAGCATTTTTTATCCTCAGGATCGCGAGCTCCTGTCCTTTAAATGCTCGATACCAATATAAACTGCGAGCTAGCAGTGGATCGTCACAGACATTTATCATCACACATATACTGTTAGTTAGCAGAAAGCTGTAATACTCCTGCAATTCATCCAGCCAATCCCTCAGCGATGCACATAAACACTTTACACTAGCTGCCTTTAAAATTTTATCCTTAAAATCCGTTTAATCTTTAGTTGAAAAAGGAATAATACCCAAAAGGGTTTAGACAACGTTTATGCTGACTAACCCGAAATGGATAACGGAGGGCCAGATATGTTGATGGAAAGAAAAGAAAGCAGCGGTATAATTTCATGTGAAAATGAATATGACAGGCTAGAAAGAGTGTTAGTTTGTCCTCCAGCCTTTATGAAAATTGAAAAAGCAATTAACGAGACTCAAAAGCATTTCCTGGATGAAAATATAAATCAAGAAAAAGCGATGGAACAGCACAGAAATTTTATTCAGGCACTGCATACTCATGGAGCCGATGTCGTTCAGCTGCCGCCGATTAATACATTTCCTGAACAGGTATTTACCCGGGATATTGGTTTTACGATTAACGATACCGTTTTTATTTCAACGATGGGAACAGATGTAAGAACGGGTGAAGAGGTAATCCTTGAGGACTGGCTGACTGAAATGGGAATGAAGCATGAAAAGATTCATTCATCCATTGAAGGCGGGGACGTTATTGTGGACGGATCCACCGTTTGGGTTGGAGTAAGTTCACGCACGACGAACGAAGCCATTGCTGAGCTTCAAAGCAAGCTGCCGGATCACAAAGTGATTGCCGTCCCATTTGATTCGCAATATCTGCACCTGGACTGTTTATTTAATATTGTGTCGCCAACTGAGGCGTTAATCTATTCTCCTGCATTTGATCAGGAGACAATAGAGCGGTTTAAAGCTCACTATACGTTAATAGAAGTTAATGAAAAAGAACAGTTTACGATGGGGCCTAACGTCTTATCATTGGGTAATAAAACCATGCTAAGTCTTCCGGTTAATAAGGAAATCAATGAAAAGCTGACAGATGCCGGATATAAGGTGATCGAACTGGATATTTCAGAAATCATTAAATCAGGCGGGTCATTCCGCTGCTGCAGTCTTCCTATTAAACGCGCTTAAAACACGCGCGTTTTTTAGATCATTGAAAAGCCACCATAACCGGAAGCCCGGTCATGGTGGCTTTTACTTGCTGTTGTTCGAGTGAATCACGTTTTTTAGGTGGCAGGGTAATTAGGACCGCTGTTTTTTTTGTCGCCTTTTACTGAGCCGGTCTTTTTAGCTGTACGCTCGCTGCGGTCAACTGTGCCATCCTCATACATATCCTGTATTTGACTATTGATCACTTCATCTGCAAATTCTTCTTTGTATTGTTGATCTTCATTTTCTTTTTTCTTCATAATAATCCTCTCCATTCTTTATAGGAATGTGTTCATTATTATTTTGTGAAGTTTAGACAAAATTATACAGAGGATCATTTGGAAAATCAAAACATAGGGTCTGTTGAGTCCATATTTTCTGTTTACTCTTTTCTCACTGCTGCCATAAAAAAAGAGGTTGGGACGAAACTCAAAAAGTTTGAAAAATGAGGTCGGCAAGTTGAGCCTTTTATACAGGGGCAACACCCTTGAAAGACTCAGCGCCTCCCTGCAGAAAGCGTCCACCTGAAGCGAACCAGTCAAAGAGGCTGGGACAATTTTGTCCCAGCCTCCTGATTCTTATTTATTATGCTTGCTGTGCCTGGATTTGCAGGTTGATTTTGATGTCTTCGCCGACAAGTACTCCGCCAGTTTCAAGCGTTTGGTTCCACGTTAAGCCGTATTCTTTACGGTTGATTTTTCCGTTCACAGAAAAGCCGACTTTTTCGTTACCCCATGGATCTTTTCCGGCGCCTTCGTACTCAACTGTAAATGTTTCTTTTTTGGTTACATCCTTGATCGTAACATCGCCAGTCAGCTCATATTCATCATCACCGATTTTTTTTACATCTGTTGATTTGAAGGTAATGGAAGGATATTTTTCAACATCAAAGAAATCAGCTGAACGAAGGTGATTATCGCGATCCTGGCTGCGGGTATCAATACTGCTTACGTCAATTGTGAAGTTGATTGAAGCGGTTGTCATATCATTCACATCGGCTTCTACCTCTGCAGAAAATTCCTGAAAAGAACCTTTAACGCGTGAAATCATCATATGCTTTACTGAAAAATCCACTCCGGAATGCACACTGTCAACTACCCATTTTTTTGTCATATTAGTTCCTCCTATTTAGTTACGATAAGTAACTTAGTTAGTATTTGTAATTTATTATAGTGGGTATAAATCGGACTGTCAACCTATTTCGAATAAATAATTCTCGAATTTGAGATATTATTTATTCAGTGATAAAAATTGAATAATGCAGAGGGTCACCGGCTTTTTAAAGGCTGGAATTTAACAAAATAGCAGCAGGCTGAGGCAGTGTTCTCTTCAGACTGGGGTTCTTAGTATAAGTCTGTAGTTTTTTGGAAGCTAGTAGAGTGAATTGTCCTTAGAGAGGGTAAGTGAAAGGTAGGGGGCTACGATATGAACGAAGACAGATCTGCTAGTAATGATCAAAATAAATATATTAAAAACAATCGAAACAAAGCGCCTTTTAAAGTCTTTTTAATTGTTTTCAGCTTATGCTTCATCACAATCGTTTCTATCTTCTTTTACGAAAAGTGGCTTAATTCTCAAGTAATTGAATGGAAAACAGAAGGTGAGAGCGAAGCGTTTAATCATAAATGGGATGAAGCGGAGAACTTGCTGCAGGAGGCATATGAAACTAGACCTGGCATTGAGGGAATTGAAGCCAGTCTCACAGCCGTAAAAGATGCAAAAGAATTTGAAAGGAGCGTTGAACGTCTTTCAAGCCAACTTGATGCAGAAGAAATTGAAAAAGCAGAAATTGAAATGGATAAAATGATTGAGAAGATGGAAGCCAGACAAAATGAATTGTATTTCTTATATAAGGATCAATTAATTGAATTAAGAGATGAGAGTGTGATTCTCGGTATTCAAAACGATATAGAACATCCACTGTCTATGCAGGCATTAGCAGGAAAACTGCTGGAAATATCTGATATGGAAAGTGAATTTGCTGTTCAGGTAAAAAACCAGATAAAAGAAAAGATTGCTCAGGAAACCATTGCAGAAGCCAGTGAAAAAATGGAGTCCTACCAGTTTTCTGAAGCGCTGAATATCGTGGAAATTGGTTTAGGGTACACCTCCAACCATGAGGACCTGCTTGCATTTAAGGCAGAGATCAAAGAAGCACGTCTGGCATATCAGACGGAAGAATATGACCGGCTTCAGGATGCAATGAAAGAAGCAGAAAGAGAAGATCATTTTAACCGGACAGAATCTGTCTCTATTAAAGAATGGGACGTCGTCACTTCAGAGCCCGGAACCATCGAGCTGATGGGGAAAGTGGAGAATAGAGGAACCCGGCAGATAAAAGATATACGCCTCACCTGGGGGATCTTTAACAACAAGGATGAACTGGTATCTGAAAGCACCGTTTCTGTAAACCCTTCGGACCTCATGGTCAATGAAGAGGGCGAATTTAAAGATTCCATTAGCCTTGAAGGTGAAGAATTAAATGCAGAAATTATGAACATTACTTGGGACGTAGAATAGAGGGATACAATGAGAATGAATTGGGCTGCTTCTATCCTTTTATCACTCTTCATGCTTGCGGCAACCATCTTCTCTGTAGTATGGATCAGGGATTACATGGAGGATCATGCACCGGAACAAAAATCATACCTGGTGGACGAACAATCCGGCGCATATGAACAATTGCTTGATGAGTTAAATGAGAATAAGGCGGAAGCTATTTTTGAAGCACAAAACAAAGTGATCCAAATTGAAACACCTATAGGTTCAATTGGATCGGGTTTTTTATATAATCGAAACGGAGACTTTATAACAAATGCTCATGTGGTTGCCAATGCACATGAAGTAACTGTGGTAACTGCTCAGGCGAACCGGCACACTGGCAGAGTGATTGGAATCAGCGAATCAGAAGATATTGCGGTAGTCAGGGTGGAGGAAATGGAGGGAAAAGAGCCGTTGGAAATCGAAGAAAATCCTCCGGAATTAAAAGCTCCAGTACTAGCTTTAGGCAGTCCGCTGGGTTTTCAAAATACGGTTATGCTCGGTGAAATTAATGGCGTGGATCAGACATTTACCATTGATCCGTTTGTATATAAAAATGTAGATCGAATTACCGCTCCCATTTCACCCGGAAACAGCGGAGGACCATTACTTCACGGAGATTCACTCAAGGTGATTGGGATTACCTCTGCAGAAGAGGCTCAGGAAGGGCTGGGCTACAGTATTCCAGTCTTGGATATTCTCGATCAAGTGGATGAATGGATTGAAACGCCGTTGGAAACACTTCCCGCTTTCCCGCAATATGCTGAACAGCCTGACGATGTGTACGTGCCATCAGAAGAGGAAGCAGCAATTTATTTAGTCGAATATTTCTACAGCAGCTTGCAATTCGGAGATTTCGTTACAGCTTATTCTATGATGGGATCTCAATTTAAAGAGGAAAATAACTACGAAACGTTCAGAAAAATGTTTCGGGATACTACTGCTCTGTCACTTGAAGCAACGGAAACACTCGTGGTTGCAGAGAATGTAGAAGTTAAAGCGGTGATTGAAGCAGAGGAGCTTGAAGAGGGAGAACCCGTCAATCAAACCTATACATACCGCGTGCTCATTGGACAGGAAAATGGACAATTAAAAATTAAAGAATATACACGTTCTGACTAAAACGTCCACGCCGCTCTGCTCCGAAAGGACAACATCCAATTAGGTTCAGCGGGTGCACTATCGAAAATGCGTTCGACTGAGGCATTGAGAACCGGTTTAAAAGAGGCTAAGACAAAACTCAAAGAAGTTTAAAGAATGAAGATATTTTTAGTACTAGTAGTAAGTGAGCGGAGCGGAAGGTGGCGACTCCCTGCAGGATATGACGGCAAGCTGAGACCCCTCAAGGCAAAGCCTTGAGGAGGGCTCAGCGCCGTCCCTGGGGAAAGCGTCCGCCTGAAGCGAAGTGAACCGGTCGTAGAGCTTGAGACACTTTTGTCCCAGGCTCTTTTTATCAATTCTTGTGGCATATTGTTTCGTGTTTTTTAAAATGAATCTTATGAACAGTCCATCCACTGATCTGCCCATTTTTGAACTTCATCCAAAATAGGTGTGAGAGAGATCCCTTTATCGGTTAATCGATATTCTATGCGGACAGGCGTTTCCGGAAATACTTCACGAACAATGATTTCCTGCTCCTCAAGCTCCTTTAAACGCTCCGTTAAAATCTTATTACTAATCTGAGGGATCGGCTCTGCAATATGTGAAAAACGCTTAGGACCGGTTGCAAGCACACGAATAATGACGCCATTCCATCTTTTACCAAGAAGCTGGAAGGCTTGTTCAAATTTAGGGCAAAGTGACATCGTGGCCATACGCATCTCCTCCTTCCTTACATTAAACAGTGTAAAACTGAATGAGTTACTTAAAGTTACTTTGAACAATTATACAGGTTTTTCATACAAATAGCTACTTAAGCTGTTCTTCATATAGCTTTACGTTTGTAAATACTGCCCTTAATAAAGGAACATTCAAATTCAGCTGGGCTGCCTTTTGAAGCAGATAGCCCTGCAGATGATCCACTTCTGTCACGCTTGTTTTCTCCATATCCCGCTGCATGGATGACTTCATGTTATATCCCATTTCAAGCATTTTCTTGAACTGCAGTTCAGGCAGGCCTTCCTTAACAGGGGCGTTCAATTTGACCATCACTGTATAAATTTCCTCAAGCAGAGTTTGAATGGTGTTAGTGCCTGATTCAAGTTCCCGAATTGGACCAATGGCAGAACGCATAAGAGTGGTAACACCTGACATAGCAGTAATAAAAGAATACTTATGCCACATATCCTGATTAATATTGCTGCTCATGGACATATTTGCTTTTGTACCGTTGAAAGCGTCCTCGAGCCGTGTGATTCGTTCGGTTTTTTCACCGCTGCGCTCTCCAAATTTCAAATCATGGATCGGACTCGTCTGCACAATCGCTCCATCCGAATTTAATGTGGTTTCGATAAAGCATAATCCGCCAATCACAGCCTCCTCACCAAACACCTGAACAAGCTTATCAATATGCTCGATGCCGTTTAAAAGAGGAAGAATCATGGTCTTTTCATCAGCATAAGGCTTAACATCTTCCATGACGCCCTCAAGTTGATAAGACTTTGTTGAAATGATAATCACATCAAATGGACCGCTTTTTTCTCCTGCAGTCAGCAAATGGGGTGTAATGCTTACATCTCCATGAGCACTTTCAACAAGTAAACCCGTTTTCATTAGTTGCTGCTTTCGTTTATTTCGAACTAAAAACGTGATGTCTTCTCCTTTTTCAGCCAGTCTTGCGCCAAAATATCCTCCGATTGCTCCTGCGCCTGCCATTAATAGTTTCATTGTGTCCCTCCATCAATTTAGTTTGTCCCTCCATCATATAGAAGATTGTTCTATTAATCTAAAAAATATGAATTTCCGATCAAATGGATAAATTAATGTGAATCAATTGAAACCTTTTTAACAAACAAACCGTCTTATACAAGGAGAACATAAATGTTCTGCTTAGACGCAAAATGAAAATAGCTTACTAGAAAAGGAGCACATACCATGTTAAAACGTTTGACTGGATTAAGTATTGCCTTGATCTTATCGCTGCAGATCGGCCTTGCCGGAGCATCTGCATCTGACGGAAACGGGGATGAAGGGATAAATGAAAAATTCGGATTGCCTATTCTGGTTCTGGGGGGAACCCTATCTGATACTCAAAAGGACGAAGTAAGGAAAATGCTCGGAGTGACGGATCCTGAAATGGTAGAAGAAGTGGTCGTAACGGGGGAAGATTTAGTTCGCTATATTGACGGAGAAGACCGCAGTGCCCAAATGTTTTCTTCAGCGAAGATTACACGGGAAGAAGAGGGCGAAGGACTTGTAATTGAACGGGTCAATCCCGAGAATATTACGCAGGTAACCGACACCATGTATGCCAATGCTCTTTTAACAGCAGGAATTGAAAATGCAACAGTAGAAGTTGCATCACCTGTCAAAGTAAGTGGACACTCCGCTTTAACAGGAATTTACAAAGCATATGAAGTGAGTGGAGAAGAGCTTGATACGGAACGTCTTGAAGTGGCTAATGATGAACTGAATCTGGCGACAGATCTTGCGAATGAAGAAGGAATTGAAGAAGAAAAAGTAAGTGAACTGCTGGCTGACATCAAACAGGCCATTGCCAACCAGAACCCTGCCACAAGGGAAGAGGTAGAGGCGATCGTTGAAGAACAGCTGGCCAATTTAAATATTAACTTAAGTGAAGAAGACCGTCAGCGATTAACAGATTTATTTGAACAAATGAGAAATCTGAACATTAATTTTGATAATGTTTCTGAACAGCTCGGCAAGCTTTCTGATACCATCCAGGAAAAACTTGGAGATGTTGTAAACGATGAAGGATTCTGGCAGGGCGTAAAGGATTTCTTTCAGGGAATGATAGATGCGATTTCCGGTATTTTTGGCGGCAGTGCGGAAGATGAATCTACAAATTAATAAGCTGCAGCAGAGGGAAGCATCTCTCTGCTGTTACCCTATTAGCTAAAGGAGAGGAAGGTCATTGAGTATAATTACAGGAGATGTTATTTTTCTAATCCTTATACTGATTTTCTTCGCGGGAACCATGTTCTTTTTTGTATCCTTTTTAAGGGAGTCAAGGAGAAGGAGAACGGAACATAATGATCAGCTTGACCGAATTGAAAAAATGCTGATGGATGAAAGACGAAACAAAAAATGAGCCTGAGACACATGTGTCTCAGGCTCATTGACTGGTTCACTCGCTTCAGGCGGACGCATTCGCAGGGACGGGGGCTGGCCGTGCCTTGTCAAGACTCAGCTTGCCATCATCCCCTGCAGGGAGTCGCGACCTTCCGCTTCGTTCACCTCAAACGAATGATATATACTTCCTCTATTATCTAACATTTTCAACTTATGTTCCATCATTCTTATCCTCTATAAATCATCAAATCCGTTCGCATCAGAGGTTTTGGTATATTGTCTGGATTTTTGTTCAAAGAAATCCGTTTTGCCTTGATCGACTTCCTGATAGGCAATGATCCAGCGCAGCGGGTTTTTCACGGGTGCATCCGGGAAGACGTCGCGGCCGTGTCCCAGCTGGTTGCAGCGCTTGTTTGCCATATACTGAATATATTGCTCAAGCTCAGACATGGTAATGCCGTCAAATTGATTTCCGATAACTTCCCTGCCCCATGCAATTTCGAGTTCTGCTCCTTTTCTAAACGTGCTGATAACGAATTCGTGGTGAGCATCTGTATTTATTTCAGGATGCTCATTCAGCAGTTCTTTGTAAATTTTTTCAAAGAGACCAACGTGAATCTGTTCGTCCCGGTTAATGTAGTTAATCATGGTTGAAGTGGAAACCATTTTTTGATTTCGGGCAAGATTGTAGAAAAAAGCGAAGCCCGAGTAAAAGAACAGTCCTTCTAAAATAACATCGTACACGATGGATTGTGCAAAATGACGGACGGTTGGTTCTTCAGCAAAAGCTTTATAGCCGTTGGTGACAAAGTCATTTCGTTCCTGCAGGGTTGGCTCTGTTCTCCAGTAATCAAATACTTCATTTTGCTGCTGCTGTGAAACCAGGCTCGACAAAACGTAGGAGTAGGAGTGATTGTGAATCACTTCCTGCTGCGCAAGCATAATCATCAGGGCATTCAAAGAAGAATCTGTCAGGTAATCAGCCACTTTTCCTGCATAATCCGATTGAATGCTGTCAAGAAGGGCAAGCAGTCCAATGATCTTTAAAAAGGCAGTTTGCTCTGCCTCAGTAAGTCCGGGGAACTGTTTAATGTCGTTTCCCATATTGATTTCAAAGGGTGTCCAAAAGTTAGAGAGCATCGTTTTATATTTAGGATAGGCCCATGAATAGCGGACGTCATCCCAGTTTAAAATGTTTGAACTTTTGCCGTTGATTAAGCCTGTTGAACGGTTTGGTGCATCCGAATCCGTTAACGTTCTTTTTTGTAGTACAGTCATACATTATTCCTCCTTAGCTTGAGCAGCTTTCACAGTCTTCGATTGAATCCGTATCTGAAGTAGAGCGGACATAATAGGTGGTCTTTAAGCCGGCGTTAAATGCGTGTAGATGCAGATCCAGCAGCTCTTTGGCTTTAATGTCATTTCGAACATATAAGTTAAAGGACACAGCCTGGTCAATATGGCGCTGTCGCTTCGCGTTCTGGCGAATGCTCCAGTGCTGGTCAATCAAATAAACAGATTGATAGTACCAGGTAGTATCCGGTCCGAGATCCGGTGCTGTTACAGGAATGCGGTAGTCTTTTTTCTCTTCGGAATACTGCTTTCTAAAAATAGGATCAATACTTGCTGTGGACCCTGCAATAATAGAGGTGGACGAATTAGGTGCCACAGCCATCATGTAAGCATTTCGGACGCCAGATTCTTTTATGCTATTTTTAAGGTTTGTCCAGCGTTCTCCTGTATAGGCCCGCTTATCAAAGTACTCACCTGTCTGCCAATCTGAGCCTTTAAAAACCGGATAAGCTCCTTTTTCCTTAGACAGCTCCATACTTGCTTTTACGGTTAAATAAGCGATGTGTTCATAAAGTTCCTCGCAGTATTTCACTGCTTCTTCACTTTCCCAGCGAATGCCTTTGCGTGCCAGAAGATGATGCCAGCCAAATGTGCCAAGTCCAATGCTCCGGTATTTGTGATTGGTCAGAAGAGCCTGAGGGACAGGCAGCGTGTTTTGGTCAATCACATTATCAAGCATGCGCACCTGGATTGGAATCAAACGCTCCAGTACGTCCCCTAATACTGCCCGCGCAAGTGAAACAGAGGATAAGTTGCATACGACAAAATCACCCGGTTTTTTTACGGTAATAATCGATCCGTCCCTTACAAACTCTTCTGTAACGGTTGTTGCGCTCATATTCTGCATGATTTCTGTACATAGATTACTGCAATAGATCATTCCTTCATGCGGGTTGGGATTCATGCGGTTAACCGTATCACGGTAGAACATATAAGGAGTGCCGGTCTCAAGCTGCGAGATCATAATGGATTTCATAATATCAATAGCGGGAACTGTGCGTCGTGAAAGAACAGGGTTTTCTGTACACTCTTTGTACCTCTCCCGGAAGCTCCCGGCTCCTTTTTGCTCATCCCAGTAGTCTTCAAGCGAAAAGCCCATCACACTTTTTACTTCATGTGGATCAAAAAGATGCCAGTCTTCCCGGCTTTCCACAGCCTCCATAAATAAATCCGGAATGCAGACGCCTGTAAATAAATCATGCGTACGCAATCGCTCATCTCCGTTATTCAGCCGTACATCCAGAAATGAAAAAATATCTTTGTGCCACACGTCAAGGTAAACCGCGACAGCTCCTTTTCGCTGCCCGAGCTGATCCACGCTGACTGCTGTGTTATTCAATTGCTTCATCCATGGAATGACTCCTGAAGAAGTTCCTTTAAACCCTTTTATATCACTTCCGCGGGATCGTATTTTTCCAAGATACACTCCCAGCCCGCCACCGTTTTTACTAAGTGTTGCCACATCAGTGTTGGAATCGTAGATGCTTCGCAGGTCGTCTTCAACCGTATCGATAAAGCAGCTTGAGAGCTGGCCATAGCTCTTACCTGCATTTGATAATGTAGGAGTGGCAACTGTCATGTACAAATTAGATAACGCCCAGTAGGCTTCTTTAATCAGGGCTAGCCGTTTTTCTTTCGGTTCGTCTTTCATGAGTGTCATGGCAATGATCATGAACCGTTCCTGTGGAAGCTCAACTACCTCTTTATTCCGTGACTTTGTTAGATACCTGTCCGACAGCGTGACGAGGCCGATGTATGTAAACAAAAGATCTTTAGACGGGTTGATAAAAGAACCTATTTCTTTAATTTCCTCCCGGCTGTATTCATTCAAGAGCTGATCAGAATAGAGTCCTTTGTCTGTTAATGAAGTAATCAGATCATTGAATGAGCCATACCGCTTTGAGGATTCATACCCTCTTGATTTCGCAGCCTGATCATATAAGCGGTCTAAATAAAGGCGGGCTGCCACATAGGTCCAGTCGGGCTCTTCAATAGAAATTTGGTCAAGAGCAGCAAGGATCATCAGTCCCGTTGCCTGATGAAGAGAATAATCAGGCTTGCTTTCAAGCTGCTGTCTGATTTTCGCTGCAGCGTGGTCAGGGTCAAGTGAAGAAAATTCCTTCACTGTACTGTTGAAATACTCGACAAGCTCCCCAGTCTGCCAATTGTGTAAATCGTGATAATTTGTCGCTTCAATCGTTGTCATTATGCATCCTCCGTCCATTTTGAACATAAAAAAATCCACTCTTGGGAGCGGAGGCAGGATGTGAATATAAAAGGGCAGTTCACCCTGTCATAGTTCCTCATCCTACCTTCTCAGCTCCCGAAGAAGATAGCACGTTACTGAATAGACAGGTCTCCTGACTCATGCTTCAAACAGTAGCTGATCCTTCCCATGATAAAGTCACAGTGGATTATCAGACACTTTCAGCACTTACAGTTGCGGGGACAGTTCAGGTTTTTCACCTGATTCCCTTTTAAGCCGAAATAGGCATCTATTCATATGGAATGTACTATATATTGTGTTTAATTTAGATAACATTACTAAATATAGTGATTAGTATAAATCATTTACATGTGTCTGACAATCCATAACCCCCGAATAATGTGGGGAAATAATCGCTTAATCGACAAAATCCTTCGCTCTGTAAGGGAAATAATACAAAAATAAAATGAACAATATAATTGACCAATTTAGTAGAGAAGCATAAACTATAAGTAAACAATCAAACGAATGTTTGAATGAAGTGGGTGAAGATATGAATAGGATAAATAAAACTGTTGAAGATTCGTGCGAAGTATTCGTCTATGATGAAGAGAAAATAGAAACTATTAAACCGAGAGTAGGAGAAGTGGAAGGTGTTGAGCTTCTTTTCAAGGCGCTTTCAGATGCAACACGCTTAAAAATTGCGTATGCGCTGACATTAGAAGAGGAGCTTTGCGTTTGTGATGTAGCTGCGATCATCGGCTCCACCACCGCTACAGCCTCACATCATCTGAGGCTTCTGCGTAATATGGGATTAGCGAAGTACCGCAAAAAAGGAAAAATGGTGTTTTATTCGCTTGAAGATGAGCATGTTCACCAGCTTGTTTCAATAGCATTGATTCATTCACAGGAGGGGTGAGACGTTATGCGGCAGCATTATCGGCTGGAAGGATTAAGCTGTGCAAATTGCGCTGCGAAATTCGAAAAAAATATTCGTGAGCTGCCTTCCGTACAGGATGTTCAGCTTAATTTTGGCGCTTCAAAGCTTATGGTGGAAGGCGAAGCAAGTGTTATGGAGCTTGAACAAGCCGGCGCTTTTGATGGCATAAAAGTAAGGCATGAACATGAAAAGGCAGCACCGCCTGCTCCTTTTTGGAAAAACAAAGAAGTGCAATCGATGATTTTTTCACTGCCTTTTTTACTTAGCGGCTGGTTTGTTTTGCTTTTAAGCGGTGAAGAAAGCATCGGGGCTGTTCTATTATTTGCCCTGTCGATTGTAATTGGAGGCTGGCGCTTGCTGCTCACCGGGCTGACAAACCTGTTTAAGTTAGAATTTGACATGAAAACCCTCATGACCATTGCGATTATAGGCGCAGCAGTAATCGGGGAATGGGGAGAAGGAGCCGTTGTGGTTTTCCTGTTTGCTGTCAGTGAAGTGCTTGAACGATTTTCGATGGATAAAGCAAGAAATTCCATTCGATCCCTGATGGATATTGCCCCGCAGCAGGCAGCAGTTTTGAGGGATGGAGAAGAACGATTAGTTCCGGTGGAAGAAGTAGAAATCGGGGAGGTTATTGTAATTCGGCCCGGTCAGAAAATCCCGCTGGACGGTGTGGTTGATAATGGCTCTTCTTTTGTCAATCAATCAGCGATTACTGGTGAATCAGTGGCGGTGAAAAAAGAAGAGGGAGATGAAGTATTTGCCGGCACACTCAACGAAGAAGGGGCACTAAGGGTTCGGATTACAAAATGGGCAGAAGACACGACGCTTGCGAAAATTATTCATTTAGTTGAAGAGGCGCAGGCTGAAAAAGCTCCTTCCCAGGCTTTTGTGGACCGTTTCGCAAAATATTATACACCAGCCATTATGATGATTGCTTTGCTTGTGGCTGTTGTGCCGCCATTAGCAGCCAACGGACTTTGGGACGAATGGATCTACAGAGGACTTGCTGTTCTGGTGGTCGGCTGTCCTTGCGCACTTGTCATATCCACTCCTGTAGCGATCGTCACGGCAATTGGTCATGCAGCCAAAAGAGGAGTATTAATCAAGGGCGGAGTTCACCTGGAAACGGCCGGTAAAATCACAGCTGTTGCATTTGATAAGACCGGAACCCTTACAAAAGGAACTCCGGAGGTTAGGGATGTCCGGACATTTTCTTCAATGGATTCCTCTGAGCTTCTATCGTATGCAGGAGCAATCGAACGCTACTCCCAGCATCCTCTTGGAAGGGCCATTGTTCAAGCAGCAAAAGATCATCCTTTAGCAGAGGCAGATCAGTTTGAGTCCATTACCGGTAAAGGCGTTCAGGGCGTAATCGACGGAAAAGTTTATTGGATCAGCCGCGCAGATGACAAGACTAATCTGACAGAAGAAATGAAAGATACCGTAGATGAATTTAGAAAAAGTGGTTCTACCGTCATGCTGATGGGGCAGGGTGAACAAGTTCTTGGCATCATCGCTGCTTCGGATACGATTCGGGAGGAAAGCAGGTCGATTGTTCAAAAACTTTACCAGGCAGGCATTAAGAAAACGGTGATGCTGACTGGAGACCACGCACTTTCCGCTTCTTCTATAGGAAAAGAAATCGGTATCCAGCAAATTGAAGCGGAGCTCATGCCCGAGCATAAGCTTGAAATTATAAAAAGAATTCAGCGAAATGATGGTAAAGTAGCGATGGTGGGGGACGGGATTAATGATGCACCTGCTCTTGCCATGGCAGACGTAGGCATCGCAATGGGAGGCGCAGGAACGGATGCAGCGCTTGAGACAGCTGATATTGCGCTGATGGCAGACGATCTTCACCAGCTGCCTGAAACGATCAGTTTAAGCAGAAAGACGCTGAAAATTATTAAGCAGAATATTGCCTTTGCTTTAGGCTTGAAAGTGCTTGCACTTCTTCTGATTATTCCGGGATGGCTGACACTGTGGATGGCCATTTTTGCAGATATGGGAGCAACACTGATTGTGGTGCTTAATTCGCTGCGGTTAATGAAAGTAAAATAATGTGTAAGGCAGGGATGGAGATAAACAATATCCATCCCTGCTTTTTTGCGTCTAAAAAATTTATTTGCCATGCAGATGCTTAGCTGCCGGGACGATGGCGAGGCTTAAAAAAAGACAGCTGCTGCAATGATCCCCGCGAGAATTAAAAGGATGAGCACACCAGTGCCTTTCCAGCCTAAACTGCCAACCAAATCTGCAAGTCCGGAGCCATGTATGCTGCCAGATGGGTTTCTCTTTAATTCCTCCTGTCTCATTCGTTCTCTTCTTCTCTCCGGTGTTTCTTGATCATTCTCCAACGTTATCACCTCAGTTCTGTTAGTTCGTTTAAGGTTAATAAATGCTATTTTAACAGTTTCAAGAATAGTTTAGAAGGACTGTTCATACTTTAGGTGCGGGATAAAGCCCTGGAGAGAGGTCATGACAGTGGTTCTCATTCGGAATGACCAACGGCAGAAAAATATTATTGATTTTTAGAAATAATTTAAACTATCCGGTGTTGCTACGTCTTTTAGATGGGCAATTAAAAATATTAGGTTGCTATTGAAATAATTTTATGACATCGTATAATTAAGATTATAAAAATTCTGAAAATAAAGTATATTAAAAAAATATTCCGAGGAGGAGTGGGATGAAGAAGGAACCTGTACTTCAAGTTGAAGACCTCCATGTTTCGTTTTTTACGGACGAGGGAGAAATACCGGCAGTGGACGGTATAGATTTTTATGTAAGGGAGGGAGAAGTGCTCGGAATTGTCGGTGAATCCGGCTGCGGGAAAAGCGTGACTTCGCTATCTGTCATGGGCCTGATTCCAAAACCGCCCGGCAAAATTACCGGGGGCCAAATTAAACTTAACGGGGAAGAACTGACCACGGCCTCAGAAAAAAGAATGAGGAATATTCGCGGCAGTGAAGTGGCGATGATTTTTCAGGAGCCGATGACCTCATTAAATCCGCTGTTCACCATAGGAAATCAATTAATGGATGCAACCTTAATACATAAAAAAGGCAATAAAAAACAAGCAAAACAAAGAGCGGTAGACATGTTAAAGCTTGTCGGACTGCCAAGAGCGGAAGAGCTGATGAATGATTATCCGCACCAGCTGTCAGGCGGAATGAGGCAGCGGGTAATGATCGCAATGGCACTTGTTTGTGAGCCGAAGCTTTTAATTGCGGATGAACCGACAACAGCTCTTGATGTAACGATTCAGGCGCAGATTTTGAAGCTGATGAAAAACATTAATGAGGAGCTTAATACTGCAATTATGCTGATCACCCACGACCTCGGGGTAGTAGCGGAAACATGTGAACGCGTTGTGGTTATGTATGCAGGAAAAATTGTGGAGAACGGGCTGGCAGTGGATATCTTTAAAAATCCGCAGCATCCCTACACAAAAGGACTGATACAGTCGGTACCTGATATGCGCTTTAAAAAGCAGCGTCTTTATTCCATCCCCGGCAATGTTCCAAGACCGGGTTCCATTAAAAAAGGATGCCGTTTTGCTGCGAGATGTGATTTTGCCTTTGAGCGATGCACACAGGAGGACCCTCCGCTCTATGACACAGGTGAGGGACGCTCTACAAGATGCTTCTTATACGACAGCAAGGAGGCCAAGAGGGATGACAACCAGAGAACCACTGTTACAAGTTGAGAATTTAAAAAAGCATTTCCCTGTAAGAGGCGGAATGCTCGGAAGAACAGTCGGAATGGTTAAAGCGGTGGAGGATGTTTCTTTTACGGTACATAAGGGCGAAACATTAGGCATTGTGGGAGAGTCAGGCTGCGGCAAATCCACTACCGGCCGTATGCTGCTGAGACTGATTGAGCCGACAGAAGGCAAAGTGTTTTTTGAAGGAAAAGAAGTCACCAGCCTGTCAAATAATGAGCTGAGAAAAATGAGAAGGGAGATGCAGATGGTTTTTCAGGATCCATTTGCATCACTCAATCCGAGACATACAGTAGAAAAAATACTAGAAGAACCATTAAAAGTACATGGGATCGGCACCCCCGCAGAAAGAAAGAAGCGGGTAAGAGAACTGTTGGAAACAGTGGGATTAAGCAGTTACCATGCAAAGCGTTATCCTCACCAGTTTAGTGGAGGGCAGCGGCAGCGGATCGGCATCGCAAGGGCTCTGATGACAAGACCAAAATTAATCATTGCGGACGAGCCTGTATCAGCACTCGACGTTTCCATCCAATCACAGGTGCTGAATCTGATGCAGGATCTTCAAAAGGATTTTGGACTAACGTACATTGTCATCGCTCATGATTTGGGGGTAGTGCGGCATATCAGCGACCGGGTAGGTGTTATGTATTTAGGGAAAATGGCAGAAATCACGTCCAGTGAAAAACTGTACGACAATCCGCTGCATCCTTACACACAGGCGCTGTTGTCTGCTGTTCCAATACCCGATCCGCTTTATGAAAAGAAATCCGTTGTGTTAGAGGGAGATATACCGAGCCCGTCTAATCCGCCTTCAGGCTGCACCTTTCACACAAGATGTCCATTTAAAATGGATATTTGTGAAAAGCTTGTACCGCAGCTGCTGGAACATGAAGAAGGACATTACGTTGCTTGTCACCTTTATTCAAAGGAGAAACAGACAACGAGTCAAAATAAAGAGATGGTTGGAGGGGTAGTATGAATAAGAAAACGTGGTTATTGTTTTTTGTGCTTTTACTAACAGTTTCAACAGCTTTGTTTGGTTGCGCCAGTGATGAAGGAGAAGACACCGGCGGAGAATCAGGCAATGATTCAGGAGAAAGCAGCAGTCAGGACACACTTATTTTTGGCCGCGGAGGTGACTCAGTCGGTCTGGATCCGATCACGGTGACAGACGGCGAGTCGTTTAAAGTAACAAAAAATGTGTTTGAAACCCTGATCGAATTTGGCCGTGAGGATACGGAAATTAACCCGGGTCTGGCAGCTGAATGGGATGTTTCAGAAGATGGACTGACCTATACTTTTACACTTCAGGAAGGCGTGACTTTCCATGATGGTGAAGCCTTTAACGCGGATGCCGTTGTTTATAACTTTGAACGATGGGCGTCAGGTACAGAAGACAAGTTTTACTACTACAAATCAATGTTTGGCGGCTTTGGTGACGACGAAGGCCATGTTATTGAATCCGTCACAGCTGCAGATGACATGACGGTTGAAATTAAGCTTAAACGTCCGCAGGCGCCATTCCTGAAAAATCTTGCGATGAGTCCGTTTGGGATCGCAAGCCCTAAAGCGTTAGATGAAATGGGAGACGAGGGTTTTAATGAAAGCCCTGTTGGTACCGGACCATTTAAGTTTGTGGAATGGAGACGAAACGACAGAATCGTTCTTGAGAAAAACGAAGACTACTGGCAGGAAGGTTTGCCTAAATTAAACGAAATTATTTTCCGTTCCATACCTGAAAACTCAGCACGTTTGAATGCACTGCAAAGCAATGAAATCGATCTTGCAGACGGTGTGAATCCAAGTGATGCCGCCATGATCGAGGAAAATGCAGATCTTCAATTGTTTGAACGCCCTTCTATGAATGTCGGATACCTTGGTTTAACGACTACACGTGAACCGTTTGATGATCCAAAAGTACGTCAGGCAATGAATCATGCAATTGACCGACAAGCAATTGTCGATGCGTTTTTTGAAGGCCGCGCAGAGGTAGCGAAAAATGCAATGCCGCCTGTTATCGCTGGATATAATGATGACATTGAAGGCTATGAATATGATCCTGAAAAAGCTAAGCAGCTGCTTGAAGAAGCTGGATTGGGAGACGGTTTTGAAATGGATTTATGGGCAATGCCGGTACCGCGCCCTTATATGCCGGATGGACAAAAAGTGGCTGAGGCCATTCAAAATAATCTGGCAGATGTAGGAATCACGGCTGAAATCGTGAACTACGAATGGGCAACGTATCTTGAAAAAGCACGTATGGGTGAAGCAGACGCGTTCCTATTAGGCTGGACAGGCGATAATGGAGACGCAGATAATTTCCTTTATGTATTACTTGATCAGGACAATATCGGAAGCAATAACTACACGTATTATGAAAATCAGGAGCTGCATGATCTGTTAATTGAAGCGCAGTCTGAAGTAGACGAAGAAGCACGTAATCAACTGTATATGGATGCGCAGGAAATTATCCATGAAGATGCACCATGGGTTCCGCTTGCACACTCTACGCCTCTAATGGCTGGAAGCTCGACATTAAAAGATTTTGTTGCTCATCCGACAGGATCAGATAATTTAATGGATGTCTATTTTGAATAAATCAGTGTGACTCTGGGGGAAGGTGGACATTCGCCTTCCCTTTTTACATGAAAATCGAACAGCAGATTATGAAACAGGGGTGAAGAAGGTGCTCCAATATATTGTTAGAAGGCTATTGCAATTGATTCCGGTGCTTCTCGGAATGACATTTATTGTTTTTTTAATCATCCATGCTATACCAGGAGACCCGGCTATCGTGATATTGGGTCAGCAGGCAACTGAGGACGCGGTTGCTGCTTTACGGGAAACATTAGGTTTAAATAATCCATGGTACATACAGTATTTTGAATACCTGAAAAATCTGGCCACAGGGGATCTTGGAAATTCTCTGCGGACACGGACGCCTGTGAACGAGGAGATCTGGCCGTATTTAGCTGCCACATTTGAACTTTCTTTGTTTGCCATTGTGATTGCCGTGTTCGTTGGAGTAAACGCGGGAATTATTTCTGCCTGGTTTCAAAATTCCTGGTTTGATTACGCGGCCATGATTCTGGCGTTAGTTGGTGTTTCCATTCCTATTTTTTGGCTGGGACTGATGATGCAATATCAGTTTTCTCTTCAGTGGGACTGGTTTCCGACGACAGGACGGGAAAATGTTCGCGATCCAGTTAATGCCATAACGAATTTATATATTCTAGATACGATTATTCAAGGACGCTTTGATCAGACACTCGTCGTGCTGCGTCATTTGATAATGCCGGGAGTGGCGCTTGCAACGATTCCTATGGCGATCATTGCCAGGATGACCCGTTCAAGCATGCTTGAAGTGATGAAATCAGATTACATTCGGACTGCCAGGGCAAAGGGTGAAAAAATGTTCTGGGTTGTCTACAAACATTCTTTGAAAAATGCTGTGATTCCTGTATTGACTGTGATCGGTCTTCAAACAGGCCTGCTGCTTGGAGGAGCTATTTTAACAGAAACGATATTCGGTCTCCCGGGTATTGGACGGTATATTTATGAAGCGATTTCCTCCCGAGATTACCCGGTGATTCAATCAGGCATTCTTGTTGTGGCATTTATCTTTGTCATGATCAACCTGATTGTGGATATTCTGTATTCGATTATCGATCCAAGAATACGATACAGCTGAGAAGAACTGTTTAATAGAGGAGTGAGAACATGGCAGAACCGGCAAAACTTCCGGAACAAGAGTGGGAAGAACAGCAGGAAGAAACCCTTTCACCCTGGAAAGAGGGATGGAGGAAATTTAAAAGAAATAAAATTGCACTGGCAGGCTTAAGTATCGTCTCGTTTTTTATTATTCTTGCTATTACATCTCCCTGGATTGCACCTCAGGGAATAGATGAACAAAATCTGTCAATCAGACTTCAGCCTCCATCGTCTGAATTCTGGTTTGGGACTGATGACTTTGGGCGCGATGTTTTTTCAAGAGTCATTCATGGCGCAAGGCTGTCTCTAACAGTCGGCTTTTTAGCTGTAGTAGGGTCAGCTGTGGTTGGCAGCCTGCTTGGTATTCTGGCAGGCTATTACGGGAAATGGGTGGATACGATTATTTCAAGATTATTTGATATTCTCCTTGCGTTTCCCAGTATTCTTCTTGCCATCGCCGTTGTAGCAATTTTAGGACCAAACTTGCGAAATGCATTGATCGCAATCGCCATCATAAATATTCCGAATTTCGGAAGATTGATCCGCTCCAGGGTGCTGAGCGTAAAAGAAGAAGAATATATTATGGCGGCACGGGCTGTGGGAATGAAAGATTCACGAATTCTATTCTCTCATGTGCTGCCCAATTCGATGACGCCGATCATTGTCCAGGGTTCATTAGCCGTGGCCACTGCCATTTTAGAAGCAGCCGCACTTGGCTTCCTCAGTCTTGGGGCACGGGCTCCGCAGCCGGAATGGGGAGCCATGCTCTCCGCTTCAAGAGCGCTGCTTGTACAGGCACCATGGACGCTGGTTTTTCCGGGTCTTGCTATCATGCTGGTTGTGCTCGGGTTTAATTTGCTGGGGGATGGGTTGCGGGATGCGTTTGATCCTAAGATGAAGACTTAAGTCTAGAAGAGCTGGCAAGCACAGCGCAGCTATAAGAAAAATCCACTGGATTATTCGAGTGCACTGAAAAACTAGTACTAATATTAAAAGGGTTTTCTCTTAGCCCAAAAACCCCGCGTTTAATTCCATTTTTATGGAATTAAACGCGGGGTTTCATTCGTTTTTATGAAGAAACAAGGGGTTCATCACCCGATTAACTTCATAATTCTTTTGAGATTGACGACGAATATGGTCATGGCTCCCTGTAACTCCATGCCTAATAGACCTCCGGTATGTGCTACATCATACCCGTGTCCATGTTTGATCTCACTATTTTTTGCCTCTATTTTGTAGCGTTCTTTTGCCTTCGCTTTGAAAAATTCAGTTTCCTGGAAAGCAATTTGATGCGCATGGGCTGGTGACTTTAATGTTACTGAGTAGGTTTTGCTTTTCGCTCCTTCTGTGTAACACCCCTCTCTAAGAGGGCAACCTTTACAGATCTCAACATCAAAGTAATAAGTATGTTTCTGATTTTTCTTTTGATTCTTTTTGCCGGTTCTAGCTATTCTAATTGCCATATGTCCTTGAGGACATACGTACATACCTGCATCTTTATTAAAAGCAAATTCGTCTTCTTTTTTACGTGATCCATAGGTAACCATTGGATTTAATTTTGAAACGAGCCGGATTTTATTCATTTCACTATAAGTGATATTTTCTTTTTCAGAATAAGCCGCGTCACCAATTACCGTAGTCACTTTCATGCCCGCAGATTTACTCTTTTCAATTAATGTCTGAAGTTGTTTCCCATCATTTTTTTCACCAGTGGTAATAACAGCTGCGGTGATAATTCTCTCTTCACTCATCGCTAAGTGTGTTTTGTATCCAAAAAATGAAGTATCAGCTGTTTTGTGACCTATTTTTGCATCCGGGTCTGCAGATTGTTGAAGGTGTTCAAGGTCATCTAAGATGACTTCATTTAAGAAATTTAGCTGTTCTTTTACTTTGGGATGGGCTTGTAAGTTCTCCTGATTTTCAATTACTTTAACGAGCTCTTGTGAATAGGCAATTTCATCTTCAAGATTGTCGGTCTGAGGTTTGGTTGGAAAGATTTGTTTCATTGTTTCATCGATTTGATAAACGGCTTTTCGAAGATTCTTAGATCGATTTCTTAATGTTTCAGTGGGTGAAAGTTGATTATATCGAGATTTCGTGTGAGTGGCATCCACAATGATTGCGCTGGACTTGATGATTTCTTTTTCAATTGCGATTTCCACTGTTTGATTGTTCAATAGGTCAAGGATGTCCATATTCTTTAGTCTCAGCTTACGAAACTTTGTGAGTGAACTTGGATCTATGACAGGGTGATGACGCTCTGTTTCTTAAGCGTCATCTTTCATGTATAGACTTTTTCAGTGCCCTCCCTTTTGGTGGAGACGGTTTATTAAGTTATTAACTTTCTAAATATATGTGGCAACTAACCATCATTTGGTTAGGGACTATAGGCATACATCGATCAAAAAAATTAATATTGTAATAATGTGATATAAAGGAATTGTAATGTGATAAATGGCTCAGCATTAACTTGTTCAACCGCTTTAGATTAGGCTATGTATGCAGTAATAGTTTAAATTTAGAATAAAAGTAATTTCAATAAAAATGTAAAAATAGAATTATTTTCATATTTTAGGTTATTATTATAACAATATAATCATATAAAAAAGTTGAAACAAATTAATTATGTAAAAAAATTGTAATGTAAGGCTATAATTAATTGGGCCCAAATAATAGAGTGAAAATAGGAGGAAATAATGAAAAAAGTCATGAAATATTTGCTTGTACTAGTTATGGCATTTGGGGTATTTAATTTTGTGGGGGAAAATAATAAGGCTTCAGCTGCAACTTTCAACTGGCCATCCGAAGGGACAATTACTGCGGGCTATAAAGATCCAGATTATCTTAGTCAATTTGGCAGAGTGCATTACGGTATTGATATTGCTAAATCTGGTACAGTAAATATATCTGCATCTGCTGCAGGTGTAGTTACCCGTAGCTACTATAGTTCTTCGTACGGTCATACAGTTTTCATTAAGCATAATATAGGTGGGCAGACATATGAAACGGTTTATGCCCATTTGAGATCTGCTAGTTCCTTAGATGTTGGAGACTCAGTTAGCCAAGGACAATTTATCGGGTATATGGGTAGCACTGGACTATCTACCGGTCAGCATTTGCATTTTGAACTACATAAAGGTCTTTGGAATAGTTCAAAATCAAATTCAGTAGATCCTTTAGATTATCTTGGAGAAACATTAGGGGGTACACCACCTGCGGGGGATCCTGCAAATAATCCTAGCAACGGTTCTTATGCATATGTAAAAGTTGATTATGTAGAAGGATATGGTGTTAATCTATATAATAATGATGGAGAATATGCTGGAAAAGCTAACCATGGAGTTGTATTTTCAGTATATGGAGAAAAACCAGGTTATTATAGTGTAGGGGCTGGAAAGTGGTTGCCGAAAGAGTATGCAATCTATAAACCTTTTAAAGTTCATTCAGCTTACCCAGAAGGATGGGGAGTGAATGTATATAAAGCACCTGATGGTGCACACTATATGGGCAAGCTTGAGTATAGAGACTATGATGCTAAAGAATATAGAGATGGATATTTTAAATTAGATGATGACACGTGGGTAAGAAGTAAATCTGTGATTGTAACCAAACCTAAATACTAATAGACTTATTGAATGTGGTAGCTCCTAGCTTTTGTTAGGAGCTTTTTTTATTGATAACGAAATTCTTCATAGGACTACTTATAAAATCAGAAATAAAATTAATGTTAGTATTGCAAATAGATTAGTACGTTTTCACCTTTGCTGGGGTATAATGGAATTGACCGATAAAATTCATGTTCTATTTTAACGATAAAATCAAAGTTCAGAAGGGGAGGGAAATTAATTGTTGGATTTTTTTGCAATTATCGCAGAGCTTTTTATGCCAATATTATGTATTATTTTTTGTTTGAATTTAGTTGCAATTATAAAAAAATCAGTTGCAAATCAGAGTACAATAAATAATACATTTTGGCTGATTGTATCATTTATGTTTATTATGTGGAGTGTTTCTGTTTTCGCCCCGTTGTATTAATGATTTTTATGAAGCATGCGTATAAATAAAGCCCCCTCACTTAGAAGCAGGGCACTAAAAAAACTAGTGCTAATATTAAAAGGGTTTTCTCCTAGCCCAAAAACCCCTCCTTTAATTCCATTTTCAGGGTCTTCAGGGTTCATATCCAGAAAAAACTTAAAAGACATATCTGTTTCTGATTGCTCAACAACGTCAATATCTGAAAGATCATACATAATTTTAAGAAACAAGTACTTAAACATTCGAATAGGATCGATCGCGTTACGACCATGATGCACATTATAATTTTTCTCGAGTTCATCATAAACAAATGAGATATCGACCAGTTCTTTTATCTTTCTCAAGGTGTGGTCAGCAGGAATGATTAAATCATAAAGCGCAGAGTATGGACTTAAGTTTAAGGACTGTTGTCTGAAAATCATGCATTCACCCGCTTTCAATTCAATTACGAACATTATAAACAAAAAAGAAAGATGACGCTCTGTTTCTTAAGCGTCATCTTTCTTGTATAGACTTTTTCAGTGCCCTCAATTATTCCAGTGGATTTTGTTTTGAGTCGGGTTCTTGTTCTTTTTTTAATAGATCCCGGATTTCCCGCAGCAGCTCGGTTTGAGGATCGGGAACAGGAACAGGCTTTTCTGCTTCTTTCTTGCTTTTAAATCGGTTAAGAAGTTTTATAAATAGGAAGATGGCAAATGCAATAATAATAAAATCGATGACAGCCTGAATAAATAAACCATATGTAACAACAGCATCACCGACTGGAAAGGATAGATTTTCAAAGGATATGCCGCCAAGCAAGATGCCCATAATCGGGGTAATGATATTGTCCACGAGTGCTGTAACGATTTTACCGAACGCCGCGCCAATGACTACGGCAATGGCAAGATCCATCACATTGCCTCTCATAGCAAACTTTTTAAATTCCTTCAGCAATATACTCACCTCCTAAAAATAAAACCATCTGAACCCAATCAGATGGTTTTAGATGTACTGATTAATGATTCAATTCCTTTGATATAGGCAATGGTTTTTTCATTATAGGTCTGAGGCTGATCAATATTGCAGACATGACCTGCTTTTTGAATCGTGATAAGACCCAGCGTTGAATCGCGGCGCACGAGTTCTTCTACAGGGGCACGGAATAAATAATCTTCTTCCCCCATGATAAACATTGTCGGCAGGCCGTTGGTTTCCATCTGCAGCCGGTCAAGGTAAGGATTGATCACTTTTGTAAGTGAAAACCAGCGGATAAATTCTTTTTGGCACATTTTTTTAGCCGAATTCACAAAGGCAAGCCGTGATTCCTCGTGTGAACGGTTAGGCATGATAATCCAGGCGAATAGTTTGTATAAAAGCATATAAGGGACGAACTGTTTAGTTGTGCGTCCGATCCACAGCAAAAGCTTTGTGCGGATGTCCAGTTTGATTATTGCTCCGCTGAGTACTAATGAACTTACATACTCCGGATGATGAGTAGATAATGTCTGAACCACAATCGTTCCGAGTGAAACGCCGACGAAATGTGATTTTTTTATAGAAAGATGGTCAAGAACATCCACCACTTCTTTAGAAACTTCTATAAAACTGTCGCCTTTTTTCCAGCGCCCGCGTTCAGACTGTCCGTGACCTCTTAAATCTACGACCAGCACGTTAAAATGCTTTCTGAATTCTTTAATTTGCTTAAACCAGATGCTGGAACTTCCTCCGGCACCATGGATAAATGTTACCCAGGGAAGGACCGGATCGGATGTATATGAACGGTAATGTAACATTTGGATTAACTCCTTTTATAGTGATCCTATTAATCTAACCATGAATAATAGGGAGATTACAAGATACAACTTTAACTTGAATGAAAGTTCATAGAAACGACAAAAAAGCTACAGTGTGACTGAGATCTATCTTTTATCGTGTTCAGCGGTGCCGAGTTTCAAAATAATAAGAAGCATGCAAGCTGCAGCCCGGATTAAATGAGGATGAACAGGCTGGACAAATAGATTGGCAGTTAAGATATTCATTTATGGTTAACTCGGTTCCGCAGGCTCCGCATAAAATAGCCTCTTCGTTAAATAAAGCTGCAGGCCACACGGAGTGGTTTCCGCATCCATGTGAATCATGACAGCTTTTACAAGGATAATAGGTATTGCAGCAATAAAATTTAATCGCAATAATATCTTTTTGTGTATGGTAATGGATACAGCGAGTTTGCTGATCGAGGACATCGCCTGAAATCTTTTTCCCATGGCTGTACATTGTAAAATACCCTCTTTCATAATTCTGTAATCTTCATCGTAACATATTCAGCCAAACCGGGTTTGCATCTATCCTTTTTTTAGTGTAGAAATCTTCTAAAGTGATGGTATGATGGCGTTATCAGGAAAGAGAAAAGAGGAAGTGAAATGCTGGTTTTAGCAATGATTGAACGCCTTGGGATCATCGTAACTGTGGCGTTTATTTTAACGAGACTGCCATTTTTCAGAAGGCTGTTTGATCCCCAGTCGAGTATTAATACGGGACAGCGGCTTTTGCTCGTGGTGATTTTCGGCTGCTTCGGCATAATTGGAACATACACAGGAATCATTATAAACCCGGTCGAAGACTCGATGGACCGGTGGACCAGGGTGCTCAATGAGGACGAGGCAATTGCGAACTCGAGGGTGCTTGGCGTGGTTGTGGCGGGCCTTCTTGGGGGATGGAAGATTGGGGCAGGAGCGGGTATAGTCGCAGGTGTGCACAGGATTTTCCTTGGGGGTTTTACCGGCGTCGCCTGTGGAATTGCGACCATTGCGGCAGGATTTATCGCCGGAATGATTTCAGCGAAGCAGAAGAAAAACAGAATTGTAACCCCGCAGATCGCTTTTCTGGTAGGTGGTTTTGCAGAAGCCATTCAAATGCTGATCATCTTAGGAGTTGCTCGGCCATTTGATAGAGCCCTTGCACTTGTTCAGGATATTGGCATTCCTATGATTGTAGCCAACGCAATTGGAACCGCTCTCTTCGTTTTAATCATAAGAAGTGTGATCCAGGAGGAAGAACGAATGGGAGCCGTTCAATCACAAAAGGCTCTCCGCATTGCCAATCTCACGCTTACACATATGAGGAAAGGGCTGACCCCTGTTTCAGCAGCAGAAGTTTCTTCCATCTTATATCAGGAAATTCCTTCACTGGCAGTCGCCATCACTGACCGTAAGCATATTCTCTCACATATCGGGGAGGGGGCCGGCCATCATCAAAGCGGTCATGAAATTCGTACCGATGCCACCAAATATGTAATCGCAACCGGTAAAGGTCTAACGGTGGGACGGGATGCGATAGGCTGCAATGAAAAAAGCTGTAATCTGCAGGCTGCTGTAATAGCTCCTTTAAATCGTCAGGACCAGACGATTGGAACGTTGAAAGTATATTTTTCATCTCAGCGAATGATTTCACCTATTATGCTGGAGCTGATCTCAGGATTATCGACACTTCTTAGTCATCAGCTTGAAATTTCAGAGGTTGAAAAGCACCGGGCATTGGCAAAGGAAGCCGAGATCAAGGCGTTGCAGGCGCAGGTTAGTCCGCACTTTCTATTTAATGCGCTGAATACAATTGTTTCTTTGATCCGTACGAATCCGGACAAAGCAAGAAAGCTTCTAATCGCGTTGTCTTCTTTCTTTAGGCAGAATCTGGCTGGTGCAACGAAAAATTATTCGACACTCAGGGAGGAAGTTGATCATGTCAAAGCCTACCTTGCCATTGAAGAAGCAAGGTTTTGCGATCGGCTGACAGTTTACTATGAAATAGAAGAGGAAACCATGGGCTGCAAAGTTCCTTCCATGACGCTGCAGCCGCTTGTGGAAAATGCTATTAAGCATGGCTTAAAGCATAAATCCTCCGATGGGAAGCTGATTCTGTCGAGTACCAGGGTTTCCGATCAGATCACCATTAACGTAAGTGACAATGGGACGGGGATTGAAAAAGACCGGCTTGAAACTCTTTTAACAGCTCCTGTTAAATCAGTGCACGGAACCGGAATTGGACTTCATAATGTTCATACCCGCCTGGTCAAAATGATTGGGGAAGAATCAGGTCTTCATGTAAGATCAGCTAAAGAAGAAGGAACGGCTGTTACATTTAGAATAAAGGTGAACGAAGAGATGGGGGAGGCATGAATATGGAGCTGCGGACAATCGTAATTGACGACGAACCGCTCAGCCGGCAGGAATTAGTGCATTTATTAAGCGAACATTCCGAGCTGAATATCATTGGGGAAGCCAGTTCAGCTGAAAAAGGACTGGCGCTGATCGTGCAGAAAGAACCAGATGCTGTGTTTCTAGATATTGAAATGACAGGAATGAGTGGAATTGAATTGGCAGAAACCCTGCAAAAGCTGAAGAATCCTCCGTTTGTCATCTTTGCAACTGCTTACCCTGACTACGCAGTTAAAGCGTTTCGTTTAGACGCAGTGGACTATCTTTTAAAACCTTTTGACGACATTCAGGTAGCTCAAACGGTAAAACGCCTTCTACAGAAAAAGCAGCTTGCCGCTGCTCCTGCAAGTAAAGCAGCTTCCGGTAAACTGGCGGTGCAGGGAGAAGACCGGATTTACTATTTAGAACCGGAAAAGATTCTTTATATTTACCGGGAGGGCCGGGATACATTTATTGTGACGGAAAAAGAGAAGCTTGCCTCTAAAACAACCTTAAAGGAGCTCGAGCAAAAATTAACCGGATACACATTTTTCAGAGTGCATAAAGGATATCTGGTGAACATCAGCAAAGTGGAAGAACTGGTTTCCTGGAGTACAAGTATGTACCAGCTGAAGCTTAAAAACAGTGATGATCACGTACCGGTAAGCCGTAATTATGTGAAAGAACTGAGGGAAAGACTTGAGCTTTAGATTAAACGGCGGGCTCAACATCTTTGAAGTATAAAACGAGGAAGGCTGAAACTACTGGGTCTCATTCTTCCTCTTCTATTATTTTATTAAGATCTTGTACAGTTTCTACAGATGCCGTGTCTTGAGCTTCAAGCAGAAGGGTAAACAAAATACGGTCATTTTGAATAAACTCGACCCGCTCTGGAAAAGGTAATTCAAGAAATTTTTTTGGATGCTGCATGATCTTTTTCTCAAATTCTTCCGCGTAAATATCCAGCGAAATCCTTGTATGATGCAGATTGTTTTCTTTCGAAAATGTGATTAAGGAAAGAAGCTTTTTTAGTTCAACTTCATCGTTCACTTCTTTTTGGCTGTTAATAACCTGAACAAAAGGAACAAGCTGATCTTGTTCGTTAGACAATGCATAGAGCAGATCCTGCTGCTCGGAGGTAATCACTTCCTCCTCCATAAGACTCTCTCTTACTGAAAACTGAAATTGAACAACGGCATTCGCACCATATATTGCTGCAATTTCTGATTGAACAAGGTTTTCTGCATCCCTGTTCCACTTTTCAGCCAGATAATTTTCTGTGAACGCTTCTTTGCCCGGAACCTTTTCCAGCGTGAAATGAAGCTCTTCTTCTCCAGCCGGTGCGATCTTTGCTTGAATAATTGCCTGTCCTCCTAATTGTGCAGTGTGCTCCTTTATCTCAAGCACATGAAACGGTCTTTGATACTTTTCAAGCAGACTGACTTTAATTGCAACTGCCTCATTTTGCAGTTTTTCTTCACCTTGTATGTTCCCAGTACAGGCGCTCAAGACTGCTATAGTCAGTGATAGCAGCAGCGCAACCATTTTTTTTATTTTGTTCAGCCTCCCCCCATGACGTTGTTGACATAACAAGTATTTTTCATGATTATACCAATTAACAGCCACCTTGTAGAAGCTGAAGACGAAATTTTAATCGCCAATATGAACATCTTAATCGCCAATTTCGTCATGTTGGGCAATGACACGTCCAAAAAAGGAAGAAAGCAAGTATGATGTAAGCGGATACACTATTATGAGGAGGAAAATAAATGGTTACCTTTCTCGCATCAATCGTCATACTTATTATAGGTTATTTTACGTACGGCAAGTTTGTGGAAAGAGTTTTTGGAGTGAAAAATGAACGTCTCACACCTGCTTATTCTCATGCAGACGGCGTTGATTATGTTCCAATGGATACAAAACGAAATTCCATGATTCAGCTTTTAAATATAGCAGGAGTAGGTCCGATTTTCGGTCCAATCATGGGAGCTCTTTACGGACCTGTTGCTTTTATCTGGATTGTGTTCGGCTGTATTTTTGCCGGAGCAGTCCACGATTATCTGACCGGAATGATCTCCATACGCAACCGGGGAGCTCACTTGCCGGAGCTTGCAGGAAAGTTTTTAGGAAAAGCGTTTAAGCATGTTGTCAATGCGTTTTCGATTTTGTTATTGCTTCTGGTCGGAACGGTTTTTGTTACGGCACCTGCAGCGTTAATTGCTGATATAACACCTGCATGGATTTCAATGGGTGTCATTATTACTGCCATTTTTATTTACTATATTGCGGCTACCATGCTGCCAGTCGACAAAATTATTGGACGTCTATACCCGATTTTCGGGGCGCTGCTGCTAATCAGTGCAATCGGAGTAGGGGGAGCGCTTGTTGTCCAGGGACATCCGATCCCAGAGATTACGCTTCAAAACATGCATCCGGGTGGATTGGCTATATTCCCGTTATTATTCCTGACTATTTCATGCGGAGCCCTTTCCGGATTTCATGCTACTCAATCACCAATTATTTCAAGAACGACGCAAAAAGAAAATCAGGGACGCAAGATTTTTTATGGGATGATGATTTTAGAAGGAATTATTGCGATGATCTGGGCAGCTGCAGGAATGGCGCTTTTCAGCGGTGAAAACCTTAATGAAATTCTGGCTGCCGGTGGACCTGCTGCCATTGTAAGAGAAGTTTCCATCACCACACTTGGTGCTATTGGAGGAACACTTGCTATTATCGGTGTCATCGTCCTGCCGATTACGTCAGGGGACACGGCTTTCAGAAGCGCGAGAATGATCATTGCCGACTATATCAAGGTAGGGCAAAAGAAAATGATGAGCAGAATCTGGATTGCTCTTCCTCTCTTTGTATTATCAATCGCTCTCACTCAAATCGACTTTAACATTCTATGGAGATATTTCTCCTGGGCAAATCAGTCAACAGCGATGATCGCCCTATGGGTCGGCGCTATGTATCTGGCTCTTCAGCGGAAAAACTACTGGATTGCAGTGTTGCCGGCAATGTTTATCACTATGGCAACCTTTACCTATATTTTAAATGCGGAAATTGGATTGAGACTTCCGATTAAAGTAGCCTATGGCGGAGCTGCTTTGATTACCATTGCGTCTGCTGCCGCGTTCTTTATAACAGTGCGTGCGAGACTGGCAGCGAGTGATTCAGGCCTTCATCCGATCGTGGTGGATGATGACTTAAATAAAACAGCTTAAAAGAATCAATGAAACCTTCCGGCTGCGGGAGGTTTCTTCTTGTCTAAAAGAGGCAATAGTAAGGAAGACTGCCATTGGAATCATTTAGATGACAACAGCCGATTATGGATTGTTTTGTTTCAGAATGTTCTATATATTTAAGAGAGAATCAAAGAAGGATGTGATGCAGTTTATGACCATCCTTGATGGGCTTTTTATCCTGATAAGCGTCATCTGGGTAAGTGAGTTTATCCTATTCCGAAACAGAGGGACAGGAAAGGGTGACCCGCTGGAAACACGCAGTTTCCTGTATATTTTCACCTCATTATTTATCACTATCGCAGCAGCACTGTTTCTTCAGGAATTCAGGGAAGAAGACAGCTTAGTGCTTCCTATGAAAACACTGGGATTCCTTCTTTTTTTAATGGGGGTGATCCTGAGATTCTGGGGCATCACACATTTAAAATCCCAGTTTACAAGACATGTGACTGTTCGAGAGGGAGACGGGATTGTCAGCAGCGGACCATACAGGAGGCTCAGACATCCTTTATACACAGGGCTTCTGTTTATTGCTGTAGGAATGGCGCTGTATTTTACCAGTTTGATTGCAGCTGTAGCTGGAGGGCTATTAACAGGCTTCATGCTGCTGAAACGAATCCGGTATGAAGAGAAGCTGCTTATCGAAAAGTTTGGACCAGAGTATGAAAAATGGATGAGCCGCAGGGCTCGATTACTTCCATTTATATTTTGAAAAGAGTAGGGGTGGAATGATGGAAAAGAAAAAAGCATTAGTCATTGGTGCAGGATTAGCAGGCATGTCTGCGGCGATCCGTCTTCATGCGGACGGATACGAGGTGCAGGTGCTTGAGAAAAACAGCAATGTAGGAGGCAAGCTTAACCAGCGCAAGGGAAAGGGATTCACCTTTGATACAGGACCTTCCATTCTGACCATGCCCTGGGTGCTGGAACAGCTTTTTTCAAGCGTCCACCGCAGGGTAGAGGATTACATACCAATTGAGAGAATCGAGCCGCAATGGCGGACATTTTTTGAAGATGGCGTTCAGCTAGACGTAACGAGCGATCTTCCAAATCTGATCAGTGAAATGAAGAAAGTGGAAAACGGCTCTGCCAAAAGCATGACGGAATTAATTAACTATGCCGAAAATATGTACGAGCTGTGTATGAAGAGCTTTTATAAATACAGCCTGGCAGACCTGAAAGATTTAAAAAAGCATCATACTTTAAAAGATTTACTTGCTATGGACCCGATGAGCACAGTGGCAGAGGGAACAAAAAAGCGATTGAACAATCCTCATCTTGAGCAGCTTTTTAATTTCTTTGTCATGTATGTAGGCTCGAATCCTTATCAGGCACCCGCGATTTTAAATCAATTGATTTATGTGCAGCTTGGACTTGGCATTCATTACGTGACAGGCGGAATGTACAATATTGCGGTTGGAATGAAAAGACTGATGGACGAACTGCGGGTGGATGTGAAGGTAAACGCACCGGTGGATCATTTAGTGCTTGACGGAAAGGCTGTTACAGGAGCTGTGACAGAGGATGGCACTTATTACAAAGCAGATGTTGTCGTTTCAAATCTGGAAGCAATACCGGCCTACCGCAACCTTGTGCCAAAAAATCAGGCGAAAAAGGAAGCGAAGAAATTAAATAAGACCTTTATGCCAAGTGTGTCAGGTCTTGTTCTTCTTCTCGGTGTGGACCGCAAATTTGAAAATCTTAAGCATCACAATTTCTTTTTCTCAGAAAATCCGGAAAAAGAATTCCATGATATTTTTGAAAAAGGAATACCATCGGATGATCCTACTGTTTATATCGGCATCTCTGCACGCTCTGACGATACGCAGGCGCCTCCCGGCAAAGACAATCTCTTTGTCTTAACTCATGTGCCGCCTTTAAAAGAAGGAGACCACGGACGATTCGACTGGGACCAGTACAGAGAAATTGTGTTAGATAAACTGGAACGCATGGGCATGACAGGACTTCGTGAATCCATTGAGTTTGAATACCGCTTTACACCGGAGGATCTCGAGGAACTTTACGGACCTAACGGCGGCTCGATTTATGGAGTAGCTTCAGACCGCAAGAAGAACAGCGGATTTAAAATTCCTGCTAAAAGCGAACTATACGAAAATCTTTATTTTGTCGGAGGCTCCACTCATCCGGGCGGAGGCGTACCGATGGTTACATTATCAGGTCAGCTGACAGCAGATCTCATCCGTCAAAATCAGCCAGTGGAAGTATAAAAAAACGCCGGTCTTTTTCCTTGGAAAAAGCCGGCGTTTTTTTATTTATTTTTAACTTTAGGTCTTGGGACTTCTTTTCTTAATAATTTGAATAAGGTGTACACCATCAGGATCAGAATCACGGTAAATGGCAGGGCGGAAATAAGTGACGCCGTTTGCAAGCCTTCCAGTCCGCTTGCGATCAGAAGGACGGCTGCGATTGCCCCCATCAGCACACCCCAGATGATTCTGACAGACAACGGAGGATTGAGACTTCCGTCTGTAGTCATGCTGCTGATAATATACGTGGCAGAATCAGCTGATGTAACCAGGAAGGTTAAGATCAATAGAATAGATAATGTAGATAAAATAAAGCTTAAAGGAAGTTCATCAAATGTCACAAACAATGCACTCGTGACATCATTGTTCACAGCTTGTGCAATTGATGTTCCGCCAAACAAGTCAAAGTGCAGTGCGGTTCCTCCAAATACAGCGATCCAGAGTAAGGCGATAGCGGGCGGAATGATCAGCACCCCTACCACAAATTCCCGAATGGTTCTTCCTCTTGATACCCGTGCAACGAATGCTCCGACAAATGGAGACCATGCGATAGCCCATGCCCAATAGAAAATGGTCCAGTCATTTACCCATTCTCCACCCTGGTAAGGCTGAAGACGAAGGCTGTATCGAATGAAATTTTGTAAATAGTCACCCAATCCAAGAGTGAAGGTTTCGAGGATAAAAACGGTTGGGCCAAAAATAAATACAAACAGCATCAGCAAAAGCGCTGTCCCTAAATTAATATTGCTCAGCCATTTAATTCCCTTATCAATGCCAGTAGCAGTAGAAGCCAAAAACAGGGCAGTTAAAATGACAATGATAATGACCTGAACCGTGGCGTTATTTGGCAATCCGAACACATTATTTAACCCTCCATTAATCTGGAGAATTCCAAGGCCAAGTGAGGTGGCTACACCCATAATGGTAGCGATCACAGCCAGAATATCGATCGTCTGGTTCAATGGTTTTTTATGCCGACCCTCTTTTATCATAGGGGATAAGCTTGTTGAAATCAGGCCATTTTGATTTTTGCGAAATTGAAAATAGGCAATAATCAGACCTACAACTGCGAAAACAGACCATTGGCTGAGTCCCCAATGAAAGAAGGAATATCCCATCGCTAAGCGGGCACCCTCCTGTGTTAATGGTTCTGTGTCAGCATAAGGAGTGGTAAAGAAGTGGCTCATCGGTTCGGCTACTCCCCAAAAGACCAGTCCGACACCAAACCCTGCAGAAAAAAGCATGCCGATCCATGTGAAAAATGAATACTCCGGCCGTTCGTCATCCCTGCCAAGACGCACTCTTCCATATCGGCTTAACGCTAAAAATAATAAGAAAAGAACAAAGAAGAAGACTGCCAGCAAATAAAGCCAGCCAAAGGATTGCGTAGTAAATGCGAAGATTTGATTGGCTCCAGCCTCAAAAAGCGATGGGGCTGCAGCACCAAATAAAACTAAAACGGCGATAACTGCTGCTGAAACGATGAAAACTAAATTAAATGATTGACCTTTACCCTCTGAATTTTTTTTCATGTTTACTCCTTCCAAAAATTTTTGTGTATAAGAGATAAAATGCTTCTATATACCCTTCCCTAACAACCCGTGCATTAAACAGTAAAGGTTTCTTCTACCTATTTCAAGAGGACTTTAAGGATTTGCAGTTGAATTATCGGAATAAATGGAAAAATAGTTTGCATTAAAGAAGGCCTTTTCGTATAATGAAAAAAACAAATGGAAAGGGTGAAGTGCTATGAGAAAACAACTTAACTTGTTCATTGCAATCTCGTGTACACAACCCGTCCGGCTTAAAGTCGGTCCATTTTAGGACAGCTCCTGCTAATTATTAAAGCTGAAGTCCACGGGATTGTGTACGCGACCGTACATGTGTCCGTGTTTTTTTATGCTTAAAATTAGGAGGAAAAAAATTGAATCTTACTCAAAATGAATCTCTAGTACGAATAGGCTGGAATAAAGAATGGCAGGAAAAGGCTAATTCACACCCAGCACTTGTTCCAGGAAGAATTGTAGTGGAACATAAGCGGCTTTACAGAATAGAAACGCCAAACGGACTGCTGCTTGGGGAAGTGTCCGGTAAATTTCGTCATACTGCGGGCGAAAGAGAAGATTATCCGGCTGTCGGAGACTGGGTGATGCTGACTCCTTTTCAAGGGGAAGAAAAAGCCATTATCCATGCCATCCTTCCAAGGGTCTCCAAGTTTTCACGAAAAGTGGCGGGAGAGACAAGTGGAGAACAAATTGTTGCGGTTAATATAGATGTGGTTTTTCTGGTCATGGCGCTGAATCAGGATTTTAACCTGAGAAGACTGGAACGGTACTTGCTTTCTACTTGGGAAAGTGGTGCGAACCCTGTGGTGGTCTTATCAAAATCTGATCTCTGTGAAGAAGAGGAAATAAAGGATAAAGTGCAGCAGGCAGAAACAGCTGCATTAGGAGTGCCGATTATTGCTTGCAGCACGATCAATGGGCACGGCGTATCCCGGCTGCTGGAGCATATTAATGAAGGCACGACTGTGGCAGTTATGGGTTCATCAGGAGTCGGCAAGTCCTCTATTATTAACTACCTTATGCAGGAAGACAGAATGGCCACGCACGAAATTCGCGAAGGCGATGACCGAGGGAAGCATACCACCACCCACCGTGAATTGCTTGCACTTCCATCAGGTGGAGTCATGATCGATACACCGGGAATGAGAGAGCTGCAGCTTTGGGAATCTGAAGGCGGGCTTGAGCATGGCTTTCAGGATATTGAAAGGCTGTCCAGGGAATGTCAATTCAGAGACTGCCAACACGAAAACGAACCGGGCTGCGCAGTTGCTGCAGCGATTGAAGAAGGCAGCCTGAACGCAGATCGTCTGGCAAGCTACAGAAAGCTGCAAAAAGAACTGGCTTATATGGAGCGAAAATCAAACAAACGTGAGCAGCTCATTGAAAAGAAAAAATGGAAAAAGATCAGTCAGTCTCAAAAGAATATGAGGAAGTAAGGATAAGGGATAATATGATCACAAAAGGCTGGGAAAATTTGTCTCAGCCTTTTGTTAGAGGGTAACTAAAACTGGCCCATATTACGCAATTACCCTTGGTCCATCTTATTTTCACATTAAGTAAATAGGCGGTGAGATCTTGAATAATGAAGGATATACTTATTTTATGCCCACCGGAATAAAAATCGATTACACCAATGTTGATCTCTCAAAAAAACAAGTTACAGCAATAATTTCTTACTATAATGAAGTTCAAATAACTTTAATTACTGATTTGACTCTAAACCAGGTAAACAAAAACGGGTCTTTTGAGAAGATATTTGCAGTATTACCTGATAGAGACGAAGAATCCTATCTTGAAGAAGTCAATGCTTGGGCAAAAATATTCATCGAAAATAAAATCACTAACCCTAAGAAGTATTTCGATTCATTAATGCAATAACCTCTTTTATCTCAGCTTCTGTCTTCAAGCCCATTATAAAATGTTATTTGCTAGAGAACTACCAAAAGAATAGGTTCATTGCAGCGGAGGCTGGGGGCTCCTGCGTGATGCAGCGGGAAGGGTGAGACCAAGCCGATGCGAAAGCATCAAAGGGGCTCACCTCCCGCCACGCGGAAAGCCTCCGTGTGAAGCGGAAATGAACCGGTCCCTGTATAATCCGAAACTTCTAAAAAACACCTCACCCCCCCCTTCTTTTGATATACTTTTAAAGGAAGAACTGGAAAGGGTGGTCGAATGCCAAAGCAAAAACAGATTCACGTAGAACGGATGATTCAGGCTCCCATGGAAAAGCTGTGGAAGTATACACAGCAGCCTGATCTGCATCAAAGATGGGACTTAAGATTCAGCTCCATTACCTATCTGCCAAAAGAACATACTCTTGCGAAACAGCATTTTACATATCGAACGAATATAGGATTTGGATTTCGAATCGAAGGAACAGGCGTCAGTCAGGGAGAAAAGGAAAATGAACGGGGAGAACGTATTTCCTCTCTATCTTTTGGAAGCGAACAAACCATTTCCCTCATTAAAGAAGGAGCAGGCTACTGGAAATATACACCTGTCGATAAGGGAATTAAATTCGAAACCCTGTATCAATATAAGGTGCGGTTTGGACGTGCAGGCGAATGGTTCGATTCCGTGATCTTTAAACCAATGATTGGGTGGGCAACTGCATGGAGCTTTGACTGCCTTGCAAAATGGCTTGAAAACGACATCCGACCTGAAGACAGCGTAAGAAGATCCCTCCTTCACGCTGTTTTATGTCTTTTGATGGCACTCATTTGGATCTACCAGGGGCTGGTCCCCAAGCTACTGTTTCCTGAAACAGGGGAAGTAGCGCTTCTCCAGAATTCTTCATGGCTGAGCCCTATTGCAGAGCCGATGATCACGCTCGCCGGAACAATTCAGATTCTGATTGGCCTGGCTTTTTTACTGCCTTGGAAAAAGGACTGGCTGTTTTTCGGAGCAGCAGCTGCCATGATTCCACTGGGCTTAAGTGCCATTGTGCTGGATCCTTCAACCGCGGTTGCCCCGTTTAATCCGATTGCATTAAATCTAGCTGTGGCCGGTCTCGGAGTTGCAGGAGGATTAAATGCTAAAAACCTGGTGCTTGCACGGAATTGCAGGAGAGTCAGGGGGAAGAAAACGTGAAATCCATTTATGAAACGGTGCTGGGAGAAGAGTTTAACCGGCTGCATCCTATGCTGCAAAAAAAGTTTGGTGTTCATAGTCAGTCATCCTACGCAGTAAGAGGAAAAGGAGAGATGGAGGTGATTCAGGGGGGAAGCCGTCTGATTCGTCTGCTGTCCTGGATAGGTGTACCTATTAAACTCTCCTTTCCGGAAAGGGGAGCATGCGTCCCATTCACTATTTTCAATGAAGCATATAAAAATGCATACGGATTGGAATGTGTAAGCTGGAAACGAAACTTTTTCTTTCCGGTAGCTGTGCGTTCGTTTGATGCTGTAATGAAAGAAGGGGAATCGGCTTTTTTGATTCAGGATGATTTTGGGAAGGGAGGATTTCTGACAGCCGCTTTGTCTTTTCAGGTTACAAAAGAAGGCGGTTTATTAATCCGTTCCGAAAATACATCGCTTCAAATTGGCGGTAAAACAATACTGCTTCCAAAACAATTGGGCATTAAAGCCTCTGTCCTGGAAGAATACGATGTGGATAAGGAGATGATCCGCATCCACGTACACCTCTATCAGCCTTGGTTTGGAACCGTATTAATGTATAAAGGGAATGTTCAAACGGACTTTCCAGAAAAAGAAAGAGGATCAAGATGAAAATAAGGGCAATTAGCGGATATACTGTTTGGTTGGCTTGTACATATTTTTTTTCATTAGGAATGATTGATTCAGCACTTATTTTTTCTATCGCCTTTTTAACTCCCTTGCTGCTTAAAATGGTTGTGGGAAGAAAAACGGAGAGAGATGAGTTCAGTAAACGTTTGATATTCAAAGCGATTCACTGGCACTGGATATTTGCAGCGGCCGGTGTTTTGGCGATTCTTCTGCCTGATGGAGGATGGGGAGTGCTTGCCGCTGCTGGATGGTTCTTGTTTACTATTGTCATCGCACTGATTGGCCTGCTCCGTTTTATGGAGAGAGGAATGAAGGGCTGGGAGGAAATCACGATTCACTTTGGTTTTATATATATGGGGGTAGGGGGAGCCTGGCTTGTGCTCTCGAGAATGGATGGCTCCTTTTTTCTGCCTTATTCTGAAATCATTATTGATTTAACCGCGATTCATTTTCATTACGCTGCCTTTTGCGTGCTGATTCTGACCGGCATCTTTGGAAGATGGATGAAACATCATTCGTACTCTTTATCCAGTCGTTTTCCTTATTTGGCAGCAGGATTAATTTTGGGACCGGTTATGGTAGCAGTGGGGCTGGATGCCGGACCGCCGCTTGAGCCTGTGCTGGTGGCTGTATATGTCGTATTTTTAACCTGGCTTTCAGCTGAATGGTTTGCTGCGTCATTCAAAATGATTGGCTGGAAAAAAGCAGGCATCCTGATTTCTTCACTTGTTCTGCCACTTACCATGATGCTTTCGGTTGTATACAGCATTGGCTTAATGATGGACTCTCCTCTTGTAGGAATAGCTGAAATGATCCCGTGGCATGGAGGTGTCAATGCGTTTGTTTTTTCCTTCGCTGCAGTAGTCACATGGTCTGCTTTTCATTTGCCTGAAATAAATCCCCCGCTTCGTTTTCCGGTAAGCTCGATCCGGGCAGAGGGAATGGGAACACGCAAGGAAGAATGGTTTTCACGTGAAAATAGAGCAGGTTTGATCAAGAACTGGAATGACTACGCACGTCCAGGATTTGAGCCGGGTGGAATTGAGGAATCAATCAGAAATTTTTATCTCAACACCGAACAATACGACATGACGGCGGATTTAAGATGGCATGGCATGTTTCGTTCGCTAAGCAGCGTGGCACGAATATGGACCAAAAGATTCGGTCAGCTGAACCTGCCGCCTTCAAGCCGTTTTACTATGACCGGCAGCATAAAAAAGGTTACTGCTCGCGATGGCAGACCTTATGGAGCAACGGCCTGGCTGCGCGATCATGGAAGCACAGGTGAACCTATTTTTACTGCGCTTTACTCCAGCCATTCCTATAAAGGCGCTGTGTATATGAATATTGCGCTGCCGCTTCCATTTGGCGCCATGACAGCTATTCTCTTGCCGGAGCGGGATAAAAATAAAGGATTGATTCTTACCAGCGAACGAACGAGAGAAAATGAACATGTGCAGCAGGGGGTTTATTTATCGGTCGGCTCTTTCACATTCCGCACGCCTTTTACAGAGTTTTTTCATGTTCAAGGGAAGGAACTGACAGCTGTGCATAAAATGAAATTCCTGGGCTTGAATCTGCTCACTATAACATATGAGCTTCCTATAAGAAGTGAGGTACAAACAGCAGATGCCGGATCCGGGCAGTGAGCAATCCCATGATCCGGCTATGGTTAGTAATTTAGTTTTAATATAATAATTGAATACTTATAGGGACCAAAACAGCCGCTGGAATTTTTATAGAGAAAAATGAAACAAATGCTTGCAATCGCTTTCAAACTATTTTATAATTCTAGTCAAATGCATATCCGAAACGTTTTGGAGGTTTAAAATGGCAACGATTAAAGACATTGCTAAAAAAGCAGGTGTGTCCATCACAACCGTTTCTAGAGCGCTGAACGGGTATTCGGATGTAAATGAAGACACTCGGAAGAAAATTGTTGAAACAGCAAAACAGTTAAACTATTCACCCAATACCATTGCACGCAGTCTGGTCATGAAAAAATCAAAAACGATCGGTTTGCTTGTGTCCGGCTTTATTAGAGAAAACGCAAAAGATAATTTTACGATTGAAGTCATGACCGGCGTGAATGATTATGCTTCCCAAACCGCGTATGACATAGTACTTTTTACCACCAATTCTTCGAAACAGCGTGAAAAAACGTATACACAGCTGTGCAAGGAACGAAAAGTAGATGGTGTGATTATTCAGGGGATCAGAACAGACGACCCTTATCTCGAAGAAGTTATTGAAGGGGAGATCCCGTGTGTGCTTGTGGACATCCCGAAAATCGGCAGACATGCAGGCTATGTTTCCACAGATAATTATGCCGGAGCATGGGAAGTCGGAGACTATCTGGCTGGACTTGGCCACACCTCCATCGGCATGATTAATGGACATGAATTTGCTTTTGTAAGCCAGGAAAGACTGAATGGTTTTAAGGATTCACTCTCCAAAAAACAGATCGAACTGCCAGAAGACCGGATCGTCAGCGGCGATTTTACTGAAGAGAGCGGAAGGCATGCAGCACTAGCATTGATTGAAAGCAATCCTTCTGTTACAGCTATTTTTTGCGCAAGTGATTTGATGGCGATCGGCGCAATGACGGCACTAAAAAGTAAGGGGTATCGTATCCCGGAAGACATATCCATTGTAGGCTACGACAATATCTTATTATCAAGATACGTTCAGCCTGGCTTAACGACGATTTCACAAGATACCTATGGTCTTGGCTATGAAGCAGCTAAATTGCTGATTGATATGCTCGACCATGAAGGAGAACCAAGAAAGACAATAGTTAAACATGAATTGATGGAACGAGACTCAAGTGCGAAAGTATAGCGGCTGCCCATAAAAGTTGCCTGAAACTCAAGCTTGAGTTTATTTTTTGAAAAAATCCGAAACGTTTCGGATGATTGGAGCTGCTGACATGAACTACAGAGTAATTAAAGAAAACGATTTATTTTTATTAAGTGATGAAAAGGGAGATATTGTTGGAAATCACCCGTATGAGCTTGGTTTATATACGAAGGATACACGATTTCTCAGCACAATGAAGCTGCTGGTGAACGGAGAATCACCCATCGCCCTTCATTCAGATGGAGGAGAAAACTATCGATCATCGATTCTTTTAACAAATCCCCATCAGGAAAATGAAAAGGGACTTCAATTATGGAGAGAATCTATTCAATTTGAACGAACAAGATTTATTTCTAAAGGTGTTTTGTATGAAAAAGTAAAAGCGACTTCTTATTTTCCCAAGAAAGCGGCGTTTAGAATCGCTCTTGAAATGGATGCGGATTTTCTCGATATGTTCATTGTTAGAGGCTTTCAAAATGGCAAAACAGGCAGCCGGGGGAAAACCAGGATCGCAGCACAGGAAATGACCTTTACCTACAACGGAAGTGATCAGATTGAAAGAAGGACCGTTATTAAATGGGACCAGCCGGAACAGGAAGTACGCAGCGGCTACGTCGGTTTCGACTGGGAGCTGCAGCACGGTGAGTCAAAGGAAGTAATCTTCAAGATTGAAGCATTGCATGACCAGGAGACAAGCAAAATACAGGATGAAAAAGACGCGCTGAACAGCCTCAAGAAGTCATATGAAGAGTGGAATGGCTCACTACCAATAATTAAAACGAATGTGAAGCAGCTTGAAAAGCTCGTACAGCGGGGAACGGATGATCTCAGAGTTCTTTTGAACGATGTCGGATTTGGTTCATTCCCGGTGGCAGGGCTCCCTTGGTTTGGCGTTCCATTCGGAAGGGACAGCCTCATTGCCGCCCTTCAGCTTTTGCCATTTAATGCTGCGGTTGCAAAAGGAACGCTGTTAACAATGGCGCATTATCAGGGAACAAAAGTGGATGCCTGGAGAGACGAACAGCCAGGGAAAATCATGCACGAAATCCGGTATGGTGAATTAGCGAATACCGATCAAATCCCATTCGCTCCTTACTATGGAAGTGTTGATTCCACTCCGCTTTTCCTCATGCTGCTTGTTGAGTATGTGAACTGGACAGGAGATCTGTCACTTGCAAAAGAGCTTCGTTCCAATATTGACCGTGCCATTGACTGGATTGATGAATACGGAGATCGTGACGGCGATTTGTTTGTTGAATACCACCAGGAAGCGTCAAAAGGAATTGCCAATCAGGGCTGGAAGGATTCAGGTGATTCAGTAGTCCACCGAAATGGTGATTATGCAGTCTCACCGATTGCGTTAAGTGAAGTACAGGGATATGTGTACCAGGCTAAAAAAGGAATCGCTCAGATTTTTACTCAACTAGGTGAAACAGAAAAAGCAAATCACCTGGATCTTACGGCAGAGAAACTGAAGAATAAATTTAATGAGGCATTTTGGATGGAAGATGTTCAATTCTATGCCATTGCATTAGATGAAAAGAAAAATCAGGTAGGAACGATAACCTCTAATCCAGGTCATCTCCTTCAATCAGGTATTTTATCCGATGACCGTGCCAAAAAAATGGCTGAAATACTGGTAAATGAAAACATGTTTTCAGGCTTCGGCATTCGGACAATGGCAATTGGCGAGGCCGGCTACAACCCGATGAGCTATCACGATGGCAGTGTCTGGCCGCATGATAACAGCATGATTTTACTTGGAATGGCCAAATCAAATCTTCAGGAAGAAATGAGCAAAGTAATTCAGGGCTTGCTCGATGCTTCCCTTCATTTTGAATATGACCGCCTGCCAGAGCTATTCTGCGGGTATGATCAGTCATTAAATACAGTGGTGCCTTACCCGGTGGCCTGCTCGCCTCAAGCGTGGGCTGCAGGAACTCCACTTACCTTTGTGCAGTCGCTGCTCGGAATTTTTCCGGCAGGTTTAAATAAAAAAATGGTTCTCAGTCCATCGCTTCTTCCGTCAATGGATGAATTACATGTAACAAATCTGCGAATAGGCGAAGGGGTATTATCCATTTCACTTACCCGCAATGATGGCAAGACCGAAGTCGACGTTAAGGAAAACACAACAGGGTGGGAGATTATTCAACGGCTTGAAACACCAGCTTTGTAATCAAAAAAGATTTGCTGAGGAAGGCTGCCTTTCGCAGCTTTCCTCAGCAGATCAAAAAAAGGGGAGAATGAACATGGAAAAGAAATGGATTTCATCAGTCAGTGTGTCTTTATTGCTTGCGGGAAGTGTGTTGGCAGGGTGCAGTACAGATAATGGAGGAGAAGGCGGTGGAGGAGACAGCGGCGATAAAACGACGGTCACTCTTGCCGGATGGGGAGGAAACCCTACTGAACAAGCTCTTCTTGAAGAAACCCTTGCTGATTTTGAAGAAAAAAACCCGGATATTGATGTAAAGCTTGAAGTCATTGCGGATCAATATATGGATGTAATGAAGACTCGCCTGATTGGCGGAGAAGGACCGGATGTCTTTTATCTGGATGCTTTTGAAGCTCCTGGAATGATTGAAACAGGTGTCTTAGAGCCTCTGGATGAGTATGTGACAGATGATTTTGAGGTGGAGGACTTTGAAGAGCCGCTGCTTGATGCCTTTAAACAGGATGATGCAACATATGGTTTTCCCAAAGACTATTCCACTTTAGCTCTTTTCTATAATAAAACTATGTTTGAAGAAGCAGGCGTGGAAGTGCCAACAACATGGGAAGAAATGATGGAAGTATCGAAAGCGCTTACGAAGGATGGTGTCTACGGCTTTGGTGTAGCGCCTGAGCTGGCACGCCAATATTATATTGCTGAATCACTTGGCGGCAGTGTAGTAGAAGATGATATGGCTAATTTTGGCAGCGATGAAGTTATAGAGGCATTACAGCCGGTTATTGATCAGCATAACGTGGACAAAACATCCGCTCAGCCATCCGAGGTAGGAGCTTCTTCAGGCGGGGATATGTTCGGACAGCAGCGTGCTGCTATGGTTCTGGAAGGAAACTGGAATATTCCTTATCTTGAAGAAACCTTCCCGGAGCTGGACTACGGTACAGCTGAAGTTCCAACGGTAAATGGGGAAAAGGGAACAATGGCGTACACGGTTGCATATGTCATGAATGCAGCATCTGAGCAAAAAGAAGCTTCATGGAAGCTGATTGAGTATTTAACTGGCAAAGAAGGCATGGAAACATGGACAAGCAAAGGGTTTGCACTCCCTACACGTAAATCTGTAGCAGATAAGCTTGGCTACGCTGATGACGAGCTTCGCGGTTCACTTGTAGCAGGAGCAGAATACGCGACTGTATGGGCAAACGGAACCAACCTTCCAATCATTACAAATAACTTTAACAATCAATTTATTAGTGCATTCCTAGGAGACCGTCCTTTAGATGAGGCATTAAAAGAAGCCGAAGAACAAGCAAATAGTGAAATCGGTTCTGAGGAATAACCAATACATTTTAAAAGATAAAGCTGACGAAGAAATGCGTCAGCTTTATTCTTGAACCCGGGAGTGACATAAGATGAACCGAAAATACAGCAAGCGTTCGTTAAAAGAGGCGGGACAAGGATACTTTTTTATGTCCCCGACCATTTTTGTTTTACTGCTTTTCATATTGGGACCCATTTTCTATGCGATTTTTCTTTCATTTAACAATGTGAGACTGCTTGGAGAAACTTCATTTGATTTTGTAGGCTTGGCCAATTATGAGCGTGTATTTGATGACAGAAGAGCGGGCATTGCTTTATGGAATACGTTTAAATACGTAATAATTGTGGTGCCTTCTCAAACTATTCTGGCGATCGTCCTGGCTGCTACCTTAAATGCAGGCATGAAGGGTGAAAAGTTTTTCAGAATCATTTATTTCCTTCCGACCTTAACATCATCTGCAGTGCTTACACTGATTTTTATGTGGATGTATAACCGCGAAGGACTTGTAAATTTCGGATTGGAGAGAATCGGTTTGCCGACCTATGATTTTATCGGTGATCCTAATGTGGCACTTACAGCTATTATGATTATGAACATATGGGCAACAGCACCGTTTTTCATGGTGATCTATCTTGCAGCCCTTCAGGATATACCGGATTCTCTTTATGAAGCGGCAGAGCTGGATGGAGCTGGCCCGATCAGAAAATTCTGGTCCATTACAGTACCGCATCTTAAACCTATTACATCGTTTGTCGTGATTATGGGTGTGATTGGAACCTTTCAATTATTTGATCAATCGTATATTTTCTCAGGCGGCTCGGGTGGACCGGATAATTCGACCTTGACCGTCGTGCTGTTAATTTATCAGTATGCATTTAAATCCATGGATACAATGGGCTACGCAGCGGCAATCGCCTTTGTTCTCGCCATTGTCATTCTGGTTTCCACTCTTATTCAACGAAAGCTTTCAAAAGAAGAAAATCTCTATTAGGCAGGTGGACGTAAAGTGAAGAAAAAAATGAGCATTGGAAAAATCTTTTTATATATAATTTTATGCACCTATGCAGTTGTAACACTAATTCCCTTTCTATGGGCGCTGTCCTCTTCCTTTAAGCCGCTGTCGGAAATCGTAAGTGGAGCAATAAACTTTATTCCGCAGAACTTTACATTGGACAATTACCGCCAAATTTTTATTGAACAGGAATTGTTCCCGCGCTGGATGTTCAACAGTGTGTTTATTGCGTCGGTCGGAACAGGTCTCAATATTCTGTTTAATTCAATGGCAGGCTATGCTCTTGCCCGGCTGACTTTCCCGGGGAAGAAAGGGCTGTTTATCATTATCCTTGCTGTTCTAATGATTCCAGCGCAAGTAACGATGATTCCAAACTATTTAATTCTGCGTGAATTTGGCTGGTTAAACAGTTATCAAGGCATGATTGTTCCTTCTATGATCAATGCAACGTTTATCTTTATGATGCGTCAGTTCTTCGTTAACTTTCCAAAAGAGCTTGAGGAAGCGGCAGCCATTGATGGACTCAGCCGGATCGGTACATTTTTCAAAGTGGTGCTGCCGCTTGCAAAACCGGCGCTGGCTGCGCAGGCCATCTTTGTTTTCATGGGATTCTGGAATGACTTCATGCGTCCGCTGATCATCATGACAGATTCAAGTATGTACACATTACCGCTTGGATTGAATACGTTTAAAGGTCAGTTCGTCAGCTACTGGAATTACATTATGGCCGCTTCTATGGTCTTCACGCTGCCGGTGCTGCTGATTTATGCGTTCTTTAATAAATACTTTATTAAGGGATTGTCACTTACAGGAGGGAAGTAGCAAAGAACAGGAATATGGAGTGGCAAAGCAGTTCACAAAATTAAGAGCCTGGGACAAAAAATGTTCCAGGCTCTTTGAGTGGTTCGCTGCGCTTCAGGTGGATGCTTTTGCCTCAAACTCTTTTCTTACTTGGTCACTTTATCAGGATATTTTTCTTTCCAGGCACCAAAGCCGCCTTCTAGGTGAATAACCTCTTTAAAACCTAGCGACAGCATGACACTTGCCGCAATGGCAGATCTGGCGCCGGATTGACAGTGAATTAAAACAGGCTTCTCCTCATCGAGCTTCTTGCCTTCTTCACGCAAATAACCAAGCATCTTATGCTGGACACCTTCCATATGACCTTCCTGCCATTCGGTATCATTGCGGACATCAACGATCTGTACAGGAGCTTTTTCTTTTAACTCCTCAAACTTCTCTTTGCTTACAGTTTCATAGGAAGCAGTTGCAATTGATTCGATCGATTCGGGTTCGATCAGCATGACAATGTGATCAAGATGAATGGATTGAAGAGCAAGGATCGCTTCATCTGCCTGGGACGGCTTGACGATTAAAGCGATGTCTTCATCATAATCCACCAGCCAGCCGGCCCAATTTGGCAGCATTTTTCCAAGCGGTATATTGATGGAACCGGGAACAAGACCTTTTTCCGCTTCTTTAGAGGGCCGGGTATCCAATAAGAAATGTCCTTTTTGAGCTGCCCATTTTACTACTTCCTGAGGGTCTGACACCCAATTATGCGTGCTGTTTTCTAAAATTGCAGGTCCGAACTTATTAACTTTCTTCATTTGGGCAAAATAAGCTGGAGCTTCCGGCTGTTCCCTTAAGAGTTCATCGACAAATGACTGCTTATTCTCCTCTTTAAGAGCCCAATTGGTTTGTTTTTCATAGCCGATCGTTGATTGCGGTACAGCTCCCAATGATTTACCGCAGGCGCTTCCTGCACCATGCCCCGGCCAGATGATCAAATGGTCGGGATAGTTTTTAAAGCGCTGGAGGGATTCGAACATATCTTCCGCACCAGATCTTGCGGTCCCTTGTGCTCCAGCGGATTTTTCAAGCAAGTCCGGGCGCCCGACATCGCCGACGAACACAAAGTCTCCTGTGAAAATTCCCATGGGCTCATCGGCTCCGCCTCCAACATCTGTCAGCAGAAAGGAGATGCTTTCAGGCGTATGGCCCGGGGTATGAAGCACGTCAAACTTCACATTTCCAATTTTAAATGAATCCTGGTCATTAAGCTTTGTTACATGAAGGTTATCTGTATAGTCATATTTCCATTCAGCATCTCCTTCATCCGAAAGATAAAGTTCAACATCATGTTTTACAGCAAGCTGGCGTGCCCCTGATACAAAATCCGCGTGAATATGCGTTTCCGCTGCGGCTGTTACGCGAAGTCCCTCATTTTCCGCATCTTGAAGAATGACATCAAGATGGCGGGGAGGATCCATGATAATGGCTTCGCCTGTTCGCTGGCATCCCACTAAATAAGAATATTGGGCAAGCTTTTCGTCAAAATAGGATCGTAAAAACATAAAATCCGCCTCCTCAATTCCTAATGTAAAAGCTTCTAATACCCTATAGGGTATATAACTAGTTAATCATGTTATAGCTGAATATTCAAACCTTTTGTTTCTGAGTCAATAGTGTTTACATTTTTACAGCTTCATAATACAATCACATAAGTTATTTATTAATCCGATAAGAATGGGTGGTTATTAAGATGAAAAAATGGGTTGGAATTTCGGCGATAGCGCTGTCAGGGCTGCTTGGTGCATGTGGATCAGACGATGCAGCTAATGAAAATGAGGGATCACAAAGCAGCGGTTCCGAGGAAAATCTTCTCGCTCAAATTCAGGAAGAAGGCATGATAACAGTTGGAACAGAAGGCACGTATGCTCCTTTCACTTTTCATGATGATACAGATAAACTGACAGGGTATGACGTGGAAGTAATGAATGAGATTGCAGAGCGCATGGGTGTTGAAGTAGAGTATAAGGAAACACAGTGGGACTCCATGTTTGAAGGGTTAAACTCATCCCGTTTTGATGTGATTGCCAACCAGGTTGGAATTAATGAAGAGAGACTTGAAACATATGATTTTTCAACTCCTTATACGTACTCAGGTGCGGTTGTAGTCGTTCCGGAAGATAACTCGGACATTTCTGCTTTTGAAGATCTGCAAGGGCTTAATTCCGCCCAGTCGCTTACAAGTAATTACGCTGAAATTGCGACAGAATATGGCGCTGAATTAGTTCAGGTAGAGGGGCTTGCCCAGGCAATCGAATTAATTAAAACAGGCCGCGCAGAAGTGACGGTAAATGATAAACTTGCCATCCTCGATTTCCAAAAACAGCAGCCAGATGCAGGAATTAAAATCGCTGCAGAAGAAGAAAATGCTTCAGAGAATGCTTTTATGTTCCGCCAGGGAAATGAAGAATTAATTGAAGAGTTTAACAAGCACTTAGAAGAAATGCAGGAAGACGGGACATTAGCTGAAATCTCAGAAGAATGGTTTGGTGAAGATGTATCTCAATAATCTACTGGCGGCAGCGGACCCTATAGTGGACTGGGAGTTATTCCAGACTTCACTTTGGCCGATGATTCAGGGCGGAATTCAATATACGATTCCGCTTACTCTTATTTCTTTTGCGATCGGTTTAATGATCGCATTATTGACGGCATTAGCCCGGTTATCCAACAGTAAAATTTTAGCCGGCATTGCAAGAGTGTATGTATCGGCCATACGTGGGACGCCTCTGCTTGTTCAATTATCGATCATTTTCTTTGGACTCGCGAGCATTGGTGTGGTGATTGATCCATTCCCAAGTGCGGTGATTGCGTTTTCCCTGAATGTTGGGGCATATGCTTCAGAAATTATCCGTGCCTCTATTCTCTCTGTGCCTAAAGGGCAATGGGAGGCGGGACAAGCTATTGGAATGACTCATAGGCAGGCGCTGGCGCGGATCATTCTGCCTCAGGCCACACGTGTCTCGATTCCGCCGCTCTCCAATTCCTTCATCAGCTTAGTAAAAGATACGTCACTTGCCTCTACGATCCTGGTAACCGAATTGTTCAGGAAATCACAGGAAATTGCGGCAAGAACGTATGAATTCATGCAGCTTTACATTACTGCTGCTATTCTGTACTGGATTGTTTGCTTTACCCTGTCTGTCATTCAGGGCAGAATTGAAAAACGACTGGATCGCTATGTTGCGAAGTAAGGAGGGATCTCTATGCTGTTAACTGTTAAAAATCTTCACAAGTCATTTGGCGAGCTGAATGTTTTAAAAGGAATTGATCTTTCAATTGAGAAAGGCAGTGTTGTGGCGATTATTGGTCCCTCCGGATCAGGCAAAACGACGATGCTGCGCTGCTTAAATGCACTTGAAATGCCGAATAAAGGGACCATACAATTTGAGCAGGATTTCAAGCTCAGCTTTGATAAGGTACCGTCAAAAAAAGAAATTCTGCAGCTGCGGAGAAAGTCAGGCATGGTTTTTCAATCGTATAATTTATTTCCACACAAAACAGCGCTTGAAAATGTAATGGAAGGTCCTGTCGTGGTACAGAAAAAAGAAAAGGCAGCTGTTAAGAAGCATGCGGAGAGCTTGCTTAAAAAAGTTGGGTTGGAAGAGAAGATGCATCTGTATCCGCATCAGCTATCCGGCGGCCAGCAGCAGCGGGTCGGCATCGCGAGAGCTTTAGCGATTGAACCTGAGCTGATGCTGTTTGATGAACCGACCTCAGCGCTTGACCCTGAAATTGTAGGTGAAGTGCTGCGTGTTATCCGTGATCTTGCAAATGAAGGCTGGACCATGGCCATTGTGACACATGAACTTAAGTTTGCAGAAGAAGTTGCCGATCATGTTATTTTTATAGATGGAGGGCATATCGTAGAGCAGGGACCTCCTGCCGAACTATTGAAAAACCCTCAGGAACCGAGAACGAAACAATTTTTAAACAGAATATTAAATCCTTCATAATAAGAATCAAAGAAATAATCTTATTAATAGTAAGAGGGGAGCGGAGCGAACCGGTCAAAGAGGCTGAGACATTTTTGTCCCACCCTCTTTTTTCTTTTATCTGTTTTCATTTACTTCAGGGAGACAGTTGTAACCTCAATGCTCAGTTCTTTTTTACATTAAAATGTGCCCGCCCCTCACAATAATCGTGCATTCCCGAAGATTTTTTGTCACAATAAAGGAATCAAGTAATGAAAAGAGGGTTCCGGATGCCAAAAGTGATTTTTTTTGACTTGGACGATACACTTTTATGGGATAAGAAAAGCATAGAGAAAGCGCTTCTCTTAACAGCACAGCAAGCCATGGAGACCTACAAAGTCGACCCACAACTCCTGATTCAGGACGTAAGAGAAATTGCCCCGGCCATTTATTCTTCCCTGTCAACACACGACTTTACTCAATTAATCGGTATAAATCCTTTTGAAGGACTTTGGGGAGAGTTCGGAGACCCTATCCACCATATGTTTAGAGAAATGGGAAGCATTATGCCGGAGTATCGAAAAAAAGTCTGGACAAAGGCATTAAAGAGTCAGGATATTTTTAATGAAGAGTTTGGTTTTGAATTAGCCCATCAATTTATTGAAAACAGAAAACGAACGCCTATCCTGTATGAGGAAACCTTTGAGGTGCTTGATGCGTTAAAGGAACAGGGAATCCGGCTGCTGCTTCTTACAAATGGTGCCCCTTCTCTGCAAATGGAAAAGCTGAAGCTGACGCCGGAGCTCGTCCCTTATTTTGAGCACATTGTGATTTCAGGAAACTTTGGATTTGGCAAGCCGCATGCGGAGATTTTTGAGCATAGTCTTCGGCTAATGGATGTTCCGGCAGAAGATGTCTGGATGGTGGGGGACAACAAAAAAACAGATATTCTTGGAGCAAACCGGGCAAACATCCGAAGTGTGTGGATTCAGCATGATGATCTGGATGAAAAGAGAAGTGAAAAAGACGGGGTTCCGGATACCACCGTCCATCGATTAAAGCAATTGCTGACTTTAGTAAAAAATAATTAGCAATTTTTTAGCAAGAATCCGGAACCTTAGGAGTAGCTTTCCGTAGAATAGGGGAACTGTTTAATAATGATACATATACAGGAGGTCGTAAAATTGAAAAGAACCGCAGAAATCGTTTTAAGTGTGATTGGTATTATCTTAAATATTTTAGTAGTTGTAGGCATATTTCTCGCCAACTACTTTCTTTCCGACGAAGAGGTTAGAAGTCAGTTTGAGGCAGAAATGGAGAGTGACCCGGATTTTGCAGCGACCGGTACGGATATGTCCGGCGTTGTTGAAATGTTAAGCGGCTTAGGAATGTTTTTTAATATCGTCTTTATTATCAGTTCGATATTGAGCATTGTGGCAATTGTTGTCGTGCGGGGTAACCGTAAACCGAAACTTGCAGGAGGATTGCTTTTAGGAAGTGCCGTATTAGTCTTCCTTGGCACCTTTTTGATTGGCTGGCTGCCGGCGCTCCTTTTCCTCATTGCCGGAATTATGTGCTTTGCCCGTAAACCAAAGGGTCACGACCGGGATATACATGATCAGCGTGATGATGAGTTAAGACCCTTATAAAATGAGTAAAGGCTGTCCCAATTAGAGGGACAGCCTTATTTCATGTAGCCTTAATTTGAGAGCAGGTAGAGCACTTTGTTCCGCCGGGCAGCTTGTGCTTATAGCAGCATGTATGCCTGACCCGCATTCCGTTGTCCATCACTCTTTTTGATTTTACAGCAGATAAATAAGCAAATGGATTGAGTGTTTCTTCACCAAAAAATGATTCGCTGGTCAATTCATTCCACTGACTCTCCCAATCATGACGCCCAAGCTCCGAAAGAGAGGGAGCAAGTGCTTCGTAAAACCACTTTAAATAGATAAAAACATTTTCCCATAAGATTATTTCGTGTATTTTGCAAGCGTCTGATATCGTTGACACTAAGGGCTTAAGCCAATCATGAAATTGCACTTTTACGGCTTCATCCCATTGTTCAGAAGTCAGACGCACGGAAGAAACGGTAATTTGTGAGGCCTGAAGTTTTATATAAAAGAACAGTGGGTCATCACTTTTTACAAGGTGAATGGAAGATTCCTGCAAATCCCACACTTCTCCTTCTTTATAAAAAGCTAATAAAGCACCCAGATAAGCAAAGGCAGCACGTTTCATGACAAGAGAGCCTGTTACATTCAGCTTAGGCGCCTGCTGAATCGCCTGTATCGCTTCAAAATCACGAGTGGCTGTTTGCGCACTGCTCCAGGATGAAAGGGTCCAGTTCTGTCCATCAGGTTCACCAAAGGAGATCGCAATGTTTTCACTTATAAAGTGCTTTAATTCATCCTGTGTCAAGATTTATTGCCCCTTTCTTTAAACAGTAAGTAGATAAAATAAGGCGCGCCAATTGCAGCAGTGAATACACCAGCCGGAACTTCAAGAGGAGCAGCAATTAAACGGCCAATCAAATCGGCCAGCATAACGAGAGCAGCGCCAATAATGGCCGACATCGGAAGCAGGGCACCGTAAGAAGAGCCAATCAATTTGCGGGCTAAATGGGGCGCCATTAAGCCGACGAACCCTATGCCTCCTGCAAACGCGACAGACCCGCCAACAAGTCCTGTGCTGAGCAGTAGGATGAGAATACGCTGCTTAGTCAACTTCGAACCCATCGCCTTTGTGACGTCATCTCCAAGCTCAAGCAGGTTAACATGCCTCGCCATAAACAAGCTTAGTATAAACAGCACCAGGACCCAAGGGAAAAGAATCCACACATGGCCCCAGGTTGAGCCGTTAACCGATCCTGTAATCCAGATATTTGCCTGGCTTGCCCGGTAAATAGGACCAATGAGCATTAAAAGGGTGGTGCATGCATTCATAAACATGGAAAGCCCGATTCCAATAAGCACAAGTCGGACAGGAGCAAGGCCGTTTTTCCAGGAAAACAAATAAACAAGTATTGCGGCCAGAAAGGCACCCGTAAATGCAGATACAGGCAGCCATTGGATGGAGACCATCAATGCCCCGTTTGAATCACTGAAGAGTACAAGGAAGCCGACAACAAATACGCTCGCACCGCCTGAAACACCAATTATATCCGGTGAGGCAAGGGGGTTGCGCACCATTCCCTGTAAAAGAGCACCTGCAACTGCCAGTGCTATTCCAACAAGAAGAGCAATAAGGATTCTGGGCAAGCGGAAATCCACCACAATGAGTTGGTTCAGAGGCTCACCGCCACCCAAAAACACCGAAAAAATTTCAACAGGATTGATCCATACATCCCCAAGTCCAAGACTGAAAATAAAGATACCAATTGCAGCTAGCAGCGCAAAGATCGTGCTTAAAAAGGTATGTTTATCGAATAAAAAGGAAATGACGTTTTTACCGATTCGGACGGGAACAAATCGCTTCATGAGGCAGTCCCCACCTTTCGAGCAATATAAATAAAGATTGGGGTTCCAATAATGGCGGTCATCACGCCTACCGGAATTTCCTGAGGCATAATCACGTAGCGCGCAAGGATATCAGCTGCAAGCAGCAGGTTCGCTCCAAGAAAAGCAGACAAGGGAATCAGCCAGCGGTGATCGATCCCGATCCACTTTCTGGCCAGGTGGGGGATCATAATGCCGATAAAACCAATCGGTCCAGCAATCGCAACAGATCCGCCTGCCAATAAAACCACGATCACACCAATCCATAGTTTTAAAATTCCTGTTTTTATTCCGAGACCACTGGCTACATCGTCTCCCATCGCCAGCACATTAAAGGATGGGGCAAGTAATAATGAAAGAACCATTCCGCCCGCAATATAAGGGAGAGAGGTCCAAAGAAGCGCAATGTCCCTTCCTTGAACAGAGCCGGCAAGCCAGAAAAGGACTTGCTCTAAAGCAGATTCATTTAATACGAGAAGTCCTTGAGTTAGGGAACCAAATAAAGCGCTCATCGCAGCCCCAGCAAGTGTCAGCTGCAAAGGAGACAGGCCTTTTCTGTCTAATGATCCAAGTCCGAAGACTGTAATGATGGCTACTGCAGCTCCGAAAAAAGCCAACACAGCAAACGCCTGCAGTGAATTAATTTGAAAGATGGTTACACCGATTACTACAGCAAGGCCAGCGCCTGCATTGACCCCAAATATACTTGGAGAAGCAAGCGGGTTTTTGGTAAGGGTCTGCATGAGCACACCAGCTACAGCAAGAGCAGCCCCAACGACAGCTGCAATTAGCGCACGGGGAATTCGGACAGACTGTATAACCAGATGAGCTGTAGAGCCGTCAAACTGAGTAAGCGTTTGATATATTTGGGTAAATGAAGTTTGCTGGTAACCGAATCTAACACTTGCTGTCATAAGCAGCAGCATAAGTAGAAACGACCCTGTCAGCGATATAATGGCAAAAGATGTTGTTTTTTTCATACAAATATTCCCTTCTACTGAAACAGTCGTCCCCATTATATCGAACTTTCCATGTATTGAAAACGGTTTTCAATTAGTAGTTGACATCATTGTTCCGGTAAATTATGATAATGATGATGTTTGAGAACGATTATCATTATCCTTGGAGGAAAAAACATGAAACGAAATGTATTATTCTTTTTATTAGCAGGTTTGTTTGCATTAATAGCAGCAGGCTGCAGTTCATCTGATACGGAACAAAGCGGCGGAGCTTCTGACAGTTCTGAAGACACTGAAACAGAAGAAACCTATACAGTTGAGCACGCAATGGGAGAAGCAACCATTGAAGGAACACCGGAAAAAGTGGTTATCTTAACAAATGAAGGAACAGAGGCCCTTTTATCAATGGGCGTAACACCAGCAGGCGCAGTTCAGTCCTGGACTGGAGATCCTTGGTATGAGCATATCTCTGAGGATATGGCGGATGTTGAAGTAGTGGGAACAGAAAGTGAAGTAAATGTAGAAGCGATTGCAGCATTAGAGCCGGATTTAATTATCGGAACAAAGCTGCGTCAGGAAGCTGTTTACGAGCAGCTCGAAGCGATAGCTCCTACCGTTATGTCCGAAACGCTAAAGGGAGACTGGCAGGAAAATTTCGAACTTTATGCTGAAGCACTAAATAAACAAGAAGAAGGCAGTCAGGTAATGGATGAGTTTAATCAGCGAATCGAAGAGTTAAGTGGTGAACTTGGCGAGAATCTTGACAAGGAAATTTCCATGGTTCGCTTCATGGCAGGCGACACCCGGATTTACCACAAAGATTCATTTTCTGGGATTATACTGAATCAGCTTGGCTTTGCGCGTCCTGAAGAACAGGACGTCGATGATTTCTCAGAAAACGGCGTAACAAAAGAACGAGTGGGAGCAATGGAAGGCGATGTTCTTTTCTACTTTACGTATGAATCCGGCGATGGTGAGGGAGTAAAAGTGGAAGAAGATTGGCTGAATGATCCCCTTTTTCAAAATCTTGAGGTCGTTCAAGAAGGCAATATTCACGAAGTAAGTGATACCATTTGGAACACTGCAGGCGGTGTAAAAGCAGCCAATTTGATGCTTGATGATATCGAGGATTATTTTTTAAACTAGCGTCTGAGAGCTGCATGAACTGTAATGAAAACCGGGGAGATGATCTTCCCGGTTTTTTGCAGAACAAACATGTCCAATACGCATGCCACTGTAAAAACATGTTTTAAATACATATCTCGTGGAAAATAAGGAAATATAGAAAGTAAAGGAGCTGACCATAATGAATCAACATGAATTAAAAGAAAAAGTTCTCTCGGTATTAGAACAAAATAAAATTGGAACACTGTCAACTGTAAAAAATAATAAGCCTCACTCAAGGTACATGACATTTTTTAATGAAGGCTTAGTCCTGCACACACCAACAAACCGTGAAACACATAAAGCGGAAGAAATTGATGAGAATCCATTTGTCCACATCCTCCTTGGATATGACGGCGAGGGCTATGGAGACAGCTACTTGGAAATTGAAGGAACAGCTGTAATCAGAGACTCTGAGGACTTGAAAGAAAAGCTGTGGAACGACCGTTTTTCCAATTGGTTCGAGGGTCCTAATGATCCTGAATACATCGTGCTTGAAATCGAACCAACAGCTATTCGTTTAATGAATAATAATGAAGAACCGCAAACACTTGAAGTAAACGTATAAGAATAAAATCCTGCCGCTATTTTCTGCCGGCAGGATTCTTTTTTTTAGAAGCTGCTTTCAGCCGGATATAAAAAGCGATAGAAATAAGGATAAACAGGATGACGGCTATGCCTGTCCAAAATAAAAGGTCCACAATAAGCGACGCTGCGTGTTCCATTTGATCATTCCTTTCAGATAGGAAGGATGAATTTTTCCCGCAATCTAATTATAATGGAAGTACTGAATGGAATAAAGGACAGGAGAGTGCAGGGATGAAGTGGAAATTACATACATTCGAAGAGTTAACTGTGCATCAGCTATATGAAATTCTGATGGCGCGGAATGCAATATTTGTGGTGGAGCAGGAATGTGCATATCAGGAGATTGATGGTCATGATCCCCGGAGCTTTCATTTGACTTTGAAGGATGGAGAAAAACTTGCTGCATACGCACGGCTGCTGCCGGCTGGTGTAAAATATTCAGTTCCTTCAATAGGACGCATTATAGTTGATCCTGCCTATCGCGGAAGCGGCTCAGGGAGAAAGCTTCTTGAAAAGTCACTGGACATCATGATTAACGAGTGGGGAGCAGACGAAATAAACCTGCAGGCGCAGGTCTATTTAAGAAAGTTCTACCGTTCATTTGGATTTGAAGAAACATCTGCGGAGTATCTGGATGATGGCATTCCACATGTGGATATGAAGATGCTTGTGAAGAAAAAAGCACTTAAAGGAAGTGAGTAAGGTGGAAGGAAAAAAACTTGTGCTGATCATTACCGCTTTAGTCATCGTTATGGCCATTATAATCTTTATTCTTGTCAGCAATTTTGAACCGAGCGGAATGGATCCGGAGGAATCGGCGATTGGTCTGTTCCCTGTATCAAAGCTCATCGCTGCAAATTTGTAAATCATTAAGAACTTTTAACAAAAATCAGATGCGATTTCTTTATAAGAAACCCCATCTGATTTTTTGCTTATTTTTGAACTAATTCATAATTTTCGTGTGAAACGACTGTAAAATTTGTGCCGTAATCGAGTAACAAAGCATCGTCTTCAGAAATATTTACAATTACAGAACGCTCGAGAATTTTTGTGACTTCTCCTGTAATTTCAAATCCGTGACGAGTAAATCGCACAAATTGTCCTACATTTGCCATTGTCATCATAACACCCCGTATTCCATAGTGAAATAAACTGATATTATTCATTTTTACCTATTTTACAGCAGTTTCGGAAAGAATGAAACTTTTGCCTCTTCCAGCCGGACAAACGAACCAGCATCGTTACTGGTTCTTTGTATTTTACTATATATTTTTACAAATAGGGTGAAATTTCAGTGATTTGTATACATTCTTTACTCGAACACTTTAGTATGATGTAAACGAGGTGTTTGTTACAATGAGTTCTATGAAAAAGTTACATGGAGGTTTGCATGGAAAAGAAAAAAATCCGCACTTATTTTATTGCTTTAACAGCCATCATTCTGCTAATGATTTTAGCAGCCTTTACCATTCAATTTTATCCGGGTGGATATGGATATGACTTTAATGAAGAAACGAATGAGCTAACGATCGAACAGGGTATGATAGTTAAAGAATACAAAACCATCCAGTTGGAAGAAGAGAGTCTGCGCTATGCCCTATTCCAGGATAGAACAGATTTAGCCATTCAAACCTGGAGCTACGTGCTGCTGATTCCTTTGTTTTCAATGTTTTTTCTCAAGCGCACTATTCAGGCCTTTAAAGAGCGCAAGGACAAAGGATTTGCTATTAGGGACTATGTGAATGTCCTTGCTTTAGTGGCTGCTTTTACACTGATTGTTATTTTATTAATGATGCTTAGCGAACATCTTCAATATTTATCTCAGGTTTTTAATAGTGTGTCTTAAGGTGAATGTCGAATGGATTGTTTCAATGGGAAATTTTGTGTAAAGAAAGGGGCAGAGCTAAGATGAGAAAAAGCTCATGGGTGGGTGCAGCCATTTTTACTCTGGGAATTAGTTATTTCGCCTCTGTGTATTTCCTGGATGACCGATCCGGCGGGGACAATAAGGATCTTCATGATTTTACTTCGAATGGTCTTGAATTAAATGTAGTAACCAATGGACAGGTGTTTGAAAAAGGGGATGAAATCATCGTAGAAGCGACGCTCACGAATCAATTGGGAGCCCCTGTAACGTATAATACGAAGTGCGAAGAAGCTCTTATGATTGAAGTCCGTTCTCAAACGCTCGACCATACACTCGTTAAACAAGTGGTAGAATCGCCTTGCAAAGCGGACGTGGAACGGGACCGAATGATCTCCAATGAGCAGCTGTCAGCTTCCTCTGAATTTATTCTAGCCCTCCCCTTAACTGAAGACGAGAACACGCCTGCGCCGGGTGGAGAGTATATGATCGAAATTACGTTTTACCCTACAGCACAGCCGGCATTTGAATCGAAAATCCCTATTACAATCAACCAGCAGAACGAAGAACTGATTGATCCTTCAGAAGCCAAACAGCAGGCATTACAAACCTATGAAGCAAGGTCCTGGTTTTCAGTTCATGGAGACACGGAAAAATATCTGATTTCTGAGGAACTGCCTTATTTAAAAGACGGGGAATGGGTATTTGAATGGAGCGCGATGAATGCGGATCAGGCAGCAGACAGCGGGGATGAAAAATTAGTTTTGTATGAACCCGCGCTAAAAAAAGAAGAGTAAAAAAATTGTCAATTATCTGTTTTTTCATGCTAAACTGGATGTATTAAACTGGATAAGCAGGTGAAGCAATGAGCAGAAGAAGTAAGGCATCATCGGAAGGTCCCGTTAATTTCCTTTTTCTTTTCTTCTACATCATTTATTGGTGGTTTGTTCTCCAGCAGATTTTTCAAGGCAGACTTATCCTTATTTACGTAAGCATCATCCCGTTTTTTCTTTTGCTGTATCTTCAGTCCCTGACGATTAAACTGATTGAGAGAAAAAAGGAGAAAAAACTTCTGCTCTCTGTTGAGAGAAGTATTCAAAGAGGGAGAGAACGGGCCAAGACTACATAAGAAAACCCTTTGCAGGTGGAATGGCTTCGGATCTTATCGGTTCCAGCCATTCCCGGGCAAAGGGTTTTTAAATTAAGAAAAAGCAGTTTAATTTTTCATCTCACCGTGATGATTCTTTGGAGAAGGCTGGAAGGTTAGTATAAACAAAGCCAGTGCGGCGCCTATCCCGACCAATGCCTGAATCGACCAATCACCATATACTAAGCCAAAAAACAGCTCAAACGCTCCAAAAAAAATCATGGCCAAAACGGCACCATATCGCAGCAGCTGGTCCATTCATAATCTCCTTCCAACATCTTCTAGTGCCTATGAATACGATTAATCACCTAATTTTGTTTCGGTTTTTCCTGTAGTTTGCTTAATTATAGTTATACTATGTACAACTCTGGGTGAGTGATTCATCATAAAGTGATTTGCAAGATAAAAAAAGAAGCTGAATAGATCAGCTTCTCTGGTTCATATAGCTTTTCATTTCCTTTTTATGCCTCTCATCTCGAATGACAATAACCGCATGAATAAGCCCCGGGATAAATCCGAGAATCGTCAGCAGAATATTGAGCAGAAATGAACCGAATCTTCCTGTAAATAAAACCGCTAAAGGCGGGAGGAAGATGGCGATGATATATAACATGTACGTCAACTGCCTTTCGTCTTTTTATCCCTGTTCCCTACTTTTTCTTATCTTAAACGGAAAGGTTTAGCCAGTACGAACGTAGACAGCCGGGACACTTCAATTTGATTGCGATTAATCATACTGAGGGCTTCTGTACCTGCCTGATGGGAATTAGCTAGAATATGCCAAGGGCCATTTGATTGTAAATGAAATTTAACCGGATGATGGTGGGCATTGTGAATCACGATATATTCTTCGTATGGCCCTTCCTCGCGTAAAGCTTTTAATCGATAGGCAATTAAATGTTCATCAGTAGGATAAAAGTGAAGCCGTTCTACAATGTCTTCTTTAGTCTTCATCCGAAAAACATTATTGGATTTTCTAAGTGAGATCAAGCCTTTTATATAGCGCACTTCCTGTTCAAATTCAGCTTTTCGGTTCCAGTCAAGCTTGTTAATGTGATCAGGTGAGCGGTAGCTGTTGTGGTCCCCGTTTTTGGTTCTCATAAACTCCTGCCCGGCATGCAGAAAAGGAATGCCTTGAGATAACAGGATAATGGAAGATGCGAGCTTATGCATACTTTTTAAATCTTCCTGTGAGGCGCCCGGGTTTGTCAAAAGCAGCTTATCCCATAAAGTGTGATTATCATGAGCTTCTACGTAATTAACGACTTGTGATGGCGATCTGTATTCCTGGTTGTCATACGTGAGATACATCCCGGCTGTTATTCCCTGCTTAATAAAATAATTATAGCCGCTCCTGCCATTAACAAATCCTGAATCATGATCGGAAAAGTTATTCCCTTTAAGATGGTCCCGGATGGAATCATTGAAATGAGCGATGCCGGGCATTTTATCTGCATTTGCCTGACTGGCTTTTAAATGAGAGGGGAGGGCGGTAGGGAGATCCCAGCCTTCTCCAAGCATGATAATTGATGGATCCACTTCGTCTAGAGCCTTTCTGGCTGCATTCATCGTATCGATATCATGAATGCCCATCAAATCAAAACGGAACCCATCAATTTTAAATTCGGTTGCCCAATAAATAAGCGAATCCACAATGAATTTTCTCATCATTTGGCGTTCTGACGCTGTATCGTTTCCTACTCCTGTGCCATTTGACAGGACGCCATCTTTTTTATAGCGGAAATAATAGCCGGGCATCAGCAGATGGAAATTTGAGCGCGGGACATCAAACACATGGTTAAAGACGACATCCATGATTACCCTCATTCCTTTGCTGTGAATGGCATGGATCAGTTTTTTTAACTCAATGATCCGGGTGGCTGGTTCAAATGGATTAATGGAATAAGATCCTTCGGGTGCATTAAAGTGTTTTGGGTCGTACCCCCAATTATATTGAGGGGTGTCGAGCTTCGTCTCGTCTACGGTCCAATAATCGTAAATGGGCAGGAGCTGAATATGAGTAATGCCGAGATCGCTAAAATAATCCAGTCCGGTTTTTGCTCCGTCCGGTGTTACAGTGGCAGGCTCTGTTAGTCCAAGATATTTCCCTTTATGGATGACGCCGCTATTGGGATCTATAGAAGCATCACGAACATGAAGTTCATAAATAATGGCATCTTCAGGCTGATCAAAAGGAGGGGATGGCATTTCCCAGAGTGGCGGGTTGGTGCGGGCAAGGTCGATCACCACACTCTTTTCCCCGTTCACTGTAACGGCTTTGGCGTATGGGTCTACAGCTTCCTGCCACTGTCTGCCAATTTTGACTCTGTACATATAGATGGTTCCATCCAGGTTTCCTGGAGCTTCATGTTCCCACGTCCCGGAAGGTCCCTTTTTCATTTCATGTTCTTCTTTTTTTACATTTTCTTTTGTATACACGACTAAAATCGCTTTTTGTGCAGTAGGGGACCAAAACCGAAAAAGTGTTTTTTCTTTAGTAAAAAGAGCACCAAGAGGACCATCGTAGGCAAAATCCTTATCAAATTGATCCATGCGCACAATATTTCCATAGGAAACGTCACACTCACCGAAATGGGAGATCATTACTTTGTATTTTTCATGAAGAGAAAGGGGTTCCTTTGTTTTAATCGTCATCTCGTGAGCGAGATCGGAAGCGTGATGATCTTTAGATATAATAATGTCTCTTATGGCGGCTCCATGCAGATCGACCTCGATGTTATCGTGCTCCCAATCAAACGCAAGATTTGTGGTCACGGTGATATCATGCCAGTCGTTCAGCTTGGCGCTTAAAATCTCTGGTGTTACATTCACATCTTCTTCATGGTGAAAGATTTTTTCAGTGCCCTGCATCAGCCAGACCTCTGCATGGCCATTTTCATCAAATTGCGTAATAAACCGATCATCAAATCGTTTGCTCGCCCAGTCATTTTCGTCCGTGCTTTTTCGAATAATAAATCCGACCCGGGCAATGCCTGACGGGTCCTCCATATCAAATGTTGCCCTTTTTCCAAAAGGGTGGCCATCTGTGAATTCGACCATTCGGCCGTTCTTGCCTTCAAGCCACACCCACAAATTCCATCCGCTGTAATCTCCGTCGTACCGGTTATAATGGAGTGTAATTGATACTTTTTTATGTTCAATAGTGGAGAGGTTGTCAGCTGAAAAATCTTCTTGTTGTTGACCGTGGATCGTTACCATATACATCCTCACCTTTTCTCACTTATAATTTTTATGATTTTTCATACTTATATTTTACGCTCGTGATCGTGAATGGTGTGATTGAAATAGGCTATTGTCTTATTCGTCATTTTTACCCTCAATACAGACTGTTTATTCCTATCGCTGTGTCTCTTCTTATTTTATCGGTCCGGATGCAAAAAAATTAGTAAAATAATAAAATAATCCGGTGATAGCCAAACAGCAGGGGAAAAAATTATCAGAAAGCTTTAAATATTTAATTAAAGAGTTATCATATAGGTAGAGCTGTTAAATGTAAAGGGAGGAAACAAAAAATGAAAATCTTATACATTAATGCAAACCCAAGAAATAAAACATCAGTAAGCGAAGAAATTGCAGATGTATTTGTGAAGGAACTTCTTGATCTGGAAAAAGACGCAAGCATTGAGTATGTTCACTTATATGAAACACAGCTTCAGGAAATTGATGAAGAAGTATTAGCGGTATGGGGGAAAAACAGATCCGGAGAGGCCCTGACGGAGTCGGAAAAGCAAAAGTCTGAGATAATGGATGCAGCATTGGACCAATTTTTATCTGCGGATGTTTATGTATTCATTACACCATTCTGGAATTTGTTGTTTCCGCCACGATTAAAAACCTACATTGACTCCTTGTGCATTCCGGGAAAAACCTTCCGTTATACAGCAGGAGGGCAGGAAGGACTTGTAGAAGGAAAGCGTGCTGTTCATATTCAGGCAGTAGGCGGCGTTTATAAAGGAACAGGTCTGAACTTTTCTGAAGAATATTTGAGGGAAATTATGCGCTTTTTAGGCATCAAAGAATATGATTCAGTGATTTGCGAAGGAATGAGCCAATACCCTGACATGGCCGATAAGATTCTTGAGGAGAGCAAGGAAGAAGCCTCTCAGCTGGCGCATAAGCTCGCGCGTCTTGAGTAAATCTAACCGATACGGGAGAGGTTGGGTCAAAACTCAAAATAGTTAAAAATGAGGTAGTGGTTAAAATGGTTGAGGCGGTTACTCCCAGCAGGATATGACGCCAGGCTGAGTCTTCGCAGGACGGCTCAGCGCCGTCCCTTGGTGAAGCGTCCATCTGCAGCGCAGCGAGCCGGTCAAAGAGGCTGAGACACTTTTGTCTCAGCCTCTTTTTTTGGGTGTAAAACCGTTGAAAGCATAAAAAAACACCTCCCGGCCTGCAACTGTAAAATGTATGATTGAACTTTCGACAAAAGGGAATAGGAAGGAATAGATTAGGATCGAAAGGATGATTGGATGCACGCGCTATTTTTAAACGGTTCACTGAAACCAAGCACAGATGACTCGAATACGGATGCATTAATCCGCAAAGTCATTAACTACTATGAGGATCTGGGAATTACATCAGAGGTCATACGACTCGCAGATTATAAAATTGCTCCCGGAGTAGAAGTGGATATGGGCAATGGTGACGAATGGCCGGAGATTTTTGAAAAAGTAAAAGAAGCTGATATTGTGATCCTTGGGACCCCCATCTGGATGGGAGAAAAAAGCAGCATTACCAAGCAGGCGATTGAACGTCTTGATGGCGGCAGCAGCTTAACCAACGAGCACGGACAGGCGATTTACTATAATAAGGTAGGCGGAGTGGTCGTTACCGGCAACGAAGATGGTGCTAAAAACGCTGCTTCCTCCATTATTTATGCACTTTCTCACATCGGTTTCACGATTCCTCCGAATGTGGATACGTACTGGGTAGGAGAAGCAGGTCCTGGACCTTCCTATATGGAAGCCATGCAAAAAGGAGAAAGCGAATTTACAAATCAGCACGTTCAGTTTTTAGCGTATAACACAGCTCATTTTGCCCGTATGCTGAAAAGCAGTCCGATTCCTCCAGAAGGAAATACGATGGAATAATGATGACATGAAAGGATCCTCTTGATAGATCGTTTCAACCAATCGAAAGGTCCTTGATCCAACGCTGTTCTTTTTTGAAGAAAAAGCGTGGATGAAGGACCTTTTTGAATAGATTATCCCGCTGCTGGAAGATCAGCTGAAGAAACGAACCACAAGCGGGATGCGGAACTGTTTGCCCTGAAACGCATAAATTCCGGCAATCACAATAAAAATGGCCATCATAACACTTAGAATCATGTTAATAACAATCCCGATGCCGATAAAGTAAAGAAATCCGGCTGCTGCCTGATATAAAAAATAGCTGACAAGAAAATTCAGATAATGCAGTCCGTGACGGTGGACAAATGGAGACTCTCTTTTGATGTACCATATGAGAAAAGGGCCGATGATCGCGGTGAAAAAATTCAGAAAGTACATCATGCCGGCTGCCAGTCGTTCATCAGAAGTTGATGGTTGCATAATACCCCTCCTTTTAATTAACATACGGATGGTTCACATATTTGGATTCAATTATAACGAAAAAACAGCCTGTTTCACATGGAAACAGACTGTTTTACAAGGTTACCCTCTTTTGCCAAGCCATACTGCTGAACAAAAGCCAATTGTTAGAGACGCCAGGCTTAAGAGAACGTTGCTGACAGTCAAATCAAGTCCTGGAAAAACGACGAATAATGAACCAAATACCAAACCGATAATAAGTGAATACATCATAAGAGGAAAGCGGTTCAGTAAATAGCGTATGCCTTTGCTGCTTAAAATAAATCCAGTGGCAATCCCTGCACCTACTACCAGAATGACAGGAATATTCATCGTCGTGATTGAATTAAGAACAGTAGGGTATACTCCGATAATCAGCAGGATAAACGAGCCGCTGATTCCCGGCAGGAGCATGGCCATACTTGCAATTGCACCTGAAAAAAACAAAAGGATTAATGTGGAAGCGGAAGTATCCAGAATGGCGCCATCTTCCACTGGCTTCAAAAAGGCCATACTTGCAACTAAAACAGCACCAATGATCAGGATTCCAGCATGTTTGCCTTCAAAGGATCCCATTTGTTTTGCTTCTTTTATTAAATAAGGAAGAATGCCGCCAATCAGACCAATAAAAAAGAAATTAGTCGGCTGTGGATAATAAACAAGCAGCCACTCCACAACATGACTCAACGTAAGGATGGCAGTAGCCATACCAAGGCCAATCATCAGCAGAAATGGGACATGCTTTTTCCACTCTCTTGTCGTGATGCCGCTTATTGCATTAATGAATTGGTCGTAAATTCCCATCAAAACGGCGATCGTACCGCCGCTGACACCAGGAATGACATCACTTGTTCCCATGGCCATTCCGCGCAAAATATTTCTCCAATCAAACATAAATCGTTCTCCTTTTACTCTATAAAGAATTCATAAAAACAGACTGTCAGATTCGCTAAACTCAACAGTCCTCATTATACTTGAAGATAGACGATTCGTCATTGATAAAAGAGAAAAAAGGAAAACTGGAATGTTCAAGAGAGCTGTTGAAAATCTAGGGGGTAAAAAGATGAAAAGAGCCATGATTATCGCCAACCCTTCTTCCGGAAAAGAAGAAGCGAAAAAGCATGTAGATAAAGTAGCAGAGGTGCTTCAATCACTGAATTATGAAATCGTCATAAAAGAAACAGAGAAAGAAATGGATGCCGCACGCTTTGCAGAAGAAGCTTGTGAAGAACGCTATGACTCAGTCATTTCAATGGGGGGAGACGGGACCCTTAACGAGGTTGTAACAGGATTGGCTGAAAAAGAATACCAGCCAACTCTTGGAATTATACCCCTCGGAACAGTGAATGACTTTGCTCGTGCGCTGTCCATCCCCCTGGATCCTGAAGAGGCTGTAGCCATATTAAAAGATGCTGACAAGCGCCATGTGGACATCGGGAAAGTGAACGGAAAGTATTTTATGAACATTATTGCACTCGGCGGGATAGCAGAAGCCACATTTGGGGTGACAGTGGAGCAGAAAACGAAGCTCGGGCCACTGGCTTATATGATTGAAGGCTTTAAAAAAATTAAAGACAAAGAACCGTTTGATGCTGTCATTCATCATGATGATCAGGAATGGAACGGCGGCGCTCTTTTAATTCTGATTGCCCTGACAAATTCAGTCGGCGGCTTTGAAAAACTGGCACCGGACGCAGAAGTTAATGATGGAAAGCTTCATTGTTTCATTATTAAAAATGTATCGATGGTGAAACTGGTCAGCATTGCGACAGCCTTGCTAAAAGGAACACTGAAGGAAGATGAAAACGTAGAATACCTGACTGCATCAAACATTAAAGTAGCTTCCTATAAAAATCTGATTGCCAACGTGGATGGAGACGAAGGAGACAGTGTTCCAATCACAGTGGAAATTCTTAAAAGACATCTGCCAGTATTCGTCCCTAGCCAAGCTCTTGAAAGCAAAAGCCAATAACAGAACTTGTGTCAATATTTTTAACGAATGAGGATTTTTTGCTTTTCGCTTTTCGGATGCATTATACTGAGTCTATCTAAATGCATCACTAGGAGTCTTGTTAATGGAATTGCTGATACAGGCATTAATGGAATCTATAAATGAAGGTACACTCCCCCTGGCATTCATGCTCATGATGATCTGGAACTGGGACAAGCCTTTTTATATGAGCGGATGGGGAAACAGATGGTCTGAAGGCCAGGTTTCTGTGCCGCCTGCAAAAAAATTAATTTGTTATCATTTGAATTCAGTGGAAGCCAGATGCAGCAGGATGATTTTTGGCAAAACAATTAAAAAGAAAACCTGCCCGGATGATTCGGACGAAGCCTCTTCTTTTCTTTTACACCCATTTATCGGATGTTAAAAAAGAAAAGGAATGGTGAACGTTTTGAAGAAGACGCTTTTATTCTCAATAGGTATTCTTGCAGCAGTTATCTTATCCGGCTGTACAAGTGTACAAAATGAATCAGGGATTTTTTATCACCTGTTTGTTCTGCCCTTTGAATTTGGAATATATGAAATTGGAACACTGTTGAACGGCAACTTTGGTTTGTCGATTATAATCATCACACTCATTATCCGATTGATTTTAATGCCTTCCATGCTGAAAAATTACCGCAACCAGCAGGTTATGAAAGAAAAAATGAATGGTTTGAAGCCTGAAATGGACGAAATTCAGAAACGCCTGAAAGCAGCTGAATCAAAAGAAGAACAAATGACAATTCAGCAGGAAATAATGGGCTTGTATAAGAAGCATGGTGTAAATCCATTAAACATGGGCTGTTTGCCGCTTCTCATACAGATGCCAATCCTCATGGGGCTGTATTTTGCCATCTCTTACTCAGAGGAAATTGCAACACATTCGTTTCTCTGGTTTAACCTTGGCTCTCCGGACATTCTGATGATGCTGATCGCTGGCGCCATTTATTTTGTTCAGGGATTTGTCACACTGAACAACCTTCCGGAAGCACAAAAAAAGCAGATGAAAATCATTACATTTATCTCTCCAATAATGATTATGTTTATTTCGTTCTCCGCACCAGCTGCACTCCCTTTATATTGGGCAGTAGGAGGAGCCTTCCTGATTATCCAGACATTAATCGGTCAGCGCTTTTATCAAAAGCACCCCGAAAAAGCACTGGAAGCAGCTCAGGATTCATAAAATAAAAAGAACGTTTTCGCGAGCAGATTTTAAGCTCGTGAAGACGTTCTTTTTTAGTTCCATAATTTTCTTATGACAACAAGCAGAACCCATGAAATCAAATTCCATGGAGTATTTTTTGATTAAGGTAAACGGTACAGCAGGCAACTATTATGAGGAAGCCTATATTCGCAAGGCGTTATAGTGAAATGCTTTTAATCACTCTGGCAGGGTTTCCACCCACAACCGTATTGGCCGGTACATCCTTTGTTACGACAGCACCGGAAGCAATCACCGCATTATCTCCTACGGTAACCCCCGGGTTGATAACGGCTCTGCCGCCAATCCACACATTATGCCCAAAAGTGACTGGCTTACCATATTCCAGGCCGCTGTTGCGCTCGGTTGGATGAAGCGGGTGAGTAGCCGTATAAATATGAACGCCTGGTGCAAGCATGCAATTATCGCCAAATTCAACCTTGCATACATCCAGGATTAAACAATCGAAATTGGCATAAAAGTTTTCACCTGCATGAATATTGTAGCCGTAATCGCATCGGAAAGGAGCTTCTACATAAATGTTCTCCTGCGTAAAGCCAAACAGCTGCTTGATGAGTGATTGTTTTTTTAGATCATCATTTTCAGTTAAAGTATTAAATTCCCTGGTCAGCTTCCTTGCAGTCTGACGATTGGCAACAAGCTCCGAATCATTGGCTGCATACATTTCTCCTGCCAGCATTTTTTCTTTTTCACTGCTCATATTTCCCTCTCCCTGTCCTTCTTTAGGTGATTATTTAATGGTAGACGAGGGTAATAAATAGTACAAGGAAAACGTTGAATAAGGAGAGAAAAGCATATGAAATACGCCATTGTAACAGGAGCCTCGAGAGGGTTGGGAGCCGCCGCAGCCGAACAATTACTGGCTGAAAATTTTCATTTGGTGGATATATCACGGTCAGGTAATGATTCCCTTCGAAAAAAAGCAGAAGACATGAATGATGCGTCATATACGCATATTAAAGCGGATCTCAGCTCGTCTGAACATGCACAGTCCGTTATGGAAGAATGGCTGACAAACATAAAAAAATCAGCTCCTGAAGAAATTCTGCTGATTCAAAATGCCGGAACGGTTGAACCGATTGAAGTCACTGGAAAGCTCGACAGCAAAAAAATCACCCATGCTGTGCAGCTGAATTATGTTACCCCCGTGATTATGGCAAATGCCCTAATTGCTTCTTTAGACAAACTGGACGCAAAAATCACAATTGTGAATATTACTTCCGGGGCTGCGGATAAACCAAACCATGGATGGAGTATATATGGCAGCACGAAAGCTGCGTTGAATTTATTTACTGAAACAGCTGCTATGGAACAGCAGGAGCTTCATCCTGAAGTGAAAATTATCTCTTTTAGTCCAAGTATTATGGATACGGATATGCAGCAGGTGATCCGGTCATCTTCTTCAGAGGCTTTTGCTCAAGTCGATCGTTTTCAGGAATATAAAAAGCATGGGAAATTAAGAACACCAGAGCAGGTCGCCAGTGCACTGGTTCATTTAGTAATAAACGAAAATCTGCAAAACGGTAAGTTGTACCATATCAATGATTTTTTAGATTAAATATGAGTATAGGTAAGAAAGAGTTGGGCATACTTCTTCTAAGCCGGTCATCTGGATGGAATATTTACTTTTGAAATAATACGACGAAAAATCTTTACATTACTATAATATTGCACCTGTTTAACCATAAAATGGCGCGGGTAAAATATAAGCAGTACTACATTTTAGAGTCTGAAAGGAGTTTTACAGTATGGATCTTAAGAAGTGGACACAATTAGGTGCAGCAAGCTTATTAAGCTTAGGTTTACTAGCAGCATGCAACGGTGACACGGAAGAGGAAACTCCTCCAACAGAGACGGAAACAGAAGAAGAAGCACCGATGGATGAGGATACAGAGATGGAAGAAGAAGAAACTGAAATGGAAGATGAAGAAACAGACATGGAAGAAGATGAAGGTTAAAACTAATTATTAATCAGAAATACAAATGATAAAAGCTGCTGGGCACAATTTCAGCAGCTTTTTTGAATACCTGAAAATGTAAAGGATGATGCGTTTATAATCATAATGAGAAAGATCGTTCTGTTGATTTTCTAAATGATACGATAACGCCGTGAGCGTAGTTATACTAGTTTGACTAGTAATAGGCCCGGGTAAAATACCAGTAGGAACAATATTAACTTCGAAAGGGGTTTTATAAATTGAATCTAAAAAAGTGGACACAATTAAGCGCAGCAAGTGTATTGAGTTTAGGATTATTAGCAGCATGCAACGGTGACACGGAAGAGGAAACTCCTCCAACAGAGACGGAAACAGAAGAAGAAGCACCGATGGATGAAAATACAGACATGGAAGAAGAAAACGGTGAAGAAACAGAAATGGAAGACGAAGAAACTGATATGGAAAATGATGATGAAGATACCACGCTGGACAATGAAGATGAGGATTCAAATGAATAATTAACGATAAAGAAAGCTGACGGGCGTAGACCCGGCAGCTTTTTTGCATTCCTTCAAACAGGAAGAGTAGTTGGAGGTCTTTTATAATTGGTTTTTCGTTTTACGAAACAATATGGTACCTTAGTGATGAAGAACATTTAAAATGAACCAGGAGGCTAAGGATGAAAAAATTATTAATCACAGGCTTTGAACCGTTTTTACATTTCAAAACGAACCCCACCATGCAGATCGTGGAAGAACTAAATGGAAAAGAACTAAATGGCTTTCACATCCACGGCAGAATTCTGAAAGTGGATTTTTCGAAATCAGGAAAACAAATAGTGGACTGCTGGAACGAAATTCAGCCCGATGCAGTGATATCACTGGGGCTAGCTGCTGGGCGTTCAGCTATTACACCGGAACGCATTGCGATTAACTGCAACGACGGTGAACAGGATAATAGCGGGAACCTTCCATCCGGTGAAAAGATCATTGAAGAGGGGCCGGATGGGTTATTCAGTACACTCCCGATCAGGTCCATGGTCAAGAGGTTAAAGGAAGAAAGCTATCCTGCGGCAATTTCTAATTCAGCGGGTGCCTATTTGTGCAACCATGTAATGTATCAAATTCTGTTTATGCTAAAGCAGAATGAACTGAAGACGCCTGCAGGCTTTATCCATATTCCAGCATCGCATGAATTAGCTGTGCAAATTGGCAAAGTGCCGAGCTGGTCACAGGAAGATTTAACACAAGCGATTCGAATTTGCATTGAGACGCTGGACGCATAGACTTAATAAGATAGCTTTCTCCCCTTTAATAGAACACCGAGAAAAACAGCCGGAAGAACCGCCGCACTCATGCCAATAAATGAAAGACCGGGAGACACTTCGTAAAGGTAGCCTCCTGCCGACGTAAGAAGTGCGGTGCTGAATCCCATTCCAACAGAAGCATAAAGACCTTGAGCAGTCGGTAAAAGGTGTTTATCCACTGCCCGATATACATAGTTGATAAATGCATAATGAGCGAGACCGAATGTCATCGAGTGAAACGCCTGTGTGAAAATAAACAGCCACAAAGAGGGGAACAATCCCACAAGCAGCCAGCGGATCACTGAAGCCATTCCGGCGATAATAAACATGGTCGCAACAGATGTGCGTTTCAGCAGCCGGTCTGCCACAGCAAAAAAGAGTATTTCAGACAGCACGGCAATATTTAAAATGAGTCCTATGTATACACTCGAGACATTTAGCTCCTGTAAGTAAATAAATCCATAGCTGTAGTATGCCGCATGCGCCCCCTGAATGAGAACACAGATTGTAAGGACGATTAAGAACCCTTTTGTCTTGAAAATGGCACGGTAGCCTCCGATCTGAGGAGCAATTTTTTCCTTTAAAGCATCCGGAGCAGGGCGAAGTGCACATGCAGCTAAAAAGAGACTGCCAATCATCATAGCGGCAAGAATCGAGGATTCGCTCCACAGGTCTGTGGTTATGCCAATGGCGATTAAACTGACAGTATAGCCGGCCGAGCCCCATGAACGGCTTCTTCCATAATTAATTCTATTGGTTTTCATCAGAACCGTAGCATTGCTTTCCATTAGCGGCAGGATCGTAGGGTAAAACAAACTGTATATGACCATAACTGCAAGTAAAGCTGAAAAGGACTCAGCTGGAATAAAGAGCAGCAGTAGAAGAAATGAAAGAGCAGGCATGAGTTTAATCAGCACGGATAGACTAAAGTGTTTTGTCAGTGCCGGAAATAAAAATAAAGTGGAAAATGACCGCGCAAACAGTCCTGCGGCGATTACAGTGCTCGCTGCAGCAACGGTTAAGTCTTTTTCAGAGACAAGCCAGCCGGTCCAGTAAGGCAAAAAGATGCCCCATGTAAAAAAGAAGGCGAAGAAATTTGTGGATAACCATCCTTGCTGTTTCAATCTGTATCACTCCATTTGGTTTTACTTTCATAAGTTACAAGTATAGCAGAAATGGAAGATAGAGCAGGGGAAAGAGGACCGGTTCATTTCCGCTCCGTCCGGAGGCTTTCCGCGTGGCGGAAGGTGAGCCCCATTGATGCTTTCGCATCTGCCTGGTCTCACCCTTTCCGCTTTTTCACGCAGGAGTCCCCGGCCTCCGCTTCAATGAACCTATTCTTTGGTGATTTCACTTGTAAATACAATGCTCCACAGTTGCCGATTCCTCTTTACATAAGCAATTATTTTTTGTAAGAGGGAAAGGGACCGGTTCATTTCCGCTCCGTCCGGAGGCTTTCCGCGTGGCGTGAGGTGAGCCCTCTTGATGCTTTCGCATCTGCGTGGTCTCACCCTTCCCGCTGCATCACGCAGGAGTCCCCGGCCTCCGCTGCAATGAACCTATTCTTTAATAAGTTCACTCGTAAATAGAATACCGATCAACTATCGGTCATCTTTTCGCAAGAACTCATTTTTTTTAAAAGGGAAGAGGGACCGGTTCATTTTCGCTGCGTCCGGAGGATTTTCAATGTGAAGCAAATGTGAGCGGTCTTTGGGACATGGACTAGTGTATTTGATTGAGCAGTGTAAAAAAGCCGCAATGATTTCCGTTTAGAAATCGTTGCGGCTTTCGCTATTTAAATATGTTTATTAGATTTTGAAAGGAAATTAGCCTGCTTTTACTTCAAGTGCTACGTCAATATTGCCTCTTGTTGCTTTTGAGTAAGGGCAGAATTGGTGTGCTTTTTCAAGAAGTTCCTCAGCTTCGTCCTGGCTGACGCCTGTTACGTCTACTACAAGCTTAACAGAAATCTTAAATCCGTCATCTTCCGGATCTTTTTCAAGACTCACATGAGCCGTTGTTTTTGATTCCACTTCTTTTTTCTCTTTTTTTGCAATTAAATTAAATGCTCCGTCAAAGCAAGATGCATAGCCCGCAGCAAATAATTGCTCAGGATTTGATTTTCCTTCCGCACTGCCTCCGTCTTTTGGCATTCCAAGCTCTAATTGAATTAAACCGTCAGATGATGATACTTGTCCTTCACGTCCACCTTGTGCAACGGCAGCTGATGTTAATACTGGCATGCTTCTCATCTCCTCATTTACTTGCGATTTGTCATGTCAATTGTGATTGACAACATAGTTCTTGTTTTCACACTTCACCGGTTTTCTAAACATCTTATTAAAAATACTTTTTTTGGTTTTTGACAATCTGTCACACCGGTCCTTGCCAAAAACGAATTTGGATTTTGTTGTAGCAGAGTTGTAAGCGTTTTAAGATAAAGAGAGAGATTTAGAAATGTAAGAGGAGGAATGAATGTGGAACAGACACAAAAAAAATCTGGTATACGGGAAAGAGTTCAGCGCTTTGGCTCGTTTTTAAGCGGCATGATTATGCCGAATATTGGTGCGTTTATTGCCTGGGGGTTAATTACGGCTCTTTTTATTCCGGATGGCTGGATTCCAAATGAGGACTTAGCTGAATTAGTTGGTCCAATGATTACTTTCTTACTGCCGTTGTTAATTGGTTTTACCGGCGGACGCATCATTCATGGCAACCGCGGAGGTGTGGTGGGTGCCACTGCGACCATGGGTGTAATCGTCGGCGCGGACATCACTATGTTCCTTGGTGCGATGATTATGGGACCTCTGGGCGGCTATGTGATGAAGAAAATTGACGGTTTTACAGATGGAAGAATCCGTTCCGGGTTTGAAATGCTTGTAAACAATTTTACTGCAGGAATTGCAGCGGCTATTCTTGCGATTGGCGGACTGCTTGGAATTGGACCTGTAGTCGAGGGAATCACAACAGTACTCGCTTCAGGTGTGGAATTGATGGTTAATGCAGGCTTGCTTCCATTAGTAAGTTTGTTTATAGAACCAGGTAAGGTGTTGTTTTTAAATAATGCTATTAACCACGGGATCTTGACTCCGCTTGGAACAGAACAGGCTGCCCAAGCAGGCAAATCGGTCTTGTATCTTCTTGAATCCAACCCGGGACCTGGTCTTGGCATCCTGATTGCCTATATGGTTTTCGGAAGAGGAACAGCCAAACAAACTGCTTCAGGTGCTTCCTTTATTCACTTTGTTGGAGGAATTCATGAGATTTATTTCCCATATATTTTAATGAAGCCGATTTTAATTGTGGCTGCCATTGCAGGGGGAGCGAGCGGTGTTTTCACATTCGTCCTTCTTGATGCAGGATTAAGTGCTCCGCCTTCACCGGGAAGCATTATTGCCATCCTTGCACTAACGCAGCAGGGCAACTATATTGCTGTTATTTCTGGGGTGCTGATTGCAACAGCCGTATCTTTTGGTGTGGCATCGATTTTCCTTAGAACCGCTAAAGCGGATGAAGCGGATGATATTGCGGAAGCAACGGAAAAAATGCAGGAGATGAAAGGCAAAAAAAGCCAGGCATCCCAGCACCTTTCAGCTTCACAGCAGGAAAATGTGAACGATACGCCTTTGGCAGCGCCGAATGAACTTTCAAAGGAAAACATTAAGAAAATCATTTTTGCATGTGATGCCGGAATGGGCTCAAGTGCAATGGGTGCTTCACTCCTGAAAAACAAAATGAAAAAAGCCGGACTGCAATACGATGTGACCAATACGGCAATCAATCAGATCCCTGATGATGCAGACCTGGTCATTACGCATAAAGACTTAACCGAGCGTGCGATGACAAAAAAACCGGATGCACTTCATATCTCGGTTGAAAATTTCCTTAACAGCCCAAAATATGATGAGATTATTGAAGCTTTAAAATAAAAAGGAGGTGCTGAGTGATGGTTTATGTGACGGGCAGAGAAAGAAAAATAATTGAATCTTTGCTGCGCACTCAGCATCAATTTACCACGATTCGAGAACTGGCAGACGCTATGGACGTCAGTTCACGGACCATTCACCGCGAGTTAAAGAAAATAGAGCAGATGCTTGCGAAGTATTCAATTACTATTGAAAAACTGGCAGGAGAGGGGATCCGGCTCTCCGGGGATGGTGAAAAAATTCTTCAGCTTGAGGCTGCGATTCGTGAAGGCGGCGACCATGATCTGCAGCAGGATGAGAGACTTGTCCTGCTGCTGCATTATTTAATCCGTCACCGGGAACCAGTTAAAGCAGCAGTCGCAACACGTGCTCTGAATTGTGCGCTTGGCACACTGATGCAGGACCTGGATTTATTAGAAGAAGCCGTTAGACCGTATGGACTCTCGATTATTCGCAAAAGAGGATTTGGCATCCAGCTGGCCGGATCCGAACGTGAACGGAGAAGAGCTCTTGCAACGTTATTAATTGAACAAATTGACACCGCTTCTCTTTATTCGATGGTCGACGATCATTTTGTGATTCCAGGCGGCCTTGATGAAAAAATTGCGAATATCGTCAGCAAGGAATTAGTGACGCAAATTGAACGGCTGATTATGGATGAAGTGAAAGAACTTCCATATACCATCGCAGATTCAGCCTATATGGCGCTTGTTATTCATATTGCACTTGCGATGGACCGTATACAAAGCGGAGAGCAAATTGAGCTTGAGGAACATGTGATTCAGGAACTCAGGGAATCACCGGAATTAAAAGTAGCGGAGTCATTAGCGAGGTCTTTATCTGCAGAATTTAATGCCGTTATACCGATTGATGAAATTGGCTACATGGCGATTCAATTAAAAGGGGCAAACCGAAAAGAACAACTGTCTGTTACGAACCTTGAACAGTCGGAGTGGACATTGATTGTGCAGTCCATCATTCAAAAAGTTGGAAAGCAGGTAGGGGTTAATTTGACAGATGATCATTCCTTATTTGAAGGATTGATCGCTCATCTTGAACCTGCCATTCACCGTGCTGAAGAAGGATTGCAGGCATTTAATCCTCTTCAGCAGACGATTAAGGACGACTATCCTATTTTGTATCATTCACTTGAGCAGGTGCTGAAGGAGGTTTTTCCGCAGCTGGAGTTTTCAATGGGAGAATTAGCTTTTCTTGTCCTCCATTTTGCATCCACGCTCGAGATGAGAAAAGAATCTGTGTCCATTTCAGCTCTAGTCGTTTGTTCAAGCGGAATTGGCACCTCAAAAATGCTGGCAAGCCGGTTGAAAAAGGAATTTCCAGAAATCACGGATATCACGCTGTCTTCTCTTCAGGATGCAAGGATGCTGACACTTGATCAGTTTGATATGGTCATTTCAACGGTGGGCTTAATGGATCTGGATAGAGAATTTCTTTTAGTGAGTCCATTGCTTCCTGAAAACGAAGTCGAAAAGGTAAAACGGTATCTTCAAAAAAATATGCCGTTCATTACGAATAAAAAAGGGTATAGAACAACAGAGGTCAATTTATCATCAGATGTGCCTGTTCTTGATTCTCTTAAGAAAATCAATCATCTCACGTCTGTCATGATGAATCTGCTGACTGATTTCGACGTAATTGAGGCAGAGGATGGCAAAACAGAAGAAGATTTGCTGGAAATGGTGGATGCTTACTGTGCGGGCATACAGGCAGTCAGCAGTGAAAACATTGTAAAAGAGCTCCTTGAGGCAAGAGAACATTTAGGCGGCCTGGGTATCCCGGACACCGGCCTTGCTCTTTATCATGCAAGATCAGAAAAAATTAAACGACCTCTTTTTGTCATATTTGATTTGAAGACGCCCGTCTCCATCAAGGCGATGGATTCTTCCGGTATTAAAATGGAGCGGCTTCTGCTTCTTATCGCACCGGACGGACTTGGTCAGGACGTGTATGAATTGCTGAGTTTAATCAGTGCTTCCATTATTGAAGAGGACCATCAGCTGGCGATGTTCACAAATGGCAGCAAGGCTGATATTTATCGCTTGCTTGAAAGAAAATTTGATCAGTTTATACGAAAAAAAATGAATTTATTTTTGGAGGGATCAACATGAGTACATTATTAACAGCTCAAAATATTTTATTAAACACATCTCTAAGCACGAAGGAAGAAGCGATTGAAAAGGCAGGAAAAATTCTGGTAGAACAAGGCTATGTCACTGAAAATTATGTGACAGAAATGAAAAAACGGGAAGAATTGACGTCCACATTCATGGGGAACTTTGTGGCCATTCCTCATGGCACGGAGGAAGCGAAGACAGAAGTGATTGCTTCCGGCCTGTCCTTTCTTCAAGTTCCTGAAGGCGTTGACTGGAACGGAGAAGAAGTGAAGCTTGTGATTGGGATTGCAGGTAAAGACGGAGAGCATCTTGAACTGCTTTCTCAAATTGCCATCGTCTGCTCGGAAATGGAAAACGTTGAAAAACTGGCTTCGGCTTCATCAGAACAGGAAATCATTCAGATTTTTGAGGATGCAGACGTATGAAACGTGCCGTTCACTTTGGTGCAGGGAATATAGGACGCGGATTTATCGGTGCGGTTTTGTCAAAAGCCGGATATCACGTGGAGTTTGTGGATGTAAACGAAGAAGTCATTAAAGAATTAAATCGTACAGAACAATATACGGTTCAAATTGCTTCAGAGCAGAAAGAGTCGTTTATCGTAAATCATGTTTCAGGTATTCACAGCTCCACTCAAAAACAGGATGTTTATCGCGCAATTGCAGAAGCAGATCTTATCACAGCATCCGTAGGGCCTGGGATTCTGCCGATCATTGCAAAGGATCTGGCAGGGGGACTGACAGAAGCTGCTCAAAAAGAAAAACTGCACGAGCTGAATATTGTAGCCTGTGAAAATATGATCAACGGAACGAGTTTTTTAAAAGAAGAAATAGAAAAACATCTTTCCCAGGAAGTTAAACAGGAAGTACATGAAAAGATCGGTTTTCCAAATTCAGCTGTAGATCGCATCGTACCCATTCAGCATCATGAAGATCCTCTAACAGTTGAGGTGGAGCCATTTTTTGAATGGGTGATTGAACAGAAAGACTGGAAAGGCGACGTTCCGGTTCTTGATGGAGTACAGTTTGTTGAGGATCTGAATCCGTTTATTGAACGGAAGCTTTTGACGGTCAACACCGGCCATGCGGCCATTGCCTACTTAGGTCTTGCAGAAGGCTTCACGACTGTAGATCAGGCAATCGCCGACCCATCCATCAAGCAAAAAGTCGAAACAGTACTGGACGAAACAAGTGAGTTCCTTATTAAGAAGTATGATCTTCAAAAAGAGGAACATAAAAAATATGTACAGAAAATAATTGAACGTTTCCGAAATCCTTACCTTTCAGATGATTTGTCCCGTGTAGGCCGCGCACCGATCAGAAAGCTTGGAGCAAAAGAGCGCCTGGTTTATCCTGCAGTGTCTTTAATGAAGGAAGGAAAACAGCCTGAAGGCCTCATTCAAGCGATTGCCGCTGCACTTTTATTTGATGAAAAAAGTGACCAGGAGAGCCGGGAGCTGCAGCATGCGGTGCATGAACAGGGAGTAAAACAAGCATTTGCTCAAATAGCCGGGTTGCCGCCTCAGGATGAATTAGTGCTGGAGGTAGAAAAACAGTTTTATCAGTATATCGAAAAAAGATAAATATAGGCAGTCTGACCAGGTTGAACGAGTTACTTGGGCAGACTGTTCTTTTTTATTTCAAGACTTTATTAGTCTTATACGGTAATTGTTTGATAGAATGGAGGGTAGGTAAATAAATGATAACAGGGTCTTAGGAAAGGAAATGTTTCATCATGAGTAATGATCGTTTATTTAAAAATAAGAAAAAAGGAACAAAAGTATGGATTACGCTGGCTGTTCTTTTTACCATATTTCTTGGAGCCTCTTTAGGCGCATTAAGTGTGTATAATTGGTCGGTTGAAAAAACAATTCAGGGTTTATTTTATAGTTCCAGTCAGCCGGAAACAGAGGAAGAGAACGAAAACGGCGAGAACGAGCCTGCACCGGGTCGGGAACAAAATCCGGATGAAGCTGCTCAGGAGCCCGAGCCGACAGAGGAAGAAATAGCAGAAGAGCCTGCACCGGCTGAAGAAGAAGAGCCAAAGACACCTGAAACGGTTAAAGAGCCCACGTACATTCAAGGTGTTCTGATCGCCAATAAACAGTACCCGCTTCCGGTGGACTATGCACCGGGAGAAAGTGAAGAAGCGAAGGCTGCATATAATGAATTGCAAGCTGCAGCAGCGGAAGCGGGCTTCGAACTCATCGCCTTCAGTACATACCGCTCCTACGAATACCAGGACGAACTGTATCACAGGTACGTAGATGAGCATGGCCAGGAAGAAGCAGACCGATTCAGCGCCAGACCCGGCTATTCTGAACACCAGACAGGACTGGGATTTGATATAGGAGAAGTTGGTCAGGAAGCTCTGTGGGCCGACGATGCCTTTAAAGATACTGAAGCGGCAAAATGGCTTGAAGAAAATGCGCACCAATACGGCTTTATTCTTCGCTATCCTCCAGGGAAAGAAGACATAACGGGTTACCAATACGAATCCTGGCATTTCCGATATTTAGGAAAAGAGCTTGCTAAAAAAGTGTATAGCAGCGGCTTAACGCTGGAAGAATATTTAAATATCTGATTTCGTCATCCAAAGCTGTCCGGGGATTCCTCTGGGCAGTTTTTTTCGTTTCTCTAATTAAATGAATAGGTTATACTATTTAGAATAGTGTGAAAAAAGAGGGTGCAGTTGGATGACGGTAAAAATTTTAAAATTGGTAGGAGTATGGGTGCTGGCATTTAGTCTTTTGCTTATCTTTCTCCTGGTGCCAAGAACCATGGATATTCAGTCAAATGAAGTGGGAGCGTTTGTATCTCCTGGCTACACGTACTCATTTTCAGTCCACTGGGACAATATCCAACTATTTTTCACTCAGCTGATGAGTGAGGAGGGACTGGGGATGGATCGACACAATCAGCCGCTGCTTGGCCATGCCTGGGAAATGATGCAGAGAAGTCTTTGGCTGATTGTACCCGCACTGGTTCTTAGTTTTGTTGTGGGAATTGCAAAAGGAGTTTTTGATTTCAGCACCAGAAACAGCAGGAAAAAGCCGTTGGGATTACATACCACCTGGCTGGGCCTGTCCATCCCCGATTTGTTTATAATCGTCGCTTTGCAAATGGGTTTTATGTATCTGAATGTTAAGGGGATTGTGACGGGTTTAAGCTTATATGGCTATGGGAGTGTTGAAATTATCATTGTTAATATTTTTTATTTGTCTCTTTTTCCTGCTTTCTACATAGCAAAGGCAACCTATACCGCTCTCAGTGCAGAGCAGGGTCAGGACTATATCCGAACCGCCAGAGGAAAAGGCATCGCGCATTTTAAGATTTTATATGTACATATGTTGAAAAATGGTTTGGCGCATGTTTTCTTACATACGAATACGATGGTTTTATATGTCCTGTCTAACTTATTCGTCGTTGAATTTCTTACCCAGTACAGGGGAGCTGCCTACTATTTTAAAAAGCATACAGAGGCTGCTCAAAGGATTGTAACAAATGATGCCCTGGTGGTAGACGTTGGAGCGGTGGTCGCTTTCACTTTCTTCTTTACGGTGCTGATTCTTATATCTTCTATCATAAGCCAGGTTGCACGGTCTCTTCTGGTGCCGATTGAAAGGGGAGATGAAGCATGAACCGGTCTCTTGCTATTGGATTTACGATGCTTATTTTACTATTACTCATGGCATTCATAGGGCCTTATGTTTCTTATATTGACCGAAATATTGAGCATCTGGGAGCTGTTTATACGGATGACGGTATTTTAGTGCCGCCTTTTTCTCCTTCTATTGATTTTCTTTTAGGATCAGATCGACAGGGCAGGGATGTCCTCAGCTTACTCGTTGTTGGAGCAAGAGAAACACTATTTGTCCTCCTGGCGATCGTCGCTATCCGATTTGCTTGTGCCGGAGTACTGGGAATTGGTGCTTATTATTCTTCTGTGATGAAAGCTTTGCTTGCCCTCTGGAATCAAGTGTTCTCATTCATGCCCTCCATCTTTTTTGTTCTTTTTGTGATGGGGCTGCCGTTCATTTTATTTTCTGAACAAAGACAGTTGTGGTTTATTTTAACAATTGCTCTCGTGGAAGCAGGACGATCTGCAAAAATACTGCACGGAAGCATAGAGCAGGTATCGAAAAAAAGCTATGTGGAAGCCGGTATTGTCTCAGGATGCTCGCCGCTCACATTATTTACACGCTACTTTTGGCCAAGCCTGAGAATTCCGCTTGTGACAAACTTTATCACTGATATGGGAAGAGCCCTCTTTTTACTGGCTCAGTTTGCGGTCATTGGTGTTTTCCTGCAATTTTCATTTGATTCATTGCGATACGGTGGAGTGGATACCGTTAATAATTCGTACATCTGGCCATCCTTACTTCATAACATTCACCAGGATATTCTGTCTGCACAATGGGTTGTCCTATCCACTGTAGGCATCATTGCATACACCATGATGACATTTCATTTTTTAAGTGACGGGATCGGGAACTATTATGAGAAGAAATACAATCGAATTCAATAGGAGGCGGTTACATGAATCTGTTGATTTTAGGCGGTACACAATTTTTAGGGAAGCACTTGGTGGAAAGTGCTCTAGACGCAGGTCATCACGTGACGATATTTAATCGGGGAAAAACCAATCAGGATTATTTTCCAACCGTGGAAAAAAGGAAAGGAGACAGAAATGGGGATCTGACTTCTTTAAACGAAGGAAAATGGGATGCCGTCATTGATGTTTCAGGGTATACGCCGAGCCAGGTGAAAGCGACTGCCGACCTTTTAAAGGACCGTGTTCAGCAGTATGTTTTTATTTCAACCATTTCCGTCTATGGAGATTTTGCTAATGGACCTGCAAAAGAAAACGAAACATTGTTAGCGGAAATGGAGGGAGAGAGTGAAGAAATTACAGGGTCTACATATGGTCCGCTAAAGCAGAAATGCGAAGAAACAGTGAAAGACATATTTGGTGAGGCAGCACTTTGTATACGTCCCGGGTTAATTGTGGGGCCGGATGATCCGACAGACCGTTTTACGTACTGGGTGGAACGAACAGCACGGGGCGGAGAAGTCTTAGCGCCAGGTGAGCCCTCGCGTATTGTTCAGTGGATTGATGTGCGGGATTTAGCTCATTGGGTGATTCGGATGACTGAAAAAAAGAGTTCCGGAACATTTAATGCAGCCGGTTCACTCGATACGTCAATGGAGGAGCTGTTACTGACGGCCAAACAAGTGACCGGTTCAAATGCAGCATTTAAGTGGATTAAAGATGAGTCGCTTGTAAGCCATGAAGTCGGGGCTTTTGTTGACATGCCTTTTTGGATCCCCCGGAGTGAAATACATCCGGACGGTTTTATTTTAGCGGATGCGCAAAAAGCGATTGAGCAGGGACTTTCATTTCGTTCACCTGAAGAAACGATCCGCGACACTCATCATTGGCAGGCTGCAAGAAAAAATCATATCTGGAAAGCAGGTCTTGCGGCAGAGAAAGAAAGGAAGATTCTGCAGTCTGGGGGTAATGAATAAGGGGGACCGGTTCATTTCCGCTCCGCCCGGAGGCTTTCCGCGTGGCGGGAGGTGAGCCCCATTGATGCTTTCGCATCTGCCTGGTCTCACCCTTCCCGCTTTTTCACGCAGGAGTCCCCGGTCTCCGCTCCAATGAACCTATTCTTTGGTCATTTCACTTGTACATATAATGTAGAACCGCTGTCTACTGTTCTTTTTGCCAGTCACTGATTTTTTTGAAAGAGGGAAGAAGGGACCGGTTCATTTCCGCTCCGCCCGGAGGCTTTCCGCGTGGCGGGAGGTGAGCCCCATTGATGCTTTCGCATCTGCCTGGTCTCACCCTTCCCGCTTTTTCACGCAGGAGTCCCCGGTCTCCGCT
>NZ_JBNILO010000007.1:0-211819 GCF_050107735.1 Jeotgalibacillus proteolyticus
CGATATGTGCAGCTGACGAATACTAATCGATCGAGGACTTAACCAAATCGAAAAAGGTGTAGGCGACTGTCCAGCTTTGAGAGGCGTTGGAAGCTCGACTGACGTGACGCATTTTGTCACAGCAGGCGAGGTGAAACGACCGAAAAGCTAGGAGCCGAAACTGGATTCAACATGGTGATTACTCGAAAACGCAATGTTTGTGTTGATGTCTTATCCAGTTTTGAAGAAATGATTATTAATTATTTCTTTATTGTATTGAATTGTCTCTTACATAATGTTATAATATAACTTGTCGCAAAGAGAACAAAATTGTCTAGTAATGATAGCGAAGAGGTCACACCCGTTCCCATGCCGAACACGGAAGTTAAGCTCTTCAGCGCCGATGGTAGTTGGGGGTCTCCCCCTGTGAGAGTAGGACGTTGCTAGGCTGATTTTCCACAGTAGCTCAGTGGTAGAGCTATCGGCTGTTAACCGATCGGTCGTAGGTTCGAGTCCTACCTGTGGAGCCATATGGAGAGCTGTCCGAGAGGTCGAAGGAGCACGATTGGAAATCGTGTAGGCGGCTACCGCTGTCTCAAGGGTTCGAATCCCTTGCTCTCCGCCATTAATTTTTTCGTATAAAAGGCCCGTTGGTCAAGCGGTTAAGACACCGCCCTTTCACGGCGGTAACACGGGTTCGAATCCCGTACGGGTCACCAGAGAATTTGGAGAATTAGCTCAGCTGGGAGAGCATCTGCCTTACAAGCAGAGGGTCGGCGGTTCGAGCCCGTCATTCTCCACTCGTTACTACAGAGGGAATTGTCAATAGTTTCTGTTTACATTCTCTCACCTTTTTTTAAAAACGAACATATACTTATTAACGCGGGGTGGAGCAGTTCGGTAGCTCGTCGGGCTCATAACCCGAAGGTCGCAGGTTCAAATCCTGCCCCCGCAATTACCAGGGTCCCGTGGTGTAGCGGTTAACATGCCTGCCTGTCACGCAGGAGATCGCCGGTTCGATCCCGGTCGGGACCGCCATTTCTATAAATATTATTGATATCTTATAGAATACATAGTAAGATTTGTAGTATGGCTTTGTAGCTCAGTCGGTAGAGCAATGGACTGAAAATCCATGTGTCGGCGGTTCGATTCCGTCCAAAGCCACCATTTTATTTTTTCAACAGATGTATTATGGAGGGGTAGCGAAGTGGCTAAACGCGGCGGACTGTAAATCCGCTCCTTCGGGTTCGGCAGTTCGAATCTGCCCCCCTCCACCATTTAGGGGCATAGTTTAAAGGTAGAACAGAGGTCTCCAAAACCTCCGGTGTGGGTTCGATTCCTACTGCCCCTGCCAATTTTAAAATACAATATTATGGCGGTCGTGGCGAAGTGGTTAACGCACCTGATTGTGGTTCAGGCATTCGTGGGTTCGATTCCCATCGGTCGCCCCATTTTAATTTTATAATTATTGGGCTATAGCCAAGCGGTAAGGCAACGGATTTTGATTCCGTCATGCGTTGGTTCGAATCCAGCTAGCCCAGCTTAAGCGGGAGTAGTTCAGTGGTAGAACACCACCTTGCCAAGGTGGGGGTCGCGAGTTCGAATCTCGTCTTCCGCTCCATTTTTTTTTGGCGGCATAGCCAAGTGGTAAGGCAGAGGTCTGCAAAACCTTTACCACCGGTTCGAGTCCGGTTGCCGCCTCCAATAATATGCCTGAGTGGTGGAATGGCAGACACGTCGCACTCAAAATGCGATGCCGCGAGGCGTGCCGGTTCAAGTCCGGCCTCAGGTATTTATTAATCAGGATAAACGGTGCTCAGCAATTTCTTGAGTACCGTTTTATCCTTTTTATGTACTGAACTAAGAAACATCAGAAAAAAGCATATCAAGCTAATCTTAGGCTCGTTAAACGATATCGATTTAAGATCTTTTACTTAAGAAATCTCAAAAATAAAATTACAGTTTTTTTTGCAAAAGCGTTGGAATAATAAATGCATTTTAGAATATTGTGAAGAAACGAGATGCTAAATAGCTGCTGTTCAATTTAAATAAGCTCTTGTTCATCACTATCTATAAAAGCGGTTTTTAAAACAAAAAAGAAGATAATTTTGTCGAAAGATGTTGACGTATTGTAAATTTGATGTTAAATTTATATATGTTGCTGATGCGGGTGTAGTTTAGTGGTAAAACCTCAGCCTTCCAAGCTGATGTCGTGAGTTCGATTCTCATCACCCGCTCCACAATACATAGCCAACGCAGTGTTTCGTTGTATCAACGAAGCATTGCGTTTTTTCTATTTCAAAAAATAGAGTGCCGCATAAAAAGATGCTGCGACATAAGTTAATAAGTTAATAAGTTTAAATATTTATGCCGTATTTACCGCTAAGTAAAGGTGAGCGAAATAAAGTAGAATATGACGATTGCACATTGCAGGGCAAGGCATCCAAAAGACTCTCTCCCGTCCCTGCGGAAAGCAGCGCCTCCTTAAGTGCAGTGAGACGTTCAAAGAGCCTCAGACACTTTGGTCCGAGGCCCTTAAAATAAATTTGCTGCAATAGTATTAATACCTAAATTCGACGATCTTTAGCGGCTTGTTGAAAGTATATAGCTTTTTCCAGAACCGCCATGCACCTGGATGAACATATTTTTAAGTGAATCCGTTAATTGTATGTGAGCCTCTGGGGACAGACTTGGTCTTAAGTAGATGATTTGCAAAGCTTCAGTGGTGCTCTGATTAACAGCAGTCCTTTCAGAATCTACAAAAGGACTGCCAAAAGCTCCATTTTGGTCAGCTGAAACCAGGAGATTTTCAAGTGAATTTGACCGTCCATTCAATCCCTGATACTCTTCACCTGGTTTACCCAATCTGATGGAGACGTCTCCTTCTATTTGAGAGGTATCGTATAAACCGATTGGAGACTGGTATTCAAGGGAAAAGAAATTATTAAGATCAATTGCAGAATGAACGGGTGATAAATAATTCTTTTTCTTAATTCTGCGGTAAAGAGATTCAGCACTATGCCGGTATCGATTGGGGTCTTTGCCCAGTACTTTAAAGATGGCTCTCCACTCTCTGATGCCTGCAAGGTCAGTAACGTTTGTTTCCTGAAGTTCAAAGAAAATGGATTCCTGAAAAAGCTGCAGCCGGCCTTTTAACATTTGAGGAGATTCCCCGACCTCGATGTCCTGGTAATGTATGATGCCAAAGGAAAGAGATTCCTTTAGCTGATGCAGCGATGGATCAATAGAAACTTTCATAATAGCAGCTCCTTGTAAGCAGTGATATCGTTTATGATAGCAGAAAGCAGAGCATGTTAAAATAAAGAGACCCTTATTGAAAGGAGGGACGGGATGAATTATCGTTTGCTGAAACAAGAAATCAAGGATCATGCAGATTCATTAGGAATTGATAAAATCGGTTTTACGACTGCAGATGTTTTTACTGAGATGAAAAATCATCTGATTAGACAGGAACAGCTTGGCTATCAATCAGGATTTGAAGAAAAAGACATCAATAAACGTGTGGATCCTTCGTTAATTTTTTCAGAGCCCCGTTCCATTATTGCGATTGCACTTGCGTATCCATCTAAAATGAAGGATTCTCCAAGAAGCGTAAAAGGAGAAAGAAGAGGGATTTTCGCCAGAGCTTCCTGGGGAGCAGATTACCATGAAGTTCTGAGAGATCGTTTAAATAAGCTTGAGGCGTTTATTAAGGAAAGAGTGCCTGAAGCACGCTTTCGTTCAATGGTAGACACTGGGGAGCTTGTAGACCGAGCTGTAGCAGAAAGAGCTGGAATAGGCTGGAGCGCAAAAAACTGTTCAGTGATTACACCTGAGTTTGGTTCGTATGTTTATTTGGGAGAAATGATAACGAATCTGCCATTTGAACCAGATGTTCCAATGAATGACCAGTGCGGATCCTGCAATAAATGTGTAGATGTATGTCCAACTGGCGCGTTAGTTCAGGGAGGACAGCTTGACTCTCAAAAGTGTATTGCCTTTTTGACGCAAACGAAAGGATTTTTGCCAGAGCAATACCGATCCAAAATTGGGAATCGAATCTATGGTTGTGATACGTGTCAGACGGTATGTCCCAAAAACAAGGGAAAGGATTTTCATTTTCATGATGAACTTGAACCTGATCCGGAGATTGCAAAGCCTCTTTTGGAGCCGCTTTTGACAATAAGCAATCGGGATTTTAAAGACACCTACGGACATGTTTCAGGTTCATGGAGAGGGAAAAAGCCTATTCAGCGCAATGCGATCCTTGCACTTGCTCATTTTAAGGAAAGCAGTGCTCTTCCTTCTCTGATCAGTGTAATGCAGGAAGACGTAAGACCAGTCATTAGAGGGACAGCAGCTTGGGCGGTTGGAAAGATTGGCGGCGTGGAAGCACATGAGGCTCTGCTGGCTCAGGAAGAAAAAGAGAAGGACAAAGAAGTGCTGGAAGAAATTAAAAAAGGATTATCATTTGTAAACAATTAATCATGTAATCCCTGGAGCTGTCGTAGGATGGCAAAAAGGGGTGATGTGAGTTGGCATATAACCGTGGAAATGCAGTGCTGTACGCAGAAAAATGGTGGGACGGCAGAAATCCTGCTTATCCTTCATTTGAAGTAGATTGTACAAACTTTATATCACAATGTCTGCATGCAGGCGGCTGGTCGATGACCGGATATCCAAACCGCTCAAAAGGCTGGTGGGTGCGCACCAATTCATGGAGTTTCAGCTGGTCCGTTGCTCACTCCCTAAAATGGTATCTTGAATCCAGCGGAAGGGCGCAGCAGGTCTCTAGAGCCAGCGCGCTAAAGCAGGGGGACGTTATTTGCTATGACTTTGAAGGGGACGGCAGAATTAATCATACAACCATTGTCACTGCTATGCGCTCAGGAGTCCCCCTCGTAAATGCTCATACAAGTGACAGCCGCATGAGAAATTGGGAATATACAGACTCGTCTGCTTATACTTCTGCAATTAAATATTACTTTTATGCAATTACATGATAAAATGAAGAAATGATTTAGCTTTTGAAAAGATTGTTTGAGGTGAATAGTTTGGGAAATCATATTGTTTTGTATCAGCCTGAAATACCCGCTAACACAGGAAATATTGCACGTACTTGTGCTGCAACTGACACTGCGCTTCATTTAATTCGTCCGCTCGGTTTTTCTACGGATGATAAAATGCTGAAACGCGCGGGTCTGGATTATTGGAATCATGTACAGATTCACTATTACGACTCGTTAGAAGAGTTTTTCGAAAGCAGCGCAGGCGGAGAATATTTCTTTTTAACTAAGTACGGAGAAAAACCTCATTCCACATTCAGCTATGAGGATACTCAAAAAGATTATTACTTTATTTTTGGAAGAGAAACTTCAGGCCTTCCTTCTGAGGTGATTGAGAAAAATAAAGACAGGGCTCTTCGGGTTCCAATGAACGATCATGTGCGGTCTCTTAATTTATCAAACACTGCTGCAATACTGGTGTATGAGGCACTGAGACAGCAGAATTTTCCGGGATTAAAGTAACAGGCAGAGCGCGATTCTTACAACAAAGAATCGCGTTTTTTACATCCGAACTTTGTTTTTGCTGGAGATTTCGATACACTTTAAAAGAAGATCAGAGGGAAGGAGCGTACGTGTATGAAAAAAACGATTGAATTGCTTAAAAACCACCGGTCCGTTCGTAAATTTAAAGATGTGCCTTTAACAAAGAACCAGATAAAGACGATTGTTGAGGCGGCTCAAATGGCGTCTACCTCAAGCTTTATTCAAGCCTATACGATAATAGGGATAACAGATAAAGAAAAAAAGAAAGAATTAGCCGCTCTTGCGGGAGGCCAGGAATATGTAGCAGAGAGCGGACATTTATTTTTATTTTGTGCAGATCTTTACCGCCATGCTAATATTGGTAAATGGAAAGATGCTGATGTTCTCCCTTCGATAGAGAGTACAGAGAAATTTATGGTCGCAGTGATTGATGCTTCTCTTGCCGCCCAAAACGCCGCAATTGCAGCTGAATCAATGGGTCTTGGCATCTGTTACATAGGGGGAATTCGAAATAATCTGCCTGAAGTAAATCAGGTAATAGATGCCCCTGAGTATGTCGTTCCTTTGTTTGGTTTGACCGTCGGCGTGCCGGATCAGGAGACAGCCATAAAGCCCAGAATGCCATTTGAAATGATCTACCATGAAAACAGCTACGAGTCGGATCCTGATCTGTTAAAAGATAAAGTGGGGGAATATGACAGAGGAATTTCTGCTTATTATCATGAACGGACAGAGGGCGTCCGGAGTGATCAATGGTCTGATCAAATGGCCAAAATGCTTGAACGAAAAAGCAGGATGTATATGAAGGATTTTATTGAAGGAAAAAATTTAAACCGTCATTAAAAAAAAGCTGCCTTTGGGCAGCTTTTTTACTTTCATTAATCTTTATGTGTACCTGGCTTGGAATCATAGCCTGCTGCGAAAATAGCTGCAAGAAATGCCACACAGATACCTAAAATAAGTGCTGTATTCATATGATAGGCCCTCCTTTTTTACGGGAAAATAGATCTGCTGTTTAAAAGTATACCCTAAAAATGAAGAATAGTGAACAAATGCAGCGCTTTATTGTGAAGAATTGTTGAATTCGTCTTTAAAATCAGCACTAATCTCGAAATAAAGCACTCGTTATGCCCTTCCGTAGATCGTGAAGAAAGTTAGCTGACTATATACACTATACCTACCAAAAAAAGTTCAAAGAAAAAACATAAGTCATATTTTCTTCTTTTTTTCTTAAAATGGTGAAGAACGATTAAAAATGAATTTATTTTTCGTTTTCATGCAACCTGCAGTTTCTGCATACCTTTCTACATAGGGCCAATAAGGGGGGCGACGTTGTTGGATATTTTAAGACGAATGGCTGAATATAGAAGCGAAGAAGAAAGTTTAAAATGGGAAGGTACGTTTTCTGAATACGTCGAGTTGTTAAAAGAACGGCCATGGGTGGCTCAATCAGCCCATTCACGTGTGTACAACATGATAAAAGATGCCGGAGTGGAAGAGAAAAATGGAAAAAAACAGTACCTCTTTTTTAAAAATCAGCTTTTTGGTTTAGAAGAACCGTTAGAAAAATTAGTAGAGGAATATTTTCATCCTGCTGCAAGAAGACTGGATGTAAAAAAACGGATTTTGCTGCTCATGGGTCCGGTCAGCGGAGGTAAATCTACGCTTGTTACGATGATGAAAAGAGGGATGGAAGCCTACTCAAGAACAGACAGAGGGGCTGTGTATGCGATAAAAGGCTGTCCAATGCATGAAGATCCGCTTCACCTGATCCCGCATGCATTAAGAGATGATTTTCAAAAGGAATATGGCATCCGTATTGAAGGCAATTTGTCGCCATTAAATCTGATGCGCCTAGAAAAAGAATTTGATGGACAAATTGAAAATGTGCCGGTTGAACGAATCTTTTTCTCAGAAGACAAGCGGGTCGGCATTGGAACATTCAGCCCCTCTGATCCTAAATCTCAGGATATTGCCGATTTGACAGGAAGCCTTGATTTTTCAACGATTGCAGAATATGGATCAGAAAGTGATCCTCGGGCATACCGATTTGACGGTGAGCTCAATAAAGCAAACCGGGGAATGATGGAGTTTCAGGAAATGTTAAAATGTGATGAGAAATTTTTATGGCATTTGCTGTCGCTTACCCAGGAAGGAAACTTTAAAGCAGGAAGATTTGCATTGATTTCCGCTGATGAAATGATTGTGGCTCATACAAACGAAACCGAGTACCGGTCATTTATTTCCAACAGGAAAAATGAAGCTCTGCACTCGCGTATTATTGTCATGCCGATTCCATATAATCTCCAGGTGACGCAGGAAGAGAAAATTTATGAAAAACTTATCTCAGAAAGTGATGTTGCGGGTGTGCATATCGCCCCTCATACACTTAAAATTGCAGCAATGTTTACCATTCTTACCCGACTGAAAGAACCGAAACGAAAAGACATTGACTTGATTAAGAAAATGCGACTTTATGACGGGGAAACGGTTGAAGGATTTAATGGAGCAGATTTGCAGGAATTAAAAACAGAATATGATGACGAGGGCATGAATGGAATTGATCCTCGTTATGTGATTAACCGTATTTCTTCTACTATTATCCGAAAAGAAGTTTCTTCTATCAATGCACTTGATGTTTTACGATCGCTGAAAGAAGGACTTGATCAGCATGCTTCCATTACGAAGGATGTAAAAGAAGCCTACCTGGGTTATATTTCTCTGGCGCGCCGCGAGTTTGATGATATGGCGAAAAAAGAAGTTCAAAAAGCCTTTGTTTACTCGTATGAGGAGTCTGCAAAAACGCTTATGGATAATTATCTTGATAATGTGGAAGCGTACTGCCACAAATCCAAACTGCGTGATCCGCTGACTGGCGAAGAAATGACGCCAGATGAGAAGCTCATGCGTTCCATCGAGGAGCAAATTGGCATTTCAGAAAATGCAAAAAAAGCATTCAGAGAAGAAATATTAATTCGAATTTCCACTTATGCGAGAAAAGGGAAGCGATTTGATTATCATTCCCATGATCGTTTAAGAGAGGCGATTCAGAAAAAATTATTTGCAGATTTAAAAGATGTAGTTAAAATTACAACGTCATCAAAAACGCCGGATGAGCAGCAGCTGAAGAAAATGAATGAGGTTATTGCACGTTTAATTGATGAACATGGCTACAATACCTCAAGTGCCAATGAATTACTTAAATATGTAGGCAGTTTGTTAAACAGATAGTAAGGACAGCCAGATGTGTAAAATAACATGCTTTATTGAGAGCCAGTGATTCCTGGTTCTTTTTTTGTTTTCATAAATACAGGATGCATAAGATTTTTAGGGGCTGTCTCACATAAACACTTCATTTCAGGTAAAAGCTTTAAATAGGGTATAACACAGGCACCGTATAAAATGAAACTTATAGCGGGTTCAAACGTATAAAAGGCAGAGGGGAATTCAGAGCAGTTAAAGGGAGATGTTTACCCCGGCAAGATCAGTGTAAAAGAAAAAGAAGGATTATATAGAAGGGACGGGTGAAAGATGAAAACATCCACCACACTTAAATGGGTAACAGGAGGACTCGAGGCATTTTTTGCTATACCAATCATAGGAGGCACCGTCATTATTTCTTTATCTTGGGCACCGCTTTGGATTATGCTTGGTCTCCATATCGTTACGCTTATTTTCTCCGTAAGGGAGTTTGAAGCAAGGACCGGCAGCATTGTTGGAATTGTGGCAAGCGTCATTGGATTTATCCCTTTTGCCGGATTTATCATGCACGTAGCCGCTTCCATTATTCTGTTGATCGACGCGGCTAAAACGTCTGCCCGGGAGAAGGAATTGACATAATCACGGAGCATTATAATTTTTTTTAAAAAAAAGTTTAAAATGCGAGCCAATATTTATAAATAGTAAGAGGTGAGCGCAGAATTAGACGGCCGCTCCAGCAGGATGTGAGGGCAAGCTGGGACTATACAGGGGCAACTCCCTGAAAAAGGCTCAAGCCCCGACCCCTGCGAAAACTGAGAATTGAAGCCAAGCGAACCGGTCAGAGAGCCTGAGATATTTTGTCTCAGGTTCTTTTTATTTTGGTCAACCAGAAATAAGATAATAAAAACGAAGAAAATATTTTCGGAAAATTCAATTAAATAAGCATTTAAATGCTGTAAAGGCAGTAAAATGAGCGAATAGAACAAAATGCATGTGGTTTAATTAGTAAATATTTTTTCATTGCCGCATACAATGAAATACGAATGGAAGAAGGGAGAGCAGACCATGAAAATGGATGAGCGGTCGTCCACAATCCTATCACAAGAAGATTGGTCCCTTCACCGACAAGGACAGGATGATCAAAAAAGGCACCAGGAGAAAGTAAACGAAGCGATCAAAGACCAGCTGCCAGAGCTAATTACTGAAGAAAGCATTGTCATGTCAAATGGAAAGCAAGTCGTGAAAATTCCAATCCGTTCACTAGATGAATACAAAATCCGTTACAACTACGATAAGAAAAAGCATGTAGGCCAAGGCAATGGTGACAGCCAGGTTGGAGACTTGATTGCAAAGGGCAGTCCGGAACCGGGACAGGGTGCAGGTCAGGGAGCTGGGGAAGAAGCAGGCGTTGACTATGTTGAAGCGGAGGTATCACTGCTCGAGGTTGAAGAAGCCTTATTTAAAGAACTGTCGCTTCCAAACTTAAAGCAAAAAGAAGAATCAGAAGAAATTACAAAAGATATCGAATTTAACGACATTCGCAACAAAGGGCTGACTGGAAATATTGATAAAAAGAAAACAATGATGAGTGCATTTAAACGAAATGCCATGTCAGGCACTCCTTCGTTTAATCCAATCCTTCCGGAAGATTTACGATTCAGGACCTGGAATGAATCGATTGAAAGAGAATCAAAAGCGGTTGTACTAGCTTTGATGGATACAAGCGGATCCATGGGGGCATTTGAAAAGTATGTAGCAAGAAGCTTCTTTTTCTGGCTGACCAGATTTTTGCGGCATAAATACGATCATGTTGATCTCCGATTTATCGCCCATCATACTGAAGCAAAAGAAGTAGAAGAAGAAACCTTTTTCTCCAAAGGAGAGAGCGGGGGCACCATTTGCTCCTCCGCGTATCGAAAAGCACTTGAACTGATTCATAATGAATACCCGGTTCAGCGCTACAATATTTACGCGTTTCATTTTTCGGATGGAGATAATTTAACGTCAGACAACCAGCGATGTCTGCCTTTGATTGAAGAGCTTTCGAAAGTATGCAATCTATTTGGCTATGGAGAAGTTAATCAATACCAGCGTCAGTCTTCGCTTATGTCTATTTATAAAAAGATTCCTGAAGATGAACTTAGGTATTTTATTCTCAGAAGAAAGTCAGATGTGTTTTTTGCTTTAAAGCATTTTTTAAAAGAAGAAGTTTAATTTTCAAACATAAAAAGAAAGCCGAAGAAGCATTTTGCTCTGCGGCTTTCTTTGCATTTAATGAGGAAGAAAAACAAGCTGATAGGAAAATAAAACAGCGAATAGATAAACAAGCGGGTGAACTTCCTTCCACTTTCCACGAAAAATTTTCAAAATGGGATAGGATATAAATCCTAAAGCAATACCCGTAGCTATGCTAGAGGTTAACGGCATGCTTAAGATGATTAAAAATGCAGGAAAAGCCTCGTCAATTTCATCCCAGTTAATTTTAGCGATCGTTCCCATCATTAAACTTCCCACAATAATGAGTGAAGGCGCGGTGATGGCTGCAACGCCTGACACAGCGCTCACAAGCGGACCGAAGAAGGCTGCGGCTATAAAAAGCACTGCAACTGTCACAGTTGTTAAGCCTGTACGGCCTCCTGCTGCCACTCCTGAAGAAGATTCAATATAAGCTGACGTAGGACTTGTTCCGACCATTGCACCAGCTGTGGCTGCAACTGAATCCGCAAGAAGTGCCTGCCGCGCTCTTGGCAGTGTATTTCCTTTCATTAGGCCGGCCTGCTGGGCAACGCCAATCATTGTACCCGTTGTATCAAAAATTGTTACAAGAAGGAAAGAAAAAACGACTGCAAATAACCCATATTGAATAACGTCCCCAAAGGCTTCTATGGGATTTGAAACGATTAATCCTTCTGGAAGACCAGGAAGCGCCATAACCCCGTCAAACGTAAGCTGATTGGTAAAGTAGGCGATTGCACCGGTAATCAGCATCCCGATAAATAACGCTCCATTTACCTTAAGAACCATGAGAATCAGAGTAATTGCCAGTCCAGAGAAAGCTAAGATGACCGGAGGAGAATGCAGGTCGCCAAGAGCAACCAGATTATCAGGGTGAGCCACTATAATACCGGTCAGACGCATCCCGATAAAAGCGATAAATAACCCAATTCCTGCAGTAATTCCATGCTTTAAATTGTCAGGAATCGCTTCAATCAATTTTTTTCTAAATGAAGTAAGAGAAATAATGGTGAAAATAATTCCCGATACAAATACGGCTGCAAATGCCACTTCATACGTAATATTTGTGTTGGTGCCAACTACGGAAAAAGCAAAGTACGCATTCAGCCCCATACCTGGTGCGATCGCTATTGGATAATTTGCCAGTAAAGCCATCCATAAAGTTCCGATTACCGTTGCAATGATTGTGGCGAGAAAAACCTGATCGAACGGAACGCCAGTAGTGGATAATATAATTGGATTAACTACCACGATATAAACCATCGTCATGAACGTCGTAAAACCCGCAAGCACTTCGGTTTTGACGGTAGTGTTATTTTCTTTTAAATGAAAGCGAAACACTTCTTTCAACTCCTTATTATAAATACGAACATTAAAAAATCACAAAGACTATAATATTCGTTTATAGAGTAAAAATCAACCCCTGAGGTAAGAAAAATCGATCTGATTAAAATTTTGAGGACATCACATTGCAATTTTCAAACAATTCGATAAGATGGAGATGAAGCATAAACAAATAAGACGCTTCGGAAGCAGGGTGACGTATGTATAATGAATTGAAAAATAAATCGACAGCGGTCCGGGCAGAAATGCTGACACGCCGTTTAGTCGGGATTAAAAGCTATACTGGCTCTTCAGGAGAGGCTGAAAAAGTAAAAGAAATCTATTCCATCATTCAGTCGTTTCCTTATTTTCAGCAGCATCCGGAAGACGTCTGGATACAGCCGATCGACGGTGACCCTTATCATCGTATAAACGTCTGGGCTAAACTAAAGGGAAGACAAAAGAAGACCGTTCTGTTTCACAGCCATATCGATACGGTGGAAACAGATGATTTTGGAACGCTTCAATCACTTGCTCATGATCCTGATGCTTTGCAGGAATATTTTTCAACATATGATGGAGACCAACGGGTAAAAGAGCAGGCTCTTTCAGGAGAGTGGCTGTTTGGAAGAGGATCACTTGATATGCAGAGCGGAGCGGCCATTCATTTAACTAATCTGTTAGAACTGTCTGAACAAAAAGAGCCGCTTGACGGGACGATGCTGTTTTTGTTTAATCCCGATGAAGAAAGCGAGCATGCCGGTATGCTAGCAGCACTGCAGGAGCTTCAACGGATGAAAGAGGAAGGGCTGAAGTATGTAGCGGCGATTAACAATGATTTTATCGCCCCTATGCATGATACGGACGATACAAAATATATTTATACAGGGGCTGCGGGTAAAGTTTTGCCCTCTTTTTATATCTATGGACGTGAAGCGCATGTGGGGGATGTGCTCACATCAATTGATCCGACACTTGTGGGGTCCGAGATTAATAGGAAAATCAACCAAAACCTTGATTTAGTTGAAGAACTTGAGGGAGAATACGTTCTGCCGCCTGCCTGCCTTTATTTTAAAGAAGATAAGCACAGCTACAATGTTCAAACTGCTGTAAGTGCAAGAATGTACTTTAATTATTTTGTTTTTGAACAAACCGCAAAAGACGTAATGGATAAATTGCTTTCTGTAACACGGGAAACAGTAGAAGAACTTAGAATTCAAAGTGAAAGAAGATACGATGAATTTCGAATTCATCATGGATTTCCTCCAAGTAAGTGGAAATGGGAAGTCGGTGTATGCACGTATGAGGATCTGCAGAATGAGCTCAATGAAAAGGGGCTGCCGGTCGATGAGGTTTTGGACCGTGTTGCAAGCGAATGGAAAGGCAAGGACCGAAGAGAAGCATCTTTTGCCCTTGTTGAGGCACTCCAGCAACTGGATCCTGATAAAAAACCGCGTGTCATTTTATTTTTTGCACCCCCATTTCTGCCTCACAATTATTTAAATGAGCAGTATGAGTACGGTGCAGAAATTCGTGAAAAGCTTGTACGCCGACTTGAGGTCGTAGCGGCTGAAAGCAAGGAAACATTCGCGACAAAGCGTTTTTTCCCGTATTTGGCAGACGGCAGCTATCTTTCTCTGCATGAAAGTGAAGAAGAGGTTAATGTTTTAAAGAAAAATATGCCAAGGATGTCAGATATTTATCCTTTGCCGATTGATTTAATCAGAAGCGTGAACATCCCGTCCATTAATATAGGTGTATACGGAAGAGATGGACATAAATGGACTGAGCGGGTTTATAAACCCTATACGTTTCATGTTCTCCCCGGTCTTATTAAAGACTTTGCTTTGGATTTGGTTGCAAAAAAAGAGCCTGGGACAAAAGTGTCTCAAGCTCTTTGACCGGTTCGGCTGCGCTTCAGGCGGACGCTTTCCGCAGGGACGGCGCTGAGCCCTCCGCAAGGCTTTGCCTTGCGGGGTCTCAGCTTGCCGTCATATCCTGCAGGAGTCGCCACCTTCCTCTCCGCTCACCTACTACTATTCATAAATATATCCTCAATTTTAAAACTTTTTTGCGTATTGTCCCAGCCTCTTTTTATATGGCATGATGAAAACATCCGACTTTAAACGAATGAAACTAAATCGTTAATATCAAGTCTGCCGGATGGCCGTGCTTCTTTCGTGCCTTTACCTACAGTAATTAGCATAACAGGAACATAACGGTCTGATATTTCAAATTCTTCCATGAGTGTAGAAGCACTAAATCCGCCTATTGGACAGGTATCCCAGCCCTTTGCTTTTGCCGCAAGCATAAATTGCATAGCTGCCAGTGATGCATTTGTAAAAGCAGCGTCACGGCCAAATTGTTCACTTTCATAAGCGGCTTGTATTTGTCCATTTAACGCTTGTTTGATGTCTTCAGACAGCATTCCTTCTTGAACAGCGGGATCAAAAACAGGATCTACATTTTCATTAGCCTGAAGATCTCCCAATACAGCGATTACTGCAGAAGCATCGGCGATCTGCTGTTGATTATAAGCAATTGGCAAAAGGCGTTCCTGAGATTCTTTATTATGAAAGGCAAGGAAATTCCAATGTTGAAGGTTCCAGGCAGATGGAGCCTGACCTGTAATTTCAAGAAGTTCCATTAATTCTTCTCTCGAAATCTCTGCATTTTTATCATATACCTTAGTGGACCGGCGTTCCTGCATCACACTAATCACATTTTGTTCCATTGTTGTAGTCGACATATGAATTCCTCCCGATAAATCTAGTTACTTTTAGTTAGTAGTAAATCGTGTCTACTATAGTATAGATAAAATGTCGAGTCAAGAAATTGGACTGGTCTGAATAGGACAGTTCGTAACAATTAAAAAAGCTGTTCCAAAATCTCAGGTTTTCACTGACATTCGGGACAGCTTTATATTTATAATTTTACTTGAAAAATTGCTTCATTTGAGAAAGCTGATTTTGCTCCTTCAGCATGTCTCCCGGTTTTTTTGCTTCGCCTATAAAATAGTTTTTAAGCTCCATATCCATAAATTCGCAGATCAGCTGAAATTGAAGGATGAGTGGAATTCCTTTAACGTTTACACGATCTCCTCCGCATATCAGAACGTAGACTGGCTTATTTTTCATCTTTTGTTTAAACTCAATGTCAGGATTTCTGAGCGCCTGTGACCACCGATCCACAAAGGTTTTCATATATCCGCTCATTCCGTACCAATAAACAGGCGTAGCGAACAGAATGGTTTCTGCCTGAACCATTTTTTTAATTAACTCCGCATGATCATCCTCCACGTGAGCAAACCCGTTTTCAGAGTGCCGCTGGTCGGTAATCTGATGGATCGTATGGCGGCGGAGATGAATCCACTCCACGTCACCGGGATAATTTTTTGCTGCCTCTTCTGCTAAAATTTCTGTATTTCCATTGTCCCTCGAACTCCCGCTTATTATTAGTAAACTCATAGGAATCTCCAGCCTTTCATGATGAATTTCCAATAAGGTCATTATACCTGCTGCAAAATTCAAATTCATTTATTTTATGTTCCAGCTAAAGAAGTATGCAGTAATTGAACTTCTCAAGCAGGGAATTTAAGCATATTTATCCGTTTAAAACCTTTCCTAAAGGGGATTATAAAAAGAACGATATTTTCTGAGTAATTCAATTTGAGGGAGAGATGGCAAACATGTCGAATGTAAAATTGGCTATTATTTACTACAGCTCTACTGGAACGAATTACAAATTGGCGAAATGGGCCGAGGAAGCAGCGCGTGAAGCAGGTGCAGAAGTAAAAGTATTAAAAGCGGAGGAAACAGCTCCCCAGCAGGCAATCGCAGCAAACCCGGCATGGAAAGAGCATTATGAAGAAACAAAAGATGTACCAAAAGTTACATTAAATGATCTTGAATGGGCTGACGCATTTATTTTCAGCACCCCGACAAGATACGGCAGTGCCCCATCTCAAATACGGGCATTTTTAGATACGACTGGAGGACTTTGGTTTAATGGGAAGCTGGTTAATAAAGTTGTGAGTGCGATGAGTTCCGCTCAAAATCCTCATGGAGGCCAGGAAGCTACGATTCTGTCGCTTTACACGTCCATGATGCACTGGGGCGCCATTATTGCGGCTCCTGGCTATTCGGATCCCGTTACCTTCAGTTCAGGCGGAAACCCGTATGGAACGAGTGTAACTGTGGACCAGGATGGCAATATGCTTGAGGACGTAGAAGAAGCAGTAAAGCACCAGGCCCGCCGAACAATTGAAATAGCGCAAATGGTGGTAAACGGTTCATAAAAAATGATATCTCAAGAAAAAAGGCTAATTAGAGCGTTTAAGCTCCGGTTGATTCGGTAAAGGTCCGCCTGAAGGTCAAAGACCCTGAGACATATTTGCCTCAGGGTCTTTTCCTTGTCTCCTTTTAAAATCGAACCGGGTTTACAGGATCAGGTGCTTCAATATATATAGCTTCATCGGTAAAAGGATGGATGAAGCTGATTTTTACCGCGTGAAGTGCTTGAAAAGGGTACCGTGTTGTTTTTCTTCCTCCATACAGCGTATCTCCTGCCAGTGGATGACCGATGGAAGATAAGTGAACTCGTATCTGGTGGGTTCTGCCAGTATCCAGCTCAAGCTGTAGCCAGGAGGTTTGCTGATTTTTATTGAATTGAATTTTTTTAAAATGAGTCACCGCTTTTTGCCCGCTTGGCGATATTCTTTTTCTGGAATTGTGATGACGGTCATTTCCGATTGGGCGATCAATCGTACCGCTGGGTTGCGACACATCTCCGTGCACATGCGCCCAGTAGATGCGTTTAATGGATCGCTGCTCTAATGCACGGTCGAGCAAGGGCTTGACAGCAGCATGCTTAGCAAAAACGATGGTGCCTGTTGTGTCCCGATCAAGCCGATGGATGGGCTGAGCATACCCGATTCTTCCTTTTTGCTGAAGGTAATGGACCACACCGTTTGCAAGGGTGCCTGAAGCGTCCGGCTGATTGGGGTGAGTATCCAGGTGGGGCGGTTTGTTGGCAATTAAAAGATGCTCGTCTTCATATAGTACAGAAAAATCGATGGGATCCGGCAGATAGCTGGGTTTCTCCTCTTCCTCCAATCGGATGGTCAAGAGATCTCCTTGGGATAAAACCATTTTCCATTCGGTTAATTGTCCATTTAAATCAATCGCTTTATTCATGCGCCATGCGTGTATTTGTTTTTTTCCGAAATTCCATTCGCTTCGAAGTGCTTCTTCAATGGTTTTTCCTGCTATTTGAGCGGGCACGGATATCGAGAATGAGGAATGATTCATGTATTTGGCTCCTTAATGTAAGATAAGTTCCTCTCCTGTTAGTAAAAAAGCCTCTTCGTCGGAAGAGAAGAGGCGGTGATGACCAGATTGATATAAATAGGTTTTATTCGTTTACAACATTTCGTTCAAAGAAATCCTCGTACTCACTTTCACTTGCGGCACCGACAATTCCGTCAACGGCCTGGCCGTCTTCAAAATGAACGAGTGTAGGGGTGGACTGGATGGAATATTTGTTAAATTGGTCTTTAAATTCTATTAAATTCATTTGTACCATATCCACGTCCATTTCCTCAGCTAGAGGAGCTAGCATCGGTGTGGTTTCCAGACAATACTGGCATTCCGGGCTGAAAAAGTAAACAGTCGTTGGCTCCCCGCTTGAAATTCTTTCATCAAGCTCGTCAGGCAGAATTTGATTTTCGTAATCAGGATTACCCAGCAAATCAATTGTAGACTGTTCCAGGTCCTCTTTTCCATATGGATTATCCTCGGTTTTAGAGGCATTTTGTATGTTGGTAATAATAAAAATTGAAGCAAAAATTACTATAATGATTGCTCCGAAGATGAGTACTTTTTTCATCAGGCTTTTTCCCCTTTCAACTGCTTTAAAATAAGTAAGCTAAAAATAAAAATGATGGCAAAGGCGGTTAACGCAAGAAATGGAATCGTAATAAATCCGAGCCAGTTAATATATTCTCCCGTACATGGCACCATTCCGCAGGCAGGAGCGCTGTCTGACAGAAAATCAAGCTTTTGTATGCCATAATGATAGATCGAAACAAGTCCGCCGATTCCTGATAAGCAGGCAGAGTAAAAGGCTGCTTTAGGATCCTTCCTGTATATTGCCGCAGCAAGCAGAATGACAATCGGGTACATAAAAATCCTTTGATACCAGCATAGTTCACACGGCTCGTACCCTCTTATTTCGGAAAAATAAAGAGACCCCATTGCAGCTACCAGAGAAGCAGCCCAGGCTGTAAAAAGGAAATTCTCTGTTTTTTTCTCCATTTTGATGCCTCTTTTCTTCTCAATCGTATTTAAATGTTGATTCATGAAGATTGTAAAAGGTAATGATGAATATGACAAGCTGATCTTACTAAAATGACGCAACTATTTTAAAAATTTGTCTATTCTTTGGCAGTTATTTAAAGTAACCAATTGTCATCATACTCAAAGTGCGGAAGTGTTTCAACCAGGTATTCTTACAAATAAAGATTAAATGCAAAACGATTCCAAAGTGCAATTGCACAAGCTATAATATGTAAGGGTAATAAAGCGTTTATGTTCCAGGCAAAAAGGGGATATGAAACGTTGTGAAGGAGTGGGAAGTATGTCTGAAAAATTAGATTTAACACAGTTTGAAAAAAAGATGATTATTCGAACAATGATTCATCCTGATATAGAAAAAATAATTGAAATGCAGCGCCTTTGTTTTCCGGGTATGGAGCCGTGGAAAATCGAACAGCTTGAGAGCCATCTCGATACATTTCCTGATGGGCAGCTTGTTGCCGAACTGGACGGAGAAATTATCGGTTCGTGCTCGAGTCTGATTATCAACTTTGACGAGTACGATGACCGCCATACATGGGATGATGTTACAGATGAAGGCTATATCACCAATCATAATCCTGATGGATATAATCTGTATGGAATAGAGGTGATGGTGCACCCTGAATACCGGCGCATGAAAGTAGGACACAGATTGTACGAAGCAAGACGCGAGCTGGCTCGAGAGTACAACCTGAAAAGTATCATCATTGGAGGACGCATCCCGAATTTTCATAAATATGCGGATGAAATGTCTCCAAGGGAATATGTTGATTCTGTACAGATGCACAAGGTATATGATCCAGTCCTGTCCTTTCAGCTTTTAAATGGATTTACCTTGATGAGGATCAACCCGAATTATCTGCCGGATGATAAGCAATCAAACAAATACGCTACGTTGATGGAATGGAACAATGTGGATTACCGTCCGAATTCCAAGCGTCACTTTAAAACGAGCCATCCTGTCCGGATTTGTGTCGTTCAGTACATGATGCGTCAAATTGATTCATTTACGGACTTTGCAAACCAAGTTGAATATTTTACGGATGTAGCTTCAGATGCTCATTCTGATTTTGTTGTCTTTCCGGAAATTTTTACTACACAGCTCATGTCCTTTTTAAATGAGAAATCTCCAAGTATGGCGGTTAGAAAACTGACCGATTATACGGAGGATTATATTGAACTCTTTACCGACCTCGCTGTTCGCTACAATGTAAATATAATCGGAGGTTCTCACTTTGTAAAAGAGGATGACGATGAAATCTACAATATTGCGTATTTATTCCGCAGAGACGGTACGATTGAAAAGCAGTACAAGCTTCATATTACACCGAATGAACGAAAATGGTGGGGAATCAGTGCCGGAGATCAGGTACGTGTGTTTGATACAGATTGCGGAAAAATCGCGATACAGATCTGTTATGATATTGAATTTCCGGAGCTCGCCCGCATCGCCACAGATAAAGGGGCGAAAATTATCTTTACCCCGTTCTGTACAGAAGACCGTCAAGGCTATCTGCGTGTGCGCTACTGCTCGCAGGCTAGAGCGGTTGAAAATCAAATCTATACCGTTATTTCAGGGACAGTCGGCAATCTTCCTGAAACAGAAAATATGGATATTCAATACGCACAATCCGGTATTTTTGCGCCATCTGATTTTGAATTTGCACGTGACGGAATTGTAGGTGAGACAGATCCAAACCTCGAAATGGTGATGATTGGGGATGTGGACCTTGAAATTCTCCGCCGTCAGCGGCAAAGCGGAACGGTTCGCCAGTTAAAGGACAGAAGGCATGATATTTACAATATAGAATACAAAAAATAGTCACTGGACGCTATAGAATTAACAATATGCATCACTCATTATGTGCCTGCCCCGCTTCTTTCTTGTTCAGAAGCTGGAGCAGGCTTTTGTTTTCTTATAGCAGGTTCAAATAGATAAAGAAAGTTTAGCGCGACAAGGTATATTTCATGTAAATACTGGGTATTGGTTTGTACAGTCTGCAAAACAGCATCCACTTATATCGCAGCAGTCTTCTTAGCTTTCTGCTTTTTATATTTTTTCTTGTGGCATGGGGTTCTGCGTCAATTCTTTACCTGGTTCATGATACAATTAAATCGAGGCGTGTCCTTAGTTAAAACTGGAGGAGGTATACTATGAGCTATCAACAATCATATGAAAAATGGTTTTCATTTGATCAGCTGGACGAAGAGGTTTTTTCTGAACTGGAGCAACTGAAGGATAATGAAAAAGGAAAAGAAGACGCATTTTATAAAAACCTGGAATTCGGTACTGGAGGCATGCGCGGAGAGATTGGTGCAGGAACAAACCGGATGAATCTTTATACCGTCCGAAAGGCAGCGGAAGGCTTGGCCCGCTATATCGAGAAGAAAGGGCCTGAAGCAGTAAAAAGAGGGGTTGTCCTGGCTTATGACTGCAGAAGAAAATCTCCGGAGTTTTCTCTTGAAATTGCCCGCACTCTTGCTTCACATGGTATTCAGACCTATGTGTTTGAGTCGCTGCGCTCAACTCCACAGCTGTCCTTTGCTGTGAGATCATTACATACATACATGGGAGGCATGATCACAGCGAGCCACAATCCTCCTGAATACAATGGATTTAAGGTTTACGGTGAAGATGGCGCCCAGCTTAATTTAGCAGATGCAGACGCTGTTATTGAAGAAATTAATGCGATTGATAATGAGCTTGATATTCAAGTAAAATCCATCGATGAATTGAAGGAATCAGGCTTAATCGAAATGATTTCATCTTCTGTGGATGATTCTTATGTGGAACATCTTATTACCGTTTCTGAAAAACCTCAATTAGCAAAGGAATCCGATTTAAAAGTTGTGTTTTCTCCTCTGCATGGAGCATCAAATGAAATGGTTCAGCGCGGTTTAAAAGCGCTTGGTTATAAAAATATTCATATTGTTAAAGAGCAGGAAGAGCCGGATTCAGAGTTTCCGACTGTCGCTTCTCCTAATCCGGAAGAGCCTGGGGCCTTTGAATATGCAATCAGAGATGGAAAAGAAATAGGTGCAGACCTTTTAATTACTGCAGATCCTGATGGAGACCGCTTAGGTTTAGCCGTAAAAGGGCCGGATGATGAATATATACTATTGACAGGAAATCAAACTGGCGCACTTTTGCTTAATTACCTGCTTGGCCGAAAAAGTGAAAAAGGAAATCTTCCTCATAATGGAAGAGTATTTAAGACAATTGTTACCTCTGAAATTGGACGAAAAATTGCAGAACATTACGGTGCAACCACAGAAGATGTTCTGACAGGCTTTAAGTTCATTGGAGAAAAAATAAAAATGTATGAAAAAACCGGGGAGCATACTTTCTTATTCGGATATGAAGAAAGCTATGGCTATCTGGTCAAAGACTTTGCCCGCGATAAGGATGCAGTCCAGGCAGCTCTTTTAGCAGTAGAAGCTGCAGCCTTTCATAAACAGCAGGGACATACTCTGTATGAGGTTTTGTTATCGTTATTTGAAACGCACGGCTATTACAAAGAAGGTCTTGAATCGCTGACTCTTAAAGGAAAAGAAGGAGCAGATAAAATTCAGTCGATCCTGACCGGTTTCCGTGAGCATCCGATCAGGGAAATTGCCGGACTTGCTGTTCATTCCCAGGAAGATTACGGCACTCAAAAACGACTGATTACTGCTAAAGGCAAAGAAGAGGACATTTCACTGCCAGCTTCAAATGTATTAAAGTACTTTTTAGAGGATGGCTCGTGGGTTTGCATCCGGCCGAGTGGCACGGAGCCGAAAGTAAAATTTTATTTCAGTGTAATCGGATCAAGTCTTGAAGACAGTGAAAATAAGTTGTCCCAAATAAAAGAAGCATTTATGGATAAAGTTCACTCGATGGTATAAAACATCTTAAAGTATAATTTTAGGCAGCCTTTGTTAATAGGGGCTGTCTTTCGTTTTTTATAAAAGGGAGGATGCTGTATAAAGCAATTACCATTAGTTACATAAATGAAGGAATAGAAGCTAAAATTAAAGACAGCCCTCCACTCATTTACAAGTGAATTTTAGTGTTTACCTGTACTAAAACGAACTTTTTCAATGGGTGGCGGCTTTTTTTATAAAACGCTGACAACAGGTGACCTGAATTTTGAAGCACAAAATTCAGCGTAGCGAAATAACTCTGTGTAATGATAGGCAGTGGTTTCCTGTGGTTGAGGATAGTGGATCCCTTTTAACAACAGTTTAATTTTTCTGGATAGCAGATCATCCTTTGTGCGTACCATTAAGATCAGCATGTCATCCCAAGAGTGGCGGTACAAATAAAGCAAGGTACGGTCATAGTCATTGTTCATGTCTACTGTCCATCCTCCTTTCAGAGAAGTTACCATTAGTATGTGCTGAAAAGGAGTAATTTGTTCTGAAAAAAACAAGTGAATATATGGAGTGACTGGACGGTGTTTACTTGTTTGAAATATAAACAAGCCAGATTTTCAAGCTATTGCAGCTTATAAAGTTTCTTTTACCACATAATTATTCAATGAAAAGAGAATCAAAAAACCAACAATCATGAACTTTTACTTCCAACATATATTTTAAGGAGGGAAGGGACGTGATGACTGTGAGTGACAAAGACCTCATAAGAGCAATCGATGAAATAACTGAAGTCGCAAAAGGATTTGGACTTGATTTTTTTCCAATGAGATATGAAATTTGCCCTGCATCTATTTTGTATACGTTTGGTGCTTACGGAATGCCTATCCGTTTTTCCCATTGGAGCTTTGGAAAGCAATATCATAAGATGAAGCTGCAATATGATCTTGGACTGAGTAAAATTTACGAATTAGTGATAAATTCTAATCCCTGCTATGCATTTTTGTTGGATACCAATTCGTTAATCCAAAACAAACTGATAGTAGCCCATGTTTTAGCGCACTGTGACTTTTTTAAAAATAATGTGCGGTTCAGTCAAACGAAACGGGATATGGTGAACAGTATGACCGCCACTGCCGAAAGAATTAGAGCATATGAAATGGAAGTAGGCAAGCATGAGGTGGAAGAATTTCTTGACGCTGTGCTGGCCATTGAAGAACATGTAGATCCTTCTTTTTCTAAGGCTTCTTTTGACTGGAAGGTTGATGAGTGGGAGGTTGAAGAAAGGGATTCAAAAAAATCTCCGTATGATGATCTGTGGAATATGGAGTCACCGCCTAAACCAATTAACCGATCCAGAGTAAGGAGAAAAAGGTTCCCCCCTTCACCTGAAAAGGATCTGATGCTTTTTATTCAGCAATACAGTCGAGAGCTGGAAGAATGGCAGCGCGATATTATGACGATGATCCGTGAAGAAATGCTTTATTTCTGGCCGCAGCTTGAAACTAAAATCATGAATGAAGGCTGGGCATCCTACTGGCATCAGAAAATTATGAGAGAGCTCGATTTAACAAGCGGGGAATCCATTGAATTTGCAAAGCTGAATGCAAATGTAGTGCAGCCGTCAAAAACGCAGATTAATCCCTACTATCTCGGGTTAAAATTATTTGAGCATATAGAGGACCGGTGGAATAACCCGGATGAAGAAGCCATCCGTAATGGCGTCAAACCGAATAGCGGCAGAGAAAAGATTTTTGAAGTTAGAGAAATCGAATCCGATCAATCTTTTATCCGCAATTATTTAACAAAGGAATTTGTTGAGCAGGAGGATATGTTTCTGTTCCAGCGGGCCGGCAGAGATTACAGAATAGTTGGGAAAGAATGGGAAGGAGTCCGGGACGAGCTGATTTCTTCAAGGGTAAACGGTGGATTTCCATACATTGTAGTAGAAGATGGTGATTACCTTAAAAATGGAGAACTGTACTTAATGCATATGTACGAGGGAACAGAGCTTGATATTGATTATCTTGAGAGAGTGATGCCGCATATTCATCGCTTGTGGGGAAAAACCGTGCATTTGGAAACGCTGGTAGACGGCAAAAGCATTTGTTTTGTGCACAACGGAAGAACGATGCAGCGCAAACATTTGTCCTAACTCGAGTCTAAGCTTGAAAACCGATAAGGACCTGAAAGAAAAAATTCTTTCTTTTGGGTTCTCTGTTGTTTATAAAATGTAACTTTTCCTGATTCAATGCCGTCTTAATAAATGATACTGGCCAAAGCATAAAGAAAGGAGTACATAGCTGAGGTGAAGCAAAAAATTGAATACGGCAGGGTGATTTAATGGACTGGTGGGCGATTGTCGTCGCAGTTATATTAGGAATTGTAGAAGGACTGACAGAATTTGCACCTGTTTCTTCTACAGGCCACATGATTATTGTGGATGATTTATGGTTAAAATCAAAAGAATTATTTAATCCGGATGTGGCAAATACATTTAAAATTGTTGTTCAGCTAGGCTCCATCTTAGCTGTGGTAGTGGTTTTTAAAGAAAGACTGATTAATCTTGTAAACGTCAATAAACAGCCAAAAGCTGGTGCCCCTGTGCTGAAATGGCAGTTGGTAGCAGCAGGATTGATTCCTGCAGTGATACTGGGCTTTTTATTTGAAGATTTTATTGATGAGCATCTATTTTCAATTGAAACGGTCTTGATCGGATTAATTGGCGGTTCATTTTTAATGATTGCTGCGGACATTCTTCATAAAAAGGGAAGCCGAGTGACTCATACAGTTGATCAGATCACGTACAGACAGGCATTATTAATGGGTCTGTTTCAATGTATTGCGCTGTGGCCCGGTTTTTCAAGGTCAGGTTCCACTATTTCAGGCGGGGTCATTCTCGGCCTCAGTCACCGCGCTTCGGCAGATTTTACTTTTATTATGGCTGTTCCTATTATGCTCGGAGCAAGCGGCTTGTCTTTAGTTAAAAACTGGTCGTATCTTTCAGTCGATGCGCTGCCATTTTTTATAGCAGGCTTTATAAGCGCCTTTTTATTTGCTCTTTTATCTATACGCTTTTTCCTTGCGATGATCAGCCGGATTAAACTAATCCCCTTTGCGATTTACAGGCTGGTGTTAAGTGGGATATTAATTTATATTGTGTATTTTTAAGGTGTCTTTAAGTATGTATTGTGATCCATGACTGTAATAATTATGGGTGTTAAAACATTGAAAATTTGAAGTGAGCGGAGCGTAAAGCGGCGAATCGAGCAGTAGATAAAGGGGATTGAGCCTTTCCTGGGACTTGTCCTTAAAGGCTTAACGCCCGCGACTGCGGAAAGGATCCGTCTGAAGCTCAGAGAACCGTTCAAAGGGGCTTGGACAATTTAGTCCAAGCCCCTTGTTCATTATAAACTCCAAAACACCAGTCGTTATAGTTTATGCTTTTTTCTTTTTTTACTGTACCACAAGATGAAAAGAACTGCTGACACCCCTAGGACTGTGTACGCAATCGTTGAGTAGACGTCCATGAAACCCAAAATTTCTTCCCACGAGTCGCCCAATTGAGCTCCGACCACGACTAAAATGGTATTCCAAATGATGGTGCCGAGTGTTGTGAAGATTAAAAATAAAACAAACGGCATATTGGACATACCTGCTGGAATTGAAATCAGACTCCTGATAAGAGGAACCATTCTGCAAAAGAAAACAGTCCATACGCCATAACGGTCAAACCATGCATCTGCTCTGTGCAAATCTTCTTTTTTTACTCTTAAGATGTTTCCATAGCGTTCAATGATTTTTTCCAGCCGTTCCACATCAACCAGAAGTCCTATCCCATAAAGTATGACAGCTCCCGCGACCGATCCTGCTGTGGAGGCTATGATAACCCCCGTAACGGTTAGATCAGTAGTGGTAGTCATAAATCCGCCAAAAGGGAGGATCACTTCTGAAGGAATTGGAGGAAAAAGATTTTCAAGTGCAATCATGAGAAAAATACCAAAATATCCGTACTGCTCCATAAACGACATAATCCATTCCTGCATATATTCACTCTCCAACTCTCACTTGTTAACGACCGTTTGTACCCAATTTGTGTAATCTTAAATATTGTATCATTTTAATTTTATGGTTTCACCGTTTATATTTATTATAGAATGTAATTGGTTAGAACAAAGACAAATACGTAAGAGAGGCGGGGTTGTATGTCTTACATACAGCATTTAAGAAAAAAAATAGGACATGACGCGGTAAATTTAGTGGGAGTGGCCGTTCTTGTTTTTAATGATACAGGGAATATCTTATTACAGAAAAGAACAGGCGGGATATGGGGGCTCCCGGGAGGATTTATTGAACTTGGTGAATCAACAGAGGATGCAGCAAGAAGAGAAGTAAAAGAAGAAACCGGCATTGCAATCGGCAGGGTTCATTTAATTGGAGTTTTATCGGGTAAAGAGTATTATGTGAAATTACCAAATGAGGATGAGTTTTACGCGGTCACCGTTGTGTACTATTCAAGAGAGATTCTTAGCGGAGAGCTGAAAGCAGATGGAGTGGAAGGCGAAGAGGTGGAATTCTTTCCGCCAAATGAATTACCTGAAGGCATAAGCCCCCGTGTAAAAGCCATGCTGCAATCTTCTGCTGAAGAATTAAAAGCCATGCAGTCTGAACATGAAAAAAAGGAAAAAGAATGATCATTCTTCTTCCTTTTATGTGCATTAGACGTCCGGTTCAATATGGACGTGAACCTGAGTGTGCGGACGGTTATTTTGAAGAGCATGTTCAATCTCTTCTGAAATATCGTGACTTTCGACGACGTTTAATTCAGGGTCTACTTTAATTGTCAGGTCAATAAACGTCACATTGCCGTGTGAGCGTGCTTTAAAATCCTCAATTTTCCGCACCCCTGGGATCTCTCTGACACTGGATTTGATTTCTTTCACTTCATCCGTATCAAACCCGTCTGTAAGGGTGTGAATAGCATCTTTGAAAATGCCCAATGCGGTTTTAAGGATGATGATGCCCACCAGAAAAGCGGCTAATGGATCAAGCCAGGTCAGTCCTGCAAAGCTGCCGATAATCCCAATGGCTGCTCCCAGACTGACAAGTGCATCCGACCGGTTATCCTGGGCTGCAGCAAAAAGGGATGAGCTTTTGATGCTTTTTGATAATTTGAGGTTATAGCGGTAGATACCGTACATAAATACAGCACTGCCAATCGCCACCCATGCTGCAAGCAGACTTGGAGGATGATCCTGCCCTCCCTTAAGGATGATCGAGCCTGCCTGAGTAAGGACTTGAAATGCAACGGCTGTCATAATAAATGCTGCAGCAAATGAAGCGATGGACTCAGCACGCATATGTCCATAATGGTGGTCCTGATCAGGCGGTTTTCTTGAGACACGGAGGCCAACCAATACAGCTACTGATGCAATGACATCAGTGGTGTTATTCAGCCCATCTGCTTTTAACGCTTCTGAGCCTGTTTGAATACCAATAACTAATTTTATGACTGCAAGAATAAGGTAAGCAGCAATGCTGATCATTGCGCCTCGCTCACCGCGTTTTAAATTTTCGTATAAATCCATATGTGTGCCTCCACGTACTTTTCTCACATGCTTATATTATTTCCCTTAGAATAGATTATCAGACGTGACCAATTTGGGTCTAGAGCAACGTTGTAGGTAGTCCCCATGCTTATTGTGAGGAGGGAAATAAGTTGGAGAAAGGCAAAGAAAATCAGAATAATCAGTAAAAGGTTCCAGGATAGATTGAGAAATCACCTGACGCCTGTTTCAGCCAGCCTAAGCAGTGAAGAAGGGGGCGATTCCAAGCAGGAGGTGCCGGTTGCTTGAGACTTTACAGGGCATCATTCTGGCAAGGCTCAGCGTGGCCCCTGCGGAAAGCGTCCACTTAAAATCGCAGTAAACCGGTAAAAAGCCTGGAACATTTTTGTCCCAGGCTCTATTTCCGTGTGCAGAGTTGACTTTTATCACTTAATTTTATAGACTCTGGCTTCATAGGGTTTTAAAACGACCGTTGAGATTTCGTGATGCTCTTCAATAGGCAGATTGTTAAGGATAATATTTTCGCTTGATAAGCTGAGATCGCTGTGATCCATGATCGCATCTTTTTTTGACAAGTTCGTTAAAACAACGACTTGTTCTTTATTAAGAGTACGGGTATAACCGAAAATTTGATGGTGGTCAGGAAGGATTAATTCATATGTTCCATAAGTAAAGATTTCATGATCTTTCTTTAATTTGATCATTCGTTTGTAGAAAGAAAGAACAGAATTCTCGTCCTGCAATTGATCTTCAACATTAATTTCTTTAAAGTTTGGGTTGATCTTCATCCAGGGTGAAGCAGTAGTGAATCCGGCATTCGCTTCCTGCGACCACTGCATAGGTGTCCGGCTGTTGTCACGGGAGGACGCCCAGAGAATTCTCATAATATCGCCGTGCGGAAGTCCTTCCTCAGAGCGAATCCGATACAGATTCTTTGCTGAAACATCATCATAATCCTCAATGGATTCAAACTGAACATTCGTCATGCCGATTTCCTGTCCCTGATAGATAAATGGTGTACCCTGCATTAAAAAATACATAGCAGCCATGGAAGTTGCACTTTCATACCAGTAATCATGGTCATCACCCCATGTGGAAACAACACGCGGTTTATCATGGTTTTCAATAAACAAGGCATTCCAGCCATTGTTCTCCAATCCTTCCTGCCAGCGCGAAAGAACTTTTTTCAGTTCCACAATATCCAGCTCTAAATTGGTTTCTGCATCCCAAAGACCAAGATGCTCGAATTGAAAGATCATGTCCATCTTGCCGTTTTCCTCACCAACCCATAAATCTGCTTCGTCAATTGAAACACCGTTGGCTTCTCCAACCGTCATGACGTCACGGGACCCGGAGCCGTAAGTTTCATTTTTAAACTCTTCAAGAAATGGCTGGATGCCCTCCTGATTCATATGCATATCAAATGAAGACACATACTTTTTCTTTAGCGGATTAGGCATATCCGGGAAGCCGGGACGCTTTTTGATATGACTAACCGCGTCAATTCTGAAGCCGTCAATACCTTTATCAAGCCACCAGTTAACCGCATCATAGACGGCTTGTCTTGCCTCTGGATTTTCCCAATTTATATCTGGCTGCTTTGTAGAAAATACATGAAGATAATATTGGTCCGTTTTTTCATCATACTGCCATGCTGAGCCGCCGAAAATACTTTCCCAGTTGTTTGGCTCTGCAACGGTTTTTCCCTGGTTATTGCGTTTACCTTCACGCCAGATGTACCAGTCCCTTTTCGGATCGTCCACACTTGAACGGGATTCAATAAACCATTGATGCTCGTCACTTGTGTGATTAGGAACAAAATCAATAATTAATTTCATGCCGCGTTTGTGAACTTCTTCAAGAAGCTGATCGAAGTCAGCCATAGTGCCAAAGTCGTCCATAATAGCTTTATAATCAGAAATATCATATCCATTATCATCATTAGGTGATTTATACATTGGACAAATCCAGATTACGTCTATACCAAGATCTTTCACATAATCAAGGCGCTGGATAATTCCCTGTAAATCACCTATACCGTCACCGTTTGAATCCTGAAAACTTCTTGGATAAATTTGATAGCCAACGGCTTCTTTCCACCAGATTTTTTTCATATTGATGCACCCCCATAATTATGCAATCGTTTGCACTTCTTTAACTAAAAAAACGGATCTTACATCCGTGTGTATATCTATTCCTATTTTTCACGTATTTATTTTACCCTTTAATGTCTGTGAGCGCAATGTCTTTTTGATGGGAAATCTCTGCAGAGAAAAAAGCTGAACCGATGTTTTCTCGATTCAGCTTCTTATCATCAGGCTTCTGTCGTTTGAACAGAAGTTTTCATTACAGATGTTCTTTCTTCAGTGGTTTGCTCTTCTTCTGACATTTTCCAAACTTCAAGATAGAGGATATGGTACCCGTCTACATCGTTCACTTTAAAGACAAATCCCTGTTCATAAATCTCATCACCGATTTCAACATCAAAATTTCTTGTCATGAAAAATCCGCCAATTGTATCCACATCTTCTTCATCAATATTGATGCCAAGAAGATCATTGACATTTTGCACCAGTACTTTTGAGTCGAGAATATAATGATGTTCATTGATCTTTTGAACGTCTGGTATTTCATCTACATCAAATTCATCCTGAATTTCTCCAACGATTTCTTCAATAATGTCCTCCATTGTAACGAGTCCGGAGGTCCCTCCATATTCATCTAGAAGAATTCCCATGTGCATCCGTTCTTTTTGAAACTTCAGCAGCAGTTCATTGATAGGAATGCTGTCAATGACCTGGATAATGGAATGGGTATACTCCGAGACAAGGCGGTCACCGTTGGCCTGATCCTCAATGAATGCTGTCATCAGTTCTTTCATATTGATCATCCCGATCACATTGTCTTTATCTCCATCCTCAACAACGGGATAACGGGTGTATTGCTCCTCTTTCATAACGCTGAACACTTCTCTCAGGGTAAGGCCGCTGTTCACACTAATAATTTCGGTGCGTGGTACCATTATTTCTTTTGCAACACGCTCATCAAATTCAAATATCTTGTTCACATAGCTGTATTCTGATTGATTAATCTCACCGCTTTTTAAGCTTTCAGATAATAGAATCCTCAGGTCTTCTTCCGAATGAGCAAGGTCATTTTCAGAAGAAGGCTTTAGGCCCAGCATTGAAGCGAAAATTCGTGCTGAACCATTTAAAACCCAGATAAACGGATACATTAAGCTGTAAAACAGGATAAGCGGTTTTGCAAGAAGCAGAATAACAGCTTCAGCTTTTTGTACAGCTAAGATTTTAGGCGCCGACTCACCAATCACCACATGTAAAAAGGTGATGATGGAAAAAGCGATGGCAAATGAAATCAGATGAGTAAGAGATGCAGAGATTTCAAGGCCGGCTAAAAGAGGGCCAAAGAGATTTTCTACTGCAGATGCACCGAGCCACCCTAAACCTAGAGCTGATACTGTAATGCCAAGCTGACATGCTGACAAGTATTCATCTCGATTTAATGTTATTTTTTTGGCAGCCAGCGCTTTGGAATTTCCCTCAGCAGCAAGCTGATCCAATCGTGAACTTCTGATTTTTACAATGGCGAACTCAGAAGCAACAAAAAATGCTGTTAGTGCAATTAGAACAGCGACCATAATTAATTGAACTATTTCCAATGATTTGAGACAATCCCATTAAAAAACAGCCACAGCTGGTTTTCGGCGTGGGGATGTCTCTCACACCTCCTGTTTTGTTGAAATGTATTGCCTGAATCAACAACGGCAAGATTCAACGGACGGCATCAAACCAATTTTCCTATAAGTCGTTTATTGAAGGAATGTAAATGGAAAGGATGACCGCACAGCCTGACATCTAAAGCCATTTTTGATTACCTCGTGATAAACACAACGATTGTCTCTTTTAGAATTGAGCGTCATAACCCCATCGAACATTCCTCCAATCAAATAATAATGCTTCTATTCTACCACAAATGAAAAATCTTTGACCATCATTATTTCCAGTCACTGGCTGTTTTTATTCAGTAAATCAAGGAACTTCATGCCCAAGTGAAGCCTCATAGATTACGTACCATTGGTGTGGTGTTAATTTCATTTTCAAAGCAGCGACCGCAGCATCAACTCGTTCTATTTTTCCTGAACCGACGATTGGCATGATAGAAGCCGGATGAGAAAGAAGCCATGAATAAATAACTTCATCCATTTTATCCGTGCCAATTTCACTGCCAATTTGCTTTAGTGCTTTTCTTAGCCGCTCGGCTTTAGATTCTTCTTTTTCAAAAAGCTGACCGCCTGCAAGAGGAGACCATGCCATTGGAGGAGCTTGCATTTCAAGTGATAGGTCGAGTGTACCATCTTCGAAATTTTCCAGATTGTATGGATTCAGCTCAATCTGATTCGTCACAAGAGGCTGAGCTGTGTAGGATTCAAGCATTTTCATTTGGCTTCTTTTAAAGTTTGATACTCCAAAATGAAGAACCTTCCCCTCATTGTGAAGCTGGTCAAACGCCTCTGCCGTATCCTCCGGGTTCATAAATGGATCAGGACGATGAATCAAAAGTAAATCAATATAGTCTGTTTTAAGATTGGTTAAAGATTGTTCTACTGACTGTATAATATGCTTTTTACTCGTATTATAGTGATGACTTTTGTGCTCAGGGCGGTTAGATGACGGAAGAACGATGCCGCATTTTGTAATAATCTCCATGTTCTTTCGAAGTGAGGGATCCAGCCCCAGAGCTTCTCCAAAAAGCTCTTCACATTGATAGCCTCCGTAAATATCTGCATGGTCAAACGTGGTGATTTCTTTTTCCATCACTTCTTTAATAAACGAAAGCCGTTCTTCTTTAGATAGGTTCCATTCATTCAAACGCATCATTCCATGAATAATTCTTGATAATTGAAGATCCTCTGCTAATATAACTCTTTCCATATGTATTCCTCCTATTATGTAGTATCAAGTGACAGGATGTAGAGTGAAAAAATCAAACCGGTGACCAAAATGGATCGGACAAGGCTTTCATCACACCAGACGCCAATTAAGTACAGCGATGTAATTAAAATATAAGCATTGTATTTTGCGAACTCTGACTTGCTTTCTACTTGAGATATAAATGCCAGCAGAATGAAAAGAGGCAGTGAGTACAGGATGATTTTCGAGAAAAAAGGCTCAATAATCAATAAAGGCAGAAGAAAGAACCCGAATATTCTGCGAATAAAACTGCTTCTAATCGTCTGCATGTCCTGAACACCTCTTTATGATCTGTATCTCAATCTGTAAACATTTACGATTAGATGATACCATATATAAAACAATAGTGATGAATTGAGATTTCAGCAGATTCATAAGGAGGATGGAGCAGCGATGGTTAAAGAGCTTTTAGAAAAAGCAAAAGAGTTGGACAGGCAGGATGATTTAAAAGCATTCAGGGATGAATTTTACATAAAAGAAGGGCAGATTTATCTAGATGGGAATTCTCTCGGACTTTTATCTAAAAGAGCAGAAAATGAAACTCTAAAAGCGCTAGACAGCTGGAAGGAATACGGGATTGACGGATGGACAGAAGGACCTCATCCATGGTTTACACTTTCTGAAACGCTTGGGGGGATGTCTGCGCCTTTAATAGGAGCTGAGAAGAATGAAGTCGTTGTTACTGGGTCTATCACTGCAAACCTTCATCAAATGATCGCGAGTTTTTATCACCCGCAGGAAGAAAAAAATGAAATCCTTAGTGATGAACTTAATTTTCCTTCAGATTTGTATGCCATTCAAAGTCAGCTGGAACTAAAAGGGTTTGATCCAGGGATCTATTTAAAAAAAGCACCATCAAAAGACGGGCAGACCATTCTGTTGGACAGCATTAAATCATCCATTACTGAAAAAACCGCCTTAGTCCTGCTGCCGTCTGTACTTTATCGAAGCGGGCAATTGCTGCCAATAAAAGAGATTGTCGAATACGCTCACAGGTTTTCAGCGATCGTTGGATTTGACCTGGCACATTCAATTGGGGCAGTTCCTCACAAGCTGCATGAGTGGAATGTCGATTTTGCAGTATGGTGTAATTATAAATATGTTAATAGCGGTCCAGGCGGAACCGGTGGATTATATGTTCACCAAAAGCATCATGGGAAAATGCCTGGTTTAAAGGGATGGTTTGGCTCTGCTAAAGAAAAACAATTTGACATGGAGCACACATTTTCTCCAGCGGGTGATGCCGGAGCCTATCAAATCGGAACGCCTCATGTTTTATCAAGTGCGCCATTAGCCGGAAGTTTAAGTATATTTGAAGAAGCTGGGATTCACCGCATTCGTGAGAAGTCTCTGCAGCAGACCGATTTTCTTCTTGAGTTAATTGATTCTCTCCTGGGTAATTATGATTTAAAAGTGGTTACGCCGCTGAATCATTCAGAAAGAGGAGGCCATATTGCAGTGGAACATAGCGCTGCAGCAAGTATTTGCAAGGCTTTAAAAAGCAGAAATGTGATTCCTGATTTTAGATCGCCCAATTTAATCAGGCTTGCCCCAGCTCCATTGTATACGACTTACAGAGAACTATACGAATCAGTTTTACTGCTTAGAGATATTATGGAAAGTAGAGAATATGAACAGCATGGCAATACCCGCAACATCATTGCATAGGAGGCGTTAAAATGAAAAAAATCATTGATATTTCTATGGAATTATCCCAAGAAAGTGCAGTATGGCCGGGTGACACGTTGTTTCAGTATGAAGTAGTGTGGGATATCGAAGAAAGCGGTTCTGTGAATGTCGGAAAAATCGAGAGCAGCACGCATATGGGAACGCATATTGATGCGCCGTTTCACTACGATCAAAACGGTAAAAAAGTAGATGAGCTCTCACTGGAGCGTTACATTTCCAAAGCTTTAGTAGTAGACTGCCGGGGGAAAGAAAGAATTTCAGCTGATGATATTCTGCCGTTTATCACGGACTCTTCGATCAGAAGTGTACTGATCAAAACAAACTATTGGAAAGACCGAAATCACTTCCCGGAAACGATACCTGTTATGCAAGAAGACGTTCCAGGGAAACTTGCAGAAAAAAATATCAATCTAATAGGAGTGGACCTGCCGTCTGTTGATACTATTGACAGCAAAGAGCTGAAAAATCATCTTGAACTGCATCGACATGATATTTGGATACTTGAAGGAATCGACCTGAAAGAGGTATCAGAGGGGGTCTATGAATTGATTGCCCTGCCATTGAAAATTGCGGGAGCGGATGGTAGTCCTGTCAGAGCTGTTTTACGTGAAGTATAAAAAAATAGCTTAATCGGCAATCTTCTGCCAGAATAAGCTACACGGTTGAAGAAAGAGTTTTTCCCAGGTCTTTTATTCGAAGAGCAATGTCGTCACAAATTTCCTGAAAGAGAACCCATTTTTCATTTGGATCAGCCGAGTGCTTATCAGGGTTCATGATATTCCATGTCAGAATTTTTTTTGCAGTAGTTGGAGACAAAGAAATTTTTTCATCTTTATCAAAATCCTGTATTAAAACGATTATATCTGCTTCATCGAGTTCTTCTTTTTTTAAGTGGTATGGTTTGATAGCAGATAAGTCAATACAAATCTCTTTCATTGCCTTAATTGAAAATGGACTTGTTTTAGCGCTGAACCAGCCTGCGCTTCGAAAGGTAATGTTTTGTGTATTTAATCTTGAAGCCCAGCCTTCAGCGATTAAACTGCGTTCGTGGTTTGACGAAATAAAGTAGATTGTTTGATTTGTCATAATCGCAGTTCCTTTCTGAAGATGTTATAGTTCACTATACCCATTTTATCCTGAATGTATGCATGTATAATGATTTTACGGGTTCTTGCATTGATCTTTTTTTGAATGTCTATTAAATTGATTGATAGGGTAAGGTTTTCTAAATGAATGATTTTTGTTAGATCGGAGGAAAATGTGTGAAGAAACTTAATTTAACTGCAAAGATTTTAATTGCTCTCATTTTGGGCATCATAACGGGTCTGGCATTAAATGCTTTTGCGCCGGATTTGTTTTCTACACTGGATACATATTTATTTTCACCCCTGGGTCAAATCTTCTTAAGTTTAATTAATATGCTGGTCGTGCCGATTGTATTCTTTTCTCTCGTACTAGGAATAGCCGGTCTGGGAGATACAAAGAAACTTGGCAGGATGGGTTTTAAAACGGTTGTAACTTTTATGGTTACAACTGCGATTGCAATTACGATTGGATTGAGCCTTGGTGCGATCATTCAGCCTGGGGAAAATTCGCCTCTGACAGCAGAAGATCGTGACGCAGCTTCATTTGAAGAAGAGGATACGCCTTCAGTGGCAGAAACCTTATTAACGATTATTCCTGAGAATCCTGTATCTGCTTTAGCAGAAGGCAATATGCTGCAAATTATTGCTTTTTCGATCTTCATTGGTTTTGCATTAACGGTGTTAAAAGAAAAAACAAAAGGGGTTCTGAATTTATTCGAACAAGGCAATGAGATTATGATGTTTCTGGTTGGCATTGTTATGAAATTTGCTCCGTATGGAACGTTTGGATTAATTGCTTCGGCACTTGGAGAAGCTGGGTTTGATTCACTTCAAAGTATATTGATGTATGTACTCGTTGTGCTGCTGGCATTAGTTGTTCATGCCATTGTGACCTATGGCAGTATTATTTTCTTCATGGCAAAGAAAAGCCCAATCTGGTTTTACAAAAACTTTTTCCCGGCAATGACAGTAGGATTCAGTACTTCAAGCAGTAATGCAACGCTGCCTATCTCAATGGAAGTAGCGCAAAGAGATCTGAACATATCCAAATCCTCCAGTTCATTTGTCCAGCCGCTTGGTGCCACCATTAATATGGATGGAACAGCGATTATGCAGGGTGTCGCAACAATATTTATTGCTCAGATTTATGCGGTTGATCTGACATTTGTTCAACTTTTAACGGTTGTAATGACGGCTGTTCTTGCGAGTATTGGAACTGCTGGAGTGCCGGGTGTGGGTCTAATCTTACTCGCTATGGTGTTGAATTCAGTAAATCTCCCTGTAGCAGGTATAGGACTGATACTTGGAATAGACCGCCTGCTTGACATGTGCAGAACAGCAATAAATATTTCTGGAGATGCTGCTGTCGCTCTATACGTTTCTGAATCTGAAAAGAAAAAGAAAATTAAAGAGCAAAGAGGGGAGTAAGTGTTCATAAAAATAACACGACTGCTTTAAAAGAATTCTGCTTCGAACAGGTATACTTAGTATATAAAATCAAAAAGGAGCAGCGGATATGAATCTTGGAATAGGTGAAATCATCATTATTCTATTTGTTGCATTAATCGTGTTTGGCCCCTCAAAGCTGCCGGAACTCGGAAAAGCGGCAGGAGTTACGATGCACGAATTTAAAAAAGCACTCCATTCAACCGGTTCCGAAAAGAAACAAGACAGCGATTTTAAATAAAAGCCGCGCTGAAAATTCAGCTGCTAACTTAAATGAGCCTGAGACAAAGCGTGTCTCAGGCTCTTTGATGGGTTAACAGCTTTTCGCAGGTACGCTGCTGAGAATCTCACAATGTTGACCTGTAAAGTCTCAAGCACCCATCACATCCATCACATCCTGCAGTAGTCGGCAAACCCCGATCCCTCATCCTGCTAAATATAAATACCCACAAAAAAATTAAGGTTTAAACATGCATACCGTTCACATGAATAACATGCTTTGCTAATAGAATCAATTATGACTGCTTTTAGTTAGCTTTTTAGGTGAGAGAAAGAGGTGAGAGGTTTGACGAAACAGGAATTAATTGAATTAATCGCCTCCAAACTAAAACTGATACGTATTGAAGCTGATTTTACTCACGATCGAATGGCTCAGGTCATCGGTGTTTCCAAAAAAACACTTGTTCAGATTGAGCAGGGGCGTCTGCTTCCTAGTTGGTCTACTGTCATCATAATTTGTGCACTGTTCAGGGAACAGGACAGCTTAATAAACGCAATCGGGGGAGATGCACTTGAACTGGCAGACCATCTTGCCAGAGAAGAGCTGAGTGCCAGCAAGGAAAAAACGCTGGGTGTAAAAATATTGTGGAAAATAGTCAGGAAAAATGAAAACTTGATCTTACAAAAAAATATTGTCAGCAAGCATTTTAGGATTGTAGACGAGGATCATTTCAGATTGTTTAGTTCATTCAATGAACAGGAGGCAAAGGAGAGGTTTATGGAACTGGTAAAACAAAAAAAAAGATCTCACACCATGTAATCTGGGTGAGAATCTTTTCATCATTTTACGGCAATTCCATTTTCAAGAATGCTGAAAATCGCTTCAGACCACTGTTCAGAAGGGATTTTTTCATAATTGGGAATCAAAACGGTGTTAAAGAAAATGCCGGCTACTAAAGAAGATGGCACATCTTTTCGAATCGACCCTTCCTCTTTGGATTTTTCAATATGAATAGTCAGCAATTGAAACAATTCACGTGAATATTTGTCAAGTTCATCTAAATGACCAGCGACAGTGGGAGAGGTACTTTGATTTAGTGAAGAACGCATTTTTATCATGTCATACACTTGAGAATACTCCATAAAAAGCGTTAGCAGTTCTTTCAGCATATTAAAAGAGGAGGTCTGCGGAGAAATTGCGTCAATCCGTTCCATAACCTCAATCATAAGGAGGCGCATATAATCAGTTATCAGCTCATCTTTGTTACTGTAATATTCATATATTGTACTTCTCGCTACATCTAATTTGTCTGCCAATGCCTTAAAGTGAAATCCTTCATAACCCTTTTCAAGCAGAAGTTCTTCCGTTGCCTTTAAAAGGTCTTCTATTACCATCTTTCTTTGCCTAGCCATACACCCATCATCCTTTATTCAGCCATACTTATATACAGTATAACGGAAATTGAAGCTGACCGTATACTTTTCAATTGAATATGTACCCGTCGTAATAAATTCTTTAGCAGGAGGGGCTGTCAAGAAAGATGAAACAGTTGAATAGGCTGCCCGGTTTTCTTAATGGTAATTAAGAAAACTACGGGCATTTTTTAGCAAGCACCAACGGGTAAGTTTATTTAATTACCAGTACACTGCATGGAGAGGATTGCATAATTTTTTCACTGACGCTGCCTAAAAACCATTTCTGAAAGGTGCTTTTTTCTGTACGTCCTACAATAATTAAATCTACTTCATTGTTTTCAGCGTAATCCACAATGGCTTCAGCAGGTGAACCTGTTAACGGATAAAACTGCGCCTCAATGTTTTTGTTATCCAAATGATGCTTTGCTGATTGCAAAGCGTCATCAAGCTCATCTGTCAGCTGATGAACAGACTTTCCGCTGTCCTGCTGTGGCAGGGGAGGCATGTATGGTGGATTTTGTTTATCCACTCCAGGAGACATAATCGCTGCTGCATCTCTTGGTTTGTCGTAAATTGTTGTGTCAAGTGAATGTTTTTCAGTGGAAACATGTGTAATAGTCAGGTCAGCTTTATTGTTTAAATGGAGAAGACTAACAGCAGAATCCAGCGCTTTTTGACTGCTGCCAGACTGGTCAAACGCTAAAAGAATATGAGTATACATAGCATTCAGCTCCTTAAAAGATTGATTACTATGCCTTTACCCTTTATATTATCGAATAGTCTGAATAAATAAAAAATAAATAAAGAGCTTGGGACAAAAGTGTCTCAAGCTCTTTAACCGGTTTGCTGCGCTTCAGGCGGACTCGGCTTTCTATTAATAAATACTTAATCATTAATTAAACTTTATTGAGATTTGTCCCTGCCTGCTTACAAGGGAAACGATAAACACCGCAGATAGAATAAGAAGACAGAATAAGATAAAATATAGTGCATATAGTATAAGTACAGTGCGATCTACTGCGGTTTATTCCCATGTGGATTTTCTTGTTTTAATTATCCGATTAAATTAATAAGGAAAAAAATTACAACGATTGCACCAATGATCATTAATATCGTTCTTAGCATGAAGGTCACCCCTTTGTAAGGTTCCAAAATCGGCCATAAAAATCCCGTTTTGGTTAATTGTATAGTACCCTTGAATGGTAACTTTAAACCGTATTAATAGAAATTAGATGTCAAAGCTGGTTTGTCACATCTTTTCATTTTTCAAAAAAATGAAAAAACAATTGACATCTCATTGTGCATTGGGCTAATCTAAGGGTGTCCTGAATGGACAAAATTACTTAAGAAGGGAGTTGCGTGTCATGAAAAATCGTATCGATGCTTTTAACATTTTCTTTCAATTGAATAACACGCAGCGACAAACTCTTTTGTAACAGATGATCTTTTTAAGAACAATTAATTCTGTCATGATAGTGGTGCAGTCTGCGTATCGTAGTCTGTGCCTGTTTAAATGAAAGCATACCGTGCTTTAATGGGCGGTGTGCTTTTTTTGTTTCCAAAAATTGTATGGTGTTGTCAACAGAGGGATCTGTTTTCATAAAAGAAAGTGTATGATCTATCCATTAAAAAAGAGGAGGAAAAAAAATGAACAAAGGAACAAACATGTACATGAAAACAGTGGAGCTGGAAAGTGGGTAGCCTGGTCGGATTGAAGGAGAAGGAGGCGGGATTTAATGTTTAGTATTTTTTATAAGTTAAGCTGGTTTTTTAAAGAACACTGGAAGCGGTACACCTTAGCAATTGTTCTGCTTTTAATTGCCAATGTATTTGAAGTCATTCCCCCTTTGCTTGTAGGGTTGGCGATCGATGATATTTTTAGAGGGGAATTGACGCAGGCAGTTTTAACCCGCTACTTGCTGATCCTGCTCGGTATAGCAGTCATTTCATATTTATTTAATTATGTATGGCAATATTTATTGTTTGGCGGTGCAAATGAAATCGAACGAAGACTACGTTCCATGTTTATGGGGCATTTGTTAAAAATGACACCAACATTTTATGAACGGAACCGGACTGGAGATCTTATGGCAAGATCAACAAATGATTTAAAAGCATTGTCAGTAACAGCAGGCTTTGGTGTATTGACATTGATTGATTCTACTGCTTATATGCTGACCATTCTGCTTACAATGGGTGTAGTGGTCTCATGGGAGTTAACCCTTGCTGCCGTTCTTCCGCTGCCGGTGCTGGCCATCGTCATGCAGCTTTTAGGTAAAAGAATTCACGAACGATACACCCGTGCGCAGGATGCTTTTGGCGATCTGAATGACAGAGTGCTTGAGTCAGTGGCAGGTGTAAGAGTGATTCGTGCATACGTTCAGGAAAGAGCTGATGAAGCTCAATTTCAGCAGGAAACAGAGGATGTCTACAAAAAGAATATGAAGGTCGCTTTTATTGACACGCTGTTTAACCCCCTTACTAAAATCCTGACAGGCATAAGCTACATGATTGGATTGGGATATGGCGCATTTCTTGTATTTAATCAGACCATTACGTTAGGCGAACTGGTCGCTTTTAATGTATATCTCGGCATGCTGATCTGGCCAATGTTTGCTATAGGTGAACTCATTAATATTATGCAGCGGGGAAATGCTTCAATGGACCGGGTGAATGAAACACTGAGCTATGCTGAAGACGTACCGGACATGGAGCACCCTGTAAATGCCGCAGCAGCAAGCTCTATAACCTTTTCTAATACCGGCTTTCAATATCCTTCTTCATCTGTAAAAAACCTGACCAATTTAAATGTGACAATTAGTCAGGGTCAGACACTGGGGGTTGTTGGGAAAACCGGAAGCGGAAAAACGACTTTTGTAAAGCAGCTTCTCAGAGAATACCCAATGGGAGATGGAGCTGTAAAAATCGGAGAAGTCCCGATAGATCAGCAGACTAAGGATCACGTAAGATCCTGGTTAGGCTATGTTCCACAGGATCATGTTTTATTTTCAAGAAGCATTCGTGAAAACATTTTATTTGGAGCAGAAGATTCGGATGAAAAAGCTGTTTTTCATGCAATAAAAATGGCTCATTTTGAGAGGGACCTGGAAATGCTGCCTGCTGGCCTTGAAACGCTGGTAGGAGAAAAAGGAGTGGCTCTGTCAGGAGGGCAGAAACAGCGGATTTCTATCGCACGTGCATTAATTAAAAACCCTGATGTCCTTATATTAGACGACTCATTGTCTGCAGTTGATGCGAAAACAGAATCGAGTATTTTAACTAATATCCGAAATGAAAGACAGGGAAAGACGACGATTATCACGACGCATCGATTGTCAGCTGTAGAACATGCCGATTGGATTATTGTGCTTGAAAACGGACGTGTGATCGAAGAAGGCAGACATGAAGATCTGCTTTCAGCTAAAGGCTGGTATTTAGAACAGTATGAGCGTCAGCAGGTAGAAGAATCCCTTCTTGAGGAGGTGCGCTCATGAGTGTAGGAAAAAGACTTTACAAGTATGCACTCTTATTAAAAAAAACTATTATAATCGCCCTGCTCATGCTGACTGTGTCTGTTTCAGCAGAGCTTGTCGGTCCCTTTATTGCCAAAAAAATGATTGATGACCATATTCTTGGCATCGAGCAGCCATGGTATGAATCCGGAGATACAAAAGATGCAGTAGCGTATAACAACACATTTTATAAGCGGGGAGATTACTTTACCGAAAGTGAGACAAAAGGGGAAGAGGCGCATATTTATCAAATTGGCCTTCGGTTTTTCTTTGTGGATGAACCGGTCACAGCTGAAGGCGAACGCTCCTTTGAAGACGGAAATTTGATTTTCATGAATGAAGAAACTCAATTCTCTTATCCTGCAGAAGAATTGTCGAGGTCTCAAATTATGGCGTTTTACCAGCCGGAAATTCCCCGTATCATTCAGTTGGTGCTGCTCTATTTTGCTCTGACAGTGGTGGCGGCTCTATTTCATTTTGGACAGGATTATCAGCTTCAGAGGTCAGCAAACAGAATTATTCAGAAAATGCGTACGGATATTTTTGGACATATTCAAAGACTGCCTATTCAATATTTTGATAATCTGCCGGCAGGAAAAGTGGTCGCGAGAATTACCAATGATACAGAAGCCATCCGGGAGCTGTATGTCCAGGTGCTCTCACAGTTTTTCTATAGCGGCATTTATATTGCTGGAATTTTTGTTGCACTTTTTATCCTTGATCCTCAGCTTGCAGCAATCTGCCTGATTTTGCTGCCGATTCTGTGGATTTGGATGTCTGTGTATCGGAAGTATGCCTCCACGTACAATCATGTTGTACGTTCGAAAGTAAGTGAAATCAATGCTTCTATTAATGAATCGATTCAGGGCATGACCATCATTCAGGCATTCAGAAGAGAAAAACGAACAAAAGAAGAATTTGAAGAAATGAATCAAACTCATTTTAATTATCAAAATAAGCTGTTAAGCCTAAATTCACTCATGTCTCATAATCTCGTTACAATTCTTCGAAATCTGACTTTTGTTGCCTTTATATGGTATTTTGGGAGTGATGCCATAGGAGCAGAGTCGGTCGTTTCAGTCGGTGTGCTGTATGCGTTCGTTGATTACATTACCCGATTGTTCCAGCCGGTAACCGGAATTGTTAACCAGCTTGCCAATCTCGAAATTGCGCTGGTGGCAGGTGAAAGAGTATTTGAACTGCTTGACGAAAATGGGGAAGAGGTAAAGGACAGCAGAATTAAAAGATACAAAGGGCATGTAGAATTCAAAAACGTTTCGTTTGCCTACAAGGAAGAAGACTATGTGTTAAAAAACCTTTCATTTGAAGCGAAGCCGGGGGAAACAATTGGTTTGGTAGGCCATACAGGTTCAGGGAAAAGTTCCATCATGAATCTGTTATTCCGCTTCTATGACTGTCAAAAAGGGGAGATTCGAATTGATGGAAAAAACATCAAGGAACTGCCAAGACAGACCATTCGCGATCACATGGGAATAGTGCTCCAGGATCCATATCTATTTACAGGCACAATTGCATCTAATGTCTCTCTCAATGATCCTCGAATTTCACGGGAGAGAATAGAACAAGCATTGAAAGCAGTAGGTGCTGATCGTGTACTAAAGCATCTTGAGCAAGGAATTGATGAGCCGGTAATTGAAAAAGGAAGCACCTTGTCGTCAGGTCAGCGCCAATTAATTTCTTTTGCCCGGGCACTTGCCTATGACCCTTCCATTTTAATTTTAGATGAAGCAACATCGAGTGTGGATACAGAAACGGAATCCATTATTCAAGAAGCGATGGAAACGTTAAAGTCAGGCCGCACCACTTTTATCATTGCACACAGATTGTCAACGATTAAAAATGCAGATCAAATTCTTGTGCTGGATAAAGGGGAGATTGCTGAAAAAGGCTCTCACGATGAATTAATGGCTCTTAGAGGAAAATATTATCAAATGTATAAATTGCAGCAAGGAAATAAGCAGGCAGGATAATCACTAAAATTGATTAAAAGTTAATTGATATATTTAAAAAAGAAGAGCTGTAAAAAGTCAAGAAAACCTGACTTTTTACAGCTTTTTTTCAGGGTCAAAATAGAAGTTTAAAAATGTAAGCCATGATAGAACGAATCATTAGAATGTTTATACATTCACTATCAATAAGTCAATCCAACACGTGTTTTTGAATATTCATCTTTCTGGAGAAGTGAATAAGCAAAATCGCCTGTATCGTACATGGAGATGCTTGAAGGACTATCGGGCAGTGTATTCATTTCTATTCGGTATTTTCCGATTCTCTCTCCATCAGGCAGGTAGGTCGGACATACGATCGTCCAGTTCATGCTTGATTGGTCAAGCATCAAAAAGGCTCGGCAATGATCTTCAGCAGCTGTGCTCAAGCGTCGGTTTGACTCTTTGGAATGAAACCGGAACTTGCCAGGTTCTTTTTTGGAATCCAGGATGCCGGCAGTTCCGATGGTTATGATTTTAGAAATTGAGTTCGCCCGCATCGCAGGAAGGATATGAATCATTGATTTCGTAAGTGCATCATTTTTATCGGTGCCCAGAGCACTGATGACGGCATCACAGCCTGTTATGGTATCAAAGACATCTTTTTTATTGGAGGCATCTCCTTTTATAATCGTTATTTTAGGGTGTGCGTCTATCCCATCAGGATCCCGAATGAGTGCCTGGATCTCGTGGCCGTCTTTCAGAGCATTTTGCATAATTACTCTGCCCACACGGCCGGTTGCACCAAATAACGCAATTTTCATCATTCGAATTCCTCCTGTTAGTAAATTTTATAATGTAAGTGTAGCCTATTTTAAAGGGATAGAAAAGAAACAGGATCCATACATCCCAGACGTGAGCTTGGAAGAAAGTAGTGGTACAATAATAAATGAAAACGTTTGTAAGGAGGAGAAGCAATCATGAGTTTTCGTACAGAAAAAGATACTTTAGGTGAAATTCAAGTTCCTGCAAGCAAGTACTGGGGAGCGCAGACACAGCGAAGCAAAGAGAATTTTCCAATTGGAGTCGAACAAATGCCTCTGGAAATTACATATGCATTTGCAGAGCTTAAAAAAGCTGCAGCCATGGTTAATTATGATCTAGGCAAGCTTTCTCTTGATAAAAGAGATGCCATCTGCCGTGCCTGCAATGAGATTATTGATGGAAACCTGGATGAACATTTTCCGCTGGTTGTGTGGCAGACCGGAAGTGGAACCCAGTCAAACATGAATGTAAATGAAGTGGTGGCCTACCGTGCAAATGTTTTTTTGAAGGAACAATCTGTAGAAGAGACTGTACATCCTAATGATGACGTTAATATGTCTCAAAGCTCAAATGATACCTTTCCGACAGCTATGCATATCGCAGCGTACAAGGCACTTTGCAAAAATTTAATGCCAAGCTTAAAGGAATTAACGGAAACATTTCTGGATAAAGAAGAATCATTTAAAGAAATTATTAAAATTGGACGCACCCACTTGCAGGATGCAACGCCTCTGACATTGGGCCAGGAAATCAGCGGCTGGCGTGCTATGCTGCAAAAATCCCGGTATATGATTCAGGAAGCCAGCAAGCATATATTAAGTCTGGCAATTGGAGGCACTGCGGTTGGGACGGGAATCAATGCACATCCTGAATTTGGCGAACGTGTTGCCAAGCAGCTGGTTCTTCAAACCGGTTTTCCATTTTATTCGTCGGACAATAAATTTCATGCACTGACCAGCCATGATGACATGGTCCATGTACATGGTGCATTAAAGGCATTAGCGGCTGATCTGATGAAAATTGCCAACGATATCAGATGGCTGTCAAGCGGACCGAGAAGCGGAATCGGTGAGATTACAATTCCAGCTAATGAACCGGGCAGCTCCATCATGCCGGGAAAAGTGAATCCTACACAAAGTGAAGCTTTAACGATGGTCACGGCTCAAGTTATGGGCAATGATGCGACAATAGGCTTTGCGGCGAGTCAGGGCAACTTTGAGTTAAATGTATATAAACCTGTTATTATTTATAATTTTCTCCAATCTGTCCGTCTCCTCGGGGATGGAATGAAGACATTTAATGAGAAATGTGCAGTCGGCATTGAACCGAACTATGATGTGATTGAAGGACATGTAAATCGTTCCTTAATGCTTGTGACGGCTCTTAACCCTCATATTGGCTATGAAAAAGCCGCGAAGATCGCAAAGCTTGCATTTGAAAAAGAATTAACGTTAAAAGAAGCAGCTGTAGAAACAGGATATGTAACAGAAGAGCAATATGAAGAATGGATTCAGCCAATTGAAATGGTGAATCTTGACCGAGTCTAAACGACTCTCAGCATATTTTTTAATGAAACAAGAGGCTGGGACAAGACTAAAAAAATGAGGATATAGTTATTAATAGTATGAGGAGAGCGGAGTTGAATGGGGCGGCTCCCTGCAGGATATGACGGTTGATTGAGACCCCGCAAGCAAAGTCTGAGTAGGGCTCAGCGCCGTCCCTGCGGAAAGCGTCCGCCTAAAAGTGCAGTGAACCGGTCAAAGAGCTTGAGACACTTTTGTCCCAAGCTCTTTTTAAAATGAAACAAGACTAACTCATGAGAGTTAGTCTTGTTTTTATGGTTAAAGGGGGTAACCACCAGATTATCGGATGCGGCTTTCTGACTCCGCATCGAAGAAATGACATTTGTTCATATCAAAAGCAAGCTCAATTTTTTGACCTGCTTTTATATCTGATCTTGCATCTACACGAGCGACGAAATCCTGATCAGCCACTTTAGAATAAAGCATCAGCTCAGCACCAGTCAGCTCAGAAACCTCAATGTCAGCCATAAAGTTTGCACCTGCAGCAGTTTCAATGAATACTGGCTCATCGTGAATATCTTCCGGGCGCACACCTAGAATGATGTCTTTACCCACATAGTTTTGTGAGCGCAGCTTCTTCATTTTTCCTTCAGGAACGGAAAGTACCTGGCCTTTTACTTCAAAGCCTTTATCCGTTAGTTTACCGCTGAAAAAGTTCATCGCAGGAGAACCGATAAATCCGCCAACGAACACATTTTCCGGATTGTCATATACTTCTTTTGGTGATCCAACCTGCTGAATTACACCATCTTTCATAACAACAATACGTGTTGCCATTGTCATAGCTTCTGTCTGATCATGTGTAACGTAGATCGTTGTCGTTTGAAGACGCTGGTGAAGCTTGGCGATTTCAGCACGCATTTGCACACGAAGCTTTGCATCCAAATTCGATAACGGCTCATCCATAAGGAATACTTTTGCATCCCGGACTATTGCGCGTCCAAGTGCCACACGCTGACGCTGACCACCGGAAAGTGCTTTTGGTTTACGATCTAAAAGTGCTTCAAGACCAAGGATCTTTGCTGCATTTTTCACACGTTTTTCGATTTCTGCTTTATCAAACTTACGAAGTTTAAGACCAAACGCCATATTGTCATATACGCTCATATGCGGATATAAAGCGTAGTTCTGGAAAACCATTGCAATGTCACGGTCTTTAGGTGCTTTATCATTTACGCGTTCTTCACCAATGTAGAAGTCACCTTTAGAGATTTCTTCAAGTCCTGCGATCATGCGAAGAGTCGTTGACTTCCCACAGCCTGATGGTCCAACAAAAACGATAAATTCTTTATCTTTAATATGAAGGTTAAAATCTGATACCGCTGTTACATCTTTATCATATACTTTGTAAATATTGTCGAGCTTTAGTTCTGCCATGAGTAATTCCTCCAATATGTAGTGGTAAATTCTATACTCATTGTATAAGATCATGTAAGCCTTTCCAATGGTAAACTTGCACAAAAAAACAGCATGCATTTCGTCATGTTGACGGAATGCATGCTGCTTCTAAATTGTATTAATGGTTCTCATCGATTCCCATTTTACTGAAGCAAGATACGCGGTAAAAATGCCGTGAAAGGATTTTAAATCCAGGCCCGACCCTTCAGAAAACTTGTAGAGACGGTATTGTAGACTGTTTCGGTGTAAATATAAGCGTTTAGCCGTACTGCTTACGTTCGAAAGATTCTCCGCCAGCGTCCGTATAACAGAAGCAAGCTCGGGGTCTGCATCAAAAAGTGTGTAAATGAGATCAAATTGAGACCTCCATTCAAATTCTGTGAACCGGTTAAGGACAATTACAGGCAATATGGATTGAACAGAGGCGACTTTTTTACGTTTAATGAACGGTTTTGCTTGTGTATGCCAGTCAAATTCCATTAAGATGGCTTCTTTAGGATCGTCCTGGACAAGATGGAAAGAGCCTGCAAAAAATCGGACGGTTATGCCAAGGTCCGTTTCAAGAGCTTGGGCAGCTGAGTCGATTTCTTCAAGAGAGAGGGTATTGGAAGATTGAAGCTCAACGACATACCCATTTGATTCGTCCCTTTTTACAATGGCCGCATCATCTGAGAAAACAAACTCCAATGGATGCTCTTCTTGATTGAAATCTGGTATTCCATCAAAAGAAAATAGGATGATTCGAAAAATGGACCCTGCAGGAAGAGGACATGCAGAAAGGTTTCCAAATAAATACTGGTTCCATACATTTGTATATTGACTATGAGGCGGTTCAACAGGGTCAAGAATAAGTTGAATCAGTTCAGTTTCATTCTGGGAAAGGGTCTGCATCGGAAATGCAATCATTTCATTGGTTAATCGGTCCTGATACCATTTGTAATAGCCGTATTTATCTTCTGTCACGTCGTCAATCTGACGGGAGGAAGGAAATGTTTTTAGAAGCTTTTGAATACTAGACATTTGCATCATCCTTATTGGTAATGCCTTTATTGTATAGAAGATTGAAAAGGTTGAAAAGGGGGCAGAAACAGCAAAGCGGCTGCCTAAGCAGCCGCTTTGCATCGGGTTATGACCCGTTTGGCGGTGTTTCCTGTTCCAGATCTCGCGCTTCTTCAATGTTAGGAAGATGATGGTAGCGGTGGACGGTGCCTCCGCTCATTCCCTCATTAATAAAACGGTCAATATCCATACAGACTTTATCCCTGCCCTCATACGATGAGTCAGGCAAAAATGATAAATTTTTCATCATCACACCCCCTGCCCTTACTATATGTAAGCTGAGGATAAGCTATACTTGAGGCTGTACATAACTCATTTGTTTCTTTAGGATGGCGTGCCGGTTATTTAGTCGTAGACATGATACAACATCAATTCATGAAGCTGTTTCTTAATTTTTTCTTCTTCCTCTGTATTATGAAAGACAATCGGGTTTGTCCATTCGATGTCTCCTGTTTTGTGATATACGCCATTAATGGGCTGACCCTGGTATAAAAAAGTAAATGTCCAACCAGGAAGCTGTGTGTTTTTAAACATAGGCTTGTAACGAAAGTGCTGGATCATTTAAAAACCTCCCATTTTCGATTCTTTTCATGATTATTATAGCATGGAACAGCCCTATGGCGCGTACATTATCATACCTGTCAATGAAGGTAAAATACGGAATGAAAAAAGGTTTTGTGCATGCATTTGCTGTCCTTTCTGCTATACTGAAATTTGAAATGATGATGTCAATGAAGGGTGAAGGTTTGATGGATACATTCGTTTTATTAATAATCATGATGGTCGTGGGGGCTGCAATTGGTGGATTTACGAATTCCCTTGCAATTAAGATGCTCTTCAGGCCTTATAAAGCTCTATATATTGGGAAGTGGCGTATTCCCTTTACACCAGGCTTAATTCCAAAAAGACGGGAAGAACTTGCCAGGCAGCTTGGGTTAATGGTTGTGAATCATTTATTAACTGCCCAGAGTTTAAAAGATCGCTTTTTAAATGAAAAGCAGGAAAAAGCGCTGACAGGATGGCTTCAAAAAGAAAGTGATCGTATTTTCAAGTCAGAAGAATCTGTAGAGGACTGGCTTGCAAAATTTAAAATTCAGTCTCCTGCTCCCTACATTGAGCGGTCCATGAATAGCTGGATAGAATCACAGTATGAAGAAGTAAAAGAAAAGTACAAAACCCGGACACTTCGTGAAACACTGCCTGAAAGATGGCTTGTACGTTTAGATGGAAAAGTGGAAACGGTGTCTGATTATATCTTGGCTAAAGGTACAGATTACTTTGCTTCAGAAGAAGGCAAGGAACGGATTAATATCATGATTGAGGATTTCTTTAAGACAAGAGGGACTTTAGGAAGCATGATTCAGATGGTAATGGGGAATTCTTCTTTGGGTGATAAAGTTCAGCCTGAAATTATAAAGTTTTTGAATCATAAAGGAACTCATGCTATACTCGAACAGGTTTTGCGAAAAGAGTGGGAAAGCGTTAAGGACTGGCAGTGGGACCGGGCGTTTTCCATCGTTACAGATCAGGATTTGCTCGTTCGGCTGCAGGGGTTGATGAAAGAAAGAATCAATATGTCAGAGTGGCTCAAACGTCCGCTGGCGGAGGCTGCTGCACCGATGCAGGAAGGCGCAGTCAACCGTCTTATTCCTCGTGGGGTGGAAATGGCCAGAGACATCCTTTCACAAAAGCTGGAGCAGCTGTTGTCCAAAATGAATCTTCAGGAAATTGTACGGGAGCAAGTGGACTCGTTTGAAGTTTCACGTCTGGAAGATTTAGTGCTCGGGATTTCCCGGCGCGAATTTAAAATGATTACGTATCTTGGCGCGCTGCTTGGAGGAATTATAGGATTATTCCAAGGGGTATTGGTTCTTTTAATCGGCTGAGCAACAATTACTAAAATCATGTTTGACCATTCTGCCTGCGGGGAAGAGGGTAAGTGTGATAAAAAAGGAGGTTTTCCGATTGTCAGTTAATCTGTACGATCATGCAAACGAACTAGAACGTGCGATTCGTCAAAGCGAAGAATTTACTCAGCTGCAGTCTATGTATGACGCAGTAAACAATGATGAATCAGCCAGAGGTATCTTTGAAAATTTTAGAGACATTCAATTAGGTCTTCAACAGAAGCAAATGAATGGTGAAGAAATTACTGAAGCTGAAATTGAACAAGCTCAAAAAACAGCTCAACTTGTTCAGCAGCATGAAGTGATCTCAAAACTTATGGAATCTGAACAGCGTATGAGCATGCTTATTCAGGAGCTGAATAAGGTAATTATGAAGCCGCTTGAAGAATTATACGGCTCTATGGAAAAAGAAGGACCAACTCAATAATTCCTTTTACAAGAGGTTGGAACACAACCAAAAAAGTTAAATAACAGGGTAGTATATATTAACAGTATGAGGTGAGCGGAGCTGAAGGCGGCGACTACAGCAGGATATGACGTCAAGGTGAGACTTTACAGGGCAAAGCCCTGAAAAGGCTCAGCGCCCTCCCTGCGGAAAGCGTCCGCCTGAAGCGAAGTGAACCGATCAGAGAGTCTGAGACACATTTTGTCCCAGGCTCTTTTTTTTATCTCAAACTTTTAGAGCCAATCTTTTTGAATTCTGTCAGCTTCTTCTGATCCTGCAAAAAAGGAGAAGCAGACAGGATTCTTTCTTTTGACCTTCAGATTATTTCTGCCTTTGTTGACCTGAAGATAAAAGGTTTGTACACTTAAGCAAGTGAATGACATCAGAAAGGTGAGAGAAATGAATATTATTGTTAGAGGTATACAGGATAAGCGTTATGAACGGAATTTACAGCTTATCGCAGATTTGTTTTTTGAGGACTCAACACTTGCTGTTACCGAAGAAAAAGACACTGATGCATTCAATATAATAATTAAGGTCGAAATCGGGCAGGGAACGATCTATGCGAATGCTTCCACTGAGGAGCCTAAGCTTTCAGCAAGCAGAACAGCGAATTATATAAGTAAAAGCACCGAAAAAGAAAGCTTTAGACAAAATAAGAATGTAGTTTCCCATGTTTTTCTTTCAATCCTTCAGCAGTATACAGGGATGATTCAAAAATGGGGCGTATTGACCGGAATCAGACCAACCAAGCTTATGCACAAGCAAAGAATGAATGGGGCTCCTGCTCAAGAGACACGCACTCACTTAAAAGAACAGTATTTAATTACAGATGAAAAAATTAATTTAATGGAAGAAATTGTGGATCGCCAGCTCACCATGATTCCGGATTTATATAAGATTCAAGACGAGGTCAGCATCTATATCGGCATTCCGTTTTGCCCGACTAAATGTGCGTATTGCACATTCCCTGCCTTTGCGATTCAAGGAAAGCTTGGAAAGGTATCCTCATTTCTTGCGGGGCTGCATTACGAGATTCAGGAAACTGGGAGATGGCTGAAGGAACGGGGAGTCAAGATAACTACGATTTATTTCGGAGGCGGAACCCCGACGGCTATAACAGCTGAAGAAATGGATGCTCTTTATGAGGAAATGTACCGATCGTTCCCGGATGTGGAACAAGTTCGGGAAGTAACTGTTGAAGCTGGCCGCCCTGACACGATTTTTCCTGACAAGCTCGAAGTGCTGAAGAAATGGAATATTGACCGTATTTCGATCAATCCGCAATCCTATACGGACGAAACATTAAAAGCAATCGGCCGTCATCATACTGTGCAGGAAACGATTGATAAATTTCATCTTTCAAGAAAACACGGTATGAACAATATCAATATGGATTTAATCATCGGACTGCCCAACGAAGGATTAGCTGAACTGCAGCACTCGTTAAATGAAACTGAAAAATTAATGCCGGAATCCGTTACCGTTCATACTTTATCTTTTAAACGGGCGTCACAAATGACATTAAACCGGGAGAAATATAAAGTAGCGGAACGGGATGAAGTAGAAAAAATGATGGATTTGGCGCAAAAATGGAATAAAGACCATGGCTATGTACCGTATTATCTATACCGTCAGAAAAATATATTGGGGAACCTGGAGAATGTGGGCTATGCAAAACCAGGGGAAGAGAGTCTGTATAATATTCTGATCATGGAAGAAGTTCAAACGATTATTGGTCTCGGCTGTGGTGCAGCAAGCAAATTTATTGATCCTGAAACAGGAAAAATTACGCATTTCGCCAATCCTAAAGACCCTAAATCCTACAATGAGGGCTTTATCGATTATACGAGGAAAAAAATCGAACATCTTGAAACAATCTTTCCGCAGAAAAAGCCTGAATCAACTCACATGTAACTTGTGCTATGGAAGAAATAAAATGTTTTATAGATATGCAGGATAATAAGCAGGTCACCTAGAAATTATGAATGAACATTCATTTTGAAAAGGGGATGGAAGCATGACTGTAAAAACAGATTATCAATCAATCAACGTTGCAATTGAGGGTTCAGTTGCCTGGATTTCTCTTAATCGTCCACAGAGCCTCAATGCGCTTCAGGAAGAAATGATGACAGAGCTGCTTCAGACATTTAAGGAACTAAACCGTGACGCAGGCATTCATGTTGTCGTTCTGAAGGGGGAAGGGCGCGGCTTTTCTTCCGGCGGGGACATAAAAGCCATGTTGTCTATGGAGGGAGAAGAAGAGTTTCAACGATTCATGGACATGATTTCAGAGCTCTCTCTTACTTTATATGCAATGGATAAAATTACAATTTGTGCCATACATGGTGCTGCTGCAGGTCTAGGTCTCAGCCTGGCTTTAGCATGCGATTATGTAATTGCTGAAGAGGGAAGTAAAATTGCGATGAATTTTATCGGTATTGGCTTAGTTCCGGACGGGGGAGGCCATTATCTGTTAAAAGAACGCCTTGGTTCTCAAAAAGCCATGCAGGTAATCTGGAAAGGCGAAGTGATGAACGGCCAGGAGGCGTATTCACTTGGTTTAATTGACAAAGTCACAGCCCAAAATAAAGGTCTGCAGGAAGTAGAGAAACTCGTTGCCCAATTAATTTCCAGTCCTATAAAAGCCATGAAAGAGACTAAATTTATTTTGCGCTCTGCTCAGGTAAAAGAATTTAAGACAATTTTGGACCTAGAACGTGATTCTCAATGGAGAATGCGTCAAACAGAAGATCATAAAGAAGGAATAAAAGCATTTACGGAAAAAAGACCGCCTCAATTTAAAGGTGAATAAAATGAGCCTGGGACAAGTGTCTCAGGCTTTTTAACCGGTTCATTGCGCTCCAGGAGAACTTTCCGCAGGGGCGGGGCTTGGGCGCTTGCTCTGTAAAAGTTCAAGCAACCGTCATCTTCTGCAGGGGTAGCCACTTACGGCTCCGCTCACCTCTTACCATTCATCTTTACCGCTTTTTAAACTTTTTATCGAGTTGTGTCCCACTTCTCTTTTTGTTTAAAAGGCCATCCAGATCATGTGTGAAACAGCAAAAGTTTTCCTCTTGGTGATACTAATCGGTGTGTGCGGTCAGATAAGCCTTTTTCTTCAAACTTCTGCTTGCCAATTTCTTTTGCATCTTCATCTTTTTCTGCCTGGAACGAATCTTCGAACAGCAGGGTCCCCTTTTCATCAAAAGCTGTCAGTTTATATACATCCATTTTTCCCACTCCCATCTCTTTGTTCTCTTTTATTTTTGCATAAGTAAGATATCTTCGTAAAGTTGAAGACAAAAAGAAATAAGTGAACCTTTTTTCTGAATCAATCGTATAAACTAGAAGAGAGAACAGGAGGCTGTAAAATGACCTTGACTATTGATCAAGTAACAAAAAAATTTGGTGAACACACCGCAGTGAATGAATTATCCCTTACCATTCCTGAAAAGACGATGTTCGGTTTTTTAGGAGCAAACGGAGCGGGAAAGACGACGACATTCAGAATGATGCTGGGGCTGATTGATGCTTCTGCTGGATCGATCACGTGGAATGGTGAGAAGATCGGCTATCACAACAGCTCGCAGGTAGGCTATCTTCCAGAGGAAAGAGGACTTTATCCTAAAATGAAAGTAAAGGAGCAAGTCGTGTACCTGGCCCGGCTAAGAGGAATGGAAAGAAAAAAAGCGGAAACTGAGCTTGCGTATTGGCTAAAACGCTTCAATGTTCCTGAGTATGAAAACAAGCGCGTGGAGGAATTATCAAAAGGAAATCAGCAAAAGATTCAATTTATTGCTGCCATTCTGCATAAGCCTGCGTTAATCATTTTAGATGAGCCATTCAGCGGACTTGATCCTGTTAACGTGGAACTTTTGAAAGATGCGGTGCGGGATATTCAAAAACAGGGAGCGACGATTATTTTCTCAAGTCACCGGATGGAGCATGTAGAGGAGCTTTGCGAGAGTCTTTGTATTATACATAAAGGATCTCCTGTGTTACATGGAAAATTAAAAGAAATAAAGCGATCCTTCGGTAAAAAAAATCTGTTGATTGATTCCGAGATGGACCTTCGCTATTTATCTTCATTTAAAGGTGTTGTAAAGATAAAGGAGAGAGTAGAGGGAGTGACTCTTCAAATTGAAAACGAGGAAATATCGCAGGCGATTCTTGCCGATATTCAGGGCAAAGGATTTATCAGGCGATTTTCCCTCGAAGAGCCTTCTTTAAACGATATATTTATAGAGAAGGCAGGTGCTTCATTTGAATAGATTTGGACTTATATTATCCAAAACGTATATGCAGAAATTAAAGTCAAAATCTTTTCTGATTACAACGATCCTATTTGCTTTAGCAATCGTAGTGGGAACGAATTTCCAGAGTATTACGGGTTTGTTTAATTCAGATGAAGGGGATGAAGAGAAGTGGGAGGTTGTAGTTCACGATGAAAACGGAGCTGTCGCATCTGCACTTGAACAGCAAATCGTTTTTGTGAATGAGCAAATTTCCATTATACCAAGTGAAGATGCACCATCTGACCTTGAAGAGCAGGTGGAAGAAGGGGAATATGACGCTTTATTGACGGTCATGCTTCAGGAGAGCGGTAAACTCGAAGCAACATACTTTTCAGATTCTCTGACTTCTGACCAATATTCTTCTGATCTGCAAATTGCAATGCAAACAATTCAGTCCAATCTGGCTGCATCTGAGCTTAACTTGAGCGCAGATGAACTAGCGACATTAAATATGCCTGTTGCATTTAATCACGAGTCTTTTACAGATGGAGCTAAATCTGCAGAAGAATTGGATGAAGCAAGAGGGCTTGTGTATATACTTATTTTTGTCATCTATATGTCTGTTCTTATATACTCCATGATGATTGCGACAGAAGTAGCGACGGAAAAATCATCACGCGTCATGGAAATACTCGTTTCAAGTGTCCCGCCTATTCAGCAGATTTTTGCGAAAATACTGGGTGTGGGTTTGCTTGGACTCACACAGCTTGCGTTGTGGGCGGCAGTAGGATTTATTTCTATTCAGTTAAGCAGTGATTCATTTGAAGGCGGGATTTATTCCCTATTTGACTTTTCAGGTAATAGTGTTGGAACGCTTGTGTATGGCATTATTTTTTTCCTGCTGGGGTATTTTTTATTTGCGGCACTTGCTGCATTCCTCGGGTCTCTTGTGAGCCGAACGGAAGATCTTCAGCAGATGCTCATGCCGGTGAATCTTTTAATTGTAGCAGGGGCCATGCTGGCATTTTTCGGCTTGGCGAATCCTGAAGGCACACTTATTACGATTACATCGTACATCCCATTTTTCAGTCCGCTCGTTATGTTCACGCGTGTTGGAATGCTTAACCTGCCGATGTGGGAGCCGTTGCTTGCAATCGGTCTGACACTCCTGACAATTTTTATTATCGGATGGTTTGGAGCAAAGGTTTACCGTGGCGGCGTTCTCATGTACGGCAATAGTTCATCATTCAAAGATATGAAAAAAGCGCTGATCCTCTCTAAAAAAGAAAAGTAAAATCAGCGCAAGCAAAATGTAAGTGCCGGGAAGCACCTAATGCGGATGGTCTTTTACTTTGATGCGAGGGGAATATTCCTTTACAATGAGAGTAGTCTAATAGTCTACATATAAAAGGGCAGGATGCTGAATACGCATCTATGAAAATAGCAGAACATTAAACATCGTTCTGCTCCTTTTATTTGCACCGAAAAAGCAAATACACTCAACAGAAACCCTAAAGAAGCAAACGAAGCAGACCGGGCTGAAAGCGCTTGTCAGTCGAGGCGCGAAGACCGAAGCAGAGCGGAGTTGCCTTAATCGGCAATGAGCATCTGCGACGGGGTGAGCAACGAAGAATGCGAGCGCTTGTCAGCCTGGTCTGCCAAGAATGAAGGAGAGTGCATGACAATGAAAGGAATCACCTTTTTAAACGCTGGAGATCCGGTAGACCAATATTTACTAATCAAGCAATCTACAAAAAGTGTAACGACTACAGGCAAGCCATTTTTAACCCTCATATTTCAAGACCGGAGCGGTGATATTGAAGCTAAACTTTGGGATGCGGGAGAAGAGGATGAAAAAAAATATGCAGCGCAAACGATCGTAAAAGTAACTGGAGAAATTCACAATTATCGAGGGAAAAATCAGCTGAGATTACGACAGATCCGTCCTGCATCTCAATCAGACGGAGTTTCAATCGGAGAGTTTCTGGAAACTGCACCTGTCTCAAAAGAAACGATGATGGATGAGCTGACTCAATATATTTTTGAAATGAAAAATCCAACAATTCAGCGATTGACTAGACATCTTGTGAAAAAACATCAAAAGGAATTTATGGAATATCCTGCAGCAACTAAAAATCATCATGAGTTCGTCTCAGGACTCGCTTACCATGTGCTTTCCATGCTCCAAATAGCGAAGTCTTTAACTACACTCTACCCTTCACTTAATAAAGATCTTTTGTATGCAGGAATCATTCTGCACGATATGGGGAAAGTGGAAGAGCTGTCAGGACCGGTATCTGCTTCATATACATTAGAAGGCAATCTCTTAGGTCATATCACTTTGATGATTAATGAAATTGGTCAAGCGGCAGAAGAACTTGGTGTGAAAGGGGAAGAAGTATTGATGCTCCAGCATATGGTGCTCTCCCATCACGGAAAAGCAGAGTGGGGATCACCCAAACCGCCGATGCTAAGAGAGGCTGAAATCCTTCATTATATTGATAATCTCGATGCGAAAATGAATATGATGGACCGTGTGTTAAACCGTACAAAAGCAGGAGAATATACAGAGCGAGTATTCGCACTGGAAAACCGCTCATTTTATAAACCGCTTATGTACGAGGATGATAGAGAATCGTAATCAGCAGGAATGTCAGACTGCTTTTTTGCATAGGCTGTCCATAACCAACGAAACAATGGATGCAGATCATTGTTTAATAAGGAGGAGCAGCTATGTTTCCAATATGGATCGATCTAATTATTGGCGGGATTGCGGTTAGTGCAGTAATGGCGGCAAGAGCAGCGTATGTGGAAAAAAAGGTAGAAAAAGAATGGATCGAAGAACACGGTCAAACGTATATTAAAAGAATGATTGAAGAAAAACAGAAAAGACTGGCGTATCGGGAAGAAGAATAGAGGACTATAGAGGGCTGGAGCTGCCCGTTGACTCCTGTTGGAGGTGACAGGAAGCTATGTCTTAGCAGCATGAAGCGCGAACGGGTACAAGCTCTCGTCCGTCCTAACGGAGAAAGTATTCTTAAAGCAGAACAAATCAATGAGCCTGAGACTTTTTCTCAGGCTCTTCTTCATACTTTTTTCATTGCATTTCCTGTTCTTTTTAAAGTATTCTCAGCTATAATTGCTGGTTTAAACCTCTACAGCCTACTCTTCGTCAGTGTCTTCAGCTGAATCATTTTCTGTATCTTCTTCTGCCGGCTCTTCAACAGGAGCTTCATCCGGCTCTGCTAACAGCGAATCGAATGCAGTTGATAATTCTTCATCTTTAACATCGATATCTGCATCGCGCATTATTTCCTGAATAATAGAGGATACCTGGGTCTGATCCACTTTTTCAAGCTTTAAATCACGCTCAATGTCATCACGCATTTCATCGATGCTTTCAATGTCTGCTTCTCTTGTTTCCGTTACTTCAATAATATGGTAGCCGAAATTCGTTTGAACAGGGTCACTAATTACATTTGGTTCTAGATTAAACGCTGCTTCTTCAAAGGCAGGGTCCATTTGGCCGGCTGTAAAGAAACCAAGATCCCCTCCTGATTCCTGAGCTGCAGGTTCAGTTGAATACTCCTTTGCAAGCTCTGTGAAATCTCCACCGTCTTCAAGAAGCTGTTTTACTTCCAGTGCGGTTTCTTCATCTTCAACTAATATATGACGAGCACTTACCTCTTTTTGCATTTGTTCGTAGGCTGACTGAATTTCTTCATCCGTTACTTCAATATCAGCAATTAATGCATTTTCCTGAAGCTTGTTCAGCACCAGCATTTCGCGGAAAGATTCCTCTGTATGACCCTGTTGGGAAACTACAGCGTTAAATTGTTCTTCACCGCCATATTGTTCTTTCATTGAATCTATTTCTTCATCAATTTCTTCGTCTGTGACAGGATACTTTTCCTGAAGAACATTTTCAAGGACCATCATCTGCAAGGCTTGTTCTCCTACTGTGCTTTTCATTTCCTCATAAAATTCTTCTTTCGTGATGTCTCCAGAAGCTGATGAAACAATGACTTCACTTTCTTCATCACTGCATGCTGCCAATCCTGCGACACCTACTGCCAAAGAAATCGTTGCTAACCACTTCTTCATACTATTTTCTCTCCTTACTTTATCTTTCAAACTAAGTACACAGCATACTATACCATATTTCCATAAAACGGAGTATGTCTTGTTTCTCACTAATTTTCTAAAAAGCAAATTTACATGAAATTCTTCATTTATTTTTCACAATTATGCAAGAATCCATTCTTGTGCCCATGCCATTCTTCATTGAAGTGAATAGCATAAATAAGAAAGGAAGGAGGGGTTAAAATGGGATACGGCTATGGTGGAGGCTTCGCTCTGATCGTTGTGCTCTTTATTTTGCTGATTATTGTAGGTTCAGCTTGGTTCTAAAATAAAGCAATTCCAAAAAGGAGGAAATACTATGTCAGGTGGCGGATACTACGGCGGTTTCGCATTAGTTGTCGTGCTATTTATTCTTTTGATCATCATTGGATCAGCTTGGTTCTAAAACAAGCGGATTGAATGAAAAAGAACGGACCCTATACGGTCCGTTCTTTATTATGTGTATAACACTTCTACATAAGATGATAAAAGCAGAATTAAAATTAAAATATTAATTGTGCGAAATACCTTTGGCTGCTTTTCATCAGGTATTTCTTTTTGTACACATAACTTATTCGTCATGCGGTTAATGGAGTATAAAATAAAGATAGTAAACAGAACAAATATCGCTGCTACGGAGACCATTGCCAAACCCCTCCTATTCTCTACCTACTACAATATCAAAAAATAAGACAAAAAAACAGGTTTAGCTCTTATTCTTTCAACTTGAATTACGGAAGCCCTCCGGTAATTCCACTATTTTTAACAGCGGATGGAGGGCAATTCTTTAATTATACATTTGTGTATTCCACGTTTTTAACCGGAACCAGAATTTCATACCCATCGTCGTACTCTTCTATAAAAGCCCCTTTTGGTGATTTAACCAGGCACTTAGCATACAAAAAATCAACCAGGCAAATTCCACAATGATAAGCGGTCAGCATAGTGAAATAATGCGAATATCCAGGAAACGAATAAGCCCCTGCAATCAAAAGCGTATTTATAATTAGAAATGGAGAAACGAGCGCTAAAATAAAAGCGGTTTTGGGTATTGGTTTTTTTACCCGTACGGACATAATTGGCACAAAATAAAATTGAAAACGTGTTTTAATGATGATGTCATTAAGATAGCTCAGCAAAGGAAGTACATGAAATAATTTATGTGATGGATAGATAATAAATAACCCAATCACAAAAAGTAAAAAATATTGGTCCTTTAGTGAAGTTTCGCTAATCAATTGTGAAAAAATATATAAGAGTGAAAAAACAGCCAGAACAAGGATCGCAGAGAACATAAAGATCCGATAAAATCCGTACTGTTTTTTTACATTAATCGATTTCCAGCAATGCATTTTCAATCGCCTCCTAAACTCGACGATACGTCAATTTTACAACCTGAGAGTTACTTTACTCTCCTTGAAAATAAAAATCAATACCTTTTTATAAAATTTACAAAACTAATAGTGAAGGGTTCACACTCAGCTTCGGATAGGATAAGACAAATCACCGGCTGGGGCACTATGGTTTATAGGGTAGAGTGGAGCCAGGATAAAGGGAAAGAAGGTCGCTGAGGGTCTGCTTCAGGCGAGCGGCGGACACAATTGTCATGTAACTCTCCGTTATGAATTCAAAACAAAAAAGCCACCGGCTGGGGTGACTTTACGGAAGCTGTAAAAGATTATGATAATAACAGAAATCAGGGTGATGAAGCAATTTCTCCAACGGGTGAAGAGGAAGAGGATGATTCTTTCTTTTTAATTTTTCCATCCTTCTCATAAAACTCAGTTTCAATATTATTAAATGATTTTTCAAATATTTTCATAAAATCATCACCATAGATGTTTTTGATGATGGACATCATCTCCATCATTTCAGGGAATTTGCCATAAATCTCCCGTAAAGGAGAAGCTCCCAGAAACACAGCATGCTGATCAGGAGAATAATTTTCCATTAAATCAAGAAGCAGCTGATCGCCTTTTTCAGTCAGCTGTATATACGTATTCCGTTTATCATTTTCCCGTTTTGAGAATTGAAGATAACCGCGTTCTTCAAGCTTTTTTGAAAAATTAAAAGCTGTTGAAACATGCATGACGCCAAACTTCGCCACGTCTGAAATGGACGCCCCTTTTAAATGATAGGAGATCCATAGAATGTGGTGCTCATTAATATTTAAATCATAGGGTTTAATCCAATTTTGCCAATCTTTTTCTATCGCTTTCCAAAGAGCTTTACTTAACTGAGCCATACGCTGACTGAAAAGCATGGCTTCTTTCATGGAAAAAGGTTGTTCATCCAAATCGCTCACCTACTTTTTACTTTATTATGGCACCGGCAGTACAGGAGACAGGGCATTTAAGATATTATAGCAATAAAGTAAAAATAAAAAAAGGTGTGAATAGATTTAATTTTCAAATAAATAATCCTTAAGCCTTTATTACAGAAGCAAATAGGGCAGTTGATTCTTGTTTAAATTTAGTTGGTATGTGTATTTATTCATGCCAGAAAAAATGTAGGATAATAAATTACCAGCAGGCAGCAAAAAAAACTGTTTCAGACGACTGAAAATGATTCATGACGTCTGAAACAGCTATGCAGGTAAAATTAATTGGTCAGGATGGCTGTGGTGTTGTTTCATCCTGATTGAGCGAGCGTTCAAGTTCCTCCATCGTTGCCTGAATAGCTGCAAGCTCATCCTGAAGATTGTTAATTGCAGGGTCTGATTCGCTTTTCCAGGCTTGAATAGATTCTTTTAATTCACTAACGACAGATTGCAGAGAGTCTTTCCCTTCTTTAGAGACCTGCTGTATGGATTCTTTCACCTGCTGAAGGTTCATTTGAACTTCAAGCATATGATCGGACCAGTTATCTTTCGTGTGTTTAATGGATCCGCGAAGCTCTTTGCCGGATTGAGGTGCTGAAAGCAGTGTGCTTGCAGCACCCGCTATAAACCCCACAAAAATTCCATAAGACAATAATTTAACATTCATTCATAACACATCCTTTATCATTTTAATCGGTTTAAATGTACGGTTTTGATCATAATGTAGAACAGGACCTCTTAAAGGAAGGAGGAATCTCACCATGTTGCTCATTAAATGGCTGTTTTTAATATGTACCCTTGCCTCTATTATTTTAACACTAAATTCAATTTTAAGAATACAATCAAAAATCATGTATCCTCCGAAACAAATTAGAATAAGAAACGCGGTGATTTTTGGTGCGGCCAGTCTCCTCTTCTTATCTTTAACCTATTTTACGTGGAAATAAACAACAAAAAAGAACCCGCCATACATGACGGGTTTTTGTAGAAATTTATGCAGCCGGCTGCATCAGGCTTGAACGTTTGATAATGGATTGAGCAACTGGATACATAACACCCATCAGCAATCCGTTTAACACGGTAGCCGGCAGAACAGCTGTGAGGATCAGTCCCATAATCGGTGCAGGAATGCCGACCAGAATTGCGGCAGTTCCCAAAAAGATTACTCCTGAAAAAATAGTGCCTGCTGAGGCAAGTAAAGCAGCACCAACCACTGTTTTACTGTATTTTGCAGTAAGCAGAACCATACCGTAAAAAACAAATGCAGACACCGGCTTGTCAATCAGGTTAGGCAAAAAGCCTGCCGGAAAAGTAGTGGTTAATCCCGATAGCAGTCCAGTTGCAATCCCCAATAAAAGCACATTCTTAACGCCGGGGAACAGCAGAATTCCGAGGAACATCATCAGTAATGACATATCCGGTTTCATGCTGAGGGTCCCAGGCAGCAGCAAATGCAGCGTTGCACCAATTCCCACAAATAATGATAATGCGACTAATGTTCTTGTATTCATTTCTCATCTCTCCTCGACTCATCTCTTTCTTTTCCCGGCATGTCCTTGTGACTGCTGGCGAAAAGTAATTTTATTATAGCATATTTTAAAAGAATGTCAGGTCATTTGATTATTTGTTGATAGCACTGGAAAGCTTTGCTGCAAGGGCTTTTAACTCGTCTGCAGTATAGTCATCTGAATGAGTTTGCCAACCTGGTTTAAAGCCGTCTTCCTCTCCATGTCTTGGCAAAATGTGCAGATGAAAATGAAATACGGACTGGCCGGCGTATTCTCCATTATTATTCAATAAGTTAATCCCTTTGATATCAAAGCTTTGTTTAATCGCATTTGTAATTTCAGGTACAACTGAAAACAGTTTCCCTGCAATTTCCGGTGACAGTTCGTGGATGTCTTTTTTATGTAATTTAGGAATGACCAGCGTATGGCCTTTTGTCACTTGGCTTATGTCCAGAAACGCATAGACATCATCGTCCTCATAAACCTTAGATGAAGGAATTTCTCCATCAATTATCTTACAGAAAATACAATCACTCATAGTTTCCACCCTTTCTTCAGTATAATGGTTATATTCTATCATAAGAAAGAACAGCTGGCAGAAACAAGTATATGAAGTTTTCTGCTGCGCGCAGCCCGGAAAAATCTGCTACAATAGCCGTAATAAGACGTGGAGGGGAAGAACAGGATGGCACTACTTGAAATTAAAGACCTTGTTGGCGGGTATACGCGAAAGCCCGTTTTAAATAATATAAATTTTTCAATGGACAAACAGCAAATCGTAGGACTGATCGGGTTAAATGGTGCAGGGAAAAGTACGACCATAAAACATATTATTGGCCTGATGGAACCACATTCAGGATCTATTTCTATAAATGGGATGCAATTAAAAGACCAGCCTGATCAATACAGAAAGAAATTTTCCTATATTCCTGAAGCTCCCATTTTGTACGATGAGTTAACGTTAGAGGAACATCTAAAATTAACCGCAATGGCATATGGTATAGAAGAGGGAGTTTATGAAAAGCGGATTCCCGGATTACTGGAGAAATTCCGCATGAATGGCAAAATGAAATGGTTTCCTGCTCATTTTTCTAAAGGTATGAAGCAAAAGGTAATGATTATGTGTGCATTTCTAACGAATCCAAGCCTGTATATTATTGACGAGCCCTTTGTAGGTCTTGACCCTCTTGCGATCCAGTCGCTTCTTGATTTAATGGAAGAAATGAAAGGAGAAGGGGCGAGTATCTTAATGTCTACTCATATTCTCGCCACAGCAGAACGGTATTGCGATTCGTTTATAATTCTGCATGACGGACAAGTCAGAGCGCAGGGGACGCTTGAGGATCTGCGCCAGGAGTTTTCGATGCCGGGAGCTACATTAGACGATATCTACATACAGCTGACAAAGGAAGATTCACATGAAACACGTTCATGAACTATGGGCGAGCCGCCTTCAGGATTATAACCGGGAGCTTCAAAAATACTTAAAATACATATTCAACGGGCACTTAATGTTTGTGCTGATTTTTGCGGTGGGAGGCGGGGGCTACGCCTACAGCAATTGGGTGGAAACATTAAATGATGAATTTAATGCAGCGGCTGTCATGGCTGTTCTGCTAGGTGTTATTGTCACCATGAGTCCAATATATACGTACCTGAAGGAACCCGATAAAGTATATTTGACGCCTTTGGAAGGTCAAATGAAACGGTATTTTCTCAGTGCTGTAGTCAGCAGCTTTTTCTTTCAATCCTACATCGTCATTGTCGCCTTGGCTGCTTCCATGCCCATGTATGTTAAGGTTTATGGTGTAGAGTTTTCTGTTTTCTTTCTGCTCCTTTTGCTTGTACTGGCTTTAAAAGCATGGAATCTTTTTATGCGCTGGACCATCCTGCGCTATCAGGAGCCATCTGCCCACAGAATGGATCTGCTTGTACGCCTGATCTTGAATTGTTTATTTTTATGGACTGTTTTTGCACAGCTTACTGCATGGGTCCCAATCGTGATGGCTGTTATACTCGTTGCTTATCTTACAGCTTTTAGAAAATTAACACTGGGAAAATCTCTAAAATGGGAACTGCTCATTGATTTGGAGCATGAGCGGCTGCACCGTTTTTATCGTTTTGCCAATTTATTTACAGATGTACCTCATTTAAAAGGACAAGCGAAAAGAAGAAAGTGGCTTGATCCATTTCTTGCGCGTTCACCTTTTGGATCAAAGCACACGTACCGCTATTTATTTGTTCGAACGTTCCTTCGGTCAGATGAATATTTTGGCCTGTGGATCCGCTTATCCATCATCGCTTCTGTGATCATCGCAGGGTCTGACAATATGTGGATAAAAATTGCGGCTGCCGTTTTATTCTTGTATTTAACCGGTTTTCAGCTTATTCCTATGCTGAAAAAACACGAGCTCAAGATATGGCCGGATCTTTATCCGCTGCCCGGCGAATATCGAAACGAGTCATTTAAGGGTGTTTTATCAACTGTTCTAATTGTGCAGGGTGTATTGTTTATTTTAATGAGCACATGGGGCGGCCAATGGTTTGATGCCTGTGCAGTTGCTCTTGCGTTCCTGCTGTTTTATGCCGTGTTTATGTATGTGTATGTTCCAAAGCAAATTAAAAAATGGTATACGCCCTTAAAATAAATAAAACGCCAGTGATCCGCACGCGGTTTCACTGGCGTTTTTCATCTTAAAAGCTGGTTAGGATTGTGCGTTGATGGCTGCAGCACCTAGTGTTTTTGCTGCAATCAGCATCGCTTTTTCATTAAAATCAAATTTGGGATGATGGTGAGGATAAGGTTTTTCCACATCATCAGGCTGTGCGCCTGTAAAGAAGAACGCACCCTTTCTTTCCTCAAGATAATAGGCAAAATCTTCACCGCCCATTTGCGGCTCGGTTTCTTCAATTACAGTGACCTCCGGAACAAGCTTGGCCTGTGCAATGATATGATCGGTTTCTGCTGCATGATTTACTACAGCAGGATACCCTCTGAAATAATCATATTGATAGTCACAATCGGCTGCTAAACAGGTTCCTTTAACGACCCTTTCAATTTCCTGCTCAATTTGGGTTCGGACTTCAGGATTAAATGTGCGGACGGTGCCGATCAATTTTGCCGAGTCTGCTATAACATTAAACGCATTGTCAGAGACAAATGAACCGACCGTGACGACTGCAGAATCAATCGGATTTACTCTTCTGCTGACGATTTGCTGCAAGCTGCTTACAAGCTGGGAGCCAACTACGATGGCGTCTTTTGTTTTATGCGGCTGCGCGCCATGCCCTCCGGCTCCCTGAACAGTAATTTCAAAGCGGTCTGCAGCAGCCATCATAGGCCCGGTGCGGTATTGGATTTTGCCCAGGGGTTCTATCGCCCACAAATGTGTCCCGAATACCACATCGACTCCATCAAGGCAGCCATCCTCAATCATAGGTTTTGCGCCGCCCGGAGCGTACTCTTCGGCATGCTGGTGAATAAATACGTATGATCCTGATAATTCATCCTTTATCTCATGTATGGCTTTTGCCAGGTGGAGCAGGGTAGAGGTATGGCCATCGTGCCCGCATGCGTGCATTTTGCCGGGAACCTTCGATTTATACTCAACTTCCTTTTCATCTTGGATAGGCAGGGCATCAAAGTCAGCCCGCAGTGCAACTGTTTTTCCTGGCTTTTTTCCTTCAATTTTCGCTGTCACACCATTTCCTCCAACACCGGTGCGAACTTCCACTCCCAATTTTTTGTAAAAATCTGCAATATAAGAAGCCGTCTCTTTTTCTTCGAATGAAAGTTCAGGATTCTGATGTAAAAAGCGTCTGATTTCAACCATACTGGAATAATATGAATCGAGTTTTGAGTACAGCGTTTGAATGGTCACGGAAACTCTCCTTTCGTATAACGAAATAATCATTTTGTACGTCTGCAAGTATATCATTTTCAAATAATTTTGACATCCTTTAGCATTTGTTTAGAATGGATTATACTGTAAGAAAAATCTATTGAAAGGGGGATAACATGAAGAAGGTATTTTTTCCATTAGGAGTTGTTACTTTACTGGCTGCTCTTCTTCTGATTGGAGAAATTAGATCCTCTTCTATCATTTGGATTGATGAGGCAGGCAGTCGTTTTTTTGGTTCGAAAGACGTATTTCTTTTATTTGAGTTTTTGGGATCGGAATGGTTTTTGGGCAGCTTGAGCATTTTAGCCGTTCTTTACTTATGGTTCAAACACAAAAATTATTTTGCAATGGTCATCGTTCTGCTGGCAGTTGCAGGCGGGAATGTTTTAAGTAAAGTGCTTAAAACATGGATGGAGAGAGATCGTCCTGTATCAGGAGGAATAGAGGAGACCTTTAGCTTTCCGAGTGGACATGCCATGGTCAGCCTTATTGCGGCGGTTGTCATTGTCTATTTGGTTTCTGCTGAATCCTTGTCACGCTCAAAGGCTGCAGCGGCCTATAGTACCGGCATTTTGTTTTCCATTTTAGCCGGCTTTAGCAGGCTTCCTGAACAGGCACACTATTTTTCAGATGTCATTGGAGGATGGCTGATTGGATATACCTATGCGGTAAGTTGTCTGCTCCTATATGAATGGCTGTTAAAAAAGAAGCAGTAAATAACTTCTAAGTTTCAAGAGCATAAAAAAACAGGGCACCCTCAACAAAGAGGGGTCCTGCTTGGTTTGACGACGCAGGGAGAAAGTTATTACTCAGATTCACCCCGATACTTTGTAACAAATGAGGCCCGGGGGAAAATCGTCTTCTGGTGATCAAGGCCCTGCTCCGTTCCCCGTTTTTCATGCGCTTTATTGTAAGCCTGGGAGCTTTGCCAGTTTTTAAAAGAATCCTCGCTGTCCCACTGAGTCAGCACCACATAAATGTCAGAGTTTACAGGACGCAAAACACGAATTGCTATAAATCCGGGCTCCTGATCAATTAAGCCTGCGCGGCTTTTAAAACGGTGTTCAAACACTGGGCGGCCCTCTTCTGAAACAGGAATATTATTAAATACGAAAAAACCTTCCTGTGTAAGCACGCCGGATTGTTCAAACACTTCGTAGCTTCTTGGCTGATTAAAGAATGTTTTGCCTTCCGTTTCATGAATAAGCAAAGCAGTATCTTCCCCATGAAGAAGAACGAGTGTTTCATCCTGGTGTTTTTCCATTGTCTTATGTAAGAAATCCTCTGTTCCAAAAGTCATGAAAATGTTCATAAAACCCCTCCTATTCTTACTTCATATTTACCCACAAGCCTATTGAATAATCCAGTATTGTGCCTTGGCCAGGAATAAAAAGAGTCGATTTTATGACATTTTATTTTGTTTGCTATACAGTGCATGTTAATAGGGCTATAGTGAGAATTAAGCAGAAAGAATGATCGGAAGCCCGTGGAAATTACAAGTACATTCGCGGGTTGTTTGATTAAAAACAAGATATAAGAACTGAAGGGTGGATGTTTAAATCAATGAAACCATTTAATGATACGTTTTTGCGTGCAGCACGAGGAGAAAAGGTGTCCCATACACCAGTTTGGTATATGCGGCAAGCTGGCCGTTCTCAGCCTGAATATCGCGCGATTAAAGAAAAATACTCCCTTTTTGAAATTACCCATCAGCCGGAGCTTTGTGCGTACGTCACACGGCTGCCTGTTGAAAATTATAATGTAGATGCAGCAGTGCTTTATAAGGATATTATGACGCCGCTGCCTGCCATCGGAGTGGATGTTGAAATTAAATCGGGTATTGGTCCGGTTATAGACAATCCAATCCGTACCGTTCAGGATGTTGAAAAACTCGGTATGATTGAACCGGAAAATGATATACCATATGTCCTTGATACAATAAAACTGCTAACTAAAGAACAGCTTTCTGTTCCTTTGATTGGATTCGGCGGCGCCCCTTTTACGCTTGCCAGCTATATGATTGAAGGCGGACCATCTAAAAATTATCATAAAACGAAAGCCTTCATGTACCAGGAACCAAAAGCATGGTTTAAACTGATGGATAAGCTTGCAGAGATGACCATTCGCTATACAAAAGCACAAATTAAAGCAGGAGCGGGAACGATTCAAATATTTGATTCCTGGGTGGGCACAATGAATGTAGAGGACTACCGCACTTATATAAAGCCTGCAATGGAAAAGATCTTTACGGCTCTTCGCACTGAAGGCGTACCGCTTATTATGCATGGTGTCGGTGCCGCGCATTTAGCGAAGGAATGGCATGATCTTCCATTGGATGTGGTAGGACTTGACTGGAGATTATCGATTGAGGAAGCACGGGAAAAAGGACTAACAAAAACTGTTCAGGGAAATTTGGATCCATCTCTTCTTTTATGCGACTGGTCAATCATTGAAGCCAAAGTAAAACCCATTCTCGATCAGGGATTAAAGCAGCCAGGCCACATTTTTAATCTGGGTCATGGAGTATTTCCGGAGGTTAAACCGGATACATTAAAACGCTTAACTTCCTTTGTGCACGAATACACAGCAAAATAAACACATTGTGTGAGCTTTTATATTGGATCATAGGTAACGAACATGTTAAATAAGAGAATGATATTACTACTTCATGAGGTGAGAAAATGAAAAAGAAAATGGGATTATTGGTTATGGCGTATGGTACGCCCTATTCAGAAGAAGATCTGGAACGCTATTACACGCATATACGCCGCGGCCGCAAGCCATCTCCTGAACTTCTTGAGGACTTGCGCTCACGCTACGAAGCAATTGGAGGCATTTCACCATTAGCCAAAATCACGCAGGAACAGGCAGAAGCACTCACTGCGCGTTTAAATGAAAGACAGGAAGAAATTGAATTTGTAATGTATCTGGGACTAAAGCATATTGAACCATTTGTTGAAGATGCCGTTGAACAAATGAACAAAGATGGAATCGAAGAAGCCGTATCCATCGTATTGGCTCCTCATTTTTCCACATACAGCGTAAAATCCTACAATGGACGAGCTAAAGAAGCGGCAGAAAAAGCTGGCGGACCGGTAATTACATCTGTTGAAAGCTGGTACGATGAACCGAAGTTTATTCAATACTGGTCTGAAAAAGTTACATCTGTTTTTGGACAAATGAGCGAAGCTGAAAAAGAAAAAGCGGTCCTGATCGTTTCCGCCCACAGCCTTCCGGAAAAAATCCTGGCAGGCGGCGACCCTTACCCGGATCAATTAAAAGAGACTGCGCGGTTAATAGCGGAACAGGCTAAGGTTGAAAATGTAGAAATTGGGTGGCAAAGTGAAGGAAACACACCTGATCCCTGGATTGGACCGGATGTACAGGATTTAACCCGTTCGCTTCATAAAGAAAAAGGCTACACAAGCTTTGTTTATACACCGGTAGGGTTTGTATCGGATCATTTAGAAGTCCTATTCGACAATGATTATGAATGCAAAGTTGTAACCGATGAAATTGGTGCAAATTACTACCGTCCGGAAATGCCGAATACGCAGCCTTTGTTTATAGATGCAATGGCTGACAAAATAGAAGCTCTAATCAAATAAAGCAACATAAATAAGAAACAGAAAGTGATGAGTAGTGTGTCTTTAGTAAAGAAAAAAGTTGTCATTATAGGCGGGGGCATTACCGGCCTTTCAGCTGCGTATAAACTGGATAAGGAAAGTAAGCGCCGCGGATTGGACCTGGAAATCACTTTAATTGAATCAAGTCATCGTCTTGGCGGAAAAATTCATACCGTCCATAAAGACGGCTTTGTCATTGAAAAAGGCCCGGATTCATTTTTAGAACGTAAAAAAAGTATGTCAAGGCTTATTCAAGATGTAGGCTTGGCAGATCGCCTTGTACCTAATTCAACCGGCCAGGCTTTTATTCTGATGAACGATAAACTGCATCCGATGCCAGGCGGAGCCATCATGGGGATCCCTACGCAGATAAAACCATTTATTACAACGGACCTTGTTTCGATGACAGGAAAGCTGCGAGCAACAGCTGATTTTATCCTGCCGCGCTCAAAGGGGGACGATGATCAGGCACTTGGCACTTTTTTCAGGCGCCGCTTAGGTAATGAAATTGTGGAAAATATGATCGAACCGCTACTATCTGGTATCTACGCAGGTGATATTGACCAAATCAGCTTAAAATCTACTTTTCCACAGTTTTATCAGCTTGAACAGGAGCACAGAAGTTTAATTGCCGGCATTAAAAAAACATCTCCTTCTCCACAAGTTGATCACAATGGAAAGAAAAAGAAGAAAAGCATGTTCCTGACGCTCACATCCGGCCTTCAGTCTTTGGTAGATACACTCGAAGAAAAACTTACCGATGCATTGATCCTGAAAGGGGTTAAGATCGAGTCTATTGACCATGCTGATTCAGGCCGTTACTCATTAAAAATGAACAGTGGAGAGTATATTGAAGCAGACAGCGTTGTTTTAGCCGTGCCACATCTTGCTGCGCAATCCATTTTTCATAAAAAAAATCTTCTTTCACAATTTAAAGATGTACCGGCTACTTCTGTTGCGACAGTTGCGATGGCATTTCCAAAAAACGCAGTGGCTAATATGGTGGACGGAACGGGCTTTGTGGTTTCAAGAAACAGTGATTATACGATCACTGCCTGCACATGGACACACAATAAATGGCCGCATACTGTCCCGGAAGGAAAAGTATTGCTAAGGTGCTATGTTGGCAGAGCAGGTGATGAAGCTGTTGTAGACCTGGCGGATGACCAGATCGAAGCGATCGTGCTGAATGATCTAAACAAAATTATGCACCTGGATGCAAAACCGGATTGGACGATTGTCACTCGCTGGATTGATGCAATGCCTCAGTATACAGTAGGGCACAGAGAACGACTGGCTGATATCCGTAATGAAATGCAGCATGCGTTTCCTGGTGTTTACCTGGCTGGCGGTTCCTATGATGGAATCGGACTTCCTGACTGTATTGATCAGGGAGAAAAGGCAGCGGACGATGTACTTGACTATATCGTTCGTTGATTAAGTACCAGTTGAGTTCTTCTGTTTTAATTATCCGCTTCATTCTTTGATGAGTTATGGTTGAAGGGTAGTAAAAGTTCAGAAAAAAACCGAGCATAAATTCGAATTCTCTATTTGGAGTTCGATTCATGCTCGGTTTTTCTTATTTTTAAGGTATGATAAATGATTTTCTTCTAGCTGAACGATTTTACGACCTTACAGCACGAACATCATAAGCGTTTTACTTGAAAATACCAAACGGCTTTCCAATTGGCAGAGTAATTTTGCCGAAATGAGTATTGAGTACACCAGCAGCCGCACCATAAAAGCTGAATATTGCAATGAGAAGCTCAGCAACAGCGGCCAGCATATGCGTTGCCTCTGGAGCAACTCCTAATGTGGATAAGGCAAGACCAATAAATAAAAAGTCAATTAAAACAAAAATAAAGAATAGCACTTTATTTGTTTCCATCGCTCCAACCGTCATAAATAATGAAAAAATTAAATAGCCAATAAAGGCAATCCCTAATTGGTTTGGATCTACCGCAGCAGCAGCAGCTTCGCCGAAAACCCCATATTCGATTAACCAGGAGGTCCCCATTCCGAGCCAGAACAAACCAAAGGCGCCAAAGGCGGTTGTACCGAACGTGTTGTTGTGCTTTGCGTCCAGGACGCTTGCAAAAAGCTGCGCAAATCCCCCAAGGAATATCGCCCATGGTAAAACAAATGAAAGGCCGTCAGTCCAGCCTAATTTAGCAGAAGAGGCAACGAGCGTCACCATCGCTAAACCGAATAATCCAATAGCAGAAGGATCTGCTGTGGTAATTTGCACTCGCTGTGTTACTTGATTTTGATTCATTTATTATTAACCCTCCTAAAATACATACTTGACTAATTTACATAATAAATGGAGGGGATGCAATAAATAATAATATGTAAGCGAAATTTTCATTTTTCTCTTTTAAAGTAAGGGCTTTCAATGGAGATCTGCTGTTTTTTACTAGAAACTATACACAAAAAAACACCCTGGCTGACTACAACAGATTTAATCTGTTATACAGCAGGATGTTTTGTAATTTGAGATGTGATTATTGAGAAGCGTTGCATTTTTCACATTTCGTACCATATGCTTCAGCTTGTTCTTCCATCTTTTCTCCGCAGGATACACATTTCTTTGGAGGAAGATTTCTGAAAAATTCCATTACGTTTTCCAGCATGATGATCCTTCCTTTCTTATTAGCTGTTATACAACTAATTTATTATTTTCTATATTGTATTATAACAGTCGTTGATTCGTCAAGGCTATTTCCTCATTTAATTACCCATTAATGAAAAAATGGTTCAAATGAAGTATAGTATAGAAAGTTAATAGTCTACTATTTTAGGGAGGGGAAAGCAGATGAAGGTCACTGTGGTAGGCTTTTGGGGTGGCTATCCTAAAATGAATGAAGCAAGCTCAGGTTATCTAATTGAGCAGGATGATTTTCGCATTTTGCTGGATTGTGGAAGCGGCGTTCTAAGTCATCTCCAGCGATATGCAGCACCAGAAGAATTAGATGCTGTTGTCATTACGCATTATCATCCTGACCATATTGCAGATGTTGGGGTCTTGCAGCATGCGCTGCTTATTCAGCAATTTCTTCAGAATAAAGACATCCACGTAGATGCTTATGGACATGGAGAGGATCAAACTGGTCTAGCTTCACTGCATTATAAGGAGCTTATGACCGGTCACGCATACATACCAGAAAGAACCTTAACCCTTGGTCCTTTTACCTTATCTTTTTTAAGGACAGTTCATCCTGTCCCATGCTATGCTGTGAAGGTGAAAAGTGATTGTGGTACGATGGTTTTTACAGCAGATTCAGCTTATCAGGAGGCATTTATTTCTTTTGCTGAAGATGCTGATTTACTCATATCGGAATGTAACTTTTATAAAGGCATGAACGCAGCAGAAGCAGGTCATATGACGAGCGAGGATGCAGCAGCGATCGCTGATGCAGCTAAAGTTAAAACCCTTTTGCTTAGCCATCTTCCTCATTTTGGCGATTTAAATCAGCTTGTCAGTGAAGCTAAGGAAACGTATGATGGGCAAATTCTGCTGGCTTCATCCGGCCTGACCATTACCTATTCTCAAGGAGGAACTTCAAATGTTATTTATAGATAATAAAGGGATTACGGATCCACAGATAAACTTGGCTATAGAAGAATATGCTCTAAAAAACCTGGATATTAATCAGGATTTCCTGCTGTTTTACATTAATGAGCCGTCTATCATTATTGGAAAAAACCAGAATACAATTGAAGAAATTAATACAGATTATGTTGAAAAGAATCATATTCGTGTAGTACGCCGTCTTTCAGGAGGCGGGGCTGTTTATCATGATTTGGGCAATTTAAACTTCAGTTTTATAACCAAGGATGACGGAGACAGCTTTCATAATTTCAGAAAATTTACTGAGCCTGTAGTAGAAGCTCTTCATCAGATTGGTGTGCCTGCAGAGCTTAAAGGGCGCAACGATTTAGTAGTGGGAGAACGCAAAATTTCCGGCAATGCGCAATTTTCTACAAAGGGCCGCATGTTCAGTCATGGAACACTCATGTTTGATTCGGAGATTGATCATGTTGTGTCAGCCCTAAAAGTCCGTAAAGATAAAATTGAATCAAAAGGGATTAAATCAATACGCAGCCGGGTGGCCAATATCTCTGAATTCATGGAAGAGAAAGTAACGATTGAAGAGTTTAAACAGCTGATTCTGCGTCATATCTTTAATGGGGAAGAAAATATTAAAGAATATGTACTAACCGATCAGGACTGGACAAATATACGTGAGCTGTCAAATGAACGTTATCAGAACTGGGATTGGAATTATGGGAAATCACCTAAGTTCAATCTCCAGCATTCTCACCGGTTTCCGGTAGGGAGTGTAGATGTACGTTTGGATGTAGATAAAGGCAGAATAGAAAATTGCAAGATATATGGAGATTTCTTTGGTGTAGGAGATGTAAGCGACATAGAAAAAAGACTTACAGGTCTCCGCTACGAAAAGCATTTAATTGAAGATGCATTAAAAGATATAGACTTAAAGCATTACTTTGGAAACATTGAGAGAGAAGAATTTATCGACCTGTTATATTAATCCATACAAGTTAAAGCAGGCGGCCAGCACTGTAACCGTAAACACCTGGAAGTGCGGTGAATCGGTCAATTGAGGATGAGATAGTTGTCTCATCCTCTTATTTCATTTTAATTAATGAAAACGCTCTCTTGATAATCATTTCATAGTTGGATATAATTAGTTAGAATATTCTCGATTATTTACAGTGTTCTATTAGCAGCAGGTGATTGAAGGGGAAGTGGAGTTTTTTTAACAATAAAAATGAATGACTAATCATTCATATACTGAACAAAGGGGATGTACCTATGAATTTGTCAGATCGCTTGAGAGAAAATGCTATGCAGCACGGAGATAAAGCAGCATATACTTTTATGGACCAGACTGCCTCCTACGGGGAATTAAATGGAGCAGTTAACAAAATGGCAAACAGCATGGAGGCAATGGGGGTTAAAAAAGGGGATCATGTAGGTCTTCTCCTTGGAAACTCTCCTCATTTTATTGTATCACTTTATGCTGCTCTCAGAATCGGAGCAACGGCAGTGCCCATTAATCCAATTTACACACCAGATGAGATCTCATACATTCTGCGAGATGGTGATGTTAAGATGGTAGTAGCTTTAGATTTACTGCTGCCGCTTGTTGAAAAGGCACATAAAATTCTTCCAGAGATCAGTCATTATGTTATTTGTGAAACGAGTTCGCATACACAGAACCAAATTGAGCATCTTGAAGAAGAAATAAAAAGCAAAGTAACATCGTTTACCCACGCCTTAGCCCCGTACCCGCCCGTGTATGAAGGTCCGGAACTGGTGCAGGATGATGTAGCAGTCATTTTGTATACTTCAGGTACTACTGGAAAACCAAAAGGGGCCATGCTCACTCATAGGAATGTATATTCAAATGCAAAAGATACAGCTGAATATCTTGCGATTACAGGTGAAGACAAAGTGATTGCCGCGCTGCCTATGTTTCATGTATTTGCTTTGACAGTCGTCTTAAATGCACCTCTTATTAATGGAGGCACCATCATCATTGTGCCGAAATTCAGCCCAAAAGACGTATTCGATCTCACGAAAAAATATGAGGCAACGGTTTTTGCAGGAGTTCCAACTATGTATAATTTTCTTCTTCAATATCCGGATGCAGACCCTGCTGATTTTGCCTCTGTGAGATTATGTATTTCTGGGGGGGCTTCGCTGCCGGTTGCATTGCTGCATCAGTTTGAGGAGAAATTCAGTGTCAGGGTTTCCGAAGGCTACGGTCTATCAGAAGCCTCGCCCGTCACCTGTTTTAATCCTCTTGATAAAGAGAGAAAAGCGGGATCAATCGGAACGTCGATTACAAATGTGGAGAATAAAATCGTTAATGAATTAGGGGAAGAGCTGCCGCCTGGAGAAGTAGGCGAATTAATTGTTCGCGGTCCAAATGTAATGAAAGGATATTACAAAATGCCGGAAGATACCGGAGCAGCCATACGAGACGGCTGGCTGTTTACAGGGGATTTAGCAAAAAAAGATGAGGAAGGATACTTCTTTATTGTAGATCGCAAAAAAGATATGATCTTAGTAGGCGGTTATAATGTATACCCACGTGAAGTTGAAGAGGTTTTATATTCCCATAAAGATGTAGTCGAAGCGGCAGTTGTGGGAGTTCCTGATCCTGATTATGGAGAAGCTGTGCAGTGCTTTGTGGTTAAGAAAGACGGCTCTTTAACAAAAGAAGATTTGCTGGAATTCTGCGGAAAACAGCTTGCCAAATACAAACTTCCTACAGTAGTGGAATTTATTGAAGAATTACCTAAGAATACAACAGGGAAAATTTTGCGAAGAGCCTTGCGTGATCAAGTGAAACAGGGGTAATAATACGTGTAGAATATCCATGATTAAACGCGCCTGCTGTATTCAGCAAGCGCGTTTTACCTTGTCATGAACGTTTTTCTTCATCCAGTTCTTTTTTAATTTTTCGGGAAAGCACAATATAGCGCCACGACCCGGCTAAAACCAATACGCCGGTTCCGCTTGCAATAATCCATTCTGAAAACCAAACAGCTCCATGTAAACCCGCAAAGGGAATAGCAGTTATAAAGGCAATCTCTTTTCGCTGTGTAATCCAGTTATTCAGTAATTGTTCTTGTTTATGCTTTTTTTGCACCATTCTTCGGTATCTTTTTGGTTCTTCTAACGCTTCCTGCAGTTTGTAAGGGGTGCTCAATAAAGGCTGGAAGTAGCGCTGGGCCGTTTTCAGCAGCTCTTTTGATGAATTTTTTTCTTCATTTCTTCCAGTCACCCATCCAAGGACAGTGGGCCGGGCCATTTCAATGAAATCGGCATCTGGATAAATACTGTAGATAACACCGGTAAACGTTGAAATCGCTCTTCCGAAAAAAGCAAACTCGCTTGGGAGCTGAATAGGCTGAGACCTTACAATTTCCTGAATGTCTTCGAGTAATCGATCCATTAAAAAGCTGTCTCCATCCTGCCATTCATTGCTTTTATAAAGTCTCACAACACGCTCAATTACTTCTGTTAGGACTTCCTTATCCGCGTGCGGCAGTAAAAATCGCAGCGATTCCAATGCCTGAATTACATCTTCATACCGCTCAAAAATAATTCCCTCTACTGCAAGCTGGACAGCCTGTGCATCTTTATTTCGAATCATGCCTACCATTCCAAAATCAATTAATACGATCGTTCCGTCTTTTTTAATTAAAATATTGCCGCTGTGAGGATCTGCATGAAAAAGCCCTTCATTTAAAAGCTGCTCAATAAAAAGCTGAAGGAGGCGGTCAGCCAAATCAGAGCGGTCGATCTGAGCTTCCTGTAAAAAGTTCTGATCATTAATTTTTGCGCCTTCAATCCATTCCATAACCAGCACCCGGCGAGTAGTAAAGTCGGTATAATAAAATGGTATACTGATGCCAGGCTGATGATTGAATCGCTCTCTGAACGTTTCGCCATTTTGCAGCTCCTGACGAAAGTTAAGCTCTTCTCCTATGACCGTTGTCATTTCTCTGTATAAGGCCTTTAAATCGATCTGCTTGCCGAATGAGGTAAACTTTTGAGCAAGCCAGCTGACGATTTTTACTGCCTTAAAGTCTGTGCGGATGATCGTTTCAATCCCTGGTCTTTGTATCTTTACCGCGACAGTGTCGCCATTATGGAGTGTTGCTTTGTAAACGTCTCCTATAGAAGCAGATGCCACAGGTACATCAGAAATTGACTGAACAATACTTGAAGTATCTGTATTCCATTCACTTTCCATCACGCTTTTTGCCTTTTCCCATGGCACAGGCGGAACCCGGTCTGTTAGGCCGTCAAGCTCATTAATAAAGGATTTTGGCATTATATCTGCCCTAGTTGATAAGAATTGTCCAAGTTTTATCATGAGACCTTCAAGTTTTAAAGCAAGCTTTTTGTATTCTCTTGCCTGTCTTCCGGTTAAACGTGACCATTTTTCTTCTACATTCGAATTCCAGCTGCCTTTATATCTTTTTTGAAACCAATAGATTTGAATGAAAAATTTAGTGGACATCCAGACGATTTTATAAATACGGTATATGGCAAGGTTCTTCGTGTTAAACACCCCTAGCTGTCTATTAATCTGTTTTTCTTGATGCGTATAAAATAATTACCACTCTTTCAATTAATTTAAACGAATGCACATGTGCAGCCGAGAGAAAGAGGTGATACAATTTAAAAATGTAAGTGTTTACATTTTAATTGATTAAGGGAGAGATTATACATATGAAAACCATTTTATTAGAACAAAAAAATCATCTGGCGGTTGTCACACTTAACCGCCCGGAGGCTATGAATGCATTTAACTGGGACATGCTGGCTGAACTGGAGGAGACAGTAGAATCAATTAAACTGAATCCTGAAATTCGAACAGTTATTTTTACAGGTGGGGGTCAAAAAGCATTTAGTGTAGGGGCTGATTTAAAAGAGAGAAAAACCTTGAATGAACAGCAGGTAAGAAGAAATGTATACAAAATTGGAGAGGTATTTAATGCAGTCGATTCTCTTCCGCAGCCGACCATTGCTGCAATGAATGGTCATGCATTCGGCGGGGGAATGGAGCTTGCTTTGGCATGTGATTTTAGAATTGCACAAGAAAATGCTCTAATGGGACTTACAGAAACAAGTCTGGCAATTATTCCAGGAGCAGGGGGAACTCAGCGTCTGCCGCGGTTAATTGGTGAGTCAAAAGCACTTGAGCTTATTTTAACTGCAAAACGTTTAACAGCTGATGAGGCTTTGCAAGCAGGCCTCGTCACAAAAACAGCAGCCGGAGAGTTATTTTGGGATGAAGTAATGAATCTGGCTGAGGGTATTCTTTCAAATGGACCGGTTGCTTTAATTCAGGCGAAATATGCGGTAAAAACCGGCATGAAAGCTGATCTTCAAACCGGTCTTCAAATCGAGCGAAAAGCTTATGAACTGACGATTCCAACGAAAGATAGAATGGAAGCACTGCTTGCATTCAGTGAAAAAAGAAAGCCGAATTTCAAAGGAGAATAGCACAAGAGGTTCAAAGGAGTTTTCTGTTTTCAGTAGGGGTGCTATAGAGAATATTTTTATATACCTGCCTTTACCGGATTCTCCAGACGAAAGACTGGTGTTGGGAGGTCCTGGCATTACAGAAAAATTTAAAGGAAGGATCTATTAGTAGTGTGAGGTGAGTAAAGCAGCGTGGACTTCTGCTAAGAGCGTCCGCCTGCAGCCAGGTGAACCGGCCAAAGAGCCTGAGACACATGTGTCTCAGGCTCTCATTTTTCTACTGATAATTTACAATTGCGGGGCTTGGTTCGAGTTTTACCACTTCTTCAGGCGTCATGACAGGCTCGTCTTTATCGTAAAAAACCTTAAAGCCTCCATACTGAAAAGGGTCATCGCGAACATACTTTTTATAGAGCGCCATTTTATCAGTTGAATTTCCCCAGCCGTCAAAATTAAGTGCAACTTCGACGTTTTCGGTTGGCTGGATGGCATCTTTATTGGTCAGCACATGCTCCGTGAACTGATGGACGAGTAAGAACTTATCAGGCAGATTGTTTTCTTCAGTCAGCTTGGACAGGTATTTAACAGCTTCCTGAACTTCCTGGCCATTAACCTGGCCAAGGTCTACACCCGGTACTTCGCCTTCATCCACCTGAAATTCAGTATCGATCGCCAGATGAACATGCGGATGCTTAAGCCATTTTTCAATGCTCTTTACCTGATTCATTACGGTATCGGTTCCGAGCTGGATATCAAGAAGAACAATCGCGTCGTGCTTCTCTGCCAGATTTACATACTCCTCGATTTTTTCATCGGGGAGCTGGCTGACGTACGTTCCATTAGGGCCTGGATCACGTTGAGCCATCGTAGTTATCAGTTCAATAGTTGGAATCGCCGGTCTGTCCGGATCCGCATCCGAATAAGCCTGCGTCTGTTCTTTCAGCTGCTTCATAAACTCTTCAGGCTCAAGTGTCCCGAGAATTCCCATGTTTTCAGATTGAGGCGTGCCATAATAAGCAACGAGCCGATGATCCTTCAACGGTCCATCTGTTTGATCCTCTATATCCTTCGCAAGTGTTGCACCAGCAGGAATGGATCGGGCAGAGTCGCCGCCAAGCGCCATCTGCTGCTCCGGCATATTATTTTGCTCCTCCTGGGATAAACTTTCATTTAAAGGAACAGCATCTTCGGAGGGAGTTAAGGCCTGGTAAGGTGCCTCGGGTTCCTTCTTCTCCTCAGGCTGGGCTTCTTCTTTTTCCGGAGCTTCTTCTGCTGCCTCTTCAGAACTCTGCGGGGTGCATGCTCCTAAAAGCAGTATAACTAAAACCGCCGCAAACAGCTGTGTGTTTTTTTTCGTCATGTTTTCCACATCCTTTTAAATGAAAAGATTGGGTATACAGGGACAAGCTAGAAGTAATGCTAACACAATTTTCTCAAGGTTAGACTGTTGTAATCAGATTGAAACGGAAACATAATGGCTTTAAATTATTTAATATGGAATATGATGCTGAGCAGGCTCGAGCAATTTGTGATTTTTTCGCTTCATCCGTTGTTTGTTCCTGCACGTATTTGTATACTATAGTAATCAATCAGAAGGAACGTCTAAAATAAGAGTTTGTAAGAATTGAAGATTATACATAACTTACTGTATAAAGGCAGGGGAATATCATGCAGCAAACCGCAGTACAATCTATTCAATCTGATTTTAAAAAAGGAATTCAGGCAGGCATGAGCATTGCAGTAGGGTATGTCCCGGTTGCTTTAACATTTGGATTGCTTGCTAAAACAACTGGACTCACGCTGTTAGAAGCCATTTTAATGAGTATGCTTGTTTTCGCCGGGGCAGCTCAATACATATCTTTATCCTTAATTGCGGGCGGGGTTGGGATTGGCGTCATTATTTTTAATACCTTTATTGTAAACATCCGTCATTTTTTAATGTCTGCTTCTTTAAATGAAAAGATGGACGACGCACCAAAAAGAACAAAATCTTTGTACGCGTTTGGCATTACAGATGAAACCTTTACGGTTATTGCTACTAGAAGCGGTAAATCTTCTGCATCATTCGCACTTGGTGTTATGTTGGTGGCCTATGGGAGCTGGGTCTTAAACACAGGTGCAGGTCATTTAATCGGTGCAAGTCTGCCGGATTTCCTTCAAGCAGCCATGTCCATAGCTTTGTATGCAATGTTTGTGGGTCTTCTCATGCCTTCTCTGAGAAAGAGTATCAAGGTCTTATACCTGGCCCTGATCGCAGGCTGCATTAACAGTGCTTTAATTCTTACAGATTCAATGGAAACCGGGTGGGCAATTATTGTTTCTACTATACTCTCTGCAGCAGCAGTTGAGACAGCAATCTTACTCAAGAGGAAGGCGGGGGTTCAATGAATTGGGAGATGCTCTTATTAATTGCAGGAATGGCGGTTGTTACTTATATTCCCCGCGTGCTGCCGTTTACCATTTTGGAAGGAAAGGATCTGCCTCCATTTATTCAGTCTTTCCTAAGCAGTATTCCGTATGCTGTATTAGGCGCATTAATATTCCCTGGAATTCTTCTTATCAGGGAAGGAGATATCTGGTTTGGATTGGTAGGAGCATTTGCTGCATTTGCGCTTGCACTGGCTGGAGCTAATGTTATGATCGTTGTGATTGGTTCAATTATTGTCCTTTCAGGTTATATGGCTGTTTTTTAGCATTAAAGAATTTTGTTTAAACCAACAGGAAATGGCGGGAAGGTGGAGTAGGATGGTATAGTATGTGGAAGAATCCATATACATGATCATCCGCTCTTTTTTGCTGCTGTAAAAAATGAGCATGCGGGTGCAAGAACTAATAGAAGGCAGGGAATTGAATGGAAATAGCAGACCGCTTTATCTATGCCTTAAAGCGTTTTTTTAAAGAAGGATTTTATGATCAATCGGCTCAAACAGCATATTATTTTATGCTGTCAATTTTTCCATTCCTTTTTATGGTTATGTCTATTGCAAGTTTCTTTCCGATTCGATCAGATGAATTAATTGCCGTAATACAGCCATATGCACCGCCTAGTACATATGATTTAATCGAATCTAATTTGTCCTCTATCCTAGACTCAGGACAGGGTCAAATTCTCTCGATTAGTGTCATATCTACATTCTGGCTGTCTTCAATGGCCATTCAATCACTTGTCCGGTCTTTAAATGATACGTATCAAATAAAAAGAGAGAAGAATTTTTTAAAAGGATTATTCAGTGACTTCTTTTTAACTGTAGGATTAATCTTTATCTTGCCATTAACTATATTAATTCCTATATTAGAAAAATTTGTCCGGCGCTTGGCAGAAAATGCTGTCTGGCTGCAGGTTGATTGGCTGTCATTATGGGGACCAATCAGATGGGGGCTTGGGTCTCTTATTTTGTTTTTATTTTTCTGGCTGCTTTACCGCTACTTGCCCAGCCGGAAATTAGGCTGGAAATCTGTAATTCCGGGTGCTTTATTTGTTACAATTGGCTGGCAGGGGATATCTGAAGCATTTTCTCTTTATGTAGGTTACGGTAACTACACTCAATTATATGGACAGCTTGGTTCTGTTGTTGTGCTTCTCGTATGGTTTTATCTAACTGCCTTTATTTTATTATTTGGAGGCTTATTAAACGCCTATTCTATTCAACATAAGAGCCGCTAAAGAAAAGGGGGAAGAAAGTTGTCAGCTATTGTGCTGTTTGACGGCGATTGTCACGTATGCAACTGGAGTATTCAATTTATTATGAAGCGGGATCCCTCAGGAAAGTTTAAGTTTGCTTCTCTGCAAGGGGATATCGGCCGGAAACTGACAAAAACGTACAAATCAGATCCTATGATTGATTCTGTGCTTTTAGTTGAGAATGATTATATGTGGAGCAAATCGACAGCTGCGCTTCGGATTTGCAGAGAGCTTGAAGGTCCCGTGCGCTTCCTCTCGCTCGGTTTAGTCATTCCCAAGCCTCTGAGAGATCTTGTCTACGATTTTATCGCACGTAATCGATTTCATTGGTTTGGAAGAAAAGAGCAATGTGATCTTCCTACAAAAGAAGAGCGAAGAAGGCTTTTGGATTAGCCTTCTCCGCTCTTTTTTAATTTTACAGAAAAACGGTCTTTTAAGAGCTGAATGCAAAGCACGAGACACAGCATTCCCATTAACCATAAAAGACCCGCAACACCCATAAGAAAATGGATTTGATCAACCGCATTATCGATCGGTGTAAGACCATCTGACTGGTTTCCCAATCCCATCCAGAACAATAAATGAGCGCCAATCATTAAAATCAGATGAACGATCAGCCATAAAAGGATCGTTTTCAATTCAGGATATTTTTTTACTGACCACAAAGTAAATAGTATAATTCCAGCTGCAACCGCCACATATCCCCATTCGAGGATGGCTAGAAATACAGAATTTAATTCATAGTGATTCATGAACAGACCCCTTGCCTTGAAGAATATAGTGTATAAACCTATTATTCATGATTCAAGAGGCCAATGCTACCATTATCCATGACGATTTATTGAAAAATAAAAAAGCACTGAAATTTTAATATACTGAACCCCCTCCTTTACTGTATTTATTTTGAAGGGAGGGGGTTCAATCTTTACACACCGTGTGTGTCCTTTAAAGTATTTAATTCTTTCGAGTATTCCATGAACGCTTTTTGATCTTTTTGATCCAATGCGTCATTAATTGCGATTAACAATTTTTCTTTGCGATGCTTGATTAATATTTCGTTGAGTACCATATCAACGTATATTTCCATCATCGTCATTTCACTTGATTGTTTTTGAGGGACGGTTGACTCATTCATGAATTCTGCGAACGACTTGTTATTTTCCATCTTCATCACCTCTGCTACTTTTTTTCATTATAGTGAATAATCAGAAAAATTTCAACCATTAAATACTTTTCTTTTTACGGTGATTCATATGTATCAATTGTAAATATAGTTCTATAGTTTTGTAAAAATATAAAAAAATGTAATTTAATATATACAACCGTCGACTATATCGATATTATTATTCCATAATAATAAAAGGGAGTGATTTAATGGAAGAATTTAAACGCGTAGACTCTTATATAATCCATACTCATACGATGCTGCTTGAGCCTTGGATGGAGGGAAAGGAAAAGAAAACTATAATATATGAGAAGAATGCTGAGCCTATTATTGCAGAAAAGCAGCCTCAGGAGATTATACAATCTTCCTGCCTCTACTTTTTGTCTTCATATGAAGGCCGAAAATTATCGACAAAGTCTTTAACGAATATTCGCCACAAGCCTCCTATTGTAATAGACCCCGTTACTGGCGTATATTTTTATTCTACTCACTCGGATACAAATCCGCATAATCATTGGGTTTCACTTAAGCACACACATGATCAGCAGGCATGCCAGGGAAACTATACCAAGGTTTTATTTATAGATGGAAGCGAAAGAAGTCTTCCCGTTTCATACCAATCCTTTATTCAGCAATATTATAAAGCGTCGCATTTATTTTGCAAAGCTCAGCTTAACCTGGATGAAATAAGAGAAAAAACAGAGCCTGAATACACAGTGGAGCGTCAGGCAAACCGATTGATGATTATGGAATATTTAAATCGGATCGAGCGTAAGCGGGTATAAATTAATTCTGAAAGGTTATACCGGCAGATGGAGGCAATTTTTGTTCTTCCATCTTCGTGTTTAACCTTTCCAAAAGGTAGAAACGGAGCAAGTTCTCCGTATGATTCCGAAGCCTCGGGTTAAAATAGTTATGTCTTTCCTCATACCCCCGGTAAATAAACAAATAGGAAGTAAAGGCTTCATCCGAACCCAGTTTAACCACCTTCATATTTTTCATCTTCATTTTTTTCTTAACGGCAGCCAGATCAGCCTGTACCGCCCTCATTGCAGCTTCAATAATTTCAAGATACGGTTTTTTAAGTTTAAAACTGCTTTGCTCAATCAGTTGACGATCCCGTTCTAAAACGGTTAAAAGCATGGGAAAGTAAAAAGCGTTTTCCAGTAAGTCACGATCCTCAGCCGGTATTCTCGTCATAGTGAATCTCCTCCAAAAAAGAACGTATGTTCGTATATATTATTCTACACACATTTATAGAACTTACAACAGGAATTTTTTTCTTCAGATACCGGTTGTCAGAGCAGCGATCATCAATACGGATTTTTTATACTACCCGGGCATAATCGTCTTGAGGCAGCTTTACAATTTGCATTATTTACAAAAAAATCTGATAATAGAACATGCAGATTATTTTGAATGACGAAATACCAGTAGAATGTGGAGGGGTAATGGTGGCAGAAAAAAAGAAAGTAACAGCAGACGATTTATACGCAATTCACTCAGCAACAGATCCAAGGTGGTCTCCTGACGGGCAGGAAGTCCTCTTTGTAAAAACTCATATTGATTCAGATAAGCATACATATGTATCACACTTATATCACATGAATGTTTCAGACGGAAAACTCTCACAATGGACATATGCAGACGAAAGAGTTTCTTCGCCTAGGTGGTCGCCGGATGGGGGAAAAGTTGTATTCGTTTCCAACCGAAGCGGGAAAAACCAGCTTTATCTCTTATCTAAATCAGGGGGAGAGGCAAAGCAGCTATCGGAGGCCGAACACGGTGCGTCCCATCCAATCTGGTCGCCATGCAGTACAAAAATTGCTTTTACCACTTCATTGGAGAAAGGTGAGACGATTCCTAAGGGTGATGACACCATTGAAGAAAATAACAAAAATGATTTAAAAGTTTACGTTACAAACACGATGAAATACAAAGCGGATGGGTCCGGTTTACTAGAAGATAAGGAGCAGCATATAGCTATTCTGGACTTGTCTGTTAATGAAATTAAGCAAATTACTGAAGGGGACAATAGTTATACGCTGCTTGACTGGTCTCCGGATGGGGAAAAAATAGCGTATGCAGCAAACGATGAAGCAGATAACAAAGATTTTTCGTTTAATAGTGAATTATACGTTTTTTCACTAAAGCATCTTACACGGGATAAAATTAAAACCAACGAGGGATATATAATAGGTGCTTCTTGGTCGCCGGACGGAGAAAAAATAGGATATGTTGCAACGGAGAGAACGTATGAAAATGCCTCTCATGCAAAGCTTTGGGTTTTTGATTCTGCCACCGGAGACAGCCAATGTATTACTGCAGGGATCGATGCTCCTGTTGGTGACTTCGCAGTAGCAGATATTCAGCAGGGAGCCGTGATGCAAAGCCTGGTTTGGAATGATAATGAAAGCTTTTATTTTGTTATGAGTGATCAAGGCAGTGTATCACTTTATTTTGGTTCAATAAAAGGGGAAGTATATCCAGCCTTAGACGGAGATCACCATATTTATGGATTTGACGTTCACGGCAGCTCGCAGCAGGTGATTGCAGCGATCAGCACACAAACAAATCCAGGAGATTTGCACGTGCTTCATATTCCAACAGGAAAAAATACTCAAGTGACAACTATTAATAAAGAGTATATCGATAATGTGGAAATCGTTCAGCCTGAATCATTTTTTTGCAAGGGGGCTGATGACTGGGACGTTCATGGCTGGCTGCTGCGTCCTGCCGGATTCACCGAAGGAGAAAAATACCCGTTAATCCTTGAAATTCATGGCGGCCCACATGCCATGTATGCCCATTCCTTTTTTCATGAAATGCAGCTGCTCGCAGCACAGGGATACGCAGTTGTTTTTGTTAATCCAAGAGGAAGCCACGGCTATGGACAGAAATTTGTAAATGCGGTCCGCGGAGATTATGGTGGAAATGATTACAATGATTTAATGGCAGCAGTTGACTATGTACTGCAGGAATACGATTTTATTGATGAAAATCGACTCGGTGTGACCGGAGGAAGTTATGGCGGTTTTATGACAAACTGGATTGTAGGGCATACGGATCGTTTTAAAGCAGCAGTAACTCAGCGGTGCATAAGCAACTGGATCAGTTTTTATGGAGTAAGTGATATAGGGTACTACTTCAGTGAGTGGCAAATCCAGGCTGATTTAAACGACATAGACACGCTTTGGAAACACTCTCCTCTTGCCTATGTCAACGCGATTAACACACCGCTGCTTATTATGCACAGCGAAAAAGACTATCGCTGTCCAATCGAGCAGGCAGAGCAGTTGTATATTGCACTAAAAAAACAGGAAAAAACAGCAACACTGGTCCGATTCCCTGAATCTGATCACAATCTTTCAAGAACCGGTAAACCCAAACTGAGGATTGAACGCTTGAACCATGTAACTGACTGGTTTGCAAAATATTTATAAAAACTTTAGGGTCTGCGCCAAAAGTGCAGACCCTTTGTTTAATTGCAGAAAAATAAGGGAAAAATGAGTACACACCAAATGCAGTATAAAAAAGAAATTATGCTATACTGAAAATGCAAAGCGTATCTATTCCGGTGATTTTAATTTGAGGAGCATTCAAATGACGTTTGAAACGGTTGAAGCATGGTTAACGGTTGAAAATCTTCGTGAAGTGATAGGTGAATACCGCTCGTTTGGACCGCTTTTAGGTTTGCTGCTGCCCATCATAGAGGCCTTCCTTCCGTTTTTGCCTTTAGTTGTTTTTGTGGTTGCAAATGCCAACGCATATGGTCTGCTCGGAGGTATTTTACTTTCATGGGCCGGAGCGAGTATCGGAGCTTTGCTTGTTTTTCTTCTTATCAGAAGGTTTGGAGACAAGCGGTTTTTGGCCTTTTTACGAAATCAAAAGCAAGTAAAAAAACTTACTACATGGGTTGAGCGGCATGGGTTTGGACCACTTTTTCTACTACTGTGCTTCCCTTTTACTCCATCAGCCCTGGTTAATGTAGTAGCAGGTTTGTCGAGGATCAGCATTTTTCAGTATATGCTCGCTGTTGTTACAGGAAAGTTAGTGATGATTTCCACTATTTCTTTCATAGGAGCAGACATTGTTTCATTAATCAGGCAGCCTGCAAAGACAGGAATTGTTTTGGCTGTTATTATAGTATTATGGCTGGTAGGAAAAAAAGTCGAAGCAAGAATAAATAAAAAAATGGAACGTGATATAATCATTTATGAAAAGCAAGATGATGATGGGAAGTCTGCGAAGATTGAAAGGTTGGAGACTAAATGGACTCATGGAAGAAAGAAGGCTTCGAATGGATCAAAGCACTAGCGGTCGGTATTATTATCGTTTTAATCGTTAGGGTATTTCTGTTTTCAAACTACGTAGTTGAAGGCGTCTCAATGCAGCCAACGCTTGAGGATGGAAATAAGCTTGTTGTAAATAAAATAGGCTATCAGCTTGGCGAGCTTGAACGTTTTGATGTAATCGTTTTTCATGCCAGTGAAGCGGAAGATTATGTCAAACGTGTGATTGGTCTTCCAGGCGACGAAGTCTCATACGTAAATGATCAACTATATATTAACGGCGAAGCGTATGATGAACCTTATTTGGATGAGTTTCGCGAACTGGGATCTGATGAAAGGCTGACTGGAGATTTTACACTCGAAGAGCTTACGGGTGAAATGGAGGTTCCGGAGGATATGATTTTTGTCCTTGGTGATAACCGCAAGGAAAGCCTCGACAGCCGTATTTTTGGTTTTGTAGAGCAGGACACAGTAGTTGGGAAAGTGAATTTACGCTATTGGCCTTTAAATGAGATGAATATGACGTTTTATGAATAGGGACTAGTCTCAGACTGGTCTTTTTTATTTGTATTTTAAGATCGTGGAGCTGGACAAGCGCCTACCGCTTTTACTGATATCCAGCTCCAGGCGCTAGCTCCTCGAGTCATAAGTCACGCTGACCCAGCAGGCGAAGGGCATGCCTGCATGGTCACCGCTCCTTATGCTTGTCGGAGCTGGACGAGCGCCTTTCGCTTTTACTGATATTCAGCTCCAGCGGGCAGGGGCTCGAGACATAAGCCACCCTTCCCAATAGGCAAAGAGCGCCTATTAGTGCAGGTCGTCTTATGCTTGTCGCCCCTAAACGCCCGCTTCCGCTTTTAAATATATCCAGCTGCAGGCGCTAGCTCCTCGAGGTCATAAGCCACCCTGCCCAATAGGCAAAAGGCGCCTATGAGTGCAGGCCGGCTTATGCTTGTCGGAGCTGGACGAGCGCCTTTCGCTTTTACTGATATCCAGCTGCAGGCGCTATCTCCTCGAGTCATAAGTCACGCTGACCTAGCAGGCGAAGGGCATGCCTGCATGGTCACCGCTCCTTATGCTTGTCGGAGCTGAACGAGCGCCTTCCGCTTTTACTTATAATTGGAGGTTTTGTTGGTTTTTGTCTAGAATAGTTTGGTAAGGGGGGATTTGGGATGTTGCTGACGAATGAGAATATTTTGCTGGGTCCTGTTTATGAGGAAGAGTTTGAGAAGATGTCAAGTTGGTATTTGCATGAGTCATTGGTTAGAAGGTTAGATGCAAAGCCATATCGTTTTCAAACTGTTCAGGAGCTGAAGGATTGGTGGTATGAGAAAGATGCCTATTCTCAGCGTTTTGGGATCCGGCTTAAACAGGGAAACGAGCTGATTGGATTTGTAGAACTGGATGGGATTCTGTGGAACCATCGTAATGCGTGGGTCTCAATCGCAATTGGAGAAAAAGCCCATTGGGGCAAGGGATATGGAAGAGAAGCAATGGAGTCGTGCATGCGTTATGCTTTTCTGGAACTGAATTTGAACCGCCTTCAGCTCACTGTTTTTTCTTATAATGAACCGGCTGTGCGTTTATATGCGGCACTTGGTTTTACCCGTGAAGGTGTGTACAGGGAGTTTATTGAAAGAAACGGCAAAAAGCACGATATGATTTTATTCGGATTGCTGAAATCAGAGTGGAAAGATCCTTTTGAAGGTGCTATATGAGTAATAATAAATAGAACGTATGTTTCGTTAATGATATAATTATAAAAAAAACAGAGGGAGGGGCATATGTGACTGTTACGATAAAAGTGGGCCGCTCTGGCTCTGGTAAAACATCTGCTATGATGCAGGACATTCAGCAGAAATTAAAGCAGGATCCTGATGGACATCCTCTCGTTTTGCTTGTTCCTGAACAAATGACATTTCAATCTGAATACCGTCTTGCCTCTGAAGCGTCAGGAATGGTGCGTGCTCAGGTTTTCAGCTTTACCAGACTGGCCTGGCGGATTCTTCAGGAAACGGGCGGAGCTGCTCGGCAGCATGTCAGTCAAGTCGGGATCAATATGCTGATACGCAAAATCATCAATGAACAAAAAGATGAATTAAATCTGTTTGGCCGGGCAGCTTCGAAGCACGGTTTTATTCAGCATGTAGAATCATTGATTACAGAATTAAGAAGGTATTGTATTCAACCGGAAGATTTACTTCAGCAGGCAGCAGACCTGAGTGCTTCGAATGCGCCTAAATCTCTGGTGGATAAGCTCCAGGATCTTGAAAAAATTTATCGGAATTTTGATGCTCAGCTGCTTGGAAAGTACATTGACGCAGAAGATTATTTTCGATTACTTGCTGAAAACATAGCGCGTTCTTCCTGGATTAACGAAGCGGAAATTTATATCGATGGTTTTCACAGCTTTACCCCGCAGGAACTTTTAGTGCTCGGTGAACTGATTGAAAATGGAAAAAATGTAACGGTTTCATTAACAATGGATGAGCCTCAAACTAATATGGCACTATTCCGTCAAACCAATGAAACATTTATTCAATTAAAAGAACTGTCAGCAAAAAAGAAGATCCCTGTAAATGTGGAGCATGAAAAGAACAACACCCGCTATGAATCACCGGACCTCGCATTCTTAGAAGCAAACTTTCAGGAAAGAGGATCAGCTTCAAAGAACGGGACGGATGTTGTCATAACCGAGGCGGCAAACCGCCGTGCAGAAGTGGAAAGCATTGCCCGGGAAATAAGACTAAAAGCACGGGATGAAGGCATGCGCTATAAAGATATCGCTGTATTAATTCGCAACGGACACGCTTATCATGAATTAATTGAGCCCATTTTTCACGATTATGATATTCCGTTTTTTATTGACGAAAAAAGGACAATGCTTAATCATCCTCTTGTTGAATTTATACGATCCACACTGGAAATCGTGGTTAAAAACTGGCGGTATGAATCTGTTTTTCGTGCAGTGAAAACAGAGCTGTTTTTTCCTGATTTAACTAGAGGCTATAAAGTCCGGCAGCAGATGGACCGTTTGGAGAATTTTGTTCTCGCGCATGGAATCCATGGAGACAGGTGGACAAAAAAGGACAAATTTCATTACCGCCGATTTAGAGGTCTTGACTTTGTTGATACTGCTCAAACGAAAGATGAAGAGAGTATTGAGATTGAAATAAACGAAGCCAGAAATTTAATTGTTGAACCAATGCAGAGATTACAGAAAAAGCTGGAAAGAAGCAAAACTGCAAGAAACAAGTGTCAGTCTGTTTATCAGTTCTTAGAGGAGTTGCAAATTCCTGAAAAGCTGGAACAGCTGTCTTTAATGTCAGAAGAACGAGGAAACATACTCAGAGCAAGAGAACATGACCAGGCATGGAACGCGATTATGGATTTACTGGATCAGATGGTGGAAATGCTTGGTGACGAAGCAATGGACACTGCAAATTTTGTCGATCTGCTCGATGCGGGTCTTGAATCAATGAACTTCTCGTTAGTCCCTCCTTCAATAGACCATGTAGTTGTTGCGGATTTGGAAAACTCCAGGCTTCCGGATATTAAAATTACGTTCGTGGCTGGAGTTAATGATGGGGTTATGCCCTCCCGTATACAGGATGAAGGAATCCTGGCGGAGGATGACCGGGATTGGCTCGAGCGCTCAGGTATGAGGGTAGCACCAAGTGCCAGAACCAGATTGCAGGACGAAGAATTTATTGCTTACAGGGCTTTTACTGCTTCTTCCCGGGGACTTTTTATATCGTACCCCATCGCAGATGAAGAAGGGAAGGCTCTGCTTGCTTCCCCATATATAAACAGGGTGAAGGAGATGCTGCCGGATACAACCATAAAAATGGCGGTCAATGATCCGGTGGAATTGCCAGGTGATAAACAGCTTGATTATATCTCTCATCCCGGGGCTGCAGTTTCCTTCATGACCACGCAGCTTCAGCAGCTAAAACGTGATTATTCAATAGCGGATGTATGGTGGGATGTTTATAACTTTTATGTTCAGGACGATGTTTGGAAAGAGACAAGCAGAAAAATATTGTCGAGTTTATTTTACCGCAATAATACCCAGACACTTAATTCTTCAACAACAAAAGAGCTCTATGGTTCTTCTATTCTTGCAAGTGTTTCAAGGATGGAGAAATTTAACAGCTGTGCTTTTTCTCATTTTGCCAGTCACGGGCTGAAACTGAAGGAACGAAGTGTCTACCGCCTAGAGGCGCCAAACATTGGCGAGCTTTTTCACGCAGCTCTTAAATGGATTTCTGAGCAGCTAATCATTCGGAAAATAGATTGGAAAAAGGTTACAAAGGAATTGTGTTTTCAACTGGCAGAAGAATCTGTTCGTCACCTCGCGCCTAAGCTTCAACATGAAATTTTGTTAAGTTCAAGCCGCTACCAGTATATTGCAAAGAAACTGGAGGGGATCATTGGACAGGCCTCTTATATTATTAGCGAGCATGCGAGGTCAAGCGGATTTGCACCAATAGGCGTTGAAGTAGGATTTGGACCCAGACAGGAGCTGCCTCCGCTGAAATTCACATTGAGCAATGGCACAGTGATGGAGCTGCAGGGACGAATTGACAGGCTGGATACAGCAAGTATAGATGAAAAAGTATATTTGCGAGTGATTGACTACAAGTCGAGTGCAAGGGACTTAGATTTTACAGAAATCTATTATGGTCTTTCCCTTCAGATGCTGACCTATCTTGATATCGCTTTGTCTAATTCAAAGCAGCTGGTTAAGGCCGAAGCAGATCCAGCGGGGATTTTATATTTCCACCTTCACAATCCGCTGATAAAAAGCAAGAAACGCCTTACTATGGATGAAATCGAAGACGAACTTCTTAAACAATACAAAATGAAGGGTCTCGTTTTAGGAGATGAGGAAGCAGTCAGGCTGATGGATCAGACTCTTGAACAGGGGCAGTCATCCGTCATTTCAGCAGGATTTAAAAAAGATGGCTCACTGCGATCGGATTCAAAGACGGCAAGCAGAGAACATTTTGGTGCAATGAGAAAGCACACACGGACCATTTTTCAATCATCTGGAGATCGGATTATGGATGGAGATGTAAAAATCGATCCATATGAATTTAAAAAAAGGACGCCGTGCCAATTTTGTTCGTATCGTTCTGTCTGTCAATTTGATGAAGCGCTGGAAGGGAATGAGTACAGGCAGCTGAAGCCTAAAAAGCCCGAAGATTTATTAATGACCATGAGAGAGGAGGAGTGGAAGCTTGATACCGGTAAAACCGACTGATGCAATATGGACCGATGACCAATGGAAGGCAATTTGGGCCAAGAACCAGGATATATTAGTGGCAGCTGCGGCTGGGTCCGGAAAGACAGCCGTTTTAGTTGAGCGGATCATTCAAAAAGTACTGACGGACGACAACCCAATTAATATTGATCAATTGCTTGTAGTGACGTTTACCAATGCCTCTGCAGCCGAAATGAAACACAGAGTGAGTCAGACGCTGGAGAAAGCGTTAAAAGAATTTCCCAATTCTTATCACTTAAGACAGCAAATGAGCTTAATTAACAAAGCCTCCATCTCGACTCTGCATTCCTTTTGCCTGGACGTCATTCGAACCTATTATTATTTAATCGACATAGACCCGGGGTTCCGCATTGCTGATCAGACTGAAGCCGAACTGCTGAAAGATGAAGTATTGGAGGAATTGCTTGAGAAAAAATATCTGGAAAGTTCTAATGCCTTTATTGGTTTGGCAGAGGCGGTAACGAACGATCGGAGTGACGACGCGCTTCATCAATTAGTCCGAAAGCTTCACACATTTTCCCGATCACATGCGAACCCGGATGAGTGGCTCAAGCAAATTATTGAGCTTCATAACGTGCCGGAGGACTATGATATTAATGAGCATCCTTTGGTCGACTATCTTCTTTTTCATATCCATTTAGAAATTGAAGGAGCCCTTCAACTGAGCAAACGTTCTCTTGAGGCAAGCATGCAGCCTGGTGGACCTTATCCCCGCGGGGAAAATTTTCAGGATGATGTGACGCAGCTGGAAAACTTAAAAAATGCTGCCACGTGGACGGAAATGGATGAGCAGATCAAGCTAATATCTTTCAGTAGATTAAAAAGCTGCAAAGGATCAGAGTTTGATGAAGAGCGCTTAGAGGAAACAAAAAAATGGCGTGACCAGGTAAAAAAAATGATAGATTCAATACGTGACACCTTTTTTATCAGAAGTCCTCAAAGTTACCTGGAGGATATGAGAAGGATGACCGGGGAATTGAAGGAATTAGTCGAACTGGTCAAGGAATTTAATCAGCGTTTTTTAGAGGAGAAAGAAGAAAGAGGATTAGTTGATTTTGCGGATCTTGAGCATTATAGTCTGGCGATTTTATCGGACCCTGATTCAGTGCCGGGACAGCCGGTGCAACCGTCAGAAGCAGCACGTCACTACCAGCAAAAATTTAAAGAGGTACTCGTTGATGAATACCAGGATACCAATATGGTTCAGGAAACGATTCTTCAGCTCGTTAAAACCGGATCTGAAAAAAATGGCAATCTATTTATGGTAGGGGATGTGAAGCAGTCGATTTACCGTTTTCGGCTTGCGGAACCAAATTTGTTTCTTCGTAAGTATTCCGCTTTTTCAGATGGAGAAACAGGCTTGAAAATTGATTTATCTCAAAATTTCAGAAGCCGTCCGCAAGTATTGGATGCTGTAAATTTCCTGTTTAGACAAGTAATGGGACAGCAGGTTGGTGAGATTGATTACAATAAGGAAGCCGAGCTTGTAAAAGGAGCTTCTTACCCAGAGGATCAGGATATATCCGTTCAGCTTACATTAATTGATCAGGCCGCTCCCGAAAACGAAAGAGATGTACCTGAAGATGCCATGGATGAAAAAGAGCTGGATAAGTCCAGGCTTGAGGCAAGAGTCATGATCAAAGAGATTCGCAGAATGGTTGAAGAAGAACAGCAGGTGTATGATGCTAAATTAAACCGGTATCGTCCGATGCAGTTTCGGGACATTGTCATTTTATCCCGATCTATGACGTGGACACCTGATATTATGGATGAGTTTCGCCATGCAGGAATTCCGTTGTATGCAAATGTTTCTACCGGTTATTTTGAAGCCACGGAAGTAGCGATTATGGTGTCCCTTCTTAAAATAATTGATAATCCCCATCAGGACATTCCATTAGCTTCAGTATTACGGTCTCCTATTGTCAGATGCTCTGAAGAACAACTGGGAAATATTAGAACAGCTGCTTCCTCAGGAACTTACTGGGATGCAGTTCAGGCATTCACACTCACTGGCGGGAAGCTGGAAGATGAAGAACTGAACGACAAGTTGGAACGGTTTATGCATCAGCTTTCAAAATGGAGGTCTATGGCTAGAAACGGAGCGATGTCAGAACTTATTTGGGAGCTTTACCGGGATACGCAATTCTATGATTTTGTAGGCGGTACACCAGGAGGGAAACAGCGGCAGGCGAATTTACGTGCTTTGTATGACCGGGCAAGACAATATGAATCAACCTCATTCCGCGGTCTTTTTCGATTTCTTCGTTTTGTTGAGAGGATGAGAGAGCGGGGAGATGATCTGGGTGCTGCGCGCGCCTTAAGTGAACAGGAGGACGTTGTGCGGCTGATGACCATTCACTCGAGCAAAGGACTGGAGTTTCCGATTGTCTTTCTTTCCGGTATGGCTCGTCCTTTTAATGAGATGGATCTTCGAGGAAAATTCTTTTTGGATAAAGAGCTTGGACTGGCGCTGCCATATGTTCAGCCTGAGAAAAGGGTCAGCTATGAAACGCTGCCCCAGCTGGCATTTAAAGAGAAGAAAAAGCTTGAAAATTTAGCGGAAGAAATGAGAGTATTGTATGTTGCAATGACAAGAGCCAAAGAGAAAATGTATATGTCGGCTACGTTGTCAGATGTCACAAAAGCAATGAAAAATTGGCAGGCTTCAGGAGATCACAGAAATTGGCTTTTGCCTGAATATACAAGAAAGACTGCAAAATCTTACATGGATTGGATTGGACCCGCTCTTATCCGTCATCCTCATGCAGAAAAAATCCAGTTGAAAAAACCTGAATGCCTTCTGCAGGATCCGTCAAGCTGGTCCATTGATATCGTAGAAGCATCACGTATTCACAAAACGGAGCAGTCAATCACAAAGGACGCAGTTTATCTTAAATATGTCCAGGATCATCAGCTTGTTCCGGTTAAAACAAACCTTTCAGAAGAAATTAAAGAGAGGCTAAATTGGAAGTATCCTTTTGAACAAGCGACGAAACGGCGTTCAAAGCAATCTGTGTCGGAAATTAAGCGAATGAATGAAGTGCAGGATGAACGGAGTGCGTTTGACTTCACGGGAGCACCATCAAAAAAATTATTTAATCGGCCGAAGTTTATGCAGGAAATGAAAATAACACCTGCTGAAAAAGGGACAATAATGCATATGGTCATGCAGCATGTTCCGTTAGATAAAAAACCCACAGGATCTTCAATTGAAGAACTTTTAAATGAACTGGTTCAGCGTGAACTGTTAACGGCCGATCAGAAACAAGTCGTGGATATTGCCCAGATCCATTCTTTTTTTGAATCTTCCATAGGCATCCGACTGCTAAACGCTCCTACTGTTAGGCGGGAAATGCCGTTTACATTTGTAGCGAGCGCAGCTGAATTAGGTCTCCCGTCTCCTCAAACCGATCAGCAGGACAATGTCCTGATCCAGGGAGTCGTGGACTGTCTGTTCAAGGATGAGGAAGGGTTGGTCCTGCTTGATTACAAAACAGATCGCATCACCGACCGCTTCGAAAATGGTTTTGAACAAGCAAAAAGCGTCATGCAGCGAAGATACAGTACACAGCTTTCCTTATATAAACTAGCGCTGGAGCGAACATTGAATGAGAATATAGATGAAACCATCTTATATTTCTTTGATGGTGGATCCATTTTGCCAATGAATCAGTAAAGATATGATGTATGTGGGGACAATTGAGGCAAAATAAAATAATGTAAAGAGCTGCAGAGTGTCTGTTCCTAACGGACACCCTGCAGCTCTTTTTAATTTTGCTGTTGAACGGGGTTTAGAACTTTGATTAAGAACAGATTGAAAAATGGCTGGATTTCTATTCAGGTTCATGAAGGTTTTTTTAGGTATTTCCGACAATCGGCTGATCAACACCGGTTGTATTGTATGTTTGATTTAAACTGAAACCATTATTATAAATGTGAAAAGGACCGGTGCTGTAAGAACCTGATCCCGCGGTGTTCTTAGAAGCGCTTTTAGGGGAGATAAAGGCGGTATCTCCAAATTGAACGGTGCCGCCTCCAATATTTAATATTTGAATGGGACCTGTGATACAAGGCAAACTGGATCACTCCTTTTGATTCGGTGACTCGGACAACTGTCTGATGTGCTTCACGCGCGACACCATTCGAATGTGTTTTGAATCTCCTATATGCAGAACAGAAGAATTGGAAATTCCCCGTAAAGTAAATAGATCAACAGTATTACTGCTTGACTGCTTTAAGTAATGAAAAGGAATGGGAAGGGGAGAGGCGGCAGGACGCATGAAAATGGCAAACATTGAAAAGGGAGCCTCATCCCCGTAAAACTGTTCTTCCTGTCTTTGCACTGCAATAACCTGAGCCTTACTGTCAATGCTGCAGGAATCTCCGATCTGCAAAATCGAATTTGAAGAAGCAGTCGTAATATCAAGTTTATTAATTTGTGAGGACATGGTTATCCCTCAGGCTGAAGCGGAACAAATGGTCCGATAATCAGTGACTCAGGCGGTGTATCAAAAGCGGAATCAAGCTGAATGGAACAAACGTCGCCTATATGAACAAGTGAAGAGGAAGAAACACTGGAAATTTGTAAATGTGTGATGGTATTTTCCTGCTGATACACAATCATTGACCCTCAACTCCCTGATTGAACGGCTGTTGTGACCTGAGTGCATGAAGTGCATGCGCCACATCCCGCTGAACTAATAATAAAAGCTGTTCCTGTGTGATAGAAGCACCCTGCTGCAAATGTTCGATCCGCTGAGGCAGCTGTTGCATCAGCTGATCTGTTACTTGATCTGGCGTAATGGGTTTACCGGCTGGATCGTGAATGATGCTGCAGTCAGAAAAAACAGTTGGAATTTGTTCATGAATATACTGCCTGATCTGATCTTCAATTGACACGCTGTCACGAAAACCGGGGATTTCCACATCCTGTTTATATAGATCAGAAGGAGATAAACCGATAGAAAGAGTGCCTTCAAGTGTCTCTACCTTAAGCTGATCAAATTTATATTCAATCTTTTCGATGTGAACACTTGAAGGGGAGGAGGCTCGTTCTTCAAGCTTTTGTTCAATCTTTGATAATCTCTCCATGCATTGAGTAAGCTGCTGCTGTAAAGCTGCCAATTGATAATAGACTTGCTGCATCCGGGATCCTCCACCTTTCTTATGGATTCACTAAAGGTACGGTCGTTGTTTTCCCCTGTGTAACAGCAGCTGGAGCCGCCTTAGTGAATTTTCCGGTATTGGAAAGCTCGGCGCGCGACTGTATGCTTCCAACTGTACCGATCTGCAGGATAGAAGAATTGGACATGCTTCCAATCTTAATTTGATTCACACTGATTTGCTGATGAATAATCCATTGCGGTGATCTCATATTGGAAGCCCGGTAATATTTTGGTCAAATTGATCAGAATCCCATGTATTCGTGGCAGACTGCTGATTTTGGACGTAAAGACCGTCTCCTGTATTAAAGGAACCTGCTCCTGCAAATGTTTTTGTGTTTGATCTTGGCTGAATACTGTAGCAGTCTCCAATATGCATAACGGCGCTTGATCCAATGGAGATGATCTGTATTGAGCCTACAATGCCTGGCATACAAAAACATCCTTTCGCGAATTAATGTAAATGATGATACATTATATGTGGAATACATTAGAACGTGCAGAAAGTGGAGGAGAGGAATGTGAGAGAAATACAGTCTGTTAAGCAGCAAAACAGAATCCAATCACTCGATGTGATGCGGGGATTTTCACTAATTGGCATATTTATTGTAAATATGATGGCGTTTCATTCACCGATTTATTACTATGACCCTTACTCCTGGTGGGGAAATTCAATAGACCAGCCGGTTTACTGGTGGATTGATGTGTTTGTTCAAGCAAGCTTTTATCCGATCTTTACCATTTTATTTGGTTATGGGCTGGCACTTCAATACCGCCGGCTTAAAGAGAAAGAAATAGCTTTTTATCCGTTTGCTTTAAAGAGACTTGGCGTCCTTTTAGTTATTGGAGCTTTTCATGCTTTTATTATTTGGTCGGGAGACATTTTAATCAGTTATGCAGTGGTGGGGCTTCTTTTAATGCTGCTTTTGCAACTGGAAGGAAGGCTCCTGTTGCTAGTAGGCTTCCTGCTGTTTTTAGTTCCGCAGGTTCTTATGTCTGCCATCTTTATCCTGGCTTCTTTTGCAGATCCTACATCTGTCACGTATTTTAATGCTGTCCAGGAAATACAATCTTCTATTGAAGCATATGGCAGCGGGACCTACAGTGAAATTTTTTCACAACGTTTAAACGACTGGCTCTATGCCAATAATCCGGCATCGTTTGTATCGCTGGCGATTGCGCTCTTGCCGCTGATGATGATTGGAGCAGGAATTTCGAAGCTGAAGTTATTGGAAAAAGCTGCCGAAAAAAAGAAAATCCTTGTTATCACGGTTGTGCTGACGCTGCCGATTGCTCTTGTTTTAAAAACATCTCCTTATTGGATGGAAGAAAATTTAGCTTATTCATTTATCCAGGACTTCGTGGGAGGCCCTCTTTTAGCGATTTCCTACATAGGAATAATTTCGCTCGTGATGACAATGCCAAAAGCCGCAAAGTGGCTTCGTCCACTGGGGCAGACCGGAAGAATGTCCCTTACAAACTATTTAATGCAATCTGTTGCAGGAACGCTTATTTTCTACTCGTACGGACTAGGATTGTACGGGGAAGTGTCCCTGTTAAACGGTCTTTATATTGCTCTTGGACTGTTTGTCATTCAAGTAATTTTGTCTGAAATCTGGCTGTCAAGATTCAATCAAGGACCGGTAGAATATGTCTGGCGCCGTCTAACTTACGGGAAAAATGTAAAATAAACAGACAAGTTAAACAGAATGATAGTATAATAGAAGAACAATTCAGACTTTAAGGAGTGTTCATTCAATGAAATTTTTATCTTTTCGTTTTGAAGACAAGCTGCTTTATGGTGTAAAAGTAAAAAGAGAAGAAGCAGCATGGAACATCGTGCGTATTCATAAAGAATTAATTCCAAACGAGGATGTTCCGGCGACTTTGCTCGAAGGAATTCAAAACGGAATGGAACTTCAGGAAACAGTCCGAAAATGCATCCGTGCAGCAGAAGAAAGCAGCCAAGTGTCAAGATTTAAAGTAAGCTTTACAGATTTAATTTGGGAAGCACCGGTTCCGCGCACACCTAAAAATGTGATATGCATTGGGAAAAATTATCGTGATCATGTACTCGAAGTAGGTTCAGATAAAGATCTTCCTGAGGATTTAGTAGTTTTCACAAAAGCATCAACTTCCATTACTGGAGATAATTCATTAATTCCATCCTATGAAGAACTTACCGATTCGCTTGATTATGAGGGAGAACTCGCTGTAGTCATCGGTAAAAAAGGGAAAAATATTCCGAAGCAGCAGGCGTTTGATTACGTATTTGGATATACCATTATAAACGACGTGACTGCTCGAGATCTTCAAGCCCGCCATAAGCAGTTTTATCTTGGCAAAAGCCTGGACCAGACCTGTCCGATGGGTCCATATCTTGTTTCAAAAGATGAAATCCCAGCACCTGAGCAGCTGAGCATTGTGACAAAGATTAATGATGAAATTCGTCAGGACGGCAATACAAAAGATATGATTTTTCCGATTGAGGACATTATATCAACCTTATCAAAAGGGATGACGCTTGAGCCGGGTGATGTCATTGCCACAGGAACGCCTGCAGGTGTAGGAAAAGGTTTTACTCCTCCTAAGTATTTAAAGCGGGGAGATCAGGTGAAGGTTTCCATTCAGGGGATCGGTACGCTGACAAATGAAATAGGGGAATAAGGAGTCTGCAACTATTTCCACTCCTCCCATACTAGAATGTCTTCGCGATTGTTTCGCGGGGACATTCTCTATTTTTATCTAAAAGACAAAAAGCAGGGTGGGAGTTGAATGAGTGAAATAAAAGGTCAGAGGGGCAGGTTTAACATTTGGAGTACTTCCCGCTTGCAAGCTCTGCCGTCAGTCAAAGAGTGAATCTGTCATGAAGCTGACAAGGTTTTTGCTTCTATTGGAGGGGGAATATGATACCATAAGAAAAGCAATGAGAATCTAAGGAGGAGTAGCATGTTCGAAACAACAGGATTACATATTGCATCATGGGTTATAGGAATCATATTATTTTTTGCTGCATACGGGCTGCATAAACAAGGCAATGCAAAAGGAAGTAAAATTACTCATATGATTTTACGACTATTTTATTTGTTCATCATTGGGACAGGAGCGGCTCTTTTTATCTTCCATTCTTCTATTGATGCAGCTTTATATGGTGTAAAGTTTTTACTGGGTATATTAACCGTTGGCTTCATGGAGATGGTGCTCGTTCGAACGAAAAAAGGAAAATCAACTCAAGTAGTATGGATTTTGCTGGTGCTGGTTTTGCTTGGAACCATTTATTTGGGATTCCGTCTGCCGGTAGGATATAACTTTTTTGCGTAAAAGGAAAGTCGCTTTAGGGCGGCTTTTTTTATTGACTGAAATTCGCTGTTCATAATCAGACTTTATGTATTTGCGGAGTGCGGGTAAATAGATTAGGAGAGTCCCAATTGCCCTTAGTTCTTCATTTGGGTTTACTCTGTTTATCTAACTGAAATCTGATAACGTTCACAGACCGCATTGTAAATTGTTTTCATACCGACACATGTGTATAATTAAATTATAACAAAGTTATGTATAATATTTGTATAACAATTGTACATATATATGGGTCCTTGAATGTGAGAAATGGAGGCGAATATGGATGCCTGAAAAAATAGCTGTTATTGGCGCTGGTCCGGGCGGATTAGGAGCGGCCATGCTGCTTGCCAGTAAAGGATACAAAGTAGATGTCTATGAAAAGCAAGCATTCGTCGGGGGAAGAAACAGCTCTTTTCATATGGGTGGATACACATTTGATGTCGGTCCAACCTTTATGAGTATGCCCGAGATCGCTGAAGAGCTTTTTAAAGAAGCCGGGAAAAACCTTCATGACTATGTGGAGTTAAAAGAACTGCCTATGATGTATGAATTGGCTTTTCCTACTAAACAGGTGAAAATGTATCGCGATCCTGAAAAAATGAAAGAGGAAATAGAGAGGCATTTTCCAGGTGATAGTGAAGGGTATGACCGGTTTATGAAAGATACAAGAGTGAAGATGGATGCCCTTCGCCCTATCCTTCAAACTAAAATGGACCGTTATTACGAGTATTTAAGCTTCAAGATTTTAAGAGCACTGCCTCAGCTGTCCCTCGGTAAAAGTTTATATGATGTACTAAGCAAGTACTTCCGTCACGAAGAACTTAAGCTTGGTTTCACTTTTCAGGCAAAATACCTGGGGATGTCCCCTTGGGAATGTCCCGGCGCGTTTTCTATACTTTCTTTTATGGAGCACGAATATGGCATCTTTCATCCGATCGGGGGAGTGAATAGACTGTCAAAAGCGCTCGCACAGGCTACAGAAGAACTCGGAGGGACGATCCATTTAGGAAATGGAGTTAGCAAGCTCATCCTGAATGAACGGAAAGAGGTAAAGGGACTGCTGCTCGAAAACGGTGAAAAAATCGAAGCCGATGAAGTGGTCATAAATGGTGATTTTTCTCATGTTATGTCCACCCTTGTTGACGATGGAGTGCTGAAAAAATACGCTCCTGAAAAGCTGGCAAAGAAAAAATATTCCTGCTCCACATTTATGATTTATCTGGGAGTCAATAAAAAATACGATTTGCCTCATCATACGATTTCTTTTTCAGATGATTACAAAAAAAATGTTGAGGAAATAACCCAAACGCAATTACTTTCCGAGGATCCTTCCATCTACATTCAAAATGCTTCCGTAACAGACCCTACACTTGCTCCGGAGGGCAAATCCGCATTGTATATTTTGGCCCCGGTACCGAATAATCTCAGCAAGATTGACTGGGAAAAACATAAGCAGGCGTTCAGGGAGTTAGTGCTTGATTCGGTGGAAGAAAAAACGGGCTTTAAAAACATCAGAGAGCATATTGAAGCTGAACGGATCCTCAGCCCCGTTAACTGGGAGCGGGACTTTCATGTATATGAGGGAGCCACATTCAGCCTGGGCCATCACCTTAGTCAAATGATGGCGCTGCGTCCCCATAATCAATTTGAAGAACTAGGCAATACCTGGCTTGTTGGAGGCGGCACGCATCCCGGCAGCGGACTTCCAACGATTCTGGAGTCTGCCAGAATTACAACAAATATGCTGCTGGAAAAATCAGCCGGGAGAAAAATAAGTCATTCCCAGCCAGAAAGCAAGGAAGCCTTATGAAAAATATAGCAATAGCAGGCGGAGGAATCGGGGGCATGATGGCTGCTCTTATGCTATCGAGAAAAGGATTCCAGGTAACGCTTTATGAAAAAGAAAAGAATCTCGGCGGCAGACTGGCTTTTATGGAGCATGAAGGCTATAAAGTAGACAAGGGACCCACAATTGTTTTACTGCCTGAAATGCTGAAGGAACTCATGATGGAAGCAGGAATTGGCAGCAGCGAGTATAAGCTGATCCGCTGTGATCCACTGTATGATATTCACTTTTCAAATGGTCATACCTACACAAAATATGCTAGCATAGAAGAACAAATAGAAGAAATTGAACGGGTATTCCCGGGAGAAAGTAAAAATTTCAAACGGTTTATGAAAGATATGGACGCGAGGTTTCATCTGGGCAAGCCCCGCTTCTTGGAGCAGTCGTTTTTAAATCGGTGGGGGTCAGTTACCCCCTCTACTGTCAATGCGCTCCGAAAACTAAATGCTTTCCGGTCCGTAAAAAAGCAGCTGGATTCATATTTCACAAACGAACAGATGAAAACAGCTTATGCACTGCAAACTCTGTATATCGGAGGAAATCCTTTTACAACACCCGCCATTTACAGTTTAGTTTCATTCAGCGAACATCGCCATGGCATTTATTATGTAAAAGGCGGCTACGCGAGTCTGATTGAAGTTTTTGAAAGAGCTTTACAACGAAACGGTGTTGACGTAGTAAGAAATGCGACGGTGCAAAAATTAAACAGAACCTCGAACCGCATAACATCTTTAGTTGTAAACAATGAGAAGGCAGAGGTGGATGCCGTTGTAGTAAATGGCGATTTTCCTTTAGCTGAAAAGCTGATTGGCATGCATGAAAACAAAGCGGGCAGGACCTATCAGCCCTCGTCCGGCTGCCTGCTTCTCTACATGGGGATAGACGGCCAATATGATAATAAAAGGATTCATCAGTTTTATATGGGGGAAGATTTCAGCAAGAATATGAGTGAAATCTTTAAGTCCCGCACGGTGCCAAGTGACCCATCCTATTATGTTTTCCATCCCTCACTCGTGGATGACACGCTGGCTCCTGAAGGGAAAAGTGTCCTGTATGTTTTGATCCCTGTTCCTTCCGGGGAAAAGATCGACTGGGAGAAAGAAAAAACCTCGTTAGCAGACAAGGTAATTGACTCAATGGCAGAAAACGGTTTTGATGGACTTAGAGACAGAATGCAGTGGCTGAATATTCGAACTCCGGCAGAAGCAAAGCAGGAGGGGCTGTATGGCGGCGGAAGCTTTGGAATCTCTCCCTCATTATTTCAATCGGGTCCTTTCCGCCCGCAATTTCAACCCTTTAGAGAAATTGATAATTTATTTGCAGTTGGTGCATCCATTCATCCGGGAGGCGGAATCCCCATTGTTATGCAGGGAGCCAAGCTTCTGGCTGATGGAATTGAACGGAAGTATCTTACAAGGGATGTGATCCATAATGAACAGATCAACCGCCTATGAAGAGTGTGAATCGATCATAAAGCTTCATTCTAAAACGTTCCACCGTGCTTTTTCATTACTGCCAAAAAATCAGCGAAATGCAGTATGGGCTATTTATGCCTTTTGCAGAACTGTCGACGATATTGTGGATGAGAACGAACATCCCAAAGAAGAGCTTCAACTCTTTGAAGAAGAATTTCAACAGTTTTTAGCCGGCAGCCCAAACACGAAAGATGCAAAGTGGTTCGCCCTGCAGGATGTCTTCGCTAATTACGAGATGAATACGGATGCATTTTTGGCTATGATTGAAGGGCAGAAGATGGATATTGAAGACAAATGCTACCGGTCTCTTGAAGATGTATTAAATTATTCCTATCATGTTGCAAGCACAGTGGGATTAATGCTTCTTCCTGTGCTGGCGCCTAAAACACATGATAAACTATTGGACAGTGCGGTTCAATTGGGTTACGCGATGCAGATCACCAATATCCTGAGAGATGTAGGAGAAGATTTGGAGCGGGGCAGAGTTTACCTTCCGCAGGAGCTGATGGACAAGCATGGATACACGTATAGCATGCTTGAAAGGATGGAAAACAATAGCCAATTCAAATTACTATGGGAAGAAATGGCTCAGCTTGCTGAAATCTACTATGACAGAGCAATGACCAAGATCCATGAATACCCGGTCTACAGCCGTCCTCCAGTAAAAGGGGCCGCGGTCCTATACAGGGCGATTTTAGATGAGGTTAGAAGCAATGATTACAATGTCTTTACTGTAAAAAATTATGTTTCAGGCCAGAGTAAAGAAAAAATTCTATCTGCGCATATGGAATAATCTATAACACGGAACGCCTAACAATGTGAACGTTTATGATAGAATAAAATAAAGCCGCCATTCACTCCCTATTAAGGAATGAATGACGGCTTTATTTGTTGAGAGCCTCTGTTTCAGACTGCTATTGAAGAAGAATTGAGCAGCCTATTATCGAAAGAAATTTACATCGATTTTCTCGCTTTAGGTTTATTTATGGAAGACCCAAGTTGATTCAGGCGTTCCACAAGATCTCCATTTGCATTGTCTGTTTGATTAGAGCTTGATGAAGTTAATGATTCTTTAAACTCATATGCATTTGAGCCATGTTCTGAATAGTCCAGACCGGCAAGTTCTTCTTCTCTTTCTACGCGGATCCCTCCGGCAGCTTTCAGAATATAGACGCTTCCACCGACAGCAGCTGCCGTCCATAAAATAACTGCACCTACTCCAAGGGCCTGCACACCAAGCAATCCAAGACCTCCGCCATAAACGGCGCCATTAGCAGTATCAAAAAGTCCGACCGCAAGCGTTCCCCAGATCCCGCAGACACCATGAACAGCAATTGCTCCAACTGGATCGTCCACACGTAAAACAACATCAATAAAGCGAATTCCTTCTACAAGAATAACCCCTGCAATTAACCCGATAATAATGGCGCCTAACAGGGATACATTTGCTGTCCCGGCAGTAATCCCCACAAGACCGCCGAGTGCTCCGTTTAATGTAATGGAAGGATCAATCTTTTTAAATCGTATTCTTGAGTATAGTGCTGAGGCGACTACACCGCCAGAAGCTGATAACAGTGTCGTTGAAATAACAACTGGAACCAATGACGGGTCAGCAGCAAGAGAACTTCCGCCATTAAAGCCAAACCAGCCAAACCATAAGATAAATACTCCGAGTGCGCCTAGAGGAATATTGTGTCCCGGGATGGCGTTAACACTTTTACCGCTATATTTACCAATACGTGCTCCCAAAAAGAGTACAGCAATGAATGCTCCAACTGCTCCCGTTAAGTGAACGACAGTAGATCCGGCAAAGTCAACAAATCCAAGCTCCGAAATCCAGCCTCCGCCCCAAATCCAGTGACCGACAACAGGATAAATTGCACCCGTCATCAAAATGGTAAGAAGCAAATAACTGCTCAATTTCATTCTTTCTGCAACAGCACCGGAAATGATCGTTGCACAGGTTGCGGCAAATACAGCCTGGAAAACAAAAAAGCCTATATCATCAACACCTTGCAGTGCAAAACCGGATGTGCCAAAAAAGCCGTTTGAGTTGCCGAACATAATCCCGTACCCAACTAAAAAGTAGAGGATTGAACCAAGTGAAATCGTCAGGATATTTTTCATTAAGATATTCAGACTATTTTTCGCCCGTGAAAACCCTGACTCTACCATTGCAAACCCTGCGTGCATAAAAAAGACTAAGATAGCAGCAATCATAATCCACATAGTATCAACGGATAATTGAACACTTTCAGGAGTCACAGGGGCTGCGAATGTAGTAGTAGATAATAAGCTTCCTGCAATAACGATCGACCCAATTTTTTTCTTCATTGTTGCACCTCCATATGTTATATCTTGCTTATAAAACTGCTTCTTTACCACGTTCTCCATTTCGAATGCGAATCACTTCTTCAATCTGAGAGATAAATATTTTTCCGTCCCCAACCTGCCCAGTTCCGCAGGCTTCGATAATGGCTTCAACGATTTCATCTACTTTGTGGTCTTCGGACACCATTTCCACTTTAATTCTTGAGACAAGCGGTAGCTCGTAAGTTGTACCCCTGAATGCTCCTTTTTTTCCTTTTTGATTTCCGCAACCGGCGGCTTCAAAAACAGTTAAGCCGCTGATCCCGATATGCACCAGTGACTGGCGAAGTTCCTGAAAAACTTCCGGCCGGACAATTGCCTCGATTTTTTTCATTACTTTCACTCCTCATTTCTCATGTTAGGTTTTATGACATGAACTATGTACCTAATAATATTCAGAAAATTGATAAAATGCAACCCTTTTTTGTAAAAAAATAATTTTAATGTGAGAAAACCTAACATGAAAAAGGGGCTGCCAACTGGCAAACCCCTTGTGAGACAACCATTCATTCAATTTTCAGCATGAACAAAATGTTTTTTTACCCATACTCTCGAGCGCCATCTTTTCAACATGATCAATCCTCTAATCCACTCATCGCATATAAAAGCGATCCAAATGCCAATAAGACCAAATTCGAATACGATTCCGAGTAAATACGAAAGAAAAGCAGCGATGCCCCACATAAAAATAATTCCTATATATGCAGGGAAACGCACATCGCCTGCTGCGCGGAGTGCATTTATGACAACGAGATTAAAACTTCTCCCTGGCTCGAGCAAAATGGTTAGAAGAATGAGAATGGTTCCAACTGAAATAATATCCGGATTATCCGTGAAAATACCAAGCAGCTGCTCAGCGAAAAGAGAAAATAAAACAGCCATGAAGATTGATAAGTAAACAGAGATTTTCAAACTTTTAATGCAGCGTTTATAGGCATCTTCATATTCACCTGCGCCTACCATTCTGCCAATTAAAATCTGCGATCCCTGACTTATTGCGACTGCGAATAAAAAGATAAACATCATGATATTCTGAGTATAAACTTTAGTTGTAATGGCTTCTGTTCCGATCATAGCAATAAAGGCAGTGATAACTAGCTGGGAAGCATTGTAGGATAGCTGCTCTCCTGCTGATGGTATGCCGATTTTAAGAAGATTTTTAATATGTGCATAAGGCAGTGAAAACAAACGCACAAAAGGCAGTTGATTCGGCAGACGCTTTAGTAAAAGTATAAATATAATGATAAATCCAATAATCCGGCTGCCGATAGTAGAGTAGGCTACGCCTTCCACTCCCAGAATGGGAAAGCCGAGCGGTCCGAAGATAAATAAGTAGTTTCCAGCCACATTCAGTATATTCATAGCTAACGTTACATACATGGCATCTTTTGTGTACCCATAACTTCTTAAGATCGCTCCTATGGTCATTATTAAAGCCTGAACAAATAAAAACCCTCCAACAAATTTCAAGTAAAAGGATGCTTCACTTAAGAGTTCAAGAGGAATATCCATCATCTTTAAAACCCAATCATCAAAAAGGACAATCAGCAGACTCAAAAAAGCACCAAAAGCGAAATTTGCCGCCAGCGAGACGACTGAAACCTCAGCAGCACTATTATTTCTGCTGCCGCCGATATACTGCGCAATTAAAATAGAAGTACCCGTCGCTATAAAACCGAACATCACAATCAGCAAAAATAGGATTTGATTGGCTACACCAACAGCTGCAACGCTGTTATCGGAATACTGGCTAAGCATTAGTGTGTCTGCATTTCCCATCAGCATATGCAGTGAAATTTCGATAAAAATTGGCCATGTTAATGCGAAAAGCGTTAATTTTTCCGGTTTTTTCATTTTTGATCCTCCAACTTGAACACCAAAGGGACTGACCAATAAAGTAATGGACAGTCCCGGTTTTGATTAATGGCTTAGTTTGATAATCTTCGCTTCTAAAGGATCCAAGTTTACTTTTCCTTTATTCCATTTTACTGATTTGCCAGTCAGCAAGTCTTCAGCCTGCGGATCTTCAAATGTAAGCGGCAATTTGATTTTATCTTTTTTATCACTGGTATTTAATAAAACGATGACTGATGTGCTTTCATTTGAACGAATATAGCCAAAGGATTTTTCACTGAGATCAGATGGCAGGAACGAAAAGGTGCCGGCATTAGCGAGCAGAGGCTCGGCTTTGCGAATAGCGATTAATGACTTAACCCAATCGAGAAGCTCTCGATCCTGTTTAGTTTCGTCCCATTCCATGCATTTTCTGCAGCCCGGATCCTGTCCGCCTGTTATGCCGATCTCATCTCCGTAATAGATAGACGGAGTGCCATAGTACGTTAATAAAATGGTGAATATTAGTTTGAGCATTTCCTTGTTGTTCTCGCATTCTGTCAGGATTCTTGGGGTGTCATGACTGCCGACCAGATTAAAGGTGACCTGATTAATGTTCTTAGGATACATATGCTGAACCTTGGTCATATCTTCCACAAATTCTTTAACGGTTAAATCTTTTTTAGCGAAAAGCCGTAAAACATTCGTTGTAAAAGGGTAGTTCATTACTGCATCAAATTGATCGCCTTTAAGCCATGGGATAGAATCGTGCCAGATTTCTCCTAAAATATACAACTCTGGATTAATTGCTTTTACCTCTGACCGAAAATCTCTCCAAAAAGCCTGATCCACTTCATTCGCAACGTCGAGCCGCCATGCATCAATATCAAATTCTCTTGCCCAATACCTGCCGCATTCAAGTAAATAATTTTTCACTTCAGGGTTTTCTGTATTCAGTTTAGGCATCATGTATGTGAATCCGAACGTATCGTAATTTGGTTTAGGTTTTGTCTCCACATGGTAGTCCCATAAATGGAACCAATCATTGTACCTGGACTCTTTACCTTTTTTCAGGACGTCCTGAAAAGGAGGGAAGTAATAACCGCTGTGATTGAATACTGCATCAAGCATGACGCGGATCCCCCGTTTCTTGCATTCGTGAACAAGTGTTTTGAAGGTTTCTTTTGAGCCGAACTGAGGATCAATTTCAAAATAGTCAATCGTGTCGTATTTATGGTTCGATGTGGCAGTAAATAATGGATTGAAATAAATACCGGTAACGCCGAGTTCCACCAGATAGTCCAAATGGTTTATAATTCCCTGCATATCCCCGCCAAAAAAACTGTTTACCTTCGGATCTTCACTTCCCCAGGGAAGAGTGCCTTTCGGATTTAAAGAAGGGTCCCCGTTTGCAAAGCGCTCAGGAAATATTTGATACCATACTGTGTCTTTAACCCATTCAGGAGCTGTAAAGATATCTGCTTTATTGATATAAGGGAAGCAAAAGTATTCTCCAATGTCTTCGGGCGGTGATTCTCTAAACCCTTTTTCACCGAAGAAAACGCTTTCTTTCCTATTATATAGCTGAAAACCGTAGCGGAGCCTTCTTAACTCCGGGGTCACTACTGCGATCCAGTAATCGTATAAGGCATCACTTCCGCTGATCGTCATGGGGATTGAGGTGAAATTCCAGAGACTGTCAGTCCAGTCGTAAGGATCCCCAAGCAAAAGTTTAATTTCGTCTACATCTTTTTTCTTTGTTTTAATCTGGATATGTAATTCTTTTTCATTCATTGCATACGCGTCAATACGGTCGGCTCGGTGGTGAACGGCTTCTCTAATCATCAAATCGGCTCCTTTATGAATAATTGAATGGCGGACCATCCCAATTGGTTATAAGATTATGGCAACAGATTAGGTCTGTCAACGGGTTAGTGACAAAGAATGAATAGAGGGGGAGAATAGAACCAATCATCCAGTAACAAAAAATATGAATTTATTAGAAAAGTTTTTAAAAAAGTATTGTATTATTCTCAAAGTAAATTATAATAAAAGGAGGTTGTGCAATCGTTTTCACAAAAAGAATGTAAGCGGTTTAGATGTTGTTGTAGAGAGCAATAGCATTTTTATAAAGAGAAATTGTGCAAACGGTTGTTCAAACCCGGATAAAAACCTTTAGGAGGGGTCAATTTTGAAAAAGTATGCATCAGTTTTAGCTTCATCATTACTTTTGGCAGGCGTATTAGGCGCTTGTGCACCGGATCGTGAAGAATCTGGAGAAACAACAGATGGGGGCGGTTCCGGATCAACAGAAGAAGCACCGGAAACATTAAAAGTCTGGGTAAATGACAGTGAAGAACAGAAAGCAGTGCTGGACAAGCTTTTTGATAAATACACAGAAGAAACAGGAATCGAAATTGAAACAACGCCAATGAATATGCTCGATCAAATCGAAGCATTGAATCTTGATGGTCCTGCAGGCAACGGACCGGATTTATTTTTCCAGCCGCATGACAGACTTGGAAACATTCTTCTTCAGAATCTAGCTGCACCGATGGATTTGGGTGATGCGCAAGATGATTATTCTGAAACAGCAATAGATGCTGTTACGTATGAAGGAGAGGTTTATGGTGCTCCTTTAGTAGTTGAAACATATGCGACTTTCTACAATAAAGATATGGTGGATGAAGCACCGGCTACTATGGACGATCTAATGACGATCGCAGAAGAGCAGACAGATGAATCTACTGAAACGTACGGTTTCTTAATGGAAGCAGCTAACTTCTACTTCTCATACCCGTTCTTCGGAGCCAATGGAGCGTATGTATTTAACAACGAAGATGGAGCTTACGATGTAGAAGATATCGGCCTTAACAACGAAGGTGCGGTAGCAGGCGGAGAATTAATTCAATCTTGGTACGAAAACGGATATATCCCGGTTGAAGTCAACGCTGATATCATGAATGGCTTGTTTGCAGACGGCAAAGTCGGCGTTGCCATCACAGGTCCATGGCAGATCCCGGCATATCAAGAAGCGCTTGGTGATAGCCTTGGAACAGCAATTCTTCCAACGGTTGACGGAACAAACGCAACATCATTTGTAGGAGTTAAATCGTGGATGGTTTCGGATTACTCAGAAAACAAAGAAGCAGCAACAGACCTTGCTTTGTTCCTGACAAACGAAGAAAATTCAACTCAATACTTTGAAGAAGCTGGCGAACTTCCAGCTAACCAGGCAGCACTTGAAAGCGAAGCGGTAACTTCAAATGAGCTGATTGCTCCATTTGCTGAGCAGATTCAATATGGCACTCCAATGCCATCAACACCAGAAATGCAGCAGGTATGGGATCCAATCAACAATGCGCTCCTATTCATCGCTCAAGGTGAAGATGTACAGGAAGTACTTGATGAAGCAGTTCAAACAATCAAAGATAATATCGCTGCAGCGCAGTAAATAAACAAAAATTCATGACTCTGGTGGATAGAAGGATTCCCTCCTTCTATCCACTGCATTTTTAAGGAAGAACTTTCTTCTAGAACCTCGCTAGGGAGGCGATGACATGTCGACTGCAAATCCAACAGCAAAAAAATCACATAACCCCAAAACAGCTGTTATTTTATCCATCTTACTTGCGGGTTTAGGTCAGTTGTACAACCGCAGATACGTAAAAGGAATTCTTTTTATCATTCTTGAAATTTCATTTATTTTAACTCTCGGGCGTTTTTTAAATCTTGGTCTATGGGGTCTTACTACACTTGGTACTATAGAAGGTACTGATCATTCAGTTGTTCTATTAATCTATGGATTGGTTTCACTTATTTTGATCGCATTTTTCGTAACACTTTATATTGTTAATGTTAAAGATGCAAAAAGAGATGCCTTGCGGATTCAAAATGGAGAAAGAGCACCAACCTTTAGAGAAGCTGCGGGAAATGTCTGGGATAAAGGGTTTCCTTATTTCTTCGTAACACCCGGCTTAATCATGCTGGCATTTATTGTCATCCTGCCATTGATGTTTACGGTAGCATTAGCTTTTACCGATTACAGTCAATACAATCAGCCTCCAAGAGCGTTGCTTTCGTGGATAGGATTCGATAATTTTGCACGCTTATTCTTTGAAACCGGCGGAGCAGGAAATAATATCTGGCAAGATACATTTATTAGTGTTTTCACGTGGACCATTGTATGGACGGTTGTGGCTACAACGCTTCAAATTGCGCTTGGTTTATTTTTGGCGCTGATCGTAAATGATCCCCGGATTAAATTTAAACGTTTAATTCGCACTATCTTAATTTTGCCTTGGGCAGTACCGGCTTTCGTTACTATTCTGGTGTTCGCAGCTATGTTTAACGATCGGTTCGGTGCCATTAATACGGATATTCTGGCAGTTTTCGATTTGTCGATCCCATGGTTACAGGATCCGTTTTATACGAGAATTGCATTAATTATGATACAGACCTGGCTAGGCTTTCCGTTTGTTTTCGCTTTATTTACGGGAATCCTGCAAAGTATTTCAAAAGAGTGGTATGAAGCAGCCGAAGTGGACGGTGCAAACCGTATGCAGAAATTCAAAAGCATTACGCTTCCGCATGTTTTATATGCAACAGCCCCTCTATTAATCATGCAATATGCAGGAAATTTTAATAACTTCAATATTATCTATCTATTTAATGAAGGCGGGCCAGCCGTCCGGGGGCAAAATGCCGGCGGCACAGATATCTTAATTTCCTGGGTATATGATCTGACCTTTACATTAAATCAATACAGTATGGCCGCAGCGATAACGATCATACTGGGACTTATCGTAACGGGATTTGCGTTTTTCCAATTCAGAAAAACACGCTCGTTTAAAGAGGAGGGGAATTTATAATGAGCCGAAAAGCAAAATCCACATTAGAAGTCACGTTAATCTACTTATTCCTGGCTTTTATGGCCGTTATTATAGGATATCCTCTGCTTTGGACAGTAGGGATGTCTTTAAATCCTGGTACTAGTCTTTATTCAGCTCAATTAATCCCGGATAATTGGTCCTTAGTGCATTACAAGTGGTTATTTACAGATCCGTCAAGTGACTATTTAATCTGGTATAAGAATAGTGTCATTGTAGCAATTGCCAATGCATTTTTCTCAGTTGTATTAACGTCTTTTGTTGCATATGCATTTTCACGCTATCGTTTCGTAGGAAGAAAATATGGTTTGTATGCATTTTTACTGCTGCAAATGTTCCCTGCTATGATGGCTATGGTCGCAATTTACGTTATGCTCAACATGGTTGGCTTGCTTGATTCACTAATTGGACTTACTTTGATCTATATTGGAGGTCAAATTCCTTTTAACGCTTGGCTAGTAAAAGGTTATTTTGATACAATACCTAAAGAACTTGATGAAGCGGCCCGCATAGACGGTGCAGGCCACCTGGGTGTGTTTTTCAGAATTATGCTTCCGCTGGCAAAACCGATTTTAGGTGTAGTGGCATTGTTTAACTTCATGGCGCCATTTGTAGACTTTCTGCTGCCGCGAATTATTCTTAGAAATCCTGAAAATTTCACACTTGCACTTGGGCTGTTTAATTTCATCAGCAACCAGTTCGATAATAACTTCACCCGATTTGCTGCAGGTTCAATTCTGATCGCTGTGCCTATCGCGATTGTTTACCTTCTGTCTCAGCGTTTCCTTATCTCCGGTCTCACAGCTGGAGGAACAAAAGGATAATATTTCATAGAAGATGAGCAATATTGCATGATCGCTCCGGTGAGACAGAACCTGCACAACGGCTGAAGCAGCAACTATTATATGTTTATCAGGCAGCAGCTTTATAAACAAAAGGAGGAGGGGCAGGGATGAGAAGAGTGAACACAGCTCTTTTTCTCATCACTATCCTCCTTTTTAATAGCGTTTTGACTCCTTCTGCAGGCGCTGTTGAAAAGGAAGAGAGAAAATGGCAGGATGAATCAATTTATTTTCTAATGGTGGACCGCTTTTCGAATGGAGATACTTCTAACGATGCGTCCGTCAACACGCAGGATCCTAAAGCGTATCATGGCGGTGATTTTCAGGGGATTGAAGATCAGCTGGATCATATTGAAGAAATGGGTTTCACGGCCATCTGGCTGACGCCTGTTTTTCAAAATGAAGAGGGCGGTTATCACGGCTATTGGATCGAAGATTTTTATGAAACAGATGAACATTTTGGAACGATCGATGAATTTAAAAGTCTCGTGGATGCTGCGCATGATCGGGACATCAAAATTATTTTGGATTTTGTCGTGAACCATACCGGACCCAATCATCCATGGACAGAAGATCCTGAAAAAGAAGATTGGTATCATGAGGAATCAGCCATTATAGATAATAATGATACTGAGCAAGTTCAAAATGGCTGGATTTATGGTTTGCCGGATTTAAACACTGAAAACCCAGAAGTGAAGGAATACTTATTTGAAGCAGCAAAATGGTGGATCGAAGAAACGGACATTGACGGCTACAGGCTTGATACGGTCAAGCATGTACCGGAAGAATTCTGGGGAGAATTTTCGCAGGAAGTAAAATCCGTAAAGGACGATTTTTATCTGATTGGTGAAGTATATGATACTGACATCAGGAAAATAGCCGAGTATTCAGATACCGGCATCGACGGGTTTGTCGATTTCCCGCTTGCTGAGCAGATGAGATCTGTTTTTCAGGATGTCGACACAAATACCTCGCGTCTTTTTAATTTCTGGGATTATAACCAGGAGTTTTTCCCTAACCCTTATTTAATGGGAACATTTATAGATAATCATGATATGTCCAGATTTACCCGGCTTGCAGTTGATAATAATATGCATCCTGTAACAAGGTGGGAACTCGCGACGGTCTTTATGTTTACAGTGCCTGGTATCCCGATTATGTATTATGGATCCGAGATCGCGCTGGACGGTGGAGAAGATCCGGATAATCGCAAATTAATGAACTTTAATTTGGATGAGGAACTGAAGGATTATATTGGAGAGGTCGGAAGACTCCGTCAAGAGCTGCCTTCATTGACACGGGGAACACTTGAAGTTCTTCACAATGAAGATGGGATGCTTTTGTACGAAAGAAAGTACGAAGATGAAACTGCCATTATTGCCATAAACAATACAAGCAGCACTCAATCTGTAACGCTAAATTCCGATCAGCTTGAAGAGAATGGTGAATTGCGGGGATTGCTGAATGGCGATCTTGTTCTTGAAAGCGATGGGGAATATGTGGTGGTGTTAGATCGAGAAGAGGCAGAAATTTATGTACTGACTGAGAAAGCCGGTTTTAATTACGGGTTGTTGGCAGCCGTCGCAGCCGTTTGGGTATTCTTTATCGGGATTTTTATTTATATGGCTAAACGCGTCAAAAAGCGTACAGCTTAATGGGGTTAAAGAAGCTGGTGCATAAAAGTTGTACCAGCTTTTCCTGGTGAATAATTGTAAGCGTAATCAGATTAGGGGTGGTTCTATGTCGATAACAATAAAAGATGTTGCCAAGCACGCTAACGTCGCACCCTCTACGGTGTCAAGAGTAATTGCAAACAATCCGAGAATTAGTGATAAAACAAAAGAAAAAGTCAGAGCAGCGATGAAGGAACTGGGGTATCATCCGAATTTCATTGCCCGCAGCCTTGCGAATCAGTCCACACAGGTTATAGGGCTGGTAACTCCAGGATCCTCTGATGTGTTTTTTCAAAATCCTTTTTTTCCAACTGTTTTGCGAGGACTTAGTGAGGGAGCACATGAAAAGCAGTATGCTCTTCAGCTGGTAACGGGTCAAAACGAAGAGGAGATCTACAACGGGGTCGTTCAAATGGTGCAGGGGGGAAGAGTGGACGGGGTTGTCCTCCTGTATTCTAAAGTAGAGGACCGAATTTTAATGTACTTGAGAGAAAGAGATTTTCCATTTGTGATGATTGGAAAGCCTTTTAACTATGTTGAAGAAATTACCCATGTGGATAACGATAATTTTCAGGCTGCTAAAGATGCTGCAGATTTTCTCATTGAATTGGGACATGAACGCATATCCTTTATAGGCGGGGATGAAAATTTAGTTGTCACGGTCGAACGGCTGATGGGATATAAAGATGCGCTGAATTTGGCAGAACTGGCGTATAGAGAGGATTATGTACTTCATCAGAGCTTTTTGTTAGAAGGCGGTCAGGATGCCGTATGCGAGCTGATGGAGCTTCCTTTGAGAGAAAGGCCTACCGCTCTTGTAGTTGCGGATGACTTAATGGCCCTTGGTGTTTTAAACACATTAAATGAGATGGGGATTTCTGTACCTGAAGATATTTCTATTTTAAGCTTTAATAATGTTTTGACCTCTGAAATGGCTAGACCGCCATTATCTTCAGTTGATATAAATATTTTCAATTTAGGATACCATGCTTCCAAACATTTGATTAAGCGTCTGACTAACCCGGAGGAACCTGTCAAGCGCGTCATTATCGAGCATGAGATTGTGAAACGCTTCTCAACTGAACCACCCAGTCAGACCGTTTGATTAAAGGAACAAGAGCAACTAAACAGACCTTGTCTGCTCAACTGAACTCCTTCATTTTTAGATTGAGGAATCCAGAGAGGAGGCAAGGTCTCTTTGCTGTCTTGAAAATTAGAACATTAAATAAACAAAAGGAAAAAGTGTCATTTATACTTACTTTTATCTAAGTTCATTTTTTTTATCGCTTTATAGCCAATCATATTAACCGGGTCCTTAGGAGAGGAAAATGGAGGGGCGTAGGCTATCTCAATATCCTGCAGATCTGTTACTGTGAGGCCTCCGGCGATTGCAGCAGCGATCACATCGATTCGTTTATCCACTCCATCCTTTCCGACGGCTTGAGCCCCGTATATCGTTCCATTCTCAGGTGAAAAATGCACCTTCAGCCTTAAGGGAGCTGCGCCTGGGAAATAGCCTGCGTGCTGTTTGGAATCCTGAGTCACCGTTTCAAATGATAATCCGCTTTCATGCAAATGTTCTTCATTTAATCCAAGTGAGGCAGCATGAAGGGTAAACACCTTGCAGATTGCTGTTCCAAGTGATCCTTTATAAGGAACAGGATTTCCTGTAACATGACGCGCTGCCAAATAGGCCTGTCTATGAGTGGGCCATGCGAGTGGGACCCTTTTCGGCTGTTTTGTAATAAAATCAAAGGTTTCAATAACATCCCCTACCGCATAAATAGATGGATCACTTGTCTGCATAAATTCGTTTACCTTCACCCCGCCTGTTGTTCCAATTTCAAGCCCTGCATGTTTTGCAAGCTGGTGGTTAGGTTTAACCCCGACTGAAAGAATTAAAAAATCAGCTGTAATGATTTGACCGTCTGTTAAATGAAGGGTACATCCGTCTTCTTCAATAGTTTGAATCGTTAAATCCGTATATAAATCGATTCCCTGCTTGATTAGCTCAGCTTCAATTAATTCTGACATATCCCTGTCCAGGACACTGAGCACATGTTCTGAGCGTTGAATCAGATGCACAGTCATGCCCCGTTTTTTTAAGTTATCTGCCATTTCGAGTCCAATGAATCCGCCGCCAACAATGCAGACACTCTTAAATTGGTTTGCTTCAATCTGCTCATGTATTTTCAGCATATCTTCAAACGCACGCAGTGTATAGCAGTTGGCATGAGAGAGTCCTTCAATTTTGGGGATAACAGGAATAGCACCAGGAGATAAAACAAGAGAATCATAGGATTCGGAATACTGAGTATTACCGATATGATCAAGGATCACGACTTCTTTTTTACTGGAGTCTATCCGGACGGCTTCATGCCTTACTCTAACTTCAATATTCCGCTCCTTTTTAAAGGATTCCGGTGTGGCAGCAATCAATTGTTCCCGATCCTGCACGTAGCCTCCAAGATAATAAGGCATGCCGCAATTCGCAAATGACATAGTTCCGGACTTTTCGAGTACGATAATTTCCACTTCTTCATCAAGCATACGAAGCTGGGAGGCAAATGTCGCGCCTCCTGCAACTCCGCCAATGACCATAATTTTTTTCATCATGTTCCTCCTTACTGCTGGGCAGGAGATTCCGGCAATTTATTCAAAAAGAAGATGGCAAGTGTGCCGGGTCCTGCATGTGCTCCGACAGCTGATCCAATCAAACCGGTATAAAAAGAGCTTGAACCAAACTCTTCTGTAATCATGGATTTCATTTCATCTGCAAGCGCCTCATCATCCCCGTGACTGATTCCGATCACTTGCTGATCCAATCCTTCTCCACGCTCTTTCATTACCTCAACAATTCGCTTTAATAATTTCTTTCGTCCTCTTAATTTTTCAAGAGGCACGAGTTTTCCACCCTCCACATGAAGCAAAGGTTTAATATTAAGCAGCCCGCCTATAAATGCTGATGCTTTAGTAACACGTCCGCCTTTTGCTAAATAGTCCAGATCTTCAACTGTAAAGAGATGCTCCATATGTTCACAATGAAATTCTGTGAATTTGACAATTTCATCCCGGTGAAGCCCCTGGTCAGCAAGTTCAACTGCCCGCTGTACGCATAAACCGTACCCAAGAGAGGCAGACTTAGAGTCTATAATAACCAAATCAAGTGAGGGGTATTCTTCTTTAATTTGGTCTCTTACCATTACCGCAGTCTGATATGTACCGGACAATTCTGAAGAAAAGGCTACGTAAAGCCCTTGATTACCTGACTGAGCCAGTTCAGTAAAAACTTCTTCCATATACTTTGGACTTGCCTGTGAGGTTTTAGGTTGTTTGCCATTTCGTATTTCATCAAACACCTGTTTAGAGTTTATGGTTACAAGGTCATCATATTCCTCATCTCCAATATGCACACGAAGTGGAAGCAATGTTACATGATGGTCCTTGAAATATTCCATAGGAAGATCCGATGCACTATCAGCGAATAATTGTAAACTCATATTCATCATCCTTTTTTTCTTTTATAGCTTTAGTTTATCTATACCGTCCTCATTTTACAATGATAGGTGTAGGATGATGTAAAATAGGTTATGAGTATAAAGGAATAAAAAAAGGAGGGAGCAAATTGAAGAATTCAAAGGAATCCTTTCAATTGTCAAAAGTACCACATGAAACACTTTGGCTTGAAATAAGAAAAATAATCGTTGTAATTATAGGTGCAGCATTAAATGCTGCAGCTTTAAACCTCTTTCTTATACCTGCTAATGTTTTTGCAAGCGGCTTTACAGGACTTGCCCAGCTCATTTCCAATATATTAGCCGACTTTACACCTATTTTTATCTCAACAGGAATTTTACTTTTACTATTAAACATTCCGGCCATAATACTGGGGTGGCTCAGAGTCGGCAAAATGTTTACAATTTACAGTTTGGTTTCAGTTGGATTTACAACCATTTTTCTCGCAATCATACCGGTGGTGGAAGTTTCAACCGATATTTTATTAAATGCGGTATTTGGGGGAGTCATTGCAGGGATTGGCGTAGGCTTTACTCTTAAATGGGGAGCATCGACAGGGGGGATGGATATCATTGCTATGATTCTTTCCCGTTTAAATGATAAACCGGTCGGCATTTACTTTTTTACAATGAATGCAGTTATAATTTTGGCTGCCAGTACAATATTCGGTTTGGAAGAAGGGCTTTACACACTGGTTACTCTCTACGTATCTACACGTATGATTGACGCGATTCATACTAGGCATGAAAAACTGACCGTTATGATTGTGACTAAGAAAACCAGTGAAGTGAAGCAGGCAATTCATGAAAATCTGGTGAGAGGGATTACCATTCTACCTGCAAGAGGTGCATTTACAGATGAGCAAAAAGAAATGCTGATAATCGTTATTACACGGTATGAACTTTTTGAACTGGAGCGAATTATTCATTCGGTGGATCCGCACGCATTTACCAACGTTATGCAAACTACAGGGGTTTTTGGTTTTTTCAGAAAAGAAGAATAGGAAATAGAAAAAATTCTTATAGAGGAGCCTGGGACAAAAGTGTCTCAAGCTCTACGACCGGTTCACTGCGCTTCACGCGGACGCTTTCTGCAGGGACGGCGCTGAGCCCTCCTCAGGCTCTGCCTTGCGGGGTCTCAGCTTGCCGTCAAATCCTGCAGGAGTCGCCACCTTCCGCTCCGTTCACCTATTACTAGTAATAAATATATCCTCATTTTTTAAACTTTTTTGAATTTTGTCCCAGCTTTCTCTCCATTCATATATATAATGTGAAATTCAGCAGGGAGCTGAAAGTTTAGAGTCTCCTGCATATCAGTGAATAAGGTTAGCTGAAGCTTTTAACCGAACTGTCACATCCAAAGGTGGTTTGTCTTCATGCCAGTTTGAGCTTTTGCTCTAAAAATAACGCGATGCCGTCATCGTTATTCGAAGCGGTTACTTCGTTTGCAATGGTTTGAATGGAAGTAATGCCATTATCCATTGCGACTCCCGTACCTGCGTATTCAAGCATCTCCAGGTCATTATCTTCATCGCCAAACGCAATAATTCTGCTTCTTGGAATGTGCAGGGAGTCGGATACCTTCTTTATTCCAACTGCTTTATTTAACCCTTTTTTCACAATTTCAATTACATGCCATGGTGCTCCCCATCTGCGGTGGTCAATCACTTCAGCGTGGACGTTACTCAAATGGCTGCGAATATCCTGCACGTCCTTTTCTTCAGCATGGATGAGAAGGCTTGTGGGACTGGCAGGGAGATAGGTTCTTAAATCGCCTGTTTGAATAGACGGGTTGCCAAAACCAAAGATATCAAGCAGTTTTTCATCATGATAATGAAGGTAAACATCATCCAGGATTTCTGCAACAATATTGTGAAAGGAAAAATCCTGACATGCTTCGACGATATTTTTGACGACGTCCAAATCCATCGGATCATGGTGAAATCCCCATTTTTCATTTAATGGATGGTGAACGAACGCACCATTAAAATTTACAATTGGTGAACTAAGTTCAAGCTCTTTATAATAGGATTCACTTGCTCTGTAGGGCCTGCCGGTGGCAATCATGATTTCATGACCCTGTTCTTTAGCTTTAAACAACGTTTGTTTCGTTTTTTCTGAAATGATCTTGTCATCCGTAAGCAGTGTTCCGTCAAGGTCTAATACGATTAAATGTTTTTCCATCGCGGTTGTGCTCCTTTATCAAAAAAGTGGTAATCCTGAACATAGCTTGCCCAAAATAGTGTACCATGTATTGGCCGAATTTCGAATCATTCCATACACTTGAGCAAAATACATGTCATATATTGGCTCTCATGGTAGGATAGCTTGAGAAGATTGAATTGCAGGAGGATTTTTATTTTATGATTACCATACAAAAAGATTGGGTGAATGATATTCCATTGCTGCACGTTGCAAAGCAATCGGAATTCTCACAGCCGCTGCCTACTATAATTTTTATTCATGGTTTTACAAGTGCAAAAGAACATAATCTGCATTTTGCTTATTTACTCGCAGAAAAAGGATTCAGGGTCCTTCTGCCGGATGTTATGCTGCACGGCGAGCGTCATGAAGGACTTGATGAAATGGTGTTGAGCACCCGTTTTTGGCATATGGTGATTCACACAATAGAAGAAATTCAGGACCTTAAAGAGTATTATTCAACTAATGGATTCATAGCAGATGGCAGAATTGGGCTGACCGGCTCTTCTATGGGCGGAATTATCACGCTTGGTGCTTTAACGCAATATAACTGGATCACGACAGCAGTCAGCCTTATGGGTTCACCAACCTATGTTGGTTTTGCAAATGCCCAGATTAATCAATTTAGAAGAAAAGGACTGACGCTGCCAATGACGGATGAAGAAATAGAAGAACAGTTAAATGTACTGACGCGCTATGATTTAAGTCTTCATCCTGATAAAGTAAATAGTCGTCCGTTAATGTTTTGGCATGGAAAGCAGGATACGGTAGTCCCTTATGAACCCACCTATACGTTTTTTAAAACCATCTATCCAGCCTATAAAGACAACCCTGACGATCTTCGATTTATATCGGAAGAAGAGGCAGGTCATAAAGTTTCGAGAAAAGCACTTCTTGAAACAACAAAATGGTTCCAGCGCCATCTTTAAACGAAATATTTTTACTGTGTGCAAGAGTCTGCTATGATAAGGGTAGATTATATGGTATGAGGAGTGAGAGAAATGGATCAGGATCTTAAAGACAGCATTATGGGAGCTTTGGAAGAAGTAATTGACCCGGAGCTTGGTATTGATATTGTCAACCTGGGCTTAGTTTACGATGTATCACAGGAAGAAGAGGGGAAAATTGAGGTTAAAATGACACTTACCTCAATGGGTTGCCCTTTGGCGCCAGTTATTGTGGACCAGGTGAAGGCTGCACTGGCTGACATTCCGGAAGTAGGGGAAGTAGATGTTAATATCGTCTGGAGTCCTGCTTGGAGCAAAGACAATATGTCACGCTATGCGAAAATCGCATTAGGCATTACATGAGGATCTCAAAGTAAAAGGATGGTGCGCAATAAGATGCGCACCATCCTTTTTTATTGCAAATAAAGGACAAGAAAAATAATCGGTCCAACCACTACACAATAAGCGGCAAAATAAATCAGATTTCCTTTAGCCATAATATTCATAAACCACTTTAAAGAAAAATAAGAAGCGACAAAGGAACCTGCAAATGCCAGCAAATAAGGGATCCAAAGGTCAGCAAAGGCATCATTGCTTACTAGATCAGAGATACTTAAAATCATACCGCCGACACTTACAGGAATAAACAGCAGGAAGGAATAGCGCAATGCGGTTTCCTGATGAATGCCTCTTGCCATAGCTGCTACGATTGTTGCACCGCTTCGGCTGATGCCGGGTATTAAAGCCACTGCCTGAGCAAGACCGATAATAATCGCATCCTTTATCGTCATGCCGCCTTCTCCACGGTTTCCTCTAAGGTTACGGATCATAAAGAGAGCAATACCAGTTATCATTAGTGTTCCGGCAACAATTGCCACACTTGCTTCTGCGATATAGTCGCCGAGAAGAACGCCGATAACACCAGCCGGAATTGTTCCAATAAGCAGATAGATAATAAAATCAAACTCTTTTTTATCTGCAGGATTTTTCGTTTTTATGTAACCAAGGCCTCTTATAGCCAGCCGCATGATATCGTCTTTATAAATCAGGAGGACTGCAATTAATGAAGCGGAGTTAACAAGCAGTTCGAATGTAAATGCGCCGCCTTCCCCTCCCTCTAATTCAACGCCTAAAAAATGCTGAGCAAGCAATAAATGGCCGCTTGAAGATATAGGAATAGGCTCAGTAAAACCTTGAAACAACCCTAAAAATAAATATTTTAAAAGTAAATAAACCTGTTCTAATTCCATAGTGACCTCCAATGATGTTTGTTCCTTCAAAACACTCTTGTTCATTTAACCATCTAAACAATTCCATGTAAAGGCAATTTTCTTTACAATTTAATGAATAGAATGCTACGATATAGTAAAAGGTCAAAAAAGGTCAAAGAGGTGAAAAGATGAAAAGTGAAAAATTAACGTATAAAGTTCAGGATGCTCTTATTCAAGCCAAGGAAAAAGCAGCAGAATTCCGCCATTCCACTATAGAACCTGAGCATATTTTAAAAGCAATGTTAAGTGATCCAGAAGGTCTTGCAGAACACATATTGTCAAAAGCAGGAGCAGCAAATGGCCCCATTATAAAAAGCATAGACGAAAAGCTGCAATCTTTTCCAACTTTACAAGGAGACCCTAATCAATTAGGAAGACATTTGTCCAAAGAAACTGCCTACTGGTTCGATTTGGCTGAAAAAGAACAAACTGCTTATCAGGATGATTTTTTAGCGGTTGAGCATCTAATCTTGTCTTTTATGAAACTTAACACTAATTCATCCGTAAACTTGTTACTATCTCAAAACATCACGTATAAACATATAAAACAAGCAGTAGATGCCATTAGAGGAGGACGAAGAGTGACGTCGCAAAATCCTGAAACAACTTACGATGCTCTAAAAAAATATGGAAGAGATCTTGTTGAAGAAGTTCGTAAAGGAAAAATGGATCCAGTGATAGGCCGAGATGCTGAAATCCGCCACGTGATCAGGATATTGTCCCGTAAAACTAAAAACAATCCTGTGCTTATTGGAGAGCCGGGTGTAGGTAAAACAGCCATTGTGGAAGGACTCGCTCAAAGAATTGTGAGAAAAGATGTACCTGAAGGGCTGAAAGACAAAACCGTATTTGAGCTTGATATGAGCTCACTTGTAGCAGGGGCTAAATTCAGAGGAGAATTTGAGGAAAGGCTAAAAGCCGTTTTAGCTGAAGTGAAAAAAAGTGAAGGAAGAATCCTTCTATTTATAGATGAACTTCATACGATTGTCGGAGCAGGAAAAACAGAGGGAGCTATGGACGCCGGCAATATTTTAAAGCCTATGCTTGCAAGAGGGGAAATCCACTGTATAGGAGCGACGACTTTGAATGAACATCGCCTTTATATAGAAAAAGACCCTGCTCTAGAACGGCGTTTTCAGCAAGTGCTCGTTCAGGAACCAAATGAAGAAGATACCATCTCTATATTGAGGGGATTGAAGGAAAGGTTTGAGATACACCATGGAGTAAATATTCACGATCGGGCACTTGTCTCAGCAGTTACCTTGTCCAACAGGTATATTACTGACCGTTTTCTGCCTGACAAAGCCATCGACTTGATGGACGAAGCGTGTGCCATGATTCGCACAGAAATTGATTCGATGCCTTCAGAGCTTGATGAAGCAACAAGGCGTGTCATGCAGCTTGAAATTGAAGAAGCGGCTTTGTCAAAAGAAAATGACAAAGTGAGCAATCATAGGCTTGAAATCCTGAGAGAAGAGCTTGCTAACTTAAAAGAGCAAAGTGACGCGATGCGCTCTAAATGGGAGACTGAAAAGCAATCCTTGCTCACCATTCAGCAGAAGCGTGAAGAGCTTGATAAGCTTCGCAGAGAACTTGATGAGGCGGAAGGTGAATACAATCTGTCGCTTGCAGCTGAACTAAAACATGGAAAAATTCCTATGGTGGAAAAAGAGCTTTTGGACTTAGAGCAGGAAGTGTCGAACCATGAAGAAGAGGATAGATTGTTAAGAGAAGAAGTAACAGAAGAAGAAATTGCTGATATTGTAGCGAGATGGACTGGTATTCCAGTAGACCGCTTAATGGAAGGAGAAAGACAAAAGCTTCTAAGGCTTGAAGAGATTTTGAGTGAGCGGGTGGTCGGTCAAAATGAGGCTGTATTGGCTGTGAGTGAAGCAGTGCTTCGGGCAAGAGCAGGGATAAAGGACCCAAATAGACCAATTGGATCATTTATCTTTATGGGTCCAACAGGAGTCGGAAAAACAGAGCTTGCTAAAACGCTGGCACAAACCCTGTTTGACAGTGAAAACCAAATGATTCGAATTGATATGTCTGAGTACATGGAAAAACATGCAGTAGCCCGTTTGATCGGTGCTCCTCCAGGATATGTGGGATATGAAGAAGGCGGTCAGCTGACTGAAGCCGTGAGAAGAAAACCTTACTCGGTCATTTTGCTGGATGAAATTGAAAAAGCTCATCCAGAAGTTTTCAATATATTACTTCAAATGCTTGATGATGGACGAATCACAGACTCTAAGGGAAGAACGGTTGATTTTAGAAACACGATCATCATTATGACTTCAAATATAGGGTCATCTCATATGATCAATCAATCACCAAATGAGAATGAAGATGTGAAAAATAAAGTGCTGAATGAATTAAGAAAGCATTTCAGGCCGGAGCTGCTCAATCGAATTGATGATATTGTCCTTTTCAATCCTTTAGGTCAGAGCCAGATGATCAGCATCGTTAAAAAGATGGTGCAGGAAGTTAGCACCCGTCTGTCCCAGCAGCATATCGACCTGGCTGTTTCGGAAAAAGTAGCTTCGTTTATTGCAGATACCGCCTACGATCCTCAATTCGGGGCTCGTCCGTTAAAGCGGTATATCCAAAAAGAAATTGAAACATTGCTTGCCAAAGAATTAATTAAGGGAACAATCAAGCCGCATCAAAAAGTTAGTCTTGAGCTCGAAGGCAGCAGGATAAAAATAGGGTAAACGAGGCTGAAACACAAGTGTCTAAGCCTCGTTAGCCGGCTCGCTGCGCTTCAGGAGGACGTTTTCCGCATGGACGGGGGCTGGTGCCGCCACTCCACTTTTCTCATCATTTTTAAAATTCTGTCTCAAACTCAAAAATAGATAAAAAAAGATCCCTCAACAGGGATCTTTTTTAATGCTGTTCAGTATGAGGCTTCGGAATAATCGTTCCAATCACAAAAAGTGCAGCTGTTGTAATAACAGCCAGAATAGTCGCAGTCATGAATTCATACTCGGCGCCATTCATTGAACTTACTACATACGTTGCCATGTGGATTAAAAGAAATGTCCAGATAAAGGTCCATAGATATGACATAAACGTCACCTCATTTCGTCAATATGTATCGCTTTCATTTAAATATCAGCTTTCTCTTAATAGTACCATAATACACAGTAAAATAAATGACAATCTCGTGAATAAGCAGGATATAAATACATCGATGGAATAATCCTTCTTTTTGCGATAAAATAAACTTGAATCGATGGAGCATGGATTACAATGATCATGAAGGAGTGGAGAACATGTCGAATGATAAAACGATGGAATTTATGCAGATTGCAATGAAGTATCTTCCTGAAGCAAAAGAAAGAATGGAACAGGCCGGTATCGAAGTGTCAGTTGAATCTTTACAGCCTTTCATGGGATTATTCGCAAAAGCAATGAATGATGCTTATGAACTTGGAAGAAACGAAGGCAATCAGAATAAATAATTGAGAAGCCAGCTGCAAATTGAAGTCCTGTGTGATCGGCAAAGGATCTCTTCATGTGCAGCTGGCTTTTTGTTTGGTACAGGAGTTTTTAATTTTACTTAAAATCAAATTGATGAAACCGGGTTCTTGAAAAAATTCGGAAAGTGATATATTATTAGGACCAAGTCATAATAATAGATAATATACATGAAATAATTGAGTGAATCCAATAGAAAGAAGGAATGAAAATGCGTGCAGGTGCTTGGGGAGTAGGCAGATACGTACCAGATCGTGTAGTTACCAATTTTGATCTTGAAAAACAGATGGATACATCAGATGAATGGATACGCACAAGAACCGGGATTGAGGAAAGACGGTTTGCAGATGATGATGTAGATACTTCTCATATGGCATACCTGGCAGCGGTTAAAGCGTTGGAAAATGCAAATGTTAAAGCTGAGGACCTGGATATGATTTTAGTTGCCACGGTAACACCTGATCAGCCATTTCCATCAGTAGCATGCATGCTTCAGGAACAACTGGGCGCAAAAAAAGCAGCAGCCATGGACCTTTCAGCTGCTTGCGCAGGATTTATGTATGGAATGATTACCGCCAAGCAATTTATTGAAAATGGCGGGTATAAGCATGTCCTGGTCGTGGGAGTTGAAAAGTTAACTAAAATCACGAACTGGGATGACCGCAACACAGCTGTTTTATTTGGAGATGGCGCCGGTGCTATGGTGCTGGGTCCTGTTGAACAGGACAAGGGAATTCTCTCCTTTGAACTCGGTGCAGACGGTTCCGGTGCAGATCACTTGTATCAGGGTGCGGATGGTCTTGTTATGAACGGCCGGGAAGTATTTAAATTTGCTGTTCGTCAAATGGGCGAGTCTTCTATAAATGTATTGGATAAAGCAGGTCTTTCTAAGGAAGACGTAGATTATTTAATTCCTCATCAGGCGAATATCCGCATTATGGAAGCTGCCCGACAGCGACTGGAACTGCCTGTTGAAAAAATGTCTAAAACGGTTAATAAATATGGAAATACATCTGCAGCATCGATTCCAATTTCTCTTGTTGAGGATCTTGAGAACGGGAAGATCAAAGATAATGATCTTCTTGTTATGGTAGGATTCGGAGGCGGTCTAACCTGGGGAGCAATTGCGATGCGCTGGGGAAAATAATACAATCAGAATATATAAACATAAAAGATTGATTGAGGAGTTGACAATATATGTCTAAGCGTCGAGTGGTAGTCACTGGATTGGGGATGGTTTCACCTGTTGGGAACAACGTTGAAACATCATGGAATAATATTAAAAATGGTCAATCAGGCATAGGAGAATTGACAAGATTAAACAAAGACGATTTTCCTGCTACAGCTGTTGGAGAATTAAAGGATTTTAATATTGAAGACTATATGGAGAAAAAAGAAGCCCGGAAAATGGATCGTTTTACTCATTATGCAGTCGTGTCTTCGCAGATGGCTGTAAAGGATGCAAATCTGGAGATTAATGAATCAAATGCAAACCGTATAGGTGTATGGATCGGGTCAGGAATTGGCGGAATGGAAACCTTCGAAAAGCAATTTGAAACATTTTTAAACAGAGGATACAGGAGAGTAAGTCCATTCTTTGTTCCTATGATGATTCCTGATATGGCAGCGGGACAGGTTTCCATTGCACTTGGAGCAAAGGGGATGAACTCATGCACGGTTACTGCCTGCGCAAGCGGCACAAACTCCATTGGAGATGCGTTTAAAGTAATCCAGCGCGGCGATGCAGATGCAATGATTACGGGAGGAGCTGAGGCACCGATCTCTCAGATGGCGATGGCCGGATTTGTCGCTAATACAGCTCTGACCTTAAATAAAGACGTAACGAAAGCAAGCCGTCCCTTTGATAAAGAACGGGATGGGTTTGTAATGGGTGAAGGCGCAGGAATTTTAGTGCTTGAAGAATTAGAGCATGCCCTTGCCCGCAACGCTCCTATTTATGCAGAAATTGTCGGCTACGGCTCTACAGGAGATGCTTATCATATTACAGCTCCATCACCAGGAGGAGAAGGCGGTGTCCGAGCGATGCAGCAGGCTCTGGATGATGCATCGCTTCAGCCAGGTGAAATTGGCTATATTAATGCGCATGGTACAAGCACCCCATACAACGACAAATATGAAACCATGGCCATCAAAGAAGTGTTTTCTGATCATGCAAAAAAACTTGCCGTCAGCTCTACTAAATCCATGACGGGCCATTTACTTGGAGCAGCCGGGGGCGTAGAAGCTATTTTTACCGTTCTTGCGCTTAAAGACAAAATACTTCCACCTACCATTAATTTAGAAAATCCCGATCCTGAATGCGATCTGGATTATGTAGCTAATGCTTCCCGCAAAGCAGATATTACGGCTGCAATCAGTAATTCACTGGGCTTTGGCGGACATAATGCCACAATCGTTTTTAAATCGTACGAGTAGGTTAAATAATCTGGGTATGACGCTAGAAATGATTTAAATGACACGCAGAAGACGCCAAGTAAGCAATGGATACAGGATTGGAAAAATGCGCCAGGCATCTTACTCAAATTAGCAGCCCTTTAAAGTAAATACCTTTATAAAGCCCAGGTGTCAGGCGATAAAAGTTTGTTCTAAAAATAGATGTTGAAAAGCATCAATAGTAAGAGGTGAGCGGAGTGGAAGGCGGCAACTCCAGCTGGATATGAAAGTTGCTTGAGCCTTTTCAGGACAAGGCCCATAAAGGTTTAAACAAGCCTTTGGAAACCCTCAACATGAACCGCTCAATTACCCTGAGACAAAAGTTGTCTCAGGGTTTTTTTGCAGATTTATCATTCTTCCATAAATATGCATTTAGGTATATGGCATCTGCGAACATTACTCTTCACCATGTTTATTTTCAATTATTATTTTGATATTTCCCAACTTGTAGTTGTATATTCATTCATTCTATCGTAATATAATACAATCTAACTAATATATGCTTGATAATTTAGTAATATACCTTACTAAAACTTAACGATCAGTCGTTTAATTTTTTTTTTATAAATTTTTTACAGGGAGAAATTCAGTAATATCAAGGGAATTTGGGAAAATTAGAAATCCATTTTTAGAAAATTTGAAAAAATAAGTTGAAAATGTAATCTATTTGTAATAGTATTTTATACAAATAATATAAATTGATTGAAAATAAGAAATATTAGAGGTGTTCAGATGGCTAGACAATTATCAGGACAAAAGGAAACACCACTTCTTGAAGTAAAGGACCTTCAAACGGGATTTAAAATCGGCAAAGATTATTACAATGCTGTTGAAAAGGTTTCTTTCAAAGTCGACAAAAGCAAAATTGTCGGAATAGTCGGTGAGTCAGGCTGTGGTAAAAGTGTCATGTCCTTGTCCATAATGCAGCTTTTGCCTCAGGGAATTGGAAAAGTCCGAGGCGGCGAAATAAAATTTGAAGGCAGAAATATCGAAAAGCTTTCAGAACGGGAAATGAATAAAATCCGTGGGAAAGATATATCAATGATTTTCCAGGAGCCAATGACCGCTCTAAACCCGGTTTTTACAATCGGATATCAATTAAACGAAGTTTTGTTAAATCACGAAAATATAAATAAAAAAGAAGCCAGACAAAAAAGTATTGCCCTCCTTAAGAGTGTCGGGATTCCACGTCCCGAAAAAATAGTTGATGAGTATCCTCACCAGTTGTCCGGCGGAATGCGGCAAAGAGTTATGATCTCCATGGCGATTGCCTGCCAGCCTAAACTATTGATAGCAGATGAACCTACAACGGCACTCGATGTAACCGTTCAAGCACAAATACTTGAACTTTTAAAAGACATACAAAAAGTTAACAATATGTCAATCGTCATGATTACTCATGATCTCGGGGTCGTCTCAGAAATTTGTGACGAGGTTATTGTTATGTACGCAGGGAAAATTGTGGAACGAACAGATGTTGTAAAATTGTTTGAAGAACCTAAACACCCATACACCCAGCTTTTAATGGGAGCCATTCCGAAAATGGATGAGAAAAAAGATGTGCTTGACACAATCGAAGGACTGGTCCCATCTATAAAAGATATGCCTCAGGTAGGCTGCCGGTTTGCCAATCGATGCCCTAAAGCCATGCCGGAATGCGTTACTGTAACGCCGCAGCTTCTCGAAGACGATGTTGATCATGAGGTAGCATGCTTGCTTTATGAAAACAGCAAGCCTTTGGAAAGGGTCGGTGGAAGATGAACAAGGTAGAAACTAAAACAGGATCCATTCAAAAAAAAGGGCTCGAAAAAGAAACATTACTTGATATTCAAAACCTGAAAACCTATTACCCGGTAAAGGGAGGATTTCTAAAGCGAACGATTGCACATGTAAAAGCTGTAGATGATTTGTCCTTTCAGATCAAAAAGGGTGAAACACTTGGTTTAGTTGGTGAGTCCGGGTGCGGTAAATCTACTACAGGAAGAACTATTCTTCGTCTATTAAAGCCTACTGACGGAAAAATTTTATTTGAAGGTAAAGATATTACGAATATAAGCGGCTCTCAGCTGCGTAAAGCTAGAAAGGATTTCCAGATGGTTTTCCAGGACCCATATGCGTCCCTGAATCCAACACAAAGCGTTGGCGACATTGTTTCTGAACCACTCAGAAACTATAAAAAAATGAGCAAAGATGAATTAAAAGAGGAAGTACTCGACCTTCTATCAAGAGTAGGTCTTCCACCGGAAGCCTACCATAAATACGGCCATGAGTTCTCTGGAGGTCAAAGGCAGAGGATCGGCATTGCAAGGGCACTTGCTCTTAAACCGAAGCTTATTATCGCAGATGAACCGGTTTCTGCCCTTGATGTATCGGTGCAGTCCCAAGTATTAAATCTTCTAAAGGAACTGCAGGGCGAATTTGATCTTACCTACTTATTTATTGCCCATGATTTAAGTGTTGTTAAACATATGAGTGACAGAATCGGCGTAATGTATCTCGGGAACCTGGTTGAAATAGCAACGAACGAAAGTCTCTATGCAGAACCATTGCATCCATACACTCAAGCGTTGATTTCTGCTATTCCTGAAACAGATCCAAAGAAAAGAAAGAATCGAATTGTTCTTCAAGGGGATGTGCCAAGTCCTCAAAATCCGCCGAGCGGCTGTCCTTTTCACACCAGATGTCCTATGGCGAAAGAAGAGTGCTCGAAAATCAAGCCTGCTTTAAAGGAGGTGAAACCTGGTCACCACGTAGCGTGTATTCTCTATTAAACTTGAAAACAATTTGGGGGGAACAGAATGAAAAAGAAGTCATTACAATTATTGATGATTATGCTCTTAATCCTATCTGCTTTTCTAGCAGCGTGCAGCTCTGACAGCTCATCAGAAAACGAAAATGATACAGGCGGGGAATCAACTGACGGTGAAGAAGGGTCTGAGGAAGGTGCATCTGGCGGTACGTTAACATACGGATTTGAATCTGCTCCTGAGGGATTATTCAACCCTGGGTTCTACGGAATTGCAACAGATGCAGATGTTATCGACCTGTTTGACGAAGCTTTATTCACATACGATGAAAATCTTCAGCCAGAGCCTGGGATTGCTTCATGGGAAACGGAAGATAACAAAGTATTCACGTTTACATTTGAGCAGGGAGTTATGTGGCACGATGGTGTTGAACTCACAGTTGAAGACTGGGTATTCGCACTTGAAACGATCGCTCACCCTGACTACGACGGATCACGCTATGCCAACGTTCAGACAATTGAAGGCGCACCTGCATTCCGCGAAGGCGAAGCAGACAGTATTTCAGGTCTTAATGTTGTAGATGAATACACGCTTGAAATCACATTTGACGAAGCGCGTGTCAATAACCTTGTAAACGTATGGTCTTATCCAATGTCACGTGCTCAGTTCGAAGGAATTGAAGTAGCGGATATGTCAGCTTCAGAGCAAGTGCGTCAAAATCCGGTAGGACTTGGTGCTTTCAAGGTTGAAAACATTGTACCAGGTGAATCAATTGAACTTGTGAAATTTGAAGATTACTGGAGAGGCGAACCTAAGCTTGACGGCATTAATATCCGGGTTCTTGACAGCTCCACTGTTGTTGGTGCTCTAGGACAAGGAGACATCGACATGATTTCACTTGCACCTGTTAATGGTGAAGAAGTGGAAGCATTGGATAATGTAGAAGTTATTACATATCCTGGTCTATCTTATTACTATGTTGGATTCAAATTAGGAACATTCAATTCTGAAACTAATGAAATTACAGAAGACAAAGAGAAATACGCTGATCCAAACCTTCGTAAAGCAATGGCCCATGCTATTAACCGTCAAGAATGGATTGATGCATTCTTCTTCGGATATGGCTCGCCTGTAGATGGACCAGTGCCATCTAGTCACTGGATTGCTGCTGATTCAGCAGACCTTTCTACTTATGAATATGATCCTGAAAAAGCAAAAGAACTTCTTGCTGAAGCAGGCTATGAAGATGTAAATGGAGACGGTTTTGTAGAGGATCCAAATGGCGATGAGTTTATTGCGAAGTTCTCACACTATCAAACAACAAATCCGACTTTCGAAACTCGTGCTCAAGCTATCGTTCAGTACTGGCAGGAAGTTGGTATCCAGGCAGAAGTTGAAATGACTGAAGTAAATCTTTATTACGATATGGTAGAAAAAGATGATCCTGCAATTGAAACATTCTTTGGCGGATGGTCTACTGGGGCTGACCCGGATCCAACAGGACTTTGGGGATCTGATCAGATCTGGAACTACCCTCGTTACAAAAATGAAGAATCAGACAAGCTTCTTGCAGATGCTTTAAATATAGAAGTTGTCGGTGACGATGAAGAAGCTCGTGCGGAAATCTATAAAGAGTGGCAGCAGCTTATCTCTGAAGATCTTCCAATGATCTTCATTGCTGAACTTCAGGAAATTGCAGCACTAAGCAGCCGCGTAGAAAATGTAACGTACGATGTATCAGGACCAAACCTTCCTTACGAGTGGTCTGTAACAGAATAATTAAGCAGTATATGTTAGATAAGGAGAATAATTATGCTAAAGTATACAATTCGCCGTATCATCGGTATGATTCCAATGCTTCTCCTTATCTCCATTGTAGTGTTTCTCCTGGCGAAAGCGATGCCGGGAGATTCTCTCTCTGGAGAAATTGATCCAAATAATACAAACCCAGAGTACATAGAAGAGATGCGAGAAAGACTTGGCTACAATGATCCGCTGCCTGTTCAGTACTTTGATTGGATCAAAGGGTTCGTACAAGGTGATTTTGGGCAATCAACACGATATAAAATGCCAGTATCTGAATTAATTATGGAAAGAATACCAAATACGGTTTTCTTAGGGGTATCATCTCTTTTAATAACGTATATTCTAGCTTTTTCAATGGGGATTTTTGCCGGCCGGAAGCCTTATACAGTAGGAGATCATTTAATTGGGGGATTAAACTACCTCGGTTTAGCAATTCCATCCTTTATTGCGGGTGTATTTGCAATCTATATTTTCTCCTTTAACTTGGGGTGGACGCCTTATGCAGGTTCGGTTGAAGTTGGAGTACAAGAAGGGACACTTGATTATTGGTTGAGCAGAATTCATCATGTGATTATGCCTGCAATTGTTCTTGGGGCGCTGGCTACTGCAAGCTATACGCAATTTTTGCGTAATGATATTATAGAAAACAGCCGCAAGGATTTTGTACGGACTGCACGTGCAAAAGGAACTGCGACTTCTAAGATCTATAACGTTCATATTTTGCGAAACTCGATCATCCCATTAATCACATTTCTTGGCTTTGATATAGCTACCATTATTAGTGGAGCGATCATTACAGAGACGATCTTTACCTATCCAGGGATTGGGCAGCTGTTCCTTAACTCTGTAACTTCAAAAGATTACCCTACAATGATGGCGATCACGATGCTGTTATCCTTACTGACATTGGTCGGGAATTTAGTTGCCGACATTTTGTATGGTGTTGTTGATCCAAGAATTCGTCTAGATTAATGAAGGAGGAGTACCAATGGTGAACGTAACAACTAATGCAGTGAACCGACAGGAAAAATCCATTAATATGTCTCCTTTTGCGATAGCCAGACGAAAGTTTCTTCGCAATAAGCTAGCGATGGTAAGCAGTTTTTTCTTGTTGACAGTCGTGATTATATCGGTTTTAGCTCCATATATCACGACTCATGATATAACAAAAGTAAATATTGGACTCATGTCCCTTGAACCAGGCGGGGAGCATGTATTAGGAACAGATAAATCAGGACGGGATGTTTTTACCCGCTTGCTGTATGGAGGCAGAATCTCTTTGCTTGTAGGTGTAACATGTACATTCCTGGTTATCCTTTTTGGCACTGTAGTAGGATCGATTGCAGGCTTTTATGGGGGATTTGTAGACGGTCTGTTAATGAGGTTTACTGATTTTGTCCTTAACTTTCCATTCTTAGTTTTTGTTATTGTATTAAACACTATTCTTTTTGGTATCGTAAATGGACTTTGGGTTTTAATTGGAGTGATCAGTCTGCTCAGCTGGGGTGGAGTTGCCAGGATTGTGAGAAGTAAAATTCTTGCCGAAAAAGAAAACGAATATATCCTGGCTGCCATTTCGATTGGGTGTAAACCTTCAAAAGTAATTATTAAACATTTGCTGCCCAATGTCCTATCTACCATTATCGTACAAGCTACTGTTACATTTGCCACATTAATTGTTGCAGAAGCTGCTCTAGGCTTTCTTGGTTTCGGAGTACCGCAATCCATTCCGAGCTGGGGCAATATGTTATCAGCATCACAGGAAGCGGATGTCTTAAGAGATAAACCTTGGATCTGGATGCCGCCGGCTATTATTCTGACAATCACCACTTTGTCCATTAATTTCATTGGTGAAGGATTAAAAGATGCATTCAATCCTAAATCAATCCGATAATTAAAGAGGCTGGAACAAAACTTAGAAAAGTTAAATAGATAAGGAAGTATTAAAAGAGCTTGAGGCATTTTAGTCCCAAGCTCTTTTTTTAAAGTTATTCATTTACATAAATTTGAAAATAATTTCATAATTTCAATTAGATTGTTTGATATAGTACCTCATCCATGCATAACTGCGCCGCTTTAACGGGTTAAAATGTAAGTATTTGTAAACATATAAATTATGTCTTATTTATAAGATATGCTAATTCTGGCTCGGGTTTACTATTTAAAGATAATAAATTACTAAACCTATACCCATGCTCCCGATTAAAATTAAACCACTTTGTAATATAGGCCTCACCGGAACGATCGAAATAGCATCCGAAAGGCTTCTCATTTCTTCTGCTTCCTCTTTAGACATGGGTTTTGAAAGAGAAAAAATTCTTCTAAAGCTGTTTGATACAATGTCAAACAGTCCAGAGCTTAATACATAGACACTTAATGAAACAAATAAATACATCCCGCCTACAAAAAATGTTGCATTTATGAAGGATTCCAGATTTAATTCTCTATAATATAGCAGGATAATCAACAGGCTGATCGCGTAGCCGATTAACAGGGATACAGGTAATATCTTCTTCAATTTCCAACACTCCTTTAACATCTTGCTCCTGTTTATTCTAATCGGTATGAACGGAGTATACAAATAAAATTAATTACTGAATCTTCACCAATATCAAATTAAACATTAAAATCTTTACAAAACGATTAATACGCCCTATTAATATAGTAAAACAGTATTAAAATTAAAAAATTCTTAACTTTTTTTACAAAACATATGTACAAATATAAAAAAAAAAGTATAATTAACCTTGTAACTATTTTCTGATAATTTAAGGGAGGTCACGAAAGAATGAAAAAGTATTCACTGCTTTTAGTACTTATGCTTGCACTCAGCGTGTTCTTGACAGCATGTTATGGGGGAGATAACGCTGATGAGGGCTCTGACGACGCTTCTGGCGACGACAATGCAGCAGAAGAAACTGAATCAGATGCACCACAGGAGCTTCGTGTAATTGAAACATCTGCAATTCCTTCAATGGACACGATGCTGGCATCAGATACAATCAGTTTCACAACAATGAATAATGTTATGGAAGGTCTATTCCGCTTAAATGCAGATCAGGAAGCTGTTCCTGCACTTGCTGATGGCGAACCTGAAGTAAACGAAGATGGTACTGTTTATACTTTCACTATTAAAGAAGATGCAGTCTGGTCAAATGGAGAGCCTGTAACAGCAGATGATTTCGTATTTGCTTGGCAGCGCGCACTTGACCCGGATGGCGGTTCAAGCTACGGCCCTTACTTAATGGAAGGCAAAATTTCAGGCGCTTCTGAAGTATTCAACGACGGAGCTGACCCAAGTGAGCTTGGAGCAGTTGCAGTAGATGAAAAAACATTGGAAGTTACTCTTGAAAAGCCAATTTCTTATTTCACATCATTAATGGCATTCCCAACATTCTACCCGCAAAACCAAGCGTTTGTTGAAGAGCAGGGTGAAGACTTTGCTACTAATGCAGCCACAATTCTTTACAACGGTCCTTTCGTTCTGGATAACTGGGATGGAAGCACAGACGGAGAATGGACATACGCGAAAAACGAAGAGTACTGGGATGCTGAAAATGTATCTCTAGAAAAAGTTACATTTAATGAAGTAAAAGATCCTCAAACAGCTGTAAACTCTTATGAGTCAGGTGAAGTTGATATTACAAGTAAACTTTCATCCGCTCTAGTTCCACAATATGAAGGAGATCCTAACCTTGTAACATGGTTAGAGCCTACAATCTTCTGGGTGAAAATGAACCAGACAAATGAAGCACTTCAAAATGTAAATATCCGTAAAGCACTTGCAATGTCAATAGACAAGCAGGCTTTAACTGATAATATCTTAAATAACGGATCAATCCCGGCTAATTACGCTGTACCTAAAGAATTTGTTACAAACCCTGATACAGATGAAGATTTCCGCGAAGCGAATGGCGACATGCTTGAGTATGATCTTGAAGCTGCGAAGGAATTCTGGGCAACTGGTCTAGAAGAACTTGGTACGGACACTGTAGAACTTCGCTACCTTGGTGGAGACACTGATACAGCGAAACTTACAGATGAGTATATTGCAGAACAGCTTGAAACTAATCTTGAAGGATTAACAATCAACCTTGAAAGTGTACCTTTCAGCGTACGTCTTGAGCGTGATGAAACTCTTGATTATGACCTTCAATTTGCAGGATGGGGTCCTGACTATCTTGACCCGATTTCATTCTCTGATCTATGGATCACAGATGGTGGAAACAATAACATGGCATTCTCAAGCGAAGAATATGACAAGCTGTTAAAAGATGCCGAATCAACATACGCTAACGATCCAGCTCAGCGTTTTGAAGCATTGCAAGAAGCAGAAAGAGTACTTCTTGAAGATGAAGCGGCTATCATCCCGATTTATCAGCGTCAAGCTAATATTCTTGTGAGTGATAAAGTAAGTGATTTCACTTACCACTTTGTAGGACCTGAGTACAGCTTTTTCCCAATCTCAATTAGTGAATAAGAAAACTGAATAGTTTTAGATTTTGCTAACTTTAAAGAGGTAAAAGAGAGTATATTCCATATACTCTCTTTTACTCTGTACAAGAGATGTCAGAAGATGTCGAATTGTTTAAATTCTTAAATGGAGGTGTCCCTAGTGGGGAAATATCTTTTACAGCGTATCCTGTTTATGCTGCTTACTCTGTTCATTATTATTTCAGTTACGTTTTTCCTTATGAAGCTGATTCCAGGATCGCCTTTTGCAGCAGCTGCTAAGCTGACTGAATCTCAGCGAGCGATAATGGAAGCAAAGTACGGGCTGGATCAGCCTTTGCCGGTCCAGTATTTCAGATACGTGGCAAATGTTATACAAGGTGATTTAGGCGTTTCTTTTCAATTCAGCAATACCCCTGTTACTGATCTAATTGCCGGAAGAATCGGTCCATCAGCAGTATTAGGTCTTCAGGCCATGATTTTTGGAACCATTTTCGGTATATTCCTTGGAGCAATTGGAGCCCTAAGACAAAATACTTGGATTGACACAGGCTCAACGCTTATTGCAGTTGTCGGTAAATCCATTCCTTCATTCGTATTTGCAGCTCTATTGCAATATTTTATCGCTGTAAAGCTCGGATGGCTGCCTGTAGCGTTTTGGAGAGGATGGGAATATTCCATATTGCCAACAATTGCACTCTCAATCTTCCCTATTTCCATTGCTGCAAGGTTTATGAGAACTGAGATGATCGAAGTTTTAGGCTCTGATTATATTGTTCTTGCAAGAGCTAAGGGAGCTAATTCATTTGAAGTTGCTTTTAAGCATGCTTTAAGAAATGCCCTGATACCAGTCGTGACAGTTCTTGGACCGCTTGCAGTAAGTTTAATGACAGGCTCGCTTGTAGTTGAAAAGATTTTTGCAGTTCCGGGTCTGGGTGAGCAGTTTGTTACTTCGATTAACGTGCTCGATTATCCGGTCATCATGGGCACAACAATTTTATTCGCAGCGCTCTTTATTTTTGTCGTGCTGGTAGTAGATGTTCTTTACAGTATTATTGATCCGCGTATCAGACTATCAGGAGGTGAAAACTGATGGTGAATCATTCAGATAAAAAGTTTCCTAAAGAAATGTTTCAAAAAGCAGAATATGACGAATCATTGGCTGAAAGAATTGAAAAACCCAGCCTGAGTTTCTGGCAGGATGCGTGGATTCGAGTAAGAAAAAATAAAGCAGCTATTGTGAGCATGGTTATTCTCACTTTGCTGTTTATAATGGCCTTGATCGGTCCTTACTTAAGTGGTCATCCTACCGGACAAAATGTTGCTCACTCCAATCTTCCGCCTAAAATAGAAGCTATTTCAGATATCAGCTGGCTGCCATTTGACGGAACACTTACAAATCGAAATGGTGAAACTCTTACACCGTATGAGGATCGTCAAATAGAAGAGTCATACTGGTTTGGGACAGACAGTTTAGGACGCGACCTGTTTACCCGTTTATGGGAGGGTGTACGGATTTCTTTATTAATTGCTTTTCTTGCAACTGCAATTGATATGGTAATCGGTGTATCGTATGGTGCAATTTCCGGGTATTTCGGCGGACGCGTAGATAATATCATGCAGCGTATTATTGAAATCCTGTCAGGAATACCAAACTTAGTTATTGTAATTCTGCTAATCTTAATTCTGGAACCTGGGATTCTATCAATTACCATCGCATTGGCGATAACCGGATGGGTCACCATGGCCAGGGTAGTCAGGGGTCAGGTTCTGAAGTTGAAAAATCAGGAATTTGCTCTTGCATCGAAAACACTTGGCGCTACTGATTTTAGGATCATTTACAAACATCTTATGCCAAACCTTGTTGGGGTTATCATCATTAATACGATGTTTACAATTCCAAGTGCTATTTTCTTTGAAGCATTTCTAAGCTTTATTGGTTTGGGGCTTCAGCCGCCTGATGCATCCCTTGGTACATTAATTGAAGAAGGCTTTAAAGTGATTCTGCTTTATCCATATATGCTGATTGTTCCTGCAGTGGTAATAAGTTTATTAATGATTACATTTAATCTGCTCGCAGATGGATTACGAGATGCATTCGATCCAAAAATGAGAGACTAAAAGGCTGGTGAAAACAATGGAGAGTATTTTACAAGTTAAAAACCTGAATATTTCATTTAATACGTATGCGGGTGAAGTAAAAGCCATACGTGGCGTGAATTTCGACTTGAAAAAAGGGGAAACACTTGCAATCGTTGGTGAGTCCGGTTCTGGTAAGTCCGTTACAACGAAGTCGATTATGCAGCTCCTTCCCAAATCAAACTCTGAAATTAAACAAGGCAGCGAAATTCTTTTTGATGGAAGGAATTTAGTAGAGTTGTCAGATAAAGAGATGGAAAAAGTCAGAGGAAAAGATATTTCGATGATCTTCCAGGATCCTATGACCTCTTTAAATCCAACAATGAAGATTGGAAAGCAAATTGCAGAGCCTTTGATTAAGCATCAGAAATTTTCAAAAAAACAGGCAATGGACCGTGCACTTGAGCTTCTGAAGCTTGTAGGTCTTCCACAGCCTGAAACGAGAATTCACCAATATCCCCACCAGTTTTCAGGTGGACAGAGACAGCGGATCGTTATTGCTGTTGCCCTAGCCTGCAACCCTAAAGTGCTTATTGCAGATGAACCTACTACAGCACTTGATGTGACGATTCAGGCTCAGATTTTAGACTTGATGAAAAATCTGCAGAAAAAAATTGATACATCTATTATTTTTATTACACATGATCTGGGAGTAGTAGCAAATGTTGCGGATCGTGTAGCAGTCATGTATGGCGGTAAAATAGTTGAGGTGGGCACAGTGGATGAAATTTTCTATAATCCACAGCACCCGTACACATGGGGGTTAATCAGCTCAATGCCGAGTTTGGATGCAGATGACGATGAATTATTTGTAATCCCGGGCTCACCGCCAGATTTGCTGAATCCTCCAAAAGGCGATGCATTTGCATTGCGTAACCGGTATGCAATGGCGATCGACCTTGAAGAAGAACCGCCAATGTTCAAGGTTTCTGATACACATTATGCAGCTACCTGGCTGCTGCATCCGGATGCGCCGAAGGTTGAGCCGCCGGAAGCTGTGAAAAAACGTCAGCATAAATTCCCTGGGGGCAATCATACGGAAGGGGAAGTGTTCCAATGAGTGAAAAATTGCTTGAAATCAAAAACTTAAAATTATTTTTTAATAAGGGCAAGAAAAATGAGGTTCGTGCAGTAAACGATATCAGCTTTGATATATACAAAGGGGAAACACTTGGTTTGGTAGGAGAGTCCGGATGTGGTAAATCAACTACAGGGAGAACGATTATCCGGCTTTATAACGCCACGGATGGCGAGGTTCTTTATAAGGGCGAAAATGTACACGATTCAAAAAGCAAATCAAAAACGCTGGAATTTAATCGAACAATGCAAATGATTTTTCAGGATCCATACGCATCTCTTAACCCTCGAATGAAAGTCAATGATATCATTGCTGAAGGAATAGATCTTCATGGTTTGGCCAAAACAAAGGAAGAGCGTTCTAAAATGGTATTTGATCTATTAGAAACTGTAGGGTTAAATAGAGACCATGCGGGACGATATCCGCATGAATTTTCAGGAGGTCAGCGTCAGCGGATTGGGATTGCCCGGGCGCTCGCGGTAGACCCTGAGTTCATTATTGCGGATGAACCTATTTCTGCCCTGGATGTATCTATTCAGGCACAAGTAGTAAACTTACTGAAAAAGCTTCAGCGCGAAAAAGGATTAACATTCCTTTTTATTGCACATGACCTTTCCATGGTTAAATATATTAGTGACCGGATTGGTGTTATGTATTATGGAAAACTGGTTGAACTTACAACTAGTGAAGAGCTTTACCGAAATCCTCTTCATCCTTATACAAAATCACTGCTTTCCTCTATTCCGTTTCCAGACCCTGAGCATGAACGGAACCGGGTAAGAGTTTCCTATCATCCTGAAGACCATGATTATGGGGAAAATGAGGATGTAAAAATGCGGGAAGTGACTCCAGGACATTATGTTTTATGCTCTGAAAAAGAGTTTAATGAAATGGCTAACCATTCTGCAACTACTAAGAATGTTTGATGCAACAAAATGAGGATGAGACATAACTTTAAAAAATTTTACAAAATGACCAAGTATCTACTGGGAAGTATGAGGTGAGCGGAGCGGAAGGTGGCGACTGCATGATATGACGGCAAGCTGAGACTTTACAGGGCGGAGCCCTGAGAAGGCTCAGCGCCGTCCCTGCGGAAAGCGTCCGCCTGAAGCGCAGCGAACCGGTCAAAAAGGCTGAGACACTTTTGTCTCAGCCTCTTTTTTATGGGTAAATTTTTTAGAAAAGATACATACAGTAGAAATAGGGAGAGCAGAGGTGACAAGATGATCAGGTTTTCTGTTTACATAACCGGTTTATTTCTATTATGCTTAGGAACTATTCATGGTGCGGTCTACCTGAATTTAATACCTTCCGGGTTTACTGTTGAAGAATACATCTTATTTATGCTTAAACATACTGAGACGTATGGAATTCCACTGGGAGCATTGTTAATACAATTATCTGCCACAGCAAAAAGACCGGCTGAATAAAACAAACCGGCCTTCATATCCAGCAATGGTAATCCTCTGAACCCGGCAGTTAAAACGAGTTACTTTTTTCTGCCCAGCCCCATTGCTTTTTCCATTTTATTCACCATTTTTACAGCAGCCTTATTTGCTTTGGCCGCTCCTTCATCTAATAGTAAATCCAACTCCTTTGAGTCCATCAATTCGTAGTATTTATCTTGAATTGGCTTAATATGATTAACTACCACATCGGCAAGGTCACTTTTAAAATCTCCATAGCCTCTGTCCGTGTAAATCGTTTCAATTTCATCTACCGTTTTCCCTGACAAAATAGAATAAATAGAAAGCAGATTTGAAACGCCTGGTTTGTTTACTTTGTCATAACGGACAATACCTTCAGAATCTGTGACTGCACTTTTAATTTTTTTGGTTATCTGACCAGGTTCATCCAACATTGAAATATATGATTTTTGATTAGGGTCTGATTTGCTCATTTTTTTAAGGGGATCCTGAAGAGACATAATGCGTGCGCCGGTTTTTGGAATTCTTACCTCAGGAATGGTAAATATATTATTGAAACGTTTATTAAATCGTTCAGCAAGATCACGTGTCAGCTCCAAGTGCTGCTTCTGATCTTCGCCGACAGGAACGAGGTCCGTTTGATAAAGAAGAATATCCGCTGCCATTAATGGGGGATAAGTAAGCAGACCGGCAGAAACGCCTTCCTTCCCGGCAGATTTATCTTTGAATTGAGTCATTCTTTCAAGCTCACCGATATAAGAGACACATTGAAGCATCCAGCCTGCCTGAGCGTGCGCTGGGACTTCTGATTGTATGAATAAAGTTGAATGAGCAGGGTCAATTCCCACTGCAGCGTACATAGCTGCCAGACTCTTCGTATTTTTTCGCAGGGCCAGACGATCCTGGGGCGATGTTATAGCATGTTGATCTACGATGCAAAAATAACAAGTATATTCATGCTGCAATTCAACAAATTGCATCATCGCTCCTATATAATTTCCTAAAGTAATGGTGCCGCTTGGCTGAATACCTGAAAATATTGTCTTCATAAAACTCCTCCTTTATATACTAAAAATAAACACAAAAAAACCATTCATTCCTATTTGTGAAGGGACGAATGGGACGTTTCCGCGGTGCCACCCTTAATTGCCGTCTGTAATGGCACAGACCGGCCGCTTTATGGTTATTAAACCGCTCTTTAACGCAGAGCTGACGCCATAAGCTACTTATCATGTTCACCGAGGAGCTCAGAAGTCCATTCAAAGCGTTATGTGCACCTGCTTCCACCACTGCCAGGCTCTCTAAGGCACGATGCGCTTTTACTACTCTTCTTCATTGCCAGTATGTTCAGTTAAACATAATTATATAGCATGATTTCATTTAGAAGCAAGAGAAAATTAGAAGGTTAATCATTGCTACTTGGCTGAAATGTGTCTTCTGACAAGAAATTTCAATAAATAGGTCAATCTGCATTTCAATTGCTTCCATAACTTGTTAGAATATAGTAGTACATAATCTGTACGGAAATAAGGTAGTGGGAGAGATACATAGTGACACTGAAACATGTAGCAGCATCAGTTGGTATAGCAGTTTTATTAACTCCGGCGTTTATAAACTCAGTTCAAGCAGAGGAAGCTGCTAAAGGATTCGAGCATCATCATCGGGAATTAGCGCAGACCATTAAGGAATTCCCTGACTCCATGCCGAGATTTGTTTATGATTCAGGCCTAACATTTGAGTACCCGGATGCAGTAAGGGGTATTTATGTAACCGGCCATTCTGCAGGTGGCGAACGTTTTAATTCGCTTGTAGAATTGATGAATACAACAGATTTAAACGCTATGGTAATTGATGTTAAAGATGATTTTGGAAATTTAACGTACAAGCCGGAGGAAGGTTCGCCATTTTCAGATATTGGAAATACGTACATTAAAGATCCCCGTGCAATGCTGGAAGTGCTAGAAGAAAACGAGATTTACCCGATTGCCAGAGTCGTAGTTTTCAAAGATACCGTCCTGGCTGAAAAGAGACCTGAACTTTCCTTTAAAGAAAATGGACAGGTTTGGAAAAATGGCAGAGATGAATCCTTTGTGAACCCATTTTTGAAAGAAGTATGGGATTATAATGTACAGATTGCAATTGATGCAGCGAAAATGGGATTTAAGGAAATTCAATTTGACTATGTACGCTTTCCAGAAGGGTTTGAAACACGTGATGATTCTTTAGAGTATGATCTTGGTGAATATGCTAAAAATTCTGAAGATGGAATTAATTATCGTGTCGATGCTGTAACTGATTTTGTTGAGTATGCTTCAGAGCAGCTTAAAGACTATGACGTTGATGTATCTGTTGATATCTTCGGGTATTCAGCAACGCTGGAAGAAGCACCGGGTATCGGTCAGAATTTTAACCGTATCTCCGAGCATGTAGATGTTATTTCTTCTATGATCTATCCAAGTCACTGGACACCATACTTCGGCATTGATAAGCCAGATCTCGAGCCCTATAATCTTGTCAATGAATACTCAAAAGTAGAGAATGAAAAGTTAGCTGAATTGGATGAGCGTCCTATTTCAAGACCATGGCTGCAGGACTTTACTGCTTCGTATCTTGGAGCAGGAAATTACATGGAATATGGTGCAGCTGAAGTACAGGCCCAAATTCAAGCTCTTTATGACAACGATATCAATGAATTTCTACTATGGAACGCCGGCAATACCTACACTGAAGGGGTAGATTATCTGCCTGAATAAAACCTGCCTGATAAACAGAGAAAAGAAATTGGGACATAACAAAAAAGTCCAAAAATGAGGCAAAATAGATTTAATAATATGAGGTGAGCGCAGCGGAAGGCAGCGACTCCCTGCAGGAAATGACGGCAAGGTGAGACTTTACAGGGCAAGGCCTTGAAAAGTCTCACCTTGCCGTCCCTGTGGAAAGCGTCCGCCTAAAAGCGGAGTGAACCGGTCGTAGAGCTTGAGACACTTTGGTCCCAGGCTCTTTTTTTCCATATAAACATAACAGGCTAACAGGCCCAGTTAGGTCTAATTAAAAAAGAGTCAGAACAACTTTGTCAGTTTATTCTAGTTTACATATTTCTAATTAGGGTAATTAAAACAAGATGCGTAAATACATCTACATAATCCCCTGAAAAACCTCACACACTATACCATCTGAACTGCCGCAAAAATAAAGTAAAAGGAGAATGATTATGCATTGGTATGAAAAATTAAATGAATATTTTCCGGTTCAGGAAATGAAATCAAAAGAACATATGGAGGCGCTCCTAAAAGAACGGAGTGATATCTATAATAAGGATGAAGGACCCAAGCATGTACTCATGTATGTGGAAACGGATTCTTTCACATTTATAGATTATTTATTTGTTTCCAAAGATGCCAGGGGAGAAGGGTTAGGCCATAAGCTGATCCAAAAATTAAAAGCTAAAAATAAACCAATTATTCTGGAAGTTGAGCCTGTAGACTATGAGGACACCGACACGGAAAAGAGACTTCGCTTTTATAAAAGAGAAGGCTTCGATCATGCAACCTCAATAGGATATAAAAGAAGATCCCTCGCAACGAAGGAAATCAACCCGATGGAAATTTTGTATTGGTCGCCAGGAAATGAAAGTGAAGAAGTGATTTTTAATGCGATGAAAAAAACCTACGAGATGATTCACACCTATAAAGATAATACGTTTTACGGCGAAACTTATGAACCGGTAGACAATGTGCTTAAATTGGATGAAAAAAATGACCGGAATGTCTTAGAAGGTCTATAATATTTTCAATCAGAATCTCTAAATGAGAATGAATCGGGTTTAATTTAAGAAATTCGGTTTATCCTTGACAAAAAAGGGAATAGTATAAATAGGACAAGAAGCAATGTTTTAAAACCTAAAATCCTTAGAATATGACAATTTCGTTAAAACTCTATCCATTTGAATTAGAATACTGTATAATAAACATATAATATCTTTTTAAAACAATTTTAATTTAGATGTTTTAACTAAAGATGTTACGTAAACAATCTTTTACTATATAAGGGAGTGTGAATGGTTCATGGTAACTTTGTTCACGTCACCTAGCTGCACATCTTGTAGAAAAGCCAAGGCTTGGTTAGAAGAGCATGATATTCCATATACGGAAAGAAATATTTTTTCTGAGCCTCTAAGCATAGAAGAAATTAAAGAAGTTCTTCGAATGACTGAAGATGGCACTGATGAAATCATTTCAACCAGATCTAAGATTTTTCAAAAACTCGATGTGGATCTAGATTCTTTACCTCTTCAAGATTTATTTGAGTTAATCCAGGAAAATCCGGGTTTATTAAGACGACCGATTATTATGGATGAAAAAAGACTTCAGGTCGGCTATAATGAAGACGAGATTCGTCGTTTTTTACCACGGAAAGTTCGTACGTACCAGCTTCTTGAAGCTCAAAAAATGGTTAACTAATTATAAAGACCACAAGACTTGTCCCCCAATTACACAGGGATAAGTCTTTTTTACGTCTTTTTTCATTAAGGAAAAACGCCTATCAGCTGAATAAAGGCTTCATTATGCGAGCAGAAAGCACATTTGTATAAAAGTAGAGATAGACAATCGCATTGCTTGAATTTAGTCACTGAATAGTCTACACTCTAGGAACAATAGGTTCTTACATCATGTTTAAATAAATGGACTGAATATGATTTCCCTTTACGGTCTATTTATCATACAATAATATAGAAAGATCACCCTATCGTTAAAAAAGTTGCGAATCAGACCTAGATTAAGGGGGGATTCCCTTCATCCAACATACAGGAAGGGAGAGTTAAATGATGGAAATAGAACGCATTAACGATCACACCGTAAAGTTTTACATTTCTTATGGCGATATTGAAGATAGAGGATTTGACCGCGAAGAAATCTGGTACAATCGAGATAAAAGTGAAGAACTCTTCTGGGAAATGATGGATGAAGTGCATCAAGAGGAAGATTTTGCAATTGAAGGCCCTTTATGGATACAAGTTCAGGCGCTTGAAAAAGGTTTGGAGATTCTTGTCACAAAAGCGCAGGTAACAAAAGATGGACAACGTTTTGAATTGCCTATTCCAGAAGATAAACAAAAAGATGGTTCAGTAAGCGATCAAATTGAAGAATATCTAGAAGAGCATTTCGACATGGATGATAATGAAGAAGATGATATCTTGGATTTTACAATGAAATTCAAAGATTTTGAAGATCTTATCTCACTATCAAAGCGCTTTGACCATGAGCAGTTAATCACAAAATTATATACGTTTGAAAATGTATATTATTTATTCGTTGAATTTGAAGAAGATCTCTTTGAAGAAAACGATATTGAAAATATACTCAGTCTCCTGCTGGAGTACGGAGTAGAAACACAAATCACTGTTCACCGTCTTGAAGAGTATGGCAAAGCTGTAATGAATGAAAAAGTCTTTTCAAATGTTCGAAAATATTTTCTATAGGTGTAAGCCCTTTAAGACATTGTCTTAAAGGGTTTTTTTTGATATTTTTAGTATAATGGTGGCAGTCGATCAGGAGGTGATCTCATTTTAGTTGCTAAAAACCAATCAGGACTTTTACTATTTTTAGATGGCAGCAAGACGAGAGATGAATTGAGAAAGTTGCAAAAAAATGCATATTTTTGCCCACAGTGCTTAACGAAAGTCATACTAAAAGTAGGAGAATTTAAAATACCTCATTTTTCTCACAAAGCTTCCCATACCTGCACAGGATTCAGCGAACCGGAGTCTCTCGCGCACTTAGAGGCAAAATTACAGCTTTATAACTGGTTGATACATTCAGCTGAAGAGGCGGAAGTGGAAAAAATCTATTCCGGTTTTAATCAGCGGGCAGATGTCGGCGTCCGCATACAGGGTCAGGAATATGCTATTGAATTTCAGCGTTCCAGGATACCGTACCGGGATTTTATCAAAAGAACAAAGGAATATACTTCACATGATGTGGTGCCGGTATGGCTGTTATCCCACGATGTACTTAAAAAACCTGTAGAAAATAAAATTTCGTTGTCATCATTTCATCAGCAATTTATACGTTACTCCTCTTCTCTTAAACAATTCTTCCTGGTTTCCTATGACCATGTACACCAATCTTTCAGCACACTTCATTACTTGATCCCTCTTTCAAGCTCTGTATTTCTTACTTCAAAGTCCTCTTTTCCGTTAAAACAGGTTAAATTTCCTCATTTTTCTTTGCAGTCATTGTATTATTCAGAGCAAGAATTGCACATCATCAGAGAGCAAAGAAAGAGATGGCTCCAGAGCCGGCTGGTTCAGGGCAAGGGCTGCCTTGACGGCCTGTTAAGTCTACTGTATGAGCAAAGAACAAACCTGCAGCTGCTTCCTGCATGGGTAGGAATTCCTGTGAGGCATTCTCTATTTATTAAAGAGCCTGATGCTGAATGGCAGTGTTTCCTATACTTGCTGTTGAATGAATGCAAATCGTATGAAAAGCCATTATCTTTGAAATATATGTTAATAAGGATGAATGATTATATAGATCTTGGCTATTTAACTTTGCGTCAGATACAGTTTCAACCACCAGATACGCTTTTGAGGGCTGTTACAGATTATTTAGATACTTTGCAAAAATTAGGCATAGTTGTAAAAGGTCAAAAAGGGTACAGACTATGTATGGAGCACCCTTATATAATGATTGATCAGGTTTGGGATAGTGAAAGTAAAAAAGAACGATTCTGGATGCAATATCAGGATTTACTATTAGAGACCCTAAATAAATAGTCAGCAATAGTTGCAAGAACAGGATAAAAAAGAGAAAATAGGAAAGAAAGAATGATTAGAGGAGGAAGTATACAATGGCGAACAGTGCTTCAGTGAAGAAGTTGCAGGATCGAACTCAGGTGAAAGAAGAAATGACCTGGAGATTGGAAGATATCTTTGCCTCAGATCAGGAATGGGATCAGGAATACAAATCACTGCAGGAAGAGAGTAAACAGGCGAAAGAAGTACAAGGGACACTTGGTGAAAGCGCAGATCATCTGTTTAATGCCCTTCAGCTGCAGGATAAGATCATGGAGAGGCTAGGCAGGCTTTATACATATTCACATATGCGATACGACCAGGATACAACCAACTCCTTTTACCAGGGCCTAGACGACAGAGCAAAGAACCTTGCTTCTCAGATCAGCAGTTTATTTTCTTTCATGCTGCCCGAAATTCTTTCAATTGAAGAGGAAAAGATTACATTTTTCTTAGAAGAAAAAAAAGAATTGCAAGTATATAAACATGCGCTAGAAGAAATCAATACGCAGCGTCCTCATGTCCTTTCTGAAGGCCAGGAAGAGATCCTTGCCCAGGCATCAGAGGTTTTAGGGAATGCAAGCAATACCTTCAGCATGCTTAACAATGCGGACCTTGAATTTCCTGTGATTAAGGATGAGAACGGGGAAGAAGTACAAGTAACACACGGCAGATACATTAATTTCCTTGAAAGTGAGGACCCGCGTGTTAGAAGAGACGCATTTAAAGCGGTTTACAGCACATATGGAAAATTCCGCAATACATTTTCCACTACATTAAGCGGACAGATTAAAAAAGATAATTTTTCTGCCCGCGTAAGACATTATGATTCGGCAAGGCATGCAGCACTTTCAACGAACAGCATACCTGAAGAAGTCTATGAAAACCTGGTCAATACGGTAAATAAATACCTACCGCTTCTTCACCGCTACGTTGAGCTGCGGAAAAAAGTATTAGGTCTTGACGAGCTTCATATGTATGATCTGTTCACACCTTTAGTGAAAGATGTAAAAATGAAGGTATCCTACGAAGAAGCAAAAGACTTAATGATTAAAGGGCTTGCTCCTCTGGGAGAAGAATATCGTAAAGTTGTGGAAGAAGGGTTTGAGAATCGCTGGGTGGATGTGGAAGAAAATAAAGGAAAACGCAGCGGTGCTTATTCTTCCGGCGCATATGGCACAAACCCTTATATTCTTATGAACTGGCAGGATAATGTGAATAATTTATTTACACTTGCTCATGAATTTGGCCACAGTGTTCACAGCTACTATTCACGTAAAAATCAGCCATATCCGTATAGCGGTTACTCCATCTTTGTTGCTGAAGTAGCTTCTACCTGTAATGAAGCACTTCTCAATGATTATTTAATGAACACAATTGAAGATAATAAGAAACGTTTGTATATTCTTAATCATTTTCTCGAAGGATTCAGGGGAACGGTTTTCCGTCAAACTATGTTTGCCGAGTTTGAGCATCTGATTCATCAGAAGGCGCAAAATGGTGAAGCACTAACAGCCGACAGTTTGACCGAAGAATACTATGCCCTGAACAAAAAATATTTTGGCGAGGAGATCATAGTAGACGAGGAAATTGGGCTGGAGTGGGCCAGAATTCCTCATTTCTATTATAATTATTATGTTTATCAATATGCGACCGGCTACAGCGCTGCGACTGCACTAAGCAAGCTTATATTGGAGAAAGGCCAGCCGGCAGTTGATGAATACATTAATAAATTTTTAAAAGCAGGCAGCTCTGATTATCCAATAGAGGTATTGAAAAAAGCAGGAGTAGATATGACAACTTCAGCTCCTATTGAAGAAGCATGCAAAGTGTTTGAAGAAAAACTGAATGAAATGGAAGAGCTATTGGCTCAACTTTAATTAAAAAAGAAGGGGAAATCTGAAAGAACAGGATTTCCATTGCCGCATTAAAAGAGAAAGGGCCTGGGACAAAAGTGTCTCAGGTCCTTTTGATACACTTTTAAGGGAGTTTTCCGCATGGACAAGGACTTGATGCTTTTAGGGCTATGACCTGCAGAAATTCTGCTTGCTGGTAAAGTGGAGGGAACATTTACCGGCCGCGTTTTGGAAACGTTTTTGATGACGAAAAGCCGCGAAAACGATTTTTTGATGTTGCCCAGATGATCGTTAAAAATAAGACAATAAATAAAATGATTGAAGACAGGAAGAGGGGAAAGATCTCAAGCATTGCAAATAAATGAAGCATAAAGGCCCCAATAATTAAGATAACTAACAACAGACCGATCCATCTTCTCATCTATTTCCCCCCTTTGTATTGCTATATTCACGTATCCTGAACATTAGACCATCATTTTACTTGTCATACTTGTAAATACATGATAAACTACTCGTGTGAAGTTGATCACAAGCAAACATATACCCCTTTGTTTGACCGTGAAAAATTTCTCCCATCCCCTTTGTTCGTAAGAAAAGCCCTCATCATATGATGAGGGCTTTTCGTTTAGCCTTATTACGTTAGTATACGCCAAAATGTTCCGTTTTTCATCGTAATCTGCTCTACTTTTTGCTGGAACATTCTCTTTTTAAGCTCTTTTTCTGCCTGCTGAATACTTATATTATAAATTAGGGCTAACTCAGGCGAAGCGATGATTTTAAATTGCTCAATAAATTCATCAATTGTTGGCAGCTGGTCTTTTTTTGGGTCACCAACCATTTCCTCAATGATCTGTTCATAAACTTCATAGGGGTAAACCCCTTCAATTTTTATGCCTTCGTCTTCAATATTTTCATTGAAAAAGACGAGAGTAGGTGTACTTTCAACCTCCATTTCGGAGGAGATTTTCAAATCACATTGAAAAGCCTTCGAGGCAGAAGCGGAGTGGATGTCCTGACAAAATTCATCAAGATCTAGCTTAGCTTCATCTGCGCATATTTGAAGAATTTCATACTCCGATATATCCTGCTCTTTAAGAAATAATCTTTCCTGCAATGTGCGAAGGAAACGGCTGCCTGCCTTTTTTCCCTGCAGTTCAGCAGCTTTAATTGCGATTGAAGCAATAAAGGGAGAAGTCATTGAGCTGTTTTTCCGCTCCCGGTCGAGAAGTGCAGCTTCTCCGTCCATCAATTTCGTCTCAGTTTGAGATGTTAAAGAGGATGGATGTAAACATACTTTTTTATTCAGGCCGATTAGGCCTCCCTTTAAAACGTATTTAATTCGTATATACGTCCCATACTCCATAATCATTTTTTTTATTATTGGTTCCAGAGCCCAGCAGTCCGGACAAATGGGGTCAACAAACATATAAATTTCAAGCGGTTTTTTTTCTAGCTCTTGCCAGTTGGCATCAGACCAATGTTTTGCAGTCAATCTGTATCACCCTCTGCTTTTTCGGGAGTATTAATCATATGATGGGCAGTTAGTGTAAGGCGGTGAAAAAGACCGTCTCTGATTTCCTCGTTTAATTCAACTTCGTCCATTGCTGTTTCCATGCAAGCCAGCCATGCCTGTGCTCTGCCCGGCGTAACGGGATGGGGAATGTGACGGGCTCTTAACATAGGGTGGCCATGCTCTTCTGTGTAGAGTGAAGGACCTCCAAGGTATTGTGTTAAAAATTGGTGCTGCTTCCGAATCGTTTCAGTAAAGTCATCAGGAAATATACTTTTTAAGTCAGGATGACGCGCAACCTGATGATAGAACGCATGAACAAGTTCAGATAGTTTTTCTTCACCGATTACGTCATAAGGTGTTAGAGTTCGATCCACCATAAAAAATAACTCCTTTATCCTTTATTTTTTCCTGTTGAATTTTTAATGTAACATTATTGTAGCAACGCCTTCCTTTTTTCTCAAATATATCGCCTTGAACCATTCCTCTAACCAACAAAAGAAGCCTGGGACAAAAGTGTCTCAGGCTCTTTGACGGGTTCATTGCGATTCAAGCGAACGCTTATTGCAGGGACAGGGGCATGAGTCTTTTCAAGGCTTTGCCCGTAAAGTCTCGATTATCCGTCATGTCCTGCAGGAGTTGCCGCCTTCTTAACCGTAAACCTCATACTATTTTATTTTCCTCTTTTTTAATTTCTTCCCGTTTCGTCACAGCCTGCTTTTCCCTTGCCTGATCTTCCGCCTCGAGATGGCCGAGGCTCCATCTGCTGAACAAATCGAAATATGAAAGAAGAAGGAATGCAATGTATTATGCGTTGTATGTGCTCATCACTCTTTGAACATATTGAGTCGTTTCTTTAAAAGGGGGAATGCCGTTATACTTATCCACATTTCCTGGTCCAGCATTGTATGCAGCAAGAGCAAGTGTAGGATTTTGATTATAGCGGTCAAGCATATCCCGTAAATAGCGTGCTCCCGCATCCACATTTTCCTTTGGATCAAATATATTTTTTACCCCAAGCCATTTGGCTGTACCCGGCATGAGCTGCATTAGTCCCGAAGCGCCTGCGTGACTGACGGCTTCAGGGTTAAAATTAGATTCATGCTGTATGACAGATCGGATCAGTTTTTCCGGAACATTATTCTTAGCAGCGGCGTCTGAAATAATCCCATCGAGTGAAGAAGGGGAAGAAGAAGCAGCCTTACTTGCCGCCGGTTTGTTTTGGGAAACTTGATATTGCTGAATTTCATTTATAAAAGAATTACTCATTGAAGGTGTTGGATTATTCTCCAAAAAATTTGAAACAGAACCAAGCTTGGTCGAAGATATGGACGCCATTGATTCCTGGATTATCTGGGAGAAGAGAGAGTGCGTCTGATCCGCTTCAGCTATATGGTCAGCATTGAAGGTTCCCAACGTATTAAGCGCCTGTGCATCGATCAGCATTTTAACCGCATTAATATTCAAATTAAAGCCTCCTATTTATTAAAAAGGGTAAAATAAGTTCCGTTTTCCCTAATTGGCTGTAGATGAATTAGAGGAGTGTCCGGCGTATTTTTTCTTTATAAAAACGCTCAATTTTATTATCGGTTTTTTTTGCAGAAATTTTACAGGTCGAAAGTAATTGTTTGAATATGGCCTGACCTTCATCGTAGGAAGCAGCTTCATACTCCAGTTCATAATCCTCTTTATTCAAATACGTACTGTGGTCTAATACCAGTAAGCCGTTTTTATAAGGAAACTCTATGCGCTCTGTTGCAAGTGTCCCAAAATACGTAATTTTCTCCACAGGTATTTTCAGTTCTTCGAGCAGCCGTGCTATCTCTCCTTGAATTAAGCCGCCTTCTTCGAGCATCTGACTTGCCTCCTGTGAATCAATCCGCTGGTGATGTTCAAGAATTCCTTTTTCAACAGGCTGTTTTAGTGTTAATTGATAGCCTTTTGATTTCTCGCGAATTCTCAAAGCCGACTTGATTTCTTTTAAGTGGAAATCAGGTGTGTCGAAATAATGATTTTTTTGGCATACGCTCTCTTGGTTCGATACCTGAAAATGACTGCATAAATGATAATATTCTTCTTTCGTCAGTAAGTTTTTAAACTCAATTTCTAATTCCTGAGACAAGACCATTCGCTCCTTTACCTCTTATGCCTTTTATTATCCTTTCTTTGGGCTGGATCTGCAATGGCAATATGCAAGATTTAACCTGAATATGATAAGATGGAAATAGAAAATCGGCAGGAAGGGGAAATAAAGTTGAGCAGAAAGAAAGTGTGGCTGAATCAAGCAGCTGAAATAAACAACGAATTGATTTTAAAGGGAGAACAAACAGATAAGATCGGCAGACTCGAACCAACAGGTCAAGTCATTGTTGATTCTGAAGAGCTGGCTTTTGTTTATTTAGCAGAAGAAGAAAGTGAATATACATATTTGTATCTGCCTGATTTTATATGGCCTGAAATTATAGACGCATTAAACAAAAAACAGACCGTTAAAGTTCATATCGGCGAAAATGAAATGGAATTAAAGCAGCTCGAAGACGAGTTAAATGATCTGGTGATGAATATTGAAGGAAACAGCAATTATGGAGATGCTTTTGTTGAAAAAGTGGAATCCGCTTTTATAAAAAAATAAGCTTCAACTAATCAAATGCCGGATGTTATGAAAGCATGGGGTGATGTGGATGAATCATTGGGAGTCTTTTTTAGAGCCATATAAACAAGCAGTGGACGAATTGAAAATTAAACTAAAAGGCATGAGAAACCAGTTTCAATTACAGCATACTCACTCGCCCATTGAATTTGTTACCGGCAGGGTCAAACCGATAGCGAGTATTTTGGATAAGGCAAGTGAAAAGTCTGTTCCGCTGGAGAAACTGGCATCCGACATGCAGGATATCGCTGGCTTGCGGATGATGTGCCAGTTTGTGGATGATATTGAAAAAGTAGTGGAATTACTAAGACAGCGCAAAGACTTTGTAATCGTAGAAGAAAAAGATTATATTTCACATAAGAAACAGAGCGGCTACCGTTCGTATCATGTGATCATCGAATATCCGGTTGAAACGATTAACGGAGAAAAGAGAATTCTTGCAGAAATACAAATCAGAACGCTTGCTATGAACTTCTGGGCAACAGTAGAACACTCCTTAAACTATAAGTATCAGGGACAGTTTCCAAAAGAAATTCAAAATCGCCTCCAGCGGGCTGCTGAAGCAGCTTTCAGGCTTGATGAGGAAATGTCGGAAATCCGGGAAGAAATCCAGGAGGCACAGGCTTTCTTTCAAGAAAAAAAAGAAGATCAAATGAAAGATAAAAGAAAAGAGCGGTCAAGCCGAAGAAAAAATTTTGGTGACAGTCACTGACAGGGAGGCGAGCTGAGTGAAATTTGCAATAACCTCGAAAGGCGATGCGAAATCGAATGCATTAATGCACAAGATGAAATCATATTTAAAAGACTTTAATATGGAATGGGATGAGGAAGAGCCGGAAATCGTGATATCAGTCGGCGGCGACGGGACACTCCTTTATGCCTTTCACCGCTACAGTTCACGCTTATCAAAAACGGCATTTGTGGGTGTACATACGGGTCATTTAGGTTTTTATGCCGACTGGGTGCCGGATGAAATTGAAAAACTGGTCATTGCAATCGCAAAAACGCCATACCAGATTATTGAATATCCTTTAATAGAAGCCATTATCCGTTATAAAAGCGGCGGAAGGGAAACAAGATATCTGGCTTTAAATGAGTCAACGGTTAAAAGTGTGGACGGCACACTTGTGATGGATGTTGAAATCCGCGGACAGCACTTTGAGATTTTCAGGGGAGATGGTCTTTGTTTGTCCACTCCATCGGGAAGTACCGCTTATAACAAAGCACTGGGAGGAGCAATTATTCACCCTTCTCTTCCATCCATTCAGCTGGCGGAAATGGCTTCAATCAATAATCGGGTTTTCCGCACAGTCGGATCTCCCTTGATCATGCCTGCCCATCATACTTGTATGCTTAAACCGGTTAATCGATCTGATTTCCTTATAACCATTGACCATCTTACATTGGTTCATAAGGATGTAAAATCCATACAGTACCGAGTAGCGGATGAAAAAATACGATTTGCACGTTTCAGACCGTTTCCTTTCTGGAAAAGAGTGCACGATTCTTTTATCGATGGTTAAGGGCTGGGGGAAAAATGGATAAACGGGTTAGATTAAAGTGGATTGTCAATGAGGAGTCAATCCTGCTTAGAGACTTTCTGAAAAATAACGAAATATCCAAAAGGTCATTAACTCATATAAAATATGATGGCGGAGAGATCAAAGTAAATGGCTTAGAGACTACCGTACGAAATTATATTCATCGCGGGGACAAAGTAGAGGTTGCGTTTCCTCTGGAAAATAGGAGTCCTGCACTTTTGCCTGAAATGATTGAACTAGACATCCTGTACGAAGACGACGATGTTCTCGTCATTAATAAACCACCTTATATGAACAGCATACCTTCAAGAGAGCACACGTCCCGAAGTATTGCGAATGCAATTGCCGGCTTGTACGAGAGAAGAAAGTATCATGGAGCCGTTCATATCGCTACAAGACTTGATCGTGATACCTCAGGTCTTATGCTGATTGCCAAACATGCCCATGCGCATCATTTGATCGGAAAGCTTCAAAAAGAGCACAAGGTGAAAAGGTCCTATTTAGCTGTAATACATGGCGTAATCAGCACGTCATCAGGAACAATATCTGCTCCGATTGGCAGGAAAAGCACGAGTATTATTGAAAGAGAAGTGAGAGAGGATGGGCAGCATGCTGTAACGAACTACCGGCTTCTCGATCAAAATAGTCTTTACAGTTCAGTTGAATTGTCCTTACAGACGGGCAGAACCCATCAGATTCGGGTGCACTTGCACTATCTTGGCCATCCGATAGTAGGTGACGATCTCTATGGGGGAAAAAGAGATGTCATCCAGCGGCAGGCCCTCCATTCGAGAGAACTAACTTTTCTTCACCCCTTCACTCAAAAAGAAATGCGTTTTAAAGCAGAACCCCCTGAAGATATTCTTTCTCTTATGAAAGGCTGGACTGACAAATCATTCGTTATAGACCAGAAAGTATAAAAAAGAGGTTGGTCCCTTACTATAAAAAGGTAAAAAATAAGGAAGATCATTTTATTTGCAAGGGGTTATGCGCAGCAAACCGGTCAAAGAGCTTGAGACATTTTGTCCCAAGCTCTTTTTTTACCAGCATATCGTTAATAGAAGCTGTCATTCAGAAATTTTAGACAGTCTGAGCCGTATTCTAAAAAACATTGAATAGTTCATATTAGGTGTTAGTGGAAATCCTGATCTCTGAATTTTTCTTTATTGTAGGGCATGGAAGACGGTACGGAAACCACTTCCATTTCAGGATAGCGGAGCGCTGTCAGACAGTTGCCAAAAACTGCCCCTGTATCAATATTGACCGTGTTGTTTTTAAATCTTGCTTCATGGACTGGTGTGTGTCCGTACACGATCAGTGCATTTCCTTCATATTCCTTAGCCCAATCCCTCCGAACAGGAAGTCCCTTTTCAGTTGTTTCGCCCGTTACATCCCCATAAAAAACGAATGATTCGATTCGTTTGTTTATTTTGCCTATGTCATCTTGTTTGATTCCAGCATGAGCGATTACCAGTCTGCCGTTATCCAATACATGATAAAGGGGAGAGCCTTCATACAGTTCTTTAAACTGTGCTGTAATCAAACGTTTTTCTTGCGGCGGCAAATCGTTTATTTCGGCCGCTGTTGTCTCAAGACCGTGTATAATCTTTACGTTGTTCCCTTTCAAGTAGCGGTAGAGTTTGTTGCAGTGATTGCCTGGAACATAATAGGCTTTTTCTTCTTTAACAAGGGCATAGACGTCCTTGATCACACCTATTGAATCCTTCCCTCGATCGGTTAAATCTCCTACCAATCCGATCTTTCTTCCTTCAGGATGGATAGGCATTCCGGATTCCCAGCTGTAGCCAAGTTTTTTTGTCAGATTAAACCACTCCATACGGCACCCGTGGATATCGCCGATAATATCTAAATTCATGCTGGACCTCCTGTTTGTTTTTGACATATGCTTGTAAGGCTGAATAGAGACAGATATCAAAGAATCTGCTAGTATAATGTTGATTTAATTCTCCGGAAAGGGAGTGTGAGCGCAATGGCTGAAAACCTCCAGGAAAAAGATCAGGCTAAATATAATGAAGAGCTGCTCGTTCGAACTCTCATTAACCACGAGCTCGAATTGTTCAGGGAAGAATATTTTAAACTGCATCCCTATGATCAAGCCAGGTTTTATCTTCGTCTGAATGTGGAACTTCGCGAGAGGATTTATCAATGTTTATCGCCGGAGGAAATGGCCGATATTTTTGAAAACCTCGATGCTGACGATGAAGACTATGAGCCTATTTTATCAGAAATGGTTCCCCAATATGCTGCAGACATGCTGGCGAATATGTATACCGATGATGCAGTGGATGTGCTGAATGAATTAAACAAAGAACAAGTAGCAAGTTACTTAACCATAATGAACAATGAGTCCGCCCAGGAAATTAAAGATTTATTGCATTATGAAGAATATACTGCAGGGTCTATTATGACCACTGAATTTGTTTCTATACCTGAGCATTCAACTGTACGTTCTGCAATGGCTATACTGAGAACCAAGGCGCCAAGTGCGGAAACCATTTATTATACATTTGTCATTAATGAAGAAAAACAGTTGTCCGGAGTTGTTTCACTCAGGGACCTGATTACTGCTGAAGAAGATACGTTAATTAAAGAGATCATGTCTGACAGAGTGGTTTCAGTCTCTGTAGGAGAAGATCAGGAAGCGGCAGCAAAAATGATGAAGGATTATGATTTTCTGGCTCTGCCCGTTGTAGATTTTCAAAACCATTTGCTAGGAATTATTACGGTGGATGACATTATTGATGTTCTTGATGAAGAAGCGTCAGATGATTATTCAAAACTGGCAGGGGTATCCGATATGGATTCAAGAGACCGCACGCCTTTTCGTGCAGCCAAAAAACGACTCCCCTGGCTGATCGCTTTATTATTTCTTGGAATGCTGACGGCCAATTTAATTGGCCGGTTTGAAGCCACACTTGATCAGGTGGCTATTTTGGCGGTGTTTATACCGCTTATTGCCGGAATGGCGGGCAATACCGGAACACAGGCTCTTGCAGTTGCAATAAGAAGCATCGCGACCGGTGATATTCGGGATGAGAGTAAATGGAAATTGATACTCAGGGAAGCTGGAACAGGTTTGATTACAGGTACAACCTGTGGCATTTTAGTCATTGGAATTGTCTATGTATGGCAGGATTCGATTTACTTAGGTTTGCTGGTCGGTATTTCTATATTTGCCTCTCTCATTGTAGCGACACTTGCGGGCTCACTTGTTCCGCTGATTATGGACAAATTTAATATTGACCCGGCAGTAGCTTCAGGTCCTTTTATTACGACAATTAACGATATTTTCTCTATCCTAATTTACTTTGGCATTGCTACAGCCTTTATGGGCTACTTAATTTAATGAATAGCCGCCTGTTTCTCTAAGTGACAGTGCCGGCTTTTTTTGCATTGCTTGTTGAAGAGAAACATGATAAATTAGTATCAGGTACTAATACTTGTTCTAAAATTGGAGGAATCTTATATGTCACTTTCTTTAAAAGGAAAAACATTCGTCGTTATGGGCGTAGCAAACAAGCGCAGTATTGCCTGGGGAATTGCACGTTCATTGGATTTAGCTGGAGCACAGATTATTTTTACATATGCAGGAGAACGCTTTGAAAAAACGGTAAGAGAACTGGCAGAATCATTAGAAGGCGAACACCCGCATGTTCTTCCATGTGATGTGACAAACGATGAAGAAATTAGAAGCTGCTTTGAGACCATTCAGCAAAAAGCAGGCACGATTCATGGAGTAGCACACTGCATAGCTTTTGCAGAAAAAGAAGATCTCCAAGGGGAATATTTATCTACTACGAGAGATAACTTTCTGCTGGCGCACAATATCAGTTCCTACTCATTAACTGCAGTAGCTAAAGAAGCGCGTAAGCTTATGACAGAGGGAGGCAGCATTGTAACCCTCACCTACCTTGGAGGAGAACGCATTCTGCAAAATTATAATGTAATGGGTGTAGCAAAAGCTTCATTAGAAGCAAGTGTAAGATACTTAGCAGGAGACCTTGGAAAAGACGGAATTCGAGTCAACTCAATTTCTGCTGGTCCCATCCGTACCCTATCAGCTAAAGGAATTGGAGATTTTAATTCCATATTAAAAGAAATTGAAGAAAAGGCACCTCTTCGAAGAAACACCACACCGGAGGAAGTCGGAGACACAGCGGCCTTTTTGTTTAGTGATTATTCTAGAGGAATCACGGGAGAAAATCTTCATGTCGACTCCGGTTACCACATCGTAGGATAAACGAAACTGAAGAATTAAAAAGAGTAAGGCATAATGAAAAAAAGTAAATTGGTCGTAGAGCATGAGACACTTTTGTCCCATGCTCTTTTTTAAAATTAAAAATCATGAATCCCTTACTTTCCCATATAATGAATGAGACTAAGTTTAAGAAAGGGGATTTCTATGAGTAATAAAGAAGAAAAAAAAGCACACAACCCCTTACTATACATTGATCAGCCATCGTTTGAATGCTCAAAACCTGTCATGCAGCAAGTGTACCAAACCAGCCGCACAAAAGAGAAGGATGATAAAAAAGCTTTGAGTCAAGATTCATCCCACAAAAAGAAAATAAAAGCAAAGCCGCTTGGTTATGTATATGAAGAAGAGCAAAGTGAGAAATTGTCCTTAAATAATCAAACTGAAACCGAGGTAGAACAAGTAAAAGAAGATGCTTCCAGACATTCAGTGAAAGAACGCTTTAAGCCATTAAAACCATTTAAGGAAATGGATGTGTCAGAGAGGCTGGATTATCTGAAGCCCTTTATAGGAAAAAGAGCACCATTCATTTGTTTATTTGAATTTGAAGATAAGACCCGAGTAAAAGGCGTTTTGAATGAATGTGGAGAAGAAGAAGTAACAATTGCAGCTAAAGACGGTGAACTTGTGAAAAGGAAGAAAGAAGAGCTGAAAAATATTTATATTAATTAGCTCCATTTCAAGTAATGGCGAATGAGCACTAAAAACTGGTGATGATATGCAAAAAAAGCCGCTCTGCGATTTAGCAGAGCGGTTGTGTTATTTCTTTAGGAGAAAGATCTAAGGACGATTAACATTTCAGGCAGAATCACCATGTCACTTCTTTAGAAGCTAGCTGCTAAACTGCATGTATGCTTTGTTCATTCCCTACAGTCATAAGCTGGTTAATCAGGGGGACCACTTCATCCTTAGTCGCAAATTCCAAGAAATACATCTTTAATACATTGAACAGCACAGAAGCAGTTTAGGTCTACTGTAATACAGCTATCCGTTGATTCAAAGTCGTACACTTTGCAAAGCTTTTTAAGATTAATCTTTGATCCGCAATCTGATAGCAGATCCACTTCATCGCCTTCTTTGTCTTTTGGTTCAAGGACACGAAGTGTGGCACAGCAATTATCAAAAATGCTTTCAACACGGAAGTAAATTGAAATACAGTCGTGATCGTATCTGTCTCCATCACGGTAAAAAGCGTGGAACGGAGAACCGTCCTTCGTTTTTAGAATAAATACCCGTGTATCTGCAGGTCTTCTGCGTGACGGACTTGTTAGATCTCCAAGCGGCTCAAGGAAGCAGCTTGTTAGACACGGCTGACATTCTTCTTCAACAGCGTTGTCTTGAATATCCTTTATTGCGCGTACCACCTCGCATACGCAGCCTTCAAACCCACTCACATTATCTTTCTTTCCACAACAGCTCATTATTTCTCCTCCTTTACATTGGATTCTCTATAAGGTATTCAAACCTTCTCTTGGTGGTTTAGTCATTCGCCTGTTTTATAAAAAAAGGCATGAAAAATAAAAACTGTTGCAAACTATAGCAGAAGATGTACATCTGAAAGTAAATGAGGGATCGCATAATGAAAAAATGGATCTATACATTTCCGCTGATGATGCTGTTAGGCGGCTGTGCAATGTTTGAACAAGTAGGACCAAGTGAATTGATTATTCATGACACCCACGAAGAAAAAGTGCACATTATAAATGAAAAGCTTCAGAAGTCAGAAGAATTGTACGACACCATTATCATTGCAGGAGAAGATAAAATTCTTGTCAGTTATAAAGTTCACCATATGAACCGGTTTCATATGAAAGCCATTGAGAAAAAAATTAAAAAGTGGACAGAAGAAGAATTTCCAAATCAGGAAGTAGACGTTTCAAGTGATTATAAAATATTTCTGGAATCGTATAATCTTTTTCAATCATGGGAAGATGGTTCTCTTTCTATAGAAGAAGCTCAAAAAAAATTAGATAAAATTATTAAGCTGAAAAATGAATTAACGTAAAAGGGCGGGGTATATATGGCAAAACAAACAGCTAGTGAAAAATCCTATCAAAGTCTTGTAGAAGCACATGATCGCAAGCGGCCTGTGCTTATCAACTGTATTAAGGCTTTTTTGGTTGGAGGATTAATTTGTATAATTGGACAAGCGGTCACGGTCTTTTATATTACATTTTTCTCCTTTACTGAACAAACAGCCGGCAACCCTTCTGTTGCGACTATGATCTTTTTTGCGATGTTTTTGACAGGTTTTGGAGTCTATGACCGTCTTGGCCAGTTTGCGGGTGCAGGAAGTGCAGTGCCTGTAACAGGGTTTGGAAATGCGGTCATCAGTGCTGCAATTGAACATAAGACAGAGGGGTATGTTTTGGGTGTTGGGGGCAATATTTTTAAGCTTGCCGGGTCTGTAATTGTTTTCGGCGTATTTGCAGCTTTTTTACTTGCTACAATAAAAACGCTCCTGAGTTATTTCGGGGTGGTTAATTAATGGATACGAAGACCTGGATCTTTAAAAACAAACCTGCCATTATGTTTTCCGGGGTAGTGGGGGGGCCATTCGAGAAGAAAAGCCCCTATTCCTCAGAATTTGATTCCTGTATGGATAGTTTATGGATGGAACAGGAAAGTTTTGAAAAAGCAAACCGGCTTTTGATAGAAGAAGCTATTGGAACTCTTATAAAAAAGGCGGGGATTGACCATTCGGAGATCGATGCGCTTTTGATGGGAGATTTAATTAATCAACTAACACCAACCAATCTTGCTGCAAGAACTCTATCAGTACCGTACCTTGGATTATTCAGTGCCTGTGCTACGTCAATGGAGGGGCTGGCCCTTTCGGCTGTTCTGGTTGATGGTGGCTACAGCAGCAAGATTGTCACAGGGGCATCGAGCCATAACGCAGCTGTTGAAAAACAATTTCGCTATCCGACAGAATATGGAGGTCAAAAACCGCCAACCGCTCAATGGACTGTCACAGGAGCAGGCGTTGCACTAATAGAAAAGTATTCAACTCAATCCTCACCATATGCCTTCATCGATAAAGCGACAATAGGAAAAGTGGTGGATGAAGGAATTAAAGACCCTTTCAATATGGGTGCTGCAATGGCTCCAGCTGCAGCAGATGTGATTCATCGCCATCTGACCCAGACCAATCAAACGCCTGAAGACTTTGATCTCATCGTGACGGGAGATCTGGCATGGATTGGCCACTCCATCACAGAAGATTTATTAAAAGAAAAAGGATGGACGTTTAAAGAGGGGCAATTTTTGGATTGCGGAAAACTTTTTTATGTGGAAAATCCGGGGGTTCAAGCGGGAGCAAGCGGACCGGCTTGCTCAGCAATGCTTCTTTACAGCCATTTTTTAAATGAACTTCAAAAAGGATCGATAAAAAAAATGCTGGCAGTAGCAACAGGTGCTCTTCTGTCACCACTTACGTTTCAACAGGGAGAGTCTATTCCGTGTATCGCTCATGCGGTTGAGTTAAGGAGTCCAGGTACTTATCACGTTAACTAAAGGAGAGAAAATATAATGTGGCCATTCTTTTTTTGGGCTTTTGTGGTTGGCGGTTCAATCTGCGTCATTGGACAGCTGCTAATGGACGTAGGCAAGCTTACCCCAGCTCATACGTTAAGTACACTGGTTGTGAGCGGTGCTGTATTGGATGCGTTTGGATTATATGAGCCATTGATCGATTTTGCCGGTGCCGGTGCAACCATTCCCATCACATCGTTTGGAAACGCGCTCATGCATGGTGCGATGCAGGAAGCAGAAAAACATGGAATTGTCGGAGTTTTGACGGGGATGTTTCAGGTAACTTCAGCCGGGATTTCTGCCGCAATTATATTTGGATTTATTGGAGCATTATTATTTAAACCGAAAGGATAATCGAGTGCCCACTCCCTGAAGGATTTTTTTTCATAGTATATGAAAGAAGGAAAAGGGGAGGTGAAGTTCATGTTTGGTTACGGCGGTTATGGCGGTGGCTACGGTGGCTGTGGATATGGTCACGGAGGCGGCTACTCTACATTCGTTTTAATTGTAGTCCTCTTCATCCTGTTAATTATTGTTGGTGCAAGTTTTTGCTAAATGATAAATTAGTTTATCATTGAGAATGGATCAAAAGAGCTGTAAGAGCATCAGGTTAAACCTGATTTCTTTCAGTTCTTTTTTTGTTTGTTTCATGTTGAACTCACGAACCATTTTGGTTCACTCTACATATGATGTTAAAGATGATAGAGGAGGGGAATACATTGAACGATGCATTTTTTAAACGTATCGAACAAAAGACAGGTGTCAGTATGGATAACGTCTTTTCATTGGCCCAATCTTTTCAAAGTGCAGATTTTAAAGATGAAAAAACCGTTCGAAACTTAATTAAGCAAGTGTCTTCGGTAGCCAATAAACCAATTACAAAAGATCTTGAGGACAAAATCGTGGAAACCATTACTGCTAAAGGAAAGTCAATTGATTTTAATACAATTTCAGACATGATGAATAAAAAGGATGGAAAATAAGAGCTGATTAAGGAGAGAGTACTGCAGCGTTTATCATTTTGAAAATCTGGGTATAAAGTAAAAATGATAAATTCTAAAGGGGGAAAACGCTATGGGATATATAGCTCCTGTAAACAACTACCAGTACCAGCAATACGCTGAACGAGATGTAATAAAAGACTATGACCCATTTTATTTAACCCCCGTACAAAGAGTCAGTCCATACCGGTCATCAGCCGAGGAATCAGAAAGCCCGCAAACAAAAGATAAGGAACTGCACGAAAACAGGACCTTAAATAAAACTGGAGGAGAAACCTTCAGCGCGTCAGACAAAAAGTTCTTATCCATGCATGTGATTCCGAAATATACAGGCAAAGGCAGACTGTTTAACGCCTCTGTTTAACCATAAAAGAAACCTGACAGAAATGTCAGGTTTCTTTTATGGTTTTTTCCATGGATTTGTGAGGAATTCCTGCATCTAAAAATTCGTCAGAGGTTATATGGTAACCGAGCTTTTCATAAAATAACAATGCATGGCTTTGCGCATTCAGTTTTAGCTTGCCTATTCCTTTTTTTTCAGCGAAGGCTTCGATTCCTTGCATGATCAATGCTCCTGCACCAGTTCCGCGATGACTGGCAAGGACACAGATTCTCTCAATCTTGCCTGCCTCTTCAATCATTCTGAATCTACCGGCACCTATAGGGCTGCTTTGGTCATATAATACAAAATGATCGCTCGAAGGGTCATATTGGTCTATTTCCTCTTCAACAGGAACCTGCTGCTCTGTTACAAAGACCTGCTTTCTAACAGACATTGCATCTTCCTTCTCTTTTTCAGTGGACACATGAACGATTTGAAGCATATTATTTTTCACTCCCGAGGCGAAACGTTTCATATACTGTCCAGGAGCCATTTTCGAGCTGATATAAAAGATGGAAGCGGTCCACCGTCTCTTCAAAGTTTATTCCTGCCATGCGCAGAGAACCGTAGACATCAGAATGTTCATCATCGGACAGCTTTTGCGCAACTGTAATATGAGGCACAAATGAAAATTCCGGAGCTCCTCCAAGGTCTTCTGTATGAAGAGCTTCATGAAGTGCAAGGAGTTCGGGTGTGCTATCCACTTTCATGTAGATGACATTATTGACAGGCTGGAAAGAGCTGATTTTGTATGCGCGAAGTGTAAAGGGTTTTGTATTTTGCCCGACTTCAATCAGCTTTGCGGATATAGCTGCGATTTCTTCATCTGTTGCTTCGAACGCATTTTTAATTGTAATATGCGGTGGAATTAATGAATAGTGCGGATCATATCTTTTTCGATACGAATTCGCTAAATCCTGCAGTTTTTTTGATGGGAAAATTGCGATACCAAATTTCGTCATCACTCATGCCTCCTCTGATCTATTCTGCTGATACATGTATACAATTTAATTATATCAAAAAGATGTAAAAGAAGCCTATAAATTAATAAGCAGTCTTCTTAAACATTGTTGTCAGGACCCGGTTTAAGTCTGGCTGCCAAAATTTCCACGTGTGACCTCCATCAAATTCATCATAGAAAACCGTAAATCCCTGTTTTTCCATCTCCGAATGAAGCTCTCTGTTCGGGGTTAAAAAATCTTCCTCTGAACCGCGTGTCGTTTTTACAATGGTCTCTTCCTTGCCTATAGTATGATAAACATTTAATAAATGCACATCTTCAAATGACTTAGCAGCTTTCAACACCTGTTGATTGACGAGAGGAGACTGCATAATTACCCGTCCGAAGGTATGAGGATACTGTAATGCAGCCTTAAATGATACAGTTCCAGCGAGAGAATCCCCAATAAGAGCTCTCCCCATTCCCATTTGGTAGGTTGGAAATTCGCTATCCAGATACGGCACAAGCTCTCTGGCTAAAAAGCGAATATAAGCTTCATGCTGGTCTCCGCCGGGGTGGTACTTCCTTGACCGATCCTGTACATCTTTGTATGGCACCCCCACGATAATAAGGTTCTCAATTTCTCCCTGTTCCAATAATGCATCAGTGAGTCTGGGGAGTCTTCCCAGCTGAAAATAATCCTTGCCATCTTGTGCAATTAATACCGTATACTTATAAAGGGGAGAATAGTTTGAAGGTAAATAAACCAGCAGTGTCATCTCTTCTTTAAGAGCTTCACTGTAGAGTGTATGCTCATTTATAGATCCCATGTTTGTTCCTCCGTTTCAAGATCAGTAAGTTTTGAAGCGTTTGCAGATAAATTGTATCATATCATTTTGCATTTTTAATTGTGAAATACTTTAACCTAGTTTGATAAAAGTTTAAGGAGGAAGACCGATGTCAGTTGAAAGAGTTCATTCCCACGTGGTAACAGAGGCTGCAAAAAACTGCTTAACAGAGCGCGGCGTCACGATTTCTGATATTGCTGAAATTGTCATGCAGATGCAGGGACCATATAATAGTAAATTGACAATTGAAGAATGTGTAGACAGTGTAGAAAAAGTCCTCTTAAAAAGAGAGATCCAGCATGCGTTGCTGGTTGGGGTCGAATTGGATAAGCTCGCTGAACAAAAAAAACTATCAGAGCCTCTTCAATCTATAGTAGAAGCAGATGAAGGGTTATTTGGAGTGGACGAAACGATTGCCCTAGGCGCTTCACTAGGCTATGGGAGTATAGCTGTCACTACATTTGGCCACTTAGATAAAAATAAAATCGGCATAATCGCCAAACTTGATACAAAAGTAGGCGGGGGTGTGCATACGTTTCTCGACGACATGATTGCCAGCATAGCAGCAAATGCATCTTCACGGCTAGCTCATCGATTAAGGGATATGGAAGAAAACCTTCCGCCGGAGGAGCGGAGAGTGATTGAGGACGAATAAAACAAACTGTCATGCACATTCTATGCAGACAACCGCTGCAGCTTAATCCCGATTCCAGCAATGTTAATTATATTACGTTCAGCCTTCATGCAGTAAAAAGCCTGATATTATTACGTTTAAAGGGGGATCCTGGAGGTCGCCCTTTAATCAATTTGACAAGAATGTAACATTTCATGATAAAATAGTATACGTAGTAATGTAATTTTATAAGGGGGGCACCATTTTGAAAAAAAGTAAATATTATTTGTTTATGGTCATGCTGCTTGCAGTATCCATGATTTTGGCTGCTTGCGGCGGAGATGACAGCGGCGACGGCGGAGGAGAGAGTGAAGAACCCGATTTCCTTGGACTGGCTACGGGCGGAACTGGCGGTACATATTATCCGCTTGGCGGAACTTTTGCAAACCTGATTAATGAAGAAACGGGCATTGATACTGATGCTGTAACGTCAAACGCGTCTGCTGAGAACATGGCTATGATTGACAATGATCAAGCCGAGATTGCGTTTGTGCAGACGGATATTGCTTCCTATGCAGTTGAGGGAACGCAGATGTTTGATGCTCCAATTGAGAAAATCAGAGGCCTTGCCACACTATATCCTGAAACGATTCAAATCGTTACAACGGCTGATTCAGGAATTGAATCCGTGGAAGATCTTGCCGGCAAGACGGTGTCAGTTGGTGAATCAGGTTCTGGAACACGATTGAATGCTGAACAAATCCTTGAAATCCACGATATGACCTTTGAGGATATGGATATTCAAAACCTTTCGTTTGATGATTCCACAACCGGTATTCAAGATGGCTCAATTGATGCAGCGTTTATTACAGGCGGAACGCCGACTGGTGCAGTAGAAGGACTGGCTGCGCAGGTAGATGTAGTCATTGTTCCGATTGAGCAGGAGAAAGCACAGGAATTAATGGAAGCGTACCCGTTTTATTCAGAAGATGAAGTGCCGGTAGATACGTATGGTCTTACTTCAGCAGTACCTACAGTTGCTGTTCAGGCAATGCTTGCGATCTCTGCTGATCTTTCTGATGATCTCGTTTATGACATAACAAAAAGTATCTTTGAAAACACGGATGAGATTACGCATCCAAAGGGAGAATTTATTACTGTCGATACTGCACTTGAAGGAATCGGCATAGAAGTTCACCCAGGAGCTCAGCGCTATTTTGATGAGCAGGGCGTAGAAGCAGAATAACCGTACGTAAGATCAAACAGGTCCGTTTTGGGCCTGTTTGTTAATTGTTATGGAGATGGTTTAAGATGGCTGCTGGAGAAAAGAATGCAAAACAAAAAATAAAATGGCTTATCATCTGTTTAGCACTTATTCTGTTTTTATTAATTGCTATAGTTTTCCCTGTGAGAAAAACATTAACCTTTAAGGATCTTCGTTCTGAAGAGGTTCTGGCCTATCTCCCAGTAGAAGATCATCAAACATTTCAACTCGAATATACCCATTCCATCCATAAATCCACAGTTATCGATACCTACATCGTATTACCTGATGATCAAATTCAGCAAACGGAACTTCAATTTGAAGATATGGCGATAGGAATGCCTTCAAATGCTATGTATGAAGGGGAGATATTCACAGAGAAAGATGGCTTCTATGTGATTGAAAATATGAACCGCATCTTTCCGTCTATTAATTTAAGGACAAGCCAGGTGGTCATCAGCCACAAAATTAACACCAATGGAAACAGCTATGAGATGCACGAATATATTAAGCCGGGTTCCTTAATTAAAGTAGAAATTAAGAACTTAAGCTTATATCAGTTGCTGAGAGGAGTGAAAATGAATGGATAAAATGAATGATCAGTCTGCAGAGGAAAATAGGCAGCTTACCGAAAAAGAGCAAAAAGAACTTTTAGCGAAATACGATCCTGAAGCAAGAACGAGGGAGTATAAAGGCATTATGAACTGGATCGTCTTTATTGGTCTGGTTGCTTTTTCTGTATTTCAAATTTATGCAGCAATTACTCAATCAATTCCGAGACAGACTTTATTATCAATTCATCTTGGATTTGCCCTTACTTTAGTTTTTCTTTTATTTCCCGCGATAAAAAAGCCTAAGCAAAAGAAAAACAAATTGCCTTGGTATGATGCACTATTAGCATTAATGTCGATATGGGTAGGAAGCTATTATCCATTGAATGAGGAACGGATCGTAAATACAATTGGAACGATTACGCCAATGGATTTCTGGACGGGGCTTTTTGCTATTCTATTAGTGCTTGAAGCTACCAGAAGAGCTGTAGGTCTGCCGATCACTGTAATTGCTTCACTGTTTTTGGCGTACGCTTATTTTGGCCAGTATATGCCTGGTTTCCTGCGGCACAGAGGACTTGACCTGGAAAATTTGGTTAATACAATGTTTATTTCCTCAGAAGGAATATTCGGTACACCACTCTATGTATCAGCAACCTTTATCTTTTTATTCCTGCTGTTTGGGGCTTTCTTAGTGAAAACAGGAATTGGCCAGTATTTTAATGACCTGGCCGTCGCCTTTGCTGGCAAACGTGTTGGGGGGCCAGCAAAAGTAGCGATCTTCTCCAGTGCTTTGCAAGGAACGATAAGCGGCAGCTCTGTAGCAAACGTTGTAACATCGGGTTCATTTACAATTCCTATGATGAAGCGTCTGGGCTACCGCAAGGAATTCGCAGGAGGAGTGGAAGCAGCTGCTTCTACCGGCGGACAGCTGATGCCTCCAATCATGGGTGCAGCTGCGTTTCTGATGGTGGAATTCATCGGCGGCGTCACGTACTGGGAAATTGCCAAAGCAGCAACTATACCGGCTCTGCTATACTTTGCAGGTATTTGGATTATTACACATTTTGAAGCTAAAAGAATTGGACTCACCGGACTGCCGGATAAAGATATACCGAAAAAGTCTGTGGTGTTAAAAAAGATTTACTTGCTGACACCTATTATTGCTGTCGTTTTCTTACTGTTGGACGGAAACTCTATTATCCGTGCAGCTTTATATTCAATCGTCATTACAATTTTAGTGAGTTTAATCAGAAAAGACACGAGAATAAATATTAAAAAGTTTATTGAGGGGCTTGCAGACGGAGCACAGACAGCCTTATCGGTTGCAGTGGCTACAGCCTGTGCAGGTCTGATTGTTGGTGTTGTAACGCGGACTGGTCTCGGACTTAAATTAGCCAATGGATTGGTTGACTTATCAGGAGGAATCCTGCTGCTGACACTTTTCTTCACAATGATCGCAGCGATTATTCTTGGAATGGGCTCACCCACCACAGCCAACTATGTTATTACAGCAACCATCGCAGCGCCTGCTTTGATTCTGCTGGACGTTCCACCGCTGGCTGCTCATCTCTTTGTTTTCTATTTCGGTATAGTGGCCGACATCACGCCGCCAGTTGCGCTTGCTGCCTTTGCAGCGGCAGGGGTATCAGGAGGGGAGCCGATACGAACCGGAGTAAATGCAGCAAAATTAGCCATCGGTGCCTTTATTATTCCGTATATGTTTGTTCTTTCTCCACAGCTATTACTGATTGATACAAATGCTGTTGAAATTTCAATTTCAGTTATCACAGCATTGGCAGGTATGACGGCAATCGGAGCTGCAGTTATTGGCTATTGGTACCGCCCCGTCCATCCAGTGGAGCGTTTACTTGCAGCTGCCGCCGGTTTGATGCTGGTGTACCCTGAAGGAATTACAGATATTCTAGGAGCAGTTCTATTCATTGCTTTACTCGTTCTGCAATTTGTGTGGAAACGAAATGATCCCAAAAAAGTTCAGACAGTTCAAGCATAAATATCTATGTTCAAGTAAAATCAGAGGATAGGATAAAACTAATAAATGAGGCAGTGTGTATGATTAGTATGAGGTGAGTGGAAGGTGGCGACTTCCTGCTGGATATGACGGCAAGCTGAGCCTTTACAGGACGAGGCCCTGAAAAGGCTCAGCGCCGTGCCTGCGGAAAGTGTACGCCTGAAGCGCAGCCTAACAGTCCAAAGAGCTTGAGACACTTTTGGTCCCAGGCTCTTTCTTTTTATTATGAGATTTATTATTGACGAAATGAAAAATCTATCATAAAATAGTATTTGTCTTCACCATGTGCAAACAAATAGAGAGTAACTGTTTGGCTGCTAAATATTAAGATCTGATAGTTCAGCGGGAGAATACGTCCTTGACAGGGACGGGGTCGGGGGTTCGAATCCCTCTCAGATCATTTTCAAAACGCATTCCTTAAAAAGGGATGCGTTTTTTTGTTTGTACTCACTATTTTCTTTTAATTATATTTATAGTAACTGGATTGAGTGTGGACAGATTGAATAAGAAAAAAGTCCTGCTTTTAAATGGAAATATAAGTTATATATGTTAAATAAGGACTTTGTAATCAGAGTATTAAAATGTCTTCCGGGTAAACAATGAATAAGACTATATTATTCAAATGGAGGTTTTACTATGAAAGGTGTTACTTTTCAGGGAATCAAAGACATGAAAGTGAAAGAAATTCCTGATGCAAAACTTCAAAAGAATGATGACATTATCGTTAGAATAACTTCAACAGCTATATGTGGCTCAGACCTACATATATATCAAGGTGCACTGCCTACTCATAAAGATTATGTTGTGGGCCACGAACCAATGGGAATCGTTGAAGAAGTGGGACCGGAAGTAACGAAAGTAAAAAAAGGCGATCGTGTTGTTATTCCGTTTAATATTTCGTGCGGCCAATGTTTTTATTGCCAGCATGATTTAGAAAGTCAATGCGATAATTCAAATCCCAATCCGGAAATCGATACAGGCGGCTATTTCGGGTTTACTGAGCGATACGGCAATCATCCGGGAGGACAGGCTGAGTATCTGCGTGTACCGTACGGAAACTTTATGCCTCTTGTCATTCCAGATTCTGTGGAATTAGAAGACGAAGCGCTTTTGTTTATGTCTGATGTACTTCCAACTGCCTACTGGAGCATTGAAAATGCCGGAGTAAAAAAAGGTGATACAGTAGCTGTTTTGGGCTGTGGACCAATCGGATTAATGGCTCAAAAGTTTGCATGGATGAAAGGCGCTAAACGTGTCATCGCTGTAGATAACCTGCCTTACCGTCTCGAACGCGCCAAAAAAATGAATAATGTGGAGATTTTTAATTTTGAAGAATTTAATGAAATGGGACTTCACATTAAAGAAATTACAAATGGCGGTGTAGATGCCGTTATTGATTGTGTGGGAATGGATGGCAAGAAGTCCCTTCCTGAGGAGATTGGGCAAAAGCTTAAGCTGCAGGGAGGAACATTAAGTGCGATTGACATCGGCATTGATGCGGTACGCAAATTTGGAACGATTCAATTAACTGGTGTGTATGGGTCAAAATATAATGGATTCCCGCTTGGCAACATTTTCGAACGAAATGTTGAGCTCAAAATGGGACAGGCACCTGTTATCCATTACATGCCAAAATTATTTGAAATGATTAAGGCAGGAGAGTTTGATCCTACAGAGATTGTGTCACATAAAATGAGTTTAGATCAGGCCAGTGAAGCGTATAAAATCTTTAACGACCATGAAGATGAATGCGTTAAAGTAGTCTTAAAACCCTGATAACGAATTAATATGAGGGTGAACGGAAGAATGCAATCCAGCAGACTTTGACAGCAATCTGTTACTCTTAGGACAAGACCCTTATGAAAAATTATTTGTACTGTCCAGGAGAAATGCGCCGTTTAAATAGCAATGAACCGGTCAAGGGCCTGAGACAAAAGTGTCTCAGGCCCTTTTTACTTGGTGCCGCACAATAGGATTAATTGCTGATAAGTCTTAAGTAAATGGAAGAAGCGTATTCAACGGGCCGGTGTCTGTAATCAAGTCCTTAATATCCCAAATCGGAATAGGGAAATAAGGAAATCCGGCTACGTAGGGAGAAATTTCGTATTGCTGAAAGTAAATGACAAGACTGTGATCCGCAAGATAAAAGTCCTGGTCTCTGCGAATAGATGTAAAGTCGCCAATTAAAGGGATCTCCCATTTCTTGATTTTTTCGCTTATTATAGAGGACAGTGTTTCCACGAAAGGAGCCCCCGGTTTAAACAATTCATAAAGTAAATACATTTTCCCCGTGTCAGCATTAAACGTAAGTGATTTGATTAGAGTTAAGCCATGCGCACCCCCCGTGTACGAATACACGATTAATGATAAGCTCAAGATTCTCCGTTCATTTGTTTTGATTTCATAGTAGCCAAGCATCTCCTGTAAGTTGGGATCGTGATATCCTAAATCCAGCAGCATTCTATTTAGCGTTTCTACGATTTTAACGTTGATGTTCATTTGAACAGAAGGATTGTACAGCTCTGTTACTTCAGGATACGTTATCTTTATGTTTAGTGCAGGATTGTTGAGAGATTTCGTTTTTATGGTTACTGGAAGGTCCATTGGTGCCATCATCCTCTCACATACAGATATAAGTACTCTATGTGTGCAGGATGTGAAATATAGCTGTGAAATAAAAAAGCTTTTCACTCGGCGGGAGCGAAAAGCTTTTTTCTATCTGAAAAAAATAACCTTGATGTTATCGTTGTAATATCTTATATTGCAGGTAATATTAATCTCTTTTTCTTTATGTCGTATTCTGACTTCCTGATATCCCTGCAGTTCCCTTGAAAGAACGGAGCGTTCAAGTTCTGCAAGAATTTCTGCAATATCCTGCCGTTGGTTTCCATTGGCAATGGTAAGCTTGTCATCAAAAGTTGGAATGGACTTGTACATAATGGTTAAACTTTTAATTTGCTCATTGATTGATTTATATCTTCTGTCAAAAAGTTCAGCGCGATTAAACACAATGTTTGAATCAATTTGATTTGAATATAGTTCTTGACTATTCATTTGATCTTTTACTGAACTTTCAGTTAACCCGAGGATGGAGGCAGCAGCTTCAATTCCGTAGACATAGTTATGAACTTGAATTGTCATAACGGATCCCTCCTAACTACTTAACCTATATTGTAGCATAAAACCGCAAAAAAATCCAGACCGCCTACAAAAAGAACACATATTTGAGGGGATTGCCTGCTTTAGGTAAAATAAACAGCATATAAAAACAGGAGGATTGGTTTTCGTTATGAGTCGAATCATTATTATAGGTGCGGGCATACTCGGGGCATCTGCTGCTTACCATTTATCAAAAAAAGGAGAAGACGTACTAATCATCGACAGAAAAGATAAGGGGCAGGCAACAGATGCTGCTGCTGGGATTGTCTGCCCGTGGCTTTCGCAGAGAAGAAATAAAGCCTGGTACGAACTTGCAAAAAACGGCGCGAAGTATTATGAATCCCTTATTCCAATGCTTGAAGAAGATGGAGAGACGGAGACAGGCTATAAAAAAGTAGGGGCCCTTAGTCTGCATAGTGATGAGGAGAAGCTAAATAAGATGGAAGGCCGTGCAAAAGAGAAAAGAGCAGCAGCACCTGAAATAGGGGAAATCAGGAAATTGCAGGGAAGGCAGGCGAGGGAATACTTTCCCGAATTATCAAACGATTTTCAAGCGCTTTTCGTTGAAGGCGCTGCAAGGGTTGATGGAAGAGCACTTCGAGATGCCCTGCTGAACGGAGCCCGCAATAATGGAGCGACATTTGTTGAAGGAAGTGCGAGTCTCCTTTATGAAGAAAACAAAGTTACAGGGGCAGCAGTGAATGACCAGGAATTTCCTGGTGAGAAAATTATTATTACTGCTGGTGCATGGGCAGCAGAGCTTTTAAAGCCACTTGGAATAAATTTGTCTGTCAGCTCGCAAAAAGCTCAAATCATTCATCTTGAAAGAGAGCATGCAACCAAATGTGATCAGCCTGTCATTATGCCTCCCAATGACCAATATATTGTGCCGAGCACGTCAAGAAAAGTTATTATAGGAGCTACTCATGAAAATTATGCCGGTATAGACTTTCGGGTGACAGCAGGAGGAATGGCTGAAATATTGGAGAAAGCACTGAAAACAGCTCCAGGATTGACAAATTATGAAGTAAGTGAAACCAGAGTAGGCTTTCGTCCATTTACCCCGGGCTTTCTCCCTGTTATTGGAGAAATACCGCAAATGACAGGTTTATACCTCGCAAATGGCTTAGGGGCTTCCGGATTAACGACTGGTCCTTATCTGGGGCACCAGTTATCTAAATTGGTCTGTGGTGAGGAAACAGACATTGATGTGAACCAGTACCCCGTTTCAGGTGCAATTACTGAATAAGCATAATAAATAAAAAACTGCCGGGAATAATCCCGGCAGTTTAAAATAGTATCCCATTGTGATACTATTTTATGCAAAATAACGAATGGTTTTATACGTCATGATCCTGATCTTTGACAAACACCTCATTTACATGAAAATGATTTGACAAATAAATAGTCCGATGATCGTCCAAAGCCCTCACCCCGTTTGGAGTATTTCGTTCCTTGCCTTAATTAGAATGCACGATAAGCAAAAAAAAATTCAAGGTAAAATATCCCAGAAGTAAAAAAATACCTGCACTAAAATGTCGGCTTTTCCTCATACTAAGAGTGCACATCTACTAGTGCAAACTTAATCTGGGGGAATGGACGATGGGCAAAGGAAGCAAATCAAAGCGATTTACTCAGCAAGGCAAAAATGCTGTAACGCAGCACGATCAGCGCATTCCTTACCACTCTACGTATGCTGAAACCGCTAATGGGCGTTCAGCTGCAGATCCCGATGCTATAAAAGATACGACACTTGGCGGTTTTTGAGCATGAAAAATCAGCTCTATCAACAAGCGAGGGAATTTGTGAGTCAGGCGCAATTTTCAAAAAAGCCAGAGGATATCGCTAAGGCTAAAAACGGTCTTTCCTCTGCTTTCGCGAATTCTACATTGGCCGAACAGGAACAGCTGAGAGGAATGCAGGAACAGATCAGGCACCTTGAAGAAACCCTGTAATAAAACCAAAAGAAAGCTGTGTTTTCCAGCTTTCTTTTGGTTTACTACATACATTACACGGAATTTATAGCCTATTTCCAATGAGTATGATACGATAAACTCTTATATTAGATGAGGACGTGAAACGATGATTACTATTGAAATGCCAGCAATTGATGTCAGCATTACGGAAAGAAAGCAATCATTTTCAGAAGGAGAACCTGCAATAAAGTCCATATACGGATTTATTGATTTCCATGAGATTCCCCGCGATAAAGGCGGCATCTTCATGTTTTACAATGTTAATGATGAATTGCTTTTTGTAGGAAAAGCACGAAAACTGCGTCAGCGGATAAAAAAACACTTTGAAGATCAAGTTTCACCGGTAAAGAATCACCGGGATGAAATTTACCGCATTGATGTATCTGTTGTAGATCATCCAATGGAACGTGATATTTACGAAACCTATATCATTAATGAGTTTCAGTCAAAATATAATATTGAAAAAGTATTTTATAAATAATCTGTCGTATGATTGCGGATCATTTTTATTGCATTTGCGAAGTGATTATTATATGATTTATCAACAGGCTGCGTTGTTCGTACTAACTAAGTAAGTTTTAACCTTTAAGCTGTAATAGGGAGTTTTAAATAAAAACGGAATTGGCAAGCCTTCGTCTATAAGACAAGGAGGACATACATGAATGTTTTTGCGAACACCCACTTTGAGGAGTGGTGGTTTAAAACTTTCTTAATCCATACGGCAAAGGCGGCCGACAAAGTAAAAAAGCCGGATCCATTTATGGATCGGCTTTTTTTCTATTTCAAAAAAGTGCTGCCAGCCTCAAAGATTTGTTCGCAGGTCCCATAATTCCGGAAAAAAACGCTGATCCAGTACTTTTTTTAAATAGTGAACCCCGGAGGAACCCCCTGTTCCTTGTTTAAAACCTATAATTCTCTCCACTGTTTTCATATGTCTGAATTTCCACTGCTGCATTCCATCTTCAATATCTACCAGTTTTTCTGCCAGCTGATATAAATCCCAATTTTCTTCCTTATTCTTGTATACAGAAAGCCATGCCTGCAGGACAGAGTCATTTTCAGTATATGGTTCAGTCATATTGCGGCCTAAAACGTTGTGGTCAATTGGAAATCCAGCCCGGATTAGTGCCTGAACAGCTGAATCATATAGGCTAGGGGCATGCAGTGCATCGTGTAAGCTTTGTGAAAGCTTTTGATCTTTTTCGTATATTTTAAGTATATGAGTAGTTTTATATCCAAGAGCAAACTCAATCATACGGTATTGAAATGACTGAAAGCCGCTGGCATTTCCGAGCGATTCCCTGAATTCACTGTATTCAGCAGGAGTGAGGGTAGAGAGTACATCCCATGCCTGAATAATTTGAGCCTGAATTCTGGAGACGCGGGCCAGCTTTTTAAAAGAGGCATCTAGTTTATTATTTTGGATCGCTTTAATAGAGGCAGTTAATTCATGTAAAATCAATTTCATCCAAAGCTCGTTTACTTGATGAATAACGATAAAGAGCATTTCATCGTGATGGTCTGATAATCTGTTTTGAGCATCAAGCAATTGATCAAGACTCAAATATTCACCGTAGGTCATCGCATCCTTAAAATCCGTTCGAATGTTTTTTTCGCCGTGTTTTGACCGATCATGATCTAGTGTCATGTTTTCCCCCTTTTTTTACACATCAAAATTTGTCACATCCCCGTTTATCCTTTATTGTAACGTGATAAATACATGGTAAACAATACTAGCCGGCTAAAGAGAAGAAGCAGCGTGGCATTAAGAAGAGGTGCAATAATGAGGTTTGGTTATGCCTGCATTAATTTAACGATCCCAACTAAATTTAGAACCTGCCGCTTGAAAACGGCAGAAGAAAAAGGAATCGACTATATTAAGGAGCTGACGCTAAGTAATTTTAGTCAAACGCTGGAGGCTGTAAAATGGAATCTTCAGCACAATATTTATTTTTATCGCTTCAGCAGTGATCTTGTACCATTTGCCACTCATCAAATTAATGACTGGGAGTGGTGGACTGATGAAGATGTAGTAGAAATTACAGATGAAATAAAAGCACTGCAAATTAAATATTCAATGCGCTTCAGTTGTCATCCGGGTCAATATAATGTACTGAACTCGAAGAATCCGGCTGTTGTTGCAAATACGATAAACGATTTAACCTATCACGAACGAATGATGAATGCAGTTAATGGACAGGATATGATCCTGCACATTGGCGGGGTGTACGGAGATAAAGAAGCAGCTATAGAAAGGTTTGCCCAAAATTACAATCGGCTGCCAGATGGGATTAAATCCCTCCTGAGAATTGAAAATGATGATAAATCTTTTGCGTTGGAGGATGTTGTAAAGGTGTATCAAAAAACAGGTGCGCCTATATGCTTTGATATTCATCATCACAACTGCAATCCTGGAGAAGAGGAACTAAAGCCTTTACTGGATGAAGTGTGGAAGAGCTGGGGAGACAAAAAGCCTAAATGTCACATCAGCAGCGGGAAAACACATTCAACTGACCGCAGCCATCATGATATGATTTTAGAAGAAGATCTGGATGTTTTTTTGGAACTATTGGATGGAGTGGATGCAGACATCATGTTCGAAGCTAAACTAAAGGAACAATCCGTTTTGCCGCATCTTCATAAAGAAAGAGGATAGGCATCAAAAATTGTAATCCCAAAGGATTTTCCATTCTTCATCAAGCTCAGTAATATAAAGGTACTGAACCATTTCCATTTTTCCGTATACACTGTTATATCTGAGGGTTGCCTGAACTTGATAAACAGGCAGGGGGGTCGCTTCATTTGTCATCTGCCAGCTGTCTATCTTTTCAGGAGAGCCCAAGGAATAAGAAAAAGAGTCAGATTGAAAATGCTCATTCACTAATGCCGAACGGTCGATAATATACTGATCCTTTGAAAATCTTTTTTGTAGGTCCGGATGAAGATAATCCCAGGAAGAGGATGCTTCCCCCTGCTGTTCCAGGGTATAAAATTCTTCTGCAGTTTCTATGACCTGATCTTTTTCAGAAGGAAAAAAGAGAACAATTAGAATGATCACCCCTGCGATGATGAAAAGCAGCACGGGTATAAAGGATAAATTTCTTTTTCTCATCGTATCCCCCTCATTTCTTAACGTGTCTATTTCATACGTATTCGAAAGTGTTTGCTATCTTTACCTTTTTGAAAAGATTTGAAAAAAATAAATCTTTATTTGCTATTAGAATGAGCCTGGGACGAAACTGTCTCAAGGCTCATTTATCTGTTTACTGCTCTTCAGACAGGCGCTTCCTGCAGGGATGGCGCTAAACTGCGCCTGCTTTCATAACCCGCTGACTCCTCTATCCGTTTCTTTCACCCCGTACTTCTAAAGTTTTTCGTCATTTTAAAGATGCAACTAAACATGAAAGATAGAATAGGCAGCGATAAATTTCTATAAATATTTTTGTTAAATTCTGAAAATAATATTGACAAAGTATAACGTTATTATATAATTACGTTAAAATAACGTCATATAAAAAGGTGGTAGTATGATCAATCTGGAATCGTTAGAGCATAAGAACATCAGGTTTATGGAGCGCATTGAGGCTGGAGAAAAAATTGAAGCAGATGACTGGATGCCGGATGAGTACCGAAATGTATTGATTAAGCTTATTTCCATGCATGGAATTAGTGAAATCATGGGAGCATTGCCAGAAAAAGAATGGGTTCCCAAAGCCCCTACACTGAAAAGAAAGCTCGGCATCATGGCAAAAGTTCAGGATGAGATGGGACATGGACAGCTGTTGTTAAGAGTCACGGAGGATTTGATCAAACCATTGGGAAGAACACGGGAAGACATTATGGAAGATCTTTTCACGGGCAGGTTGAAATTTCACAATGTTTTTCATATGGAAGCGCCAAGCTGGGGAGATGCCGGTTTAATTGGCTGGCTGGTTGATGGTGCTGCTATTATTACACAAACGAATATGCTGAATGCCTCTTATGGACCTTATGCCCGTGCCTTAAAACGGATTTGTGCAGAAGAGGTGTTTCACGCACAGCATGGAGAGGCTATTATATTGGCACTCGCAGAAGGAACCGATGATCAAAAAAAAATGGTGCAGGAGGCAGTCGACCGCTGGTGGGAGCCGCTGCTGATGTTTTTCGGGCCTGGGGATGCCAAAGCTACTGGTTCAACAAAACAGGATATTACGGCAAAATATCGAATTCGCACGAAATCAAATGAGGAGCTGCGTCAGGACTTTTTCACTAAATATGTTCCAAGGATCCTGTCAATTGGTCTGACTATACCTGATTCAACAATGCTGTATGATGAAAAACAGGAAAAGTGGATCTATCAGCAGCCGGACTGGGAAAAATTTAAAGAAATCGTGAAAAATAAAGGGCCAAAATCTCAAGAACGCTTAAGATTAAGAGCGCTTTCCTATGAAAATAACGAATGGGTGAGAGAAGCTCTGGCTCAATCAGATGAGGCTATATAGAAGGGGATGGCTCGTTTGAACGCAAAGACAGCAGGTTTTTTTCAGGAATATGAGGTATTTAGTAAAAGAACGGCAACTTCACCAATGCAATATCAATTCAGCCTGCTTGCTCCTAATGAAGAAATGGCACTCGTCCTTGCTCAGGAAAATTTTATGAGACGCGAGCCTGTTGCAGATATATGGGTGATGAAACGATCATCAATAAAAAAAATGACACCGGAAGAAAGAATGTCACTGCTGAGAATTGACAATAAGGATTACAGAAATACAAAAGGATATGGCTATCTTCAAAAGAAATGGCGGCAGTATGAGCAGGAAATGCTCGATGAAAAAGAGATTTTTTCGTGGGGAGGGAAAATGAAGAAATGACAGAATTGGGGACTCCATCTTTTAAAAATGCAGTTATTGAACTGCTTTACCAGCTTGCTGATGATGATTTTATTCTGGCCTATCGCGGTTCAGAATGGCTTGGTCTTGCTCCTCATATTGAAGAAGATGTTGCTTTTTCTTCAATCAGTCAGGACACAATGGGGCATGCAGCAATGTTCTACGGCCTGCTTGAGCAGCTCGGTGAGGGAAATATGGATGACCTTTCTCATGCGAGGGAAGGAGGTAAGCGCAAAAATGCGGTTCTTTGTGAACTTCCAAATGGTACAGGTCATTATTTAAAGGAACCCCGCTATGATTGGGCTTTTACTGTGGTCAGGCAATTTTATTACTCTGCTGCAAAAAAAATTAAACTTGAATCTTTAAAGCAGTCAGCCTATGAACCTCTAGCTCATGCAGCTGTAAAAATAAACATAGAGCTGCACTACCATATTCTGCACTGGACAGTGTGGTTTAAACAGCTGATTCTTTCAGGGGGAGAGGCAAAGAGAAGAATGCTTGAAGCCATAAGCCGTGTTGAACAGGAATTCTCGGACGTCTTCTCATTAGGTCCATTATCAGCTGAAATGGCAAACCTCAAGATCATTGATAAAGAGGCCGTATTACTTGAGAGATTTCATAATAGTGTAAAACCGGTATTTCACACATTATCTATTCCATATGATGGCAGCTTTAGTCACCTTTCAGGAAGAGGAAGATTTGGTGAACATACACAGGAACTTCAGCATGCACTAACGACTTTAACCGAGGTTTACCGAACAGATCCAGCAGCAGCCTGGTGAAGAAGACAGGAGGCAGATTCTTTTGATATGGCATGCCGGTTTAAACGTTGAAGAAAAAATCAGGATTGATCAAGTACTACAGTCTGTAAAAGATCCGGAAATTGATTCAATCAGTATTTTGGAACTGGGTATGGTGGAACGGGCGGAGATGCAAGATGGTACGCTGACTCTTTTTCTTCTTCCCACCTTTATGGGGTGTCCTGCCCTTGATATAATCAAGACCACGATTTTGAAAGCGTTTACAAATATAAAAGAGGTTAACCAGGTTAATGTTCAATTTATTCATCATCCTCCGTGGACCTCGGACCGGATCAGTGAAGAAGGAAAAATCAGATTGAAAGAGTTTGGAATCGCTCCGCCTATGAAAGAAACAGGTACCACTGGTGAGTGGCAGGCAGCCTGCCCCTATTGTGGTTCACTTTATACAACTTTAGATAATCTGTTTGGGCCTACAGCCTGCCGCAGCATTTTGTACTGTAAAAGCTGTAAAAATCCTTTTGAGGCCATGAAGCCGGTCTCTAATTGGATGTAATGAAGGAAAAGAAACCTTTTCCCATAAACTAAAAGGAGTTGGAGTTACTATGATGAAACTGATCGCACTTTACAAACAGCCGGAAAACAAAAAAGAATTTGATGAGCACTATTTTGGAACCCACAGCCCCATAACAGCATCCATTCCAGGGCTGCAAAAGATGACGGTAACAAAGATGACTGGGAGTCCAATGGGTGGAGAAGCACCCTATTATTTAATGTGCGAAATGGTGTACGAGAGTCATGAGTCGTTTAAAAAAGCGATGAAGACGGATGAAGCAAAAGCTTCAGGAAAAGACGTCATGTCGTTTGCGGGAGATCTTGTCACATTAATGGTCGGTGAAGAGGTTCATGAATAATCAATGGATGTACATTCAGACAGGAATTGAGAAAAACGCAGGGACGATCCTATTAAATCGTCCCGAGGTTCTGAATGCATTGAACACAAAGATGGTTTCAGAGATCGTTCAGGCGATGGAGAATTTTGACCAGGATCAAAGCGTTAAGGTAATCGTGCTTCAAGGTGCAGGCAGGGCTTTCGCTGCCGGTGCAGACATCGACGAGATGCTCGATAAAAATTCGATCGAATTAGAACTCCTTAATCAATTCAGTGATTGGGACCGTATAGCAAGAATTAAAAAACCAATTATCGGAGCAGTACATGGATTCGTTTTAGGCGGAGGTTTCGAGTTGGCGCTCTGCTGTGACATTTTACTTGCGAGTCAAAACACCGAATTCGGTTTTCCGGAAGCAGGGCTTGGTATTATGCCCGGAGCAGGCGGAACGCAGCGGCTGACAAAGCTGATTGGACATACAAGGGCAATGAAATGGCTGTTGACAGGAGAGCGCTTTTGGGCTGCGGATGCATTGCGATATGGCATCGTCTCAAGTATCGTTCCCGATGAGCTTCTAGTGGAAGAAACAGAAAAAATGGCAGAAGCTATCGCAAAAAAACCGCTGCTTTCTGTCAGGCTTATTAAAGAGTCCGTACATAAAGCGAATGAGTTATCTCTCACTGAAGGAATGCAGCAGGAAAGAAAAAATTTCTATATACTATTTTCTTCCGAGGATCAAAAAGAAGGGATGCGGGCTTATAAAGAAGAGAGAAAGGCTGATTTTAAAGGCAGATAATCAGGAGGCTGTTTCGATGTTTGAAACCATTTTCTATGAAGTAAGTCATAGCGTGGCAACGATCACATTGAATAGGAAAGATAAATTAAACGCCTTTACCGAAGAGATGCACAAGGAACTGATGATTGCGCTTAAAAAAGCAGCGCAAGAAACGTCTGTGCGCTGCGTGGTTATTACAGGCAGCGGAAAGGCTTTTTCCGCCGGTGAAGATTTGGATGGTGTAACAGAAGAACTGGATCATGGTGAAGTCATCAGAACTCGATATATGCCTGTAATGCTCCAGATAGCATCTCTTAAAAAGCCAGTAATAGCAGCAATAAATGGTGCAGCAGCAGGCTCTGGGTTAAGCCTGGCCCTGGCCTGTGATTTCCGGCTCATGCACGAAAAAGCGAAACTGGTGCAAGCTTTTATCTACGTAGGATTAATTCCGGATTCCGCTAATCTGTTTTATCTACCTAAATTAATTGGACATGCGAAGGCAATGGAACTTGCTGTTTTTGGTGAAAAGATTACCGCTGAAGAAGCCAGAAAGTCCGGTCTCGTGACCCGGGTCGTGAAAGAGGAAAACTGGGAGAAGGAAGTAGCTGAGTTTGCCGCAATACTTGCTCAGAAACCCACAGTAGCAGTTGGCCTTATTAAGAAGCTTCTTCAAAAAAGCTGGAATGAAAACCTTCACTCCTATTTGCTTGAAGAAAGCTATAGTCAAAGAATAGCAGGCAAGTCTGCTGATCATCAGGAAGGTCTTGCAGCGTTTAAAGAAAAAAGAACCCCAAATTTTAAAGGCAAATAAGAAGGGATGATGAATATGTCGACAATGAAAGAGCAGCCTATCGAACAGTTGGATATGAAGAGAAGTTCTTATCACTTAATTATAGATGGAGAGAGAAGAGAATCGGTAAGCGGAGAAACCTTTACAACTGTCAATCCGGCTACAGGAGAAGAAATCGCCCGGGTTTCAAAAGGAACCATTGAGGATGCAGAACTGGCGGTTGAAGCTGCAAGACAAGCATTTGATCACGGTAAATGGAGGCATTTCCCGGTTAATAAGCGATCTAGGATCCTGAATAAAATTGCCGGTATTATGAGAGCACGCTTTAACGAACTTGTTGAACTGGAAATTTTAGATACCGGAAAATCTTTAGCTGCTGCGCAGGGTCAGGTTATGCAGGCGATTGAGGATTTTGAATTTTATGCTGGGGCGGTTGTCAGCCACAGAGGAAGTGTAAATGCGATGCCGGGTGCTTTTCAAAACCACACAGAACATGAACCGATAGGGGTTTGTGCACAGATTATTCCATGGAACTATCCGTTGATGATGGCTGCGTGGAAGGTGGCACCGGCTATTGCAGTTGGCTGTTCTATCATCGTTAAGCCTGCTTCCTTGACTCCACTGACAGCTATTGTACTAGGGGAAATTTGTCTAGAGGCTGGTGTACCTGCTGGTGTGGTCAATATCGTACCCGGTTCCGGTCAGGATGTTGGCAACTATTTAGTGGAACATAAAAAAGTAAACAAAGTTGCTTTCACGGGCTCAACCCCTGTGGGCAGAAAAATTATGGAAAAAGCCTCGAGTACGCTAAAAAGAGTCACATTAGAGCTGGGAGGCAAATCACCGAGTCTTGTATTTGCGGATGCGGACTTAGAAGCAGCTGTAGATGGGTCTTTATTTGGAATATTTTATAATTCGGGACAATCCTGTGAAGCCAGATCCAGAATATATGTGCAGGATAACATCTATGATGACTTTATGAGGATGTTTATAGAGAAAACAAGAAAACTAAAGCTTGGCAACCCATTTCTTAAAGAAACACATGTAGGGGCAATTATTAATGAGGATCAGCTTAATGTCATAGATGGATTTGTTCAATCTGCCGTAAGAGAAGGAGCTACAGTTGAAACGGGTGGACAAAAGGCGGTTGTTTCCGGTTATGAAAATGGCTATTGGTATGAACCTACTATTCTGACAAATGTCACGCAGGATATGGAAGCGGTGAAAGAAGAAATATTTGGTCCAGTAGTAACAGTCATGAAATTTAAGGATGAAAAAGAAGCTGTTCGACTTGCCAATGACAGCGAATACGGATTGGGCTCAGCGATTTGGACAAAAGATCATGCAAGGGCAACAAGGGTATCTAAGCAAATTGAGGCAGGCATTGTAATGGTCAATTGTCCGTTTTCCGCTTTTCCGGGGACACCGTTTGGCGGGTACAAGCAGTCAGGTTTTGGCCGGGAGCTCTGTGTTGAAACACTGGATCTGTATTGCGAAACCAAAAGTATTGTTGCGTACTACGGCAGTAAGCCCTTAAATCCACTTGGCATTTAAAGAATAAATGCATTCACGGAGTTTCAATCGTTCCGTAAGTGATTTTGGGCAGGGGAAGGATGGAGAAATCCTATGGAAAGAATTACAGTTGCAGGTGCCGGGGTTATGGGAAGAGAAATAGCTTACATAGCCGGCCTGAACAATCTAAACGTTACGCTCGCCGACATAAGTCATGAGCAGCTGGAAAAGGCGGAACAAACAATCAGCGGTCTTTTGCATAAAGGTGTGGAAAAAAATAAGATTGAACCGGAACAAGCAGTAAGAGTGAGCGAAAATATAGGCTATACAACGGACCTTCCCGCAGCTTTCAGCCAGGCAGACTTTATTATTGAAGCCGTAACGGAAAAGATGGAAATTAAAAAACAGGTATTTAAACTAATGGATCTCCACTCAGATGCTGCCACAATTTTATCTACAAACACATCTACCATGAGCCCGACGGAATTAGGTTCCTGTACAAGCAGACCTGAAAAAGTTGTGGCAATGCATTTTTTTAATCCGGTTCATAAAATGCCTTTGATTGAAGTAGTGCGGGGGCTTGAAACTTCTGATGAAACGGTTGAAAAAACATTGCATCTGGCAAAGCGGTTAAAAAAAGAGATAGTGGTCATTGATGAATCCCCAGGGTTTGTAACCAGCCGGATCTCTGCGTTAGTTGGAAATGAGGCCTTTCATATGCTTCAGGAAGGGCTTGGGTCTCCTGAGGAAATTGATAAAGCGATCAAGCTTGGCCTTAATTATCCTATGGGACCATTTGAACTGGGGGATTTAGTGGGATTAGATACAAGATTAAATAATTTGGATTATTTGCACTCCACATTGGGGGAGAGATTCAGGCCTGCCCCTCTGCTGGTGAAGTACGTGAAGGCAGGGCGGCTTGGAAGAAAGTCGGGACGGGGCGTATTTACTTACACCGGCAAAGGATAGGAGCGAGAAAGCATGATTAGAGCGGTCATAGTGGACGCCATTCGGACACCAATTGGAAAGTATAACGGCATATTAAAAACCATCAGGCCCGACGACTTGGGAGCTGCAGTTTTAAAACAGCTGCTTGAGCGAAATCCTTCTGTAGACCCGTCAATGATTGAAGAAGTTGTTTTTGGCAACGCAAATGGAGCAGGCGAAGAAAACCGGAACGTAGCCAGGATGTCTGCGCTACTTGCCGGACTTCCCGTTCAAATAGCAGGAGTCACCATAAATCGTCTTTGTTCCTCGGGACTCGATGCAGTGAACTATGCTGCCCGGGCAATTGCAGCAGGAGAGGGTGATGTTTTCATAGCAGGCGGAACCGAAAGCATGACCAGGGCACCATATGTCATGCTTAAACACGCAGACCCGTTTGAACGAGGAAACAAGCAATTGATGGACACGACAATTGGCTGGCGGTTTAGCAATCCAATTATAGAATCGAAATTTGGTACAGACAGCATGCCTCAAACAGCAGAAAATCTAGCCCGCAAGTACAAAATATCAAGACAGTCACAGGATCAGTTTGCGCTTTCAAGTCAACAAAAGGCTCAATACGCGATAAACGAAAACCGTTTTAGCAATGAAATCATAGCACTGACGGTAAAAGATGAATATGGAAATGAAGCAGAGGTCGTGATGGATGAGCACCCGAGAAAAAATTCATCTATTGAAAAATTAGAGAACCTTAAGCCGCTTTTTGAACACGGAACTATTACAGCTGGAAACTCTTCCGGAATCAATGACGGGGCATCAGCACTTCTTTTAATGTCTGAAGAAAAAGCATCAGCACTCAATATAAAGCCATTAGCCCGTTATGTATGTTCTGCTGCAGCAGGAGTGGAGCCATCTCTGATGGGGATTGGCCCCGTGTATTCAACCGAAAAAGCATTAAAAAGAGCGGGTCTCACCATTGAAGAAATTGATTTGTTTGAAATAAATGAAGCATTTGCTGCACAGACACTGGCCTGCATTCAGGAGCTTGGCATTAAGGAAGAAAAGGTGAATGTAAATGGGGGAGCCATTGCCTTTGGACATCCGCTGGGAGCAAGCGGTGCACGCATTCTGACAACCCTTGTGCATGAGTTAAACAAACAAAACAAACGATTCGGTGCTGCAGCCATGTGTGTTGGAGTTGGGCAGGGGATTACGACGATTATAGAACGCTGCTGCACAGATCCTAGTCATTCATCCCAACAAGCTGACTTCTAAAGAAATCGGACAGGGATCGTGGTAAGATTAAACTAGAAGAAATAAACCGATTGAAGTAAAGGATGAAAAACGGGATGAATACACGGTCGATGATTTTTACTTTGTATGGTGATTATATCAGGCATTATGGCAATAAAATCTGGGTTGGAAGCTTAATACGCCTTTTAAATGAATTTGGCCACAATGATCAGGCGGTTCGTGCGGCTATATCCCGTATGAACAAGCAGGGATGGGTTCAAGGTGAAAAAAAGGGAAATAAAAGCTTTTATTCCCTTACACAAAGAGGGTCTGCCAGAATGGAGGAGGCAGCCAAAAGAATATTTAAACTGAAGCCGGAAGAGTGGGACGGCAAGTGGAGAATGCTGATGTATACGATACCGGAAGAGATCCGTTCGGTCAGGGATGAACTTCGTAAGGAACTGGTTTGGAGCGGGTTCGGCTCTCTATCGACAAGCTGCTGGATCTCACCCAATAATCTTGAGGAACAGGTTAAAGGGTTAATCGAAAAATATGAAATTGGTGAGTATGTAGATTTTTTCACTGCTGACTATATTGGACCTCAAACAAACCAAAGTCTCGTAAATAAAAGCTGGGATTTAGATGAAATCAATGCAAAGTATTCATGGTTTATCAATGAATACGATCCGAAATACATAACGGACAAAGAACAGATTCAGAACGGAAAAATTTCCGATGCGGAGTGTTTTGTAAAGCGGACAGAGCTTGTGCATGAGTACCGAAAGTTTCTATTTGTGGATCCCGGACTCCCGCAGGAACTCCTGCCTGATAAATGGCTGGGAGATGAGGCAGCTTCTTTATTCGACGCTTATTACAGTGAACTTGCACAGCCTGCCCTTAGATTTTTTGAATCCGTTTTTGAAGAGGGAAACGAACTGACTTTGAAAAACAGCTCTTCTAATGCGATGGATCATCCATTTATGATCAACTAAAGCCTTGTTTCTTAGATCAACGTTGATCAGGCTGGTTAAGCAGTAGATCGCTAAAAGCAGGGGGGAAACGCATGAACAACTTAACCCGGACTCTGGGCATCACTTATCCGATTATTCAAGGCGGCATGGGGAATGTCTCCAACGCTGCACTTGCTGCAGCCGTATCAAATGCTGGGTGTCTTGGCATGATTGGAGCAGGAACAATGGAGCCTGAACAGGTTGAAAAAATGATTGTTGAAACAAAGCAAAAAACCAGTCTGCCTTTTGGGGTCAATATCGCTCTATCTGTTAACAAACATGCTGCTGAATTACTGGAGCTTGTCCTAAAACACCAGATTAAAGTTGTCTCTTTATCTGCCGGAAATCCAGCTCCATATCTCCCAAAGCTAAAGCAGCATCATTGCACAGTTTTGACGGTTGCAGGAACTGTTGCTCAGGCAGTTAAAGCAGAAAAAGCAGGGGCTGATATCGTGATTGGCGAGGGGGTTGAAGCAGCGGGAATAAATTCTCCCGTTGAAACAACAACTATGGCTTTAATCCCTCAAATTTGCCGGGCTATAGCTGTTCCGGTGGCAGCAGCCGGAGGAATCGGGGATGGCAGTGGTTTAGCTGCGGCACTCGCACTCGGTGCCTGCGGTGTGCAGATGGGGACAAGGCTTATCGCGACAAAAGAGTCTGGTGTGCATGCTAATTATATTTCTGCCATTGTTTCAAGTCGTGATGATGGCACACTGATTTCTGGGCGGACAGTCGGAAAAGTACGAAGAGTTCTGCCTACACCTTATATAGAAAGTGTATTTCAAGCAGAAGAAAAAGGAATGACGGTCAACGAATATCTTGATGCAACCTCTGAAATTCGTCATCTGTCAGGAGCTATTGAAGGCAGGCTTGAAGAAGGCTTTTTAAACGGGGGACAAATTTCCGGCCTCATAGAAGATACTCCTTCTGTTGAGGCTTTGATCAAAACTATGGTTGCAGAGGCTAAGACCAGCTTAAGCTCTGCTCAACAAAAACTGCCGATGTAAATTGTAATAACTGATTATTTTCAATATATTGACTATTGATAATACGAAATGATATTATAGCGTTAAAATAACGTCATATGTTTTCTGTTAATCATCCAAGGACAGAACATAAATTTATCAGTAAGAGTTAAGGTAAAAAATATTAATAGGGGCCGCTTGATAAACGCTTTTGATGTTAATAAAAATGTAAGCGTTTTCTTTTAATGAGGAGGAATTACACGTGCAGATGTTTGAAAAAATCAAAGGCCATGAACAGGTTGTTTTCTGCAATGATGAAGAAACAGGTCTCAAGGCGATTATTGCGATTCATAATACATCTCTTGGACCAGCACTGGGAGGGTGCAGAATGCAGCCGTATGAGAGTGTGGATCATGCACTTGAAGATGTTTTGCGTCTTTCCAGGGGAATGACGTATAAATGTGCTGCAGCAGATGTGGATTTTGGGGGAGGAAAAGCTGTAATTATCGGAGACCCGTCAAAAGACAAAAGCCCTGAATTATTCAGGTCATTCGGTCAATTTGTAGAGTCGCTGAACGGGCGATTTTATACCGGAACCGATATGGGCACAACACCTGAAGATTTTGTTCATGCGTTAAAAGAGACCAATTGTATTGTTGGAGTGGATGAGGTTTACGGAGGCAGCGGGGATTCGTCCATTCCAACAGCTCACGGGGTGATCTACGGCTTACAGGCTACGAATCAAGTATTATATGGATCTGATGGAATGCATGACAGAACCTATATTATTCAGGGTCTTGGAAAAGTAGGAGCTAAAGTTGCAGAACAGTTAATCACTGGAGGGGCAAAAAAACTGGTTGTATCGGATTTGAATCCACTTTCTTTGCTGCATATTCAAGCGCTTGGTGAAAAAATGAATGTAGAAGTTGAAGTGGTGCAGGGAGATGCGATTTATGATGCTAAAGGGGATATTTTTATTCCTTGCGCAATGGGCGGGGTTCTTAATGATCAAACCATCTCGCAATTGCAGGTAAAAGCCATCGTAGGCTCAGCTAATAACCAGCTGCTTGAAGAGGAGCATGCGCAGGCTCTAAAGGAAAAAGGCATTCTTTATGCACCGGATTATATTGTTAACGCAGGCGGATTAATCCAGGTAGCAGACGAACTTTACGAACCCAATAAAGAAAGAGTATTAAGACAAACAAAAGGCATTTACCTCTCACTCCTTAATATTTACAGAACAGCTGAAGAAAATGGGATGACGACAGTGGAAGCTTCAAATCTTTTCTGTGAACAGCGAATGCGGTCAAGAGCACGAAGAAACAGTTTTTTCTCTCATATGAAACGGCCAAAATGGGCGGTCAGGATATGACAGTGATTCCTGGAAAGGAGAGGGGAAGAACAATGGAAGAAACGTATCCAATTCAGCAGCTGCTTGACCCGGATGGTAAGTGGACCAGTGAAGAATTACGTTCACTTTTAACTGAGGAGCGAACGAAAACCTTTTATAGAAATATGTTCAGAATCAGAACGTTTGATCGAAAAGCGATTTCACTTCAACGGCAGGGGAGGATTGGCACGTACGCCCCGCTTGAAGGTCAGGAAGCATCGCAGGTTGGAAGCGCTCTGTGTCTGTTAAAAGACGACTGGATGTTTCCAACGTATCGGGACCATGGAGCAGCCATGACATTCGGACACTCCCTGCGTAATATTCTATTATTTTGGAACGGGCGGAATGAAGGCAATATTCCTCCTGACGGACTTAAGATATTCCCTCCTGGAATTCCGATTGCAACACAAATTCCCCATGCAGCAGGTGCAGCCTTTGCGGAAAAAAGAAAAGGAACGAAAAATGCTGCTATCGCGTTTTTCGGAGATGGTGCAACATCTGAAGGTGATTTTCATGAAGGACTGAATTTTGCAGCTGTTTTTCAGTCTCCTGTTATCTTTTTCAATCAAAACAATCAATACGCTATTTCCGTACCGGTAAACAAACAAACGAGATCCAAGACGATCGCACAAAAAGGACTTGCTTATGATATTCCGTCAGTCCGGATTGATGGGAATGATGTTTACGCGGTTTACCATTACGTAACCCAGGCGCTTGAACGCGCACGAGCTGGAAACGGTCCCACTTTAATAGAGGCGGTAACGTGGCGTTACGGAGCTCATACAACCGCTGATGACCCTTCAAAGTATCGGGACCAGCAGGAAAGCACGGTTAGGCGGGAGCAATTTGATCCAATTTTACGCATAGAAAAAAGCTTGAAGATAAACGGGTGGTATGAAGATAGATGGGTTAAGGATATTCAACAGCAAGCCGCTGAAGAAATAGAGCAGGCTGTAATGGAAATGGAAGATTTCCCTGCCCCGGATCCTGTCGTTTTATTTGATCATGTCTACAAAAATCCGGTTCCATCTCTTATTAAACAAAAATCGTATTTAATGGATCTGTTGGGAGGTAACTCGTGAAAAGCTCAGTTGATAGAAAACCGTTAACATTGGCCGGGGCCATAAATGAGGCTTTTTCCGTCATGCTGAAAGAAGATGAAAGAGTTCTTTTGCTTGGAGAAGATATTGGTCAAAATGGGGGTGTTTTTCGAGTAACGGAAGGGCTGTTGGAGGCTTTCGGGGAAGATCGAGTCATAGACACTCCATTAAGCGAAGCGGGTTTTGTAGGAGCAGCAATTGGAATGGCAGCAAACGGGCTGAAGCCGGTGGTCGAAATTCAGTTTCTTGGTTTCATTTACCCGGCATATGAGCAATTAATGACACATGCGGTTCGGTTACGATCGAGAACGATGGGACATTTTACTGTGCCAATCGTTATACGTGCGCCGTATGGAGCGGGAGTGCGCGCGCCCGAGATCCATTGTGACAGCACAGAATCCATTTTTACTCATATGCCGGGTTTGAAGGTTGTATGTCCCTCGAGTCCTTATGATGCTAAAGGTCTTATGATTTCGGCTATAGAAGATCCTGATCCTGTGTTATTCCTTGAACCTATGCGGCAGTACCGGTCAAATGCAGAAGATGTGCCGGAAGGAATATACACGGTTGAAATTGGGAAAGGGAAAAAAATCCTGGAGGGAGAGGATGTAACCATTATTACCTGGGGAGCAATGGTTTCAGTCTCAATGAAAGCAGCTGAAGCTTTAGTGCAGAAGAATGTATCTTGTGAAGTAATCGATTTAAGAACGCTGTCTCCTATTGATGAAAATCTGATAGCTTCTTCTGTTCAAAAAACGGGAAGAACAGTCATCGTTCAAGAATCGCATCCCCAGAGCAGCGTAGCAAACGATATTATATCAATCATAAATGAAACCTCTTTTCTATATCAAAAAGCACCTGCAGCAAAGGTATCAGGATTTGATATGCCAGTTCCGTATTTTGGCTACGAAGATTTTTACCTTCCAACGCCAGAACGGGTGGTGAAGGCGGTAATGGATGTGGTGAATTTTTAAGTCAAAGAAGGGAGGTGTCTGGATGGAAATCAAGCTTCATGATATTGGAGAAGGAATGACGCAGGCTGAGCTAACTCACTATTTTGTAAAACCAGGTGATAAAGTGAAAGCAGATGATCCGCTGGTGGAAGTTCAAACCGATAAAATGACTGCTGAAATTCCTTCCCCTTCATCTGGTATTGTAAAAGAACTTATCGTTGAACCGGGGTCTACTATTCAGGTTGGAACCACAATAATGCTGATAGAAGCAGTTAATTCAGCTAAGCAGGGAGAGCCGGGTCCTGCTGTAAAAGATCTTTTCATAAAGGTCCCTGATGTAGAAGGTACAGAAATAAAAAAAGCAAAACGTATCCTTGCCTCACCTTATACCAGGAAAATTGCACGGGAACACCAAATTTCTATTGAAATGGTCGATGGGTCAGGTCCTGGAGGGAGAATTACAGAGGATGACATCTATTCGGCGATAAGAATGAAGAAAGTCCCAAGCAATCAAACTCCTGCGCAAATGGAAGAAATGGTAAAAGAGACTCAAAGCAGCATTCCTTACACCGGAATACGAAGAAAAATTGGAAATAAGGTTACCCAGTCCCTTTTCACAGTACCGCATTGTACTCATTTTGAAGAAGTGGATGTTACAGAGCTTCTTCAGTTCAAAGAACAGTTGAAGAAAGATGGAAGAAACATCTCTGCAACGATCTTTTTTATAAAAGCACTGGGTGTGTGCTTAAAAGAATTTCCTGTTTTTAATTCGTCTCTGGATGAAAAAAATGAGTTGATTTTGCTTCATCCTGCAATTCATATTGGGCTGGCTACGGACACTGCTGACGGGTTGCTTGTGCCTGTTTTAAAAAATATTTCTCAAAAATCATTCCAGATTCTTCAGGAGGAAATGAGAGAAATTCAACAAAAAGCTAAAGAGAAAGCGCTTTCGATTGCTGAATTAACCGGAAGCACATTTACCGTCAGCAATGCAGGTCCGCTTGGAGGAAGTATAGGAGCAACCCCCATTCTCAATTACCCGGAATCAGCCCTAATGGCGTTTCACAAAATAAAAAAGAGACCGATGGTAAATACCCAGGATGAAATTGTCATTCGATCTATGATGAATATTTCAATGACATATGACCATCGGATTATAGACGGAGGAAGTGCTGTTATGTTTACGAATCGATTTGCTGAACTGATTGAACAGCCATTTTCCATGATGGTCGAGCTAACATAATGGTCGTAGGGGAAATTGCAGAAGAAAAAGATGTTGTGGTGATCGGCGGGGGGCCGGGGGGGTACCAGGCTGCAATAAGGGCCGCTCAGCTCGGAAGAAGAGTGACACTGATTGAAAAAGAAAATGTAGGAGGCATATGCTTATTTACAGGCTGCATGCCTTCTAAACTATTTGCTGAAGCTGGCAAAAAAAGAAATTCATTGCTCTCTTTTTCAAGATTGGGAATTGAGGTAAGTGAAGCATCATTTAATTTATCTGTTTTGCAAAACACAAAACAGAAAGTTATAGCCCAGCTTCAGAGCGGAATTGAAAAACTGATTCATGAAAACAGGATTGAACGGATAAAAGGCTCTGCTTATTTTTTATCAAAAGACAGGATTGGAGTCGAAAGCGGTCATACCTTCTCGATTTACAGATTCTCATCCGCCATCATCGCAGCAGGCTGCTCAAAAACCGGCACGAAAGAAACGGAAGATCACCGGTTATTAGATTATGAATCTGTTTATGCTCTGCAGGAAATTCCAAAGCATCTGGCAGTCATTGGGAATGACTATCTTGCACTCGAGGCCGCTTCTTCGTTTCAGCAGCTTGGAGCAAAAGTCACGTTAATAGTGGAAAAGAAAGATTTTCAATTTGAAGCTTCTATTAATAAGGAGTTAAAACGAATTTTCAAAAAAAGGAACATCAAGATGCATTTTAATCAAGAAGTCAAGCAGGTAGATACGAATGAGGAGGAAATTAAGATCGTGCTGGAAGGAGAAGATGGACAATCGTCCACTCTTACAGCGTCTCACATGGTGAAAGCTGCTCCCCGAAAACCGAATAGCTTTCAACTTGGTGCAGATCGATTGAAAATGAAGACAGGGAAAGACGGTCATATCCTCATAAACCCTGCCTGTCAAACGTCGATAGAGGGGATTTATGCAGTGGGTGATATTACAGAAGGTCCTGCGCTCGCTGTTAAAGCTATCAAACAGGGGAAAGTCGCTGCTGAAGTAATTGCAGGCTGCAGCAGTGAATATGACGACAGATTTATGCCGGTTATCGTTCATACCAATCCGCCTGTTTCAAGCTGTGGCATGACTGTGGAAGAAGCAGAAAAGATATATAAAAATATTAGAACAGCTTCGTTTCCTCTGGCTGCACTGGGAATTGCGGCAGTAACGGGAAGCAGAGAAGGAATGGTCACGGTCCTCATAGATGAAGACTCAGATGTTTTACTCGGAATCCATACAATCGGTGAAGGGGCAGTAGAGCTTGCCGCATCAAGTGTGCTAGCTCTTGAAATGGCAGGACGCACAGAAGATCTGACCTTTGGACTTTATGCACACCCGAGTGTAAGCGAGGGCTTATTAGAAGCAGTTGAAGCATTAACAGGCAAAGCCATTCACCTGGCCGCCGGTCATTCAAAAATTAATGTATAGTGGGAGGAATTTAAAATGAAAAAAGAATCCATTTCAATGAATAAGCAGGTTAATGACTTTTTTCCGGTTAAAGATGTTGATTATCTCGAAATCTATACAGGTAACGCAAAGCAGTCCGCGCACTTTTTTTGTACGGCATTCGGTTTTAAAATGACAGCCTACTCCGGTCTTGAGACAGGCAATCGCGAAACTGTATCTTATGTTTTGCAGCAAAAAAAAGTGCGCCTTGTTATTACTGGATCCTTAACAGACTCATCTGACACGGCCGCATTTGTCAAAAAACACGGAGACGGTGTGCGTGATATCGCGCTGACGATGGAGGATGTTGAAAATGCTTACAGAGAAGCGGTGTCAAGAGGCGCCATCCCCATAAAAGAACCGTACGAAGTGGAAGACCAGTATGGCAAAGTAAAAAAAGCGGTTATCGGAACCTATGGAGATACCGTACACACCCTAATTGAACGCACTGGATATCAGGGAGTTTTTCTGCCTGGTTTTGAACCCTACCAATCCTCAATCCCAGTGAAAGATGCAGGAATTATTGCTGTCGATCATGTGGTTGGAAACGTGGAAAGAATGCAGGAATGGACCTCTTACTATGAAAAAGTAATGGGCTTTAAGGAAATGCGCCATTTTACAGATGCAGATATCAGCACAGAGTATTCATCTCTGATGTCAAAAGTGATGCACAACGGGGGAAGAATTAAATTTCCAATCAATGAACCGGCAGAAGGTAAACGGAAATCGCAAATACAGGAATATCTTGAATTTTTCAATGGCCCCGGCGTTCAGCACCTTGCTATTTTAACGGAAGATATCGTTACGACAGTCGGTATCCTGAAGCAAAATGGCGTAGAATTTTTAAATACGCCTGCTTCTTATTATGAAACGCTGAGCGAACGGGTTAAGGACATTGATGAAGAAATAGAAAAACTGAAGGAATTGAATATTTTAGTAGATGGAGATGACGAAGGATATCTGCTGCAAATTTTCACCAAGCCGATTGTCGACCGTCCTACAGTATTCATCGAAGTCATTCAGCGAAAAGGAGCAAGAGGGTTCGGAGAAGGAAATTTTAAAGCTCTATTTGAGTCCATTGAACGGGAGCAGGAAAGAAGAGGGAACCTATAAAGCAGCTGCTGGAAAGAGAAACCATTAAAATTATCTTTTCGTTAGCAGAATATATTTTAGAGCACCATCAATTTTCGTGAACGAAAGGTGGAGAACCGGATGGAGTTTATGCCAAATGAAATGAAGTGGAAAGAAGCCTATAAAGTAATGATTGGCTCCATCCTGCCAAGACCTATTGCTTTTGTATCAAGCATCAATAGGAATGGAATCGCAAATCTGGCGCCATTCAGTTTTTTTACAGCGATCTCCGCGGATCCCATGATGGTCTGTTTTTCTCCAATGCGGAATGGGGAGGACGGATCAAAAAAAGACACGCTTGTAAATATAGAGGAAACGGGAGAATTTGTGATAAATATCGTGAGTGAAAGCTTTTCCGAAAAAATGAACCACTGTGCAATTAATTATCTACCAGAGGAAGATGAATTTATTAAAGCGGGTTTGACGAAGAGTCCAAGTCGTTCCGTTCAGCCGCCCCGTGTTAAAGAAAGTCTAATTCATATGGAGTGCATAAAGAATCAAATCCTGCATTTTGGAGATCATCCAGGTGCAGGAAGCCTGGTAATTGGCGAAGTCATTACAATTCAGGTGGATGATTCTCTCCTGCATGAGGGCAGAATCAATGCTCAGGAGCTAAAACCAATTGGCAGATTGGCGGGTCAGGTGTATACAAGACCCATGACGGATACATTTGAATTAATTCGCCAGAAGATTGATAAGAGGTGAAAATATGAAATGGATAAGTTTTCGCCTCCCCAATGGTCAGGAAAAAGCCGGCTGGATTCATCTGAACCAATATGCCATCGATATGAATGAATACTCAGAGGGTGCCCTGCCAGCAACACTGTTTGAGTTTCTTCAGGATCAGGAGCAGTATATGGAACTCGTCAAAAGCTGGGAAACTATTTCGGTGGAAAGAGCGGGCGTTTATTTCTTGAGTGAGGTAAAGCTTATGGCGCCTTTGCCTAATCCTTTAAGTTTCAGAGACTTTTACTCTTTTGAACAGCATGTGAAACGTTCACGGGAAAGAAGAGGGCTCGAGATGATCCCGGAGTGGTACAGGTTTCCTGCATTTTATTTTTCGAACCATTTGACCATCAAAGGACCGGAAGAAGTCATTCCCTTTCCTGCTGAAAGCTGCGAAAGGGACTATGAGCTCGAAATTGCATGTGTGATTGGAAAAAAGGGTTCCACCATATCATCTCATCAAGCAGCAGCTCATATCTTCGGTTTTTGCATTATGAATGATTGGAGCGCGCGTGATTTACAGCGGGAAGAAATGAAAGTGGGGCTTGGTCCTGCAAAAGGAAAAGACTTTGCAACATCAATAGGTCCGTATATCGTAACGCTGGATGAAGTTGGCGAAATGAAAAACGGTCAAATTGAATTAAAAATGGAAGCGTTTGTTAACGGTAAGCAGCTGTCCTCAGGGAATACAAGGGATTTGTATTATTCGTTTGGAGAGATGATTGAACGGGCTTCTGCAGGGACAACGGTCTATCCCGGAGAAATTATAGGTTCAGGAACGGTGGGAACGGGATGCCTGCTGGAGCTTGGCAGAGAGATTCACCCCTGGTTAAAGGAAGGGGATGAAGTATCTTTGACCATCGAAGGTCTTGGAACGCTGACAAACAAAATTGGAAGTGGAAAAGGGTGATTAGATGTATTACCGTCAACTTGGAAAGATCCCTCATAAACGCCATACGAAATTTACAAAAGAAGATGGTACGCTTTTCCGTGAGCAGGTGATGGGAACAAAGGGGTTCAGCGGAACTCAATCCATTCTTTATCATCATTTTATGCCAACGGAAGTTTCCAAATCCGAGTTAGCCCGCTCTTATCTGCCGGAATATGAAGAAATGGGGGAATTAAAACACCGTCATTTTTTAACTTCAAAGCTTAAACAAAAAGGAGATGCACTTTCCGCAAGAGACTACATTCTTGGAAATGATGATCTGCTAATCGGAATTATCCAGACATCTCAAGGGATGGATTCCTTCTACAGAAACGGCGACGGAGATGAAATGTTATTTGTTCATTACGGAGAAGGAAAGATTGAAACGATGTTTGGTACTATTTCCTATCGAAAAGGCGATTACATTATTATTCCGATCGGCACGATCTATCGAATTCTTCCAACGGAAAAAGCAGAATCTAAATTTTTGCTGATTGAAGCATTCAGCCAGCTGACAACTCCAAAAAGCTATAGAAATGAATATGGCCAGCTGCTGGAGCACAGTCCATTTTGTGAACGTGATATCCGGGGGCCTGAAGAATTGATAACCTTTGAGGAAAAAGGATCCTATGAAGTAATAACAAAATCAAGAGGTCATCTGCACAAGCATGTTTTCAATCATCATCCACTGGACGTGGTGGGGTGGGACGGATGTTTGTATCCGTGGGTTTTTAATGTGGAAGATTTTGAACCTATTACAGGGAGGGTTCATCAGCCGCCTCCTGTTCACCAAACTTTTGAAGGTCATAATTTTGTGGTATGCTCATTTGTTCCTAGGCTCTTCGATTATCATCCGGAGGCGATTCCTGCCCCATATTATCATAGCAATGTGAACAGCGATGAGCTACTTTACTATGTGGAAGGGAATTTTATGAGCAGAAAAGGAGTTGAAATAGGTTCTATCACCCTTCATCCAAGCGGAATCCCCCACGGACCTCATCCAGGAAAAACAGAGGCAAGCATTGGAAAGAAAGAAACGATGGAATTAGCTGTTATGATTGATACGTTTAAGCCGTTAAAAGTAGTGAAAAAAGCAAAACACATAGAGGACTCGCAGTACATGTATACATGGGTCGAGTAATTGAAGCAGAGCTGAAAAGCTCTCTTTTTTTTTGGATAAATGAATAGGACTATAGACTTTTATTTACCGCGTTAAAAAAAAGAAAACAAATCCGGCTTTAAAATGTGATATAATTAAATAAATGAGGGTGGGAGGTTTAGTAAATCTCATCCAGCCTGATTAGACAGAACGGCTTATCGAGATTTATGGATGATCAGCCTTATCGTTCAATTGCCCGGCAAATCTTATTAAAAATTGGAGGATGAACGATGAAAACATATAAAAACAAATTCATTGATGGAGAACAAGTACTGCTGAATGAAAAAGTTGTGACAATAAAACAGTGGTCCTACGTTGCGAATATGAAGAGGTACTCTTATATTATACAGGAAGATTCGGCTACTTTTTACTTTGAAGAAGAGCTTAAAAAAATTCAATAATAAAAAACTGCAGCCAATTGTGGACTGCAGTTTTTCTATTTTAGCACATAGAATCTTTAGGTTTGGGATTTTTGAGACCAAATAATGGCCGAATGAAAAGGGCAAGCGCGGTTCCAAGCAAAGCCATGGCTGCCCATACCCAGCCATGCAGACTGAAGGATGCGATACCCCCAAAATACGCTCCGATGTTACATCCAAAGGCAAGCCTTGCACCATAACCCATTAATAATCCGCCTATAATAGAACCAGCTGCTATACCCGGCTTAATTTTCTTAGGATTAAATGTTCCGGTTGCTGTTGCAGCAATAAAAGCACCCAGGATAATACCGAAATTCATCACGCTCGTTGAGTCTGCTAAAACAGTCTGAGATAATTGAATGGCGTTTGCCCCCTGCCAGTAACCCCAGCTTGAAACATCAACACCAATCAATTCAAGTGCCTTAGATCCCCATAGTGCGAATGCGGAGGTTATGCCCCATGGGTTTCCACGAACCGAGAGAGTTAAGGCGTTTAGCACTGCAAGTACAATGGCTGCTGTCAGAAGGGGCCATGAACCCCTGAAAACTTTCTTCCAGCCTGTCGTCGTTGGCAATGGTTTCATTGGCGGTGGATTTCTCCGTTTGGCGAACTGTGACAATAGGAAGTAAATGATTCCAAAAAGGATCATTTGTACAGCCCATGCCCCAAAGAAGCCAAGAGAGGTGGATTCAGCCAGTGAAATTGGCGGCAATGCCCATGTTTCCTCCGTCCAAAAAGGGAGATGATAAGCCCCTAATACAGAACCGGCAATAAATGCGAACAAGGTTAAAATCATAGAAGACTGTCCGCCTCCAACCGTATATAAAGTTCCTGAGGCACATCCGCTTCCCAGCTGCATTCCAATCCCGAAAATAAATGCGCCAAAAAGCACACTGACTCCAACAGGTGAAACGTATCCTGCAGGTGTAACTCCTGTAAAACTAAAACCTGTGCCTAATATAATCGCAAACAATGTTGATGCTACTGCAAGCATAACCATATGTGCCTGCAAGCCCTGTACATTGCCTACTGCGGCCAGGCGTCTGAAGACGGAGGTAAACCCGAATCTTGCGTATAATAGTGTAAGACCCAGTGCAATTCCAATCAAAAATAAAACACCTTGAGTCCCATTAGTCGTTAAGATAATGATAGAAAATAAAATAATCGCGGCTGCTATACCTAAAAGGACCAAAGGCTTCTGAAGCGGCGGAAGGGAAGATACAATCGTGGTTGAATTCTTCTTCATTAACTCTGGAGCCTCTGAAACATGCTGTGTCATAAATGTCCCTCATTTCCTAGTGATTTAATCGGCTTTAAATTTACCACACTTAAACATACAAGTCTATTAGAAAGAATCCGCTTTGCAACATGTATTTTGAACAAAAAAAAGACAGCTCGTCCAGTCAGAGGGAGCGCGCCATCTTCTTTATGTATCCTCTATTTTATTGGAGGTGTTCTTCATCATAGGGCTGTAACAACTAATAGTATGGAAGTAAGAATTCCAGTTCCGGCAAGTCCTGTTAAAATATCCGTTCTGTTGTACTTGATTTTTTCTTCAAACATGTCGATCGTCCTCCTTTGCTGTATAGTACTCTTTACCTTTTTAAAATGGATACTAAACGGTTTTTTATGTTTTTTTTTTATATTTTTTTAAATCCTTTTTTCACTGTTTTAAGCTATTGATAAAAGGGTACATATTAGGACAGTACATAATTAGAGGAGGAATAAAGCATGAGTGATAAAAAAGGATTGTCAGACAAAGTTAAAGGTGCCGTAAGCAAAGCGAGCGGCGAGGTTAAAGATCAGGTGGGAAATGCTAAAAATGACCGCAGCATGCAGCGTGAAGGGAAGAAAGACAAAGCGCAGGGTGACGTTCAGCTCGGTATTGGAAACCTCAAAGACAATTAGTAAAAAGAGGCTGGGACTTAATGAACCGGTTAGTGAGCTTGAGACACTGTCCCAGGCTCTTTTTTATGCTCCAAATAAAAAGACTGGGAAGATTTGTACTCCCCAGCCCTGTTAATAAAAAGTTACTCTTGTTTATACTGCATATAAACAGCATGTGTGACTAAAAAGTCTTCCAGGCCATGTCTGCCGTCTGCTCCGCCGAGTCCAGATTTTCTGACGCCGGCATGATAGCCCTGCAATGCTTCAAAATTTTCACGATTAACAAATGTTTCACCGAATTTCAGGCCATTTACCACTCTCATAATCTCGTGGTAGTTCTCTGAATAAACGGATGAAGAAAGACCATATTCAGTATCGTTGCTCATTTCAATCGCTTCATCCAGTGTGCTGTAAGTCACTACAGGCAGCACCGGTCCAAAAATTTCTTCTTTGATAATCGTCATATTTTGCTTAGCATTTGTAATTAATGTGGGCTCATAAAAATAGCCTTTTCGTTCTATCGGTTTACCGCCGGTTAAAATAGATGCGCCTTCTTTTTCAGCTTGTTGAACCATTGAATGAACTTCATCCAGCCGATCCTGACTGACTAATGGTCCAAGATCCAAATTATTTTCCTCATTCGGGTTACCCGCCTTTGCGTTCTGCATCGCTTCCTTCAATTTAGAAGTAAAGGCTTCCGCGACATTTTCCTGAACATATACTCTTTCCGCATTTGTACAGGCCTGTCCAGAATTAGTTAAACGAGATGCCATAATATGCTTAACAGCAAGATCCAAATCGGCATTCTCCGTAACGATTGCTGGTGCCTTTCCGCCAAGCTCAAGATTTACCTTGGTAATATTTTCTGCAGCTGCCTGCATCACTTTCGTACCTGCACCGACGCTTCCGGTCATCGTAATGATGGATACTTTAGGATGTGATGCCAATGCATTACCGAGGGTGGAGCCGGTACCTGTAATAAAATTATAAACCCCTTTAGGAAGGCCATCGGTTTTTTCGACCAGCTTTGTGAACTCCGCTGCAGTATTAGGGGTCTGCTGACTCGGTTTAAGCACAATTGAGCAGCCGGCAATTAAAGCCGTAGCTACTTTGCGGGCTAAAATAAATACCGGAAAGTTCCACGGTACAATGCCAGCCACAACGCCGATCGGCTTTTTGTACATCATGATATTTTCATTAGGGCGGTCACTTGGAAGAACCTCACCTGTAATTCTACGTCCCCATTCGGACATGTAGTAGAAATATTCAATTGCTGTATCTACTTCGTCAGCTGCCTGATCCTGAGGTTTTCCTTGTTCTTCAATCAACAGCTTAATAAATGTTTCTCGATTCTCTTTGATTCCATCTCCGAGCTTTCGGACAATTTTCCCACGCTCATTAGAAGGAACCTTTTCCCATTCTTTTTGACCTTCAAAAGCTGCTTCTACAGCTTTATTAACATCTTCTTCCGTCCCTTTAGGTGTTCGGGAAATTACTTCTTCAGTAGCAGGATTCACTATATCGATCCACTCATTCGAAGAAGATTCTGTGTAAGAGCCATTAATATAAAGTTTATGTTCAACCATGAATATTCCTCCTAAGAAATGCAGAATACTCTCTGTTTTCCACAACATTTAAAAGAAAAACATAAACTAGCCTATTGCCATATCATTAAGGGAGATCTACTGAATCGTTGGTTGTACTTGTATAGAGACATTTCCCTTTACGGCTCTTGAAATCATACAGCTTTCGTCTGCTTTAAATACAAGCCGTTCTGTTTTTTTAAAATCGTTCTGATTTTTGACTTTAACGGAGGGACGATGAATAATTTCTCTATACGTAAAAACACCGCTGCTGACTTCTACGCGCCCTTCTGATTCAAGAGAAAGCTCTGCAACCTCTATATTTGCCCGTTCGAGCATTGCAGCGAGGGTAATAATGTAGCATGTTGAAGCAGCACCCAAAAGCATTTCATCAGGATTTGTGCCCACTCCGGGTCCGTCCATTTCTGCAGGAATGGAGATGCTAGTTTTAAGTTTTTCTGCTTCTATACTGCCCACGCTGTTTCTACCGCCGGGCCATTTTGCGTGTAAGATAAATGAATGAAGTGCCATCAAATCCGCCCTCTCTAAAATTAAATATATTTCTTCTAGTATCTTAAAACGCAAAGCGATCTTTGTCTAAAGTTTAGCGTTTTAATTGAAGGGCCGTGTGGTAGAATATTTAATTATGTAATTCTTTTTCCAACCCCTCACATAGGTGAATTATATAGTACACTGTATAATGAGATAAATGATAAAACAGTGCTGATAAGGGGAGCGTTTAATTTATGGAACTTAAAGATACAAAACAAACGATTGAAGTTATTAAACAGCTTGTTCAAATACCCAGTCCATCAGGAAATACCGGCCGGGTCATCCAGTTTGTTCAAAAGTGGCTCGAAGAAAGAAAGATCCCTTCTGTAATTACAAATAAAGGAAGTTTAATTGTAACGGCAGAGGGGGAAGACACGTCTAAACATCGTGTACTGACAGCACATGTAGACACGCTGGGGGCAATGGTGAAAGAAATTAAAGGTGATGGCCGGCTAAAGCTTTCTATGATTGGCGGTTTCAGATGGAATGCTGCTGAAGGGGAATACTGCAGCGTGGAAACGTCTAAAGGGAACACGGTCACTGGCACCATTTTAATGCACCAGGCGTCTGTTCATGTATACAAGGATGCGGGCACTGCTAATAGAGATGAGCAGAATATTGAGGTCCGTCTTGATGAGGTTGTACATAACGCAGAGGACACGAGAGCTCTAGGAATTGAAGTGGGAGATTTTGTCTCCTTTGACCCAAGGGTAGAAGTAACTCAGAGCGGATTTATTAAATCAAGGCATCTAGATGATAAGGCCAGTGTAGGAATTTTAATGAGTGTGCTGGAAAAAATACATACAGGCGGAGAAAAACTTCCTTATACTACTCACTTTATTATCGCCAACAATGAAGAAATCGGATATGGAGGAAATTCAAATATTCCACAGGAAACGGTTGAATATATAGCCGTGGACATGGGTGCATTGGGAGATGGTCAGGCTTCAGATGAATTTACCGTTTCAATCTGTGCAAAAGACAGCTCTGGACCCTATCATTACGGTTTAAGAAAACAACTTGTGGAGCTTGCACAAAAATATGATATTGCTTATAAAGTCGATCTCTACCCTTTTTATGGATCAGACGCCTCTGCTGCAATGAAAGCAGGACATGATGTTAAGCACGGGCTGATAGGTGCCGGAATCGATTCTTCCCACGCAAACGAACGGACCCATGTGACGTCCATTTATCATACGGAAGCATTGATTTACCGCTACATTACAGCAGTAATGCCAAAAGAATAAAGCTTTTACACTAGCTGTCCGTAAAAACCTATGAAATAGATGCTAAGAAAGAGGAATTAAAAATGAAGACTATAGACCTTTTTGATAAATTAAAACTGAAAACAATCATTGGAGAGCTGCCCGAGGAAGTGGAGTTTATTGAGGCTGATTCCAGGAAAGTTCGACCTGGGGCTGTATTTGTCTGCATTAAGGGGCATACCGCTGATGGACATGATTATGCTCAATTGGCTGTTGAAAAAGGTGCTGCTGTGGTAGTTGCCGAAAAAGAACTGGATTTAGGCCCTGGGGAAGCGGCACAGGTAATCGTCAAAAGCACTTCAAGAGCGCTGGCTTTTATAGCCAATCAATTTTATTCATACCCTTCCTATAAATTAAACGTAATTGGAGTAACAGGTACAAATGGTAAAACATCTGTTACCAATTTGATCCATCAGCTGATAAAACGGGGAGGGGAGAGGTCTGCATTGTCCGGTACAATCGGTTTTGATCTGGATGGAATCCTTCACGAAAGTGCCAACACCACAAGTGATATTATTACAACTCAACGGATGATGGTACAGGCAATGGATCTTGGCATTCCCAATATGATATTTGAGGTTTCTTCCCACGGTCTTGTCGAAGGAAGATTATCCGGTGTTGACTTTGATGTTGTCACATTTACAAACCTAAGCCATGATCATCTGGACTTTCATGGAACGATGGAACATTATGGCTACGCAAAAGGACTGTTATTTTCCCAGCTGGGTCAAAATCTCCAAAAACCTAAGTACGCAGTTATTAATCAAGATGATGAGTGGCATGATATATATTCTCAAATGACACCATTTGAAATTATTTCCTACAGCATGAAAGACACAGCAGATTTCTGGGCTAAAAATATTGAGTATATGGACGACATGACCCGTTTTGAACTTGAATCACCGGAAGGGACGTTTACAGTTGAAACGCAGCTGCTTGGGACATTTAATGTGTCAAATATATTAGCAGCACTTGCCACCCTTTATGCAAAAGGGGAAAAGGTACAAAATCTCGTAGAAATCCTCAAAGAGATTCCACCGGTTTCCGGAAGGATGGAACGTGTTCATACAGAGGCGCCATTATCAATCTACGTCGATTATGCTCATACTCCGGATGCCATCGAAAAAGCAATACAATCGGTCATGCCATTTAAGAAGAACCGTATTCTATTTCTTGTAGGCACTGGGGGCAACAGGGACAAATCAAAACGTCCCGCCATGGCTGAAAAAGCTTCACTTGCAGATTATGTGGTGCTGACGACAGACGATCCAAGGTTTGAAAGCTACGACAGCATTGTAAATGATTTAGGAAAAGGAATGACACATGATCAATATGCGCTGATTGGGGATCGGGAAGAAGCTGTCAGACACCTGATGGAAATAGCTGAGCCTGATGATATTATTATTTTTGCAGGAAAAGGCCATGAAAATTACCAGATTATCGAAAATACCAAATATCCTCACAGTGACAGAGGAATCGCACTTGAAGTAATAGCTGAACGTTTTTAAATACAAGAAAAGGCTGCCCATCGGCAGCCTTTTGTGCGACGGGCAGTCGCAAGGAGTGCTGGCTTAGCCAGCACTCTTCTTTTCGCTTTTCAGATAGAGACGTCATTTCGATGAAACGACTAGTTGAAGAAAAGAGGAGTGGATCCCAGATGGTG